>NZ_BQIP01000023.1 GCF_021602585.1 Pseudomonas faucium
TCACCGTGCTGCAGGGCGATGGCATTGCGCCATCCTGGGGCGAACGGTAACAGGCTGCTCCGTTTGGGAGCGTTACCGGGTAACTTTTGTGGGGGTTGTACGGGCCCTATCGCCGGCAAGCCGGCTCCCACACCGCCTCCAGGGTTGCCGAGAAACCTTGTGGGAGCCGGCTTGCCGGCGATGGGGCCAGTGCTAGCACTACGAGAGTTGGATCAGCTCGATCACGCAGCAGCGCCCCAGCACATCCACTTCCAGCAACCGCTGGTTGCCGCTCTGCTGCAAGCAGTCATACAAACCCAGCGAACGCGCCTGGCCATCGATGCTCACCTGCAGCTCGGCCTGGGCACTGAACACCAGCACCGTATCGGCCGCACTGAACAGCCGGCTGCCACCGTTGAACCACTGCAAGCGCGCCCGGTAACGCCCAGGCGCATAGATCAGGTTGAAATCGCGAATCGGCCCACCCAGCAAGGTGCAGCTCACCTGGCTCTCGCCACTGAAGGCATAGGCATCGAACGGCAACAGCGGCCGGGCGTGCTCGCCGTCCACGGTCAGGCGCATGCCATCGCCCTGCAGCACGGTGATGATGCGCTGGTAACCGGCAAAACTGGAAAAGCCACCGGACGCCTCGATATCGGCGATCGACAGGCGCCAGCCGAAGCCGTCCAGGCCATCGCCGGCATCGCGGGTGATCTCCTCGGTAAAGCCCCCGCCGTTCTTCCACGGCATGCGCGGGTAATCTTGGGCACGCACTAACTGCAACTGGCTCATTTGCTGAAACGTCCTTCCAGGCGATGACGGGAACCGGGGTGGATCAGCCGCGCCGCGGTCACCGGCTGGCGGCCCGACCAGGTGCGCCGGCGGATCAGCAGGCAAGGCTCGCCGCGTTCGATCTGCAGCAGCTTGCACTCGTCGGGCTCGGCGAGAATCGCCTCGACCACGTGCTCGCCTTCGGTCAGCGGCGCCACCTGGGACAGGTAGGCGTATGGCGTTTGCCGGGTGAAGTCCTGCTTGAGGTAGTCCGGGGCGATCAGCGCGTTGACGAAGCGGTCTTCGATCTGCACCGGCACGCCGTTCTCGAAGTGCACGATCAGCGAATGGAACACCCGCTGGCCTTCGCGCATGTCCAGCGCCAGGGCGCGCTCGGAGCCGGCCGCTTCCTCGGCCAGGACGATGACCTGGCAGCTATGCTGGTGGCCGCGCGCGGCAATCTCGTCGGCGATGTTGTTGACCTCGAACAGCGCGGAGCGGGTCTTGGGCTCGGCAACGAAGGTACCCACGCCCTGCATGCGCACCAGCAGCCCTTCGGCGGTGAGCTCGCGCAGGGCGCGGTTGATGGTCATGCGGCTGAAGCCCAGCTGGCTGACCAGCTCGCTCTCGGACGGCACCCGGTGGTGCGGCGGCCAGCTGCCGTTTTCGATCTGCTGGACGATCATCTGCTTGACCCGGGCATACAGCGGCGCCGGGCCCTCGCCCATCTGGGCTACCAGCGCGGAGACAGGAGGTGTCGGCACGGCGTTTGATCCTTGTGCGAAGTGATTGAAGGTAGCTTGCCGGAGTTTACCCGGCAGGCAAACGGCTGTATATGTATATACAAGTTGAACAATAACAGGATAGCGCAATGCCCGCCTACTTTGCCGAACGTGCCCTGCTGCCCAGCGGTTGGGCCAATAATGTCCGTTTAGAAGTCACCACCGATGGCCTGCTGGCCGCCATTGCAGCCGATGCCAGCGCCGAGGGCGCCGAGGGGCTGAACGGGCCTTTGCTGCCCGGCATGCCCAACCTGCATTCGCATGCCTTCCAGCGGGCCATGGCGGGCCTGGCGGAAGTGGCGGGCAACCCCAACGACAGCTTCTGGACCTGGCGCGAGCTGATGTATCGGCTGGTCGGCAAGGTCACCCCGGAGCAATTGGAGGTCATCGCCCGCCAGCTCTACATCGAGATGCTCAAGACCGGCTACACCTCGGTGGCCGAGTTCCACTACGTGCACCATGACCAGGCGGGCAAGGCCTACGCCGACCCGGCCGAGCTGTCGCGCCGCATCAGCGCGGCCGCCGCCAGCTGCGGCATCGGCCTGACCCTGCTACCGGTGCTGTACAGCCACGCCGGCTTTGGCGGCCAGGCGCCCAACGACGGGCAGCGGCGCTTCATCAACTCCACCGAGCAATACCTGAACCTGCAAGCGCAGCTGGCCCCACTGCTGGCCGCGCAACCGGCGCAGCAGCTGGGCCTGTGCTTCCATTCGCTGCGCGCGGTAACCCCGGGGCAGATTGCCGAGGTGCTCGGCGCGAGCGACCGACAATGCCCGGTCCACATCCACATCGCCGAGCAGCAGAAGGAAGTCGACGACTGCCTGGCCTGGAGCGGCCAGCGCCCGTTGCAGTGGCTGTACGACCACGTCGATGTGGATGCGCGCTGGTGCCTGGTGCATGCCACCCATGCCGACCCGCAGGAGGTGACGGCGATGGCCCGCAGCGGCGCGGTGGCGGGCCTGTGCCTGACCACCGAGGCCAACCTGGGCGACGGTATTTTCCCGGCCGTGGACTACCTGGCCCAGGGCGGGCGCATGGGCATTGGCTCGGACAGCCATGTGTCACTGAGCGTGGTCGAGGAACTGCGCTGGCTGGAGTATGGCCAACGCCTGCGCGACCAGCGCCGCAACCGGCTCTACCGCGAAGACCAGCCGATGGTCGGGCGCACGTTGTATGACGCGGCCCTGAGCGGCGGCGCCCAGGCGCTGGGGCAGCCGCTGGGCGAATTGGCGGTGGGCAAGCGTGCCGACTGGCTGGTGCTGGATGGGCAGGACCCGTACATCGCCATGGCCGAGGGCGATGCGATTCTCAACCGCTGGCTGTTCGCCGGTGGCGATCGCCAGGTGCGCGATGTGATGGTGAACGGGCAGTGGGTGGTGCGCCAGGGGCGCCACGCGCAGGAAGCGGACAGTGCGCGGGCGTTTGTGGAAGTACTGCGCCAATTGCTGGGTTAACGAACAGGCCTATCGCCGGCTTGCCGGCGATGGGGCCAGTACTGGCAACCTCAGTGCATCTGCACGATCTGCTTGTCCGGCGTGCGCCAGATCAGCCGGCTGGTGTCATACCCCTGCTGCCGCGCCTTGGACAACAGGCTCTCGCGCTCCCAGGCCGGCAAGGTCGGCGTGCGCGAAAGAATCCACAGGTACTTGCGATCCGGGCTGCCGACGATGGCGGTGCGGTAGCGATCGTCCACGTACAGGATCCAGTACTCGCCCTTGGTCAGCCCCGGCACGAGGCGGGTGAACCAGTTGTCGAACTCGACCCACAGCCTGTCGGTATGCCCCGGCTCCTGGATGTTGGCGTGGCCCTCGGCGCGCAGCCACTCGTCACCCATCGTGCGGCAACGGTTGAGCACGCCATACGAGCCATCGGGCTTGAGGTTGTAATGCGCCTCGGACTGGGCGCACTCACTCTGGTACGGCATCGGCAGGCGCGCCAGCTCATACCATTTGCCCTGGTAGCGCTTGAGGTCGACATTGCCCGCGGTCTTGGGAACCAGCGGGTCGTTGGCCGAGGTGGCGCAGCCACCGAGCAGCATCACCAGGCACAACCCCAGCAGCAGGTGCACACGGGTCATTTGAGGCCCTGCCCGGAATACATCAGTACCTTGTCCGCGGCGTACTGCACGCTGATGAAGCTCTTCTCGTCCCCCCAGGTGCAGCTGCTCATGCCCAGGGCGCCGGAGCACTCGGTGGGCGTGCCGAGCAGTTGCTCGACCTCGGCCTTGTTCATACCGGCCTTGAGCTTGGAATAGTTTTCCTGATTGATCTTGCTGCACGCAGTCAGGACGACGCACAAGGACAACAGGGCGAGGGAACGCAACGACATGAAGGAACACTCCTGAAAGGTGGAAACAGGCGAGTGGCCTGCAGTGACCTTCGACGGGAAAATCCTCCCCTGGTTCCCTGCCACCCCCCCTTTCGTTCTACGCCGTTGGTCGGCTGGACCTGCGCAAACGATTAATGTTTCCGCCGCCGCGGACGACACAGCAAGCGGCTGTGGCGAATTGCCGCAGCCTCCCCTCCGACGTGCCTTGTGCAGACCGCAAAAAAATGACCAAGAACCTGAAGTTCAGCCACAAGATCCTGCTGGCCGCCGCCCTCGTGGTGGCCGTTGCCTTCACCTGTTTCGTGCTGTTCAACGACTACCGCCAGCGCCAGTCGCTGCGCAGCGATACGCAAAACACCTTGCAGGAGTTGGGCGGCCTCACCGCGGGCACCATCCGCAACTGGCTCGACAGCCGCATCCAGCTGCTCGACTCGCTGGCCCAGCAAATTGCCATCGATGGCCCCGGCAAGGCCAGCCTCGACCGCAGCCTGGCGCTGCCGGTGTATGGCAGCAATTTCCAGCTCACCTATTTCGGCGGCCAGGACGGCAGCATGCAATCGGTACCGCTGGGCAACCGCGCCGCCGACTACGACCCGCGGGTTCGCGGCTGGTACAAGGCCGCCAGCGCCGGCACCCGCACCATCGTCACCGAGCCGTACATTTCGGCGTCTGCCGGCAAGCTGGTGATCACCCTGGCCACGCCGGTCCAGCAAGCGGGCCGCCTGCTGGGCGTCAGTGGTGCCGACACCGACCTGCAGACCATCAGCAACCTGATCAACACGCTGAACTTCGAGGGCCATGGCCACGCCTTCATCGTCAACGGCGAGGGCAAGATCCTGATCCACCCCAAGGCCGAGCTTGCGCTCAAGAGCCTGGCCGACGTGTACCCGCTCGACACCCCGCGCATCGGCAGCGGCCTGAAGGAAGTCGAGCTCGATGGCCGCAAGCAGTTCATCAACTTCACCCACGTCGACGGCGTGCCCTCGGCGGACTGGTACGTGGCCCTGGTGGTCGACCAGGACGCCGCCTTTGCCATGCTCGGCGAACTGCGCACCTCGGCGATCGTCGCCACGCTGATTGCCGTGGTGGTGATCATCGCCCTGCTCGGCCTGCTGATTCGCGTGCTGATGGAGCCGCTGCACCTGATGGGCCGCGCCATGCACGACATCGCCGAGGGTGAAGGCGACCTGACCCGGCGCCTGAGCATCCACGCCCAGGATGAATTCGGCAGCCTGGGGCAATCGTTCAACCGCTTCGTCGAGCGCATCCACGAGTCGATTCGCGAAGTGGCCTCGGCCACCGGCCAGGTCAACGCGGTGGCCAGCCAGGTGGTGAGCGCCTCGAACGCCTCGATCCACAACGCCGACCAGCAGTCGAGCCGCACCAGCAGCGTGGCCGCGGCCATCAACCAGCTGGGCGCCGCCGCCCAGGAAATCGCCCAGAACGCCGCCTTGGCCTCGCAGCACTCCAGCGAGGCCCGGGGCCTGGCGCAGGATGGCCAGCAGGTGGTGGGGCGCACCATCGAGGTGATGAACCAGCTCTCGGCGCGCATCAGCGACTCCTGCGGCAACATCGAAACGCTGAATGCGCACACGGCGAACATCGGCCAGATTCTCGATGTGATCAGCGGCATCTCGCAGCAGACCAACCTGCTGGCGCTCAATGCCGCGATCGAGGCGGCGCGGGCCGGCGAGGCAGGCCGCGGGTTTGCCGTGGTGGCCGACGAGGTACGTAACCTGGCCCACCGCACCCAGGAATCAGCGCAGCAGGTGCAGCGCCTGATCGAGGAATTGCAGGCCGGTGCGCAGGTGGCGGTCAGCACCATGAACCAGAGCCGCGAGCACAGCGACCATAGCGTGGGCATTGCCAACCAGGCGGGTGAGCGCCTGGGCAGCGTGACCCAGCGCATTGGCGAAATCGATGGTATGAACCAGTCGGTGGCCACGGCGACCGAGGAACAGACGGCCGTGGTCGAGTCGATCAATGTCGACATCACCGAGATCAATACGCTGAATCAGGAAGGGGTGCAGAACTTGCAGAGCACGTTGCGTGCCTGCACCGACCTTGAGCATCAGGTCGATCGGTTGCAGCAGTTGGTGGGGAGTTTCAGGATCTGAGATGGACGGGGCCGCTTTGCGGCCCTTTCGCGACACAAGGCCGCTCCTACAGGGGATCGCATGTTCCTGTAGGAGCGGCCTTGTGTCGCGAAAGGCCTGCGCAGCAGGCCCATCACCTCAGAACCTGGACCCAGGCTCCAGCAAAAAGTCCATCTCTTCACTGGTGCTGGGCCTGCCCAGCATCAGGTTGCGATGGGGGAAGCGCCCGAACCGGGCAATCACCCGCTGATGCTGCTCGGCATAGTCGAGGAAGCCTTCGAACAACCGGCGGCTCGCCTCCGGCTGCTCATCGAGCAGGATCCGGTAGCGCTCGACACTCAGGTTCTGCCAGTCCAGCACCTCGGCATGCTCCAGCACCAGCAGCACGAACACCCGCTGGATCGGCAGCAGCTGGTAATCCCAGCCCTTCTGCAAACCCTGCATCGCCACCACCTGCGCACGCCGGTCGCCTTCGAAGGCGCGCGGCGTGTCGCGGTAGAGCATGCGCGGCAGCTGGTCCAGCAGGATCAGCAGGCCGAGCCAGCCCTGCGGGCTCTGCTGCCACTCGTCGAGCCCACCCGCCAGGGCATGCTCGACCAGATCGCCAAACAGCGCCTGGGCGTCGGCATCGTGATGCTTGCCGAACCACAGCGTGCTCTTCTCGTCAGCCACGGCCTGGGCACTGTTGCCCCAACCGAACCACCATTCCAGCAACGGCTGCCAAGGTGCGAGCATGGGTTACTCCTTGTGGTAGGCGGTCACACGCTCGACCTCTTCCTTCGAGCCGAGGATCACCGACACGCGCTGGTGCAGGCTCTCGGGCTTGATGTCGAGGATGCGATCGTAACCGTTGGTGGACGCGCCGCCGGCCTGCTCGATGATGAACGACATCGGGTTGGCTTCGTACATCAGGCGCAGTTTGCCCGGCTTGCTCGGCTCGCGGGCATCGCGCGGGTACATGAACAGGCCGCCACGGGTGAGGATGCGGTGCACGTCGGCCACCATCGAGGCGATCCAACGCATGTTGTAGTTCTTCTTCAGCGGGCCGGTCTCGCCCGCCAGCAGCTCGCCCACGTAGCGCTGTACCGGGGCTTCCCAGTGACGCTGGTTGGACATGTTGATGGCGAATTCGGCGGTGGTTGCCGGCACCTGGATGTTCTCGTGGGTCAGCACGAAGCTGCCCAGCTCGCGGTCCAGGGTGAAGCCCTTGACGCCGTTGCCCAGGGTCAGGATCAGCATGGTCTGCGGGCCGTAGATGGCGTAACCGGCGGCGACCTGCTCGGTACCTGGCTGCAGGAAGGCGTTTTCGTTCAGGGTTTCGTTCTGGCTCAGGTACTCGTTAGGGCAACGCAGTACCGAGAAGATGGTGCCGACCGAAACGTTGACGTCGATGTTCGACGAGCCGTCCAGCGGGTCGAAGACCAGCAGGTAGGCGCCTTTGGGGTACTTGCCCGGAATCTGGTAGGCGTTGTCCATTTCCTCGGAGGCCATGCCGGCCAGGTGGCCGCCCCACTCGTTGGCTTCGAGCAGGATGTCGTTGGAAATCACGTCGAGCTTCTTCTGCACTTCGCCCTGCACGTTTTCGGTGCCCATGCTGCCCAGTACGCCGCCCAGGGCGCCTTTGGAGACATGGTGGCTGATTTCCTTGCACGCACGCGCCACCACTTCGATCAGGAAGCGCAGATCGGCAGGGGTATTGTTGCTGCGGGTCTGCTCAATCAGATAGCGACTCAGGGTAACGCGGGACATGTATGGCTCCGAAAGGATTGGGGGAGAAAAACCCCCGCAGTTTACAGGGAGAGTTGCGAGCTAGCGAGCGATGAGACTCGCCTGGGCTGTCAGACGGCACAATAGGTCGGTAGTTCAGCGCTCGCCAGGCCGATGGTCAGGTGGGGCTGCTGCGCAGCCCAATCGCTGGCAAGCCAGCTCCCACCTCGACCGCGCATGCACACCCCCTGTGGGAGCCGGCTTGCCGGCGATCGGGCCGCTATGCGGCCCCATGCCTCAGTCCAGCGCCTTCCAGATCTCGGTGGCATATTCGCGGATGGTCCGGTCCGACGAGAACCAGCCCATCCGCGCGGTGTTCAGCACCGCCATGCGCCACCATTCCTGCGGCGTGTGCCACAACTCCTCGACCCTGCGCTGGGCATCCCAGTAGGCATCGAAATCGGCGCACACCAGGAACCGGTCATAAGCCACCAGGCCATCGATCAAGCCGGCGTAACGCCCCGGGTCATCCGGCGAGAACACCCCGCTGCGGATCGCCTGCAGCACGTCGCTCAGGCGATGGGAGCCGGCAATCGCGGCACCGGCACCAAAGTCGTTGGCCCGCCGGCGCGCCTCGACCTGCTGCGCGGTGAGGCCGAAGATGAACATGTTGTCCGCCCCCACCTGCTCGCACATCTCGACGTTGGCGCCATCCAGGGTGCCGATGGTCAGCGCACCGTTGAGGCCGAACTTCATGTTGCTGGTGCCGGAGGCCTCGTAACCGGCGGTGGAAATCTGCTCGGACAGGTCGGCCGCCGGGATGATGCTTTCGGCCAGGCTGACGTTGTAGTTGGGCAGGAACACCACCTTGAGCAGGCCGCGCACGGTCGGGTCGTTGTTGACTACCCGGGCGATGTCGTTGGCCAGCTTGATGATCAGCTTGGCCTGGTGGTAGCTCGCCGCGGCCTTGCCGGCGAAGATCTTCACCCGCGGCACCCAGTGGGTGCTGGGGTCGTTGCGTATGGCCTGGTACAGGGCCACGGTGTGCAGCAGGTTGAGCAACTGGCGCTTGTATTCGTGGATGCGCTTGACCTGCACATCGAACAGCGCCTCGGGGTTGACCGTGATGCCGAGGCGGTCCTGGATGATGCTGGCCAGCGCCCGCTTGCTGTGCAGGCGCTGCGCGGCGAATGCCTTGCGAAAGCTGCTCTTGTCGGCGAACGGCACCAGTTCGGCCAGGCGCCCTTGCGGGTCGTCCAGCAGCTCGGGGCCCAGGGCTTCCACCAGCATCGCCGTGAGCTGCGGGTTGGACTGGTACAGCCAGCGGCGGAAGGTGATGCCGTTGGTCTTGTTGTTGATCCGTTGCGGGTAGAGCTTGTGCAGCTCGGCGAACACCGTGCTCTTCATCAGCTGGCTGTGCAGCGCCGACACACCGTTGACGCTGTGCGAGCCAAGGAACGCCAGGGCGCCCATGCGCACCCGGCGCCCGCCCTCTTCCTCGATCAGCGACACCGCGCGCAGCACGTCGAAGTCGTGCAGGCCCTTGGCCCGCAGGCCGTCGATGTGGAAGGCGTTGATCAGGTAGATGATCTGCATGTGCCGCGGCAGCATGCGCTCCATCAGCGCCACCGGCCAGGTTTCCAGGGCCTCGGGCAGCAGGGTGTGGTTGGTGTAGGCGAGCGTGCCGACGGTCAGCTCCCAGGCCTTGTCCCACGGCACCTCGTGCTGGTCGACCAGCAAGCGCATCAACTCCGCCACGGCGATCGAGGGGTGGGTGTCGTTGAGCTGGATGGCCGCGGCGTCCGGCAGGTTGAGCAGGTCCTTGTGCATGTTCAGGTGGCGGCGCAGCAGGTCTTGCAGCGACGCCGAGACGAAGAAGTATTCCTGGCGCAGGCGCAGCTCTTGCCCCGCCTCGGTGCTGTCTGCCGGGTACAGCACCCGCGAGATGCTTTCGGCCCGCGCCACTTCGGCGACGGCGCCCAGGTGGTCGCCAGCATTGAAGCGCTCCAGGTGCAGCTCTTCCAGCGCCCGCGCACGCCACAGGCGCAAGGTGTTGACGCTGGCGCCGCGCCAGCCGACCACCGGCGTGTCGTAGGCCACCGCCCGCACCGTTTCACCCGGCCACCACACCTGGCGCTGCCTGCCGTGGCTGTCGTTGACCGTTTCCACGCTGCCACCGAAGCTGATCGGGTAGATCACCTCGGCCCGCTCGAACTCCCAGGGGTTGCCGAAGTCCAGCCAGTTTTCGGTCTGCTCCTGCTGCCAGCCATCGACCACGGCCTGGCGGAACAGGCCGTGTTCATAGCGGATGCCATAGCCGTGGGCAGCGATGCCGAGGGTCGACATGCTTTCCATGAAACACGCGGCCAAACGGCCGAGGCCGCCATTGCCCAGCGCCGCGTCCGGCTCGAGCAGGCGAATGCGTTCCAGGTCCACGTCCAGGCCTTGCAGCGCGTCGCGGGCAATGTCCAGCAGGCCCAGGTTGCTCAGGCTGTCGTACAGCAGCCGGCCAATGAGAAATTCCAGGGAGAGGTAGTACACCCGTTTCTGGCTGCGCCGGTAGGCCTGCCGGGTGTGGTCCATCCAGTGATCGACCATGTGGTCGCGGGCCGCGAGGGCGATGGCTTCGAACCAGTCGTGGTCGAAGGCGTGTTCCGGGTCCTTGCCGACCGCGTAGGTCAGCTTGTCCAGTACAGCGGCGCGAAAATCGGCCACCTCGGCGTCACGTGCTTTGGGTTCCTGGGACATGCGGCATCCTCGGGCAAGTTGACGAAAGCGGAGGGAGAGTGTTGAGACTAGACCCTTCGACAGGGAGTGACAGCCACGGTTCGCAGTTTTCATGCCCGGCAGATGAATCCGGCAAAAGGTTGTTCACAAATTGAACAACTCCGGTATGATCGCGCGCCCCAAGACCGTGATCCCGCTCTTATATAACGATGAAAACGACCCTGATTGCCGCAGCCGAAGTCGACCGCCTGGAAACCTGGCAGCGCTATGCCAGCCACATGTGCGGGGGCTGCCATTCGACCTGCTGCACCCTGCCGGTGGAAGTGAAGATCAAAGACCTGATCCGCATTGGCGTGGTGGACGAGTTCGAAAAGGACGAGCCACCGAAGAACATCGCCAAACGCCTGCAGAAAGACGGCATCATCGAGCGCTTCAACCAGAAGTCGGGGATCTTCACCCTGACCCGCATGAGCAACGACGATTGCCTCTATCTGGATCGTAAGAGCCGGCTGTGCACCATTTATGACAAGCGCCCGGACACCTGCCGCAACCACCCCAAGATCGGGCCGCGGCCGGGGTACTGTGCTTATAAGCCCAAGGCCAACGTGCGCTGATCCCTGCTTGCTCTGATCACTTTCAGGTAGCCGGTGCGCGGGTATAAATGACACCTGTGAGAACAGGCAAAATTCACCCCCATCGGCAAGCTGACGCTAAGATCGGCGAGCCTGAAAGATTTCCCGCCGATTGCGTACAACCGTGATCAATGCGACGACTGCGACAACGATTGCCCCCAGAATACCCAGCACCAGCGAGGCTCTTATCGACTCGTTGTTCCAGGCGATGACTTGCTGGTTGAATCGATCATCATAAAGAACTCGTCCGTCCAATGTGGCCAGCTCGCGCACCATGCTACCTTCTTCCAGGCGCTCGACTGTCAGCAATACCTTTGAATTGATTTTCAGCCCTGACTGCTCGAAGAGCTCAGGGTAGGTGTAGATGCGCTTCCCTTGACGAACGCCTTCGAACATGTACGAAACGCTGAATTTTAGCAGGCCCCTGTTATGCTCCCAACCGCTTGGGTATCCGGAAATTCGCCCTTCTATGACAGTCATGTTGGACATATCGGGTGCTGTGTACGTTCTTAAGTCATCGATATAGAGCGCAGTGAAAGCCAGCATACTGACTGCGACGACCAAAAGTAATTGAACACGCTGCTTAGGAGGAGCCTCCGAAAGCACTTTAATAAACTCAGTAAGTGAAGCCAAACACCCCTCCTCGGATCAATTCCCCTTGAACCACTTCAGCTAAATCGCATCAATGATACCTGTCAGTACCTCCGAGCCCTCCTCCCGGCGGGATGATTTCTAACGGCCCGATATCAATGCTCCACCCTGGAGACTCCGGCAATGGAAATACCAGAGGTCCTTCAATTACACCAGGCACACCAATATACCCACCACCGCTGCCACCAACAATTTCGTAGAGATGAAGGCTATCGCCATCAATTGCAACATTTTGCGTATCAGGATCCCAACGGGTAACAGCAACTTTCCCTGCATACACTGTATGAATCTGGGCAAGTGTTGCAAGCGTCAAGTCTGGCGCAACCCAATAATCAGGGTAAGTCGCATTCGGATTTTCAAAAAAATGCCTTTGCAAAATCGGATCTACTAAGGTCTGGTACAGATTTTTCGCCGTATCTGAGTTTACAATTCCTACAATATTTGCAGCCACGCCTATAGCGGTAAATACACCAGCCACCCGACCTGCCCCAGCCAACAATGTCACCCCACCCACAACTCCCGCAACATTCCCTACCAAACTTAATATATCCCCCTCATCAAAAGTCTGATCCGTTCGGTACTGAGCCGTAATTTTGAGCAATACGGTAGTAGCCGCAAGTGTATTTGTGTTTATATTCAGAAATGGAGTGAAACCAGCAGCCAACTTCACAATTGATGTAATACCCGCCACTGCCGCCCCCGTCTGAACACTCTGGTTCACCAAAGCAAATCCTGACTTATCACTATTGTATTGATCCGTCAACGCTGTAGCTGCCGCCCCCACGCCTACCGGTGTATCGACATACCCCATGATGACTTCAACAGTTTTGGTCATGACCCATTACTCCCTGATCAGAGTTTTGAAAGCCACACTCATTCGTAGGCGATTGCAACTAGCGGCGGGTGCCCTCGCACCATGAGGCACCTGCCCATTAAAAATGACAACTCGCTTAGGATTGGGTTGAACCGCCATGACAATACTTTCCTTGTCATAGCTATAAAAAACCAATTCCCCGCCCCAGCACGTAGCCCAGTGTTCGCTACAGAAAACCATTACCGTTCTACCAGGCGCCTGATCGGTATTATCACGATGAATGGGGCCATCCTGGCCGCTTGTCTGACCATTGGCATACACACCCAACAATATCGCGGATGGCATATGCGCTGTTTTCATACGCGCCCATATATCTGCAAGAAACCCCCAATCTGAACGCTGGCGTAATTCCTGTTCACAGTCTTCCAACTCATCACGACGAGTGCCGGCAATAAAACTATGCCAGCATGGCCGGTCAAGCGGCGAGTAGGGATAGGGCCACCCATATCGCCATAGCGAACCCGCTAAAAGCTTTAAAATCTTTGAATGTTCATCGTCTGTAATGCCGTCATCAATAATACAAATATCACGACACGCAAGAACCCCAGTCATACGTTGACTCTCCCAACCAAGAAGTATCGGAAAGCCAAAAATAAGCCTGAACGCAACGCCTAAAAACAGGGAAATACATCTTCAAGGGCAACAATAGCCCTGGGCATTCACTGAGTACTCTACGAATCCATGAGGGTGATGGAGTGTTTGGGCACATCGCTGATCGACGCCACAACGGATCCACGCCCATTTGGCCGCCGTGCTCGGCGACTCGGACGTCTAATCAGGGTGCTGTGCTTTTCGCCGTCACCATGCACCAACAAAAGACAGCGACTTCCTACGAAGCTTTCAACAAGGCAAACAAAAACGCCCCCGGCCTTTCGACCGGGGGCGTTTTCATTCAGCCAAAGCTAACTCAGCTGTTCTTGGCTTTCTTGGCAGCGCGGGTACGCTCGCTTTCGTCCAGGATCTTCTTGCGAAGACGGATGGACTTCGGCGTGACTTCGCACAGCTCGTCTTCCTGGATGTATTCCAGAGCCTGCTCCAGGGTGAAGCGAACAGGCGGAACCAGGGCGATGACTTCGTCTTTACCCGAAGCACGCATGTTGTCGAGCTTCTTGCCCTTGGTAGGGTTGACGCCCAGGTCGTTGTCGCGGCTGTTCTGGCCGATGATCTGACCGTTGTAGATCTCTTGGCCGTGCTCGACGAACAGCTTGCCACGCGCCTGCAGGGTTTCCAGCGAGTAGGTCAGCGCCTTGCCGGTTTCGACCGAAACCAGTACGCCGTTCTGACGGCCGGACATGTGGCCGGACTTCACAGCGTCGTAGCGATCGAAGATCGAGGTCAGGATGCCTGCACCGTTGGTCAGGGTCAGGAACTGGTTACGGAAACCGATCAGACCACGAGCCGGGATGTTGTACTCCAGGCGTACACGGCCCTTGCCATCCGGAACCATGTTGGTCAGGTCGCCCTTACGCAGGCCCATCTCTTCCATGACCTTGCCCTGGGATTCTTCAGGGATGTCGATGGTGACGTTTTCGAACGGTTCCTGCTTCACGCCGTCCACTTCACGGATGATCACTTCCGGACGGCCCAGGGCCAGCTCGAAGCCTTCGCGACGCATGGTTTCGATCAGTACCGAGAGGTGCAGCTCGCCACGGCCCGAGACCTTGAACTTGTCTGGGGAGTCGGTTTCTTCAACGCGCAAGGCAACGTTGTACAGCAGCTCTTTGTCCAGACGGTCCTTGATGTTACGGCTGGTGACGAACTTGCCTTCCTTGCCGCAGAACGGCGAGTCGTTGACCTGGAAGGTCATCGAAACGGTAGGCTCGTCAACGGTCAGCGGCTTCATCGCCTCGACGGCAGTCGGGTCGCACAGGGTGTCGGAGATGAACAGCTCGTCGAAACCGCTGATGCAGACGATGTCGCCAGCCTGGGCTTCTTCGACGTCGACGCGGTGCAGGCCGTGGTGGCCCATCAGCTTGAGGATACGGCCGTTACGCTTCTTGCCGTCGGCGTCGATGGCGACAACCGGGGTGTTCGGCTTGATGCGACCACGGGCAATACGGCCAACGCCGATCACACCCAGGAAGCTGTTGTAGTCCAGTGCGGAGATCTGCATCTGGAATGGACCGTCACGGTCAACGGCTGGCGCTGGAACGTGGTCGATGACAGCCTGGTACAGGGCGGTCATGTCTTCGCCCATCTCGGTGTGGTCCAGGCCGGCGATGCCGTTCAGGGCCGAGGCGTAGACGACTTTGAAGTCCAGCTGTTCGTCGGTGGCACCGAGGTTGTCGAACAGGTCGAAGATCTGGTCCAGAACCCAGTCAGGACGCGCGCCCGGACGGTCGACCTTGTTGATCACGACGATCGGCTTCAGGCCGGCTTCGAAGGCCTTCTTGGTCACGAAGCGGGTTTGCGGCATCGGGCCGTCCTGGGCGTCGACCAGCAGCAGCACGGAGTCGACCATCGACATTACACGCTCAACCTCGCCACCGAAGTCGGCGTGGCCGGGGGTGTCGACGATGTTGATGTGGTAGCCGTTCCAGTTGATGGCGGTGTTCTTCGCCAGAATGGTAATGCCGCGCTCTTTTTCCTGGTCGTTGGAGTCCATGACGCGCTCGTCGTTGAGCTCGTTACGCTCCAGAGTGCCGGACTGACGCAGGAGTTTGTCGACCAGGGTGGTTTTACCATGGTCAACGTGGGCGATGATGGCGATGTTACGCAGATTTTCGATCACAACTGTATCTCGATCAGAGGATTCGGTTGCCGCCAGTCTAGGCGGCCAATATGAAGTTAAAAGGCTCAGCAGGCCCGGCGGTCGGGAGGGCGATGGCGGATGCTGCCGCCATACAGCCCTGGCATCTTATGCCGGACGATAAACACGCACATTGGCATGTCCCTCACTGAGCAGGTGGTGTGCGTGCAGGCGGCTCATCACACCTTTGTCGCAATAAAGCAGGTACTGGCGGGTTTCATCCAGCTGCTTGAACTTGCTGTTGATCGCATAGAACGGCATGACCTGCACTTCGACGCCGTCGATCAGCAGCGGTTGGTCTTCCTGGGCGTCGGGGTGGCGGATGTCGATGACGATCTGGCCCGGCAGCGCTTCGCGCACTTCCTCGACTTCCACGTCCTTGCCCAGCTCGTCGATCACATGGTCGATCGAGATGAACTTGGCACGCTCCAGGGCACGCTCGAGCACCGCCATGTCGAACTGCTTCTCTTCATGCTCCATGCGGTGGCGCTTGGCATGGGTAGTCGGGTTCACCGAGATCACGCCGCAGTATTCGGGCATGTGCTTGGCGAAGTCGGCGGTGCCGATTTCGGTGGCCTGGTCGATGATGTCCTGCTTGTGGCTGGCCAGCAACGGGCGCAGCACCAGCTTGTCGGTGGCCGAATCGATGATCGACAGGTTCGGCAGCGTCTGGCTCGAGACCTGGGAGATCGCCTCGCCTGTGACCAGCGCTTCGATATCCAGACGATCGGCCATGTGCGCGGCGCCGCGCAGCATCATGCGCTTGAGGGTCACGCCCATGTAGCTGTTGTCGACCTTGTTGAGGATCTCGCCGACCACTTCCTCGAACGGCACGCTGATGAACAGCACGCGCTGGCTGCTGCCGTACTTCTTCCACAGGTAGTGGGCGACTTCCATCACCCCCAGCTCGTGGGCACGGCCGCCGAGGTTGAAGAAACAGAAGTGGGTCATCAGGCCGCGGCGCATCATCTGGTAGGCCGCCACGGTGGAGTCGAAACCACCGGACATCAGCACCAGGGTCTGCTCCAGGGCGCCCAGCGGGTAGCCGCCGATGCCCTGGTGCTGGTTGTGGATCACGTACAGGCGCTGGTTGCGGATTTCGATGCGTACCAGCACTTCAGGGGTCTTCAGGTCGATGCCGGCGGCGCCGCATTGCTGGCGCAGCTGGCTGCCGACGTAGCGGTCGACGTCCATCGAGGTGAAGTCGTGGTGGCCGCCGCGCTTGCAGCGCACGGCAAAGCGCTTGCCTTCGAGCAGGTGGCCGAAGTGCTGCTTGCACTTGGCGACGATGTCGTCGAAGTCGCCCAGCGGGTATTCCTCGACCTGCAGGAAGTGGGTGATACCCGGGGTGCAGGTCAGGCGCTCGATCATTTCGCGCTGGAGCTTCTCGTCCTCGACGCGGGTGACCACTTCGAGATTGTCCCAGACACCATCGACCGCGAGCTCCGGATCGAGATCCTTGAGCACGTTGCGGATGTTCTTGCCGAGCTGGCGGATGAAGCGCTTGCGCACCGGCCGGCTCTTGATGGTGATCTCTGGAAAGACTTTGACGATAAGTTTCATTGGTTTAACAGCGCGCGCAGGGCCTGCCGAAAATGAGGGGCGCGAATTATATCGGAAATTGCTCAGGATTTGACCAACTTTTGTACAGAAGGTTGGATTTATGTTTGCCTGCCCCGGCCTCATCGCCGGCAAGCCGGCTCCCACAGGGGAGACCGCAGGTCTTGAGGCTTGCAGTTGACCTGGTGGGAGCCGGCTTGCCGGCGATGAGGCCCTTAAAGGAAGCACAACCCTCAACAAACGCACCTTTTTAGTGCGCCACCATTGAAATCCGCCCCTTAAGAGTGCGCTTCAACCCCTCAACCCCTCACCAAATGCCCGCAAACGCCCCCTTTTATCCCGCCCTCGCCATTTTCGGGCACTGGCATGCAATTTGCTCCCTTGTGAGGCAGGTACGCTTGGCCGACTATCCGCGCCCGGCAACACCCTTTTTTCCAGGGCAGCGGCCCACCGCGCTCTAGACCATCCGGAGGACAACATGTCGAAGTCGGTTCAACTCATCAAAGATCATGACGTCAAGTGGATTGATCTGCGTTTCACGGACACCAAAGGCATTCAGCATCACGTGACCATGCCAGCGCGTGATGGCCTGGACGAAGACTTCTTCGAAGTCGGCAAGATGTTCGACGGCTCCTCCATCGCCGGCTGGAAAGGCATCGAAGCCTCCGACATGATCCTGATGCCGGTCGACGACACCGCCGTGCTGGACCCGTTCACCGAAGAGCCGACCCTGATCATCACCTGCGACATCGTCGACCCGTCGAGCATGCAGGGCTACGATCGCGACCCGCGCGGCATCGCCAAGCGCGCCGAGGAATACCTCAAGAGCACCGGCATCGGTGACACCGTGTTCGCCGGCCCAGAGCCTGAGTTCTTCATCTTCGACGAAGTGAAGTTCCAGTCCGACATCTCCGGCTCGATGTTCAAGATCTTCTCCGAGCAAGGCTCGTGGATGACCGGCGCTGACGTGGAAGGCGGCAACAAAGGCCACCGTCCAGGCGTGAAAGGCGGCTACTTCCCGGTTCCGCCGTTCGACCACGACCACGAAATCCGTACTGCCATGTGCAACGCACTGGAAGAAATGGGCCAGGTCGTCGAAGTTCACCACCACGAAGTGGCAACTGCCGGCCAGAACGAAATCGGCGTCAAGTTCAACACCCTGGTGAAGAAGGCTGACGAAGTACAGGCCCTGAAATACGTCGTGCACAACGTTGCCGACGCCTACGGCCGCACTGCTACCTTCATGCCGAAACCGCTGTACGGCGACAACGGCTCCGGCATGCACGTGCACATGTCGATCTGGAAAGACGGCAAGAACACCTTCTCGGGTGAAGGCTATGCCGGCCTGTCCGACACCGCCCTGTACTTCATCGGCGGCATCATCAAGCACGGCAAGGCCCTGAACGGCTTCACCAACCCGTCGACCAACTCCTACAAGCGTCTGGTCCCAGGTTTCGAAGCGCCGGTAATGCTGGCCTACTCGGCTCGCAACCGTTCCGCCTCGATCCGCATTCCTTACGTCGGCAGCCCGAAAGCCCGCCGTATCGAAGCGCGCTTCCCGGACCCATCGGCCAACCCGTACCTGGCCTTCGCAGCCCTGCTGATGGCTGGCCTGGACGGCATCCAGAACAAGATCCACCCAGGCGATGCGGCCGACAAGAACCTGTATGACCTGCCGCCTGAAGAGGCCAAGGACATCCCGCAGGTTTGCGGCAGCCTGAAAGAAGCCCTGGAAGAGCTGGACAAAGGCCGTGCGTTCCTGACCAAGGGCGGCGTGTTCTCCGATGACTTCATCGATGCCTTCATCGAGCTGAAGTCGGAAGAAGAAATCAAGGTCCGCACCTTCGTGCACCCGCTGGAATACGAGCTGTACTACAGCTGCTGATGTAATCGGCGCCTGGCGCTGATCAACGTCACTGGAAACGGCCTCCTTCGGGAGGCCGTTTCTGTTTCTGCCTTCTGCAACTTCGGAAGCTTCCTACCCCAAGAAATACGCCCACTTCTCCACACTCGACGCTTTACCCAACCGGAGAATTGCCATGCGCCCCCTGCCCCTCATCACCCTTGCCTTGAGTCTTGCCGGCTGCACCACTGCCTCGGCAGGCAGCCTCGCCCTCACCCCCTTGCTCGACGCCATCGAACAGCGCTTGAGCCTGGCCAACGCCGTTGCCCTGCACAAGTGGGACCAGGGCCAACCGGTGCAGGCCACCGAGCGCGAACAGCAGGTGCTGGCGCAGGTAAACGCGACCGCCCCCGCTTATGGCCTGGCCCCGCAACGTGCCGAAGCGTTTTTCGCCGACCAGATGGAGGCCAACAAGCTGGTGCAATACAGCCTGCTGTCCCGCTGGCACCTGCAGGGCGCGGCGCCCGACACGCCACGCCAGGACCTGCAGCAGCAGATCCGCCCGCAACTCGACGCGCTGCAAGCAACGCTGCTCGGCCAACTGGCCGCGTTCGAGCAGCAAAAGCCAGCCGCGTGCGCTGCGGACCTCGCCGAAGCGCTGGCCAGCCGCCCGGCAGACAGCCTGACCCGCACGGCCCTGGTCCGCGCCACCGGCCAACTGTGCGATAAACCCTGATAGCTCTATGCTCTATATTGGTGCGCCCATTGGCGGGCGCGCCTTTTACTCACCCCAAAATGGGTCACAAAAAACGTTAAACCAGGGCATTCTGGTCCGAATTCGCGCAATTCCAGGCCTTTTTCGGCTTATTCCGCTTCTTTTCGGAGCCTTGGTTTGTTTCTTGCATTTTCCTCGCATCAGCGGATCCATAGCGCGCCCGCCAAGCGCCAAAAGAGGTCAACGACGCCTTATGACCATCAGCGATGCACAGCACCGTCTGCTTCTGGACAACCTGACCACCGCCACGCTTCTGCTCAACGCCGAACTGCGCCTGGAATACATGAACCCGGCCGCCGAAATGCTCCTGGCAGTCAGCGGCCAGCGCAGCCACGGGCAGTTCATCAGCGAGCTGTTCACCGAGTCGACCGAGGCGCTCAACTCCTTGCGCCAGGCGGTCGAGCAGGCGCACCCGTTCACCAAGCGTGAAGCGCAGCTGACCTCGCTGACCGGGCAGACCATCACCGTCGACTACGCCGTGACGCCGATCCTGCACCAGGGCAACACCCTGCTGCTGCTGGAGGTGCACCCCCGCGACCGGCTGCTGCGCATCACCAAGGAAGAGGCCCAGCTCAGCAAGCAGGAAACCACCAAGATGCTGGTGCGTGGCCTGGCCCACGAAATCAAGAACCCGCTGGGCGGCATCCGCGGTGCCGCGCAGTTGTTGGCCCGCGAGCTTCCCGAAGAAGGGCTGCGCGACTACACCAACGTGATCATCGAGGAAGCCGACCGCCTGCGTAACCTGGTCGACCGCATGCTTGGCTCGAACAAGCTGCCTTCGCTGTCGATGACCAACATCCACGAGGTGCTCGAGCGCGTCTGCAGCCTGGTCGAGGCCGAGAGCCAGGGCTGCATCACCTTGGTGCGCGACTACGACCCCAGCCTGCCCGACGTGCTGGTCGACCGCGAACAGATGATCCAGGCCGTGCTGAACATCGTGCGCAATGCCATGCAGGCCATCAGCTCGCAGAACGAACTGCGCCTGGGCCGCATCACCCTGCGCAGCCGCGCGGTGCGCCAGTTCACCATCGGCCATGTGCGCCATCGCCTGGTGGCGCGGGTCGAGATCATCGACAACGGCCCGGGCATCCCGGCGGAACTGCAGGACACCCTCTTCTATCCCATGGTCAGCGGCCGCCCCGACGGTACCGGGCTGGGCCTGGCCATTACCCAGAACATCATCAGCCAGCACCAGGGCCTGATCGAATGTGAAAGCCACGCGGGCCACACCGCCTTCTCGATCTTCCTGCCCCTGGAACAAGGAGCCACCGCCTCATGAGCCGAAGTGAAACCGTATGGATCGTCGATGATGATCGCTCCATCCGCTGGGTACTGGAAAAAGCCCTGCAACAAGAAGGCATGACCACCCAGAGCTTCGACAGCGCCGATGGCGTGATGGGCCGCCTGGCCCGGCAGCAGCCGGACGTGATCATTTCCGACATCCGCATGCCGGGCGCCAGCGGCCTCGACCTGCTGGCGCAGATCCGCGAGCAGCACCCGCGCCTGCCGGTCATCATCATGACCGCCCATTCCGACCTGGACAGCGCCGTGGCCTCCTACCAGGGCGGCGCCTTCGAATACCTGCCCAAGCCGTTCGACGTCGACGAAGCGGTGTCGCTGGTCAAGCGGGCCAACCAGCATGCCCAGGAACAGCAGGGCCTCGACGCCCCCCAGGCACTGGCGCGCACGCCTGAGATCATTGGCGAAGCGCCGGCGATGCAGGAAGTGTTTCGGGCCATTGGCCGGCTCAGCCACTCCAATATCACCGTGCTGATCAACGGCGAATCCGGCACCGGCAAGGAGCTGGTGGCCCATGCCCTGCACCGCCACAGCCCGCGCGCGGCCTCGCCGTTCATCGCCCTGAACATGGCGGCGATCCCCAAGGACCTGATGGAGTCGGAGCTGTTCGGCCACGAGAAAGGCGCGTTCACCGGCGCCGCCAACCTGCGGCGCGGGCGCTTCGAACAGGCCGACGGCGGCACGTTGTTCCTCGACGAGATCGGCGACATGCCCGCCGACACCCAGACCCGCCTGCTGCGGGTGCTGGCCGATGGCGAGTTCTACCGCGTCGGCGGCCACGTGCCGGTGAAGGTCGATGTGCGGATCATCGCGGCGACTCACCAGAACCTCGAATCGCTGGTGCAGGCTGGCAAGTTCCGCGAAGACTTGTTCCACCGCTTGAACGTGATCCGCATCCACATCCCGCGCCTGGCAGACCGGCGCGAGGATATTCCGGCGCTGGCCCGGCACTTCCTGGGCCGCGCCGCCCAGGAGCTGGCCGTCGAGCCGAAGCTGCTGAAGCCGGAAACCGAAGAGTTCATCCGCAACCTGCCTTGGCCAGGCAACGTGCGCCAGCTGGAGAACACCTGCCGCTGGATCACCGTGATGGCCTCCAGCCGCGAGGTGCTGGTCGGCGACCTGCCGCCCGAGCTGCTCAACCTGCCGCAGGATGCCGCGCCGGTGACCAACTGGGAGCAGGCGCTGCGCCAATGGGCCGACCAGGCACTGGCGCGCGGGCAGTCGAACCTGCTCGACAGCGCCGTGCCCAGCTTCGAACGGATCATGATCGAGACCGCGCTCAAGCACACCGCCGGGCGCCGCCGCGATGCCGCAGTGCTGCTGGGGTGGGGGCGCAATACCTTGACCCGCAAGATCAAGGAGCTGGGGATGAATGTGGCGGGTGGCGATGAAGAGGACGGCGAGGAGCATTGATTGCTCATCAGCCGCTGATTTTGTGGGAGCCGGCTTGCCGGCGATGCGGGCGCCGCGGTGCATGGCACCGGCTTAGCCGGTGATCGCCGGCGAGCCGGCTCCCACAAGGGCCCCCGCCGAAACAGTCCTGCACCGAACCTGTGCCTCCTGCACCGCCTTAAGGCACAAATCCCCTCGAATTCCGGCCAGATCCCCCTCAAAGCCCCATATCCACGGGCTTTGCAAACCTGGCACGCCCCCTGCAATAAACCAAATCAAGACATCTCCCGTTTCGGGGGCCTCGGTACAGGCAGGCCGGGTGACCCCTCTTTTATTCGCAGCACCGCCCGTTTTGGGGGACCTCGGTACAGGCAGGCCGGGACATCCCCTCTTTTATTCGTGCAGCCTTACCTGCACCCGCCAACGCCCAGCGCCTTCTGCACCGGCCCACTCGCCGTGCAGGGGGCGCGTGGCTACCAGGGTCAGCAACAAGCCCTCTTCAGTCTTCTGCAAACGCCACCCCACCGGCTTGCCCTGCAGGCTCAACTGCCCGCGCTGGGCCTTGCCCTGGGCCTCGAACAACAGCGCAACCGTGCCTTCCACGTGCTCACCGTGCAGCTTGGGTTCTTCGTTGAACCACAGGTCGAGGCCATCCTGCACCACGTCCACCTGCTCCAGCACACGCTCGTCCGGGGTGGTCAGGCGGCCGATCATCAGCCCGACCATCAAGCCGACGATCGCCAGAGACAGCAGCACACGCGGCAAGCCCTTCGATCGCAGGTCCGCTTCGGGGGTAGAATGCTCGCCATCTTCACGCTTGGAGCCGTGCATGTTTCACGTCATCCTCTTTCAACCAGAAATTCCGCCGAATACCGGCAACATCATCCGCCTGTGCGCCAACAGCGGTTGCGACCTGCACCTGATCGAACCGATCAGCTTCGAGCTGGACGACAAACGCCTGCGCCGGGCCGGGCTGGATTACCACGAGTATGCCACGCTCAAGCGCCACGAAAGCCTGGCCGCATGCCTGGAAAGCCTGGGCAATCCGCGGCTGTTCGCCTTCACCACCAAGGGCTCGCACCCGTTCCACGAAGTGGCCTACCAGCCAGGGGACGCGTTCCTGTTCGGGCCGGAAAGCCGAGGCCTGCCGGCCGAGGTGCTGGACAGCCTGCCGGCCGAACAGCGCCTGCGCCTGCCGATGCGGCCGGGGTGCCGCAGCCTGAACCTGTCCAACACGGTGGCGGTGACGGTGTATGAGGCCTGGCGGCAGAACGGGTTTGCCGGGAGCTGATCCTTTGCCTGCTCAGGCCCTATCGCCGGCAAGCCGGCTCCCACAGGGATCGCAGCCCACCTAAGGCCTGTACATCACTTATGGGAGCCGGCTTGCCGGCGATGAGGCCGGTACAGGCAACAAAAAAGCGCCCCGAGAGGCGCTTTTTTGATACCGGCAGAATTACTGCACGGTCGGCACTTCGCCGGCTTCCTGCATGCGCTGCATTTCTTGCGCGTACAGGGCGTCGAAGTTCACCGGCGAAAGCATCAGGGCCGGGAACGAACCACGGGTCACCAGGCTGTCCAGGGTCTCGCGGGCATACGGGAACAGGATGTTCGGGCAGAACGCGCCGAGGGTGTGGCTCATCGACGAGGCGTCGAGGTTCTTGATCAGGAAGATACCGGCCTGCTGGACTTCGGCAATGAAGGCCACTTCGTCACCATTCTTGACGGTCACCGACAGGGTCAGCACCACCTCGTGGAAGTCGCCTTCCAGGGCCTTCTGCTTGGTGTTCAGGTCCAGGGCGACGCTCGGCTCCCACTGCTGACGGAAGATCTGCGGGCTTTTCGGCGCCTCGAACGACAGGTCGCGCACATAGATGCGCTGCATGGAGAACTGAGGGCTGGTGTCTTCGGCGGCTGCGCCGTTGGTCTGTTGGTCAGTCATGGCAGGTCCTTATCCTAATGTTTTTGAATGCAGTGCAAATCAGGCCGCCAGCAGCGCGTCGAGCTTGCCGGCGCGCTCCAGGGCATAGAGGTCATCGCAGCCTCCAACGTGGGTCGTGCCGATCCAGATCTGCGGCACCGAAGTACGGCCGGCTTTCTGGCTCATCTCGGCACGCAGCTGCGGCTTGCCGTCGACCTTAATTTCCTCGAAGGCCACGCCCTTGCTCTGCAGCAGGTGCTTGGCGCGCATGCAGTAGGGGCAATAGTCGCTGGAGTAGACGATGACGGGCTTCATATCACTTCACCAGGGGCAGGTTATCGGCTTTCCAGCTGGAAACGCCACCGCTGAGCTTGGCGGCGGTGTAACCGGCTTTGAGCAGGTCGCGGCACACCATGCCGGACTGCTGGCCCATCGCGTCGACGACGATCAGGGTCTTTTCCTTGTGCTTTTCCAGTTCGGCCATGCGGTTGGCCATTTTGTCCTGCGGGATGTTCACCGCACCGACGATGTGGCCAGCGGAGTAATCCTTGGACGGGCGGATATCGATGACCAGGGCCTTGTCGGCGTTGACCAGCGCAGTCAGTTGGCCATTGCTCAGGCTCTGGCCGCCGCGGCGGATTTCGTTGACCAGCAGGGCAACCAGCAATACGACGAAAATCGCAACCAGGATGTAGTGATCTGTCGCGAATTGAATCAGGTGAGCAACCATCAGCGGTGTTCCAGGCGATTGAAAATGCCGGCCAGTATACACAGCCCCCCATGACCACCAAAGCCCGTCAGGCCGGCCACAAAGGTGCCTTCATGTTGCGCCGCTGGCCACGCTGGTCAGCGAACAGGACGATTATTCGCCGCAGGTGGCGTATTTGCCCTAAAATGCGTGTCTTTATCATCTTTGAACAACCGTGAGTTTGATTGATGACGAGCACCCCCAAACCCCTTGTCCTGATCATCCTGGATGGCTTCGGTCACAGCGAATGCCCCGACTACAATGCCATCCTTGCCGCCAACACACCGGTCTATGACCGCCTGCGCGCGAGTCAGCCCAACGGCCTGATCTCCGGCTCAGGCATGGATGTCGGCCTGCCGGACGGGCAGATGGGCAACTCCGAAGTCGGTCACATGAACCTCGGCGCCGGCCGTGTCGTCTACCAGGACTTCACCCGGGTGACCAAGGCCATCCGCGACGGCGAGTTCTTCCATAACGCGGTGCTAACCGGCGCCGTGGACAAGGCAGCGGGTGCCGGCAAGGCCGTGCACATCCTCGGCCTGCTCTCCGACGGCGGCGTGCACAGCCACCAGGACCACCTGGTCGCCATGGCCGAGCTGGCCGCGCAACGGGGTGCCGAAAAGATCTACCTGCACGCCTTCCTCGATGGCCGCGACACCCCGCCGCGCAGCGCGCAGTCGTCGATCGAACTGCTCGATGCCACCTTCGCCAAGCTCGGCAAGGGCCGCATCGCCAGCCTGATCGGCCGCTACTACGCGATGGACCGTGACAACCGCTGGGACCGCGTCAGCGCCGCCTACAACCTGATCGTCGACAGCACCGCCGAGTTCCAGGCCGACACCGCCGTGGCCGGCCTCGAAGCGGCCTACGCCCGTGACGAGAGCGATGAATTCGTCAAGGCCACCCGTATCGGCGAAGCGGTCAAGGTCGAAGACGGCGACGCGGTGATCTTCATGAACTTCCGCGCCGACCGCGCCCGCGAACTGTCGCGCGCCTTCGTCGAAGCCGATTTCAACGAATTCCCCCGTGCCCGCCTGCCGAAAATGGCGGCCTACATCGGCCTGACTCAGTACTCGGCGAAAATCCCCGCCCCGGCGGCCTTTGCCCCGGCCAGCCTGCACAACGTGCTTGGCGAGTACCTGGCGAACAACGGCAAGACCCAGCTGCGCATCGCCGAAACCGAAAAATATGCCCATGTCACCTTCTTCTTCTCCGGCGGCCGCGAAGAGCCGTTCGAAGGCGAAGAGCGCATCCTGATCCCGTCGCCGAAGGTCGCCACCTACGACCTGCAGCCGGAGATGAGCGCGCCAGAGGTTACCGACCGTATCGTCGAGGCCATCGAGCAGCAGCGCTATGACGTGATCGTGGTCAACTACGCCAACGGCGACATGGTCGGCCATACCGGCGTCTTCGCTGCTGCGGTCAAGGCCGTCGAGGCGCTGGATGGCTGCGTCGGGCGTATCGTCGAGGCGCTGGACAAGGTCGGCGGCGAAGCGCTGATCACGGCCGACCATGGCAACGTCGAGCAGATGGAAGACGAGTCCACCGGCCAGGCGCACACCGCGCACACCACCGAGCCGGTGCCGTTCATTTATGTTGGCAAGCGCAAGCTCAAGGTCCGCGAAGGCGGCGTGCTGGCCGACGTGGCGCCAACCATGCTCAAGCTGCTGGGCCTGGAAAAACCTGCGGAAATGACCGGTACGTCGATCCTGCTCGACGCCTGATCGATGTACAGGGGCGCTTCGCACCCCACTCGCCGGCAAGCCGGCTCCCACAAAGAGCAGCCCCCGTGGGAGCCGGCTTGCCGGCGAAAGGGCTGCAAAGCAGCCCCGCTGCACATGAATTCCGGACAAACGCCTGGCCGCGCCCGCAGCCAGGCGTTTTTTTTGCAGGCCCGGGCGGGCATACTAGGCCAGTCTCCATCCCTGGTACGCCAAACCCCATGTTCCGCGCCCTGATCCTACTCGCCCTGTCTTGCCTGCTCAGCCCGGCGTTCGCCGACGAGCGCGCACAGACCCAGCAACAACTGGACGCCACCCGCCAGGACATCGCCGAGCTCAAGAAGACGCTGGGCAAGCTCCAGGAAGAAAAGGCCGGCGTGCAGAAAGACCTCAAGGCCACCGAAACCGACATCGGCAACCTGGAAAAGCAGGTGGAGGCCCTGCAGCAAGAACTAAAAAAGACTGAAGGCGAGCTGGAGCGCCTTGATACCGAGAAAAAAAAACTCCAGAGCGCCCGCAGTGAACAGCAGCGGCTGATCGCCATCCAGGCCCGTTCCGCCTACCAGAACAACGGCCGCGAGGAATACCTCAAGCTGCTGCTCAACCAGCAGAACCCCGAGAAATTCGCCCGCACCCTGAGCTACTACGACTACCTGAGCAAGGCACGCACCGAGCAGCTGCGCGCCTTCAACGAGACCCTGCGCCAGCTGGCCAACGTCGAACAGGACATCGGCCGCCAGCAGGAGCAACTGCTGGCCCAGCGCGCCGACCTCGACAGCCGCCGCCAGGCGCTGGAAGCCGAACGCGGCAAGCGCCAGCAAGTGCTGGCCAAGCTCAACAGCGATGTGAAGGACCGCGACCAGAAGCTGCAGGCCCGCGAGCAGGACCAGGCCGACCTGGGCAAAGTGCTCAAGACCATCGAGGAAACCCTGGCCCGCCAGGCCCGCGAAGCCGAAGAAGCACGCAAGAAAGCGCTGCTGGCCGAGCAGGAAGCCGAGAAGCGCCGCCAGCAGCAAGCCCTGGCCGCCCGCGAAGAAGCCGAGCCGCCGAAAAAGGCCCGCACCACCCTCGGCCCCTTGGTTTCCAGCGACGGCGCCAACTACGGCGGTGCATTTTCTGCAGCCCGGGGAAAACTTCCTTGGCCGGTCAATGGTCGATTGCTGGCACGCTTCGGCGACGCCCGCGGCAGCGATGCCCGGGCCAAGTGGGATGGGGTGATGATCAGCGCCAACCCGGGCACCCAGGTGCACGCCGTACACGGCGGGCGCGTGGTGTTCGCCGACTGGTTGCGTGGCGCTGGACTTCTGGTCATTCTCGACCATGGTAATGGTTACCTGAGCCTGTACGGCCACAACCAGAGCCTGCTCAAGAGCGCCGGTGACATCGTCAAGGCCGGTGAAGCCATTTCCACCGTTGGCGACAGCGGTGGCCAGGACAGCGCGGGCTTGTACTTCGCCATCCGCCAGCAGGGCCGGCCGACCGACCCTGCGCAGTGGTGCAGAGGTTAGGTTCATTTTTCTCGGTGTAGCGCCTGGCGCTGCGCCGGTGCTCCGCAGGGAGCGTCTACAGGATCAGGAGTTCGTTCGACATGCTGCACTCGCCTCGCCTCACCCAGCTGGCCCTGACCATCGCCCTGGCGATCGGCGCGCCCTTGGCCCATGCCGCCGAGACGGCGCCCGCCAAGCCTGCCAAGCCCGCCGCGGTGCCGGCCACCGAGGTGACCGCCAAGGCGCCGCTGCCGCTTGAAGAGCTGCGCACCTTTGCCGAGGTCATGGACCGCATCAAGGCTGCCTACGTCGAGCCTGTGGACGACAAGACCCTGCTGGAAAACGCCATCAAGGGCATGCTCAGCAACCTCGACCCCCACTCGGCCTACCTCGGCCCTGAAGACTTCCAGGAGCTGCAGGAGAGCACCAGCGGCGAGTTCGGCGGCTTGGGCATCGAAGTAGGCCAGGAAGACGGCTTCATCAAGGTGGTGTCGCCGATCGACGACACCCCGGCCTCGCGCGCCGGGGTCCAGGCCGGCGACCTGATCGTCAAGATCAACGGCGCCCCGACCCGTGGCCAGACCATGACCGAAGCCGTGGACAAGATGCGCGGCAAGATCGGCGAGAAGATCACCCTGACCCTGGTGCGCGACGGCGGCAACCCCTTCGACGTGACCCTGGCCCGCGCGGTCATCCAGGTCAAGAGCGTGAAGAGCCAGCTGCTGGAAAACGACTACGGCTACATCCGCATCACCCAGTTCCAGGTCAAGACCGGCGAAGAAGTGGGCAAGGCCCTGGCCAAGCTGCGCAAGGACAACGGCAAGAAGCTGCGCGGCGTGGTCCTGGACCTGCGCAACAACCCAGGCGGCGTGCTGCAATCGGCCGTGGAAGTGGCCGACCACTTCCTCACCAAGGGCCTGATCGTCTACACCAAGGGCCGTATCGCCAACTCCGAGCTGCGCTTCTCCGCCGACCCGGCCGATGCCAGCGAGGGCGTGCCACTGGTGGTGCTGATCAACGGCGGCAGCGCCTCGGCCTCGGAGATCGTCGCCGGCGCCCTGCAGGACCAGAAGCGCGCCGTGCTGATGGGCACCGACAGCTTCGGCAAAGGCTCAGTGCAAACCGTGCTGCCGCTGGCCAACGACCGCGCCCTGAAGCTGACCACCGCGCTGTACTTCACCCCCAACGGCCGCTCGATCCAGGCCCAGGGCATCGTCCCGGACATCGAAGTGCGCCAGGCCAGGATCACCGCCGAAGCCGATGCCGAAAACTTCAAGGAAGCCGACCTGCAGGGCCACCTGGGCAACGGCAACGGCGGCGCCGACCGCCCGACCAGCAGCAGCAAGCGCAAGGAGCGGCCACAGGACGATGACTTCCAGCTGAGCCAGGCACTGAGCCTGCTCAAGGGCCTGAACGTCACCAAGGGCCAGTGATCCCCACCATGCGTTATCTGCTGTTCACGCTGTTCTGCCTTCTGGCTGGCACCGCCCACGCGGCGCCAGCCAAGGCCTACATGAGCATCATCATCGACGACCTGGGCCAGAGCAGCGAGCGCGACAAGCGCACCCTGGCCCTGCCCGGGCCGGTGACCATGGCGATCATGCCCGACACCCCGCATGCCAGCGATTTCGCCCGCCAGGCGCACAAGGCCGGCAAGACGGTGATCCTGCACATGCCCATGGACCCGGCCACCGGTCCCTACGCCTGGCACCCCGGCACGCCGCTGCCCGAACTGGCCAGCCGGCTGCAGGCGGCCCTGACCAAGGTGCCCTACGCCGCCGGCATCAACAACCACATGGGCAGCCGCATGACCGCCCAGCGCGAGCCGATGGCCTGGTTGATGGGCGAGTTGCAGCAGCGCCACCTGTTCTTCGTCGACAGCCGTACCAGCGCGGCCACCGTCGCCGCCGCCGAAGCCCAGCGCATTGGCCTGGCGCATGTCTCGCGGGATGTGTTCCTCGACGACGTGCGCACGCCCGAGGCCATCGCCGGGCAACTTCGCATCGGTGTGGAAATGGCGCGGCGCCAGGGCTCGGCGGTGCTGATCGGCCACCCCTACCCGCAAACCCTGGCCGTCCTCGAACAGGCGTTGCCCCAGCTCGCCAGCCAGGGCATCACGCTGATCGGCCTCAAGCAGATGATCGCCGAACGCAGCAACCAGGCCATGCCTGCGCATGGCAGGCATGGGGTCTACAGCAACCGCTGATCAGGCGTCGAAGGGAATCAGCCCTTCCACGTCGGCCAGGCGCAGGTTGCCACGGTAGATCGCCAGCACTTCCTTGCCACTGGCTGCCGCGCGCATTTGCGCCTCACGCCCCAGCTTGCTCTGGTAGCCCAGCTTCAGGTGCCCTTTGCTGAACTCACGTTCAGGGGTGTCGGCTGCCGGGTAATGGAAGTGCGCCTCCCACAGCAGGCGCCCGGGTTTGCTGCCCTCGGCGTTGCGGCGCACTTCGTAGACATCGAGAAAATCCGTTGCCGACAACTTGCGCCGCGCACCCTGGCGGCTGAGCCTGACTTTCTTCTCCTGCAGCAAGAACCGCAGGCTCTGGGCCGTAGGATGACTGGTGGCCAGGTACAGGCTGACCAATTTGTCGCGCTTGACCGTTGCCAGGCGTTCGATGGCATGGCTCAGGTTCTGCTCCAGCGCCTGGTCGGCCTCGCTGGAGGTGAAATTGGCCCGTACCTCTTCAAGCTTGTCGATGTGGCCATCGATCACGGTGGCCAACCCCAGGGGCTCGTCGTGCCGTTCGTACTGCCTGCCCAGGCCGATCACTGACTCGACCTGCTCGATCAACCGTTTGCCAAGCTCCCGCTCCTGGGCCAGGCCCAGCGATGGCCTGCGCTCGCTCTCTTCGACAGGCACATCCTCGACCCACTCGGCCCCTTGCAGGCGGAAGGTCTTGAGCACATTGGCCCGATCATCGAGCTGCTCCAGTACCCGGGTGCCATCGCGCTCGCGCTCCACGCCCACCACGCTGCGCCCGCGGTGGGTGCGCACCACATGGCGGCGGCCGCCGCGCGGGGCGTAGATGGGCTGGCGCAGCGGGCGTTGTTCGAGCAGCTCCTGCTCCTGGACGGCGGCAACCAGCTCTTTCTCCGCGCTGTCCTTGAGCGTATTGAGCAGAGCGCGATACTGGTCCAGCCGCTCCGGGCGAACGGCGGCGCCACCCAGGCTGCGCAGGTAGCTCGCCATGGCATCGGCCTCGGCATAGGCATCGACGACGCCGTTGAGGATGTTGATCTGCTCATCCCGCGCCACCTCGGCACGTGCGGGGTCGCCATGGGCAGCACCGGCGCTCCTGAGCCCGGCCCCCTTCAGATAATGTTCGTATTCCTCCAGCACGTGCTCGTGAACCCCGACACCCAGGCGGTCCAGGCACAATTCGCCAATGTCCATCAGCAACTGAAACTCCAGCTCTATCCCCGTCTGCCGCCGTTGCTCGACGATCCGGCCAAGCCAGGCATGCTTGCTGAGCCCGGATTGCTGATCGGTGAAGGTGATCGCATCATCCTTGAGCGTTCTTTCCAGCACCGCATCGAACTGCCGGGCAATCTGGACCATGTCCGACTCCCACTTGACCACCTTGGCCATCACTTCGAAGAACTGCTCGTACAGCTTTACTTCCTGCTCGAGCTCCGGCCGGGCGCAGACCCTGTTGGCCAGCTCGCCAACCTCTTCTTGATTGATCATCGCCGCCATCTCGTTGTAGAACGACTCGCAGTCCTGGATCATCTCCTGGCGCAAGTTGGCCCGGCCCTGCCTGAGCGCTTGCTCCATCACCTCCCTGTGGCGTGGAAGTGCGCTGATCTCATCGAGCACCTGGTCATGCTGCAGCCCGTTTTCGATGAGGGCCTTGAGGTCATACACGACAATTTCCCGATAACGCCCCTCGAGCCCCTTGAGCAGCTCTTTACGGCGGATCTGATCAGGCTCGGGTTGCTCCACTGCTGCAAGCTCGAGCAGATCGGCCTTGGTCTTCTCCAGCATGGTTCTGTGCCCCTTGAACGTCGCCTCGAGCTTCTTGCTCTGCAAGATAAGGTCCTTGTCCTGCTGGTTCAGCGCGGCCATCTTGCGGGCATTGGCTTCCTTGATCTGCTGCACGCGGCTCCTGGGCATGCCACCGCGCAAATGCAACCCGCCATCCACCCGCCAGGCGCCGAACCTGCGCACCAACAGCGGCCCTCGGTTGCCCTCGGCATCGATGATGCGTACCTGGCCACCATCGAATTCGACGCGATAGTTTTCGCCAGCGAGTGCCACGTAGTACTGGCTGTCCAGCCGATAAAGGCCGTTGCTTTCGGCCATCTTGCCGGCAAGATCGACGCTCGCGCGCATACCGCGCAGCTTGTCACCCATGGCCTTGCCGAGGACGTTGAACCCTTGTGCGCCACGGAAGGAGAAATCAAGCGAGCGCCCAGGCTCTGTGGCCATGGCCCCCGCCAGCTGCAGCTGGCCTTGTGCCGGCGGCAAAGGCTGCTCCAGGCTGAACGGCACGCTGCCGCGCCTGGCCTGCAAGGCCCGTGCAGTGCCGGCGCCTGCTACCGGCCTGGGCAGCCACCCATGCATCAAGCCCGCCGCCAGGCCCAGCAACAGGTCGACCACGGCCACACTGCGTTCGGCCTCGTTGCCGCGCAGCAGTGCCGGCAGGTCATTGCGCACCATGCTCAGGCCCTGGACCAACCAGGCAACCACCGCCACCGGCCCGCCCATGAACAGCGTGACGGTGTCGAACAGCAACCAGCCACCCTGCAACAACACCGCCCAACGGCTCTGCGCGGTGGACAACGATTCGCGGGCAGCCAGTTCTAGCAACAGGTCCAAGCTCGCCTGGTACAGTTTCTGATCGATGGCTGGCGTCCAGAATTCGGCGCTGAAGGCCACGCGCACCGGCACTGGCAGCCCGCCTCCGGGCAACTCGGGCAGGAACAGCGCATCGAAGTCGCCGCGCCCATACGCATCGCGCGATGACCCGCTCATCCAGTCGAGCACGCTGTCCTGCAATGCACCGGGCCTGGCGATGGCCGACCGCAGGGCGTCGAGGCTTGGGAACTCGCGCAAAGTTCCCTGCATGTACAGCGGCCGATACAGCAACACCACCTCAAGCTCCGGGGCGAACAGCACATACATGCCGTGCACCCTGTCGGCTTGCTCAGGGCCTGGAGTGCGCCGCAAGGCCAGTGGCATGAATTCGATCCCCGGGCGGTTGAACTGGCCGCGACAGAAATCGACCAGGCACTCCAGCCCCGCTTCGCTCAGGCCACCGTCCAGCCTGGCCAGCAACCCGCTGAACAACATCGAGCAGCGCCACTCGCGGCTAAAGCACGCCTCGCGCTGCGCCTTGCCCTGCTGGTCGGCCTTGGCTTGCTGGACATAGGCCACATAGCTGCCGCCGACATCGATCCGTTCGACCAGCGCTTTGAGGTAATCCGCCGTCAGCCACGGCATGATCAGCTGCTCGTCGCGATGCTCGATGCGTTCGAGCACCGCCCCCTGCAGGGAGGCAAGGTTGCCGATGGCGAATTCGGTCAGGGTCATCGTCCGCTTGAAAACGGTCCCCCAGCCGCTGCCGGGCATGCCAATGGCGCTGGACAGGGTAAGCACAAGGTCATCCGGGAAGTAATTGGCCTCGACCGGGTAGTCTTCGAGCAACGCCTCGCGCAGGCGCTTGCGGGCAAAGGCTTGCAGGTCCAGCACGCCTGCCGCCGAACCCTGCCCTTTTGACGCGGCCTGGGCCAGGGCCAGCTCGAACATGCCGCGCTGGTAGGCAAAACTGACCCCAGCGGGTGCGTTGGCCAGGCCCGGCGGGGCCTTGAGAGGCACCTCGGCGCTCATGCCATAGCCGGCAATGAAGTAGTGGGCGGGGTTGCCGACGCTTGCATACGCCGCCTCGCCCTGGTCGATACCGGCACCGTCGTCCAGGCGCCAGCCATCGAGCGCCTCGAACTGGCCGTCCAGCAACAACGCCGCTTGCTGGGCGAACACATCGCCTTCCAGGGCAAAACGGTGCCAGGTCAGGCTATCGGCGCCCTGCATCTGGCACAGTGCCAAGGCAAAGTCGTCGAACGAAGTGAAGGGCTTGATCACGCCGGACGGCGCACACCACAGCAGCACCTCTCGCTCGTCCCATTCGCCCAGCACCAACAGGTTCGGCAGCATTCGGGTAACGGCGCCGCCAGGTACCTGCACCTGAACGGCAAACACCGACGCCGGCGGTAAGCTGTCTTGGAGCAGCCCCAGTACCAGCGCCGTCTGCTGATCGTCGAGCCCCTGCAAGGGCAGGTTGCCGAGCAGTGCCAACTTGAGCTGCTGCTGCAGCCAGAGATCCCGGCTCACACCGAGGCTGCCGTTGGCCTGCCAGAAGTCCACCTGGGCCTGGCGCAGATGCCAGGGCAGCAGCAGGACCAGATCCTCGAGCTCATCCATCGCCTGCTGCACGGAAACCACCGTGTCCTCAAGCGGATTGCCGAGTGCGTCCTTGAAGGCGAAAGGTGCGCTGACCGACAGCATGAACTCGCCACCCGGCTTGCCCATAGCGCGCAAGTCGCAGCCCTGGAATAGGGCAGTCAACAAGGCATCGAGCAACGGACGCGGCGTCCAGGAGGGGGCATCAGTCGTGGCGCTGGGGATGTGCAGCACCAACGCATCGGCGTCGGCAAGCTTGGCAGACCTGACCGAGTCGTAGCGTTCGGCCAGCAACTTCAGGGCTTCGCGCCCGGCTATCTGACGGACTGTGGGGCGGTCGCTGAACGCGGCGGCAACGGCCGCATGCAGATCGGGGAAGGTGCTCGGCATGGAGAAAATCCTTGTGAAGGTTGATCCACAAGGATGAAAACCATCACGCCGAAGCGGGAGTATCTATGTCTCTGGCCAACGAAGGGGCTGCCAGCGGCAGCCCCCAGGTGTCATCAGCTGTAGACCCGGCCCAGCAACTGCCGGTGGCTCTCGAACTGGTCGAGCACGTCACGCACGATCTGCTCGGGCGCAAAGCCCATCAGGTCGTATTCCTGGCTGCCATCGTGCAGGTACACCTCGGCACGGTAGAAGCGCTGGCGCACTTGCGGCTCGCCTTCGACCGGCGCTTCGCTCGGCGCGGCCATGTAGCCATCCAGGCTCACTTCGTAAACGAATGGGTTGCCCTCATCCATCATCACCCGCAGGCCCATCATGTTGCGCGACTGGCCGACACGGGTTTCCACCTCGAAGCCCAGGGTCTGCAGCTGCGCGGCGGCTTCTTTGAGCGCCGGGCTGACCTGCTTGTCCATGAAGCGCTGCACCACGGCCTGGGTCGGCTGCAGTTCCAGCTGGCTCAGGCGCTCGCTGAAACCACGACGGCCACGGGCCGCCAGCTCGGCGCGCTCGCCTTCGGCCGCCACGTCCTGCTTCATGGCCTTGTACAGGCCGAACATGAACAGCACCAGCACCACCGAGAACGGCAGGCCCGCCAGCACCACCATGGTCTGCATGGCTTCGAAGTTACCGGCGAACAGCAGGCCGATGGTGACCAGGGTGATGACCACCGACCAGAACACCACCATCCAGTGCGGGGCGTCTTCGTCGACCTTGCCGCCCTTGCACGACAGGTTGGCCATCATCACCGCGCCAGAGTCGGCCGGGGTGAGGAACAGCACGAAGCCGACGAACACCGCCACACCGATCACGATCTTGGCCGCCGGGAAGTATTCCAGCAGCTGGTAGATCGACATCGACGGCTGTTCCAGCGCGGTCTTGCCCAGCTCCACGGCGCCCTGGTTGATCACCAGGTCCAGCGCGGTGTTGCCGAAGATCGACAGCCAAGCCAGGGTGAAGCCCAGCGGGATCAGCAGCACGCCGCTGACCAGCTGGCGCACGGTGCGGCCCTTGGAGATACGGGCAATGAACATGCCGACGAACGGGCCCCAGGAAATCCACCAGGCCCAGTAGAACACGGTCCACAGGCCCAGCCAGCGCTCGGACTTGCCGGCCTCGCCCTCGTACACGTAGAGGTCGAAGGTCTTGAGCACGATGCCGTTGAGGTAGTCGCCGATGTTCTGCACGAAGCCATTGAGCAGGTGCAGGGTCTCGCCGCCCAGCAGGACGAAGATCAGCAGGCCGCTGAACAGCATGATGTTCAGGTTGGACAAGCGGCGAATGCCGTTTTCCACGCCCGACACCGCCGCCACGGTGGCAACGCCGGCCATCACCAGGATCACCACCAGCAGGTTGGTCTTGCTGTGGTCCATGCCGAACAGGTACTCAAGGCCCGAGGACACCTGCATCGAGCCGATCCCCAGGTTGGTCACCAGGCCCAGCAGGGTGACGAACATGCCGAAGATGTCCACGGCATTGCCCGCGGCGCCCTTGACCCAGCGCTCACCGACCAGCGGGTACAGCGCCGAGCGCAGTGCCAGCGGCTGGTTGTGGCGGTAGGCGAAGTAACCCACGGCCAGGCCCACCAGGGCGTAGATCGCCCAGCCGTGCAGGCCCCAGTGCAGGAAGGTCAGCTGCAGGCCCTGGCGCGCGGCCTCGAGGCTGGCCGGGGTGCCTTCCGGTGGGTTGAAGTAGTGGTCCAGCGGCTCGGAGGCGCCGAAGTACAGCAGCGAAATGCCGATGCCGGAGGAGAACAGCATGCCGGCCCAGGCGCCATAGCTGAAGTCGGGCTGGTCATCCTTGCCGCCAAGCTTGAGCTTGCCGTAGTCGGAGAAGGCCAGGTAGACGACGAAGCACAGGTAACCGCAGATCACCAGCATGTAGTACCAGCCGAAGGTGCGCGTCAGCCATTTCTGGGCCACGCCCAGCACTTGGCCGGCGGTATCGGGTACGGCGATCAGCAAGGCAGTCAGAACAAGGATCATTAGCGCGGAGGTGAAGAACACCACGCGGTTGACCCGTACCCTCTCGGCGGGGGGTTTGGTAAGGGAGGCAGAACTCATTGCACGAATGCTCCGGGCAGTACGGCTGTGGAGGCTAATCAATCTTTTCCCGAGCAATTGGTGCAATAGCCCCACTGCTACAGGTGTTATAAAAGCACCCTGGAAACCGTGATCCCTGATCGAACGTTGCAAAAAAACAGACAGGTGGCCTGCAAGAAATGCCACGCCCTCGCGTGAGGTGCGCGCATTCGTCACAGAGCACCCCGCCCGCTCCAAGGGCCTGCCGCAGGCTCGTAGGCCATCGGCAGCATCTGCACTTCGCATCGAACTTGCCCGTCAACGCCTTGTATTCCGGGGGTTACGCGATTTCCTGGGGTGTCAATCCGTGCCTTCTCGATCGCTTGAAAAAGTGTCAATGGCACAAATTGTCGCAGAGCTTATTCTTTATTGATTGAACGTTCAATCAAAACAAAATAGACTGGCCTTCGCCGAGTCAGCCGCCCGTCGTCTGCTCGCAGGCCTGAGGAGATAGCAAGATGCCCAAGGTCGGTATGCAACCCATCCGCCGCCAGCAGTTGATCGAAGCCACGCTGCAAGCGGTCGATCAGGTCGGACTGGGGGACGCCAGCATTGCGCTGATTGCCCGTTTGGCCGGGGTGTCGAACGGCATCATCAGTCACTACTTTCGGGACAAGAACGGCCTGATCGCAGCGACGATGGGTTACATCATGAGCATGCTCAACGAAGGCGTGAGAGCGCGTCGTCAGGCACTGACCGATGACAGCCCGCGCGCCCACCTGAAAGTGATCATCGAGGGCAACTTCGATGCCAGCCAGGTGAATGGCCCGGCAATGAAAACCTGGTTGGCCTTCTGGGCTTCCAGCATGCACCAGCCCGATTTGCACAGGTTGCAGCGGATCAACGACCACCGCCTGTACTCCAACCTGTGTTGCCAGTTCCGCCGCGTCTTGCCGCTTTACCATGCACGCAAGGCAGCCCGCGGCCTGGCGGCCCTGATCGATGGCTTGTGGTTGCGTGGAGCGCTGTCGGGAGATGCCTTCGACACCGACCAGGCGATACGGATTGCTTACGAATACATGGATCTACAACTGGCTAAACAGCACACCCTGGCAACAGACGACCAGGCTGCTGAAACATCGCGCACGGCGCTTGCCAACTCGGCAGGAGCGTGACGCGCAAGCCAATCACACACTGCACTTGCGAGGACACTATGGCCCGTTTCGGAACGCAAAAACTCTACATTGATGGCGGTTACGTCGACGCTGGCACCGATGCCACCTTCGAAGCCATCAACCCGGCCACCGGCGAAGTCCTCGCCCACGTGCAGCGCGCCACTCAGGCGGACGTCGAGAAGGCCGTCGAAAGCGCCGAGCGCGGCCAGAAAGTCTGGGCTGCGATGACCGCCATGCAGCGTTCGCGCATCCTGCGCCGCGCCGTCGACATCCTGCGCGAGCGCAACGATGAGCTGGCCATGCTGGAAACCCTGGACACCGGCAAGTCGTACTCGGAAACCCGCTACGTCGACATCGTCACCGGCGCCGACGTGCTGGAATACTACGCAGGCCTGGTACCGGCCATCGAAGGCGAGCAGATCCCGCTGCGCGAAAGCTCCTTCGTCTACACCCGCCGCGAGCCGCTGGGCGTGACCGTGGGTATCGGCGCCTGGAACTACCCGATCCAGATCGCCCTGTGGAAATCCGCCCCGGCCCTGGCCGCCGGCAACGCGATGCTCTTCAAGCCATCGGAAGTCACTTCGCTGACCACCCTGAAACTGGCCGAGATCTACACCGAAGCCGGCCTGCCGGACGGCGTGTTCAACGTTCTGACCGGCAGCGGCCGCGAAGTCGGCACCTGGCTGACCGAGCACCCGCGCATCGAGAAGGTTTCCTTCACCGGCGGCACCACCACCGGCAAGAAGGTCATGGCCAGCGCCTCGAGCTCCTCGCTCAAGGAAGTGACCATGGAACTGGGCGGCAAGTCGCCGCTGATCATCTGCGCCGACGCCGACCTGGACAAGGCCGCCGACATCGCCATGATGGCCAACTTCTACAGCTCCGGCCAGGTCTGCACCAACGGCACCCGCGTGTTCATCCCGGCTGACATGAAGGCCGCCTTCGAAGCCAAGATCGCCGAGCGCGTCGCCCGCATCCGCGTCGGCAACCCGGAAGACGAGAACACCAACTTCGGCCCGCTGGTCAGCTTCCAGCACATGGAAAGCGTGCTCGGCTACATCGCCAAGGGTAAGGAAGAAGGTGCGCGCGTACTGTGTGGCGGCGAGCGCCTGACCGCCGGTGATTTCGCCAACGGCGCCTTCGTGGCCCCGACCGTGTTCACCGACTGCAGCGACGACATGACCATCGTCAAGGAAGAAATCTTCGGCCCGGTGATGAGCATCCTCAGCTACGAAACCGAAGAAGAAGTGATCCGTCGTGCCAACGACACCGACTACGGCCTGGCCGCCGGTGTCTGCACCAACGACATCACCCGTGCTCACCGCATCATCCACAAGCTCGAAGCCGGTATCTGCTGGATCAACGCCTGGGGTGAATCGCCGGCCGAAATGCCGGTTGGCGGCTACAAGCAGTCGGGCGTCGGCCGTGAGAACGGCGTCAGCTCGCTGGCTCAATACACTCGCATCAAGTCGGTCCAGGTCGAGCTGGGCGGCTACAACTCGGTTTTCTAAACCCTGTCTAGCCACGCCCGTGCCTTTGCGCACGGGCGTTTGCGCTCCCTGATCACCGCCAACACGAGGGTACATTCATGTCCCAAGAATTCGATTACATCATCGTCGGTGCCGGTTCGGCCGGTAACACCCTGGCCACCCGCCTGACCGAAGACGCCGGCGTCACCGTACTGCTGCTCGAAGCCGGTGGCCCCGACTACCGCTTCGACTTCCGCACCCAGATGCCAGCCGCCCTGGCCTTCCCGCTGCAGGGCCGCCGCTACAACTGGGCCTACGAGACCGACCCGGAGCCGCACATGGACGGCCGCCGCATGGAATGTGGCCGCGGCAAGGGCCTGGGTGGCTCGTCGCTGATCAACGGCATGTGCTACATCCGCGGCAACGCCCTGGACTTCGACGGCTGGGCACAACTGCCAGGCCTGGAAGACTGGGCGTACCTGGACTGCCTGCCGTATTTCCGCAAGGCGGAAACCCGTGACATCGGCCCGAACGACTACCACGGCGGCGAAGGCCCGGTCAGCGTGACCACGCCTAAAGCCGGCAACAACCCGCTGTTCCACGCCATGGTCGAGGCCGGCGTGCAAGCGGGCTACCCGCGCACCGAAGACCTCAACGGCTACCAGCAGGAAGGCTTCGGCCCGATGGACCGTACCGTGACCAAGAACGGCCGCCGTTCGAGCACCGCCCGCGGTTACCTCGACCAGTCGAAAAAGCGCCCGAACCTGACCATCGTCACCCATGCCCTGAGCGACCGCGTGCTGTTCGACGGCAAGCGCGCCGTTGGCGTGACCTACCTGGTCGGCGACAGCGAAGAGCGCGTTGAAGCCCGTGCGCGCAAGGAAGTCATCGTCAGCTCCGGCGCCATCGCTTCGCCGCAGCTGCTGCAGCGCTCCGGCGTCGGCCCGCGCGCCCTGCTGGAAAGCCTCGACATCCCGGTGGTCCACGACCTGCCGGGCGTCGGCGAGAACCTGCAGGACCACCTGGAGCTGTACCTGCAGTACGCCTGCACCCAGCCGGTGTCGCTGTACCCTTCGCTGCTGTGGTGGAACCAGCCGGCCATCGGCGCCGAGTGGATGTTCAAGGGCACCGGCATCGGCGCCAGCAACCAGTTCGAGGCCGGTGGTTTCATCCGCACCCGCCCTGAGTTCGAATGGCCGAACATCCAGTACCACTTCCTGCCGGTAGCGATCAACTACAACGGCTCCAACGGCGTGAAGGAACACGGCTTCCAGGCGCACATGGGTTCGATGCGCTCGCCAAGCCGCGGCCGTATCCAGGCCAAGTCGAAAGACCCGCGCCAGCACCCGAGCATCCTGTTCAACTACATGGCCACCGAGCAGGACTGGCAGGAATTCCGCGACGGCATCCGCCTGACCCGCGAAATCATGGCCCAGCCGGCGCTGGACCCGTACCGCGGCCGCGAGATCAGCCCGGGCGAGCACGTGCAAACCGATGAAGAGCTGGACAAGTTCATCCGCGAGCACGCCGAAACCGCCTTCCACCCATCCTGCTCGTGCAAGATGGGCACCGATGACATGGCGGTGGTCGACAACGAAGGCCGCGTGCATGGCATGAAAGGCCTGCGTGTGGTCGATGCGTCGATCATGCCGATCATCATCACCGGCAACCTCAACGCCACCACGATCATGATCGCCGAGAAAATCTCGGACAAGATCCGTGGCCGCAAGCCGCTGGCACGCAGCACTGCCAAGTACTACGTGGCTAACGGTGCGCCGGTCAAAGGCAAGCCGATGCGTGAAGTGAAGCAGGGCTGACCTGCACCGGCCTCATCGCCGGCAAGCCGGCTCCCACATCAACCTGTGGGAGCCGGCTTGCCGGCGATGAGGCCCGCCCAGGCAACACCCGAAAAGGCACCCATCGCGGTGCCTTTTCTACATCTGCAGAAACGCTTTACAGCCTGCCAATTCATCAGGTTAGAATCAATTGGCACGCGACCTGCTAGTTCATTCTCGCAAGTCCCCTCCCCCCGCGATGTACCGGAGTACTGCCTTTGGATGCCAGCACCATCAACAGCCTGTTTCTGATCGGCGCATTGCTGGTGGGCGCAAGCATCCTGGTCAGCTCGCTGTCGTCGCGCCTGGGCATCCCTATCCTGGTCATCATCCTCGCGGTCGGCATGGTCGCCGGGGTAGATGGTGGCGGCATCATCTTCAACAACTACCCGACCGCCTACCTGGTGGGCAACCTGGCACTGGCGGTGATCCTGCTCGACGGCGGCCTGCGCACGCGGGTGGCGAGCTTTCGCGTGGCGCTGTGGCCGGCCCTGTCGCTGGCCACCGTGGGGGTGATGATCACCACCGCGCTGACCGGCCTGGTGGCGGCCTGGCTGTTCAACCTGAGCCTGATCCAGGGCCTGCTGATCGGCGCCATCGTCGGCTCGACCGACGCCGCGGCGGTGTTTTCGCTGCTCGGCGGCAAGGGCCTGAACGAGCGGGTGACCGCCACCCTGGAAATCGAGTCGGGCAGCAACGACCCGATGGCGGTGTTCCTCACCGTCACCCTGATCGACATGATCGCCAGCGGCCAGACCGGCCTGCACTGGAGCCTTCTGACCCACCTGCTGCGCGAGTTCGGCATCGGCGGCCTGCTGGGCCTGGGCGGTGGCTGGCTGATGCTGCAGCTGGTCAACCGCATCAACCTGGCCGGCGGCCTGTACCCGATCCTGGTGGTGGCCGGCGGGCTGGTGGTGTTCTCGCTGACCAACGCCCTGCATGGCAGCGGCTTCCTCGCCGTGTACCTGTGCGGCCTGGTGCTGGGCAACAAGCCGATCCGCAGCCGCCACGGCATCCTGCACATGCTCGACGGCATGGCTTGGCTTGCGCAGATCGGCATGTTCCTGGTGCTGGGGCTGCTGGTCACGCCCCACGACCTGCTGCCGATCGCCCTGCCGGCCCTGGGCCTGGCGCTGTGGATGATCCTGGTGGCGCGGCCGCTGTCGGTGGTCGCGGCGCTGCTGCCGTTCAAGGCCTTCCATGGCCGGGAAAAGGGCTTCATCTCCTGGGTTGGGCTGCGCGGCGCGGTGCCGATCATCCTCGCCGTGTTCCCGCTGATGGCCGGGCTGCCGGATGCCCAGCTGTTCTTCAACCTGGCGTTCTTCATCGTGCTGGTGTCGCTGCTGGTGCAGGGCACCAGCCTGCCGTGGATGGCCAAGCTGCTGAAGGTCACTGTGCCACCGGACCCGGCGCCGATCTCGCGCTCGGCGCTGGAGGTGCACGTCACCAGCGAGTGGGAGCTGTTCGTCTACCGCCTGGGCGCGGAAAAATGGTGCATTGGCGCTGCCCTGCGCGAGCTGAAGATGCCCGAAGGCACGCGCATCGCCGCGCTGTTTCGCAACGAGCAACTGCTGCACCCCTCGGGCAGTACCGTGCTGGAAGTTGGCGACATGCTCTGCGTGATCGGCCACGAACATAACCTGCCGGCCCTGGGCAAGCTGTTCAGCCAGGCGCCGCAACGCGGGCTGGACCTGCGCTTCTTCGGCGACTTCGTGCTCGAAGGCGATGCCGAACTGGGCGCGGTGGCCGCGCTTTATGGCCTCAAACTCGACGGCCTGGACGCGAAAATGCCGCTGGCGCAGTTCATCCGACAGAAGGTCGGAGGCGCGCCAGTAGTAGGTGACCAGGTCGAATGGCATGGCACGATCTGGACCGTCGCGACCATGGACGGGAACAAGATCCAGAAAGTCGGCGTCAGATTCCCCGAAGGAACGCGACCCGGACCAGGATTGTTCCTCTAAACTCCGATTTCGCCTGATCCACAAGTAGTCTGCCTATGTCCCTGCGCGTGTACCTTCGCACAGCCCTGCTCGGGCTGTGCCTGTCCCTTTCGTTCGCAGCTGGCGCGGCTGAAGCCCCGACCACTGCCAGCATCCAGAACAGCCTCGACAAGATCGCCGAGCGCAAGCTGCCCGAAGCCGACCAGAAAGCCCTGCAGCAGGTACTGGAGCAAACCCTCACGCTGCTGGCCAGCAAGGATGACAGCGAGCAGAAGCTTGCCGCGCTCAAGCAGCAACTGGCCGGCGCGCCGAAAGAAACCAGCGACAGCCAGAAGGAGCTGGCCCGGCTCAAGGAAGGCAAGCCGCAACCGGTGGCCCAGCGCTATGCCAACCTCAGCGTGCCGCAGCTCGAGCAGATGCTCAGCGAGCGCAATACCCAGCAGGGCGAGCTGCAAAAGGCGCTGTCGGAAGCCAACAGCCTGATCATCAACTCGCAGACCCGTCCCGAGCGCGCCCAGGCCGAGATCAGCAATAACCAGATCCGCAGCCAGCAGATCAACAACATCCTCAAGAGCGGCAAGGACGGCGGCAAGGCGATCAACGCCGACCAGCGCAACCAGCTGGTGGCCGAGCTGGCCTCGCTCAACGCACTGACCTTGCTGCGCCGCCAGGAGCTGGCCGGCAACGGCCTGCTGCAGGACTTGGGCAATGCCCGCCATGACCTGCTGATCGAGCGCGCCGCGCGCCTGGAGCAGGAAATCCAGGACCTGCAGACGCTGATCAACGAGAAGCGCCTGGCCCAGTCCCAGCAGACCGTCACGCAGCAGTCGATCGAGGCCCAGAAGGCCGGTGGCAGCTCGATACTGGCCAGCGAGAGCGCGGCCAACCTCAAGCTTTCCGACTACCTGCTCAAAAGCACCGACCGCCTCAACGAGCTGACCCAGCAGAACCTGCGCACCAAGCAGCAGCTCGACAGCCTGACCCAGGCCGACCAGGCCCTGGACGAGCAGATCAGCGTGCTCAAGGGCAGCCTGCTGCTGTCCAAGATCCTCTACAAGCAGAAGCAGGCCCTGCCGCACCTGAAGGTCGACCGCGACCTGGCCGACCAGATCGCCGACATCCGCCTGTACCAGTTCGAGGTCAACCAGCAGCGCGAGCAGATGAGCAGCCCGGTGACCTACGTCGACAAGCTGTTGGCCAACCAGCCCCAGGAAGACGTCACCCCGGCCCTGCGCAAGGCCCTGCTGGATGTGGCCATCACCCGCAGCGACCTGCTCGAACGGCTGAACCGCGAACTGTCGGCGCTGCTCAACGAATCGATCACCCTGCAGCTCAACCAGAAGCAGCTGCTGGGCACCGCCCAGGGCCTGCGCACCACCCTCGACGAGCAGATGTTCTGGATCCCCAGCAACAAGCCGCTGGACTGGGACTGGCTGCGCTATGTGCCCGAGCGCTTCGCCGCCCAGGTCGCCGACCTGCCGTGGGGCTCGGGCATCAAGGAGCTGGCCGACGGCCTGAGCCAGCGCCCGCTGCTGTTCCTGCCCCTGCTGCTGGTGATCGGCGCCCTGCTGTGGCGGCGCAAGTACCTGTACCAGCGCCTGAGCAAGGTGCACCAGGACATCGGCCACTTCCGCCGCGACAGCCAGTGGCACACGCCCCAGGCCATCCTCATCAACATCCTCCTGGCGATGCCGGTGAGCCTGGGCCTGGCCCTGTGCAGCTACGCCCTGCAGATCGACGCCCGCGGGCAGAACGCCAACCTCGGCGCCGCGCTCTGGCAGCTGGCCCAGGCCTGGCTGGTGTTCTACACCGCCTACCGCATCCTCGCCCCTGGCGGCGTGGCGGAAATCCACTTCCGCTGGCACAAGCCGCAGGTCGAGTTCCTGCGGGGCTGGGTGCGCCGGCTGGGTACCGTGGTGCTGGCGCTGGTCGGCGTGGTGGCGGTGGCGGAGCACCAGCCTTCGGCGCTGGCCGACGACGTGCTGGGCATCGGCGTGGTGCTGACCTGCTATGCACTGATGGCCTGGCTGCTCAGCCGCCTGCTGTTGAGCAGCCCTGCGCACCGCGACACCTCGCTGTTTCGCAAGGCCGTCGGAGTGGCCTTCACCGCCTTGCCGATCGCCCTGTTCGTGGCGGTGTGCTTCGGCTACTACTACACCGCCCTGAAGCTCACCGACCGGCTGATCTACACCCTGTACCTGCTGCTGTTCTGGCTGGTGATCGAGGCCGCGTTCGTGCGTGGCCTGTCGGTGGCGGCGCGGCGCCTGGCCTACCAGCGTGCGCTGAGCAAGCGCGCGGCGGCCAAGGAAGGGCTCGATGGCGAGGTGATCAGCGAAGAGCCGACGCTGGACATCGAGCAGGTCAACCAGCAGTCGCTGCGCCTGATCCGCCTGGCCCTGCTCGGCGGCTTCATCGCCGGCCTGTACTGGGTGTGGTCGGACCTGATCTCGGTGTTCGCCTACCTCAACAACTTCACCCTCTACGAATACACCAGCGGCACCGGCAGCGCCGCCAGCATGGTGCCGATCAGCCTCGGCGACCTGCTCGGCGCGCTGGTGATCGTCGGCATCACCTTCGCCCTGGCGCGCAACTTGCCGGGCCTGCTCGAGGTGCTGGTGCTGTCGCGCCTGAACCTGGCCCAGGGCAGCGCCTATGCCACCACCACGCTGCTGTCGTACATCATCGTCGGGGTCGGCATCGTCAGCACCCTGTCGACCCTCGGGGTGAGCTGGGACAAGCTGCAGTGGCTGGTGGCGGCGCTGTCGGTGGGCCTGGGCTTCGGCATGCAGGAGATCTTCGCCAACTTCATTTCCGGCATCATGATCCTGTTCGAGCGCCCGGTGCGCATCGGCGACACCATCACCATCGGCAACCTGTCCGGCACGGTGAGCAAGATCCGCATCCGCGCCACCACCATCACCGACTTCGACCGCAAGGACATCATCGTCCCCAACAAGACCTTCATCACCGGCCAGCTGATCAACTGGTCGCTGACCGACACGGTCACCCGGGTGACGCTGAAGCTGGGCATCGACTACGGCTCGGACCTGGACCTGGTGCGCGACCTGCTGCTCAAGGGCGCCCACCAGAACCCGCGGGTGCTCAAGGACCCGGAGCCGATCGTGTACTTCCTCAATTTCGGCGAGAGCTCGCTGGACCACGAGCTGCGCATGCACGTGCGCGACCTGGGCGACCGCAACCCGACCCTGGACGAGATCAACCGCTACATCAACCGCGAGTTCAAGGCGCACGACATCAAGATTTCGGTGCGCCAGGTCGAGGTGTTCCTGATGGATGCCAAGGGCGGCAAGCAGCAGATGATAGCGCTGGAACAGCCCAAATCGGATGGCACTGCGCCCAGCTGAGTGGACTCCAAGGGGCATGACCGCCAGAATGCTGGCGAGGGCTGCGCCCTCGATCGCCGGCAAGCCGGCTTCCTGTGGGAGCCGGCTTGCCGGCGATGGGCCGCAAAGCGGCCCCATGACACCGTTCCCCAGGAGCAGCCCGTGAAAGCCCTCGACCAACTCAGCTTCGACAACCGCTTCGCCCACCTGGGCGACGCGTTCTCCACCCAGGTGCTGCCCGCCCCCATCGCCGACCCTCGCCTGGTCGTGGCCAGCGCGTCGGCCATGGCCCTGCTCGACCTCGACCCCGCGCAGGCCGAACTGCCGATCTTCGCCGAGCTGTTCAGCGGCCAGAAGCTCTGGGAACAAGCCGACCCGCGCGCCATGGTCTACTCCGGCCACCAGTTCGGCTCCTACAACCCACGCCTGGGCGATGGCCGCGGCCTGCTGCTGGCCGAAGTGCTCAACGACGCCGGCGAGCACTGGGACCTGCACCTCAAGGGCGCCGGCCAGACCCCGTACTCGCGCATGGGCGACGGCCGCGCCGTGCTGCGCTCGTCGATCCGCGAATTCCTCGCCTCCGAAGCCCTGCATGCCCTGGGCATCCCCAGCAGCCGGGCGCTGTGCGTGATCGGCTCGAGCACCCCGGTATGGCGCGAAACCCGCGAGAGCGCGGCCATGCTCACTCGCCTGGCCCAGAGCCACGTGCGCTTCGGCCATTTCGAGTACTTCTACTACACCAAGCAGCCGGAACAGCAGCGCGTGCTGATCGACCACGTGCTGGAGCAGCACTACCCCGAATGCCGCGAGGCCGAGCAGCCTTACCTGGCCATGTTCCGCACCATCGTCGAGCGCAACGCCGAGCTGATCGCCCGCTGGCAGGCCTATGGCTTCTGCCACGGGGTGATGAACACCGACAACATGTCGATCCTGGGCATCACCTTCGACTTCGGCCCCTTCGCCTTCCTCGACGACTTCGACGCCAACTTCATCTGCAACCATTCCGATGACCGCGGCCGCTACAGCTACGCCAACCAGGTACCGATCGGCCACTGGAACCTCAGCGCCCTTGCCCAGGCACTGACCACGGTGATCGAGGTGGAGCCGCTCAAGGAGGCCCTGGGGTTGTTCCTGCCGCTGTACCAGACGCACTACCTGGACCTGATGCGCCGGCGCCTGGGCCTGACCACGGCCGAAGACGGCGACATGGCCCTGGTCGAGCGCCTGCTGCAGCGCATGCAGAGCGGCGGCGTGGACTACAACCTGTTCTTGCGCAAGCTCGGCGACCAGCCCGTGGCTGCGGCCCTGAGCGTGGTACGCGACGATTTCATCGACCTTGCCGGGTTCGACGCCTGGGGCGCTGACTACCTCGCTCGCTGCGAGCGCGAGGCCGGCAATGCCGACGGGCGGCGCGCGCGCATGCATGCGGTGAACCCGCTGTACGTGCTGCGCAACTACCTGGCGCAGAAAGCCATCGAAGCGGCCGAGGCGGGGGACTACAGTGAAGTGCGGCGGCTGCACCAGGTGCTGAGCCGGCCGTTCGAAGAGCAAGAAGGGATGCAGGCCTATGCCGAGCGGCCGCCGGAGTGGGGCAAGCATCTGGAAATCAGCTGCTCTTCGTGAACCCGATCTGCTGTACCGGCCTCATCGCCGGCAAGCCGGCGCCTACGCAGGGCTCAGCTGCTATGGGGACTCTGTGGGAGCCGGCTTGCCGGCGATGAGGCCCGAACCAACACCACAAGGAATCGACATGACCGAACCGCTGCTGATCCCCTGCCCCCACTGCAACGGCCTCAACCGCCTGCCCGCCGAACGCCTGGGCGATGCACCCAAATGCGGCCGCTGCAAACAGGATGTACTGCTCGGCAAACCCTTCGACCTCAGCGAAAGCAGCTACGCCAGCCAGATCAAAGGCGACCTGCCGCTGCTGGTCGATGTCTGGGCCGACTGGTGCGGCCCCTGCAAATCCTTCGCCCCCACCTTCGAGCAGGCCGCCCGCCAGCTCAGCGGCCGCTGCCGCCTGGCCAAGCTCGACAGCGAAGCCAACCGCAACCTGGCCGGGCAACTGGGCATCCGCTCGATCCCCAGCCTGATCCTGTTCAGAAATGGCCGCGAAGTCAGCCGCCAGGCCGGGGCGTTGCCACTGCAGTCGTTGCTGGAGTGGCTGCGCAGCCAAGGGGTCTAGGCGTTCTCTTCCAGCAGCGCGTGCAACTCGACGAACTGCTGGGTCAGCTTGTGCCGCGGCTCCAGGTGAATCAGCGGCAAGCTGGCGTGGTGCGACTCGCGCATCTTCACCGAGCTGCCCAGGTACACCGGCAGCACCGGCAAGCCCTCGGCAAGCAGCTCGTCGAGCATCTGCTGGGGCAGGCTGGCGCGGGACTGGAACTGGTTGACCACGATGCCCTCGACCATCAGGTCTTCGTTGTGGTCATCCTTGAGCTCTTCGATTTCCGCCAGCAGGCCGTACAGGGCCTGGCGTGAAAAGCTGTCGCAATCGAAGGGAATCAGCACCCGATCAGCGGCGATCAACGCGGAAACCGCGTAGAAATTCAACGCCGGCGGGGTATCGATGTAGATCCGCTCGTAATCCTCGTCCAGCTCGTCGAGCAGTTTGCGCAGCTTGTTGATCTTGTGCTTGGCCTCAAGCTTTGGCTGCAGGTCGGCCAGCTCCGCCGTGGCGGTGACCACGTGCAGGTTGTCGAACGGGGTTTCGTAGATATCGACCTTGTTCTTCTTGCTGAACGGCCCGCTGGACAGGCTCTGCTTGAAGAAATCGGCAATGCCCATGGGGATGTCGTCGCCCGTGAGCCCGGTCAGGTACTGAGTCGAGTTGGCCTGGGCATCCAGGTCGATCAGCAGGGTCCGATAGCCTTCGCTGGCGCTCACTGCCGCCAGGTTGCAAGCGATGCTCGACTTGCCCACCCCACCTTTCTGATTGAACACCACGCGCCGCATGAGAGACCTCCGTGTATCAACGAATGACCGAGTATGTGGCGGCGCGCCGGCAATGGCCAGCGGCAATTGCCGCACGCCGACGGCAGCGCTACCCTGCCCCGCGCAAACCTTCGCCACACACCAGGATGATCGATGACGATGCCCCCGCACCCGCCTGTAACCTTTGGCCAGTCGCCGCTTGCGATCGAGGACGTCCTGGCCGTGGCCGAACGCCGCGCCCCCGTGCAACTGCAGGATGACAGCGAATACCGCGCGTACATCGAGCGCGGCGCCCGCTTTCTCGACAGCCTGCTGGACAAGCAAGGGGTGATCTATGGCGTTACCACAGGCTACGGCGACTCATGCGTGGTCGCGGTGCCGCTGGAGCATGTCGAAGCCCTGCCGCGTCACCTCTACACCTTCCACGGCTGCGGCCTCGGGCGCCTGCTCGATGCCAGCGCCACCCGCGCCGTGCTGGCTGCCCGCCTGCGTTCGCTGAGCCACGGGGTGTCGGGCGTGCGCCTGCTGTTGCTGGAGCGCCTGCGCGACTTTCTCGCCCACGACATCCTGCCGCTGATCCCCGAGGAAGGCTCGGTGGGCGCCAGCGGCGACCTGACCCCGCTGTCCTACGTCGCCGCTGCCCTGGCCGGTGAGCGCGAGGTGCTCTACCAGGGCGCACGCCGCAGCAGTGCCGAGGTGCACCGTGAACTGGGCTGGCAACCGCTGGTGCTGCGCCCCAAGGAAGCGCTGGCGCTGATGAACGGTACGGCGGTGATGACTGGCCTGGCCTGCCAGGCCTTTGCCCGCGCCGACTACCTGCTCAAGCTGGCCACGCGCATCACCGCCCTGAACGTGATCGGCCTGCAGGGCAACCCGGAACACTTCGACGAGCGGCTGTTCGCCGCCAAACCCCACCCAGGCCAGGCCCAGGTCGCCGCCTGGCTGCGCCAGGACCTGGCCATCGACGCCCCGCTGCCACCCCTGCACCGCCTGCAGGACCGCTACTCGCTGCGCTGCGCGCCGCATGTGCTGGGTGTGCTGGCCGACAGCCTGGGCTGGCTGCGCGGTTTCATCGAAACCGAACTCAACAGCGCCAACGACAACCCGATCATCGACGGCGACGCCGAGCGCGTGCTGCACGGCGGGCATTTCTACGGCGGGCACATCGCCTTTGCCATGGACAGCCTGAAAACCCTGGTGGCCAACGTCGCCGACCTGCTCGACCGGCAGCTCGCGCTGCTGGTGGACGTGCGCTACAACCACGGCCTGCCGAGCAACCTGTCGGGGGCCGAGGCCGAGCGGGCGATGCTCAACCACGGCTTCAAGGCCGTGCAAATCGGCGCCAGCGCCTGGACTGCCGAAGCGCTCAAGCAGACCATGCCGGCCAGCGTGTTCTCGCGCTCCACCGAGTGCCACAACCAGGACAAGGTGAGCATGGGCACCATCGCCGCGCGGGACGCCCTGCGTGTGCTGGAGCTGACCGAGCAAGTCGCCGCCGCCACCTTGCTGGCAGCCAACCAGGCCGTGTGGCTACGCGGCCGCAAGGCTGGCAGCCGGCCGCTGCCACAACCGCTGGCGCAGATGCACGAAGCGTTGCTGGAAGACTTCGCCCCGGTGATCGAAGACCGCGCCCTGGAGCGCGAACTGCGCCTGTGCCTGCAGCGCATCGGCGAGCGGCACTGGCCGTTGCACCTCAGCTGACGCCGGACGTCGCATCCGTGACCAGTTCGGCGAAGGCCCTGGCCATCGCCGAACTGCCGCGCTCACGCTGCACCAGCCACACGGCCGAAGTCGCACCCTGGTCGAGCAAGGTGCGATAGACCACGCCTTCGATGCGCATGCGCTGGAAGGAGGCCGGCAGCACCGACACCCCGAGGCCTGCGGACACCAACCCGATGATGGTCATCGCCTCGCCCGCTTCCTGGGCGAAGTGCGGGCTGAAGCCGGCTTGGCGCGCCAGGCTCAGCAGCTGCGCATGCAGCCCGCTACCATAGCTGCGCGGGAAGAACACGAAGGGCTCATGGGCCAGCGCGGCCATGTGCACGCCCTGCTCGGTGCCTTCGGCCAGCGGGTGCGAGGCATTGATCACCGCCACCAAGGGTTCGCGAAACAGCTCGGTGGCGACCAGGCCTTCGGGCAGCGGCATCGGCCGCATCAGGCCGATTTCGATGGACTCGTCGAACACCCCGTCGGCGACATCGCGGCTGCTCATTTCCTGAAGGTTCAGGTGCACGGCAGGGAAGCGCTGGCGAAACGCATGGATCGCCTTGGGGATCTTCGAAGTGAACGGCGCCGACGAGGTGAAGCCGATCTTCATCTCGCCCAACTCGCCCAGCTGCGCGCGGCGTGCCACGTCGGCGGCCTTCTCGACCTGCGCCAGCACCTGCCGCGCCTCGTCGAGAAACAGCCGGCCGGCCTCGCTGAGCTCGACCCGACGATTGGTACGCTCGAACAAGCGCGCCCCCAGCTCCTGCTCCAGGGCCTGGATCTGCTGGCTCAGGGGCGGCTGGGAGATGCCCAGTTGCTGGGCTGCGCGGCCAAAGTGCAGCTCTTCGGCCACGGCGATGAAGTAACGCAAATGGCGCAGTTCCATGATCGGCTCCGAGTAGGTCGCAAAACCTCTTAAATAGGTCGAACAATATATTGGATCTAATCATTAGCCAGCTATATGCTTTTTTTCATTGCGCCAGAGGTACCCGCCCGTGAAAACTGCTGTAGCCCCCCTTCCCGCCGACCCCGAACCTGCCCCGCTGAACGATATCTGGATCGAAAAAGGCACCCCTGCCTTCCTCAAGACCGTGCTGGCCCTGTTCAGCGGCGGCTTCGCCACCTTCGCCCTGCTGTACTGCGTACAGCCGATGATGCCGTTGCTGTCCCAGGAATATTCGATCAATGCCGCGCAAAGCAGCCTGGTGCTGTCGGTTTCCACCGCCATGCTGGCGTTCGGGCTGCTGATCACCGGGCCGATTTCCGACCGCATCGGGCGCAAGCCGGTGATGGTGTTTGCCCTGCTTTGCGCGGCGCTGTCGACCATGGTCAGCGCGGTCATGCCGAGTTGGGAATGGGTGCTGGCCACGCGGGCGCTGGTCGGCCTGTCGCTCAGCGGCCTGGCCGCCGTGGCGATGACGTACCTGAGCGAGGAAATTCACCCGCAGCACATCGGCCTGGCCATGGGGCTGTACATCGGCGGCAACGCCATCGGCGGCATGAGCGGGCGGCTGATCACCGGCGTGCTGATCGACTTCGTCAGCTGGCACACGGCAATGCTGATCATCGGCGGCCTGGCCCTGGTGGCGGCGCTGGTGTTCTGGAAGGTGCTGCCGGAATCGCGCAACTTCCGCACCCAGTCGCTCAAACCGCGCAACCTGCTCGATGGCTTCGTCATGCACTTCAAGGATGCCGGCCTGCCCTGGCTGTTCCTCGAAGCCTTCCTGCTGATGGGCGCCTTCGTCACCTTGTTCAACTACATCGGCTACCGGTTGCTGGCGGGGCCCTACCACATGAACCAGGCGCTGGTCGGCCTGCTGTCGGTGGTGTACCTGTCGGGTATCTACAGTTCGGCGCAGGTCGGTGCCCTGGCCGACAAGCTCGGCCGGCGCAAGGTGTTCTGGGCCAGTATCGTGGTGATGGCGGGTGGTTTGCTGGTGACCTTGGCTACCCCGCTGGTGCTGATCATTCTCGGCATGCTGGTGTTCACCTTCGGCTTCTTTGGCGCGCACTCGGTGGCCAGCAGCTGGATTGGCCGGCGGGCGCTGAAGGCCAAGGGGCAGGCGTCATCGCTGTACCTGTTCTGTTATTACGCGGGGTCGAGCGTTGCGGGTACGGCGGGCGGGGTGTTCTGGCATCACTGGGGCTGGAATGGCATCGGGCTGTTCATCGGCAGCTTGCTGGCGGTGGCGTTGGGCGTGGCGCTGCACCTGAGCAGGCTGGAGCCCAAGAAGGCTTGAGCCTTGGGGCTGCCTTGCAGCCCATCGCCGGCAAGCCGGCTCCCACACAGTTCACTGCTGACTTTGTGGGAGCCGGCTTGCCGGCGATGGGGCCTTTGGATCAGTTCACGATCTCGACGATATCCACATCCACTTCACGGCTCATCAGGTGCTTTTCCACCTCGCCGGTCAGTTTCACCTTGGTCTTCTCGTTGAATGGCGTCGGCGGCAGGTCTTCGTTGTCGATCTCGACCGTGATGGTGCCGGTGTTGTCCTTGAACTCGTACTTGTCGTCGTTGTTGATCTTCTTGGTCACGTAGCCCTGCAGCACCACCGGCGTGTCGTCAGCGGCATCCTTGGCGGCGGAAACGGTGGTCACCGGTTGTGCACCTGGGCCTGTGTAGCCAGCGGCCAGGGCAGCAGTGCTGAACAGCGGGGCGAGGATCAGGGCAAAGTAGCGGGCTTTCATGAGGATCGTGTCCTGTTTCGGTTTCGATGGGCCCAGATTACCGACGATCGCTGAATTGAAACTTAATGCAAAAAAAACCCGGCGCCAGGCCGGGTTTCTTGTAGCTGCCATCAGATCACTGATGGTACTGCGCCGACAGCTCGTGCACAGCGTTGATGAACACGCCGGCATGCTCCGGGTCGACTTCCGGGGTGATGCCATGGCCCAGGTTGAACACATGGCCCGAGCCCTTGCCGTAGCTGGCAAGGATACGTGCGACTTCCTGGCGGATGGCCTCTGGCTTGGCGTACAGCACGGTGGGGTCCATGTTGCCCTGCAGCGCGACCTTGTCGCCGACACGGCGGCGGGCATCGCCGATTTCGCAGGTCCAGTCCAGGCCCAGGGCATCGGCACCGGCTTCGGCGATGCTTTCCAGCCACAGGCCGCCGTTCTTGGTGAACAGGATCACCGGCACCTTGCGGCCTTCGTGCTCGCGGATCAGGCCGCTGACGATCTTGCGCATGTAGGCCAGGGAGAATTCCTGGTACGCCGCCGCCGAAAGGTTGCCGCCCCAGGTGTCGAAGATCTGCACGGCCTGGGCACCGGCGAGGATCTGGCCGTTGAGGTAGCTGGTGACCGACTGCGCCAGCTTGTCCAGCAGCAGGTGCAGGGCTTGCGGGTTGTCGTAGGCCATCGCCTTGGTCTTGCGGAAGTCTTTCGACGAGCCGCCTTCGACCATGTAGGTGGCCAGGGTCCACGGGCTGCCGGAGAAGCCGATCAGCGGCACGCGGCCATTGAGCTCGCGGCGGATGGTGCTGACCGCGTCCATCACGTAGCCCAGGTCTTTCTGCGGATCGGGGATCGGCAGTGCCTCGATGTCGGCGGGGGTGCTGATGACCTTCTTGAAACGTGGGCCTTCGCCGGTTTCGAAGTACAGGCCAAGGCCCATGGCATCAGGGATGGTGAGGATGTCCGAGAACAGGATCGCCGCGTCCAGCGGGTAGCGGTCCAGCGGCTGCAGGGTGACCTCGCAGGCGAACTGCGGGTTCATGCACAGGCTCATGAAGTCGCCGGCCTTGGCGCGGCTGGCGCGGTATTCCGGGAGGTAGCGGCCAGCCTGGCGCATCATCCACACCGGGGTGACGTCTACAGGTTGCTTGAGCAGTGCACGCAGGAAACGATCGTTCTTCAGGGCAGTCATGTCGGCATCCGGCAAAAAAGTGCGGGCATTTTCTCAGACGCCAGCGCAAAAGGCACGGATGAGACCATGCGTTTTGTCTATTGAGTGCCTTGGATCAAGCGATTTTGTATACAAAACTGCCCTGGGGCTGCTTTGCAGCCCTTTCGCGACACAAGGCCGCTCCTACAGTATTGCGCTAATCCAGTAGGAGCGGCCTTGTGTCGCGAAAGGGCCGCAAAGCGGCCCCAGGATCCATCAGACTTCCAGATAGTCCAGGATGCCTTCGGCCGCAGTACGGCCTTCGAAAATGGCAGTCACCACCAGGTCCGAACCGCGCACCATGTCGCCACCGGCAAACACTTTCGGGTTGCTGGTCTGGTGCTTGAACTTGCCTTTCTCCGGCGCCACCACGCGGCCCTGGCTGTCCATCTGGATGCCATGCTGCTCGAACCACGGCGCAGGGCTTGGGCGGAAGCCGAAGGCGATCACCACGGCATCGGCCGGCAGAATCTCCTCGGAGCCGGGGATCGGCTCGGGGCTGCGGCGGCCACGGGCATCCGGCTCGCCCAGACGCGTCTCGACCACTTTCACGCCTTCGACCTTGTCTTCGCCGACGATGGCGATCGGCTGGCGGTTGTAGAGGAACTTCACGCCCTCTTCCTTGGCGTTCTTCACCTCTTTGCGCGAGCCCGGCATGTTCGCCTCGTCGCGGCGATAGGCGCAGGTCACCGAGCTTGCGCCCTGGCGGATCGAGGTGCGGTTGCAGTCCATCGCGGTGTCGCCACCGCCCAGTACCACCACCTTCTTGCCCTGCATGTCGACGAAGTCTTCCGGCGCCTTTTCGAAGCCCAGGTTGCGGTTGACGTTGGCGATCAGGAAGTCCAGCGCGTCATGCACGCCCGGCAGGTCCTCGCCCGGGAAACCACCCTTCATGTAGGTGTAGGTGCCCATGCCCATGAACACTGCGTCGTACTCGCCGAGCAACTGTTCCAGGGTGATGTCCTTGCCCACCTCGGTGTTCAGGCGGAACTCGATGCCCATGCCGGTGAAGACTTCGCGGCGGTTGCTCAGCACGGTCTTTTCCAGCTTGAACTCGGGGATGCCGAAGGTCAGCAGGCCACCGATCTCGGGGTTGCGGTCGAACACCACCGGGGTCACCCCGGCGCGCACCAGCACGTCGGCACAGCCCAGGCCCGCAGGGCCGGCACCGATGATTGCCACACGCTTGCCGGTCGGCTTGACCTTGGACATGTCCGGGCGCCAGCCCATGGCGAACGCGGTGTCGGTGATGTACTTCTCCACCGAGCCGATGGTGACTGCGCCGAAACCGTCGTTCAGGGTGCAGGCACCCTCGCACAGACGGTCCTGCGGGCACACGCGGCCGCACACTTCCGGCAGGGTGTTGGTCTGGTGCGACAGCTCCGCGGCCGCCAGGATGTTGCCTTCGGAAACCAGCTTCAACCAGTTTGGGATGAAGTTGTGCACCGGGCACTTCCATTCGCAGTACGGGTTACCGCAACCCAGGCAACGGTGCGCCTGCTCCACGGACTGCTGCGGCTTGAAGGGCTCGTAGATCTCCACGAACTCTTTCTTGCGCTGGCGCAGGAGCTTCTTCTTCGGGTCCTTGCGGCCCACTTCGATGAACTGGAAGTCGTTGTTCAGACGTTCAGCCATTTTTCAAAACCTCTTTACCGCAGTTGCCAGCCTCGGGCTGCAAGCTGCAAGACGATCACTTGAGCACGACGGGCCCCGCGCACGGGGCCGTCACTTGCAGCTGTTGTTACTGCGGGTTGGCGCGGGTGCTGGACAGCAGTTGCTTGAGGTTGGCCGCCTTCGGCTTGACCAGCCAGAAGCGCCGCACGTAGTCGTCCAGGTTCTCCGAGAGCTCACGCCCCCACTCGCTGCCAGTCTCTTCCACGTACTCGGCAAGGACCCGCGCCAGGTGGCTGCGGTAGGCCTCCATCGCCTCACCACTGATGCGCTGGATTTCCACCAGCTCGTGGTTGAGTTTGTCGACGAAGGTGTTGTCCATGTCGAGCACGTAGGCGAAGCCGCCAGTCATGCCAGAACCGAAGTTGTAACCGGTCTTGCCCAGGACGCAGACAAAGCCGCCGGTCATGTATTCACAGCAGTGATCGCCAGTGCCCTCGACGATGGCGTGGGCGCCGGAGTTACGCACCGCGAAGCGCTCGCCCGCGGTACCGGCGGCGAACAGCTTGCCGCCGGTGGCGCCATACAGGCAGGTGTTGCCGACGATGGCGCTGAGCTGGGTTTTGAACGGGCTGCCGGCAGGCGGCACGATGGTGACCTTGCCACCGGTCATGCCCTTGCCGACGTAGTCGTTGGCATCGCCTTCCAGGTGCAGGTTCAGGCCACCGGCGTTCCACACGCCGAAGCTCTGGCCCGCGGTGCCCTTGAAGCGGAAGGTGATCGGCTTGTCGGCCATGCCCTGGTTGCCATACAGCTTGGCGATTTCACCAGAGATGCGCGCGCCGATGGAGCGGTCGCAGTTGCAGATGTCGAGCGCGAACTCGCCACCGGCCTGGTCGCGGATGGCCGGCAGGGCCATGTCGACCATCTTCTCGGCCAGCTCGCCCTTGTCGAACGGCGGGTTCTTGTCGACTTCGCAGAATTGCGGCTTGTCGGCCGGAATGTGCGAGCTGCCCAACAGCGGCGTCAGGTCCAGGTGGTGCTGGCGCTCGGTGTCGCCCGGCAGCACGTCGAGCAGGTCGGTGCGGCCGATCAGCTCGCCGAGGCTGCGCACGCCCAGCTTGGCCAGCCACTCACGGGTCTCTTCGGCGACGAAGGTGAAGAAGTTGATCACCATGTCGACGGTGCCGATGTAGTGGTCCTTGCGCAGCTTGTCGTTCTGCGTGGCCACGCCGGTGGCGCAGTTGTTCAGGTGGCAGATGCGCAGGTACTTGCAGCCCAGGGCGATCATCGGCGCGGTGCCGAAGCCGAAGCTCTCGGCGCCGAGGATGGCCGCCTTGACCACGTCGAGGCCGGTTTTCAGGCCGCCGTCGGTCTGTACCCGCACCTTGCCGCGCAGGTCGTTGCCGCGCAGGGTCTGGTGGGTTTCGGCCAGGCCCAGCTCCCACGGGGCGCCGGCGTACTTGATCGAGGTCAGCGGCGAAGCGCCGGTGCCGCCGTCGTAGCCGGAAATGGTGATCAGGTCGGCATAGGCCTTGGCCACGCCCGCGGCGATGGTGCCAACGCCCGCTTCGGCGACCAGCTTGACCGAGACCAGGGCCTGCGGGTTGACCTGCTTGAGGTCGTAGATCAGCTGCGCCAGGTCTTCGATCGAGTAGATGTCATGGTGCGGCGGTGGCGAGATCAGGGTCACGCCCGGTACCGCATAGCGCAGCTTGGCGATCAGGCCATTGACCTTGCCGCCTGGCAGCTGGCCGCCTTCGCCGGGCTTGGCGCCCTGGGCAACCTTGATCTGCAGCACTTCGGCGTTGACCAGGTATTCTGGGGTCACGCCAAAGCGGCCGGTGGCCACCTGCTTGATCTTGGAGCTGCGCACGGTGCCGTAGCGCGCCGGGTCTTCACCGCCCTCGCCGGAGTTGGAGCGCGCACCCAGGCGGTTCATGGCCTCGGCCAGGGCCTCGTGGGCTTCCGGCGACAGGGCACCGAGCGAGATACCGGCCGAGTCGAAGCGCTTGAGGATCGCTTCCAGCGGCTCGACTTCATCCAGCGCCAGGGCCTGATCGGCCACTTTCACTTTCAGCAGGTCGCGGATCATCGACACCGGGCGCTGGTCGACCAGCGTGGTGTATTCCTTGAACTTGGCGTAGTCGCCCTGCTGCACAGCAGCCTGCAGGGTGTTGACCACGTCCGGGTTGTAGGCGTGGTACTCGCCGCCGTGGACGAACTTCAGCAGGCCGCCTTGCTGGATCGGCTTGCGCGCGCTCCAGGCTTCGGCCGCCAGCAGCTTCTGGTCGCCTTCCAGGTCGACGAAGCGCGCACCCTTGATGCGGCTGGGCACGCCCTTGAAGCTCAGGCCGACCACTTCTTCGGCCAGGCCCACGGCTTCGAACAGCTGCGCGCCACGGTACGAGGCGATGGTGGAGATGCCCATCTTCGACAGGATCTTCAGCAGGCCCTTGGAGATGCCCTTGCGGTAGTACTTGAACACTTCGTCCAGATCGCCCAGTACTTCGCCGGTGCGGATCAGGTCGGCCAGCACTTCGTAGGCCAGGTACGGGTACACGGCCGAGGCACCGAAGCCCAGCAGCACGGCGAAGTGGTGCGGGTCGCGGGCGGTGGCGGTTTCCACCAGGATGTTGCTGTCGCAGCGCAGGCCCTGCTCGGTCAGGCGGTGGTGTACCGCACCCACGGCCAGCGAGGCGTGCACCGGCAGCTTGCCGGGGGCAATGTAGCGGTCGCTCAGCACCAGTTGGGTCTTGCCGCTGCGTACCGCTTCTTCGGCCTGGTCGGCGATGTTGCGGATGGCCGCTTCAAGGCCGACGCCCTCTTCATAGTTGAGGTCGATCAGGTGACGATCGAAGCCTTCGCGCTCCAGGTTCATCAGCGAGCGCCACTTGGCGGGCGAGATGACCGGCGAGCTGAGGATCACCCGCGAGGCATGCTCCGGGGATTCCTGGAAGATGTTGCGCTCGGCGCCCAGGCAGATTTCCAGCGACATGACGATCGCTTCGCGCAGCGGGTCGATCGGCGGGTTGGTGACCTGGGCGAACTGCTGGCGGAAGAAGTCGTAGGGCGAGCGCACGCGCTGGGACAGCACCGCCATCGGCGTGTCGTCACCCATCGAGCCGACCGCTTCCTGGCCCTGCTCGCCGAGCGGGCGCAGCACCTGGTCACGCTCCTCGAAGGTGACCTGGAACATCTTCATGTATTGCTTGAGCTGGTCGGCGTCGTAGCTGGCCGCGCCCTGATCGTCGGTCAGCGTTGCCTGGATGCGCAGGGCGTGCTGACGCAGCCAGCGCTTGTACGGGTGGCGCGACTTGAGGCGGTCATCGATGGCATCGGTGTCGAGGATCTGGCCGGTCTCGGTGTCGACGGCGAAGATCTGGCCTGGGCCGACACGGCCCTTGGCCAATACGTCCTCGGGCTTGTAGTCCCACACGCCGATTTCCGACGCCAGGGTGATGTAGCCGTTCTTGGTGGTGACCCAGCGCGCCGGGCGCAGGCCGTTGCGGTCGAGCAGGCACACCGCGTGGCGGCCTTCGGTCATGACGATACCGGCCGGGCCGTCCCACGGCTCCATGTGCATGGAGTTGTATTCGTAGAAGGCGCGCAGGTCGGCGTCCATGGTTTCGACGTTCTGCCAGGCTGGCGGTACCAGCATACGCACGCCGCGGAACAGGTCGATGCCGCCGGTGACCATCAGCTCCAGCATGTTGTCCATGCTCGAGGAGTCGGAACCGACGCGGTTGACCAGCGGGCCGAGCTCTTCGAGGTCGGGGATCAGGTCGTTGGCGAACTTGGTGCGACGGGCCATGGCCCAGTTGCGGTTGCCGGTGATGGTGTTGATCTCGCCGTTGTGGGCGAGGAAGCGGAACGGCTGCGCCAGCGGCCATTTCGGCAGGGTGTTGGTGGAGAAGCGCTGGTGGAACACGCAGATCGCGGTTTGCAGGCGCTCGTCACCCAGGTCTGGAAAGAAGGCCGCGAGGTCGCGCGGCATCATCAGGCCTTTATAGATGATGGTCTTGTGCGAAAAGCTGCAGATGTAGTGGTCGGCGTCGTGGGCATTGGCCACGGACGAGCGGCGACGGGCACTGAACAGCTTGATGGCGAATTCCTGATCGCTCAGGCCTTCACCGCCGATGAACACCTGCTCGATCTGCGGCAGGCGCTCCAGGGCCAGGCGGCCCAGCACGCTGGTGTCGATCGGGACTTTGCGCCAGCCCACCAGCTTGAGGCCGGCGGCGAGGATTTCGCGGTCCATGTTGGCCCGCGCGGCTTCGGCTTTTACCGGGTCCTGGTTGAAGAACACCATGCCGACGGCGTACTGCTTGGGCAGCTCGACGGCGAAGTGCTCCTGGGCCACGGCCCGCAGGAATTGATCGGGCTTCTGCATGAGCAGACCGCAACCGTCACCGGTCTTGCCGTCGGCGTTGATGCCGCCGCGGTGGGTCATGCAGGTCAGCGCCTGCATGGCGGTTTGCAGAAGGTGGTGGCTCGGTTCGCCCGTCATATGGGCGATCAGGCCAAAGCCACAGTTGTCCTTGAATTCTTCGGGATGGTACAGACCTGTTTTCATAGACACTTTCTCACCAGGTTCACCTCTCAACGGAGGTAAATCTCTTTTTAGTACAACCACTTACCATCCACGCCGATCAAATGCCAGCTTTTTTGCGGTGGCCATGGAAAACCATTGTTGCACAGCGACAGCGATACTCACAAATTTTCATGTCTCACCATTGAAAATTTATGTCGCAATTTTGAATGTTTTTGCGCCATGCGCCGTGATAGCGGCTCGGCTCGAGTCTGAAGCGTTTCAGCCATGACTGCAAGGTAGGCTTGTGGCCGGCAGTCTGGGACAGAAAAGCCTGCCGCGCTCGGGCGCAGCAGGCTAGACGAAAGTCAGTAATCGCTCAGCAACTGGGCGGCGGGGTGGTGCCGCCCGGAAGGTATCAGCGGGCCGAAGCCAGCTCTTGTTGGACGCTGGCGACGGTACGTGGCCAAGGTTTACCAGCCTGGACCTTCGCTGGCAAGTTCTTGATTGCAGCTACCGCAGCGTCGCGGTTGGCGAAGCTGCCATAGGTGACCACGTACAGCGGCTTGCCCTGCAGGTTTTTCTTGAAGTAGCGATAGTCGCCACCCTGCGCCTTGACGAAGGCCTGGGCCGACGCCTCGGAGCTGGTGCCGAGGATCTGCACCACGTAGTTGCCCGGTTTCTGGCCTGCGTACCAGCCGCCACCGGTGTTGCCGGCTGCTGGTTTCTCGGCAGGCTTGGCGGCGGGTTTAGCCGTGGCGACCTGGGTCGGTGCCGGGGCCGGCTTGGCAGGAGCAACCGGCTTGGCGGGCTGAGTTGCGACAGGCTTGGGCGCAGGCGCTACCGGCTGCGACGGGGTAGCCTGGGCCATGGTCGGGGCAGGGCCTGCGGCCATGCCTTGCGGCGGCGCGGTGGTGGTCACGGTCGGCGGCGGGTTGCCTGGCTGCAGCGCGGTATTGTCGGCCGGGCCGCCCTCTTCGCCATCACCCATGCCTGCGGCCTGGGCCAGCGGCTCGCGCATCACCGGCTGCGACTGGCCAACCAGCGGCAGCGGCATCGGCTGCGAGGAGCCGGAGAATTCGATGGCCGGGTTGCCGCCGTTCGACTTGCCGTCACCCAAAGGCAGCTGGGCCTGGGCCGCAGGCGCTTCGGCAGGGGCCTTGTCGCCTTTCTTGGGCATGAGCACCGCGGCAGCAACGGCCACCACGACGACAGCAGACAGCGCGAGCACGTGTTTTTTAGGCATCTTGAACCCCATGGTTGGTCGCTTGGCCGTGGTGCGGCTGGCGATCATGGCTTCGATCAAAGTATCGCGGGCGACCTGGTTGATGTTGCCAGGCCAACCGTCGGAGTTTTCATGGATATCGACGAGCTGCTCACGGCTGAACACCTCGATGCCCCGGCCGGCACCTTCCAGGCGCTGCTCCAGGTACTCGCGGGTCTCTTCCTCGCTGTAGGGGGCGAGCTCGATGACGTGGAAGCGTTCTTCCTCGACATGGATCTCCTCCAACCCGGCAATCAGCGACGGCTCACCGAACAGGAACACGTGCGGGCGCCCTTCCGAGACACCTGCCGCCAGTTCCAGCAACGCTTGGAGCGCCGACTCGTCAAGTTGTTCCGCATCGTCCACCAGCAAATAGACTTCCTGCCCGGTCAAGGCCAACTGCACGACCTTGGACAGAATCGCCTGAACTTCGGGCTGGGCGACTTCCAGCGACTGGGCCACCTGGCCCAACACGCTGGCCGCATCGCTGGCGCCGCGGGCCGATACCACCACGCTGAGCACCGACTGCTTGTTGGTGCTCGCCACCAGGGCCTGGCGCAGCAGGGTCTTGCCGCTGCCTACCGGGCCTGTGACCACCAGCATCAACTGGCTGTAACGGGCCAGGTGATGCAGCTGGCCGAGCACAGGCTTGCGCTGGGCAGGGAAGAACTTGAAGCCGGGCACACGCGGCGCGAACGGATCGTGGCTCAACTGGTAGTGGTCGAGAAACGCCTCATCGGCATGCAAACTGGTCATTGCGCTGTCACAACCTCAAAGCTGGGCCACGATCGCGCGGTAGTCCGCCGACAGCGTGGCCTGAAGAATCTCTTTCGGATAGTCGTCGGTAATCACGGCCTCGCCGAGCTGGCGCAACAGCACCAGCCGCAGGCGACCATCGAGTACCTTCTTGTCGACCGCCATATGCTCCATGAAATGCGCCGGGGTCATTTCCTGTGGTGGCACCACCGGCAAACCTGCGTCCTGCAGCAGGCGGATTGCTCGATCACGCGCGGGCTGGTCGATCCAGCCCAGGCGCATGGACATCTCCAGGGCCATCACCGTGCCCGCTGCCACGGCTTCGCCGTGCAACCAGACACCGTAGCCCATGTGCGTTTCGATGGCATGCCCGAAGGTATGCCCAAGGTTCAGGGTCGCCCGCACGCCGGATTCGCGCTCGTCGGCGCCCACCACGGCAGCCTTGGCCGCGCACGAGCGACGGATCGCCTCGGTCAGTGCCAGAGGATCGAGGGCGCGCAGGGCCTGCATGTTGGCTTCGAGCCAGCCGAGGAAGGGCTCGTCGCAGATCAGGCCGTACTTGATCACTTCGGCCAGGCCCGCCGACAGCTCGCGTTCGGGCAAGGTCTTGAGGCTGGTGGTGTCGATCAGCACCGCATTGGGCTGGTAGAACGCACCGACCATGTTCTTGCCCAGCGGGTGGTTGATGCCGGTCTTGCCGCCCACCGAAGAGTCGACCTGGGACAACAGGGTGGTGGGCACCTGGATGAAGTCGACGCCACGCTGGTAGCAGGCCGCAGCGAAGCCGGCCATGTCGCCGATCACGCCGCCGCCCAGGGCGATCACGGTGGTGCGGCGGTCATGCCGTGCGGTGAGCAGGCCGTCGAAGATCAGTTGCAGGGTCTGCCAGTTCTTGTGGGCTTCGCCATCGGGGAGAATCACCGGCAGCACCGAATAGGCGCCGAGGGTCTTGCTCAGGCGTTCGAGATACAGAGGCGCGACGGTTTCATTGGAAACGATGGCCACCTGCCGCCCGGCGATGTGCGGCGCCAGCAGTTCAGGTTGGTCCAGCAGGCCTTCGCCAATGTAGATCGGGTAGCTGCGCTCGCCCAGGTCGACCTTAAGTGTCTGCATGTATCCCCACAATGTACTTGGGCGCGGTGTCGGCTGAGCGACCCACGCGGTAACGTTGAACCTCGCCTCGGCGCTGGCCGAGAATAGTCCCGGCTTACCGGGGCGGCAACTGCTGCAAGCGCTCGAGAATGTCGAGCACCACCATGCGCGGCGGCCGTTCGTCGGTTTCCACCACCAGGTCGGCGATCTCACGGTAGAGCGGGTCGCGTGTTTCCAGCAGGGCGCGCAGGGTCGCCTCCGGGTTGGCGGTGCGCAGCAACGGCCGGTTGCGATCGCGCGCGGTACGCCCGACCTGCTGTTCTACCGACGCGTGCAGGTAGATCACCCGCCCGCCAGCGTGCAGCGCCTGGCGGTTTTCCGCACGCATGACCGCGCCACCACCGGTGGCCACGACCACGCCATCGAGCGCGCAGAGCTCGGCGATCATCGCCTGCTCACGATCACGGAAGCCCGGTTCGCCTTCTCTATCGAAGATCCACGGGATGTTGGCGCCGGTACGCAGTTCGATTTCCTTGTCGGAATCTTTGAACAGCAGACGCAGCTCTTTGGCCAACAGGCGCCCGATGGTGCTCTTTCCAGCGCCCATGGGCCCTACAAGTATCAAATTTCGCACAGAATCAACGACTCACAGCAATCGCCTGGTCACTCATGATACGCGGAGTCAGGAAGACCAGCAGCTCGGATTTTTTCTCTTGTAATGCATCGCGTCGAAACAGCCGCCCAACATACGGCAGATCGCCAAAAAATGGCACCTTGTCGACCACATTGTTTTGCGTGGTCGAATACACCCCGCCAATGACGATGGTTTCACCGTCGGCCACTCGCACCTTGGCATTGACCTCGTTCTTGCGGATCGGCGGCACGTCGTTCAAGGCATTGACGAAGTCTGGCTCATCCTTGGTCACCCTGACCGCCATGATGACCTTGCCGTCCGGGGTGATCTGCGGAGTGACTTCGAGCGACAGCGAGGCCTCCCTGAACGAAACCGAGGTGGCGCCATTTCTGCTGGTCTCCTGGTAAGGCACCTCGGTGCCCTTGATGATCCGGGCCGTTTCCTTGTCTGCAGTGACCACCTTGGGCTGGGAGATGATCTCGCCATTGCCGCTCTTTTCCATGGCGCTGAGCTCAAGGTCGAGCAACACGTCACCACGCAGCAGGCCCAGCCCCACCGCCGAGCCGGGCCGCTCCACGCCCAGGTCGACGAACACATCCTTGCCCACCCGCGCGACCTCCTCATGCAAGGCGCCACCCCAGCGCACACCCAGGCTTTTTTCATAGTCGACATTGGCCTCGACGATACGCGCCTCGATCACCACCTGGCGCACCGGCACATCCAGTTGTGCCACCAACCGCCGCAGCTCGGCCAGGCGCTCTTCGGGCTGGTGCGCCACCAACGTATTGGTGCGCGCATCCACGCTGAGGCTGCCGCGCCCGGTAAGAATGCCGTCGTCGGCCAGCGTTGCCTGCAGCAGTTCGGCAAGCTCGGCAGCATCGGCGTGGTGGATGGCCAGCAGTTCCCGGCGCAAGGGCGGCAACTGAGCATCGAACGCCTGCCCGAAAGGCTGTTCGGCCAACTCACTCGCGGGCGCCACCAGCAGCACATTGCCTTCTTCACGTCGCACCAGCCCCTTGCTGTGCAACACCAGTGCCAGGGCCTGATCCCAGGGCACATCCTGCAAGCGCAGGGTGATGTTGCCTTGAACCGTGTCGCTGGCAACCAGGTTGATGCCCGCATAGTCGGCCAGCACCTGTAGCACCGAGCGCACCTCGACATCCTGGAAGTTCAGCGAAACAGGCTCCCCCTTATAAGACGCTGCCAGCCCCCACTGAACCGGTGCCAGCAGCATCAACATCCCTGTCGCCAACCTTTTCATCACCACTTGCCTCCCTGTCGGCGCCCTTCCTGAGCGCCAAGAACGTGGTGCGCTCGTGCCACTCGCCGGCTATGAACAGCCGTTCGCGCACCTCCACCTGCTGCTCATCAATGCGTACCACCACCCCCTCATCGCGCCCCAACCGCTCGCCGCAAAGCACGCGATACAGCCGGCCGGCGTAAGCCAGCAGCGCCTCGTACTCGCCCCTGCGCGACAAGCTGCCGACCATCACCAGCTGCGCCAGGGGAACGTTGCCGAGCCCTGCCTGGGGAGCACGGCCCGACCAGGCAGCGAAGGGGTCGAGGGCTGGAAGCTGGAACTGCGCTCGAGCCGGTATCTGCGCCAGCCAGGCGGGGTCCGGTAATGGCGCATCTGCCTGGTAAGCGCTCACTTTCAAACGCAGCCGGATCAACCCAGGCTTGCCCGGGGCGCCATGCCAGTGCATTTCTTCGACATGCAGCAAGCGCAGTTGCCCAAGCCAGTCTTCAAGCCACATACGCAATGCCGGGTAACGGCCCACCACCTGCACATCCAACGGGGTTTGCCGATAGCCCGACTGGGGCAGCACCTCAAGTACATCCAGTTGCTCGAATTGCAGGCCCAGCGCCTGCCCCGACGCTGCCAATTGTTCAAGCAGGTCGCTCATGCGCTCACCTGCCGCGAGCTGCCATCGAATACCCTGCAACTGCCTTTCGGCCTCGGCCAGTTCGCCCTGGCGCTGCTGCAAGGCCCGCACCTCGCTGGCCTTGCTGGCGTGCTCAAGCTCCAGAGCCGCTTGCCTTGCCTGCTCATCGGCCTGAAGTTGCTGCCAACCCGGCAGGCGTATCAGGGCGCCGAGTGCAAACACTACGCAGGTCACGATCACGGGTAGTAGATAGATGGAACCCTGCCAGCGCTCGACCAACCCTTGCCAGCCCCGCAGCTTCACGACAAGGCCGCCGGCATCAGCGCCACCAGTTGAAACGCTTCGCCAACCGCTGTGCTTTGCACCCGCTTGAGTTCAAGCTCGCGCAGGCCATCTGCACGCTCGAGTTCACGCATGAACTGCGCAACCAGCGCAGAAGTAGAGGCCAGGCCGGCAATTTCCAACCGCGAGCGCTCGAACTTGAGCTCGGTGAGCTGAACGCCTTGCGGCAACGCTCGCTCCAGATCGGCGAGCAGCGCGACCACATGCCCCTGGCCAGCGCGCAGGTCTGCCAGCGCAGCGCTTTGCGCACGCACCTGTTCATACGCCTGGTCGATAGGTGCGTATTGCTCCAACTGCTCGCCCAGCTTCGTCATTGCGACTTGCCGCGCGCTATTGCCAAAGGCCTGCCGCTGAGCGCGTTCGCGTGCCAATTGGTCCAAGAGCAGCACGCCAAAAAGCGCGATGACTGTGCTGCCAAACAACATCAGGCGCAGGCGGCGCAAGGCGGCCAGGCGCTGCCGTTCACGCCACGGCATCAGGTTAAGACGCAACATCAGCGCAACCCTCCCAGCGCCAACGCGCAAGCCAGGCTGCCCTCGCTACAGTCGAGCCCTGCTACCGCTGGCAGCATGCGGCACGGCACACCCAGCTGGTTGCTCAGTGCTGCGAGCCAGTCGTGCTGCTCCGGTGCAGTGCCGCAAATCAGCAGTTCATCCAACTGCACCCCGCCAGCAAACAGCTCGGCAAGCCGCTCGGCCCAGGTTTGCCCTGGCAACTCGTGTCGCTGTGGCAGCCCGCCTTGCGACCAGCCATAGAGTGTTGCACCACCGGGTCCCAAGCAGAGCAGCGCAGAAGTCGTCGCACATTGCGCCGGCAACAGCCGGTGCAAGGCGACGCTGTCGACCTCCACCGCATCCAGTTGCAAGCCCGCGCCTTCGAACAGCAACTCCAGTGGCTGCAACGTGCTTTGCCGGCAGGCAGCGACCAACACATCTCGATGATCCGGCCGCCCCGCGCTCACGCCTCTGACCTGAAAATCAATCACCAGGTCGTCCAGAGGAAAAGGGAACAACGTATCTGCATCGGCCAGCAACTGCGCCTCCATTTGCGCTTCAGCCTGGCTTGCGGGTAGCTGACACAGCTTGATGATGACCTGGGAGGCGGGCAATGCCACCGCGACCCGGCGCTGGCGGCTGCCGCTGCGCCTGTAGGCGCCACGCAGGGCGGCTTCGACACGGGCCGGATCCTGCTGCCAGCTACCGGTTGCAAACGGCTCGAATGGCTCATGCCCCCAGGCCACCCGTTCGCAGCGCCCGCCATGCCGGCGTAGCTGCATGATTTGTACGCAATCAGGGGTAATTTCCACCCCCAACAGTGAACCGGCATCCTTGCCCCAGCGTCCAAGCATCGCTGTTTCCTCGTAGCAGCCCTTAACCCGCAGCAGCGCCAGCCATTGACAGCCGGACGGTGCAGCGGGCCGCCTGGCCGGTCACCCGGCGAGGCGAAAAATGCTTATAATGCCCAGCGTTTTTCGTCCGCCGGCCCCGTGCGCAATTCACCCCTCAACACTGGACACCCAAAAGCCTTGATACGCCTGCTGAAGTTCTTCTGGTGGTCTTTCGTCGCAGTCATTAGCGCGCTCGTACTCGGTGTGAGCGGCGCGTTTCTGTATCTTAGCCCTAGCCTGCCGTCGGTCGATTCGCTCAGAAGCATCCAGTTGCAGATCCCCCTGAGGGTGTACAGCAGCGATGGCAAGCTGATCGCTGAATTCGGCGAAATGCGCCGCTCGCCGATCCGCTTCGCGGAAATTCCCCCACAATTCATCCAGGCGCTTCTGTCGGCCGAGGACGACAACTTCCTCAACCATTACGGGGTAGACCCGAGCAGTCTGATGCGCGCCGCCACCCAGCTGGTGAAAACCGGCCATATCCAGACCGGCGGCAGTACCATCACCATGCAGGTGGCGAAGAACTTCTTCCTCACCAGCGAGCGCAGCTTCTCGCGCAAGACCAACGAAATCCTCCTGGCGCTGCAGATCGAACGCGAGCTGACCAAGGACGAGATCCTCGAGCTGTACGTCAACAAGATCTACCTGGGCAACCGCGCCTACGGCATCGACGCTGCGGCGCAGGTGTACTACGGCAAGTCGATCCGCGACGTGAGCCTGGCACAGATGGCAATGATCGCCGGCCTGCCCAAGGCCCCTTCGCGCTTCAACCCGCTGGCCAACCCGGTACGGGCGAAAGAGCGCCGCGACTGGATCCTCGGCCGCATGTACAAGCTGGGCAAGATCGACGAGGCCAGCTACCAGGCAGCCCTGGCCGAGCCGCTGAACGCCAGCTACCACGTCCCGACGCCGGAAGTGAACGCGCCCTATGTCGCCGAAATGGCCCGCGCAGAGATGGTCGGCCGCTATGGCAGCGATGCCTACACCGAAGGCTTCCGCGTGACCACCACAGTGCCGAGCGACATGCAGGAAATGGCCAACAAGGCCGTCCTCAATGGCCTCTCGGACTACGACGAGCGCCACGGCTACCGCGGCCCCGACGCGCGCTTCCCGGGCAAGACCCACGCTGCCTGGCTGCAGGAGCTGAGCAAGCAGCGCACCCTCGGCGGCCTGGAGCCGGCCATCGTTACCGGCGTCGAAAAGAGCGGCCTCAAGGTGCTGACCCGTGGCGGCGAAGAAGAGCACGTGGCCTGGGAAACCATGAAGTGGGCGCGCCCGTTCATCAACAGCAACTCCCAGGGCCGTGCGCCGCAATCGCCAGCTGACGTGGCCCAGGTCGGCGACCTGGTGCGCCTGCAGCGCCTGGACGACGGCAAGCTCAAGTTCAGCCAGGTACCCGGCGCGCAGAGCGCGCTGGTGACCCTCGACCCATACAACGGTGCCATCCGCGCCCTGGTCGGCGGCTTCTCGTTCGAGCAGAGCAACTACAACCGCGCCATGCAGGCCAAGCGCCAGCCGGGCTCGAGCTTCAAGCCGTTCATCTATAGCGCTGCACTGGACAGTGGCTATACCGCCTCCAGCCTGGTGAACGATGCGCCGATCGTTTTCGTCGACGAGTACCTGGACAAAGTCTGGCGGCCGAAGAACGACACCAACACCTTCCTTGGCCCGATCCGCATGCGCGAAGCGCTGTACAAGTCGCGCAACCTGGTGTCGATCCGCCTGCTGCAGGCCATGGGCGTGGACCGCACCATCGACTACATCGCCAAGTTCGGCTTCAACAAGCAGGACCTGCCGCGCAACCTGTCCTTGGCGCTGGGCACGGCGACGCTGACGCCGATGGAGATCGCCACGGGCTGGAGCACCTTTGCCAACGGTGGCTACAAGGTCAACCCGTACCTGATCGAGCGCATCGAAAGCCGCAACGGCGAGACCCTGTTCACCGCCAACCCGGCGCGCGTGCCGCAAGGCAGCGAGGACCACGCCGGCCTCGCGGCGCCGGAGCAGCCGATCAGCACCGCGGCACTGCCTGGTGAAGCGCCTTCGGCCTACGGCCAGGTTGCTCCTGCCCCACAGGTACCAGTCACCGCCGAGCAGATCATCGACGGGCGCACCACCTATATCCTCACCAGCATGCTGCAGGATGTGATCAAGCGTGGTACCGGCCGCCGGGCGCTGGCCCTGGGCCGCACCGACCTGGCAGGCAAGACCGGCACCACCAACGAGTCCAAGGACGCCTGGTTCTCCGGTTACAACGCCGACTACGTCACCACCGTATGGGTCGGCTTCGACCAGCCGGAAACCCTGGGCCGCCGCGAATACGGTGGCACTGCGGCGCTGCCGATCTGGATGAGCTTCATGGGCGCCGCGCTCAAGGACAAGCCCAACCACCCGCCGGCAGAGCCCGAAGGCATCCTCAGCCTGCGCGTGGACCCGATCAGTGGCCGCGCGGCATCGCCAAGCACGCCGAATGCCTACTTCGAGCTGTTCAAGGCCGAAGACTCGCCGCCATCGGTGGACGAGCTGGGCAATGGCGCAGCACCGGGCAGCCCGCTGCCGGCCGATGAAGCGGCGCCGATGGATCTGTTCTGACCGCAAGGGCCACGCCCGCTCACACAAGCAAGATACCTGTGGGAGCGGGCTTGCCCCGCGAATAGGCCGGCACTGACCCCCCGATATCAAGGCAAACAAAAAGCCCCGACTCTCACGAGCCGGGGCTTTTTTGTGTCGCTACGCCAGCAATCAGCCGTTGAACACTTCGTCCACGCTGTTCAGCGGGTAGTGCTTCGGATACGGCAGGGTAGCCACGCCGGATTCGATGGCAGCCTTGGCCACAGCGTCGGATACGACGTTGATCAGGCGTGGGTCCAGCGGCTTCGGAATGATGTACTCACGGCCGAATTCCAGAGCCTGGACGTTGTACGCGTCGCACACTTCCTTCGGCACCGGCAGTTTGGCCAGGTCTTTCAGGGCGATGGCGGCGGCGATCTTCATCTCTTCGTTGATGCGCTTGGCGCGAACGTCCAGGGCACCACGGAAGATGAACGGGAAGCCCAGTACGTTGTTGACCTGGTTCGGGTAGTCGGAACGACCGGTGGCCATGATCACGTCGCTGCGGGTGGCGTGTGCCAGCTCTGGCGAGATTTCCGGGTCCGGGTTCGAGCAGGCGAACACGATCGGGTTGGCAGCCATCGACTTCAGGCCTTCCGGGCTCAGCAGGTTCGGGCCGGACAGGCCAACGAACACGTCAGCGCCGTTCAGGGCGTCGGCCAGGGTGCGCTTGTCGGTAGCGTGGGCGAACTGGGCCTTGTACTGGTTCAGGTCGTCGCGGCCAGCGTGGATCACGCCGCTGCGGTCGATCATGAAGATGTTCTCGACCTTGGCACCCATGCTCACCAGCAGTTTCATGCAGGAGATGGCGGCAGCGCCGGCGCCCAGGCAGACGATCTTGGCGTCTTCGAGCTTCTTGCCGGCGATTTCCAGGGCGTTGATCATGCCGGCCGCGGTAACGATCGCGGTGCCGTGCTGGTCATCGTGGAAGACCGGAATGTCGCACTGCTCGATCAGGGTGCGCTCGATCTCGAAGCACTCTGGGGCCTTGATGTCTTCGAGGTTGATGCCACCGAAGGTGATGGAGATACGGCGCACGGTGTCGATGAAGGCCTGTGGGCTCTCCGACTCGACTTCGATGTCGAACACATCGATACCTGCGAAACGCTTGAACAGAACGCCCTTGCCTTCCATGACCGGCTTGGAAGCCAGTGGGCCGAGGTCACCCAGACCGAGGATGGCGGTGCCATCGGAAATCACCGCAACCAGGTTGCCCTTGCCGGTGTATTTGTAGGCCAGCTCTGGATCACGGCCGATTTCGCGCACGGGCTCGGCAACACCTGGGCTGTAGGCCAGGGCGAGGTCACGGGCGGTGGCGGTGGGCTTGGAGAGCTCGACGCTCAGTTTCCCCGGACGAGGTTGAGCGTGATATTCGAGAGCGGCGGTTTTCAGGTCTGACATGGTGGGCATTCCGCTATTTACTGTTCTGACGGACCGCCGAGGATACGCAAAGAGCCGGGGAGCCACAAGACTGGTCGGTCACTTGTGTCAAGGCCTTTAGCCTACGACTTTACGCTATAACCCGCGGGGGCATTGGAATTGACAGTGTGTACAATCCGATAGCGAAATGTCTACATCTTTTCAGCCTGAAACGCGCTCCAGCATGCTTGGATCGGTCAACGGCAACAGCCAACGTCGCTGCCCCGGCTTGAGCCCACCCTTGCGGGAACGATCCAGCACCCAGCCGCGCGCTTCAACCTGGCGCCCTTTGAGGTTATCGAAGAAGCTGGCGGGGAAGTTGCGTTGCAGACGAGCGGGAACCTGCAGCACCACGCCGGTTTCCAGTTCCAGCCAGATGCCGGCGCGATTACGCTCGATGCTGCCGATTGTGCCCGCGATGACCGCGAAGCCCGACTGCCTTACCTCAGCAGCGCGCTGCACCGGAGAACGCCGCCACAGGCCAAGACGCGCCTGGCGCGCCGCCTGCTCGGCAGCCTGCTGGCAGCCCGCCAGGCGCACATTGGGGGCGACCGCAACCCGGTAACCCAGCCCTTCGCTGAGCAGCCGCGCCTCGAGATTGTCGCCATTGCCCGCATAGACATGTGCCAGCGTGCGCCCGTACTTGTCTTTCGCCTCCCGGCCCAGCACCAGCCCGACGCGGCCATCGCTGGCCTTGACCAGGCTCTGCAGGCGCTGCCTGGCCGCTTCGGCATAAGGCTCGCTGGTGCGGCCCTTGCGGCCGATTTCCGGGGCGTTGATACCGATCATGCGCACACTGCGGCCATCGGCCAGGCGCAGGGTGTCGCCATCCACCACCTGGCGCACGGCCACTGGCTGCAGCTTGCTTGGCAGCGGGCAGAAGGCCTGCGCTGGCAGGTGCCAGATCGCGCCCATAAAAAAGGCGCCCACAAGGGGCGCCTTTTTCAGCAACAACGCGAAGCCCGAAGGTTTCGCCATGCGCATGATTACTTCTTGGTACCGAACATGCCGAAGCGGTCGGCGAACTTCTGTACGCGACCACCGGTGTCCAGGACTTTCTGCTTACCGGTGTAGAACGGGTGGCACAGGTTGCAAACGTCGATCGCCAGGGTGTTGCCCAGGGTCGAACGAGTTTCGAACTTGTTACCGCAGCTGCAGGTGACTGCAACTACTTCGTAGTTCGGATGAATATCTGCTTTCATGGTCACTTCCTCGAGCTGCGTGCCGCCACCCAACACCATTGTTGAATACCGCACGTAATTAGGCGGCGAATATTACCAGAGTGTCACGCCAGCGCAAGTTGTCGCTTGCACCGGCCGTCGTCTGCTAGGCTCGCCAGTCATTGAAATGCCCTCCGAGATATTCCGCGTGTCCGACGTCATCCTGCGCCTTGCCCTGCCCTCTCCCTTGCGTCGCCTGTTCGACTACCGGGCGCCGGCGAGCATGGCGCGCCAGGCCCTGGCACCGGGCATGCGCATCCGCGTGCCGTTCGGCCGCCGCGAGATGATCGGCGTGCTGGTGGAGGTCTGCGATCAGAGCGAAGTGCCCGCCGACAAGCTCAAGCCGGCCATCGCCCTGCTCGACCCGGTGACCCCGGTGCCTGCGGCGCTGTTTAAGCTGTGCCTGTGGACGGCCCAGTACTACCAGCACAGCCTCGGTGACACGCTCAGCTGGGCCCTGCCCACGCTGCTGCGCCAGGGCGAGCCGGCCGAAATGCGCCAGGAACGCTTCTGGCACGTGGCCCCCGGCGCCCGCGCCGAAGACCCGCGCATCGCCCGGGCGCCCCGCCAGCGCGATGCCTTGAAGACCCTGGCCCAGCACCCCCATGGCGTGGCCCACAGCCTGCTGGCCAAGCTCAACCTGAACAAGGACAGCCTCGACCTGCTGCTGGCCAAGGACCTGGTCCAGGTGGAAGTGCGCCGCCAGCGCCCGGCGCCACGCCACGAACACTGGCTGGCCCAGCCGGAGCTGCCGCTCAACGAAGAACAGCGCGATGCCTTCGACGCGGTGCGCGAGGGTTTTGGCGGGTTTGCCGCGTTTCTTCTGGCGGGCGTCACCGGCAGCGGCAAGACCGAGGTCTACCTGCAACTGATCCGCGAAACCCTGGAGGCCGGCAAGCAGGCGCTGGTGCTGATCCCCGAGATCAACCTCGGCCCGCAGACCCTGGCGCGCTTCGAGCAGCGCTTCAATGCGCGCATCGCCCTGCTGCACTCGGCGGTGAACGACCGCGAGCGCCTCGACGCCTGGCTGGCGGCGCGTGATGGCGAGGCCGACATCATCATCGGTACCCGCTCGGCGCTGTTCACCCCGATGAAGAACCCGGGCCTGATCATCATCGACGAGGAGCACGACGGCTCCTATAAACAGCAGGAAGGCCTGCGTTACCACGCCCGCGACCTGGCGCTGGTGCGCGCCCACCAGGAAAACATCCCGATCCTGCTCGGCTCTGCCACCCCGTCGCTGGAAACCCTGCACAACGCCCTGACCGGCCGCTACCGCCTGCTGCGCATGAACCAGCGCGCCGGTGGCGCGCGCCCGCCACGCATGCTGCGCCTGGACGTGAAGAGCCTGCCGCTGGACAGTGGCATCAGCGGCCCGCTGCAACAGGCCATCCGCCTGACCCTGGAAGCCGGCCAGCAGGTGCTGGTGTTCCTCAACCGCCGCGGCTTCGCCCCCACCTTGCTGTGCCATGACTGTGGCTGGCTGTCCGAATGCCCGCGCTGCGATGCGCGCATGACCGTGCACCAACGCTCCGGCGTGCTGCGCTGCCACCACTGCGGATATGACGAGCGGCTGCCGCACCAGTGCCCCAAGTGCAACCACGTGGACCTGCGCCCGGTCGGGGCTGGCACCGAGCGCGCCGAGGAACGCCTGAAGGTGTTGTTCCCGGACTACCCGATCCTGCGTGTGGACCGCGACAGCACGGCGCGCAAGGACGCCATGCACAACTTGTTCAGCACCATCCAGCGCGGCCAGCCGAGCATCCTGGTCGGCACCCAGATGCTGGCCAAGGGGCACCACTTCCCGCGGGTCACCCTGGTGGCCATCCTCGATGCCGATGGCGGGCTGTTCTCCGGCGATTTTCGCGCCAGCGAGCGCATGGCCCAGCTCATCGTCCAGGTTGCAGGCCGCGCCGGGCGTGCCGAAGAGCCGGGCAAGGTGATCATCCAGACCCACCTGGCCGACCACCCGCTGCTGGTGCAGCTGACCGAGCAAGGCTACTTCGCCTTCGCCGAACAGGCCCTGGACGAACGCCGCGCAGCCGGCCTGCCGCCCTATTCGCACCTGGCCCTGTTGCGCGCCGAAGCCCACAAGCCAGGCCAGGCAGAGGGCTTTCTCGACGAGGCCTGCAATGCGGCGCAGCGCCTGGTGGCCGAGCAAGGCTTGCCGGGCATTGAACTGTTGGGCCCGGTGCCCGCTCCGATGGAGCGCAAGGCTGGGCGCTTCCGTGCCCAATTATTGATCCAGGCCAACACCCGGGCACCCTTGCATCGACTGATCAGCGCCTGGTTGCTAGTGTTGGAGCAACTGCCAAGCGGGCGCCAGGTACGCTGGTCGCTCGATGTGGACCCCGTGGACCTGTATTGAGCATGCAGCCCATTGGCCGCCAAAGGTTGGCAACCCGGCCCCGGCAACGGATAATGCCCAGTTTTTCCACCTGCGCATCCAGGCGCCCCACCGCGCTTGCGGTCGAAAAGAGATCCCCATGAAAGACACCATTCGCCAGCTGATCCAGCAAGCCCTCACCCAACTCGTCGCCGACGGTGTGCTGCCTGAAGGGCTGTCGCCGGCGATCCAGGTGGAAAACGCCCGGGACAAGACCCACGGCGATTTCGCCAGCAACATCGCCATGATGCTGGCCAAGCCGGCCGGCATGAAGCCGCGCGACCTGGCCGAGAAACTGATCGACGCCCTGCCGGCCAGCGCCGACATCAGCAAGGTCGAGATCGCCGGCCCAGGCTTCCTGAACTTCTTCCAGAACACCGAAGCCCTGGCCAACCGCCTCGACGCGGCCCTGGCCGACGCCCACCTGGGCGCGCGCAAGGCCGGCCCTGCGCAGAAGGTGGTGATCGACATGTCGGCACCGAACCTGGCCAAGGAAATGCACGTCGGCCACCTGCGCTCGACCATCATCGGTGACAGCGTCGCCCGGGTGCTGGAGTTCCTCGGCGACCAGGTCATCCGCCAGAACCACGTGGGGGACTGGGGCACCCAGTTCGGCATGCTGATGGCCTACCTGGAAGAGAACCCGATCACCAGCGACGAGCTGTCGGACCTGGAGAACTTCTACCGCGCGGCCAAGAAGCGCTTCGACGAATCCGAAGAATTCGCCACCCGCGCCCGCGGCCTGGTGGTCAAGCTGCAGGCCGGCGACCCCGAGTGCCTGGCCCTGTGGACGCGCTTCAAGGACATCTCGCTGTCGCACTGCCAGAAGACCTACGAGCTGCTCAACGTCAAGCTGACCATGGCCGACGTGATGGGCGAAAGCGCCTACAACGACGACCTGGCCAACGTGATCAACGACCTCAAGGCCAAGGGCCTGCTGGTCGAAGACCAGGGCGCCCAGTGCGTGTTCCTCGACGAGTTCAAGAACAGCGAAGGCGAGCCGCTGCCGGTGATCGTGCAGAAGGCCGACGGTGGCTACCTGTACGCCACCACGGACCTGGCGGCCGTGCGCTACCGCAGCAACGTGCTCAAGGCCGACCGCGCCCTGTACTTCGTTGACCAGCGCCAGGCACTGCACTTCAACCAGGTGTTCGAAGTGGCCCGCCGCGCAGGCTTCGTCGGCCACCCGATGCAGATGGAGCACATGGGCTTCGGCACCATGAACGGCGCCGACGGCCGCCCGTTCAAGACCCGTGACGGCGGCACCGTGAAGCTGATCGACCTGCTCACCGAGGCCAAGGACCGCGCCTATGCACTGGTCAAGGAAAAGAACCCGAGCCTGGCCGATGAAGAACTGCGCCACATCGGTGAAGTGGTGGGTATCGGCGCGGTGAAGTACGCCGACCTGTCCAAGCACCGCACCAGCGACTACAGCTTCAACTTCGAGCTGATGCTCAACTTCGAAGGCAATACCGCGCCTTACCTGCTGTACGCCTACACCCGCGTGGCCGGCGTATTCCGCAAGCTGGGCAAGGGCTTTGACGAGGTCGAAGGCCGCATCGTGCTGCAGGCGCCCCACGAGCAGGACCTGGCCGCACGCCTGGCGCAGTTCGGCGAAATCCTCAACAACGTCGCCGAGAAGGGCACGCCGCACGTGCTGTGCAGCTACCTCTACGACCTCGCCGGGCTGTTCTCCAGCTTCTACGAGAACTGCCCGATCCTCGCCGCCGAAACCCCGCAGCAGCAGCAGAGCCGCCTGCGCCTGGCTGCCCTGACCGGCCGCACCCTCAAGCAAGGTCTGGAACTGCTCGGCCTGGAAACCCTGGAGCGTATGTAAGTTGGCTGCCAAGAAAAAACCAGCACCCAAGCGCGGCGCCAGCCGCACCCAGGCACCGGCCAAACAGCCGATCCCCGGCTGGGTATGGTTGGCGGTCGGCCTTACCGTCGGCGCCTTCATCGTCTTCTTGATGAAGCTCGAACCCGGTGGCGGCGAGATCCAGCGCACCAAGCCCGAGCAGCAGAAGCCGGAGAAGGCGGCCGAAGCCAGCAAGTCCACGCCTGCCACGCCGCAGCAGCCGGTGAAGCCGAAGTACGACTTCTATACGCTGCTGCCGGAGTCCGAGGTGATCGTGCCGCCTGAGGCGGTACCGGAGAAGACACCGCCCGTGCCGGCCCAGCCGGTGACGCCGGTAACCCCGGCGGAAGCCGCGAAGATCGACACCGCGCGCGCCCAGGCTGCATTGCTGGGGCAAACGCCGCCGCCAGCGCCGCCGGTGATCAAGCCGGCAGCCACCACGCAGTTCTTCCTGCAGGCGGGCTCGTTCCGCAAGCAGGCGGATGCCGACAAGGTGCGCGCGCAGATCATCCTGCTGGGCCAGGCGGTGAAGGTGGAGTCGGGAACGGTCAAGGATGAAACCTGGTACCGCGTGCTGGTCGGCCCGTTCAGCAACCGCGAACAGCTGACCGGGGCCCAGAAGCAGTTGGCAGGGGCCGGGTTCAGCAACCTGCTGCTGCAGCAGCGACAGACTCGCCAGTAATGAAAAAGGCCTTGCCGCTCGATGCGACAAGGCCTTTTTTCTGCCTTAGCGGCGCTCGCTGTTGGCCTGGGAGATCTGGCCGTTCAGCGTCCAGAAGTCATACAGCACGCCCAGCAGGAACAAGCCACCGGTGAAGAAGTAGATGATCGCGCTGATCCACTTGCCCTGGTACAGCCGGTGCACGCCGAACACACCGAGGAAGGTCAGCAGGATCCAGGCGATGTTGTAGTCGATGCGCCCGGACTGGAAGCGCATGTCGGCTTCGCGGTCCATCGACGGAATCAGGAACAGGTCGATCAGCCAGCCGATGCCGAGCAGGCCCAGGGTGAAGAACCAGATCGTCCCGGTGATGGGCTTGCCGTAGTAGAAGCGGTGCGAGCCGGTGAAGCCGAAGATCCACAGCAGGTAGCCGATCACCTTGCTGTGGGTGTCGTGGTACGGCGCCCCTTGTTCATAACTGTTCATTCATAGCCCTCCTGGGTTATCCGAAAATTTTCTAAAAAAAAATGTGACTTTTCTGGCGTTGACCGACGTACGGCAGCATGACAATCGACCAACGGATCAGAAACTGATCAAAAAGCTGTTATAAAGTTGCCCGCCAACACACATAAAACATTCATAAAGAGCTTCATCTATGCCGCCTTTACTCAAGACATGGCTGACCCTCTGCCTATTATTGCCCCTGGCCGCCCACGCCACCAATCGTGAGCAACGTCTTCCCAATGGTTTCACCGGCTACACCAGCAACGCCTCGGTGAAACACGCGCCGGTCAAGCAGACCGCGCTGCGCGCACGCCAGAATACCTCGGCCAAGGGCCATAACCTGCCCGCCGTTGCCTCGATGTCGCCCAAGCAGAGCAGCGATGTGCTCAGCCGCGCCGTCAATGTACTCGGCACGCCTTATGTATGGGGTGGCAGCAGCCCGAAAAAGGGCTTCGACTGCAGCGGGCTGGTCAAGTACGCCTTCAACGACGTGGCTGACGTCGACCTGCCGCGCACCTCCAATGCCATGGCCGAGGGGCATGGCGTGAAGGTCGCGCAGGGCGACCTCAAGCCGGGCGACCTGATCTTCTTCAACATCAAGAGCCGCCGGGTCAACCACGTTGCCATCTACCTGGGCAACGATCGTTTCATCCACGCGCCGCGTCGCGGCAAGCGGGTGAGCATCGACAACCTGAGCAAGCCTTACTGGCAGAAGCATTACGTTGTCGCCAAGCGGGTGTTGCCGAAGGATCAGCAGCAGCTGGCACTGGCCAAGCGCTGACCGCGCTGGCCCCATCGCCGGCAAGCCGGCTCCCACAGGCCTCGAACCCTGTAATGCACCTGTGGGAGCCGGCTTGCCGGCGATAGGGCCAGAAGGCTTCACGTCAACTCGACCAGCCCTTTACTCTTCAGCTGGCTCATCGCCCCTTCCATCGTCTGCATCCCCTGCGCCGCCCCCGCCTGCATCACCGAACACAACTGCGCCATCCGCCCTTCGCGTATCAGGTTACGCACCGCCGGTGTCGCCACCAGCACCTCCCTGGCCGCCACTCGCCCGCCCCCCACGCGCTTGACCAGCACCTGCGCCACCACCATGCGCAACGACTCCGCCAGCATTGCCCGCACCAATGGCTTTTCTTCTGCGGCAAACACATCCACCAGCCGGTCGACACTGCTCACTGCCGAGCGCGTATGCACCGTCGCCAACACCAGATGCCCCGTTTCCGCCGCGCGCAGCGCCAGGCGGATCGTTTCCAGGTCGCGCAGCTCGCCGATCATGATCACATCCGGGTCCTGGCGCAGCGCACTGCGCAGCCCCTGGCTGAAGTCACGACAATGCCGGCCGATTTCGCGCTGGTTGATCAGGCTGCGTTGGCCGCTGTGGATAACTTCGATCGGGTCTTCGAGGGTGATGATGTGCAGGCACCGCTGACGATTGAGCTGATCGATCAGTGCCGCCAGGGTGCTGGACTTGCCGCTGCCGGTCGGGCCGCCGATCAGCACCAGGCCGTCGCTGTACTGTGCAATAGCTCGAAACACTTCTTCGAGTGCCAGTTCATCGAGAGACGCGATGCGTGCCGGGATCAGGCGGAAGGTTGCCGCCGGGCCGTTCAACTGGCGAAACAGGTTCAGACGAAAACGCCCAAGCGGTGCCAGCTGCAGCGCCAGGTCCTGCTCGTCACCCTGCTCCCAGCGCTGGCGCTGCCCATCGTCGAGCAAAGGCGCCAGGCCAGCGCTCAAGGCAGCAGGCTGCAAACAAGGCAACCCCAGGCGCTGCAATTCGCCATCCAGGCGCAGCATGGGCATTTCGCCCGCGGCCAGGTGCAGGTCGCTCGCCCCTGCCTCCACGGCCCGGGCCAGCAGGTCGGTCACGTCCATGAGACTCCCCAAAGGCCATCAAGCAGGTAGAATGCCGCAGACCCCAGAGCCGACGGCATCGATCCATGTCCACCATAGCAGACAACCTTTCCGCCCTCGCCAAGCGCATCGACAGCGCGGCCCGGGCCGTTGGGCGCGACCCGGCCAGCGTCCAGCTGCTGGCGGTGAGCAAGACCAAACCGGCCAGTGCCATCCGCGAAATCCATGCCGCGGGCGTGCGCGACGTGGGCGAAAACTACCTGCAGGAAGCGTTGAACAAGCAGGGCGAACTGCGCGACCTGCCCTTGATCTGGCACTTCATCGGCCCCATTCAGTCGAACAAGACCAAAGCGATTGCCGAACATTTCGACTGGGTACATTCCGTGGACCGCCTGAAGATCGCCCAACGCCTGTCCGAGCAGCGCCCTGCTGGCCTGCCCGCGCTGAACATCTGCCTGCAGGTGAATGTCAGCGGTGAAGCCAGCAAGTCGGGCTGCGCCCCAGCGGACCTGCCAGCGCTGGCCAATGCCGTGGCCGCCCTGCCCAACCTGCGCCTGCGCGGGTTGATGGCGATCCCCGAGCCGACCGACGACCGCGCCGAGCAAGAGGCAGCCTTTGCCAGCCTGCGCCAGTTGCAGGAGCAGTTGGGCCTGGGCCTGGACACCTTGTCCATGGGCATGAGCCACGACCTTGAAGCGGCGATTGCACAGGGTGCGACCTGGGTACGCATCGGCACCGCCCTGTTCGGCGCGCGCAGCTACCCGGCCAGCGACCCCGTCTGATTCCATGCTTTACTCACTCTTTCCCTCAAGGACCTGACATGAGCAAGACACGTATTGCCTTTATCGGCGCCGGCAACATGGCCGCCAGCCTGATCGGCGGCCTGCGTGCCCAAGGCCTGGACGCGTCGCAGATCCGCGCCAGCGACCCGGGCGCCGAAACCCGCGCGCGGGTGCAGGCCGAGCACGGAGTTGCAACGTTCGAAGACAACGCCAGCGCCATCGCCGATGCCGACGTGATCGTCCTGGCGGTCAAGCCGCAGGTGATGAAGGCCGTGTGCCAGGCCCTGCAGCCAAGCCTGCAAGATGGCCAGCTGATCGTTTCCATCGCCGCCGGCATCACCTGCGCCAGCCTGCAGGCCTGGCTCGGCGCCCGCCCGGTGGTGCGCTGCATGCCCAATACCCCGGCGCTGCTGCGCCAGGGCGTCAGTGGCCTGTATGCAACGGCCGAGGTGTCCGCCGCACAGCGCGAGCAGGCCGAACAGCTGCTGTCGGCTGTCGGCACCGCCCTGTGGCTGGAGCAGGAACAGCAGCTCGATGCGGTCACGGCCGTCTCGGGCAGCGGCCCGGCGTATTTCTTCCTGCTGATCGAAGCCATGACCGCCGCCGGCGAAAAACTCGGCCTGCCGCGCGAAACCGCTTCTCAGCTGACCCTGCAAACGGCCTTGGGCGCCGCGCACATGGCCGTGGCCAGCGACGTCGACGCCGCCGAACTGCGCCGCCGCGTCACCTCGCCGGCCGGTACCACCGAGGCGGCAATCAAGTCGTTCCAGGGCAACGGGTTCGAAGCCATCGTCGAGCAAGCGCTGGAGGCTGCGGCCAAGCGTTCTGCCGAGCTGGCCGAGCAATTGGGCAAATAAGGAGCTGTTGATGAATGCACTGTCAGGCGCCGCGATCTTCGTGGTGCAAACCCTGGTCAGCCTGTACCTGGTGATCGTCCTGCTGCGCTTCGTGCTGCAGCTGGTCAAGGCCAATTTCTACAACCCACTGTGCCAGTTCACCGTGCGCGCCACCCAGCCGCTGCTCAAGCCGATTCGCCGGGTGATCCCCAGCATCGGCGGCCTGGACACCTCCTCGCTGCTGCTGGCCGTGGTCATCCAGGCCCTGCTGATGGCCTTCGTGCTGATGGTCACCTACGGTGCCTTCGGCGATGTCCTGCACCTGCTGATGTGGGCGATCATCGGGATCACCTCGCTGTTCCTGAAGATCTTCTGGGTGGCGATGATCGTCATGGTGATCGTCTCCTGGGTCGCGCCGAACAGCCACAACCCAGCTGCCGAACTGGCCTACCAGATCAGCGAGCCGGTGCTGGCACCGTTCCGCCGCATCGTCCCCAACCTGGGCGGCATGGACATCTCGCCGATCTTCGCCTTCCTGGCGATCCAGGTGATCCAGTCGTTCGTCATGCCACCGCTGGCCGCCTATGCCGGCATGCCACCGGAACTGTGGCGGATGATCTGACCCCGCCTGCACCTGGCGGCAAGCCTTTGCTTGCCGCTGGGGGTAGCGCTCTTTAGACTTACGCCTCCGTCAAGCGTGAGCAGGGTCGATGTCCACTGTCCTTCCCGAAGATTCCGTCGGTCTGGTTACACCGCAAACTGCCCGGTTCGAAGAACCGCTGGCCTTGGCCTGTGGCCGCTCCCTGGCCAGCTACGAGCTGGTCTATGAAACCTATGGCAGCCTGAACGCCAGCGCGAGCAATGCCGTGCTGATCTGCCATGCCCTGTCCGGCCACCACCATGCCGCCGGCTACCATGCCGCCACCGACCGCAAGCCGGGCTGGTGGGACAGCTGCATCGGCCCAGGCAAACCGATCGACACCAATCGCTTCTTCGTGGTCAGCCTGAACAACCTCGGCGGCTGCAACGGCAGCACCGGCCCGAGCAGCGTCAACCCGGCCACCGGCAAGCCCTATGGCGCCGATTTCCCGGTGCTGACCGTGGAAGACTGGGTGCACAGCCAGGCCCGCCTGGCCGACCGCCTCGGCATCCAGCAATGGGCCGCCATCGTCGGTGGCAGCCTGGGCGGCATGCAGGCGCTGCAGTGGACCATCACCTACCCCGAGCGCGTGCGCCATTGCGTGGACATCGCCTCGGCGCCCAAGCTGTCGGCGCAGAACATCGCCTTCAACGAAGTGGCGCGCCAGGCCATCCTCACCGACCCGGAGTTCCACGGCGGCTCGTTCCAGGACCAGGGCGTGATCCCCAAGCGCGGGCTGATGCTGGCGCGCATGGTCGGCCACATCACCTACCTGTCTGATGACTCGATGGGCGAGAAATTCGGCCGTGAGCTCAAGAGCGACAAGCTCAACTACGACTTCCACAGCGTCGAATTCCAGGTCGAGAGCTACCTGCGCTATCAAGGCGAAGAGTTCTCCGGCCGCTTCGACGCCAACACCTACCTGCTGATGACCAAGGCCCTGGACTACTTCGACCCGGCCGCGGCCCACGGCGGCGACCTGGCGGCCACCCTGGCCGAGGTCAAGGCAGACTACTGCATCATGTCGTTCACCACCGACTGGCGCTTCTCGCCGGCCCGCTCGCGCGAGATCGTCGACGCCCTGATGGCGGCGCGCAAGAACGTCTGTTATCTGGAGATCGACTCGCCTTACGGCCACGATGCCTTCCTGATCCCGACGCCTCGCTACATGCAGGGTTTCTCGAACTACATGAACCGCATCGCCATCTGAGGACAGCATGAGAGCCGATCTGGAAATCATCCACGAGTGGATTCCCGCCGGTAGCCGGGTACTCGACCTGGGCTGCGGCAGTGGCGAGCTGCTGGCATCGCTGCGCGATCGCAAGCAGGTCACCGGCTACGGCCTGGAAATCGACGCCGACAACATCGCCGCCTGCGTAGCCAAGGGCGTCAACGTGATCGAGCAGGACCTGGACAAGGGCCTGGGCAACTTCGCCAGCAACAGTTTCGACGTGGTGATCATGACCCAGGCCCTGCAGGCCGTGGAGTACCCCGACCGCATCCTCGATGAGATGCTGCGGGTGGGCCGCCAGTGCATCATCACCTTCCCCAACTTCGGCCACTGGCGCTGCCGCTGGTACCTGGCGACCAAAGGCCGCATGCCGGTGTCGGACTTCATGCCGTATACCTGGTACAACACGCCGAACATCCACTTCTGTACCTTCGCCGACTTCGAAGAGCTGTGCCACGAGCGCCATGCCAAGGTGCTCGACCGCCTGGCCGTCGACCACTTGCACCGCAACGGGTGGGGAGGCCGGCTTTGGCCTAATCTTCTAGGTGAAATCGGCATTTATCGCGTCAGCAGCCCTGGCCTGCAGGAGCACCAGCTCGCGGTCTGACGCTCACCGGAGGAATCGCACCATGCGTCGTCTAGCCCTGTTCCTGATCAGCCTGTGCCTGGCCTTGCCGGCACTGGCTGCCGATGCCGCCAGGCCCGATCGCAAGGAAGATTTCGGCGACGTGACGGTGCACTACAGCGCCTTTACCTCGAGCATGCTGCAACCGGACATTGCCGCCGCCACCGGGCTTACCCGCAGCAAGAACCAGGGCGTGCTCAACATTGCCCTGATCAAGGCGGGCAAGCCGAGCATGGGGGTGGTCAGCGGCACGGTGAAAGACCTGACCGGGCGCAGCAACCCGCTGTCGTTCAAGCAGATCACCGACCAGGGCGCCGTTTATTACATTGCCCAGTTCAAGATCGAACAGGCCGAGACCCTGACCTTCGACCTGAATGTCGAAACCGGCGGGGTCAGCCATCAACTCAGCTTCAACCAGGAAGTGTTCCCAGGCGAATGATGAATTTCCAGCAACTCGTATTGGCCAGCCACAACGCCGGCAAACTCAAGGAACTCCAGGCCATGCTCGGGCAGTCGGTGCAGCTGCGCTCGATCGGCGAGTTCAGCCAGGTGGAGCCTGAAGAAACCGGCTTGTCGTTCGTCGAGAACGCCATCCTCAAGGCGCGCAATGCCGCGCGCATCTCCGGCCTGCCGGCGCTGGCCGACGACTCGGGCCTGGCGGTGGACTTCCTGGGCGGCGCACCCGGCATCTATTCGGCGCGCTACGCCGAGGGCAAAGGCGATGCCGCCAACAACGCCAAGCTGCTCGAAGCACTGAAAGATGTACCGCAAGAGCAGCGCGGCGCCCAGTTCGTCTGCGTGCTGGCCCTGGTGCGGCATGCCGATGACCCGCTGCCGATCCTCTGCGAAGGCCTGTGGCAGGGGCGCATCCTGTTCGAAGCCAGTGGCGAGCATGGCTTTGGCTACGACCCGCTGTTCTGGGTGCCAGAGCGCAACTGCTCGAGCGCCGACCTCAGCCCTGCCGACAAGAACCAGCTCAGCCACCGCGCCCGCGCCATGGCCCTGCTGCGTCAACGCCTGGGCCTGGCATGATCACAACGCTGTCCACCCAGCCGCGCCATGGCGCGGCGGGTCTCGCCACGCTGCCGCCTTTGGCGCTGTACATCCACATCCCGTGGTGCGTGCGCAAATGCCCTTATTGCGACTTCAACTCCCATGCCGCCGGCCCTGAGCTGCCGGAAGAGGCCTATGTCGATGCCTTGCTGACCGACCTCGACCAGGAACTGGCCGCCGTGCAAGGCCGGCCGATTTCGTCGATCTTCTTCGGTGGCGGCACCCCCAGCCTGTTCAGCGCCAACGCCCTCGGGCGCTTGCTGCGTGGCGTGGAGCAACGTATCCCGTTTGCCCCGGACATCGAGATCACGCTGGAAGCCAACCCCGGCACGTTCGAGCAGGAGAAGTTCAAGGCCTACCGGCAGACGGGCATCAATCGCCTGTCCATCGGCGTGCAGAGCTTCCAGCCGGCCAAGTTGCAGGCGCTGGGCCGCATCCACAATGGCGACGAGGCGATTCGTGCCGCGGCAATGGCCCGCGCGGCGGGCTTCGACAACTTCAACATGGACCTGATGCACGGCCTGCCCGACCAGTCGCTGGACGACGCCCTCGGCGACCTGCGCCAGGCCATCGACCTGGGGCCGACGCACCTGTCGTGGTACCAGCTGACCGTGGAACCGAACACGGTGTTCTGGAACCAGCCACCGGAGCTGCCGGAAGACGATATCCTCTGGGACATCCAGGAAGCCGGCCAGGCGCTGATGGCCGAGCACGGCTTCAGGCAGTACGAAGTGTCGGCCTACGCCCAGCCCGATCGCCCAGCCAGGCACAACCTCAACTACTGGCGCTTCGGCGACTTCATCGGCATCGGCGCCGGCGCCCATGGCAAGCTGACCTTCGCCGACGGCCGCATCCTGCGCACCTGGAAAACCCGCCTGCCAAAGGACTACCTGAACCTCGCCAAGCCCTTCAAGGCCGGCGAAAAGCTGCTGCCGGTGGATGAACTGCCGTTCGAGTTCCTGATGAACGCCCTGCGCCTCACCGATGGCGTGGAAGCCGAGCTGTTCACCCAGCGCACCGGCCTGCCCCTGGCGCAACTGGCCGAGGCACGCCGCGCGGCCGAACAAAAGGGCCTTTTGCAGGTCGAACCGGATCGGTTGGTGGCCACGCCACGCGGCCAGCTGTTCCTCAATGACCTGCTGCAGTATTTCTTGACCTAAGGACGACCCATGGATCTGGTACTCGATCTGCTGGCGACGGTTTCTCGCTGGAGCCGAAGCAACCTGTCGGAGATTTCCCTGGCCTTGGTAGGCTGCTTGCTGGTGCTGTTCGGCACCGACCTCAAGGCCTGGGTGGAACAGCGCCTGGGCGGCCTGGCAGGCGCCCTGCGCATACCGTTCATGGCGCTGCTGGTGATGATCGGCAGTGGTGCGGCGCTGATCTACGCCACGCCCTGGGTGGTGAAGGGGCTGGGCCAGTTCAACAACTATGCGTTGGCACCGGTGCTGCTGGTGGTGCTGGTGTTGATTGGGGTGGTGGCTGATCGGCGGGGGTGAGGTTGCTAAAAGCACGGTCAATGCTGTTAACTGCTCAGACACACGTGATGCAGAATTTTTCTGATCATTGACGCACCCTGCCTGCCTCCCTATGGTCCACTAACTGTGTGGGTGTTTCGGTGAAACCCCGAGCGATGGATACTCAGCCCTCTCGCTCAAACAAAAAAACCGCCCTTCTCAAGGCGGTTTTTTTTCGCATGCGGTTCTGCAGGCATCAGCACATTGAAACGCTGAATCAGCCGTTCAATCCACCTTCTCAAACTTCAAATCCCAAACCCCATGCCCCAGGCGCTCACCACGGCGCTCGAACTTGGTGATCGGACGCTCTTGCGGGCGCGGCACATAAGCCCCGTCCGCTGCCTGGTTGCGGTAACCCGGCGCAGCGCTCATCACTTCCAGCATGTACTCGGCATACGGCTCCCAGTCGGTCGCCATGTGGAACACGCCGCCCGGCTTGAGCTTGCGGCGCACCAGTTCGGCGAACTCCAGTTGCACGATACGGCGCTTGTGATGGCGCGCCTTGTGCCATGGGTCGGGGAAGAACAGCATCAAACGGTCGAGGCTGTTGTCGGCCACGCAACGGTTGAGCACTTCGATGGCGTCGCAGTCGTACACCCGCAGGTTCTTCAGGCCCTGGGTCAGCACACCGTTGAGCAGCGCGCCGACACCCGGCCGGTGCACTTCAACACCGATGAAGTCCAGCTCCGGCGCGGCAGCGGCCATCTCCAGCAGGGAGTGGCCCATACCGAAACCGATTTCCAGGGTGCGCGGCGCCGAACGGCCAAACACCTGGTCGTAGTCCACCGGGCTGTCGGCCAGCGGCAGGATGTACAGCGGGCCGCCCTGGTCGAGGCCGCGTTGCTGGCCTTCGGTCATGCGCCCGGCGCGCATCACGAAGCTCTTGATGCGGCGGTGGGGGCGCGCTTCGCCGTCAGGGGTGGTCGGCGTATCTTGCGGTTCAGTCATCGGGGGCTCTTACTTGATCAGACCATCCAGCGGCGAAGAGGCGCTGGCATAGAGTTTCTTCGGCATGCGCCCGGCCAGGTAGGCCATGCGGCCGGCAACGATGGCGTGCTTCATGGCTTCGGCCATCAGCACCGGCTGCTGGGCGTGGGCGATGGCCGAGTTCATCAGCACCGCTTCGCAGCCCATTTCCATGGCGATGGTGGCGTCGGAAGCGGTGCCCACACCTGCGTCGACCAGCACCGGCACCTTGGATTCTTCCAGGATGATCTGCAGGTTGTACGGGTTGCAGATCCCCAGGCCGGTGCCGATCAGGCCGGCCAGCGGCATCACCGCGATGCAGCCGGCTTCAGCCAGCTGGCGGGCAATGATCGGGTCATCGCTGGTGTAGACCATCACGTCGAAACCGTCCTTGACCAGCACTTCGGCGGCCTTGAGGGTTTCGATCACGTTGGGGAACAGGGTTTTCTGGTCGGCCAGCACTTCCAGCTTGACCAGGTTGTGGCCATCGAGCAGCTCACGGGCCAGGCGGCAGGTGCGCACGGCCTCGACCGCGTCATAGCAGCCGGCGGTGTTCGGCAGGATGGTGTAGCGGTCCGGCGGCAACACGTCGAGCAGGTTCGGCTCGCCTGGGTTCTGGCCAAGGTTGGTGCGGCGCACGGCGACGGTGACGATTTCGGCACCCGAGGCCTCGATGGCCAGGCGGGTTTCTTCCATGTCACGGTACTTGCCGGTGCCGACCAGCAGGCGCGACTGGAAAGTACGCCCGGCCAGGGTGAAAGGCTTGTCGCTACGAACGTTGCTCATCGTTGTTCCTCGGGAAAAGGTTGCTGGGCTTGCAGGTGCATCGCCGGGGGCGGATCAACCGCCACCGATGGCGTGGACCACTTCGACCTGGTCGCCTTCGTTCAGCTGCGTGCTGTCGTGCTGGCTACGCGGCACGATATCCAGGTTGAGTTCCACCGCGACCCGGCGCCCGGTCAGCTCCAGGCGTGTCAGCAGGGCCGCTACGCTTTCGCCAGCGGGCACTTCGTAAGGTTCACCGTTCAGTTGAATGCGCATGCGCACGGCCACCATTGTTCTTTGGGGCCCGCATTCTAGCGCCGATCCACGCGTTTACCCAAGGGTGGCAGGCGCCATTAGTCGCGATTGTGGACCGCTTGGTCAGCCCAGGCGCCAGGCTGCCAGCCCCAGGCACAGCCAGCCGGCCAGGAAGCACAAGCCGCCGATGGGGGTGATGATGCCCAGTTTGCCCAGGCCGCTGAGGGTCAGCAGGTAGAGGCTGCCGGAGAACAGCACGATGCCCACGGCAAACAGGCCGCCGGCCCAGCCCACCAGCCGCCCCGGCAGATGCGCCGCCAGCAGCGCCACGCCGAAGATCGCCAAGGTATGCACCAACTGGTAGGTCACGCCGGTATGAAAGATCGCCAGGTAGTCGGCCGACAGGCGGTTTTTCAGGCCGTGCGCGGCGAACGCGCCCAGGGCTACACCGGTGAAACCGAAAAAGGCAGCGAGCATCAGGAAGCTGCGAAGCATGGGACGACTCCTCGTATCGGGTCTGTATAATGGCCCGTTCCACCGGTCCGGCCAAGCCATCGCCATGCTTTCATCCCTCCTCCGCCGCTTTGCCCGTGCCCTGCTCTGGTTCGCCGCCGGCAGCATCGTGCTGGTGCTGGTGTTTCGCTGGGTGCCGCCGCCGGGCTCGGCATTGATGGTCGAGCGCAAGGTGCAATCGTGGTTCAGCGGCGAGCCGATCGACCTGCAGCGCGACTGGGAGCCTTGGGAGAACATCTCCGACGAGCTCAAGGTTGCCGTGATTGCCGGCGAAGACCAGAAGTTTGCCACGCACTGGGGCTTCGACATCCCGGCCATCCAGGCGGCACTGGCCTACAACGAACGGGGTGGCAGCATCCGCGGTGCCAGCACGCTGACCCAGCAGGTGGCCAAGAACCTGTTCCTGTGGTCCGGTAGAAGCTGGGTGCGCAAGGGCCTGGAGGCCTGGTTCACGGCACTGATCGAGCTGTTCTGGCCCAAGGAACGCATCCTCGAGGTCTACCTGAACAGCGCCGAGTGGGGCAAAGGGGTGTTTGGTGCCCAGGCTGCGGCGCGTTATCACTTCGGTATCGATGCCAGCAGGCTCAATCGGCAGCAGGCGGCGCAACTGGCGGCGGTGCTGCCCAGCCCGATCAAGTGGAGTGCCAGCAGGCCCAGCGCCTATGTGGCCAGCCGGGCGGGCTGGATTCGGCGGCAGATGAGCCAGCTGGGCGGGCCGAGCTACCTGATGCAGCTGGATGCCTCGCGCAGGCCCTGAGCGCCACAAAGCCAGCTCCAATAAAAAAGCCGCCGACCCGAGAGGGCCGGCGGCTTTTTTGTACTACCAGAACGTGATCAGACTGCGATCAGCGCCTTGACCTTGTTCATCGCATTCTTCTCCAGCTGACGAATACGCTCAGCCGAAACGCTGTACTTGTCTGCCAGCTCATGCAATGTCGCCTTTTCCTCGGCCAGCCAGCGCTGGTAGAGGATGTCGCGGCTACGCTCGTCCAGGCCCTGCAGTGCTTCGTGCAGGTTGCTGCTGGAGTTGTCGCTCCAGTCGGCGTCTTCCAACTGCACGGCAGGGTCGTAGCGATGGTCTTCCAGGTAATGCGCAGGCGACTGGAAGGCACTGTCGTCATCGGCTTCGGCGGCCGGGTCGAAGGCCATGTCCTGGCCACTCAAGCGGCTTTCCATCTCACGCACTTCACGCGGCTCGACGCCGAGGCTTTCCGCCACGCGATGCACTTCGTCATTGTTCAACCAGGCCAGGCGCTTCTTCTGGCTGCGCAGGTTGAAGAACAGCTTGCGCTGGGCCTTGGTGGTAGCCACCTTGACGATGCGCCAGTTGCGCAAGATGAACTCATGAATCTCGGCCTTGATCCAGTGCACCGCGAAGGACACCAGGCGCACGCCCATTTCCGGGTTGAAGCGCTTGACCGCTTTCATCAGGCCAACGTTGCCTTCCTGGATCAGGTCAGCCTGGGCCAGGCCGTAGCCGGCATAGCTACGGGCGATATGTACGACGAAACGCAGGTGAGCCATCACCATTTGCCGAGCGGCTTCGAGATCCTGCTCGTAGTAGAGACGCTCGGCCAGATCACGCTCCTGCTCGACCGTCAGCAGCGGGATGCTGTTGACCGTGTGCACATAGGCTTCCAGGTTCGCACCAGGCACCAGGGCATACGCAGGTTGCAACGATGTGGTCATTCAAGAACCTCCGACTTACAAAACTCGCGCCTTGTGGGCGCTGCCAACATTGACCCGGAACGACGGTACAAGTTCCAAAATGAAAAAAATGTCAATGCTGGCACAGAAAAACTATCGAGGTGCCAACTCGTTCAAGTGACGAGCCACCGCGATCCATGCACCGATATACCCCAACAGCACCGCACCGATCAAGAGCGACAGACCGTCGGCAGCCGGCACGCCGCCCAGGGCGAAGTCGCTGTCGTACAGCCCGGACAGCCCTACCACGGCCTCGTTCAGCCAGTTCAGGCCAAACGCCAGGATGCCCCAGGCCAGCACACCCGCACCCAGGCCATACAACGCGCCCATGTACAGGAAAGGCCGGCGTACATAGCTGTCGGTGCCGCCAACCAGCTTGATCACTTCGATCTCGATGCGCCGGTTCTCGATATGTAGACGAATTGTGTTACCAATTACTAACAGCAAGGCCGAAATCAGCATCACTGCCAGGCCGAACACGAAGCGGTCACCCAGCTTGAGGATCGCCGCCAGGCGCTCGACCCACACCAGGTCGAGCTGGGCGTTCTCCACCCGTGGCAGCTCGGCCAGGCGTTGGCGCAAGGCCTCCAGCGCCGGCTTGTCGACTTCGGTCGGCGTCACCACCACCACGCCCGGCAGCGGGTTGTCGGGAAGCTCGCGCAAGGCCTCGCCAAGCCCGGACTGCTGCTGAAACTCTTCGAGCGCCTGCTCGCGGCTGACGTACAGGGCGTCTGCCACGCCCGGCATGCCCTTGATCTCGTCGCGCAGGGCTTCGCCTTCCCGGCTGCCCGCATCGAGCTTCAGGTACAGCGAGATCTGCGCCGCACGCTGCCAGGAGCCGCCGAGTTTCTCGACGTTCTTCAACAACAACGACAGGCCCATGGGCATGCTCAAGGCCACGGCCATCACCAGGCAGGTGAAGAAGCTCCCGATCGGCTGCTTGCCCAGGCGGCGCAGGCTGTCGGCCAGGCTGGCGCGGTGGCTTTCCAGCCAGGCGTGCAGCAGGGTGCGGAAGTCCGGGCCGTCGTCGTCGTGCTCGCCGCGCTTTTTCTTCGCCGGCTGCGGGTCGGCGGGTTTCGGCGCAACGCGCTCGGAAACCTTGGGTGTACGTGTAGTGCTCATTGCCCGGCCTCCCCATCGCCGATCAGACGGCCGCGCTGCAAGGTCAGCATGCGGTGGCGCATGCGCGCGATCAGTGCCAGGTCGTGGCTGGCAATCAGTACCGTGGTGCCCAGGCGGTTGATGTCCTCGAACACGCCCATGATCTCCGCGGCCAGGCGCGGGTCGAGGTTACCGGTGGGTTCGTCGGCCAGCAGCAAGGCTGGCTGGTGCACGATGGCGCGGGCGATGCCGACCCGCTGCTGCTGGCCGGTGGACAGGTCAGCCGGGAACAGCTCGCCCTTGTCGCTCAGCGACACGCGCTCCAGGGCCGAATCCACGCGCTTGGCGATCTCGGCCTTGGACAGGCCGAGAATCTGCAGCGGCAAGGCGATGTTGTTGAACACGGTGCGGTCGAACAGCAGTTGGTGATTCTGGAACACCACGCCGATCTGCCGGCGCAGGAACGGGATCTGCGCATTGCTGATCTGCCCCAGGTCCTGGCCTGCCAGCAGCAACTTGCCGCTGGTCGGGCGTTCCATGGCCAGCAGCAGGCGCAGCAAGGTGCTCTTGCCAGCGCCCGAGTGGCCGGTGACGAACAGGAATTCGCCCCGGCGCGCCCGGAAACTCAGCTCATGCAAGCCGACATGGCCATTGGGATAGCGCTTGGCAACCTGTTCGAATCGGATCATGGGTGCTCTCGCTCGGCGAACAGTGCCTTGACGAACGGCTCGGCTTCGAAGGTGCGCAGGTCGTCGATGCCTTCACCCACGCCAATGAAGCGAATCGGGATATTGAACTGCTTGGCCAGGGCGAAGATCACCCCACCCTTGGCGGTGCCGTCCAGCTTGGTCAGGGCCAGGCCGGTAAGCTCCACGCTCTGGTTGAAGTACTTGGCCTGGCTGATGGCGTTCTGCCCGGTGCCGGCATCGAGCACCAGCAACACCTCGTGCGGCGCCTCGGCATCGAGCTTGCCGATCACCCGACGGACCTTCTTCAGCTCTTCCATCAGGTTGTCCTTGGTGTGCAGGCGGCCGGCGGTGTCGGCGATCAGCACATCGACACCGCGGGCCTTGGCGGCCTGCACGGCGTCGAAGATCACCGAGGCGGAGTCGGCGCCGGTGTGCTGGGCGATCACCGGGATCTGGTTGCGCTCGCCCCACACCTGCAATTGCTCGACCGCAGCGGCGCGGAAGGTGTCGCCGGCGGCCAGCATGACCTTCTTGCCTTCGAGCTGCAGCTTCTTGGCCAGCTTGCCGATGGTGGTGGTCTTGCCGGCGCCGTTCACGCCGACCACGAGGATCACGTAAGGCTTGTTCTGCGCCTCGACCTTCAGCGGCTGCTCGACCGGGCGCAGCAGCGCGGCCAGTTCATCCTGCAGCGACTTGTACAGCGCGTCGGCATCGGCCAGCTGCTTGCGGGCGACCTTCTGGGTCAGGTTCTGGACGATCGCCGAGGTGGCTTCCACACCCACGTCGGCGGTCAGCAGGCGCGTCTCGATTTCGTCGAGCAGGTCGTCATCGATGACCTTCTTGCCCAGGAACAGGCTGGCCATGCCCTCGCCAATGCTGGCGCTGGTCTTCGACAGGCCTTGTTTGAGGCGGGCGAAGAAGCCGGGCTTGGACTGTTCGCCGGCTGGGGCGGCGACCACTGGGGCCGGCTCGGGCTCGACCGGGGCAGGCGCTGCGATTACCGGCTCGACCACCGCAGGCGCAGCGGCGGGCTCGGGCGCCGGGCGCTCGGGAATCGCTGGCGGGGCCTTGGGCTCGAGGTCCGGGACCAGGGCGACGGGCTCTTCGGCGACGGGCAGGACCAGGTTGCTGACGGGCGGCTCGACGGGCTGGGCAACCGGAATCTCGGGGGCCGCAACCACCACTGCCGGGCGCTCGGCTTGTGCCGGGGCTGGCTCCACATCCGCCGGCAAGCCTGCTGCCGCGGGGGCCTGCTGCACAGGCTCGAGGATCACGGCTGGGGCTGGCTCAGGCTCGGCCGGGCGCGGTGTCTCGGCGACAGCAGGCGCCTGGGCAACCTCCGGCGCTGCCGGAGCCGCTTCAGGCGGCTCGACGGCGGGCTGTGCGGCTACCGGCTCGGCAGCTTGGGCATCGGGTGTCTGTGGCTGTTCGGCGACAGGTTGCTGCGGCTTCTTGCGAAACCAGCTGAACAGGCCTTTTTTCTCGCCAGCCTCGGCCGGCGCTTTTTTGTCGTCGTTGGAACCAAACATGGAAGACGGCTATCTCAGGGTAGCGATGGGCCAGCAGTGGCGCATCGGGAATTCTCTAAACGCAGAACAGACTATTTTGAATCCGGCTGGTTCATGCGCAATGTTTTGTCTTGTGGGCCTGGGGGCCAGAACGGCGACAGGCATGGTCGCCAGGCAACCGGATCAGTATCCTAGCACCTCCTGGCCCGCCGACGCTAAACCAGCGGGCCGCCGAACAGGTCAAACACCTTATGAATGCTCTAGCCCGCCGCGCCGCTGGCCTGTTGCTCAGCACGCTCTGCCTGCCACTGGCGGCCTTCGCCGCCGATGTGCAACCCACCCACGAATTCATCCTCGACAACGGCCTGAAAGTGGTCGTGCGCGAAGACCATCGCGCCCCGGTGGTGGTTTCGCAGATCTGGTACAAGGTTGGCTCCAGCTACGAAACCCCGGGCCAGACCGGCCTGTCCCACGCGCTCGAGCACATGATGTTCAAGGGCAGCGACAAGATCGGCCCCGGCGAGGCCTCGCGCATCCTGCGTGACCTGGGCGCGGAAGAGAATGCCTTCACCAGCGACGACTACACCGCCTACTACCAGGTGCTGGCGCGCGACCGCCTGCCGGTGGCCTTCGAGCTCGAAGCCGACCGCCTGGCCAGCCTGCGCCTGCCCGCCGACGAGTTCGCCCGGGAAATCGAGGTCATCAAGGAAGAGCGCCGCCTACGCACCGATGACCAGCCCAGTTCCAAGGCCTTCGAACTGTTCCGCGCCATGGCCTTCCCGGCCAGCGGCTATCACACCCCGACCATCGGCTGGATGGCCGACCTGGAACGCATGAAGGTCGAGGAACTGCGCCACTGGTACCAATCCTGGTACGCACCGAACAACGCCACCCTGGTGGTGGTGGGCGATGTCACCGCCGATGAGGTCAAGGGCCTGGCGCAGAAGTACTTCGGCGCCATCCCCAAGCGCAGCGTGCCCCCGGCCAAGCTGCCGCTGGAGCTGGCCGAGCCCGGCGAGCGCCAGCTGACCCTGCATGTGCGCACCCAACTGCCGAGCCTGATCTACGGCTTCAACGCCCCGGGCCTGGCCACGGCCAAGGACCCACGCACCGTGCACGCCCTGCGCCTGATCTCGGCGCTGCTCGACGGCGGCTACAGCGCCCGCCTGCCGGCGCGCCTGGAACGTGGCCAGGAGCTGGTGGCCGGCGCCTCGTCCAGCTACAACGCCTTTACCCGCGGCGACAGCCTGTTCCTGATCTCGGCCACGCCCAACGTGCAGAAGCACAAAACCCTGGCCGACGTCGAAAAAGGCATCTGGCAGCTGCTCGACGAACTCAAGACCACCCCGCCCAGCGCCGAAGAACTGGAGCGCGTGCGCGCCCAGGTGATCGCAGGGCTGGTCTATGACCGCGACTCGATCAACAGCCAGGCGACCACCATCGGCCAACTGGAGACCGTCGGCCTGTCGTGGAAGCTGATCGACAGCGAGCTGGACGAGCTCAAGCAGGTCACCCCGCAAGACATCCAGAACGCCGCCCGCACCTACTTCACCCGCGAACGCCTGAGCGTTGCCCACGTACTGCCCGAGGAGTCCGCTCATGAGTGATCGCAGCGCACCACGCTACACCCTGATCGGCGCGGGCATCATCGCACTGGTGGTGGCCGTGGCCGCCGTCCTCGCCCGCCCGGCCCACTCCGAGGCGCAAACGGCAGCGCGCCCAGCCAATACCTTGCAGTCGCTGGCCGAGCTGGACGGCAAGGCGCCAAGCCGGCGCCAGCTGAACATCCAGAACTGGACCACCGCCGAAGGTGCCCGGGTGCTGTTCGTCGAGGCCCGCGAGCTGCCGATGTTCGACCTGCGCGTGACCTTCGCCGCCGGCAGCAGCCAGGACGGCGGCACGCCAGGCCTGGCCACCCTGACCAACGCCATGCTCAACGAGGGCGTGGCCGGCAAGGACGTGACCGCTATCGCCGAAGGCTTCGAAGGCCTCGGTGCGGACTTTGGCAATGGTGCCTACCGCGACATGGCCGTGGCCTCGCTGCGCAGCCTGAGCGTCAAGGACAAGCGCGACCCGGCGCTCAAGCTGTTCGCTGAAGTGGCCGGCAAGCCGACGTTCCCGGAAGACGCGCTCAAGCGCATCAAGAACCAGCTGCTGGCCGGCTTCGAATACGAAAAGCAGAACCCCGGCAAGATCGGCGGCAAGGCGCTGTTCGCCAAGCTCTATGGCGACCACCCTTACGGCCAGCCCAGCGATGGCACCGCCGAAAGCATCCCAGGCATTACCCTGGAGCAGCTGCGCGCCTTCCACGCCAAGGCCTATGCCGCCGGCAACGCGGTGATCGCCCTGGTCGGCGACCTCAGCCGCGAAGAAGCCGAAGCGGTTGCCGCCCAGGTTTCGGCCGCCCTGCCCAAAGGCCCGGCCTTGCCCAAACCGGCCCAGCCGGTCGAGCCCAAGGCCGGCATCACCCACATCGACTTCCCCAGCAAGCAGACCCACCTGATGCTCGCCGAGCTTGGCATCGACCGCCAGGACCCGGACTGGCCGGCCCTGTCGCTGGGTAACCAGATTCTTGGCGGCGGCGCCTTCGGCACCCGGCTGATGAGCGAAGTGCGGGAAAAGCGCGGCCTGACCTACGGCGTATACTCGGTCTTCAGCCCGATGCAGGTGCGCGGCCCGTTCATGATCAACCTGCAGACCCGCGCCGAACTCAGCCAGGGCACGCTCAAGCTGGTTCAGGATATCCTGGCCGACTACCTGAAAAGCGGCCCGACCCAGCAAGAGCTGGACGATGCCAAGCGTGAACTGGCCGGCAGCTTCCCACTGTCCAACGCCAGCAATGCAAGCATCGTCGGCCAGCTGGGCGCCATTGGCTTCTACAACCTGCCGCTGACCTGGCTGGAAGACTTCATGCAGCAATCCCAGGCGCTGAGCGTCGAGCAGGTCAAGGCGGCGATGAACAAGCACCTGGCAGCCGACAAGCTGGTGATCGTCACCGTCGGCCCTGATGTGCCGCAGAAGCCGCTGCCAGCCCCCACAGACAAACCCGCCGAGCAACCGCTCGGCGTACCGGAGCACTAATGCCTAGATCCACCCCTC
>NZ_BQIP01000024.1 GCF_021602585.1 Pseudomonas faucium
AGCCGACAACCTGCGCAGCCTGGGCAAGGCCGCCGAAACGGACAATGCGCGCCAGGTGCTGGAGCATTGCGCCGGCGACATGGAAGAGGCCGCACGCCGCCTGGGCGTCAGCCGCAGCACCGTGTGGCGGCGGGTACGCAGGCTCGGCTGAGCGGCCCGGTCACAATTACTAAACACAAACGTGACATTTTTTTTCAGCTAGCCGCATTCGCCTAGAAACGATCACGGAGCTGTCAAATGAAGGTTACGGTATTCGGTACCGGCTATGTCGGCCTCACCCAGGCAGTGTGCCTGGCCCAGGTGGGACACTCGGTGCTGTGCATGGATGTCGATGCCGAGCGGGTCGCGGCCCTGGTCCAGGGCCACTGCCCGATCTTCGAGCCGGGCCTGGCGCCGCTGCTGGAAAAGAACCTGGCCTGCGGGCGCCTGCGCTTCACCACCGACCCGGGCCTTGCCAGCAACCACGCCCGCCTGCTGTTCATCGCCGTGGGCACCCCGCCGCAAGCCGATGGCAGCGCCGACCTGAGCCAAGTGTTCGCCGTGGTCGACAACATCCTGGCGCACGCCAGCGAGCCCAAGGTGATCGTCAACAAGTCCACCTCGCCGGTCGGCACGGTGGACCGGATCAAGGCGCGCATCGCCCAGGCCGTGGCCGACGGCGAACGCTTCCAGGTCATCAGCAACCCGGAGTTTCTCAAGGAAGGCACGGCCCTGGATGACTGCATGCGCCCCGAACGCATCATCATCGGCGGCGCCGCGCCGGCTGAAGTGGAGCTGTTGCGCGAGCTGTACCTGCCGTTCAGCCGCAACCGGGAAAAGCTCATGGTGATGGATGCGCGCAGCGCCGAGCTGACCAAGTACGCGGCCAACTGCATGCTGGCGACGAAGATTTCCTTCATCAACGAGATGGCCAACCTGGCCGAACACCTGGGCGCCGACATCGAGATGGTGCGCCGTGGCATCGGCTCGGACCCGCGCATCGGCTACGACTTCATCTACGCCGGCTGTGGCTTTGGCGGCTCGTGCTTCCCCAAGGACCTGCAGGCTCTGCGCCGCAGCGCCGAGGCCGAGGGCTTCGAGCCGCAGTTGCTGCAGGCGGTGGAAACGGTCAACCAGCGCCAGAAGCAGCGCTTGTTCGACAAGATCCAGCGGCATTACCCCGGCGGCCTGCGGGGCAAGGTGTTCGCCCTGTGGGGCTTGTCGTTCAAGCCCAACACCGATGACATCCGCGAGGCCCCCAGCCGCGTGCTGCTCGAAGCGCTGTGGGCCGCCGGCGCCCGGGTGCAGGCCCACGACCCGCAGGCCATGGACGAGATCCACCGGCATTACGGCCCGCGCCCAGACCTGCAACTGATGGCCGGCAAGGACGAGGCACTGCACGGCGCCGACGCCCTGGTGATCGCCACCGAGTGGCAGGACTACCGGGTGCTGAACCTTGAGCAGATGCCGCAGCTATTGGCCGACCGCGTGGTGTTCGACGGGCGCAACCTGTTCGAGCCCGAGCACATGGCCGCCGCCGGCCTGACCTACTACGGCATCGGTCGCGGGCAGGTGCCGCCGCGCTGGCTGGCCGCGCAGCATGCCCCGCGCCTTACTGCTCTGCCACTGGCCCGATAGCCGCCGCCTCACCCACCAGCTGGCCTGCCTGGCAGGGCCGGAACAGGTCCAGCTGGTCGCGGTACACCGCAGTCTGCACATCCATCAGGCCAAGCACCGAATGGAACAGGTTGTCGTGGGACAAGCTCGCACCGGTGCGCTGGGCCATGCACGGCTGGGAAATGCCGCGGCTGGCGGCCAGCTGCCGGGACAGCCACAGCACCATCGGCACATGGGTCTGCTCCGCCGGCGCCATGGCGTAAGGCAGGCCGTGCAGGTACACGCCCTTCTCGCCCAGCGATTCGCCGTGGTCGGAGACGTAGAGCATGGCGCTGTCGTAGTGGCGGTCGTTGCGCTTGAGCAGGTCGATCACCTGGGCCAGCACGTGGTCGGTGTAGAGCACGGTGTTGTCGTAGGCGTTGCGGATCGCCTGGTCCTCGCACTGGTCGAGCTGGTTGTCCCGGCACACCGGGGTGAAGCGCTCGAAGGCGGCCGGGTAGCGCTTGTAGTAGGCCGGGCCGTGGCTGCCTTTCATGTGCAGCACCACCACGGTGTTGCCCGTGCCGCTATCGAGGTAGTCCTGCAGGCCGGCGAGCAGCACCTCGTCGAAGCATTCGCCGGTGATGCACAACGCGCCGATGCCGGCGTGGGACATGTCCTGGCTGGGCACGCGGTCGCAGGCGCCCTTGCAGCCGGAGTTGTTGTCGCGCCACAGCACGCCGACACCGGCACGCTGCAGCACATCGAGCAGGCCTTCGCGGTGGCTGCCGTACTGGTCTTTCCACTCCTTGCGGCCCAGGTCCTGGAACATGCAAGGCACCGACACCGCCGTGGCGGTGCCGCAGGAGCTGACATCGGCGAAGCTCAGCACGTCGCGCCGGGCCAGTTCGGGGTTGGTCTGGCGTGGGTAGCCGTTGAGCGAGAAGTTCATCGCCCTGGCCGTCTCGCCCACCACCAGCACCAGCAGCTTGCGCCGCCCATCGGCGCTGGCGTCGACCCGCTGGTGGGCGTCCAGGCCGACCTGGATGAAGGCCTTGGGCTTGGCCAGGCTCTGCTTGGCATAGCTGTGCATGGCGCCCAGCACGTTCGAGGGGGTGAGGATCAGCCGCACTTCGCGGTTGTTGCGCAGCAGCGAGGCGTATGACTGGTACTGGGTCGCCAGGATCACCCCGACCATGGCCAGCACCGCCACCAGGCTGCCCACGCGCCACATGGCCTGGCGGCGCCAGCGCGGGCGCTGCAGCGGCAGGCGGTACAGCACCACGATGGGCAGCAGCGCCGTGGCCAGCAGCCACACCAGCATGCCAGTGCTGAGCAGGTCACGGGCCTCGGCCGGGTCGGTCTGCAGCAGGTTGGCCAGCATCGAGGCGTCGATGACGATGCCGTAACGGGAAATGAAGTAGCTGGCGACCGAGGCCACCACCAGCAGCAGCGCCAGCACCGGGCGCAGCAGGCGCCCCCAGCACAGCGCCCAGAGGATGATGAAGTGCCAGGCCAGCACGAACAGCGGCAGGCTGATCAGAAACAGCGGGTTGCCGTTGTCGAAACCATCGATGGCCCGCCAGACCTTCGACCAGAACACCGCGTTGACCGCCACGGTCATCCACAGCGCCACCAGCAGAATGACCCCCAGGGGGTTGATGCCCTTGCTTTCCCGGCTGAGCGCCTGGGAAGTTACCGCGTCCTTGTTCATTGACCTACCGCTCCACAATCAGGTTGGCAAAACACGTTCTAGTTATGTGTTGGAAACTTGCGATGACGCACGTAGGCATGGCATTTGATGATCAGCACCGCACCCCACGGGATCACCAGGCCGATGGTGACCAGGGCGAGCAGCAAGGTATTGCGCTCGACCAGCCGAAAGAAATCGAATGCCGCGCACAGCAGCACCAGCAGCACCCCCGCCAACGAAACGGAGCCGGGGTTGCCAGGATGCGTGCGCGTGAAGGGATGGTGGCGGATGTAGCCCACCAGCCAGAGAAACACCCAGGTCACGATCGATGCCATGAACAGCATGAGAAACAGCAACCGATAGGCGAACATGGAATCAGGCATGGCCCACCCTCCGCGCACGAGCACGCATGGCCACCCTTTTAAAGGGCCGTGGATGAAATATTTGTTAATAAAGCGTGCTGAAGATATTCAGGGGCAGCCGCAGAGGGCCTTGGCGTAACGAGCGCGCAGGGGTATGGAGCAGACATGAGCAGACGTTCCTTGTCCGGTTCGTGAAAGTTGTGAGGCCCGTGACTTTAGCAGCGCTGCTCCAGAGCGCCAGTAAATGGGGCAAATTCACCGGGGCCAGCGCAGGCGCACCGACCAGCCGCAGCGCCTGGCGGCATCGCTGAAGCCCACCTCGATCTGCCCGCCGGAGCGTTGCACCAGGGTCTGAACGATGGACAGCCCCAGCCCCGAGCCCGGCACCTGGTGGCCCTGGCCGCGATAGAACGGGTCGAACACGCGGCCCCATTCTTCTGGCGCAACGCCTGGGCCGTCGTCGCTGACCACGACTTCCACCGCTTGCGGCGTGCTCAGGATGCGCACATCCACCTGCCCGCCTGGCGGGGCATGGTTGATGGCGTTTTCGACCAAGTTCTTGATCACCGCGCGCAGCTCCAGTTCGCGCAGCGGCAGGTTGGCATCCTCGCCTTCGACGCCGATGTCGAGCTGCTTGCGCGTGGCCAGCGGCATCAGGTCTTCGAGCACCCGGCGGCAAGCCGCGTGCACCGACACATTGCCCGCCAGCGGCTCGGCCAGTTGCGCACCGGCCAGGGCCAGCAACTGCTCGACCAGCTTGCGGCTGCGGCCGATACCGCGGCGCAACTGCTGCACTTGCGCCTGGGCAGCGGCGGGCATCGGCTCGGCTTCCAGCGCTTCGGCCTGCAGCGACAGCGCCGTCAGCGGCGTGCGCAGTTCATGGGCGGCATCGGCGACGAAGCGTTTTTGCCCCTCCACGCTGCGCGACACGCGCCCGAGCAGGCGGTTGATGGCCTGCACGAACGGGCGAATTTCGCAGGCCATGGCCTGGTCATCGATCGGCCGCAGGTCGTGGTCTTCGCGCCGGTCGAGCGCGGCGGCCACGGTGGCCACGGGCTTGAACAGCTTGCGGATCAGGTCGGCGACCACCAGCAACAGGATCGGAAACAAAATGGCGAACGGCAGCAAGGCGCGCCAGGCGCTGCCCCGCGCATCACGGTTGCGGCTGCCGATTTCCTGGGCCACCACGAAACGCGCGCCCGAGGCGTCCTTGCCGACCCAGACGCGAAACGGTTCATGGCCCACGTCCACCGTCGACAGGCCATCGGCCACAGACGCGGGAATGGGCAGTGGCAGGCGGCTGTCATCGCCATGCACGGCGTTGGCGCCATCGGCCAGGTACTGGATCACGATGCGGGTTTCCTCATCGTCCTCGCCAGCGCCTGGCGTGGCGGCGGGGTAATGGAAGCCCAGGCCCTGGCGGGTGTGCAAGGCGGCGACCTGGCGCAGGCTGTTGTCCTGGAACTCCAGGGCTTCATCAAAGGCCGAGAGGTAGCTGAACACGCCCGTGAGCGTGGCCACCAGCAAAATCGCCACGCCCAGCGCCAGCGACAGGCGCAGTTGCAGCGAATGCTTCAGTCGCCTTTCGAGACCATCCATCCCAGCCCCCTGACGTTGCCAATGACATCCTTGCCCAGCTTGCGCCGCAGCCCATGGATGAGAAATTCCACGGCGTTGCTCTCGACCTCGTTGCCCCAGCCGTACAGCCGGTCTTCCAGCTCGCCGCGCGAAAGGATCGCCCCGGGCCTGACCAGCAGGGCCTGGAGCAAGGCGAATTCGCGGGCAGACAGTTGCACCGGCGGCTGGCCCTGCACCCACGCGCGCTTGAGCGCAGGGTCGAGGCTGACCCGGCCATTGCCCAGCTCCGGCGCAGCACGGCCGCCCTTGCGGCGCATGACGGCGCGCATCCGCGCCAGCAGCTCGGCCATCTCGAAGGGCTTTTGCAGAAAGTCGTCGGCACCGCCGTCCAGCCCGCGCAGGCGGTCCTCCAGCCCCGGGCGCGCGGTGATGATCAGCAGCGGCACCGGGTTGTCGGCGCCGCGCAGGCGCTCGAGCAGTTGCAGGCCGTCCTGGCCGGGCAGGCCGAGGTCGAGCAGCACCTGGTCGTAGGCCTGGGTGCGCAGCGCCGCTTCGGCCGTCAGCCCATCAGCGACCCAGTCGACGGCATAGCCCGCGGCCTGCAGGGCCGCCTGCAGGGCCTGGGCGATCATCGCGTCGTCTTCGACCAACAATATGCGCATGCGGCCTCCAGGGGCGCGAACCGGTGAGGCAACGATAGCCTCCCCAGGTCAGCCTTGTCGCGGGCCTTGCAAGCTGTCGAAGGCCTTGAGCAGGTCATCCATCGCCGCCTTGCAGGCCGCCTGCTGCGGTTGGCTCGCGCGCAGGGCGTCGAGCGCGCGGTCGATGGCCTTGTCCAGCACGTGCCAGTCGCTGGCGGCGCGCGGCTTGATGCCGGCCTCGGCATCGTCCCAGGTCTTTTCCAGGTCCTTGATGCGCACCTTGGCGCCGGGCAGGTCCTGGGCCTGCACCTTGGCGGCGACATCGTCGGCGATGCGGCGAAACGCGCTCAGGTCACCGAGCTTGCTGGGCGCATGCACCCCGGCGGCGCCTGCTGGCGGGGCATCGACCTTGGAGCAGCCTTGGCTTGCGCCGAGCACGGCGGCCAGGCAGGCGATGGACAGGCTGGTGAGCAGTTTGTGACGAATAGCCATGGGGATTACCTCGTGATCGGGGAGCAGGTTCAAGGTGCGACGCGTTTGGCCTGGACGGCGCCGAACTGGGCAACGGCGACCAGGATGAAAATGACGCAGAGGAAGATCGCGCTGGTCCAGCTGGCGCCCATGCCCAGGCCGCCGTAGTCGCGGGACTGGGTCAGCAGGTCGCCCAGCGAGGCGCCGAGCGGGCGCGTGAGGATGTAGGCGACCCAGAACACCAGCACCGTGTTCACGCCCAGGCGCCAGGCCAGCAGGCACGCGGCGATCAAGGCGCTGAAGATCAGGGTGCCGAGGTCGAAGCCAAGGCCCAGCGCTTCGGTCGCCAGGTCGCCTGCGGCGGTGCCCAGGGCGAAGGTGCACAGCACCGTGGTCCAGTAGAACAACTCGCGTCGGGCAGTGACGATGCGGCGGATAGAGAGGGTGCGTTCCAGCGCGTACCAGGCGGCGAAGTTGCCGATCAGCAACAGCGAGAAGGCCGCCGTGCTGGCGTAGAGGCTGATGTTCAGTTCATCGGTGAGGATGTCGGTGATCTGCGTGCCGAGGATGCTCACCAGCACCACGCACAGCCAGTAGATCCAGGGCTCGCACTCGCGCTTGCGCATCTGCAGGGTGAGCGCGGCGGCCAGCAGCAGGGCCATCACCACACTGGTGATGCCCAGGCCCCAGCCGATGTCGACGGCGAGAAAATCGGCGAAGGTCTCGCCCACGGTGGTGGACATGACCTTGATGATCCAGAAGGACAGCGTCACTTCCGGGACTTTGTTGAGCCAGCCAGTGCTTTGCGCGTGCATCGCGGGTGCCTCCTTGGTTCCTGAGGTGGATTCAAGGAGGCACGCTACCGGGCGAAACTTAGCTGGGCCTGAGCAGGCTCATGTGCAGCAGCGGGAATGGCCGGCCTTCGCCGTCCAGCGGGGAGCGGCCGGTCTGCACGAAGCCGTAGTGCAGGTAGAAGCCCACCGCCTGCGGGTTCTGCTCGTTGACGTCGACGCTCAGCGCCTGGCGTGAGGCGCGCACATGGTCGAGCAGCGCCCGGCCGATGCCTTGGCCATGCAGGTCGGGGTCGACGAAGAGCATTTCCACGTGGTCGTCGCTCAGGCCGATGAAACCCAGCGGGGTGTCATCGGTATCGACCGCGACGCTCAGTGCGACAGCGGGCAGGTAGCTGTCGCGCAGCGGCGCGATCAGCGCCTGGATATCGGCAGGTTGCAGGAAGTGGTGGGTGGTGCGCACCGCGCGCAGCCAGATGTCGAGCAGCAGCGGATGGTCCGCGGCAATGCCCTGGCGAATGATCATCGAATCATCCTCGTTCACAAGTTGATGGAAGCGTGGCACGCCGTTGGTGGGCGAGCCTGTGGACGTCGGCATGGTGTATGCCCGCTTCGCGAATCAACGCCTGGGCGGAGCACGGCACAGTGGCCGAAAAGGAAGGAGGCGGCATTCTAATCGGTTGTTCAGGAGCCGTGAACCACCCTGCCCTGCCGCGCCTTAAGGGCTTGGCAGACGAATGCCAGCGCGCGTTGAAAGACGGGGTGGCATTCGGCATAGGGCAAAGCGTCGAGCGAAGCCCAGAAGAACGCGAAGCAGTGGCCGTGGTCATCCAGCGTCTGGTGCGTCCAGGCAGCCGGCAGTGCGCGCTCGACGCGGCACAGGTGATACGACCACACCTGGCCTGCGTGGCCGGCATCCCAGCAGCCCAGGTCGTCCTGCACCTGGGCGTCGCTGATGCCGGACTCTTCCGCCAACTCACGCAATGCCGCAGCGCGCGGGGCTTCTGCGGGCTCGAGGGTGCCCTTTACCAGTTGCACGCCGGCCAGTGGGTGGCGGAACAGCAGGAGCTTGGGCGGTGATTCGGGTGAGAGCAGGATTGGGCAGGCTTTGTTTGGGTGCATGGTGATTTCGATCGATGCGTTCCGTTGCTGGTGGTTCAGGCAGGCATTGTAGCGCCCGGGGCCGCTTCGCGGCCCATCGCCGGCAAGCGCGGCTCCCACAGGTACAGCGCAGGTCTGAAGGCGGGTGATATTCCTGTGGGAGCCGGCTTGCCGGCGATGAGGCCGGTACTGACCACAGCGCTTTGAATCGCTGTCTACCATGGGCTCTTTATCCAATATCGGCCCCATCACTTGGTAGTCGGCTGCGGACCGAAGTGCGCGACCTTACTGGTCAATGCCACGCCCAGTCGATGTCGACTCAGATCCAGACGTCATTCAGCGCTGTTCGCTCCCCGCCTTCATGACCGGTATTCAACACGCCTCGCGGCTCGATCATCATGATTTTTGTTTCCGTCTCTGCCGCCGTTCTGTGCTCTACACCACGCGGTACGACATATAACTCGCCCGGTTTCACATGAGCACAGCCATCGGGAAGATCGATGCGCAAGAGGCCTTCGAGCACCAGAAAAGCCTCATCGGTTTCCGGGTGTGAATGCCAGATGAATTCACCTTCGATACGTACCACCTTGAACTGGTAGTCGTTCATTTGCGCGACGACCCTCGGACTCCATTGCTGCTCGATCAGAGAAGCTTTTTGAGCCAGGTTCACAGGCTGTGCTGCCAATTGCTGATGCATGCGGGACATAACTGATTCTCTCCAAATTGGAGTGACCAGCCTATCGAACGGTAAGCGCGCTGTTCTTGTACGATCCTGCAACTCAGCGAACAGTGCGTAAGCGTTCCAGCCAACGCAGAGGCGGCACGCCGTAAGTTCGCGTGAAGTGCCGAGTCATGTGGCTCTGATCATGAAAGCCTGAGGCGAGCGCGGCATCGACCAATGTGAAACCATCCAGAATCAGTCTGCGGAAAGAGTCCAGCCGCCTTAGCGTGACAAAACGGTATGGGCTGGTGCCATAGAGGGCCCGAAAGTCTCGCGACAAGCTCCATTGCTCGCGCCCACTCGCCTGTTCGAGCATCTCCAGCGTGATGCCCAGGTGAAGGTGCTCCATGATGAACGCCCTGGCGCGCTCGGCAGAGCGATAATCCAGGCGTTTGCGGCCACGCGGCTTGCCGCCGACTACACGAAGCGCCATTGCCAAGTCATAGACGGCGTCCTGTTCCTCCAGTGCTTCCAGAGGGTGATCCAGCGCCTGCACGAAAGCCTCACTCGCCTGGTACAAGCGCGGGTCGCAGGATAGTCCGCCAGCGATGAAAGGCAGCGGTTCTCCCCCGAGAACGTTCTGTATCAGCGACGGGTCGATGTAGGCCATCCGGTAGCGAAAACCCACCTCCGTGCCAGCCATGCCGTCATGCGCTTCGTCGGGATGCAGCACAAGTGTGTTGCCTGGCACGCCGTGGCACAGCGCGCCCTTGTAGTGAAAGCTCTGAACGCCGGCAAGGGTACGGCCTATCGAATAGGTATCGTGGCGATGCGAGTCGTAGCCGTGGCCGCCAAACCACGCTTCGATGCGCTCCACACTGCCAGGTGTCGTGCTGCGTATGACCCAATCGGAGGTGGATGACGGGGTTTCTTTTCGCGCCATGGATATGCTCACCGGTAGTGCGCCATCTTGAGTGTGGATGGTCCATCCTATTTCAGGATTCTGCGAGTACCCAATTCATTTGCGCTCAATGTCCGCTTCGGGTCGGAAGCTGTCAGTCGCAGAGTGACAGCTATCGACCCAAAGCGGCCGCTCGCGAAGGGCAGAAATAGGCAGAGGCGGTCGGTTACCCATCCCACAGTCGATCACTACCGATCACTATGTAGCGCCATATGTAAATCTCATCAAGAATATGTCGAGCCTGGCAGCGGTTTGGACGCTAGCTTTATGAGTTGCGAGAGACTCAAGGATTATCCAAGGTGCAGTTATCAAGGGTATTCGTCATAAGCCGTGCTTTATTTATGGTCTTTCTGATCAGCGGCACTGCGCTGGGTGAAACGTCGCAGATCGGTTTGTCGGTGTCTGCGCAGGTCAGTGCGGCGGCTGCAGCGCCTGACGACATCGTTGGACAAGGGATCCAGGCCGCACTTGAACCCCTGGCATCGTCATTTCCTCCCTTGATTACCTCTCGTAAACATCAACGCGCGGACATCAATCGCGTTGTTCTTGATTTCTACTCCCATCGCAGCTATCGCGCTGCCTGGACAGACGGGCGCGATATCACCCAGTTGCTCAAGAGCCTGAATGACATACAAGCTGACGGCCTGAACCCTGCGGACTTTCGGGGCGACGAGCTGGCCGAGGCTCAATCGTTTTTGCAGGCCTCCTCGACGCCAGCACAAACGGCGGCTTTTGATATCGCGCTGACCCGCACCTACATCACCGCGCTCCTGCAATTGCGGCGCGGCAAGGTCAATCCGTCGCGGCTGGATTTTCATTGGAACTTCGACCCGATCGGTGTTGATCCCCGTGAAGATGTGAACAGTTTCTTTGCTGCCCTGGATGCTCACGATGTGGCCCGTGCATTCGCCCAGGCGCCGCCGCAAGAGGCGCTTTATAGCAGCATGCGTGAGGCATTGGCGCAGTTGCGTCAGGTTCGCGATGCCGGTGGTTGGCCGAAAGTCGCCGAAGGGCAGTCACTCAAGCCGGGGATGGACGGCGCTGTGGTCGCACAGTTGCGTGCTCGTCTGGTGGCCGGTGGTTATCTGGAGCCGCATAAGGGCAAACGCAATGCTTACGACGATAAAGTCATTGCTGCGGTGAAGAAGTATCAGGTCGATCAGTATCTTGGCGTTGATGGCGTGGCTGGGGCGGCGACTCTGGCGGCGCTGAATGTGCCTGTCGAGGCACGGATTGATCAGGTCCGGGTGAACATGGAACGGGCGCGTTGGCTGCTCCACAAACTCCATGGCACTTTTGTCGTTGTCGATATCGCCGGCTACAAAGTGGCGTTCTACCGCGACGGCGAACCCATCTGGCGTTCCCGAGTACAGGTCGGCAAGCCTGTGCGCAGCACCCCGGTGTTTCAGTCCGAGATCACCTACATCACCTTCAACCCCACCTGGACTGTGCCGCCGACGATTCTGGTCAAGGATATGCTGCCAAAGATTCAGCAGAACCCGGGTTACCTTGCAGCCAGCCGGATCAGGGTCCTTGATCGTGCTGGCAACGAACTCGATCCGGCGAACGTCGACTGGTACAACGCGCGCGGCCTCACGCTGCGCCAGGACGCCGGCCCTACCAACTCGTTAGGGCAGGTGGTCATTCGTTTCCCCAACGACTATGCGATTTACCTGCACGACACGCCGCATCGCGAGTTGTTCGCCAATCCCGTGCGCACCACCAGCTCCGGATGTATTCGGGTGGAGAATCCACTGCAGTTGGTCGAGTTGTTGTTCAACGACCCGGTGCGCTGGAACAGCGAGGGGATTCAAAAGCAGTTGGCCAATGGCAAAACCAAGAACATCAAGCTTCCGGTCAAGGTACCGGTGTTGCTGGCCTATTGGACGGTCGACTTGAGCACCGAGGGGCGGGTGACGTTCAAGCCCGACATTTATGGCTACGACACGCCGCTATTGCGGCAGTTGAATTTGCCTTCAGTACTGCCCGCCTTGGCGTTGCCGCAGGCAGAAACGACTAGGGTGGTCACAGGGCAAAGCCAGATTTAGGCACCCCATGCGCAACTAGAATTTGCGACGCCCACCGATTGGAGCATGTCCACTTGCGCTGCGCTCGAATTCGCTAGCCTAGCGGCAATACAAGTTGGTTGATCGAGCGGTAGTTGTCGATGGCGAGGGGGGGGGTGAGCATGCGGGATTTCGTACAGAACCTACACTGGCTTGATCAATTCGAGTAGCTAGAATAAATGGCTGACAGTGAATCTTGGGTGGCCGCTGTCGACCCGAAGCAGACAGCGATCCAAAGCTCTATGGTCAGAACCGGCCTCATCGCCGGCAAGCCGGCTCCCACAGGAATATCACCCGCCTTCAGGCCTGCGCTGTACTGTGGGAGCCGGCTTGCCGGCGATGGGCTGCGAAGCGGCCCCGGTAACAGGTGTCTGCTTCGGCTCGATAGCGGTCAGTGCAGGGACTTCTTCATCTTCACGCCCCTGCACAGTTCCTATAATCCGCACATCCCCAGCCCTACCAGGAGCCCACCGTCATGCCTCACGTCCATGACGCTGCCCAGACCGGATACTCCCGCCAGGCCCAGACCTATACGCAGGGCCGGCCAACCTACCCCGAAGCCCTATCCACCTGGCTGCACCAGGCGCTGATGATCGATGGGCAAACCCGCGTCATCGACCTTGGCGCCGGCACTGGCAAGTTCACTCGCCTGTTGCAACCACTGACTGACCGGCTGATTGCCGTCGAGCCCGTCGAGGCGATGCGCCAGGAGTTCGCCAAGTGTGTGCCCGGCATCGAGGTGCTTGCCGGAACGGCACAGGCAATCCCCTTGCCCACTGCCAGCGCCGAGGTGGTGCTGTGCGCCCAGGCCTTCCACTGGTTCGCAGACGCCCAGGCACTGGCGGAGATCCATCGGGTGCTCACCCCTGGCGGGCGCCTGGGGCTGGTGTGGAACGTTAGGGATGAATCGGTCGATTGGGTCGCGGCGATCACCCGCATCATTGCCCCTTACGAGGGCGATACACCGCGCTTTCATACCGGCCGATGGCGCGACGCGTTCGACGGCTCTGGTTTCTCTAAGCCTGAACTTACCTGCTTCGAGCACGCTCACATCGGCAGCGTCGAAACAGTGATCATGGAGCGGTTTCTGTCGGTCAGTTTCATCGCCAGCCTGCCGCCTGCGGACAAGGCCGAGGTTACCCGGCAACTGCGCGAACTGATCCAGACGCACCCGGCGCTGCGGGGCGTGGAAACCCTCGCGTTTCCCTATCAGACCCAGGCGTACCTCTGCCAGCGACTTGGCTGAGGTTGCGCCCGATCAAGTACAGCGGAGCACTTTTGGGAGCGGGCTTGCCCCGCGAAACAGACAACGCGGTGGATGGCACCGGCTGCGCCGGTGTTCGCGGGGCAAGCCCGCTCCCACGGGAACTGTGTCACCTTCCAGAGAGTGGGTAAGGCGGTTTGATGCTCGACCAAGGCGGCGCTGGCTAACAGCCATCTTCAACGTTCTTGTCGGCACTCGATTAGTCAAATATGATACTACGTCTCATTTGCATCGATACCGTGACCGCCGATGGCATCCGTCGATACCGCTCAGTTCACCGCTCTGTACGAACAGCAACACCGCTGGTTGCGTAGCTGGCTGTATCGGCAACTGAGCTGCTCACACCGCGCTGCCGACCTGATGCAGGACACCTTCATGCGCCTGTTGGTCAGCCAGGAGGCGTTCGAAATCCGCCAGCCTCGGCCCTTTTTGGCCAAGGTGGCGCGCAGTGTCCTGTGCAACCACTACCGCCGCGCACGCTTGGAAAAGGCCTACCTGGATGCACTGCAGGCACAAGACCCAGGCGTGCTGCCGGATCTGGCGACCCAGTTGATCGTTTTCGAGACCCTGGTACGCCTCGACGAAGCGCTCTGCGAACTGGATGTCGCCGTCAAAAAGGCGTTTCTCTGGTCGCAACTCGATGGCCTCAGCCACGGGGAAATTGCCGAGCGCCTGGGTATTTCAATCGCTACCGTCAAGCGCCACATCATCAAGGCTGGCGCCCGATGCATGCTGGTTGCGGGCCCGCTGCAATGACCATCGCCACCAATGCCCTTGCCCGGGAACCTGCGCTATCGCCGAAAATGTGCGAGGAGGCGATGGAATGGTGGCTCGATATGCAGGAGGCCCCTTTCGATTCATCCGCACAGGCCGCTTTCATGGCATGGCGCAGTGAACACCCCTTGCATGAGCTGGCCTGGGAAAAAGCCTTGGCGCTGGGCGAGCAGCTCGATTCACTGCGCACCCGCGGCGATGCCAACCTGGCCCGCCAGGCCCTGCTGCTGCCCTCCCAGGAAGGGCTGAGCAGGCGCCGGGCAATCAAGGGCCTGGCCTTGCTGCTGGCTGCAAGCGCCGGCGCATGGGCGAGTCGCGACAGCGAGATGGTGTCGCGCATGAGTGCCGACTACACCACCGGCGTGGGCGAGCAGCGAGCTGTTGCGCTGGCCCCGGGCCTGTCGCTTGAGCTCAATACCCGCAGTGCGTTGAACGCTCGGGCGACTGAGCATCGCTGGCACCTTCGGCTGCTCAGCGGCGAGGTGTTGATCGACACGGCCTTGAACCCGGCGGTATCTGTCGACACCGCCCAGGTTCGCGCGCAGACGCCCTCGGCGCGGTTCACGGTGCGCCAGTTCGACAATGGTTCGACCCAGTTGGCGGTCTATCGGGGCTCGCTGCGAGTCACGCCCACCAAGGCTGGCGACTGGACGCCCCTGCAAGCCGGGCAACAGGCACGTTTCGGGCCGCTGGGGGTGCTCGATCAGCATGCAGTGCAAGCCTCCACCGCCGCCTGGGCCGAGGGCATGATCGTCGCCGACGGGCAACCGCTGCAGGCGTTTCTCGATGAACTTGGCCGGTATCGCCATGGCCACCTGGGGTGCGACGCCGCCTTGGCCAACCTGCAAGTGTGGGGCACCTACCCGCTGGCAGACAGTGACCGGATCATCGATGCCGTGGCCCAGACACTGAAGCTGGATGTACAACGCTTCACGCGCCTGTGGGTCAATTTGCGCCCCTCGCCAGCTAACGTTTGACGTTTTTTCGTCCTCGATGAGCCGTTTTGATTTCTGGCGAGACTCATAGGCCATACATCAAAAATCATCGGGAACCTTCGCATGCGCCACCGCCGTCTTTCGTCCTGCTACAACACCTCGCTCGCGGCTTGCGCCGCAGCGGTGCTGATCGCCACTTCATCGCCCGTGTGGGCCGCCGCCGACAGCAGCGTGCAGCACTACGAAATCCCCCCGGCGCCGCTGGGCACTGCGCTCAATCAACTGGGCCAGCAAGCCCATTTGCTGTTGTCGTTCCCCAACGACTTGATTGCCGGGCACAGCAGCCCGGGCCTGAGCGGCGACTACACGGTCGAGGGTGCCTTGCAGGCACTGCTTGCGGGCAGCCAACTGATTGCGGTGCGCCTGCCGGATGGGCGCTACACCCTCCAGCCGGCGCCGGCCACTACCGGCATCGAGCTTCAGAGCATTTCGATTTCGGGCAAGGCGCCCGGGTCGACCACAGAGGGCACGGGGCTCTACACCACCTACTCCTCCAGCAGCTCGACCCGCCTGAACCTGACGCCCCAGGAAACCCCGCAGTCGCTGACCGTCATGACCCGCCAGCGCCTGGATGACCAGCGCCTGACCAACCTCAGCGATACCCTCGATGCCACGCCGGGCATCATCGTGTTGCGCGACGGGCTGGGCGCCGAATCCGACGGTTACTTTTCGCGCGGCTTCGAGATCCAGAACTTCGAGATCGATGGCGTGCCCACCGTCAAGCGCATGGACAACTACACCCAGAGCATGGCCATGTATGACCGTGTGGAGGTGGTGCGCGGTGCCACCGGCCTGATCAGCGGCCTGGGCAGCCCGTCAGCGACGATCAACCTGATCCGCAAGCGCCCGACCGTCGAGGCTCAGGCCAGCGTCTGGGCAGAAGCCGGTAACTGGGACCGCTACGGCACCGGCTTCGATGTGTCCGGCCCGCTGACCGAAACCGGCAATGTACGCGGGCGCCTGGTCGCCGACTTCAAGACCGAGAAGTCCTGGGTGGACCGCTACAAGCAGGACTCGCAACTGATCTACGGCATCACCGAGTTCGATCTCACTGAGGACACCCTGCTGACCATGGGCTTCAGCTACCAGCGCACGGACGTCGACTCGCCGATGCGCTCCGGCCTGCCGACGCGCTTTACCGACGGCTCACGCAGCAATCTCAAGCGCTCGCTCAATTCGGCGCAAACCTGGTCCTACAACGACCATGAACAAACCAGCTTCTTCACCTCGATCGAACAGCAGTTCGCCCATGGCTGGAGCGGGAAGGTCGAACTGACCCACTCGGAAAACAAGTTCGACGAAGTCTTCAACTACGTCAACGGCGGCCTCGCCCCGGACGGGAGCGGCACCACGCAGTTGCCCGTGCGCTTCTCCGGTATCCCGCGGCAGAACAACATCGATGCCTACCTGACCGGCCCGTTCAGCCTGCTGGGCCGAGAGCACGAGCTGATCGCCGGCGTGACCTTGTCCAACGCCTACGAGAACGTGCCAAGCTACGGCGGCTGGAAATACGACTACTCCGGCTCGCCGGCCGGCGCGATCGACAACCTGCTGAACTGGAACGGCAACTCGGCGAAACCTTCGTTCGACGTCACGGGCAAATCCACCGCCGACGAAACCCAGTACGCCGCCTACCTCGCCACGCGCCTGCACGCCACCGACAACCTCAGTGTCTTGCTAGGTAGCCGGGTGATCGACTGGCATCGCGACATCGAAGACAAACCCTACAACGCCGAAAAGACCAAGACCAAGGAATCGGAAACCGGTGTCTACATCCCGTATGCCGGCGTGGTGTATGACGTCAACGACACGTGGTCGCTGTATGCCAGCTACACGAAAATCTTCAACCCGCAGTCGTCGTGGGTGCGCGACATCGACAACAAGCCCCTCGACCCCATGGAAGGCACCGGCTATGAAGTGGGTGTGAAAGGCAGCCACTTCGACGGCAGGCTGAACTCCAGCGTCGCGCTGTTCAAGATCGAGCAGGACAACCTGGCGATCTGGATCGACACCCCAGGCGGCAACACCTACAAGTCGGAACAGGGCACCACGACCAAGGGCGCGGAATTCACCCTGGACGGCGAGCTGGCCGAAGGCTGGCAGGCGTCTGCCGGGTATGCCTATGCGGTCAGCACCGACGCCGACGACCAGCGCATCGTCACCACCCTGCCCCGCCACAGCCTGAAGACCTTCACCAGCTATCGCCTGCCGGGAGTTCTGGACAAGGTCACCCTTGGCGGCGGCGTGAACTGGCAGAGCAAAACCGGTGCCGACCTGCACACCTTCACCCAGGGCAGCTACGCCGTGACCAACCTCCTGGCGCGCTACGACTTCAACCAGCACCTGAGTGCGTCAGTGAACCTGAACAACGTGTTCGACCGCCAATACCTCAGCTATGCCGGCGACCACGGCATGTATGGCGCGCCGAGAAACATCATGACGGGTATCAGGTACAACTTCTGACGCTCCGCGCAGCGTGCTGAACCGGGCCATCGGTGTACATTCTCGGGAGGCGCTGCCAGCAATAGGCAAACAATAGGCAAAAGGAGGATGTACGCCCCCTCCCGCAAACCTCATCTACACTGCTGCAAACTCAATTGAGAGCAGGCGCGAACATGAGCCCGTCATCCCGCTGGAAGTCACTTCTGGCCTGAGAGTGACCTGCGCCGGGTCTGCGCTGATGACCGATCAGTAGAGAGAGCACATGCAAAGAACTTATCTCGCGTGCTTGTTAGCCATGATGGATTGCGTAGCGCCTGATAGTGTACATGCCGAAGACTCGGCGGAATTGGCCAAGGCAGCACTCAACCCGGTAGCGGCCATGTACAGCTTGCCGGTGCAGTACAACTGGGATCAGAAGATGGGGCCCACCGGTGAAGGGATGCACAGCGTCACCAACATCCAGCCCGTGTTGCCGTTCACGTTGAACGGTGACTGGAACCTCATTTCACGTACCATCCTGCCCCTCATCGACCAGCATGGTTTGGCCCCCAACGGCGCGGCGGACAAATCGGGTGCAGGGGATATCACGCAAAGCTTTTTCTTCTCCCCCAGCAAACCCACCGACAGTGGTTGGATTCTTGGCGCTGGCCCGGCTCTATTGATTCCCACCGGCAGTGATCAACTGCTGGGTAACGAGCAATGGGGCCTGGGCCCCACCGCAGTTGCGCTCAAACAATCAAATGGTTGGACCCGCGGCGTACTCGCCAACCACATCTGGGGCCTAGAGGGTAGCCCGCCGGATGAGAAGCAAAAGGTTAACCAGACCTTCCTGCAGCCCTTTGTGTCCTACACCACCAACACGCACACCACGTACGGTATCAACTCCGAATCAACCTATGATTGGCAAGCTCGCGAGTGGTCCGTACCCATCAACCTGACAGTCACTCAACTGCTGAAAATCAGCGGCCAGCCCCTGACCATCCAGGCAGGCCCGAGGTATTGGCTGGATAGATCAGGACAAGGACCTCAAGGCTGGGGACTGCGCGTAGCGGTGACACTACTGTTTCCCCATTAACGGATGTCCGCCTGCCCAAGCCTTTGACAATGTGAAGGAGCGACAATGAAAACCGTGCTGCTCAAAGCCAAACATGAATTCATGAAGGCGCTTCCCCCCACCCTCTTTTTCTTCATCATTCTGCACATTGTGGCGCTGATTCGCTCACTGATGATCAAGGGGTCAGGCGTAGACCTTCCCGTTTCAGCCTCCGTGCTCATCGCATCCCTGGTACTTGGGAAGTCTGTTCTGGTGGCAGACATGTTGCCCTTCATCAACCGTTTCCCTGATAAGCCACTGATATGGAATGTCAGTTGGAAGACCCTCATGTATGCCTTGGTCGCACTTGTCGTGCACTACCTGGAGCGGCTTTACGACTACTGGAAGGAGGCGCCCAGCTTCATGGAGGCCAATGCCCTGCTGTGGTCCTCGATGAATTGGCCGCGCTTCTGGGCTATTCAGATTCTGCTCATGACCCTGATTTTCATGTACTGCGTCATCGCAGAACTGGCACGCGTCATTGGTCGTGAACGGCTCAAGATGATGTTCATTGGTCCGCTGCCGCCAAAGCTTACCAGGCCTGTGGACGATGCCTGAAGGCCGCTGGGCTGGCCTGCCATCTGCGCGGTAGATCGCATTTTTCACTGCCGAACGTCAAAGCTTGTGCCCCCCTCCACGAGCCGCTCGTCATAGCGCAACAAGCGCCCGGCATTGGTCAGCACCAACAGCGTGCTGAGGTTGTGCAACAGCGCCGCCACCATGGCCCCGGCCGCACCGAGCAGGCCGAAGGCGGCCGCCAGCACGATCGCCAGCGTCCAGCCCAGCCCGATCAGCACGTTCACCTGCAGCGTGCGCCGGCATTCCCGGCTCAGCCGAATACAGGTGCCCAGCCGGCGCAAGTCGCCATTGATCAGCACGATATCCGCCGCCGCCAGCGCGATGTCGGCACCGCCCGCCCCCATCGCCACCCCGACCACACCGGCCTTGAGTGCCAGCGAATCGTTGATGCCATCGCCCACCACCAAGGGGCGGAAGCCGACCTCGAGCTCCTGGTTCACCTGCCGCAGCTTGTCTTCCGGCAACGCCTCGGCCACCACCCGGCTGATGCCGACCTGCGCGGCGATGGCCTCGGCCACGCGGCGGCGATCGCCGGTCAGCAACAGCTGGCGCTGCAGGCCCAGCTCGCGCAGCTGCTGCATGGCCTCGGCCGATTCGGCGCGCACGTTGTCGGCCAGCAGCAGCCAGGCCAGGAAGCGGCCGTTCAGCGCCAGCCCGGCGATGGGGCCATCGTGGTCGGGCACGGCGGGCACATTCAGCCCCAGTTGCCGGAACAGCTCCGGGCGCCCCAGCGCCGCATCGCCCTCGGCGGTGCTTGCGACTACGCCAAAGCCCTGGCGCTCGTGAATCTCGGCCATGGGCACATGCTGGTCATGGGGCACCAGGGCCGCCAAGGCGCGGCTGACCGGGTGGCTGCTGGCCGCGCCGAGGCTGGCGGCCAGGCGCAGGGCTGCAGGCTGCGAGGCATCCTGCGCAAGGCCGACCACGCTGTGCAGGCGCAGATCGCCGTAGGTCAGCGTACCGGTCTTGTCGATCACCAGCGAAGACAGGTCGGCCAACTCTTCGAGGAAGGCCGAGCCGCGGATCAAAATGCCATGCCGGGCGGCCACGGCAATCCCCGCCACCGCCGTCGCCGGCGCGGCCAGCACCAGGGCGCAGGGGCAGGCGGCCACCAGCACGGCGAGCATGGCCTGGGCGTCGCTGGTGATGAACCAGGTCACGGCGGCAATCAGCAACACCAGCACCAAATAGCGCCCGGCATGGCGTTCGAGCAGCCGGGTGATCGGCGGCTTGGCCTGCTCGGCGCGTTGCATCAGGGCGATGACCTTGCCCAGCGTGGAATCGTCGCCGACGCGGGTTATCTCCACCCGCAACAGCCCGTCGAGGTTGATCGAGCCGCCATAGATGTCCATGCCCTTGGCCACTTCCAGCGGCACCGCCTCGCCGGTGATCGGCGCGGTGTCCAGGCTGGCCTGGCCGTCGAGGACGCGGCCATCGGCCGGCACCCGGTCACCGGCGCGCACCTCCACCTGGTCGCCCGGCGCAAGGCTGGCGTTATCCACTTCCTCGACCTGGCCATCGGCGCCGATCCGCCGCGCGTGGCTGCGCGTCAGCCGCCCCAGCGCCTCGATGGCCTCTTGCGAGCCCAGCACGCTGCGCTCTTCGAGCATGTGGCCGAAGATCATGATGATCGGCAGCAGCGCCGCGGTGGCGAGATCCCCGGTTGCCCAGGCGCCGAGCATGGCCAGGCCGATCAACTGGTCAGTGATGCCGTGCAGGCTGGGTTGGCGCAGGCTGTGCCAGGCCGAGCGCAGCACCGGCACGGCCACCAGCAGCGAGGCCGCGCCCAGCAGCAACTGGCTGACGCCCTCCTGCTCCGGGGCCAGCCAGCGCCACACCAGCCCCAGGGCCAAAAGCCCCAGGGCCAGCATGGCCAGGCTCAGCTGGCGGGCGGCGGTACGCCGCTCGCTCTGGGTCAGCAAGCCGGAGGTGAGGTGGGTGTGGGCATGCTGATGCCCGTGGCAATGATGAGCACTCATCGCGAGTACCTCCAGCAAGGTAGGTGAGCCGAACGTTCAGGTGCAGCAAGGGGCATGCTCATGGCTTGGGCCCCTGCAGGATCATCCGCCCCGTGTCCTCGCCATTGACGGTGGTGACCGAGCCTGCGCGGGCCAGGATCGCCGGCACCCGCTCGCGGTACAGGCGCAGCAGCAGCTGCGGATCCTGCTGCTGGCTCAGGCCGACGATCGTGGCGGTGTCGGCATGGGCGCGGGACAGCCGCTCGGTCGCCGCCGCCTCGGCCATCTGCAAGGTGCGGTCAGCCGCCTGGGTGGCCTCCTGCAGGCGCCGGGCGGCGTCGTTGCGGGCCTTGGCCACGGCCTGTTCGGCCTGCTGGCTGGCGGTGAGCACCGCGTTGAAGGCGCCCACCGCCGACCAGGGCAACGACGACTGGATATCGACCCGCACCACCTCTATGCCAAGGCCGGCGCCAGCCGCCTGCAGCCGTGCGAGGCTGGCATTGACGCCCTGCTGCAGGTCACCGCGCAGCCGCTCGCGGCGCTCGGCCAGCTGCGCGTCGCCGCCAACCAGCTCGGGGCGTGCCACCAGGATGGCATCCATGTCGCGCGAGGCGCAGACCTGTACTGCATTGCGCTCCACCAGGCGGTCCAGGGCGGGCTCCACATGCGCCCCCTGGCGGGCGAAGGCATAGGGGTCGGTGACGCTGTAGAACACCCGCACGTCCAGCTGCACGGCCCCGGCGTCGCCGGTCAGCAAGTAGCCGGAACCTGCCGTGGCATCGCTGGCCAGGGTGCCGTCCTTGTCGGACTTCTGCGCAAGCGCCGAGCGCAGCAGCAGCTCGACCCGCCGCTCGGTCACACGCCCCGCCGATGGCAGCATCACCACCTGCTCGAACGGCTGCGGCCAGGCCAGCAACAGGCCGGCATTCTGGATGCGCTGTTCAGCGCCCAGGCGCAGCACCACGGCGCGGTTCTGCGGCCCGACCTCGCGCACATTGCCGAACAGCCAGCCCAGCGCCGCCAGCAGCGTCACCGCGTACAGCGCAATGAAGCCGATACGCCCGGCCTGCAACCAGGGGCCAGCGCGGCGCTCACTTGTGGCCATGTTCGCCTCCGCTGGCTGGTGGCAGCAGCGGCCCGTCGACCAGGGCGCGGAACGGCGCGGCATCGGTCCTGAGCACCAGGCGCGTGCTGGGGTTGATGATCGAGCCCAGCGTGTCGAGCGAGCGCAGCAGGGTGTACAGCTCGGGCGCGCCGGCATAGGCCTTGGCGTAGATGTCCGCGGCCTGGACTTGCGACTGCGCCTGTATCTGAGCGGCCTTCACGTTGGCATCGGCTTCCACGATCCTGGCGTCGCGCTCGGCAGCGGACTGGATTTCGGCGGCCTTGCGCTTGCCTTCGGCGGTGCGCTCGGTGGCGATGGTTTCGCGCTCGGCACGCATGCGGTCGACGGTGGCATCGAGGGTGACCTTGGGCAGGGTCAGGCGCTCGATCCCCACCTGCACCACGCGCACGCCATAGGTCTTGATCAGCTGCTGCTCGATCTGCTCGCGCAGGCGCTGCTCGAAGTCATCGATGCGCACCTTGTTCGCCTCGACATTGACCAGGTCGCCCAGCTCGAAACCGCTGGCGGTGGTTTCCAGCGCCGACCCCACCAGCGTGCGGATCTGCCGCGCCGCCTCGTCGGGCTGGTTCTGCACCGCCCGCATGAACAGCTGGATGCTCGGCGCGTCGGGCGCTACCTGCCAGGCGATGTAGGCCTGCACGATGATGCGCAGGCCATCGCGGGTGCCCACGTCCTGCAGGCCGCTGGAGGTGGTGCGCAGGCGCAGGTCTACCGGCACCGCGGCCTCGAAGGGCACCGGCCAGCGCCAGGCCAGGCCGGGTTCGGTGAGCACGCGCGAAGGGTTGCCGAAACGGGTGATGACCGTTGCCTCGCCGACGCGGACCTGGACGAAACAGGCCGTTGCGGCCATCACCAGTACCAGCAGCGCCGCCACGCCGATGCGGCGCCAGGCCGGGCGGGCGTGGCCTGGGGTGTGGGCGTGATCATGGTGACCGTGGTCGTGGTCGTGGTCGTGGGAAGCGTGATGGTGGTGGGCGTGGGGGGTGTTGGCGCTCAAAGGTTACGCTCCTGGCTACGTCCAGATACGGATTTTTGCGGGGTGGGGTCGACCGGCAGCGCATAGCTGCGCAGGTCCAGCGTGGGTGCCTGGCCCGCCGTCAGGCGGTGGTCGATGATCAGGCTGCTCACCCCGGCCATCCCTTGCGACAACTTGTCCAGGTACTGCTCGAGGATGAAAGCCTGGCCGGCTTGCTGCCAGGCGGTGCGCTCGGCGGCAAAGCGCAGCGCGGCGATGCTGGCGCCGGTGGCCGTCTCGTGGGCCTGGGCCGTGGCCTGGTCGGTCAGCCCGGTGGCGGTGAGGCGGGCCTGGCTGGCCTGCTGCGCTGATCGCCCGCGGTCGCGGGCGATCAGCGCCTGGGCCGTGATCTGCGCCGCCTGCACGGCGTGGTAGGCATTGGCGGCGCCGGCAGGCGGGTGGATCGCCTCCACCGAGGTCGCCAGCAGTTCCACGCCACTGTCCATGCGGTCCAGGTCTGCCTGCACTGCGCGGCCGATGTCGCGGCCGAGCGCTTCACGTTCGGCGCCCAGCAAGCCATCCAGCGAACGGCCGGCAAAGTCATGAACCAGCACGCGGTTGGCAATGCTGCGCAGCAGTTGCGCGACGTCGGCGCTGTGGTAGGTGGCGGCCAGCGCCGCCGCGTCGCTCATGCCGATGCGGTAGATGAAGCGCACATCCATGTTGACGATCTGGAACCCTTGGCGGCCGCCCTCGCTGCCGGCGATCACCTGCGAGTTCTCGCTCAGGTGGGTGGCATCCCACAGCCGGTTGGAGGTGCCGGGCGCCGGCCCCTCGGCGGCCGCCAGTGGGTCTGCGCTGCTATCGGCGCCCGAGGTGGCCAGCTCGTGGATGACGCTGTTGTCGACCTTCAGCACCTTGCCAAAAGGCCACGGCAGGCCGGCATGCAGCCCCGGTGCGTACACCTGCACGGGCTTGCCGAAGCGTTCGTACACCCCGCGCCCGTTCATCGGCACCTCGCCGATGCCAGTCAGCAGCCAGCCGACCAGCGCCACCAGCAACGCCACCGGCAGGAACGCCCGGCGCATGAACGAAAACGCCCAGACCTGCCGCAGGTCGATACCCAGGCGCTGCTGCAGTTCGTCGTGCAGCGCCGCCATTGGCCGGGGCGGCCATTGCAGCAGGCCGCCCACCACGCTGCGGGCCACCAGCGTCGGTTCTGCACGCGGGCGCTGCGGGCGGAACATCGACAACCCGGTGCGCAGCAGCAGCTCCAGCGCCGCCAGCCCCGGCAACAGGCCGATCAAGGCCGCCAGCCGCGCCGGCCACAGCCGTTCGCCATCGATGCACACCAGGCACACGATGCTCAGCACCTGCACGGCGATGACCACCCGAATGAAGGCGGCAAGCGGCTCGGCCTCGGGCCATGCCGCCTCGCCTTCGGCCACCAGGTGGCGTTCGAGCACCACCAGGCCGAACGCGGATGCGGCCAGCAGGCAGACGGCAAACCAGCTCACCTGGCCGGCCAGCGCCGGCACGGCAAAATCGAAGCGCCAGGCACTGTTCACCAAGCCCATCGCCAGCCCGGCCAGGCCGAACAGCCACAGCCGCTGCGCGCCGATCCTGCCCAGTTGGCGCCGGCAAGCCGCCGCCACCGCCTGGCACCAGCGGTCGTAGCGGCTGAGCGAGCCAGGCTCGGCCGCCGTCACCTCGGCGCCACGCCAGAACGCCAGCGCCGCGGGCGCCTTGCCCATGGCCGTGGCACGCCAGCTCGCCACCCACCAGGCCGACTGCGCCGCTGCAGCCAGCAGCCACAGCGCGGCGGCATTGACAGCCAGCAGGGCCAACCAGCAAGTGTTCGGGCTGAACAGCCCGACAGCGCCTTGCAGCAAGCACAACAGCAGGGCGGCAGCCGCCGACAGATAGGTCAGCGGCACCAGCCAGCGCGTGTGCACCGGCGAACGCTGAAAACGGGGCAACCCATCGAGGTCTATTGCCTCGGTGTCTAGATCGACGCTCATGAAGACTCCAGGAAGTACCGGGCGCTGCGTGCCGTGCCCCCCGGGTTCACGGTCCTCCGCAACGCGGTTCGTAACGTTATAACAATTGATGTAAAAAATCTGTTCAAAATATTTCGAAAACCCTGCAGGGGTAAAAGACCCAGCCTTTGCCATACTCAAAGACGCCCCGTTCCCCTGCCCCTCCCGGTGCGCGAACATGAACATCGCCTGGCCTTGCGTTCACAAGTTGGCCCTGTTGAGCCTGCTTTGCTGGCTGAACATCGCCTTGGCCGCCACGCAACCGGAGCTGCCCGCCGTAGAGCTGACGCCCGCCGAAAAAGCCGAAGTGCAGCGCCTGGTGCTGCCCATCCCCGAGAGCTGGGCCGGGGATTTCGAAGGCATGCGCGAGCGCCGGCTGATCCGCGTGCTGGTGCCCTACAGCAAGACCTTCTTCGAACTGGACCGCGGCCGTCAGCGCGGCCTGAGCTATGAGCTGGGCAAGGGGCTGGAGGCCTGGCTGAACAAGACCCAGCCCTACGCCCGCAAGTCCATGCAATGGCGGGTGATGTTCATCCCTACTGCGCGCAATGAATTGATGAGCAAGCTCAATGAAGGCGTGGGCGATATCGCCGCCGGTGGCCTGACCGTGACGCAGGGGCGGCTTGAGAACATGGACTTTGCCGACCCCTTTGCCGTGAACATCCCGGAAATCCTGGTCACCGCACCCGGCACCAAGGCGCTGGAAAAACTCGAGGACTTGTCTGGCCTGGCAATCACCGTCAGGGCGTCGAGCAGTTACTACGAGCACCTGCAGGCACTGAACGCCGCGTTCAAGGCAAAGGGCATTGCGCCGATCGAGCTGAAGGCGGCCGACGAAAACCTGGAGTCCGAAGACCTGATGCAGATGGTCAACGCCGGGCTGCTCAAGGCCACGGTGGTCGACCGCTACCTGGCCAGGATCTGGGCGCCGCTGTACACCGACATGCAGATACACGAGGCGATCGTGCTGCACGGCAACTCGGAATTTGCCTGGGCCATTCGCAAGGGCAGCCCGCAATTGAAAAGCCAACTGGCCGAATTCGTGAAACCCACAAGGTCGGCACCGCCTTCGGCAACAGCCTTAAAAACAAATACGTCACCAACAGCAGCAAACGGGTACTCAACGCCACCTCTGAAGCACAATTGAAGAAGTTCCAGGAGATGGTGGCGGTGTTCAGCCGCCACGCCAGTACCTACGGGTTCGATTACCTGATGCTCATGGCCCAGGGCTTCCAGGAGTCGCAGCTCGACCAGAAGGCGCACAGCCCCCGCGGCGCCGTCGGCGTCATGCAGTTGCTGCCCAGGACCGCCATGGACCCGACGGTGGCCATCAGCGGCATCGACAAGAGCGCCGACAAGAACATCGAAGCCGGCAGCAAGTACATGCGCCTGCTCGCGGACAAATACCTGAACGACCCGCAGTTGACGGAGATGAACAAGACCCTGATGACCTTCGCCGCCTATAACGCCGGCCCCGGCAACCTGCGCAAGTTCCGGGCGCTGGCCGAGCAGTCCGGGCTCGACAAGAACATCGGGTTCGGCAATGTCGAACAGGCAGCGGCCCAGGTGGTCGGGCGGGAGACCGTGGATTACGTGGGCAACATCTACAAGTACTATGTCGCCTACAAACTGGTGGCCGACAGGCCCTCATCGAACGCCGGCACAGCCGCGCCCTGATGGCCGCAAGCGCTCGTCCTAGAGCGACTTATCGATAGCACTGATGATTACTATCGAGCCGGCCGCCTGTGAGGTTGGCGAAACCGACTTTTATAATCGCCTTCAATTTTCTCCCTTCCCCTCGCCTGCCCCAGGCGACATACCCCTTGGAACCTGCACCATGCCAAGCGACAGCCAGGCCTCTCACGGCCTTCCCGAACATAACCAACAAAGCGTCAAACAGCAGTGGCTGGCGATTCTCTCGGTGGCCGTGGGCGCCTTCGCCCTGGTCACCAGCGAATTCCTCCCGGTGGGCGTGCTCAACGATGTGGCCAGCGACCTGGGCATCAGCGCCGGCCACGCCGGCCTGATGGTGACCCTGCCGGGCATCATGGCCGCCCTCGCCGCCCCGTTGCTGTCGGTGGGCATCGGCGCCATGGACCGGCGCTACCTGCTGATCGGCCTGACGCTGATCATGATCATCGCCAACGCGGTGGTGGCCTACGCCAGCGATTTCAGCCTGCTGCTGTTCGGCCGTGTGCTGCTGGGCATCAGCATCGGCGGCTTCTGGGCCACGGCCATTGCCCTGAGCGGGCGCCTGGCGCCCAAGGGTGTGGGCGTGGCCCAGGCCACCTCGATCATCATGGTCGGGGTAACCCTGGCCACGGTGCTGGGCGTGCCCGTGGGCACCTGGCTGAGCGGCCTGATGGGCTGGCGCATGACCTTCCTGGTCACCGCCCTGCTGGGCATCCCGGTGTTGCTGGCGCAGGTACTGCTGCTGCCGCGGCTCAACCCGGACAAGGCCATCCGCATCAGTGACCTGCCGGCGCTGTTCATCAACCCACTGGCGCGGGTTGGCCTGATTGCCGTGCTGCTGATCGGCCTGGCGCACTTTGCCGCCTACACCTACGTGGCGCCGTTCTTCAAGCAAAGCGCAGGCTTCGATGGGCCGACCATCGGCTCGTTGCTGCTGCTGTACGGCGTGGCCGGGGTCATCGGCAACCTGTTCGCCGGCTTTGCCGCCAACCAGAGCGTGCGCTACACCTTGATGCTGGTGGCACTGCTGATCGCCATCAGCACCGCGCTGTTCCCCTACTTCGCCACCAGCCTCACCGGCGCGGCCATGCTGATCGCGCTCTGGGGCTTCGCCTTCGGCGCCTTCCCGGCCTGTGCCAGCATCTGGATGTTCGTGGTGGCGCCCAAGGACGTGGAACGCGGCATGCCGCTGTTCGTCGCGATGTTCCAGGTAATCATCGCCCTGGGCTCATTCTTCGGTGGGCGCATCGTCGACCAGTTCGGCAGCGCGATGCTGCTGAGCCTGGCCACGGCGCTGGTGGGCGTGGGCTTCGTCACGGTGCTGGTGCTGGGGCGTAACGTCAGCAACAGCCTGGCCGCCCAGCCTGGCTGAGGCAACGGCAGGTTCGATGCAGCAGCGCCTGCGTGGCAGGCGCTGCTTTCAATCAGCTGAAGGCGTTGATGAACCAGGTGATCACCGGCAAGGCGACGATGTCGATCAGCACCGCACCGCACAGCGGCACGATGATGAAGGCCTTGTAGGAGAACACCTTGTAGTGGTCGCAGATGGCCCCCATGTTGGCCACCGCGTTGGGCGTCGCCCCCAGGCCATGGCCCATGTAGCCTGCGCACAGCACCGCGGCGTCGTAGTTGCCGCCGAACAGGCGAAACAGCACGAACACGCACAGCGCCACCATGATCAGCACCTGCACCACCAGGATCACCAGCAACGGCAGGCCCAGCTGTTCCAGCTCCCAGAACTTCAGGCTCATCATGGCCATGGTCAGGAACATGCCCAGGCTGATGTCGCCCAAGGTGCTGACCGCGTTGTCCGGGATCTCGAGCAAGCGCGCACGGTCATTGAAGTTGCGCGCAATGATCGCGACGAACATGGCGCCGACATACACCGGCAAGACGATGCCCAGGTGCGCCTTCAGCGCATCGCCAATCCAGAAGCCCAACACCATGATCACCAGCATGCAGGTGAGCAGGCGCAGCAGCACCTTGGCGTCGATGGCAACGCTGGGCGCTTCGTGGGCTTTTTCCAGCGCTACCAGGGTGTCGGCGCTGTCGGCCTGCACGGCGAGTTTCTTGCGGTCGATCAGGTAGCGCGCCACCGGGCTGCCCAGCAGGCCGCCGGCGACCATGCCGAAGGTGGCCGAAGCCAGTGCCGCGGTGGTTGCACCGGAAGTGCCCAGGCTCTCGGCGATGGGGCCGAAGGCGGCCGCTGCGCCAAAGCCGCCTTCAAGCGAGACCGCGCCGGCCATGATGCCTAGCAGCGGGTCGATCCCCAGCGCCTTGGCCATCCCCACGCCCACCAGGTTCTGCAGCAGCGCCAACCCCCAGCAGGCGCCCAGGTAGACGAACAGGATCTTGCCGCCCTGGCGCAGCAGGCCAAGGCTGCCGCCCAGGCCGACGGTGGTGAAGAAGGCCACCATCAACGGCGTTTGCATGGCGGTGTCGAGGGTGATGTCCAGCCACTGCTGGTTGCGCAGCAACCACACCACCAGGGCAAAACCGAAGCCGCCGATCACCGGGGCCGGGACGCAGAGCTGGCGCAGCCAGTAACTGTGCTTTTTCAATTGCGCGCCCATGGCCAGCAGCAATAGCGCCAGGGCGACGGTGGTCAATGCATCGAGTTTAAGCGTCAGCATGGGAAACACTCTTGTTTTTATACGTAGAGAGAGAGGGAGTGGGGTCAGTCGACCAGGCTCGCCAGCAACCGCGCGGCAATCCTTGCCGTGCGCGAATCCTGGTCGAGCGCGGGGTTCAGCTCGGCCACATCGGCCATGCGCAACTTGCCGCAGGCCTTGGCGCGCCGAACCAGGTGCTCGACCACCATCAGGTCGACGCCATGGGCCGAAGGCGCACTGACGCCAGGGGCCTGGCTGGCCGGGAGCACGTCGAGGCAGATCGTCATGTACAAATGGTCGATGCCCGCCAGGAATTGATCGACGAAGGCTTCGATGGCCGCGATGTTCCACGGCTGCATCTGCCGATCGAGGCGGTAGCGCACGTTCAGGCGCCGCGCCTGTTCGAACAAGGCCTGGGTGTTGTTGGCTTCGCTCACGCCCAGGCAGCAATAGTCAAACGCCAGCCCGGCTTGCTCGCAGTACTCGGCGATTTGCCGAAACGGCGTGCCGGAGCTGCTCTGCTCGGCGCTGCGCAGGTCGAAGTGGGCATCGAAATTCACGATGCCGATGCGCGGGCGTTGCTCCAGGCCTTGCAGGTGGCGGGCCAGGCCCAGAAAGCTGGCATAGGCGATTTCATGCCCGCCACCCAGGCCCAGCGGCAGGTGCCCTTGGCCAAGCAGCAGCGCCACGCGCTGGGCATAGGCGTGTTGCGCGCCTTCAAGGTCGGTGCCCTGGCAGGCGATATCGCCGCTGTCATAGACCGGGCGCTGGCCGCACCAGGCCAGGTTGGCCAGCGCCTTGCGCAGGGCCTGCGGGCCCTGCCGGGCGCCGGTGCGGCCCTGGTTGCGGCTCACGCCTTCATCGCAGGCCAGGCCCACCAGGGCAAAGCCTGGGGCTTGCTCGGCCGCCCAGGGCTGCACCCATTGGTGCCAGCGCAAGGCCAGGCCGCCTTCGGCCGCGTCGATACGACCCTGCCACACCGGCAGGGAAAGAGGGTCTGTCATAAGAACTCCAGGTGTCATTCAGTCCAGCCGCGCACCGACGCGCAAGGCGACTTCGCAGGTCCAGTGGGTCAGGCGCTCGCTGTTTTTCTGGGCACGGAAGGCCGGCGCCATCAGGCTGATCGCCCCGTGCAGGCGGTTGCGGCTGTCGAGCACCGGTGCGCTGACGCCCCACACCCCGTCATCGATTTCGCTCAGGCTGACGGCAAAGCCCTGGGCGCGGATGGCCTCGAAGCTGTCCGCGTACTGGGCAATGCCTGCGCCATCCACGCCCTGTTCGTGGAGCAACGCCTGGCTGCGCTCGGGCTCCATGTGGGCCAGCAGCACCCGCGCCGAAGCCCCCACCAACAGGGGTTGGGCCAGGCCCTTCTGGTAGCAGCAGCGCAGCGGCTGCGGGCTGTCGATCATTTCGATGCAAATGGCCTGGCCGTTGCTCGGCACCATCAAGGCGACACTTTCACGGCTCAGCTCGGCCAGGCGCTTGAGCTCGGGCAGCGCCTGCGACACCAGCAGTGCCTGGCGGTCGAACTTTTTCGCCAGTTGCAGGCAGGCCGGCCCTGGCAGGTAGCGGCCGTAGCCGTTGTCTTCGGCCAGGCCCCAGCGCAGCAAGGTCTTCAGGTGCCGGTAGGTGCTGCTCAAGGGTTGCGCCAGCTGCAGGCTGAGCTCCTTGGCCGCCACCGCCTCATCGGCTTGCCCGAGGGCGACGAGAATTTGCAGCAGGCGGTCGGTGGGGCTGTTGTAGGTCATGTGTGCCTCCTAGGTGCGTCATGGTGCACAGTGTTTTCCCAAAGGGTGAAATTCGATTCCCATCTGTTGGGAAATATCGTGCATTTAAGGCGTGGATGAGCAATGCCGTTCGATAATCGAACCCTTGCCCGCAACCTTGCATTGACGCTCGAGCCTGCGCTGCTCACCATTCCCTGGCGTTGCGCGCCCGCCTGCCCCGAACCTGGCCGCAGCCACCAGCCGCTCACTACAATTTCAAGAAATTCAAGAAACACGCCCATGACGCCCTCGAAAATCGACAGCCCCCTGCCCCAGGCTTCCATCGGCAGCAAGATGCGCGGCGCCTTCGCCGTCGGCAAGACGCGCTGGGGCATGCTCGCCCTGGTGTTCTTCGCCACCACCCTGAACTACATCGACCGCGCCGCCCTGGGCATCATGCAGCCGATGCTGGCCAAGGACATGAGCTGGACGGCGATGGACTACGCCAACATCAACTTCTGGTTCCAGGTGGGCTATGCCATCGGTTTCCTGCTGCAAGGCCGGTTGATCGACAAGGTCGGGGTCAAGCGCGCGTTCTTCGTCGCGGTGCTGCTCTGGAGCCTGGCCACCGGTGCCCATGGCCTGGCCACGTCGGCTGCAGGGTTCATGGTCTGCCGCTTCATCCTCGGCCTGACCGAGGCGGCCAACTACCCGGCCTGCGTGAAGACCACGCGCCTGTGGTTCCCGGCCGGCGAGCGGGCCATCGCCACCGGGCTGTTCAACGCCGGCACCAACGTCGGCGCGATGATCACCCCGGCGCTGCTGCCGGTGATCCTGGCGGCCTGGGGCTGGCAGGCGGCGTTCATCGCCATGGGCTGCCTGGGCCTTGCCTGGGTGGCGCTGTGGGGGCTTAAGTACTACAACCCCGAGGACCATCCCCATGTGCGCCAGAGCGAACTGGCCTACATCCAGCAGGAGGTGGAGCCCGAAGCGGTGCGCGTGCCATTCACCCGCATCCTGCGCATGCGCGGCACCTGGGCCTTTGCCGTGGCGTTCGCGATCACCGCGCCGGTGTTCTGGTTCTACCTGTACTGGCTGCCGCCGTTTCTCAACCAGCAGTATGACCTGGGCATCAGCGTGACCCAGATGGGTATCCCGCTGATCCTGATCTGGCTGACTGCGGATTTTGGCAGCATCGGCGGCGGCATCCTGTCGTCGTGGCTGATCGGCCGTGGCATGCGCGCCACCCGCGCGCGGCTGGTGTCGATGCTGCTGTTCGCCTGCACCATCGTCAGCGTCACCTTCGCCGCCCACGCCAGCGGCCTGTGGCTGGCGGTGCTGGCGATTGCCGTGGCAGTGGGCGCGCACCAGGCCTGGACGGCGAACATCTGGAGCCTGCTGATGGACTACACGCCCAAGCACCTGGTGAGCACGGTGTTCGGTTTCGGCAGCATGTGCGCGGCGGTGGGGGGGATGTTCATGACGCAGATCGTCGGGAGCGTGCTGACGCTTACCCACAACAACTATGCGGTGCTGTTCACCCTGATTCCGGCGGTGTATTTCGTGGCGCTGGTGTGGTTGTACTTCATGGCGCCGCGCGGGATTGAGGCGCTGTAGCTGCGGGGGCTTGGCTTGGGGTTTTTGGCGCCTGTGAGATCGAGCGCCGCCCGCGCGGCGCATCGCGGATAAATCCGCTCCTACATTTGTTGCAACGTGCCGCAGTCTGTCAGGCCATGGTTGTCCGCTCTTGGTGCCCGCCGAGAAACCGCGTCGTACAAACAAGGCTGACAACCATGGCCCATCAGGCATTGGTACGTTGCAACAAATGTGGGAGCGGATTTATCCGCGATGCGCCGCGCGGGCGGCGCTCGATCTGTGCATCCCCACCCCCCCCAAGACAGGCATTTTTTTCGTATACAAAAAACCACAATTCTGGTTACATTAGCCCACGCCTACGACAGCGGTAATCGCCGCTGCGTATTGCGACAGGCTAAAGCCATGCATTACCCCTACCTGCTCGCCCCGCCCGAGCCCGCTGCGCGAAGCACCGCATTCGCCGCTGTTTCACCGAGCCGCCACTCCCCCCGTCGCCCCACGCCGAGCCCATGTGCCCAGGCGCCGTCGACGCGTGCGCCGTTGCTCTGACCAACCCTGATCAGCGCCTGGTTTCTAGGGTTTGGCTCTAATCGAAAACCGGGTGTCTGCAAACCTTCAATTGCAACCAGAACCCCACGCGGGAATGGAACACCTATGCCCAAGACATTACTGATCAAGAACGCCGAACTGCTGGTCACGATGGACGGCGAACGCCGCGAAATCAGACGCGGCGGCCTGTACATCGAAGACAACCTGATCAAGCAGGTCGGCCCCAGCGACGAGCTGCCCCAGCACGCCGACGAAATCCTCGACATGACCGGCAAGGTGGTCATCCCAGGCCTGGTCAACACCCACCACCACATGTACCAGAGCCTCACCCGCGTGGTGCCGGCGGCGCAGGATGGCGAGCTGTTCAACTGGCTGACCAACCTGTACCCGATCTGGGCCCGGCTGACCCCGGAAATGATCTCGGTATCGACCCAGACCGCCATGGCCGAGCTGATCCTCTCCGGCTGCACCACCTCCAGCGATCACCTGTACATCTACCCCAACGGCTGCAAGCTCGACGACAGCATCCATGCCGCCGAAGAAATCGGCATGCGCTTCCATGCCGCGCGCGGCAGCATGAGCGTGGGCCAGAGCCAGGGCGGCCTGCCGCCGGATTCGGTGGTGGAGAAGGAAAGCGCGATCCTCAAGGAATCCCAGCGCCTGATCGAGGACTACCACGACGCCAGCCACGGCTCGATGCTGCGCGTGGTGGTGGCGCCGTGCTCGCCGTTCTCGGTCAGCCGTGACCTGATGCGCGAAGCCGCGGTGCTGGCGCGCCATTACGGCGTGTCGCTGCACACCCACCTGGCGGAGAACGTCAACGACATCGCCTACAGCCGCGAAAAGTTCGGCATGACCCCCGCCGAATACGCCGAGGACCTGGGCTGGGTCGGCCACGATGTGTGGCATGCCCACTGCGTGCAGCTCGACCAGCACGGCATCGAACTGTTCGCCCGCACCGGCACCGGCGTGGCCCACTGCCCGTGCTCGAACATGCGCCTGGCCTCGGGCATCGCGCCGATCCGCAAGATGCGCGACCACGGCGTGCCGGTGGGCCTGGGCGTGGACGGCTCGGCCTCCAACGACGGCGCCAGCATGATCGGCGAAGTGCGCCAGGCGCTGCTGCTGCAGCGGGTCGGCTTCGGCCCCGACGCCATGACCGCGCGCGAAGCCCTGGAAATCGCCACCCTGGGTGGCGCCAAGGTGCTCAACCGCAACGACATCGGCGCCCTCGCCCCGGGCATGGTCGCAGACCTGGTGGCCTTCAACCTCAACCACGTGGCCTATGCCGGCGCCCTGCACGACCCGCTGGCCGCGCTGGTGTTCTGCACCCCGACCCACGTCGACACCAGCGTCATCAACGGCCGCGTGGTGGTCAAGGACGGCCGCATCACCACCGTCGACCTGCCGCGCGTGCTGGAGCGCCACAACCAGCTGGCACACCAACTGGTGATCGGCGAGTAACCCAACCCAGGCCGTTGCCCGTCGCCTTGAGGCAACGGCCTGCCCCTATCTGCTACCCCGCTTCACCCACCGCGACTGAGACCGTGCTGTTAGACGCATCAAATATAAAAAAAGCGAGCTACTCACCATGACTTCTCCCGCTACACCTCGTCCGGAAGACGAGAACCTCGGCGTCAGTGCCAACGTGGCCTACGGGCTTCAGCATGTGCTGACGATGTATGGTGGCATTGTTGCCGTTCCGCTGATCATCGGCCAGGCAGCGGGCCTCACCCCTGCCGAAATCGGCCTGCTGATCGCCGCCTCGCTGTTCGCCGGTGGCCTGGCCACCTTGCTGCAGACCCTGGGCATCCCCTTCTTCGGCTGCCAGCTGCCGCTGGTGCAGGGTGTGTCCTTTGCGGGGGTGGCGACCATGGTCGCGATCATCGGCAGCGATGGCCGTGGCGGCCTGGCTTCGGTGTTCGGCGCGGTGATCGTCGCGTCGCTGATCGGCCTGCTGATAACGCCGCTGTTCTCGCGCATCATCAAGTTCTTCCCGCCGCTGGTGACGGGCATCGTCATCACCACCATCGGCCTGACCCTGATGCCGGTGACGGCGCGCTGGGCCATGGGCGGCAACAGCCAGGCGGCCGATTTTGGCAGCACCTCCAACATCGCCCTGGCAGCCTTCACCCTGGCCACCGTGCTGCTGCTCAGCAAGCTCGGCAACGCCAGCATCTCGCGCCTGTCGATCCTGCTGGCGATGGTGATCGGTACGCTGGTGGCCACCGCCTTCGGCATGACGGACTTCTCCCAGGTATGGCAAGGCCCGATCGTCGCGCTGCCTCAGGTGCTGCCGCTGGGCGCGCCACATTTCGAGCTGGCGGCGATCCTGTCGATGCTGATCGTGATCGTGGTGACCATGGTCGAAACCTCGGCCGACATTCTCGCCGTGGGCGAGATCATCGGCACCAAGGTCGACTCAAGGCGCCTGGGCAATGGCCTGCGTGCCGACATGATCTCCAGCGTGCTGGCGCCCTTCGCCGGCTCGTTCACCCAGAGCGCCTTTGCTCAGAACGTCGGCCTGGTGGCCGTCACCGGCGTGAAGAGCCGCTATGTGGTGGCGAGCGCCGGGCTGATCCTGCTGACCCTGGGCTTGCTCCCGGTGATGGGCCGGCTGATTGCCGCCGTGCCCACCTCGGTGCTCGGGGGTGCCGGCGTGGTGCTGTTCGGCACCGTGGCGGCCAGTGGTATCCGCACCCTGTCCCAGGTGGACTACCGCAACAACATGAACCTGATCATCGTCGCCACCTCGATCGGCTTCGGCATGGTCCCGATCGCCGCCCCTGGGTTCTACCACCACTTCCCGGCCTGGGTCGAAACCATCTTCCACTCCGGCATCAGCTCGGCGGCGATCATGGCGATCCTGCTCAACCTGCTGTTCAACCACATGCGCACCGGCAACTCCGACCAGCAGTCGGTGTTCGTCGCCGCCAGCGAGCGCACCCTGCGCTACCGCGATATCGCCGGGCTCCATGACGGTGACTTCTTCCGCGATGGCAAGCTGTTCGACTGCGACGGCAACGAAGTGCCGGTGCTGGCGGAGGACGACGGCCATGGCGACGTGCCGGCCCCACGCAAGCGGCGTTTGGAGCAAGCGCACTGAATAAAAAAAGCGACGCCTGAGCGTCGCTTTTTTTTGCCTGGCCGCGTTGGGCCGCGGTCAACTCGCTTCGGCGTGCACGGCCTTGCTTGCCTTGCGCAGGCTCAGGGTGCCCCACGCCAGGCCCAGCACCGCGGCGATCACCGAGCCCGACAGCACGCCGAGCTTGGCGGCGCCCAGGGCGGCTGGGTCGGCGAAGGCCAGGTTGGCGATGAAGATCGACATGGTGAAGCCGATACCCGCCAACAGGCCGATCAAGGTGACGCTGCGCCAGGTCACCCCCGCCGGCAGCGCACCCCAGCCCAGGCGCACCATCAGCCAGCTGACCAGGACGATGCCCACCGGCTTGCCCAGCACCAGCGCCACCGCCACGGCAACCATCACCCAGTAAGGCCCGGGCGCGGACAGGTCGACCCCGGCCAGGCTCACCCCGGCGTTGGCCAGGGCGAACAGCGGCATGATGCCGTAGGCCACCCACGGGTGCAGGCTGGTTTGCACGCGGGTCACCGGTGGTACCAGCTCGCGCTGGGCCAGGCGCAGCTGCTTCAACGGGTGGTTCAGGCTGCTGCTGTCGCTTTCCTGGGCGCGGCCCAGCAGTTCATCGGTCACGCGGGAAATCGCCTCCACCGGGCGCTGGCCCAGGGGCATCGAACGGACCGGCGTCATCAGGCCGAGGATCACGCCGGCCAGGGTTGGGTGGGCGCCGGTCATCAGCACGCCGAGCCAGACGATGGCGCCAGGCACCACGTAGGCGTAGGCCGAGCCGATGCCGATCTTCTGCAGGCCGAGCACCAGCAGCAGGCCGACGCCGGCCACCGCCAGGCCGCTGTAATCCAGGCCGCCGGTGTAGAAGAAGGCAATGATCAGCACGGCGATGATGTCATCGATGATCGCCAGGGCCAGCAGGAACACCCGCACGTTCGAGGGGATCGACTTGCCGAGCAAGGCCAGCACCCCGACCGCGAAGGCAATGTCGGTGGCGGTGGGCACCGCCCAGCCTTGCTGTTCGGCGGGCGCATGGCTGAACGCCAGGTAGATCAGCGCGGGCACCACCACCCCGCCGACCGCCGCGGCCATCGGCAGCGTGGCCTGGCGCAGGCTCGACAGCGCGCCTTCGTGGATTTCACGGCGGATTTCCATGCCGACCACCAGGAAGAAGATGGTCATCAGGCCATCGTTGACCCAGAAGTGCAGGGATTGGGAGAACACCATCGAACCGATGCCGAAGGTCACCGGGGCATGCCAGAGGGCATCGTAGCTGTCGGCAGCGGGCGAATTCGCCCAGATCAGGGCCGCCACGGCAGCGATCAGCAGGACGATGCCACTGACCGCCTCGATATGCAGGAAACGCTCTAGATTGGCGAATGCGCGCTGGGCGATTCGCTGGGCACGGGGCAAGACATGTTTTTGCATGGGCGCAAGCACTCCCGCAAGGCGGCCCGACCTGCGTAGCTGTTTAACCTGCTTCACTGCTTCATGCAGCTAGCACCCGGGCGGCATTCTAGCGGAAATACTCCCCGCAGTTCTACCAGCGTAGCAGGCGCGGGCCCAGCGCCGCGCCCAGGGCGGTGGGCAACAGCATGCCCAGCAGGTACCACACGCCCCAGAACGGCACTTGCATCTCCGGGCAGTGCACGCAGTAGGCCAGTGTCGCCGTCGCCCCCGCCAGCAGGCCGCCGGCCGCGCCGGCCTGGCGCAGGCGTGTGGGCGCAAGGCCGCGCAAGGCCCAGAACACGGCGACGAACAACGGCGCCGAGAGCAGCGTGATGTTCAGCGCGCAGGTGCGCCAGGTGCGCCCGAAGATCAACTCGGCGCGGGCATCGACCGGGGCGCCGGCCAGGCTGATGGCCGCGCCCAGCCACACCAGCAGCAACGGCACGCCCAGCAGGCCCCACAGCGCGCCGCCCTGCACCCCGGGCCTGGCCAGCCGCTGGGTCAGCCACAGCCCGAGCAGCGCAAGGCTGCCCGGCAGCGCCAGCTTGGCCCAGAACAAGGGCGTGCGCGCCACCTCGGCCAGGTCGCTGCGCACCCCATACAGGGTCGCCGCCAGCAGCAGCGCGCCGAGCATGCCGAGCAGCAGCGCCCGGCCCAGGCGGCGGGCCGCCACGTGCCGGTCTACCGGCCCTTCCCCGCTGGCCAGCAGGGCAATCAGTTCATCGGTCTTCATCGTCGTTACCACCTCGAATCCGCCTGGCCAGGGCCTTGAGCCCACGGTGTATGCCCACCTTGACCGCCGAGCTGGACAGCCCGGTGATGCGCGCGGTTTCTTCCACCGACAAGCCCTCGAGCTTGACGTGGACGATCGGCAGGCGCTGGCGCTCAGGCAATTGCCCCAGCAGTTTGCCGAGGTCGCGGCGGGCCTCGGCGGGTGCCTCGTCACTGGCGGCGAACAGCTCGCTGTCCTCCTCCAGGCTGTCGTGCCGCGCCTCGCGCTGGCCGTAGCGGCGCAGGTAATCGACCAGCTTGTAGCGGGCGATGGCTTGCACCCAGGCGGTCAGCGGCTGCTGCGGCTGGTAGGTGTCGCGGGCGTTGTGCACGGCCAGCAGCACCTCCTGCAGCAGGTCTTCGACTTCGGCCGGGCGCTGTGCCAGGCGCCGCCGCAGAAACCCGCGCAGGTGCGCGGCCAGCGCCGCGAGAAACGCCTGGTACGCCCGCGCATCGCCCGCCAGGCCGCGCAGCAGCAGCGCCTGCAGATGCGTCTCGCGTGCACGGAGCAGGTCTTGTGAGTTAGTTCGTTGCATGGCGCGCCAGGGTTACACCTTGGAAGCATTTCTTTTTATCCAACCATAGACGCTGCGCCAAGCGCACCGGGAGATTGGCCTGGCGGCGAAAAAATATTTTTTCGCGGCGCTGTAACCGTAACCGCAAACCCCGCGAACTATTCGATGAGCCGCCGGTAATTCGCCGCGGCCCCCTACCCTGGAGTCATCACCATGAACAACCTCGCCCTTTCCGCCGCCGCCCTGGCCCTCGCTTCGCTGGCCGGTGTCGCCGTTGCCGCCACGGCCCCGAGCACCGGTGCTGCCATGGAAAAATGCTACGGCGTCGCCATGGCCGGCCAGAACGACTGCAAGGCCGGCGCCGGCACCACCTGCGCGGGCAGCGCCAAGAAAGACTACGACGCCATGCACTGGAAGAACGTCCCGGCCGGCACCTGCACTTCGATCAAGACCCCCAACGGCATGGGCTCGCTGACCCCAGCCAAGTCCTGAGTGGAGGCCGCCGACCATGAACCGGAACAACCCCCTCGGCGCCGGGCTCGGGCTCAAGGCCGAGCACTATGCCCAGGCCCTGGCATGCGATGCCGAAGGCCTGTGGTACGAGGTGCACCCGGAAAACTACATGGTCGGCGGGCCGCGCCTGGCCTGGCTGGAACGCATGGCCGAGCGCCATGCCCTGTCGCTGCACGGCGTGGCGCTGTCACTGGCGGCCGACGCCGAACCGGATGCCGGCCACCTGCGCCGCCTGCGCGCACTGATCGAGCGGGTCGGGCCGGTGCTGGTGTCCGAGCACCTGGCCTGGTCCACCTGGCGTGGCCAGTACCACCCCGACCTGCTGCCGTTTCCGCGCAGCCATGAAGCCTTGAACCGCATCAGCGAAAACGTCCTGCGCACCCAGGATGCCCTGGGGCGCAGCATTGCCCTGGAAAACCCCAGCCACTACCTGCACCTCGAAGGCCATGACTGGGACGAAATCGATTTTCTCGACGAACTGGTACGCCGCACCGGCTGCACGCTGCTGCTGGACGTCAACAACGTGCACGTCAGTGCGCACAACCTGGGCTACGACGCGGCTGCTTATCTCGACCGTTTCCCGGCCCAGGCCATCAGCGAAGTGCACCTTGCCGGGCACAGCCAGGACCAACAGGCGGCGCTGCTGATCGACTCCCACGACGCGGCCATCGCCGAACCCGTATGGGCGCTGTATCGCCAGCTGATCAGCCGCATCGGCCCGCGCCCGACCTTGATCGAGCGCGACGGCAACGTCCCCGCCTTCGCCGACCTGCTGGCCGAACGCGCCATCGCCCAAGCCACACTTGCCCGCGCAGGAGCCTTGCCATGAACCTGTCCCTCGGCCAATTCCAGGACGCTTTCATCGAAGCGCTGCAGCAGCGCCCTGCCCCGGCCCTGGCCAGCCTCACCGGGCAGGCGGCGTTCGCGGTCTATCGCAATACCGTGCTCAGCGGTTGTGTCGAGGCACTGCGCGCCAACTTCCCCAGCATCGAGACGCTGGTCGGCCCCGGCTGGATGCAGGAGGTGGCCAGCGCCTATGCGCAGCAATCGCCGCCGCACGACCCCCGGCTGATCCACTACGGCGAAGCCTTTCCCGACTTCCTGCAAGCGCTGCAGGCCAGCCACGACCTGCCGTACCTGGCCGACGTCGCGCGCCTGGACTGGCACTGGTGCGCAGTCTTCAGCGCCGAGCAAGACCCCTGCCTGACCTTGGCCGAGCTGGCCGGCATGACCGCCGCCGACCTCGCCCGCGGCCACCTGGCGCCCCGGCGCAGCGTGCGCTGGCAGTGGTTCGCCGCGCACCCGGCCTATAGCCTGTGGCGCGTCAGCCGCGAAGGCTTGCCGTGGTCGCCCGAGCAGCCCTGGGTCGCCGAAGGCGCCCTGTTGAGCGGCGGCTGCGACGGCGTCAGCCATCAGCCCCTGGAAATCGGCGCCTGCGCCTTCCTCGACGCCTGCGCCGCAGGCCACTCACTGCAAGAGGCCTCGCAACTCGCCCAGCAATGCCAACCCGACCTGGACTTCAGCGGCCTGCTCGGCCGGCTGCTGCAAGCCAAGGCCTTTCGCCCCCTCACATTCGCCTGAAGGTAACGGCCATGGAAACTCTGCGCTCCAACGCCCCCACCCACAGCCTGCGCCAGCGCTGGAACAGCCTGGCCGAGCACCTGCAAGGCTGGCTGACCGACAGCGTGCTGTGCCTGGTGGCGCGGCTGGGCATCGCCTCGGTGTTCTTCATGTCCGGCCGCACCAAGGTCGAGGGCCTGCTGAGCATCACCCCCAGCACCTACGACCTGTTCCAGACCGAATACGCCCTGCCGCTGGTTTCCCCCTGGTTGGCGGCGCACCTTGCCACCTACGCCGAGCACCTGTTCCCGCTGCTGCTGGTGCTGGGCCTGTGCACCCGGTTGTCGGCCCTGGCCCTGCTGGGCATGACCACGGTAATCGAGGTGTTCGTCTACCCCGACGCCTGGCCGACCCACCTGTCGTGGGCCGGGCTGCTGCTGTTGCTGATCGCCCGCGGCGGCGGCGCCTGGTCGCTGGACCGTGTGCTGCGAGTACGCTAGCGCCTGCCTGAACATTTGCTGACAACCGTGGCCAGCGCCGCGTTTGTGCGCATACTCAAGCAGGTCCGCAGCGAGGGAGCACTGGAACATGGACCTGCTTGTGGGCGCCTTGCGCGCCAACCCGGAAATCGCCGTGTTTCTCGCCATCGCCCTGGGCATCGTGCTGGGCCGCGTGAAGCTGGGCAGCTTTCACCTCGGCTCGGTGGCCGGGGCCTTGTTGATGGGGTTGCTGATCGGCCAGGTCGGCCTGCAGGTGCCCCACGAACTCAAGTCGGTGTTCTTCGCGCTGTTCATCTATGCGGTCGGCTTCAAGAGCGGCCCGGAATTCTTCGGCAGCCTCAACCGCGGCACGCTCAAGCTGGTGCTGCTGTCGGTGGTGCTGTGCGCCACCGCACTGGCGGTGATCCTGGCCATGAATGCCTTCTACGGCTTCGACGCAGGCTTCACGGCAGGCCTTGGCGCCGGCGCCCTGACCGACACCGCGATCATGGGCACCGCCAGCAGCGCCATCGCCCAGTTGCCGTTGGACGAAGCGGCCAAGGCCACCCTCAACAGCCACATGGCCGTGGCCTACGCCATCACCTATGTGTTCGGCACGGTCGGCCTGATCGTCTTCGTCGGCAGCCTGGCACCGCGCCTGCTCGGCGTCGACCTGCGCGCCAGCGCCCAGGCGCTGGAGCGTGAACTGGGGATCGAGCGCAACGAAGATGCCATCAGCATCCCCTACACCCGCATCGTGGTGCGCGCCCATCGCCTGAACGCGGCCACGGCCATCGGCCTGAGCGTGGCCGATGTCGAAGCCCTGCACCCATCGTTGAGCGTCGAGCGCATCACCCGTGGCAGCAAGGTGTTCGACCGCGACCCTGAGCAAGTGCTGGTGAAGGGCGACATTCTCGGCATCTATGCCCTGCGCGAGGCGGTAAGCGACCTGCATGACTGGATCGGCCCGGAGATCGACCACCCCGACAGCCTGTCCTTTCCCACCCGCAGCGCCGACATCGTGCTGACCAACCGGCGCCTGGCCGGGCGCACCCTGCATCAGGTGAAAGCGGCGCTGACCGGCGCCGAGCGCATGGGCTGCTTTCTCACCGGCATCACCCGCCAGGGCCTGGCGCTGCCGCTGTTGCCCGAAACGGTGCTGCGCCGTGGCGATGTCATCAGCCTGACCGGGCGCGCCAGCAGCGTCGAGGCGTTGGCCCTGCAGCTGGGCCGTATCCGCGAAGCGAGCTACCGCAGCGACATTGCCCTGCACGCCATGGGCCTGGTCGTGGGGTCGCTGGCCGGGCTGCTATCCACCCATATCGGCATGATCCCGGTGGAGCTGGGTGTCGGTGGGGGCATCCTGCTGGCCGGGTTGCTGATTGGTTGGTACAACTCGCGGCACCCCGAACTCGGCGCCCTGCCCCCGGCGGCGCAGTGGGCCTTCTCCGAGTTCGGCCTGACGGCCTTCGGCGCCGTGATCGGCCTGCTGGCGGGGCCGGCGGCGCTCACGGCCATCAAGGAGCAAGGCCTGGACTTGCTGATCGCCGGCGCCCTGGTAACCCTCATCCCGCCCTTGGTGACGCTGTTTTTCGGGCGCTACATCCTGCGCCTGCACCCGATGATCCTGTTCGGTGCCCTGGCCGGCGCACAGACCGAGGCCGCCTCGATGAACAAGATCATCGAACAGTCCGGCAGTAATACGCCCGTCATCGGTTTTACTGTTTGCTATGCCGTTTCCAATGTATTGCTGGCCGTTTGCGGCCCGATCATCATCGCCTTCGCCTGAGTGCTGAATGGAATAAGCGCATAAACCTAATTGCCAATAAGCAATAGCGAACTTGCAGGTCAAAATGTGTCGGCTAAGGTATGAATTCTCACTATCAGATTCGCTGTTTATTCAGATTCGCTTGGTTGTCGTGAAAAGAGCATGGGCCGCCAACGTGAACCGGCTTGAACAGCGCTAATCTGCCTTTGCCGCTTAACGAAGTTGCTGGTAGTTGCCGTTTCGGTACAGCACGTCAGCTCAAAAGGAGCTTGTCATGCGATTGACTGCCAAACCGTTCGCGCGCCACAAGAACACTGCAAGGTCGTCCAGCCTGTGGAAACTGGGCTCGTCTTTCCTGCTGGCCCGTGCCATTGCCGCCGCCCCGCTGGCGTGGGCGGAAGAAAAAGCCAAGCCGGCCACCGAAGCCACCAAGGCCGCCAACGACGCATTGCTCAAAGAGTTGCCGTTCAATGACAAGACTTCATTCGAACTGGCGCACAAGGGTTTTATCGCGCCGCTGCCCTCCGAGCCGATCAAAGGCCCCAGTGGCAACATGATCTGGGACCCGAACAAATACGGGTTCATCAAAGAAGGTGAAACAGCCCCGGCCACCACCAACCCAAGTTTGTGGCGCCAATCGCAACTGATCAATATTTCCGGCCTGTTCGAAGTCACCGATGGCATTTACCAGGTGCGCAACTACGACTTGTCGAACATGACCATCGTCGAAGGCAAGGATGGCATCACCATCTTCGACCCGCTGATTTCCAGTGAAACCGCCAAGGCGGCACTCGACCTCTACTACCAGCATCGGCCTAAAAAGCCGGTGGTGGCCGTGATTTATACCCACAGCCATGTCGACCACTACGGTGGCGTGCGCGGCGTAATCAGCGAAGACGACGTCAAGGCCGGCAAGGTCAAGATCTACGCGCCCAAGGGCTTCCTCGAACACGCGGTGGCCGAAAACGTGATGGCCGGCACCGCCATGAGCCGGCGGGCCAGCTACATGTACGGCAACCTGCTGCCGCCGAGCGAAACCGGCCAGCTGGGCGCGGGCCTTGGGACCACCACCTCGGCCGGCACCGTGACCCTCATCCCGCCGACCGACATCATCGAGAAGACCGGCGAGAAGCGCACCATCGACGGGCTGACCTACGAGTTCCTGTACGCGCCGGGCAGTGAAGCGCCGGCCGAGATGCTCTACTACATCCACGAGAAAAAGGCCCTCAACACCGCCGAGGACTCCACCCACACCCTGCACAACACCTACTCGCTGCGCGGGGCGAAGATCCGCGAGCCGCTGCCGTGGTCCAAGTACCTCAACGAAGCCCTGAAGATGTGGGGCAACGATGTGCAGGTGATGTACGCCATGCACCACTGGCCGGTGTGGGGCAACAAGGAGGTGCGCGAGCAGTTGTCGTCGCAGCGCGACATGTACCGCTACATCAACGATGAAACCCTGCGCCTGGCCAACAAGGGTTACACCATGACCGAGATCGCCGAGCAGGTGAAGCTGCCCAAGGGCATTGCCGAGCGCTTCTCCAACCGCGGCTACTACGGCTCGCTCAACCACAACGTCAAGGCCACCTACGTGCTGTACCTGGGCTGGTTCATCGGCAACCCGGCCACGCTCTGGGAGCTGCCGCCGGAGGAAGAGGCCAAGCGCTACGTCGACATGATGGGCGGTGCCGACGCCGTACTGAGCAAGGCCAAGACCTACTACGACAAGGGTGACTTCCGTTGGGTGGCCGAGGTGGTCAACCACGTGGTGTTCGCCGACCCGAGCAACCAGGCCGCGAAGAACATGCAGGCCGATGCCCTCGAGCAGCTTGGCTACCAGGCCGAAAGCGGCCCATGGCGCAACTTCTACCTCACTGGCGCCAAGGAGCTGCGCGAAGGCGTCAAGCAACTGCCGACCCCCGACACCGCCAGCCCCGACACGGTCAAGGCGATGGACCTGGACCTGTTCTTCGACTACCTGGCCATGCGCCTGAAAGGGCCTGAGGTGGAAGACAAGCACATTACCCTGAACCTGGACTTCACCGATCTCAAGCAGAAGTACCTGCTGGAAATGGTCAACGGCGTGCTCAACCACACCGAAGGCCTGCAGGCAGACAAGGCCGATGCCACGGTTACCTTGACCCGCGACACCTTGAACAAGCTGATGCTCAAGGAAACCACGCTCAAGGACGCCGTCGCTGCTGGCCAGGTCAAGGTCGACGGTACCGAAGGCAAGCTCGAAGAGCTGATGAGCTACATGGACAACTTCGAGTTCTGGTTCCCCATCGTCACGCCGTAATGGAGGCACGAGCAGCTGGCAGGGCCGCAGGCCCTGCCCTGCTCACCGGCAATACCGCTTGGTACCAAGATCAACGGCATGGGAAGCGGAGTCATCGTCATGTCCATCTATCGAAACGTTCAGGCCCAGGGCGCCAGGTTCGCCGCCGCCGTAGCCCTCGCCACCTTGTGCCTGGACAGCCCCGCCTGGGCTGGCGGCATCCTCATCTACGAAGCCGGCCAGGAGGGCAACGGCCTGGCCAACGCCGGCTCCGCCGCACTGGCCAATGACCCCAGCGTGCTGATGAGCAACCCGGCAGGCATCACCCGGCTCCAAGGCACGCAGATCAGCGCCAACGCCCAGGTGATCCTCGGCGACATCCGTTTCTCGCGGGGCAGCGGCAACCAGTTCGACGGCAACGAAGGCGGCAACGCACTGCAGTACCTGCCCGGCACCAGCCTGTTCATCAGCCACCAGATCGACGACCGTGCCGCCATCGGTTTTGGCATGTACGGCAATTTCGGCCTGGCCCTGGACTACGACGATGACTGGGCCGGGCGCTACTTCACCCAGGAAGCGGCAGTGATCGGCGTGTCGATGCAACCGACCCTGGCCTACAAGTTCACCGACGACCTGTCGATCGGCATCGGCCCGCGGATCATGGTCGGCTACTACCGCACCGAAATGGCCATCAACAACAACCTGCTGGGCCTGGCCGACCGGCCGGACGGGCAGCTTGAATACAAGGACACCGATGTCGGCGTGGGGGTCAACCTCGGCCTGCTCTACCAAGTCACGCCGCGCACCCGCGTGGGCCTGGCCTACACCAGCAAGGTCAAGCTGGAGTTCGACGACAAGCCGCACCTCAAGGACATCAGCAACCCCCTGCTCAACGTCGCCCTGCGCCGGCTGGACGTCGACTCGCTGGAGGTTGACCTGAACGTGCCGCAGACAGCGACCTTCAGCATCGCCCACGAGCTGGACGAACAATGGACGTTGCTGGGCAGCCTGAACTGGCAGGACTGGAGCGATTTCGGCGATGTCGGCGTCGAGGTCGACAGCAATGCCGGCGGCACCAGCCGCACGGTCGATCGCAAATACAAGGACACCTGGCACGCCTCTGTCGGCGCCCAGTACCAGGCCACCCGGCAATGGCGCTGGAGCCTGGGCCTGGGCTACGACAGCTCGGCCGTGGACGACAAGGACCGCACCGTCGACAACCCCATGGGCGAAGCCTGGCGGCTGGCGGCGGGGGTCAATTACCAGGTCGAGGAAGGCTTGGACCTGCACCTGGCCTACACCCTGGTGTGGCTCGGCGACATGGACATCGACCAGACCAAGGCGCGCTCTGGCAGCACGCTGGCGGGCAGCTACGATAACAGTGCGTTGCACATTCTCGGCGGTGGCGCGACCTGGCGTTTCTGAACCACCCTGCGCGCCCGCAGACCCGATCATCGTAAGAAGGAGAAGCTGCATGAACACCAAGACGTTAGCTGCATCGCTGTGCCTTGCAACGCTCATGCTGCAGGGCTGCGCTAGCAAATACGTGGAGTCCGACCAGTACTCGGGCTTCCTCAAGGACTACAGCATCCTCAAGGAAGACAAGTCGCCCTCGGGCGCACCGGTGATGCGCTGGATCAAATCAGGGGTAGATGCCAAGCGCTACACCAGCGTGTACATCGAGCCAAGCCAGCTCTACCCGAAACCGCAGCCGACCGAAAAGGTGCCGCAGTCGACCCTGCAGGGCATCACCCAGTACTACGACCAGACCCTCAAGAACCACTTCTCCCAAGTGTTGCCACTGGCCAGCAGCCCTGGCCCACGGGTACTGGTAGTGCGCCCGGCGATCACCGCCGTCAGCGCCCAGACCAAGAGCCTGCGCCCGTATGAAGTGATCCCGATCGCGCTGATTGCCGCCGGCATCAGCACCGCCACCGGCATCCGCGACCAGGACACCAGCATCGCCACGGAAGCGGCGTTCCTCGATGGCGAGACCAACCAGGTAGTGGCCGAGGTGGTGCGCAAGGGCGCCGGCACCGAGCTGGATGATTCGTCCCAGGTGATGCAGGCCAAGGACGCCAAGGCCGTGCTCGATGGCTGGGCCAAGGACATGGTCAGCTCGTTCCAGGCCCTGAGAAAGTAAACCGCCCCACCCCACTGCAGGGCCGAGCCTGCAGTGGGGCGTAGCACCCTTACTCGGCACCACCGAGGCGCGATCCCATGGACAGCATTCGCGGCAGCGCTCTGCTGCAATTCGACCAACTGCTGACCGAGCACGGCGCTCGGCAGCGCGACTTGCTGGCGCCACTGAAGATCGACCCGCAGGTGGTCGGCAACTATGCCAAGCGCCTGCCCTACCTCAACCTCGTGCAATTGTTCGAGGGCAGTGCGCACGCCCTCAGCCTGCCGCGTTTCGGCCTGGAACTGGCGCTGCTGCAAGGCGCGACCCTGGTCGGCCCGCTGCGCCACCTGGCCAACTCGGCGCCCACCGTCGGCCATGCGCTGGTGGCGGTGATTCGCTACATGCGCCACTACAGCCCGGCCATTCATTTTCGCCTGGAGCACCGCGCCGGCCAGGCACTGCTGTACTTCGACAGTGGCCTGCCCGATTCGCGGCACACACCGCAGGTCGTCGAAAAATCGGTGATGGGCGCCAGGCTGTTGATCGGCGAGCTGCGCGGCACGCCCCTGCGCCCGAAGGCCGTGACCTTGCGCCACCTGGCGCTGGGCGAGCCGGCCGGCTACCTGCGCTACTTCGACTGCCCGGTGTTGTTCGATCAGCCGCACAACTGCCTGCTGATGCCGGCGGATGTGCTGCAAGAGGCCTGCGTTCACCATGACGCGGCATTGCATGCCATCGTGCGCCATTACCTGGAGCAGCAGGCGGCGCCCTGTGACAGCCTGCGCGCCCAGGTCGAACGCATCATCCAGATGCTGCTGCCCAGCCAACGCTGCACCCTGGAGCAAGTTGCCCTGGCCCTTGAGCTGAACCCGCGCACGCTGCAGCGGCGCCTGGCGAGCGATGGCATCGACTTCGAGGATTACCTCGATGGCATGCGCCGGCGCCAGGCCCAGCAGATGCTGCGCAGCACCGGCCTGAGCGTGGGCCAGATCGCCAGCGAGCTGGGCTACCGGCGCACCACGTCATTCTGCCGCGCCCACCTGCGCTGGTTCGACATGACGCCGCTGGAACACCGCCGCCAGCATGGCGACCCGCAGGTCGCCCAGCTTTAACCCTGCCTGTCCTGCGGCTTGCTGGAGGGATCCCGGGCCGGCGCGGCAAACCATTTTTCCCGCGGCACCCACTTCTCCTGCGCCGGGTCACCCAGATAATGCGGCGACATGATCTGCACGCCGTACTCGTTGAACACGTCCTGGATGTTGGCATGCAAAAGGCTCAGCAGCTCGGCCCGCGGCCGCGGCTCGCTGGGCACGGCCTGGGCCACCAGGCGGTATTCCGGGTAGAAGTCCGAAAGCCCGGTCTGGAACACCTGCGGCCGGGGCTTGGCAACGATGCCTTCGGTACGCTCGGCAGCCTCCACCAGCATCGCCTCGACCTGGCGCCAGGGCGTGTCGTAGCCGATGGTGACGACCGTGTCGACGATATAGCCGCGGCCCTGCACCACCCGCGAGTAATTGCGCGTCACGGAGCCTGTGATCATCGAGTTGGGCAAGGTCAGCACCTCGCCAAGGCCAGTGCGAATGGTGGTGTTGAACATGCCCACTTCGGTTACCGTGCCTTCGTTGTCGCCCACCCGCACGTACTCGCCCGCCTTCAGGGTGCGCGAATAGGTCAGGATCAGCCCGGCTGCGGCCTGCCCCACCACGCTGGAGGCGCCCAGCGAGATCATCAAGCCGAGCAGCACCGACAAGCCCTTGAACGCATCGGTGCCGGAGCCTGGCAGGTACGGGTAGGCCATCACCAGGGCGAACAGCCAGATCGCCAGCGAGGTCAGGCGGGTGGTGGGCTGCAGGGTTTCCTCGGTCAGCCACTTGAGCGTGCCGGGGCGCGCCATGCGCTCCAGGATGCGCCGGCTGAAGCCGCTGATGCCGCGGGCGATGAAGAAGATCATCACCGCCACGGCAATGCCGGGGATGGCCTGCAGCATGCCATGCAGCAGATAGCGCAGCAGGTCGAGCAAGTGCACGTTGAGGCTCTCGCCCCAGGGCCGGGTATAGGGGAACTGCGACAGCACGAAGCTCAGCCACTGGTAGCTCAGCAGAAACACCACCACCCAGTACAACAGGCGCAGCAGGCGATCGATCAGGTAGTAGACGTACTGCATGTCGAACAGCGGCAGCTGGCCGACGCGGATCTGCTTGGCGCGCTCGCGCATCAACCGCGTCAGCACCCCGCGCAGCTTGCGTCGGCCCCAGTTGGCGCCCTTGATCAGCACCACGAAGAGCAAGGTGGACATTGCCGACCAGCCCACCGCCTTGAGCAGGAAGCGCAGGCTGCGCGCTTCACCGGTTTCTTCCACCACCTGGCGCAGCGCCGCGGCGGCCTGCTCGGCGGCGAGGCGCGTGTCGCCGCCGTTCACGCCCACATCCAGGGGCGCGACGATGAAGGCCCGATGACCGCCGAGCAGCACCATGTGGCTGTTGAGAATCCTGTCGACGCTGACCTGCAGGTCGTCGGTGCCGCGCAGCGCCTCTTCGATCACCGCCGTGGCGCGCTGCACCCGGGCGGCCGGCGTTTCTCCCAGCAGCGTGGCGTTGAAGGTGAAGATGCTGCGGTTGGCGATGACCAGCTCGGCCGGGTCGGCGGGCACACCGTCGGTGGCGCTGGCGGCGCTGTCACTGCCCTGCCCCACGGCGGGCAACAGCAGCAGCCACACCAGCAGCAGGCGGAAAAGGTGGTTCATTGCACACTCCATGGGCACTCGGACGCACGGCATCTGTGTAGTGATAGCACAGGGTTCACTGGCCGGGGCCTGGCCCCAGGAACCAGCGGAAATAAGGGTTGTCGCCGTCGCTTCTGGCCAGCTCGCGGGCCTCCCGCGCCCAGGCCTGGCGGTTGCCGTTGTAGGCATGCAGGCTGAGGCTGTAGAAGCGCGCAAGCGCCTGCCAGCGGTCGTTCACCGCACTGGCGAAGGCAGGGTCGGCGCCTTGCAGGGGTGGCGCGCCCTTGAGCGCCAGCAGCGCCGGCAGCACCCGGGTGATTTCCCGCGGCCGTACCCAGCCGGCGTACTCGATGCGCGGCTGGTCGTCGGTCACAGGCTTGGCGTCGCCGGCAAATCGTTGCAGCCCATCGCGGTCGGTGACCCAGGTCGCCAGCAGCGCCTGCGCCGAGTCCACACCCACCTCCGCCAGCGCCTGGGCCACCGCAGGCTGCGCCAGGCGCTGGCGAATCCTGGGCACATCCAGCTGCAACGGTTGCAGCGAGCCGATCAGCAGCATTTCGTGGAACTCGGTGGTCCACAGCGACGCATGGGGGAAGACTTCGATGAAGCTCTGCACCAGCGCGCGGCTGTCCTCTTCGTTCTGGGTCGGCAGCGGCAGCCACTGCGCGACCAGGCCGCCTGGCTCCAGGCGTGCGGCAGCGAGCTGGTAGAAGTCGCGCGAGTACAGGTTGACCACACCCGCCGCCGAGGGGGGCGGTGGTTCGAGGGTCACCAGGTCGTAGCGCTGTTCGCTGCGCAGCAATTCACGGCGGCCATCGCGCAGGCGAATTTCCAGGCGAGGATCACTGACGGCGGAGAAATTGCCTTTGAACTGTGGCGCTGCTTGCAGCACCTCGGGCAGCAGCTCGGCCACCACCGGGCGCTGCAGCCCCGGGTAGCGCAGCATCGCCCCGGCGGTGATGCCGGTGCCGAAGCCGATCACCAGCGCCGAACGCGGCTCGCCGCGGTGGATCAGCAGCGGCAACAGGGCCTGCAGGCGCATGTAGCGCAGCGAGGGCATGGCATCGCCGGTGTTGGATACGCCCTGGATGTACAGGCGGTTGAAGGTCTGGCCCTGGCGCCCCTGGCTGACCACCGCCACGGTGCCACCCTTGCCCTCGTGGTAGTAGGTGAGCTGGCCGTTACGCGCACCGGGCAGCAGCTCGGCCAGGCGCTGGGGCGGCGTGAGGGCCGCCACCAGCAGGGTCGCAGCGGCCACCGCAACCACCGCGAAAGCCATGGGCCGGCGCACGCCCTGCCCCCGCCACACCGCCAGCAGGCCGACCACTGCGGCTAGGCCGGCCAGCACCCCCAGGGCGCGCACCAGGCCCAGTTGCGGCACCAGCACGAAACCGGTCAGCAACACGCCGACGATGCCACCCAAGGTGTTGAGCGCCACCACCGCGCCCACGTCACGGCCGACATGGCCGCTGTCCACCGCCAGGCGCAAGGCCAGGGGGAAGGCCGCGCCGAGCAAGGTGGTCGGCAGCAGCACCATGCACAGCGCCGCCGTGGCGAAGCGGGCGCACATCCCGGCCAGCTCGCTGCCGAACAACTGCAGGGCGAGCATTTCGGCCTGGGTCTGGGCCAGCACCAGCCAGCGTCCAAGCCCGGCAAGCTGCAACAGGGCCAGCAAGCCGGCCAGGGCGATCAGCAGGCCGAACAGGCCCCAGGGATCACGAATTCGATCGGCACGCCGCGCATACAGAGCGCTACCGGCGAGCAGCCCGCCCAGGTAGGTGGCCAGCACCACGGCGAAGGCGAACGCACGGGTGCTCATGAACGCCACGATCGACTGGCTCCACACCACCTCATAGCCCAGGGCGACGCCGCCGGCGAGGCAGTACAAACCGATGGCCAGGCGCGCTTGAGCACCTCGCGGGGTCGACGTGCGCAGGGCCGCGGGCGGCAACGCTGCATCGCGCCGGCGGGCCAGCCAGGCGCCCAGGGCGGCCAGCAGGTTGAGCGAGGCGGCGGCGCAGGCGCTACCGCTAACCCCCAGGCGAGGCAGCAGCACGAACGCGGCCAGCAAGGTGCCGGCGATGGCGCCTGCGGTGTTCGCCGCATACAGCCGGCCACCCGCCTCCGCCAACTGGCCGCTGGCCGGTGCCACGGCGCGCACCAGCACCGGCAAGGTGCCGCCCATGAGCAAGGCCGGCAGCCCGACCAGGGCAAACGGCAAGGCCCAGGCCAACAGGCCGGCGCTGCCTTCCAGGCGGGCGAACGGCCCGGCGGCGTGGGCCAAGCCCAGGGTGGCGCCGATGCCAAGCACCGCCACTGCCAGCTCCAGGCCTACGTAGAGCTGCACCGGGCGCTGCAAGCGGTCGGCCCAGCGCCCGAACAGCAGGCCGCCCAGGGCAAGGCCTGCGAAAAAGGCACTGATGCCGGTGGCCACGGCGTGCACTTCCACGCCGACCACCAGCGACAGTTGTTTGATCCAGAGCACCTGGTAGACCAGGCCGGCGGCGCCGGAGAGGAACAGCAGCGTGGCGGGTAACAGCACCTGCAGGTGCGCCTTGCTCTGCGGCGCAGCGGTGACGACGGAGGATGCTGCAGGTGATGCCATGCACGAAGCCCTTGTCTGGTGAAGGTTGCTACCGATGAATGACTGTGGGAGCCGGCTTGCCGGCGATAGCGGCCGAACAGGCTGCGCTAGTGCCTCGGCTGGCCGCATCGCCGGAAAACCGGCTCCCACAGGGGGGGCTCACTGCTTGTTCATCTTCTCCTCGATCTTCTTGTCCACATCGGCGCGGATCTGGTCGATGCTGAAGCTTGCAGGGCGCTGGCTAGGAGGATAGTCCACGAACGTCTGCAAGAACGCCGCCGCCTTGCGGGTACCTTCGAATATCAGGTAATCGTTCTTGGTCAGCCAATCGTAGTACTGGTCGGATACCACGTCCGCCCGCTCGTAAGGGTCCATGCGCAGGTTGAACATTTTCGGTACCCGCAGGCAGGTGAACGGCTCGCTCCACACCTTCAGACCGCCCGGCGCACGTTGCTCGCAGAACACCAGCTTCCAGTCACCAAAACGCATCGACACCAGTTCACCGTCGTCGCTGAAGTAGTAGAACTCGGTGCGCGCGCTCTTGTCGGTCTTGCCGGTGAGCATGTCGAGCTGGTTGAAGCCGTCCAGGTGCACCTTGAAGTTCTTGCCACCGACATCGGCGCCCTTGAGCAGGCGGTCCTTGATGTCGACGTCGCCGGTTGCCGCCAGCAAGGTCGGGAACCAGTCGAGGCCGGACATCATCTGGGTATTTACCGAGTCAGGCTTGATCTTGCCTGGCCAGCGCACCATCGCCGGCACCCTGAAGGCACCCTCCCAGTTGGAGTTCTTCTCGTTGCGAAACGGCGTGGTCGCCGCATCCGGCCAGGACCACTGGTTGGGGCCGTTGTCGGTGGTATAGACGACGATGGTGTTGTCGGCGACCTTGAGGTCGTCCAGGGTCTTGAGCAGCTTGCCGACATCGCCGTCATGCTCGAGCATGCCGTCGGCATACTCGTTGCCGACCATGCCGCTCTGCCCCTGCATCGACTCGCGCACATGGGTGAAGGCGTGCATGCGGGTGGTGTTCATCCACACGAAGAACGGTTTGTTGGCCTTGACCTGCTTGTCGATGAAGTTGATCGCAGCCTGGGTAGTCTCGTCGTCGATGGTTTCCATGCGCTTTTTGGTCAGCGCGCCGGTGTCCTCGATCTTGCCGTCGGCACTGGCCTTGATCACCCCGCGCGGCGAGGCAGCCTTGATGAACTCCTGGTCATCCTTGGGCCAGTACGGGCGCTCCGGCTCCTCTTCGGCGTTAAGGTGGTAGAGGTTGCCGAAGAACTCGTCGAAACCGTGGTTGGTGGGCAGGTATTCATCGCGATCGCCCAGGTGGTTCTTGCCGAACTGGCCGGTGGCGTAGCCTTCGGCCTTGAGCGCCTGGGCAATGGTCACATCGCGCGCCTGCAGGCCCACCGGCACCCCCGGCATGCCGACCTTGGACAAGCCGGTGCGCAACGCCGACTGGCCGGTGATGAAGGTCGAACGCCCCGCCGTACAGCTGTTCTCGGCATAGTAATCGGTGAACATCATGCCTTCCTTGGCAATGCGGTCGATGTTCGGCGTCTGGTAGCCGACCACGCCCTTGCCGTAGGCGCTGATGTTGGTCTGGCCGATATCGTCGCCGAATATCACCAGGATGTTCGGCTTGTCCGCCGCACTGGCCAGGCCCGCCGCGAACGTTGCCGTGGCCGCGAGGGCGGCCGCCGACAACCATGCTCTTCTGGACTTCATAGCTACGTTCTCCGTTTCACGTCACTGCTTTAGTCCACGACTTCGGGCACATGGGTTACCGACACGGGGCTGGCCCAGTACTCCTGCGGTTGGTTGTTGAAGTTTCATGGTGCTTGGAAGGGGTAAACCCGGCGCCACTCACCGGCCATGTCGACCACGGTCCAGCCCTTGGCCTGCGCCTGGTCCAGGGCCTTGTCCAGGTGCCCGACCTTGCTCGTGCGGTCATAGGCCCATTCACGGTGGGCGTCGGTGTGGTGCACCAACCCGGCAAAGCGTCGGCCTGGCCCGGCCATGGTCCACTGCAGCATCTGCAGGTCGCCGTCGGAATTGCCGAAGGCCAGGATCGGCCGGCGGCCGATGACCCAGTCGATGCTCACAGGCTTGCCCGGGCCATCGTCGTTGTGCTGGATGTTGGGCAGGCGCTGGATGCTCAATTTGCCCTGCTGGTCCTGGAAGCGGGCCCCCAGGGTGGTGCCGATCACCTGTTCCGGCGGGATGCCGTACACCTCCTCGGCAAACGCGCGCATGAAGGCCACCTCGCCACCCGAGACGATGTAGGTCTTGAAGCCGTTGTCGCGCAGGTAGGCCAGCAGCTCCAGCATCGGCTGGAACACCATTTCGGTGTACGGCTTGCCGGTGCGCGGGTGGCGGGCGCTGGCAAGCCAGGCGCGGCTGCGGGCAATGAAGTCGCTGCTGCTCATGCCCGAATGGGTGGCGGCGACGATCTTCAGCAGGCCATCCATGCCTTGTGCGGCCAGGGCCTGATGGTCGCTCTCGAGCACCGCCTTGAACGGTTGCTGGGTACGCCACTGGGGGTGTTCAGGGGCCAGGCGCTTGACCTCGTCCATGGCGAACAACACCTCGAAGTACAGCGGCTGCTCGCTCCACAGGGTGCCGTCGTTGTCGAACACGGCGATGCGCTCGGCGGGTACGACGTAGTCCGGCCCGCCTTGCTGGCTGACCGCCTCGACGAAGGCCACGATGGCGCTGCGTGAAGGGCCTTCGCGCCAGGCCGGCAGCGGGTCGGCCGCCTGGGCCAGCAGTGGCAGCAGGATGAGCACCAGGCACAAACCGGCCTGGCGCGCAGCGCCGCGGGCCGAGTCGCGCAGGGTGAGCCTCGCTTGCGTCATTGCCTTACCTCGATCAGCGGCTTCGGGGGTTCAGATCATGCAGCGCGTGTTTGTCAGCGCAATTCGGCTGGCCCGTGGCAGCCTCCTGGCGCAAGCGCTGCAGCAGGCGCTTGCGCGCAGCGGCGCTGAGTGCAGGCTCGCCCTGGGCACCGTACGCAGCCTGGAAAAAGGCTAGCAAATCGCCCTGCGATTGCTCGCCACAGGGATGTTCACTTGACGACAGCACACGTCGCCCGGTGCGGCGCCGAACCCACAGGTACAGGCCGTCCAGGCGCACCGGCAGGCGGGCGCCCTGCTGCCGGGCCTGGCGCAGGGCAAAGCCTGGCGAATCGAGCCAGGCCTGGTGGCGCCGGGCCTGCCAACCGCGCAGCCAGTGCCAGCCTGCCCGCCCCCATTCACGCCCGGCCCATGCCAATGCCGCCAACAGCGACAGCGCTACCAGCAGCACCAGCCAATGGCCGGAAAGCCTGACCTGCGCCCCCTGGCCGAGGGCCTGCAGGTCTTGCGTGAGGGAGAACGGTGCCTGGTAGGTGCCCGCCTGTGCCTGCACCTGCACCGCAGGCAGCGAAGCCGTGTGCGCCTCGCCCGTCGCGCCATCCCACCACTTCAGCTCGATGGCCGGCAGGCTGAAATCCCCGGCGGCCGTGGCCACATAGCTGACACTGTCCTCGCGCTGGCCGCCCAGGGTGCCGCCGCGGCCATCGCTGAGCGGCGCTACCTGGGGCGTCTGCACATAGCGCTTGAAACCTTCGACCTCGCTCAACGGCGGCGGCGGGATCAGCATGGCCTGGGCACCGACGGCCACCGTATGCAGGCGGCGCGTGATGCTGTCACCGACCCGCAAAGGGCTGCGGGAGCGCTCGATGGTCTGCGTCAGCTCCACCCGCTGCGCCACCAGGCGCTGCTCGCCGGCCGTGCTGGCAGGCCCGCTAGCCTCGAACGACAGCGGCTGGCTGCGCACGGTCAGCACCTTGCTATCCGGGCCGGGCTGAACGCCAAAGGCCAACGCCGGGATGTCGAAGCGCTGCGCCACGGTGGGGGTGATCTGGTAGTGATAACGCAAGCCGAAGAAGGCCTTGCCGTCGAGCTGCCGGTTCAGGTGCTGGGCTTCGCCGCTGGGCGGGCTGACCACCGCGCCGGCCAGTTGCAGCGCTGGCAGCACCGGGGCATCGGTGAACCAGGTGTCGACCAGCAGGTCCACTTCCAGGTTGACCGTGGCCCCGGTCATCACCGGTTTGTCCGGCACCAGCCGCGCCTGCACCCTCACCTCGGGGTCCGCCGCATTCGCAAGCCCGGCCAGGCACATCAACAGCAGCAAGGCCCTGCGAATCATGGCGCCTCCTTGGCCGCATCCTGCAGCGCGAACTTGCGCCTGAGGAACTGCGCCGGCGAAGTGGTGAGGTTGTTCAGCCACAGCTGATCGGACGCTGCCTGGGCGGTCTGTTGCTGCTGTTGCTTGCCGCCTGCGCTGGGCGTCTGGTCCTCGACGACCTTGTCGGGTTTCTCGTCGGGTGGGTCTGCCTGCTGCTGGTCCTGGTAATCCTTGAGCAGCGCCTGGGCCAGCGCCAGGTTGGCCTGGGCTTCGGCGAACTCCGGCTGCAGGCGCAAGGCCTGCTGGTAGGCGGCAATCGCCTGGGGGAATTTGAACAGGCGCACGTAGCTGTTGCCCTGGTAGAACCAGGCCATTGGCGTATCGACCTTGCCCAGGCTGGCCAGCGCCGCCTGGAAGTCGGCAGCCTCGTAGGCGGCGACGCCCTTCCAGTACGGGTCGTGGAACTGCGCGGCAGCCTGCGGGTAGTGCCCATGCTCGAACGCCCAGCGCCCTTGCTGGTCGGCGGTGAAGAAGGCATCGGCCAGCGCCCCCGCCCGGGCAGGCTGCGCGGTTGCGCCCAGCAGCAGGGCCAGCAGCAGGCCCGGCAGCCAGTTCACCCGCCAGCCCCGGCGCACGCTCAACAGCACCAGTAGCAGCAACGGCCAGCACAGCCAGTAGCCGGCATCCTTCCAGTGCAACTGCGCCTCCAGGCCACTGGCAGCCTTGAAATGGCGCTGGGCATGCAGCTCGATCCAGTCCAGGTCGTCGTCATTGAGCGACAGGCTGCCCAGCGGCGCATTCGCCGCCTTGGCCAGGCCCTTGAGGCCCTGGGCATCGAAATCGCCCTGCACCGGGCGCCCCTGGGCATCGAGCCTGGGCAGGCCCTGGGCATCGCGCAGCGGGCCACTTGGCTGGCTGCCGACCGCCAGCACCAGCACCTGCAGCGGGCTGCCGCGCAAACGCTTGCCGATTGCCTCGAACTGGCTGGGGTCGGCGCCATCGGTCAGCAGCACCAGGCTGCCGGGCGCCTGTTCCGCGTCCAGCAGCTTGAGCGCCTGGTCGATCGCGCCCAGTGCGTCCTTGCCGGGCTTGCTCATCAGGTCGGTGGCCAGGGCCTGGATGAAGGTGTCGAGCAGCGCCGGGTCATCGGTGGCCGGCAGCACCAGGTGCGCGCTGCCGGCGTAGGCGACCAGCGCCGTGCGCGCCCCGGCGCGGCGCAGCACCAGGTCGTGCAGGGTGTGGCGCACCGCCGCCAGGCGGCTGGGCGGCACGTCGTCGGCATCCATCGAAGGCGACAGGTCCACGGCAATGATCAGCGGTGCGCGGTTGTCGAGAAAGTCTGGGGTGTCCTGCTGCCAGGTCGGCCCGGCGGCGGCCAGGGCGCCGAGCACCAGCACCGCGCCGAGCAGGTGCACGGGGCGCCAGCGCCGCTGTTCCTGCGGGGTGATCAGCAAGTGCGCAACCAGGTGCGGGGCGATGATGCCGTCAAGCTGGCGGCGCAGGTCGTGCCGGCGCAGCCACAGCAGCGGCAGCAGCACGCCGGGCAGCAGCATCAGCAGCCACAGCGGCCGCAGGAAGTGGAACGCGCCAAGATCGATGGTCATGCCGGCGGCTCCACAGGTTGCGTCCGCCGGCCTGCGAGCCTTGCGCGCGCCAGGGCCAGCAACTGGCCCAGCAGCAACAGCGCCAGGGCTGCGCCCAGCGGCCAGATGAACAGGTCACGCTTGGGCTGGTGGCTGAAGGTCTTGACCTGGTGCGGGGTCAGCCGGTCGAGGGTGGCGTACACCTGCTGCAGGGCCTGGCGGTCGTCGGCGCGGAAGAACTGGCCGCCGGTGGTGTGGGCGATGGCCTGCAGGGCGGCCAGGTCGACCTTGGCGTCACCAGTGGCCTGCGGGTCACCGATACCGATGGTATGTACCACGATACGATTGGCCCGAGCCAGGCGCGCTGCATGCTCGGGGGTGATGGCGCTGCCGGTGTCGTTGCCGTCGGTGAGCAGGATCAGCACCTTCTCCGGCGCCTGGGCATGGGCCATGGCCTTGATGGTCAGGCCAATGGCATCGCCCAGCGCGGTGTTGGGGCCGGCCATGCCGATGCCCACTTCGTCCAGCAACATCAGCAGGCTGGCGTGGTCCAGGGTCAGCGGCGCCTGGGGGTAGGCCCCGGTGCCGAACACGATCAAGCCGATGCGGTCGTCCTTGCGCCGGGCGATGAAGTCGCGCACCACCGCCTTCACCGCGCTCAGGCGGTCGGTGCGCTGGCCTTCGGCGTTGGTGTAGTCGGTGGCCGACATGGACTGGGAGATGTCGATGGCCAGCATCATGTCGCGCATGGGCTGTTCGCGCTGGATCGGCCGCTCCACCAGCACCGGCCTGGCACAGGCCGCCACCAGCAGCCCCCACACCAGCACATTGAGCAGCAACTGCCCGCGCCCGCCGCTGGCGCTCGCAGCGCCCGGCTGCTTGCCGACGGCACGGCTCATGGCCGCGAAAAACGGCACCCGCAGTGCACTGCGGCTTTCCTGGTAGACGCTCAGCATCCGGTAGGCCACCCAGGCCAGGGGCAGCAGCAGGAACACCCAGGGGTAGTCAAACTGCCACATGGTGCCCCTCGATCCAGCGGCGGCTGGTACTGAACAAGGCGTCGAGCTGCTGCGCCTGCAGCCCGAGCACCTGGGCATCCGGTGCATAGGCGAGCGTGTGCAGGGTGTCGGCAAAGCCCTCGGGCAGCGGCTGCGGCGCATGCCGGGCGAGAAACGCCTGCCACTGCGCACCGGCCAGGCTGGCCACCGGCGGCGCCCCCGGCATCGACAAGGCGACCCGCTTGAGCAACTCGGGCAGTTCGCGCAGACCCGCCAGCCCGCCGCCCGCCAGTTGCTCGAGCCGCTGCAAGGCTTCACGGCGATAACGCTCGCGCTGCCAGCGCCGCCAGCGCAGCGCCGCCCACAGCAGCACCAGCGCCAGCAACAGCACGCCCACCACCAGCCAGGCCCAGGTCTGCGGCAGGTAGCTGAACGGCGGCGCGCCGGGCGCCAGTTCGCGCAACTGGTCGATGGCAGGCGCTGGGGTATTCATCGCGATGCCTGGGCCAGGCGGCCCAGCTCCCGGCGCAATTGTTCAAGGCTGTCGTCGCCAGTGCTCACCAGCATCAACGGCACCTGGCTGCGACGCAGCAGTTCGGCGACATCGCGCAGGCGCCCGGCCAGGAACTCGCCCAAGGGCCGGTTGATGCGGCGCTGGCCAACCTCAAACTCTACCTGCTGGGCGCCCTGGGTCACATTGAGCCGGCCCTTGTCCGGCAGTTGCAGGGCAATCGGGTCATAGACCTGGATGGCGATCACGTCGTTGTGCTGGCGCAACTGGCGCAGCAACGCCAGGGTGTCCGGGCCGATGCCGGCGAAGTCGCTGATGATGCAGATCAGGTGATCATGGCCCGCCGAGGCCACGCAGCTGCGCAGCACCTTGTCCAGCTGCGCGTCGTTCTCGGCATCCGCCGCGTAGGCCGACAAGCGCTGGTTGGCCTTGATCACCGCGCTGCACAATGCCTCGACCCGCGCACGGCTGCGCAGCGGGCGCACGTAGTCGATCTGCTGGTTGCCGAACACCATGCCACCGACCCGGTCGCCGGCATGGAACGCCATCCACGCGCAGATGGCCGCCAGTTGCGCGGCGCTGACCGACTTGAAGTAGCGCTGCGAGCCGAAATACATGCTCATGCGTTGATCGACCAGCACCAGCGTGGGCCGGTCGCGCTCCTCGGTGAACGTGCGCACGAATGGCTTGCCATAGCGCAGCGAGGCGCGCCAGTCGAGGTGGCGCAGGTCATCGCCGGGGATGTAATGACGCAGTTCATCGAAGCTCAGCCCGCGCCCGCGCAGGCGCGAGGCGTGGTTGCCGGAAAGGATGCTCGACAGCGGCTGGCGCGCGACGAAGCTCAAGCCGCGGGCACGTGCTTCCAGCGCCATCAGTTCGGCGAGGGCGGCATAGACGAAACCATCGGCGGCAACGCTGCGCGCGGGCATCGGTATCTCCGTCAGGCGGGAATGGCCACCTTGTCCAACAGCCGGTCGATGACCTGGTCGGCGCCCACCCCATCGGTGATGGCGTCGTAGGAAAGCTGCAGGCGGTGGCGCAGCACCGGGTGCACCACGGCACGCACGTTATCCGGCGAAACGAAGTCCTGGCCATTGAGCCAGGCGTGGGCCCGCGACACCCGGTCCAGGCTGATGCCGCCGCGCGGGCTGGCGCCGATGCTGATCCAGCGGGCCAGGTCGGCATCGTAGTCGCCGGGGTGGCGGGTGGCGTTGACCAGGTCGATGAGGTAGCGGTCGATGGCGGCGGCCACGTGCACCTGGGCCACTTCGCGACGGGCGTCGAAAATCACCTGCTGGGCCAGCCGCGCGGGCTGTGTCGTGCCGTCGTGGCTGGCCTGGTCCTCTTCGCGCACCAGGCGCAGCACCTGGGTTTCGTCTTCAGGGCGCGGGTAGTCGAGCTGCAGCTTCATCAGGAAGCGGTCCATCTGCGCCTCGGGCAAGGGATAGGTGCCCTCCTGCTCGATGGGGTTCTGGGTCGCCAGCACCATGAACAGGCCCGGCATCGGGTAGCTCTGCCCGGCCACGGTGATCTGCCGTTCTTCCATGGCCTCCAGCAAGGCGGCCTGGACCTTGGCCGGGGCGCGGTTGATTTCGTCGGCGAGGATGACGTTGCCGAACAGCGGGCCGGGCTGGAAACGGATGCTGTTGCCTTCGCCGGTCTGCTGCAGGATCTCGCCGCCGGTGATGTCCGACGGCAGCAGGTCGGGGGTGAACTGGATGCGCCGCATCTGCGCTTCCAGGTGCGTAGCCAGGGCTTTGACCGTGCGGGTCTTGGCCAGGCCTGGGAGGCTTTCTAGCAGCACATGGCCGTTGGCGAGCAGGCCCAGCAGCACGTGGCGGATGGTCTGGGCCTGGCCGAGGACCTTTTGCGCGACCGAAGCTTCCAGGGCCTGGACGTGTTCGTGAGTGTTCACGGGGCGGGGTTCCTGGGTGGCGGTTGGGAGTCTGGTAAATCTAGTTGGGTTGGGGTGGGGTGCAATGGGGTGTCGTGAAGAGAACATGCGCCGCTGGTGCTTGGGTTGGGTTTTGTAGTGGGTTTGAGATCGCGCGCCGCCCGCGCGGCGCATCGCGGATAAATCCGCTCCTACATTTGTTGCAACGTGCCACAGTCTGTCAGGCCATGGTTGTCCGCCTTTGGCGCCCGCCGAGAAACCGCGTCGTACAAACAAGGCTGGCAACCATGGCCTATCAGGCATAGGCACGTTGCAACAAATGTAGGAGCGGATTTATCCGCGATGCGCCGCGCGGGCGGCGCGCGATCTCAAAACCACCAAAAAACCCAACCCATGCCCCCAAGATCCCCTCAAGGCTGCTTCTGCCAATACGGCTCGATGCCCCGCAACCGCGGATCTTCCGGCGCCACCTCGCGCATCCGCTGCACATACGGCCAGGCCTGCTCCCGCTCCCCTGCCAGGGCATGCAGGTAGATCAGCGAATACAGCAGGTCCGCATCCGCCGGCGCCTGCTCCAGGCCACTGCGCAACGCCTGCAGCGCCTCGTCTCGGCGGTCCATGCGCGACAGCAGCAAGCCCTGGTTGTAACGAATGCGCGTATTGCCCGGCAGGGCCACGGCCGCCTGCTCCATCCAGCCCGCCGCCTCCTCGGGCTTGCCCCGCTCCACCAGCAGCAGGGCGAGCATGTAGGCCAGGTTGCCGCGGTCGGGGGTGGGCATCTTGTCCAGCGCCACGCCTTCGCGCAGCAGCTGCTCGGCATCGTCCAGGCGCTGGCTGCCACTGGCCAGGGTGACCAGGTTGACCCTGGCCGGCGTGAAATACGGGTCCATGCGCAGGGCCTGGCGGTACTGCTGCATGGCCTGCTCGTCACGGCCCTGGCGCTGCATCAGCACCGCCAGGTTGAGCCGCCCGCCCGGCAGGTCGGCGTTGCTGCGCAGGCGCTGTTCGTATTCGGCAAGCATGGCGCCGTACGGTTGGCGGCTGGCTTCGGGAAGCTGCGCGGCGGGCACGTCGGCCAGCGCACGCACGGCTTCGTCGCGCACCGCCAGGGCCGGGTCCTGCAACAGCGCCAGCAAGGGCGCCACGCGCTGTTCGGGCGGTACACGGCTGAAGCCGTTCACCGCATAGGCCCGCACCACCGCGTCCTTGTCCTGCAGCGCCCAGCGCAAGTTGCTGCTGGCCGCAGGCCCCATGCCCGCCAGCTGCTCGGCAGCGGTCGCCCGGACGATAGCGGGGTTGCTCTTGTCTGCCAGCACGTAGCCCAGGCGGCTGAGGCCGGAACTTGGGTCTTCGCGCACGGCATGGAAACTTTCGCCGTAATGGGCCGGGCGCTTGGGCTGGCCGAACCAACTGTCGATGGCGCTGGCGGCCCATGCTGGCTGGCGGTCTTGATGGCACATCGTGCAGGCATCCGGGCCGACGCCCTGGGCCGCGAGGTCCGGCCGTGGAATGCGCAGGGCGTGGTCGCGCCGGGGGTCGACGACCATGTAGTTCTTGCTCGGCATGTGGCAGTTCACGCACTGCGCGCCCGGCGAGCCTGCAGCATGGTGATGGTGCTCGGGGCTGTCGTAGTCCTTGGCCTGCAAGCCGGCAAAGCGCGCGGTGTTGGGCTGGGTGTTGTGGCACTGCAGGCACAGGCCGTTGCCTTCGATGCGCACCTTGGTGGTGTGCGGGTTGTGGCAGTCGGTGCAGGTGACCCCGGCGGCGTACATCTTGCTCTGGGTGAACGAGCCGTACTCGTACACCTCGCCGTCGATCTGCCCGTCGGCATGGTACAGGCCGGCGCGCAGGGTGGCCGGCAGGCTCTGGTCGAGCTGCGGGTGGCCGGGCAACTGGCCGGTGCCAAGGCCCTGCCGGCGGCTGTGGCAATAGGCGCACTGCTCCACCAGCCCCTTGCTGCCCAGCGCCTTGAAATCCACCGCCAGGCCCTGGGCCGGCGATGCCCCGGGGTTGTGCCTGGCCCAGTCGACATGGGCCTGGCTTGGCCCGTGGCAGCCTTGGCAGCCCACGGTCTTCTCCTGCCAGGTACTGGCGAAGCTGTCCTTGGCATCGTCGTAGTGCTTGAGCAGCCGGGTCGAATGGCAGTCGGCGCACATGCCGTTCCAGTTCTGGTAGCGGCCGGTCCAGTGCAACGGGTCTTGCGGGGTGAAGCGCTGCCCGGGATACAGCGAGAACCAGCGCTGGCCACCCTGCTCCACGGGCCGGCTATCCCAGGCGATGGTCAGGGCCTGCAAGCGCCCCCGCGACAACGCCACCAGGTATTGCTGCAGCGGCGAGTAGCCGAAGGTGTAGAGCACCTTGAAGTCGGCCGGTTTGCCGTCCTCGCCTTCGATGTTGACGAAATAGCCATCGCCCTTGCGATAGAAGCGCGCCTGCACGCCATCCTGGTCGTAGCGCACGTCATTGAAATTGCCCAGCACGTTGGCCGCACTGGCATCGCGCAGCGCCCAGGCATGGTCGGAATGCTGCCACTGTGCGGCCTGCTCGGTGTGGCAGGCCTGGCAGCTGCCGGCATCGGCGTAGCCTTCACGGTCCTTGGCCGGGGCCGGCGGCTGGCCGCCTCCCGGCGCGGCCGTGACGAGCGGCGTGCTGGCCAGTGCCAGCAACAGCACGGTGCTTCTGACGAGCACTCGCAACCCCTGCACTGCCTGTGCACGCCACCCCATTGATCAGCTCCACGGCCGTTGCTGTTCGCCCTGTAGCGGGCTGTTCTGATGTATTCGCACCCCAAAACACAGCTTCACCCTAGTACAGCCCTCTGCTTCCTGCGCATCGTGCACAGGGGCCTGGCCGAAAAAACCTCGACTACACTGCGACAGGCTCAGTCGCCCAGCCAGCACCTGAGCCAGTTGCCTTGCTTGATTGACTTTCCAGTGCCGGAGCTGCCAATGAGAGCCATAGCGGGATTGACCATGCGTTTGCAACAGGTGCTGCTGGTATCGGCGATCGCCGCCTGCAGCACCGCCACCACAGCTGCCGCCACGGAACCCTTGGGCGGGCAGCCACCACCCGGCGCCACCCCTTCGGTCAAGGACTTCGACTACCAGATCAAGTACCAGCGCGCCTTCGAAGCCATCCTGTGGAACATGCCAGCGATCTCGATCTATTCGTTCCGCCGCGCCGCCGTGGAAAACCTCGGCTACAAAGACAACGACATCATCGCCTACTCGGCCACCGCCACACCGCAGCTCGAGGCCATAACCGCCAACAGCACCACGCCCTACATCGCCGCCTACACCGATTTGCGCAAGGGCCCGGTGGTGCTAGAAATCCCCGCGGCCGGCGCCGACGGCAGCCTCTACGGCCAGGTGGTGGACGCCTGGCAGTTCACCATCGCCGACGTCGGCCCGGCCGGCCTCGACCAGGGCAAGGGCGGCAAGTACCTGTTCACCGCGCCCGACTACAAGGGCGAGGTTCCCGCCGGCTACTTCCATGTCGCCTCGCCGAACTACCGCATCGCCCTGGCCTTTCGCTCGGTGCCGCCGGCCGGCAGGAGCGCGGCCGACGCCTACGCCTATGCCAAGCGCCTGCGCATGTACTACCTGGCCGAGGCCAAGTCACCGCCGCAGCAGAAATTCATCGACCCCGCCCATGAGCGCTACCCGACCCTGCCCTTCTACGACGAGCGCCACTTCGAGGACATGCACGCGATCATGAGCGTGGAGCCCGTGCGCGAACACGACAAGGTGATGATGGGCATGCTGGCCTCGCTGGGCATCGAAAAAGGCAAGCCCTTCGCCCCCGACGAAACCGCCAGGCGCGCCATGCACCAGGCCGCCATCGATGCCTGGTTCTACTTGCAGCAGTGGTTCGACACCCACATGGCCAAGCGCGTGTACTGGCCAGACCGCCACTACGTATCGCTGCTGCAGGCCGATGCCAACCGCGAGTTCAAGTTCATCTACGACGATCGCATCGACCTGATCGAGCGGGCCGCGGAGTATTTCTGGTGCACCTACATGCCCAAGGTGCTCGGCGACTCGCCAGCCACCTCCTACCAGATGGCCATGGCCGACAACCAGGGCAAGCCGCTGCAGGCCGGCCAGCTGTACAAGGTGGATGTACCCGCCGACATGCCGGTCAAGCAGTTCTGGGCGCTGACGGTGTACGACCGGGCCACGTTCTCGTTCATCTACAGCGACAGCAACCGCACCACCTTGTCATCGTTCGACGTAGCCAGGATGAAGAAAAACGCCGACGGTGGCGTGACCCTCTACGTCGGCCCGCAGGCCCCGGCGGGCCTGGAGTCCAACTGGATCCCCACCTCGGGCAAGCGGCCCCTGCCCGCCTTGCGCTTCTACGGGCCGACCGAGGCGTTCAACAACAAGACCTTCAAGATGCCCGACTTCGAACGGGTCGGCCCTTGAGCCCTGCATACGCGTTGCCCTCATCGAATGACAAGGCTGCGTAGGCAGCCACAAGGAGACGTCATGAAACACTGGTTGCTGGGTGCATCCCTGTTGTCCCTGAGCGTATCGGCCTTTGCCCAGATCCCCGACAAGCTGGCCGAGGATGCCTACATCTATGGCTATTCGATCGATGAAGCCTACAAGTTCTTCTACGAAACGGCGGTGAAGACCCACACCCCGCTCAACCGCTTCCAGAACATCCGCCACCTGGCCGATGACACCTACACCGACCACCCCACCATCAACAACGACACCTTGCACCTGATGGGCTGGCTGGACGTGGCCGCGGAACCTGTGATCGTCAGCGTGCCGGACATGGACAAGGGCCGTTACTGGATCCTGCACACCATGGACATGGGCCACTACACCACCTCCATGATCGGTTCACGCACCCGCGACACCAAAGGCGGCCATTTCATGTTCGCCGCCCAGGACTGGAAAGGCGAAGTACCGCCCAGCGTCACCGAGGTGATCCGCGTCGACTCCAACCTGATCAAGCTGATGGGCCGGATCATGGCCACCGGCCCCGAAGACCAGAAGACCGCACTCAACTACATGGACGACTGGAACGTGCGCACGCTGTCCGCCTACCTCGGCCTGCCCGGGCCCAAGGCCAAGCAACGCACCTACCTGGACCCGGCCAAGAGCAACTGGCTGCAACGGGTCAATTTCGTCCTGTGCGATGGCAGCATGGCCAAGGCCGACCAGAAATGGCTGGACCAATACAAGGCGGTGGGCCTGGCCCCGTGCAAGAAAGACTTCACCCAGGAACAGCTGGCTGCCGCCAGGAAAGGCGAGGCGCTGGGCAAGAAGCACATCGAGGAACTGGCGCCCAAGCTGACCACTTCCGGCAAGTCGCTGGGCACCCGAGAGCAGCTTGGTGATGGCCCGCGCGACCTGTTCGCCGTCGGCACCTACGTCGGCCAATGGGGCCTGCCACCGGACGAAAGCGTCTACCTCAAGGAAGGCACCGCCAGTGATGGCAAGAACATCAACGGCGCCAATGGCAAGTCGTACCGCATCACCTTCAAGGCGCCGGATGTCAGCCAGTTCTGGTCCTTCACCGTCTACGCCGCCGACAACCGCTTCATGGCCCACAACGCAATCAACCGCCACAGCCGCGGCGACCGCACGCTGAAGCCGGACGCCGAGGGCAACTACACCCTGGAGCTGAGCGCCAAGGGCGACGAGAGCAACCCCAACTACCTGCCCATTCCGGAAAAGGACGCCTACATCGTGATGCGCCTGTACGGCCCCAGCAAAGCCGTGCAGGAAGGCAGCTACAAGTTCCCGCCGATCGAGGTGGTCAAGCCCTGAAACCTGCCTGTTCGATCTGCCCTGGAGGCCCCGTGACGTCCCGTCGCAGGGGCCTCTATCGCGCGCGATTGGGCAAAATCCAGATTCCTTTCTAGTATGAGAATTCGAACTGTTTACGCAGCGTTTCAATCAAGTTCTCAGAAAGGAGTCGAGGATGCCGTTGCCCGTCGTTGCACACCGATATCTGCCACTGTTGCTGGCCCTGGCCAGCATTGGCGCGCACGCCGAAGGCGAAACCACGGGCGAGGACCCGCAGCTGATCCGCGTGCTGCTTGCCGCCGAGCTTGAGACCACCCTGTCGAGCCAGATGAGCGGCACCCTGGGTGAACTCAAGGCCAGCTTTGGCGAACACGTGGCCAAGGGCGCCACCCTTGCCCGCTTCAACTGCAACGAGGCCCAGGCACGGGGCAAGGTCGCGGTGGCCGAACTGGCCATGGCGCGGCAGAACCTGGACGCCAAGAAGCAGCTGCGCAAGCTCGATGCCGTGGGCGACATCGAAGTGGCCGCGGCCAATACCGAAGTGCAGAAGGCCGACGGCGCGCGCGCCATGGGCGAGGCGCAGATGAGCTACTGCCAGGTGCTGGCGCCGTTCTCCGGGCATGTCGCCAAGGTCTACGTCAAGCCGTTCCAGACGGTCAGCGCCGGTACGCCGCTGTTCGACCTGGTCAGCGATGGCGCCTTGAAGGTGCGCCTGAATGTGCCATCGAGCCAGCTCAAGGAACTGCGCCCAGGCCAGCCGCTGGAGGTGAGCGTGCACGAAACCGGCAAGACCTACCCGGCCAAGGTCAGCGTGATCAACGCCCGGGTCGATGCCGTGGCGCAAACCGTGGAGCTCGAAGCGCGCTTCGATCAGCGTTTCCCTGAACTGATGGCCGGCATGAGCGGCACTGCGCGGTTCGACCATGACCGTGAATAGGCCGCTCCCTCACCCGCAACTGCTGTTGCAGCTGGACCACCTGCGCGACAAGGCCATGGCCGCCGAAACCCTGAATGCCCTGGCGTTCAGCATGGCCAACGACCTCTACCCGCTGCTGCCCTTCCACCAGGCGCTGGTGTTCGAGCAAGGCAAGGCCGGCCTCGACCTGCTGTGCGTCTCGGGCCTGGCGCGGCCCACCGAGGACTCGCCCTACCTGGTCTGGCTCAAGCGCGCCAGCCGCTGGCTGGCCGAGCGCCTGGCCACTGCCCAGCCCACCTGGCTGACCCTGGACAATGCCGCACCGCCCGAAGATATCGCCCAGGGCTGGAGCGAATGGTGGCCCAGCGGCCTGTGGTGCATCCCGCTGCACGGGCCGGCCGGCGAACGCCTTGGCGTGCTGGTGCTGCTGCTCGAAGAAGCGCCGCCCGAGGTGCTGTACACCCAGCTCGAAGGCCTGACCCGTACCTGGGCCTACTGCTGGCGCACGCTGACCCGGCGCCGCCACCTGCGCCGCTGGCGCCCGAGCCGGCGCCAGGTGCTGGTGACACTGCTGGTGGCCGCCGGGCTGCTGCTGGTGCCGGTGCGCCAGACGGCGCTGGCGCCGGCGCAGATCGTCTCGCGCCAGGCGCAGATCGTCAGCTCGCCGATCGACGGGGTGATTGCCCAGGTGCTGGTGCGCCCCAACCAGCCGGTGGAAGCCGGCACGCCGCTGTTCACCCTCGATGAAACCACCCTGCGCAGCCGCGCCGAAGTGCTCGGCAAGGAAGTGGCGGTGGCCGATGCCGAGCTGCTGGCCGCCAGCCAGCGGGCATTCGACAACCCGCAAAGCAAGAACGAGCTGACCCTGCTGCAGGGCCGAGCCCAGCAGCGCCGGGCCGAGCTGGCCGCCGTGCAGGCGCAGCTGCGGCGCACCCAGGTGGTGGCGCCAAGGGCCGGCGTTGCGGTGTTCAGCGACCCCAACGACTGGATCGGCAAGCCGGTGTCGACCGGCGAGCGCATCCTGCATGTGGCCGACCCGTCGCAACCGGCGATGCAGATCCAGCTGGCCGTGGCCGATGCCATCGCCCTGGAGCCGGGCGCCGAGGTCACGCTGTTTCTCACCGCCTACCCGCTCAGCCCGCTCAAGGGCAAGATCCTCGAAACCAGCTACCAGGCCAAGCCCAGCGACGACGGCGTGGTCGCCTACCGCCTGCTGGCCAGCATCGACGAGCACTCCGAGCATGCCCGCCTGGGCCTGCACGGCACCGCCAAGCTCTACGGCGGCCGGGTGATGCTCGGCTATTACCTGCTGCGTCGCCCGCTGGCCACCGTGCGTGCCTGGAGTGGCTGGTGATGCTCGAGCTCAGCGACCTGCCCCTGCCGCCACTGCGCGAGGACCTGCGCCTGTGCGAAGCCGCCGACAACCGTGAGGGAGAGCCGGCGTGGATGATCCACGACACGGTGGTCAACCGCTTCTACCGGATCGGCTGGCTGGAGTTCGAATGCCTGCTGCGCTGGGGCCAGACGCCGCGCCAGATCAGCGAACAGGTCTCACGCGACAGCGCGCTGAACCCGGACGTCGAGCAGGTGCTGGCGCTGCGGGCGTTCCTCGAACAGCACAACCTGCTGCGCCCCGGCCACGAGCAACTGGCCAGGCTGCAGGCGGCCAGCGAGTCGCGCACCTGGTCGAGCTGGCGCTGGTGGCTGCACCACTACCTGTTCTTTCGCATCCCCCTGTTGCGCCCGCAAGCCGGGCTGCAGCACCTGGCCAAGGCCCTGGGCTGGTTGTTCCACCCGCTGACCGCGGTGCTGGTGGTGGCCCTGACCCTGGTCGGGCTGGTGCTGGTGATGCAGCAATGGGACAGCTTCACCCATGCGGTGGTGGAGTCGTTTTCCACCGAGGGCCTGTTCAGCTTCGCCCTGGCGCTGGTCGTGGCCAAGACCCTGCACGAGCTGGGCCATGCGCTGGTGGCCACGCGCCTGGGCCTGCGCGTCGGGCACATGGGCGTGGCGTTCCTGGTGCTGTGGCCGATGCTGTACACCGACACCGGCGAAAGCTGGAAGCTCAAGCGCTCCCGCCAGCGCCTGGCGATCGCCTCGGCCGGCATCGTCACCGAGCTGTCGCTGGCGGGCCTGGCCACCCTGGGCTGGGCCTTGTGCGACGACGGCGCCCTGCGCAATGCCTTGCTGTACCTGGCGACCACCAGCTGGGTGCTGTCGCTGGCACTCAACGCCAGCCCGTTCATGCGCTTTGACGGCTACTTCATCCTCAGCGACCTGCTCGACTTCCCCAACCTGCACGAGCGCGCCTCGGCCATGGCGCGGGTGGCCCTGCGGCGCAACCTGCTGGGGCTGAATGAGCCCTGGCCCGAGCCGTTTCCCGTCGGCCAGCGGCGGCTGCTGGTGGCGTTCGCCTTTGCTACCTGGCTGTACCGCCTGGTGCTGTTCCTGGGCATCGCGGTGGCGGTGTACTTGTTCTTCTTCAAACTGCTGGGGATCGTACTGTTCATGGTCGAATTGGCGTGGTTCATCGCCCTGCCGGTAAAACGCGAGCTCAACCACTGGTGGCAGCAGCGCGCGTTCATTCCCGGGCAGCGCAAGCGGCTGTTCTACCTGGGCCTGGGGCTGCTGGTGCTGGCCCTGGCGGTGCCTTGGCACAACCAGGTGGATGCGGTGGGCGTGGCCCGTGCCGAACACCAGTTGCGCGTGTACACGCCCTACCCGGCACGCCTCAAGAGCCTGCAGCCGGCCGGCCAGGTCAAGGCCGGCGAGGTGCTGGCGGTGCTCGACGAGCCGGACCTCGACTCGCGCATGCGCAGCAGCGAGGCCACGGCGCGCAGCTACCAGGCGCGGTTGTCGGGGCTGCTGGCCGACCCTGCCGGGCTGGCCGAGGATGCCGCCACCCAGCAGCGCCTGAGCGTGCAGAACGAAGAAGCCCGCTCGGCGCGCCGGGAAATCGCCCGGCTCAACCTGCAGGCACCGTTCGCCGGCGCCTGGCTGGACGTGGACCGCGACCTGCAGCCCGGCCAGTGGCTCAACCGCCAGGAGCCGCTGGGCATCCTCATCGACCCCCGCCACTGGCAGGTCGATGCCTATGTCGCGCAAGACCAGGTGCACCACCTGGCCGTGGGCAACCCGGTCAAGTTCTACCCCGAAGGCCAGGCCACCGCGCTGCACGGCAAGGTGCTGGCCATCGGCAGCACCCGCGCCGGGCAACTGGCCCACCGCATGCTGTCTTCGCACTTTGGCGGGCCAGTGGCCACCAGCGGCCAGTCCCTGACCCCCAATGCGGCGTTGTTCCAGGTGCTGATCGCCCTGGACGAGCCCCTGGCCAGCGTGCGCGAAACCCGCGGCAAGCTGCAGATCGAAGGGGAAAGGCGCAGCGTGCTGGGCGAATTGGGCAAGTGGCTGTTGGGCGTCGGGCTGCGTGAAAGCGGGTTCTGACAGCGCCTCCGGGCGGCTCCCGCTGCACTTTCAGAAAACCCGACTAGCATTGCTTAAGCTCCCGAATTTGCAGTCGAAACTTTGAGCAGGTAAGGACATGGACATCAAAAGCAGAGCCGGCTTCGCCACTGCCTTGCGCCCGCGGTCGCAAACGGTCGCCCTTGAGCAGCGTATCCTGTTCGACGGGGCCGCTGCGGCGGCGGTCGATCAGCAGCACCACAGCGACCCCAGCACTGCAGAGGCCAAGGACAGCAGCCACCCCGCTCCCACCGCCAGCGAGGCGCAAACCACGGCGGCGCCGCCCGCACAACGCAACCTGGTGGTCATCGACGCACGCCTGGAAAACCGCGACCAGCTGGCCGCCAACCTGCCGGCGGGCACCACTGCGCTGGTGGTCGACCCCGGCCAGGACGCCGTCTCGGCCATCAGCAATGCCTTGGCGCAACTGGGCAAGGTCGACTCCATCCAGGTGTTCTCCCACGGCGCCTCCGGCCAGTTCACCCTGGGCAACCAGGTGTTCACCCGCCAGACCGTCGAACAAATGGGCGAGCGCCTGAGCGCCTGGCGCGACGAACTCAACGCCGGCGCCGATATCCAGCTCTACGGCTGCGACGTGGGCACCGGCAGCGCCGGGCAAGCGCTGGTCAACGAGCTGGCACGCTGGACCGGCGCCGACGTGGGCGCCTCGAACAACGCCACCGGCAGCCAGCTGGCCGGCGGCGACTGGCGCCTTGAGGTGCGCAATGGCGATGTGGACAAGACCATCGCCCTGGCCGCCGCCACCCTCGACAACTTCCAGGGCCTGCTGGCCGACGCCAGCCCCACCGCCAGCCTGAGCAGCGGCGGCGCCGAGGTGCAGCTGGGCACCCAGTTCAACTTCACCGTGAGCTTCAGCAACCCGTCCAGCCAGGAAGGCTACGCGCCGTTCATCGATGTGTTCATGCCGGCCACCGGCCGCGATGGCGACGACGGCGCCAGCTTCGTCTCCGCCACCTACCTGGGGCGGGCGGTGAACAGCTTCGTCATCACCTTCGACGCCAACGGCAATGCCACCCACCCGCTGGCCAAGGATGCCAGCGGCAACGCCCTGGTGATCAACGCCGCCAGCGTCGGCATGAAGCCCGGCGACCAGATGGTGGTGCTGCAACTGCCTTACGCCAGCGTCACCAACGGCCAGCCCAGCATCGACATCGTGATCACCGGGCAGCTGAGCAACCTGGCCGACACCACCTACTCCGACGGCGCGCCCAACCTCACCATCAATACCCGCGCAGGTTTCGAGTACGGCAACGACTCGGTGAACAACCCGGTCCAGGACCCGAGCCTGGTGGAAAGCGCGCTGCACAGTTTCGTGATCACGCCGAAGCTGTTGCAGGTCACGCAAACGGTCAACATGCCCGAAGGCGAAACGGTCACCGGCCCCAACTTCACCCGCACCCAGACCGTCACCGTGACCCCGGCGCCCGGCCAGACCCTGACCAACGTCACCGTCACCCAGACCGTGCCCGACCAGGTGCACGTCAGCTCCATCACCCCAGGCCCCGGCGGTACGCTGGCCTCGATCACCCTGCACGACGGCACGGTGCTCACCGACCCCACCGCCATCGCGGCGGCCCTGGCCAACCCCAATGCCTTCGTGGCCAGCTACGACATCCACTACGACACCCTGACCGGCGCCAGCGAAACCCAGGTCAACTTCTATGTGCCGGAGATCGACGCCAACGGCCGCCCGGTGATCGACCCGGCCACCGGCAACCCGGTGACCATCAACTTCGGCAACGCCAGCGTCAATGGCGACTGGAACCCGCTCGACCCGCGCGACCGCCCCACCGACCCGGACGGCTACCCGTTCAATGAAACCGGCAATGGCCAGGGCATCACCTTCGTCGCCAAGTCGATCACCCTGCTCAAGCAGGTCAACCTGCAGAACGACGTCGGCACGCCGGGGCTCACGCCCGGCGACACCCTGCGCTACACCATGGACGTGGCCATCTCCGACTTCTTCGCCTTCGGCGAGAACATCCTCGAGGAAGGCCAGTTCAGCGTCACCGACCTGCTCAGCGATGGCCAGACCTTCGACCCGAGCAACCCGCCCACCCTGATCATCCAGCAGCATGGCGGCTCCCAGGCCATTGCCCTGGTCTATACCCAGACGGTGAACGCCGACGGCAGCACCACGCTGGTGTTCGACATCGCCGAGTCGATCCGCCGGGCCGTTGCAGGCCCGGGTGTCGCGGCGCTGTTCGGCGACCTCTACGACGATGACATACAGGAAGGCGCCACGCGCTTGAGCATCGTCTACGACGCGCTGATCGACACCACCTACACCACCGACCACCCGCCCCACGACCAGCTCAACGAAGGCGACAGCGTCAGCAACAACGCCACGGTCAGTGCCACGGTGCTGCGCGACATTCTCAACATCGGCGGCGTGCAGAGCGATGGCTCCAGCACCACCAGCACCATCGACACCTCCACCGTCGACATCGAGCTGACCCAGGTCAACGGCGGCAACCCGCCGAGCAACGGCGAACTGCGCCCGGGCGATGTGGTGACCTTCACCATCAGCTACGACCTGCTGGTGGCCGATTACGAAAACTTCAAGCTCACCGCCTACCTGCCACTGCCTCTGCTCGACGCCAACGGCATCACCTGGAGCTTCGGCACCGGCGTCGGCCAGTGGAGCTTCGGCAGCGGCAACAACATCCTCGATGTGCCCGACAGCGTCACCACAGGCCCGGGCAACTCGATCATCTTCGACTTCGGCAACTTCGCCTCCGGCGGCCTCAACGGCGGCACCGTGCAGGTGCGCTTCACCATGGTGGTCGGCGACCAGCCGTTCGCCGACCAGCGTGAACTCGACGTGCTGGCGCAGTCGAGCCAGACCACCACGGTCGACAAGACCGTGCTGACGTCTTCCGATGTGGCAGTGATCGAGTCGGTGGCCGAACCTGTGCTGGACATCAAGCATGGCGTGGTGTCCAGCAGCAATGGCACGGTCACCGGCACCACCGGCAGCTGGACCGCCCCCGGCACCAGCGGCGTGCCGTTCGGCGGCAGCGTCACCAGCCTGGCTGCGGTGGACGGCAACGTCAGCGGCATCGACGGTGCCGATACCCTGCGCCTGGCCACTGCGCTGAAGAACAGCGGCGGTGGCGGTGCCTTCGACGTAAGCACCAGCATCACCCTGCCGGCCGGCATTTCGTTCGTCGGCGGCAGCCTGAGCGCGGCCAACCTGCAGATCTACCGGGGCGACGGCACCTTGCTGGTGGCCGGCACCGACTACAGCGTCAGCGGCAACACCATCACCTTCCTCGACGCCAATGGCCAGGCCACCTTGCTGGCCGGGCGCAGCGGCACCGCCAGCGACCTGTCCGGCGCCAACGTGGTGGTGATCACCTACGACGTCAGGGTCAACGACGCGATCCTCGCCTCCAGCACCCTGCAGAGCACCGCGGCACTGACCTACTACGCCAGCGTCGACGGCGGCCAGGACTTCACCCCCACCGACCTGGTGGAGGTGGCCAACCAGCAAGTGGCCGCGCCGACCATCAGCAAGACCTACAAGGACGGCAGCCTCAGCGACGACGACTCCAGCGCCAGCCACACCACCGGCAGCAACCTGGTGATCGGCGAAAGCATCACCTACGACATCGTCGTCACCCTGCCCGAAGGCACCACCGGCAACCTGCGCATCAATGACCTGATCCCCCCGGGCCTGCGCCTGGACCCACGCTTCAACGGCAACCTGGGCTACCAGATCATCACCCTGGCTTCCGGCAGTGGCGCGCTGGGCGCGGATTTCAATGGCGTGCTCAACGTCAACCCGCTGACCCCGGACGGCAGCGACGGCGGCGACCTGATGCTGGTGTTCAGCAGTGCCGGCGCCACCGCCGACAACATCGTCGGCAACAACAGCTTCGTCATCCGCCTGGTGCTGGTGGCCAGCAACGTCACCGGCAACCAGCAGGGCACCACGCTGAACAATGGCGCGCAGCTGGTCTACAGCGACCCCGACGGCGATACCCCCAACGGCGCAGTGGCCGTGGACCGCAGCCTCTACAGCGCGCAGCAGCCCAGTGTGACCATCGTCGAGCCGACGCTCACGGTGACCCAGCAGATCACCTCGACCCCCTCCTTCGGCGGCTTCGACCAGGGCGATGAGGTGATCTTCACCATCACGGTGGCCAACAACTCCGGCACCGATGCCTTCGACATCAGCCTGCTGGACAACCTGCCGACCCAGATCGACAACCTGGTCATCAACGGCTCCATCCAATACTTGGGTGGCGCCACCAACAACGGCAGCATCGACTTCATCATCAGCGGCGGCCAGCTGGTGACCGCCAACGGCGCCAACATCGACATCGCCAACGGCGGCAGCATCGTCATCACCCTCAAGGGCACGGTCAATGCCTCGGCGGCCGGCATGGCGGTGATCCCCAACAACGTGCAGGTCAACTGGAGCAGCCTGAACGGCATCGACAGCAGCACCGACACCGCCAACGGCGAGCGCAACGGCGACGATGGCCTGCTCAACTCGGGCGTGCTCAACGACTACTCGGTGATCAGTGCCTTGCTGATCCCGGTCACCAATGGCATCCAGGTGTCGCGCGTCGGTGGCGTGAGCGACACGCCGCCGGCCACCAACAGCAGTGGTGCCACCGACACCAGCGGCCTGCAGGAAAACGTCGCGGTCGGCGAAATCATCCGCTACCGGGTGGCGGTGCTGGTGCCGACCGGCGACAACCCCAACTACCAGATCCGCATCGAACTGGCGGCGGGCCTGGAGTTCATCCCCGAGGAATTCAACCGGATCCTCATCGCGATGGTGTCCAACGGTGGCCTTACCACCGATGCCGGTGACCTGGTCATCGCAGGTTCGTCGCTGTACATGACCGGCAACCAGAACAGCGATGTGTCCCTGCCGATCCACCCCGACCTAAGCGGCACGGCACCGAGCGGCATCTTCGACACCGCCAACAACCGGCTGCAGATCACCACCAACGGCGACGGCAGCCAGACCATCACCTTCAGCCTCGGCAACCTGACCAACACCGAGATCAACGACAACGATATCGAGGGGGTCATCCTCGAGTTCAACGTGCGCGTCAGCAACGTGGCCGGCAACCAGGCCGACACGCGCCTGGGCATGACCGTCTTCGAGCACGTGGGCGACAACGGCGGCGTCGACCGCGGCCGCAGCGACACCATTTTCGAGCGTGTGGTGGAGCCGAGCTTCACCAACATGGACAAGTCGGTCATCAACGTGACGCCCGGCAGCAGCACCACCGAGGCCACGGTGTCGGTGAGCTTCACCCAGAACGGCGGCGTGCCCGCCTACGAGACCCACCTGGTCGACAAGTTCCCCAATGGCAGCAACTACCAGGTGCAAAGCATCCTGCTCAACGGCACGGCGCTGAACCTGGCCAACCTGCCCGCGGGCATCAGCTTCAGCGATGGCACCGGCATCACCGTCGATTTCGCCCGGCTGGCGCCCAACGACACGGTGCAGGTGATCTACACCGTCACCCTGCCCAACACCGCCAACATCGCCGATGACGCCGCCAGTTCCGCCGTGCTGACCTGGACCAGCCTGCCCAGCGACTTCGAAAGCAACGGCTGGGGTGGCTCGCTGCCTTCCACCCCAGGCGGCGCAACCGGCGAGCGCACCGGCCAGGACGGCGCCAACGGCCTGAACAACTACATCTTGAGCGACGGCGCCGGCATGGGCGTGATCCGCGGCACGCTGTGGGACGACACCCGCAGCGCCACGGACAACGTCACCCCGGACGGCCCGGGCCTGGACGGGGTCGGCGTGACCCTGACCTGGGCCGGCGACGACGGCCTGTTTGGCACCGCCGACGACAAGGTCTTCAGCACCACCACCGCCAACGGCGGGGTGTACCAGTTCGCCCTGCTGCCCTCGGGCAACTACCTGATCGCCGTGGACCAGACCCACCAGGTCACGCCCGGCAACAACTTCCGCGTGCGCATCGATAGCGACACCGCTGCGGCAGCCGCAGGCCTTGGCAGCATCAGCCTGGCCCTGGGCGAAGGCAGCACCGGCACCGCGGACGCCGGCTACGTGCATATCAACGAGGCGCCGGTGAACACCGTTTCCGACCAGCACGGCCAGGAAGACACGGTGCTGCACATCGGTGGCCTGGCGATCAGCGACGTGGACGTGAACGCCGGTAACGCCGATGGCGTCATGACCATCACCCTGAGCGTGGTGCACGGCGTGCTCTGGCAGACCGCCACCCCGCCCGCCGCCAACGCCACGCCACCGGCCGGCGCCGGCCGCACGCTGGTGCTGACCGGTACCCTGGCCGAGCTGAACGCGTTGCTCAGCCAGCTCTATTACAAGGGCGACCAGGACTTCAACACCTTCCGCAACAGCGAAACCCTGACCATGGTCACCAATGACCAGGGCAACTACGGCGATGCGCCGGTCGGCGGCGACGGCATCCCCGGGCAGAACCCGGCCGACGCACTGACCGACACCGACGTGATGAACATCATCATCGACCCCGTCAACGATGCCCCGGTGGCGCACAACGACATCGCCATCGCCGTCGAGGCCGGTGGCTTCAACAACGCCGACCCTGGGGTGAACCCGACCGGCAACGTGCTGGCCAACGACACCGACGTCGATATCCAGACCAACAACGACGTGCTCACCGTCACCCGCATCGCCAGCAACGTCAACCCGGCCGGCGTGCCGGTAACGGGCAACCTGGTCACGGTGATCCAGGGGCTCTACGGCACCCTGGTGATCAGGCCCAACGGCGGCTTCCAGTACATCGTCGACAACAGCAACCCGCAGGTGCAGGCGCTGCGCACCGCCGGCGACTTCATCAGCGACTTCTTCGGCTACGACATCGTCGACACCGGCGGCCTGACCAGCAGCGCGGTGCTGCAGATCAACATCCACGGCGCCAACGACACCCCGATCGCCCACGGCGACACGGCCACCGCCATCGAGGCCGGCGGCACCAACAATGGCACGGCGGGGCAAGACGCGATCGGCAACGTGCTGGACAACGACACCGACGTCGACTCCATAGCGCTGGGCGAGACCAAGCACGTCAATACCGTGCGCTACGATGGCCCCGGGGGCGGCCGGATCATTCCGGTTGACGGTAGCCAGCCGACCACCTTGCTGGCCAACTTCGGCACCCTGACCATCAGCGCCGACGGCAGCTACCGCTATGTGGTCGACAACAACAACGCCGCCGTGCAGGCGCTGTCGCCCGGCGATACGCTGGTCGAGCAGTTCACCTACCAGATGATCGACGCCGGCGGGTTGAAGTCCTTGACCGTGCTGGTGATCACCATCCAGGGCGCCAACGACGCACCGGTGGCAGTGGACGACCACGGCACCGCCAGCGCCGGCGCCAGTGACGGCAGCCCGGCAGCGGTGGATGCCAGCGGCAACGTGATCACCGGCAACGGTGGCATCGGCGCCGATACCGACGTCGACCGCCTCGACCAGCCAAACGCCACCCAGCTCAAGGTGGACGGCGTGCGCAGCGGCCTGGAAAGCGCCGGCGGCGCGCTCACCTCGGTGGCCAGCGGCGCCCCCGCATCCATCCCCGGCACCGTGGCCCGCCTGGCCGACAACAGCCTGATCAGCGGCAACTTCGGCCAGCTCACCCTCAACCAGGACGGCACCTACACCTTCGTGGTCAACAGCGCCGACCCGGCCATTCGTGCATTGGCGGCCGGGCAGAGCCTGGACGTGATCTTCACCTACCAGATCCACGACAGCGGTGGGCTCACCGACCAGGCGCAGTTGGTGATCACCGTGACCGGGGTCAACGACCCACCCGTGGTCAACCCGGTCACCGTCGACGCCATCGAGGCTGGCGGGTTGAACAACGCCACCCCTGGCCTCGACCCCAGCGGCAGCATCCGCGCGGCATACACCGACCCGGAAGGCGATACCCTGACCATCAGCGGCGTGCTCAGCCCCACCGGCGCCATCGCCGCCCCCGGCCAGAGCCTGGCTGGCAACTACGGCAGCCTGGTGCTCGATGCCCAGGGCAACTACCGCTATGTGGTCGACAACAGCAACAGCGCGGTGCAGGCCCTGCGCACCGACGCCGACCGCCTCACCGAGGTGTTCCAGTACAGCGTCAGCGATGGCAACGGCAAGGTCGTCACCGCCACCTTCACCGTGGTCATCCACGGCCGCAACGACACCCCCATCGCCGCCGATGACAACGCCACCGCCATCGAGGCCGGCGGCGTCAACAACGGTACGCCCGGCCAGGCCGGCAGCGGCAACGCGCTGGGCAACGACAGCGACGTGGATGCCGGCGACGGCAAGTTCGTCGATGGCATCTACCTGGGCACCCTGGCCGCAGGTGGCACCTTCGTCCAGGTCAATGCCGGCGCCACCGTGGTGGCCGGCACCTACGGCACCCTGAGCATCGATGCCAACGGCAACTACGTGTACACCGTCAACGACAGCCTGGCCGCGGTGCAGGCGCTCAAGGCCGGCGAGCAACTGCGCGAAACCTTCACCTACCGCATGCACGACATCGCCGGTGCCAGCGCCCAGGCGCAGATCAACATCACCATCGAAGGCCGCTACGACACGCCGGTGGCGCATGACGATTTCGCCTATGCCGTGGCCGAGGACGACGATGGCAATGGCGGGCGCAACCCCACCGGCAACGTGCTGAACAACGACACCGACGTGGATGCCAACGACACCAAGGTGGTCACTGCCGTGGGCCTGGGCGCCGAAAGCAGCAACCCGACCCTCGACCCGCTCACCGGCAGCGCCACGCTCACCACCCACTACGGCACCCTGACCCTCAACGCCGACGGCAGCTACCGCTTCGTGGTCAACTCCTTCGACCCCGACATCATTGCCCTGGGCCCACTGGGCTTCGTCATCCAGAACTACACCTACCAGGTCACCGACGCCGGCGGCCTGAGCGACACCGCCACCCTGACCATCTTCATCCGTGGCGAGAACCAGCCGCCGGTCGCCGGCCCCGACCAGGGCCTGGCGGTCGAGGCCGGTGGCGTCGACAACAACATCCCGGGCAGCAACCCCAGCGGCAACGTGATGGACAACGACAGCGACCCGGACACGGTCAACATCCTGTTCCCGGAAACCCTGCAAGTGCTGGCGTTCTGGAGCGGCGACGGCCCCCTGCCGGGCAATGCCAGCCTGGTCGGGCAAACCCTGCGCGGCCAGTACGGCGACCTCACGCTCAACGCCGACGGCACCTGGAGCTACGTGCTCGACAACAGCCTGCAGGCGGTGCAGGCACTGCGCGTCAGCGGCCAGACCCTGGTCGACAACTTCACCTACCTGGTCAGCGACATCTGGGGCGGCACCGCCAACGGCTCGCTGACCATCACCATCGACGGGCGCAACGACTACCCGCAAGCCCATGACGACACCGCCCAGGCGGTGGAAGCCGGCGGCGTGAACAATGGCACGCCGGGCGTCGACCCACGCGGCAACGTGCTCGACAACGACACCGACATCGACGGCGTGCAGTACGGCGAAACCAAGACCGTGGTGCAGTACACCGGCGAGAACGGCCGCACCGCCAGCGCCGGCGAAGTGCTCCAGGGCCTGTACGGCACGCTGCTGATCAATGCCGACGGCAGCTACCAGTACATCGTCGACAACGCCAACCCCACCGTGCAGGCGTTGCGCAGCGCCGGCGAGTCGCTGCGCGAGGTGTTCACCTACCGCATGCGCGACACCGCCGGCATCACCTCGGACGCACGCCTGACCGTGACCATCCAGGGCGCCGACGACAACCCGGTGGCCCGCGACGATGCCAGCTTTGCCAGCGACCAGGTGCCGGCGCCGCACACCAGCGGCAACGTGCTGGTCAATGACAGCGACGAGGACGGCGGCGACGCGATCACCGTGACCGGCATCCGCACCGGCCAGGAGAACGGCAGCGGCAGCGCCGGGGTGGTCGGCCAGCCGATCCTCGGCAAGTACGGCACCCTGGTGCTCAATGCCGACGGCAGCTACACCTACACCATCGACCTGAGCAACCGCGACGTGCTGGCGGCGGCGGGCCTTGGCCAGGTGCTCAAGGATTACTTCACCTACACCATCAGCGACCTTGCCGGGGCCACCGACCAGGCGCAGCTGACCATCACCCTGGACATCGCCACCCCGTACATCCCGCCAGGGCCGCACCTGGACCGCGATGGCCTGGGCGGCACCGCGGCGCTGCCGCTGCCGGACGTGTCGCCGGCGATCTTCGTCGCCCCGGTGGTGGAGCGCGTCAACCAGACCCTGACCCTGTCGGCCTGGAGCGCGGACGGCAGCAATGTGCAGCTGTTCGCCACCCCCGAGATCGAAAGCCAGTCGATCGGCAGCCAGCTGGGCCAGGTCAATGGCCAGTTCGTCGCGCGCGCAGTGGCCGAAAGCCGGCGCGACAGTGCCGAGGACAAGAACTGGGTCGACGGCCGCCATGGCGTCATCAGCCTGAGCGCTGATGGCCTGCTGCCGGACCCTTCGCTGTGGGCACCCTTCCAGGCCGACATGGTACCGGCCGCCGAGAAGCCCCCGCAGCCCGCGCACGGCTTCCGTGCGCAGTTGCGCGAAGCCGCCCAACGCCGCGGCAGCAACGCACCATGATGTCGATGCCTATTCACGGATGGACCAAGGACTGCCTATGCCAGTAGCCACATTGAAAAGCCTGAGCACCTTCACTGCTGTGAGCATTCTGCTCAGCGCTTGCTCGGCCTTCGAACCCAAGCCCTACAGCGAAGATGAAATGCGCCAGCGGGTGATCGACGACCAGGCGCGCATGTACAAGGAACAGGAGCCGGTGAGCGGCCCCATCACCTTCTACGAGGCGTCGGCGCGGGCCTTGAAGTACAACCTCGACTACCGCCTGAAGCTGCTGGAAAGCGCGTTGGCCTCGGACCTGCGCGACGTGTCCAGCCACGAGATGCTGCCGCGCCTGGTGGCCTCCGCCGGCTACGCCGGGCGCAACAACGACTCCGGCGGCACCTCGATCGGCATCGAGGACCGCCAGGTCAGCTTGCGTCCTTCCACCTCCGAGGAGCGCTACCGCACGCTGTACAGCCTGGGCCTGTCGTGGAGCCTGCTGGACTTTGGCGTCGCCTACTTCCGCACCCAGCAGAAGAACGACCAGATCCTGATGGCCGAAGAGCGCCGCGAAAAAGTCGCGCAGAACGTGCTGCAGGATGTGCGCAACGCCTACTGGCGCGCGCTGGGCGCCCAGCGCCTGCTGCCGGAAGTGGACGGCCTGCTGATGCGCACCCACCGCGCCCTGACCTCGGCCCGTGAAGCCGAGGGCAAGAGCCTGCTGCCGCGCCAGGACATCCTGGCCTACCAGCGCGCCCTGCTCGACTCGGTGTACATGCTCACCGTGCGCCGCCAGGACCTGGAGTTCGCCCGTGCCGAGCTGGCCGCGCTGATGTCGCTGCCGCCCAATACCCGCATGGTGCTGGCCGACACCAGCGAACCACCGCTGCCGCTGCTGACCGGCAATGTCGAGCAGCTCGAGCGCCTGTCCCTGGAGCGCCGCCCGGAAATCATGGAAGAGTGGTACCGCAAGCGCGTGAGCATGAACGACCTGAAGATCGCCAAGGCCCAGTTGTGGCCCAACGTGAGCTTCAACTACGGCTACGAGTACGACTCCAACAAGTACCTGTACAACAGCGACTGGAACCAGACCGGCATCAACGTCTCGATGAACCTGCTGCGTCTGCTGCAGTACCCGGACATCACCGCCGCGGAAAAAAGCCAGGAAAAGACCGACGACATGCGCCGTACCGCGCTGTCGATGGCAATCCTGACCCAGGTGCGCGTGGGCCTGCTGCGCTATCAGCTGGCCCGCCAGGAAGTGGAGTTCGCCGACGAAAGCCTGCGCGTCGACCAGAGCCTGCTCAGCTACGCCCAGTCCTCGCGCAATGCGGCGCTGGGCAGCGAACTGGAGCTGATCCGCGCCGAAGGGCGCATGCTGCTCTCGCGCTACCAGCGCGAAGCGGCCTACTCCGATGCCCAGGCAGCCTGGGGCCGGCTGTACAACTCGATCGGCTTTGCAGTGATGCCCAAGGAAATCGGCCAGCATGATGTCAAGACCCTGGCACGGGAGATCCAGCGCACCGTCGAGCAGCAGACCCAGGACAACCTGCTGGCGGCCGGCAAGTGAAACTGAAGGCGCATGAACAAATCTTCATGTACGCCGTGATGCCCTGATGGCGGGGTGAAACGCCAGGCAACGCGCACCGTGCGTCGGCCCTTGCCTTGAGGGCCGGCGCCGGTACGCGTAGCATCGCCGCCCCGCATCCTTGTGGGAGCCGGCTTGCCGGCGATTCGAGTGCGTAGCACTCGTCTACATCCATGTTGGCTGGCCTGGCGTACTCGCCGGCAAGCCGGCTCCCACAAGTTTCGCGTGTTCAGCCGACCCACCACCGCCCATGCCCCAGCCGATCCCCCTCAAGGACCACGAAAAGGAAAAGCACCTGGTCAACCGCCGGCTCCTGGCCTGCGCTGCCCTGGTCTTCAGCCTGGTGGCCGTCCTCGTCGGCAGGCTCTATGTGCTGCAAGTGCTGCAACACGACCAGCAGAGCGCGGTATCGGAAAACAACCGCGTGCACGTGCTGCCCATCGCCCCCGAGCGCGGGCTGATCTACGACCGCAACGGTGTGGTGCTGGCCGACAACAAGCCCAGTTTCGACCTGACCATGACCCGCGAGCGCGCCGGCGACTCGGCCAAGGTGCTCGACACCCTGGCGCAGGTGCTGGGCCTAGGCGAGGATGACCGCCTGCAGTTCGACAAGGACCTGCGCCGTGGCCGCAAGCCATTCGAGCCGGTGACCCTGATGGTTGGCCTGACCGAGGAGCAGATTGCCCTGGTGGCGGTGAACCAGTTCCGCCTGCCGGGCCTGGACGTGGAGCCGCAGTTCATCCGCGAATACCCCCTGGCCGAGCATTTCGCCCACTCGGTAGGCTACGTCGGGCGCATCAACGAAAAAGAAGCCAAGACCCTCGACAGCACCGAATACCGGGGCACCCAGTCGATCGGCAAGACCGGCATCGAGCACTTCTACGAAAGCCAGCTGCATGGCCATGTGGGCTACGAGGAAGTCGAGACCAATGCCCAGGGCCGGGTGATGCGCGTGCTCAACCACCAGGACCCGACCCCCGGCAAGGACATCGTGCTCAGCCTCGACGCGCACCTGCAGGTGGCCGCCGAAAAGGCCCTGGGCGAGCGCCGTGGCGCGGTGGTGGTACTGGACCCGGCCAACGGCGACGTGCTGGCGATGGTCAGCAACCCCAGCTTCGACCCCAACCTGTTCGTCAAGGGCATCAGCTTCAAGCAGTACGCCGCCCTGCGCGACTCGATCGACCGCCCGCTGTTCAACCGCGTGCTGCGCGGCCTGTATGCGCCGGGCTCGACGGTGAAGCCGGAAGTGGCCATCGCCGGCCTCGACAGCGGGGTCATCACCCCGGGCAGCCGGGTGTTCGACCCGGGCTACTACGAGCTGCCCAACTACGATCACAAGTACCGCAACTGGAACCACAGCGGCGATGGCTGGGTGGACATGTACACCGCCATCATGCGCTCCAACGACACCTACTTCTACGACCTGGCGCACAAGCTGGGCATCGACCGCCTGCACGACTACATGGCCGAATTCGGCCTGGGCCAGAAGGTCTCGCTGGACATGAACGAAGAGGCCGCAGGGCTGATGCCTTCGGCCCAGTGGAAGCGGGCGACGCGCCGCCAGGCCTGGTTCCCCGGCGAAACGCTGATCCTCGGCATCGGCCAGGGCTACATGCAGGTGACCCCGCTGCAGCTGGCCCAGGCCACTAGCCTTCTGGCCAGCAAGGGCATGTGGCACCGCCCGCACCTGGCGATGACCGTGGGCGGCGAAACACCGGTCGACCCCAACCCGATGCCCGACATCGTGCTGCACGACCGGCATGCCTGGGACCAGGTCAGCCAGGGCATGCAGATGGTCATGCACGACCCGCGCGGCATCGCCCGCGCCGCCGCCGCTGGCGCCCAGTACCGCATCGCCGGCAAGAGCGGCACGGCGCAGGTGGTGGCGATCAAGCAGGGTGAGCGCTATAACCGCAACAAGACCCTCGAACGCCACCGCGACAACGCCCTGTTCGTCGGCTTCGCCCCGGCCGACCACCCCAGCGTGGTGGTGGCGGTGATGATCGAGAACGGCGAAGCCGGCGGCCGGGTGGCGGGGCCGGTGGTGCGCGAGGTGATGGATGCCTACCTGCTCGATGACCAAGGCCACCTGAAGCCCGAGTATGCCGGCGGCGCGGCGCCCAAGCCGGTGCCGCACACCTAGGGCTGCTGCGCAGCCCATCGCCGGCAAGCCGGCTCCCACACAACCCCACAGCCCCCACCAAACCCTGTGGGAGCCGGCTTGCCGGCGATAGGGCCCGCACAATCAACACAAATGCCCGCTTGCGAAACACCCGCGTTTCAAAATGCTACAACTGCGAGCATCGACCCTCTATTCGCGCCCTCCTCAGCTCCACTCCTCCATACCCTGAATTTCTTTTAACCTCATATTTTTCAATCAGTTAAATATAAAGGCAAAAACCCAAGTGCCTCCCCGGGCCCGCTTTTTGCTTGAATATTCAAGTGAATAGTAATGCATACCCCCATTCCAAGAGTTCGCCCAAGCGATCCGTTCCACGTCATACCGTGCGAGGCATCCATGACCCCTGCAAGCCGTGTTTCCGACGACCATTTCCAGGCCTGGCTCAGCCAGGTGAATGAAGCCTGCGGCCACTTCAACGGCCGCAAGCTGGACCCAGGCTTCGTCGGCCAGCTGGAAAAATGCCAGGTAGGCCAGATTTCCATGAGCATCGTCGACATGACCCAGGTGAACCTGTTCCGCGGCCAGCGGGAAATCCGCGCCAGTGGTGCCGACAACTACTACGCCGTGCTGCAGCTGGCCGGCACCTCACGCATCGAGCACCAGCAGGCAAGCATCGAACTGCAGGCCGGCGACCTCACCCTGATCGACGCCAGCACCCCGCTGGACATGCACTTTCACCAGCGTTCGCGGCAACTGTCGCTGATCCTGCCGCGCACCCAGGTGCAAGCCGGCACCCGCGGCATCGGCGTTGCCTGCGCCAGGCGCATCGAGGCGCAGACACCGCTGGCCAGCATGGCCCGGCAGATGATGCTCGAAGCCGGGCGCACCCGGCACATGGCCAACAACGAAAGCCTGGCGGTGCTCGATGCGCTGATCGCCCTGCTGCGCCCGGCCATCAGCCAGGACTCGGTGCCCGGCAGCCACGAGCGCATGTTCCGCAAGGCCCTGGCGCTGATCGACCAGAACATCACCTGCGAAAGCCTGAGCCCCGAGTTCATCGCCCGCGAAGTGGGCATTTCCATGCGCAGCCTGTACCGCATCTTTGCCAAGCATGAGCTGGTGATCGCCCAGTACATCCGCAACCGCCGCCTCGAATTCTGCGCCGAAAGCCTGCGCAACCCGGCCATGGACCAGAAAGTCTCGTCGCTGGGTTATGCCTGGGGGTTTTCCGATTCGAGCTATTTCAGCACCGCATTCAAGGCGCGCTTTGGCATGACGCCAGGGGAATATCGCAAGCGGCATGCGAACTGACCTCCCCACAGGCCACCACTTGGCAACCCTGGCAAACAGCCTGGCAGGCAGAGCAAAACCCGGTGCGCCAAGCTGGCGCACAATCGAGCCATAAACCAACAAGAAACAACCCTGGAACCGTACTGATGTCGACCATCACCCCGCGCAAATTGGCCATCCCCTTCCTGCTCGCCGCCCTGGCCAGCCCCCTGGCCCTGGCAGAAGAATGCGCCGCCCCGCAATCCCGGCAAGGCGAACAGGTGTTCGCCCGCGACTGCGCAGCCTGCCACTCGGCACAGCAGAACGGCCCGGTGATGATGGGCCCCAACCTGCACGACGTGCTCGGCCGCACCCCCGGCACCGCGCCCGGCGCCAACTACTCGCAAGCCATGAAATCGCGCCAGGCCGCCTGGACCGCCCAGGGCATCAGCGCCTTCATCGAGCAGCCACAAGCCGCCGTGCCGGGCACCTACATGCCCTATGCCGGCCTGCACGACGCCGCCGAACGCCAGGCGGTGACCTGCTTCCTCGCCAGCCTCAAGTAACACGCGCGCTGCCCTACCAAAGGCCCCGAAATGGGGCCTTTGGCGTTTTGGCACGCTGCCAAAGGCAACTGGCAGCCAGGGCAAAAACCGCCGTCGGGGCTTGCTGCATGATCCTTGGGAACTTCTGCCAAACCCATGACAAAGGAAGCCAGACCATGCTCCACCGCCCGTTCCGTCTCACCCTGGCCGCCGTGCTGGCCGGGGCCTCGCTGCAGGCCTGCGCCCTGGAGCTCTACGGCGACGCCGAGCGCCACCTCAACGCCAATATCGAAGCGGTGTTCGGGGCGTTCCACAGTGAAGAAAGCTATGCCATCGCCCGCGACCATGAAGGCTCCCAAGCCTGGCGCGAGGGCTACATCAAGTACGGCCTGAGCGGCGACCAGCGCCTGGGCGGCGCCGGCTCGCTGTACGGCGCCTTCGCCCTGCTCAGCTCGGCCACCTGGGGCGATGGCGATGCGGCGGGCTTCAGCGACGGCAGCGAACGCACCAGCAAGATCGAGGACGCATACCTGGGCTGGAAGTCGGGCAACCTGGTGCCGCTGCTGGGCGAGGACGGCATCGACCTGTCGTTCGGCAAGCAGATGGTGGCGGTCGGCGACGGCTTCCTGATCCAGGGCGACTCGCTCAACGTCGGCCATGGCCTTGCCGACGGCCAGTTCAACCGCGGCGGCGCCTACTACCTGGCCGCGCGCAAGAGCTTCGACAAGACCGCCGTGCTGCGCCTGGGCGGCAAGACAGGCTGGCGTGGCGACCTGATGTGGCTGCAGTCGGACAACCGCGCCCAGGCCAACACGGAACTGCACGTGGCCACCCTGGAGCACGTGGCGGACGCCGGCACCGTCGGCCTCACCTACGTCGGCACCACCCACGTGGACGAACAGTACGCCTCGCCCCAGCAACTGGAACGTGACGGCATGAAGACCTACAGCCTGCGCGTCCAGGGCAATGCCGGGGTGGAAAATCTGTTTCTCTCGGGCGAATACGCAAAGCAGGACAAACCGCACAGCGCCACCGAGGATGCCTGGTACCTGGAAGCCGGCTGGACCTTCGCCGACCTGCCCTGGCAGCCGAACGTCAGCTACCGCTACAGCCGCTTCTCCGAGCAGTACGACACCCTGTTCTACGGGCTGGGCCGCGGCCTGGGTACCTGGTTCCAGGGCGAAGTGGCCGGCAACTATGCCGGGCCCTTCAACAGCAATGCGCGGGTGCAGAAGCTTGGCCTGAGCGTCACCCCTGCCCCATCGCTGAGCCTGGGCGCGATGCTGTTCAAGTTCGACACGATCGACCGCAACCTGGGCAACGTCGACGGCCGCGAGCTGGATGTGTATGCCCAATGGTCGATCAACGAGCACCTGATGGTGGTGCCGCTGGTGGGCCTGTATCAGCCCGACCGCAGCGCTGCCCGGGGCGGCACGCAACTGGGCAACGACAACAACAACAACCTGTATAGCCAGGTGGTGTTCGTCAGCACCTTCTGAGCCGGCGCAAGGGGCGCGGCGCGCCCCGTAGCGCTCAGAGCGTTTCGAGGTTGTGGAACACCACTTCGAGCATGCGGTTCAGGCGCTGTACCTGGGCTTCGGTCAGGCCCTTGAAGCTGCGCTGGAACAGCTCGCGGGTCACCTCCTGCATGCGCTCGATGTTCTGCAGGCCGACCTCGGTGATGCGCACCTGGGTCACGCGCCCGTCTTCCGGGCTGGGCGCGGTGTCCACCAGGCCGTCGTCCTTCATGCGGTAGACGATCTTGGTGATGGTCGACAGCTTGGCGATGGCGTGGGTGGAGATCTCGGAAATGCTCGATTCACCGTTCTCGTTGAGGATCCACAGCACGCGCCAGCGCGGCACGTCGAGGTCGATCTTCTTGAGCAGACGCTCCATGTTCTGGGTGTAGCGACCATGCACACGGGCCAGCCAGTAGAAAGGGAAATCTTCCTTGCGAAATTCATCGCTGGCCGGGTCGTGGTGGCTGTGGCCTGTGTTCTTCGAGTTGCTCATCGATTCACTACTTGTGCGGAAATAGTCGCGCCATCATAGCCGTTTGTGCGCATTTGGCTACCGGCAGGCGCCATACAATACTGGAATATTCAGTTGACATTTCACGTAATTGAAACGCATTTTATCGGCTGGGCCGTGCCCGGCATCCCCTCCTTCAAGGCTGAATAAAAATGACAATAATCGTAGAAACCCTCGACCTGGGCGGCGCCGGCCCCCGGGTCATGGTCAAGGACACCCTCGATGTCGCCGGTACCGCCACCCGCGCCTCGAGCCAGGCGCTGGAGCACGCGCCGCTGGCCGAACGGCATGCAGAAGTGGTCAGCCATCTGTTGGCCAACGGCGCGCGCCTGACCGGCAAGGTGGGCCTGCACGAGCTGGCGTTCGGCACCACCGGCATCAACCACTACACCGGCACCGCCGCCAACCCGCGCTTCCCCGGGCGCATTCCCGGCGGCTCGTCCAGTGGTTCGGCGGCGGCCGTGGCGGCGGGCCTGGCCGACTTCAGCCTGGGCACCGACACCGGTGGCTCGGTGCGCATCCCGGCATGCTGCTGCGGCGTGTTCGGCTTCAAGCCGACCTTTGGCCGGGTCAGCCGCAAAGGCGTGATGCCGGCGCACAGCAGCCTGGACTGCGTCGGCCCGTTCGCCGCCAGCCTGCCGATGCTGGTACGGGCCATGAGCATGATCGACCCCACGTTCGTGCCCGCCCAGGTGCCGGCCAAGGCCCGCATCGGCGTGCTGCGGGTGACCGCCGAGGCAGCCATCCACAAGGTGGTGCACGGCGCCCTGAGCGCCAGTGGCCTGCCGCTGGGCAACGTCGAGCTCAAGCACTTTGGCGCGGCCTATGACGCCGGCATGGTGGTGATCAACCGCGAAACCTTCGAGGGCTGTGGCCACCTGCTGGAAACCGGCAAGGTCGGCGCCGACATCGCCGGGCGCCTGGCCGCGGCCGGCACCACCAGCGACAGCGCGCTGGCCGAGGCTGAAGCCGTGCGCCAGCGCTTCACCGAGGAAGTCGACCAGGCCCTGGCAGGCTTTGACGTGCTGGCGTTGCCGACCATGCCCGACTTTCCGCTGCGCCTCGAAGAGGCCGGCGACACCCGTGCAGTGCTGGGCATGACGTCGCTGGTGCGCCCGTTCAACCTGTCGGGGCACCCGGCCCTGAGCATCCCCCTGGGCAGCGCCGCCGGCTTGCCGGTCGGCCTGCAGCTGGTGGCGGCCAAGGGCGCCGACGAGAAGCTGCTGGCCGTGGCCGAGCGGTTGTTGCTCAACCTTTACTGAAACGAGTTGGCTATCTCCTGTAGGAGCGGCCTTGTGTCGCGAAAGGGCTGCGAAGCGGCCCCCTGCAATCGAGGTGGCGCCGATGAGACCCTGGGGCCGCTTCGCGCCCCTTTCGCGACACAAGGCCGCTCCTACAACCAGAGCCGAATACCATGCCCGATACCCATGAACTGCACGCCCGCCTGCAGCGGTTTGAAAGCCAGCAGGCGATCCGCGTGTGCATCAACCGCTACATGGAACTGTGCGATCAGCTCGACGCCAGCACCCCGTTGGACGAACTCGCCGAACTGTTCACCCGCGACGCCGTGTGGGAAGGCAAAGGGGCCAAGTATGCCGCAAGCTTTGGCGGCTACCGTGGCCGTGAAGCGATCCGGGCGATGTTCGCCACCTACATGAAAACCCCGGCGCACTTCGCCTTGAACGTGCATTTTCTGACCAGCGAAGTGATCGAGGCCGACGGCGACCAGGGCCTGGGCCGCTGGGTGATGCTGCAGACCAGCACCTTCGCCGACGGCGCCTCGCACCTGAATGCTGCGCGGCTGACGGTGCGCTTCGCCCTGGAACAAGGGCAATGGCGGATGGCGCACTTCCAGACCGAAAACCAATTCAGCCGGCCGGTCAGCGCCTGGAACGACGAGGCGCCGCTGCCGGTGCCTGAGCGGTAACAGCGCCCTGGCCCCATCGCCGGCAAGCCGGCTCCCACAGCTACTCCACAGCACTCAGGCTCAGTGGTGTACCTGTGGGAGATTCTATGGTTGGGGGCAAAGTTTTTTGCCCCCGTTACTGATGTATTCGCTTTGGTTTTTCATCAGGGCGAACGCAATTCTGGCTAATTTCCGGGACAGGATGACGAGGGCCTG
>NZ_BQIP01000025.1 GCF_021602585.1 Pseudomonas faucium
CCGAACTCAGCAGTGAAACGATGCATCGCCGATGGTAGTGTGGGGTTTCCCCATGTGAGAGTAGGTCATCGTCAAGATTCATTTCGCAAAACCCCTATCTGCGCGAGCAGGTAGGGGTTTTGTCTTTTCTGGCTGTTTACCAGCCGTGATATCGTTCCCCCTCATTTCGCAACGCCCGCCAGAGGACCTTGAATGGCCAGCACCTCTTCACTTCACCCAGGCTTCATGATTGTCCACGGCAACCGCCTGGACGACCTGCGCAGCCTGGTAGTGAGCTGGATGCGCCGTTACCCCCTGGCTCCGCTGGAAAACGAAATCGCGCTGGTACAGAGCAACGGCATTGCCCAATGGCTCAAGCTCGCCCTGGCCGAAGACCCACTGGAAGACGACCTGGGCGGTTGCGGCATAGCCGCCGCCATCGACGTGCAACTGCCGGGTAGCTTCATGTGGCAGTTGTACAGAAAAGTGCTGGGCCGCGAAGAGATTCCCGAAGTCTCGCTGCTCGACAAGGCCCCGCTAACCTGGCGCCTGATGCGCCTGCTCCCGGAGCTGATCGAACGCCCCCACTTCGAGCCCCTGCGCCGATTCCTCACCGACGACAGTGACCTGCGCAAACGCTACCAGCTAGCCGAGCGCCTGGCCGACCTGTTCGACCAGTACCAGGTCTACCGCGCCGATTGGCTGAAGGACTGGGCCGCCGGCAACCACGTGCTCAACACCGCCCGCAGCGAACGCAAACCCTTGGCCCCCGGCAACCGCTGGCAGGCTGAACTGTGGCGGGCGCTGCTCGAAGATGTCGGCGAACAGGGCATGGCCCAGAGCCGAGCCGGGGTCCACCAGCGCTTCATCGAGCGCATCAACACCCTAGAGCAGGCACCTGCCGGCCTGCCTTCGCGGGTGATCGTGTTTGGCATCTCGTCCTTGCCCGCCCAGGCGCTGGAAGCGCTGGCCGGCCTTGCCCGCTTCAGCCAGGTGCTGTTGTGCGTGCACAACCCTTGCCGCCACCACTGGGGCGATATCGTTGCCGACAAGGACCTGCTGCGCCACCAGTACAAACGCCAGCAACGCAAGCAAGGCATGCCCCTGCAGCTCGACGACGAATCGCTGCACCAGCATGCCCATCCCCTGCTGGCCGCCTGGGGCAAACAGGGCCGTGACTACATCAACCTGCTCGACAGCTACGACGACCCAGGCAGCTACCAGGGCGCGTTCAGCGAAGGGCGCATCGACCTGTTCAGCGAGGGCCAGCCCACCACGCTGCTCAACCAACTGCAGGACGACATTCTCGAACTGCGCCCCCTCGCCGAAACCCGCCAGCGCTGGCCCGAAGTCGACCTCGCCAAAGACCGCTCGGTGCGCTTCCACGTTGCCCACAGCCCGCAACGGGAAGTGGAGATCCTCCACGACCAGTTGCTCGCCCGTTTCAGTGCCGACCCCACGCTGCGCCCGCGGGATGTCATCGTCATGCTGCCGGCGATCGACACCTACGCACCGCACATCCGCGCCGTATTCGGCCAGCTGGAACGCAAAGACCCGCGCTACATCCCCTTCACCCTCACCGACCAGGGCCAGCGAGGGCGCGATCCCTTGCTGATTGCCCTGGAGCATCTGCTCAAGCTGCCCGATAGCCGCTTCGCCGTGAGCGAAGTGCTCGACCTGCTCGATGTACCTGCCGTGCGCGCGCGCTTCGCCATTCGCGAAGGCGACCTGCCAACGCTGCATCGCTGGATCGAAGGCGCGGGTATCCGCTGGGGCCTGAATGCCGAACAGCGCGCCACCCTTGGCCTGCCCGCAGGCCTTGAGCAGAACAGCTGGCGTTTCGGCTTGCGCCGCATGCTGCTCGGTTATGCCGTAGGCGTGGGCGAGGGCTGCGACGGCATCGAGCCGTATGACGAGATCGGCGGCCTGGATGCTGCGCTGATCGGCCCGCTGGTGGCATTGCTCGATGCCCTCGATGTGGCCTACCAGGCCCTGTCCCAGCCCGCGACCGCCGGGCAATGGGGTGACCGTCTGCAAGCCTTGCTGCAGGTGTTTTTCCTGGCCGAGGGCGAGCACGACGAGTTCTTGCTGATGCAATTGCAGGAGCTGCGCGATAGCTGGCTGGAAGTCTGCGAAGGGGTTGCCCTGCAAGACCTGCTTCCCCTCACCGTGGTTCGCGAGGCGTGGCTGTCGGGGCTGGACCAGGGCAAGTTGTCCCAGCGTTTTCTCGCCGGCTCGGTGAATTTCTGCACCCTCATGCCCATGCGCGCCATCCCGTTCCGGGTGGTCTGCCTGCTGGGCATGAACGATGGCGACTACCCGCGCGCCCAGCAGCCGCTAGACTTCGACCTGATGGCCAGCGACTACCGCCCCGGTGACCGCTCGCGCCGCGAGGATGACCGCTACCTGCTGCTCGAAGCCCTGCTGTCGGCACGCGATCAGCTCTACATCAGCTGGGTCGGCCGTAGCATTCGCGACAACAGCGAGCGCCCGGCCTCGGTGCTGATCGGCCAGTTGCGTGACCATCTGGCCGCCGGATGGCGCCCGGCCGGCACCACCGATGCCCCGCAGGCCGGTGAGCAGCTGCTGCATGCGCTGACCCAGGAGCACCCGCTGCAACCCTTCAGCCCACGCTACTTCCAGAAAGGCAGCGCATTGTTCAGCTATGCCCATGAGTGGCAGTTGCTGCACCAGCAGGCCGATGGGCAAGCGCCGCCAGATGCGGGCCTGCCGCCCTACGCCAGTGACGAAGCCCTGACCCTCACGCAGCTGCAGGATTTTCTCCGCCACCCTGTACGGCATTTCTTCAGCCAACGGCTGAAGGTGTTCTTCGAGGCGCTGGAAGCCCCGACGCCGGACGAAGAGCCCTTCGTGCTCGACGCCTTGCAACGCTACAGCGCCAGCGAGAGCCTGCTCGGCGCAGCCTTGGCCGACCCCGAGCAGGCCGAACAGGCATTGCAGGCGCAGGCACGCCGCCTGCAGGCGTGCGGCATGCTGCCGCTGGCCGGGTTTGGTGAAATCCTGCAGGCCGAGCTGATCCAGCCGCTGCCCGACCTGCTCCAGCGCCATCGCCAGCTCCTGCAGCGCTGGCCCAGCGTGGTCGAGGGCGCGCTGCCGATCCACTTCCAGCACGCCGATCACCGGCTCGAGGGTTGGCTGGGCCGGGTCTACCAGGCACAAGACCAAAGCCTGCTGAGCATCACCACGGTGCCCAATACCATCAGCGCCGGGCGCACCCTCAAGTGGCATCGGCTGGTCCCCAGCTGGGTCATGCACCTGGCGGCTTGCGCCGCAGGCTATCCGCTGCACAGCGCACTGCTGGCCAGCGACATCACCCTGCTGCTCGCGCCACTGCCACAAGGCGAGGCTGCCGAATTGCTGGGCCATCTGCTGGTGTCCCGCCAGGCGGCGATGAATGCACCGCTGCCGGTTGCCGCCAAGACCGCGTTCGCCTGGCTGGCCCAGCAAGACCCGGACAAAGCCCTCGCCGCCGCCATCAAGGCCTACGAAGGCGATGGCCGCACCAGCTTCGGCGAGCGCAGCGAAAGCCTGGCCCTGGCCCGGCAGTTCCGTGACTTCAGCGCGCTCAGCGCCGACGAAACCTTCGAAGGCTGGTGCGAAACCCTGTACCGCCCGTTATTCAGCGCAGCCTGGCAAACACTGGGCAACCCGGAGAGTGGCGCATGACCCAGGCCCGTCCCCTGGCTTTGAGTTTCCCCCTGCACGGCAGCCAACTGATCGAAGCCAGTGCCGGCACCGGCAAGACCTTCACCATATCTGCGCTGTACCTGCGCCTGATCCTCGGCCATGGCGGCGAGCAAGGCTTTGGCCGCGAATTGCTGCCACCGCAGATCCTCGTGGTGACCTTCACCGACGCCGCCACCAAGGAGCTGCGCGAGCGTATTCGCGCGCGCCTGGCCGAGGCTGCGCGGTTTTTCCGGGGCGAACTGCAAGCCGCCGACCCGCTGCTGCACCAGCTTCGTGACGACTACCCCGAGGCGCTCTGGCCCCGCTGTGCCAACCGCCTGGAGGTCGCGGTGCAGTGGATGGACGAAGCGGCGGTGTCGACCATCCACGGCTGGTGCCAGCGCATGCTCCGCGAGCATGCCTTCGACAGCGGCAGCCTGTTCACCCAGAGCCTGGAAACCGACCACAGCGACTTGCTCGGCCAGGTCATGCGCGATTACTGGCGGCGCTTCTGCTATGGCATGCATGGCGAAGCGCTGAACTGGGTGCGCAACCACTGGGGCAGCCCGGACGCATTGCTGCCGCGCATCCGCCCGTTGTTCGGCCGGGTGCGCCTGCACCAGGACGAACAGGAGCCACAAGCCCTGATCGACGCCGCGCTGCAGCAGCGCATCGATCAGCTGCAGCAGCTCAAGGCGCCCTGGCTGCAATGGGCTGACGAGCTGCAGCAGATCTGCCGCGACGCAGTCGCTGGCAAACAAGCGGATGGGCGCAAGCTGCAGGCGCGCTTCTTCGAGCCCTGGTTCGACAAGCTGCGCACCTGGGCCGGCGATGAGCAGGAAGTGGAGCTCGACCTGGGCACCGGCTTCACCCGCCTGACCCCGGCCGGCATGGCCGAAGCGTGGAAGGTCGGCGCGCCGCCTGAGCATCCGGCGCTGCTGGCCATGCAGGGCCTGCCCCAACAGTTGCAGGCGCTGGCCAGCCCCGATGCGCGCCTGCTCGAGCATGCCGCGGCCTGGGTATCGGCGCGTTTCGAAGTGGAAAAGCGCCGCCGCGCCGAAATGGGCTTCGACGATATGCTGCTGCGCCTGCAGCACGCCCTGGCCAGCGAGGCCGGCGAGCGCCTTGCCGGGCTGATTCGCGAGCAGTTCCCGGTGGCGCTGATCGACGAATTCCAGGACACCGACCCGGTTCAGTACGGCATCTTCGAAAGCATCTACCGCATCGGCGAGAACCGCACGGAAACCGGCCTGTTCATGATCGGCGACCCCAAGCAGGCGATCTATGCCTTCCGCGGCGCCGACATCTACACCTACCTGGCCGCCCGCCGCGCCACCGCCGGCCGCCTGCACAGCCTGGACACCAACTACCGCTCCAGCCAGGCGATGGTGGCTGCGGTCAACCGCGTGTTCCTGCAGGCCGAGGGGCGTGAGCAGGGGCGGGGGGCATTCCTGTTCCGCGAAAACGGTGACAACCCGCTGCCGTTCATCGAGGTACGCGCCAAGGGCCGCAGCGAAACGCTGCTGGTCGACGGCCAGCCCATTGCGGCATTGCAATGCTGGCAGCTGCAGAGCGATGAGCCCGTTTCCAGCACCTTGTACCGCCAGCAGCTGGCGGCCAGCTGTGCCAGCCACATCGTCGCCTTGCTCAATGGTGGCCAGCGCGGCGTCAGCGGTTTTCGCGATGCCCAGGGCGAGCTGCGGCCGTGCCTGCCTTCGGACATCGCCATTCTGGTGCGCGATGGCTTCGAGGCGCAGCTGGTGCGCGCTGAACTGGCGGCCCGCGACGTGCGCAGCGTCTACCTCTCCGACAAGGACTCGGTATTCGCCGCCCAGGAGGCCCACGACCTGCTGGCCTGGCTCAAGGCCTGCGCCGAACCCGATTCCGAACGCCTGCTCAAGGCCGCCCTGGCCAGCCTGACCCTCGACCTGTCGCTGGCCGAACTGGACCAGTTGAACCAGGACGAGCGCGTCTGGGAAGGTTGGGTGATGCGTTTTCGTCGCTACCGCGATACCTGGCAGCGCCAGGGCGTGTTGCCGATGCTGCGCCACCTGCTGCACGACTTCCACTTGCCGCGCACGCTGATCGCCCGCAGCGATGGCGAGCGGGTGCTGACCAACCTGCTGCACCTGGCCGAGCTGCTGCAGCAGGCGGCCGGCGAGCTGGATGGCGAACAAGCGCTGATTCGCCACCTGGCCGAGCACCTGGCCAACGCCGGGCAGGCCGGCGAAGAGCAGATCCTGCGCCTTGAAAGCGATGAGCAACTGGTCAAGGTAGTGACCATCCACAAGTCCAAGGGCCTGGAATACCCACTGGTCTACCTGCCGTTCATCTGCACCAGCAAACCGGTGGATGGCAGCCGCCTGCCGCTGGCCTGGCACGACAGCCTCGGCAATGTGCAACTCACCCTGACCCCGGACCAGGAGCAGATCGCCCAGGCTGACGACGAACGCCTGGCCGAAGACCTGCGCTTGCTCTACGTCGCCCTCACACGTGCCCAGCACGCCTGCTGGCTGGGTGTCGCCGACCTCAAGCGCGGCAGCCAGAAGAGCTCGCAACTGCACCGTTCGGCCCTGGGCTACCTGCTGGGCGGCGGCCTGCCGTTGGCGGCTTCGGCGCAGTTGTCGGAATGGCTGCAGAGCTTGCTGTGCGATTGCCCGCACATCGCTAGCCCAGGCCTGCCCGAGCCTGACGAGCAGTGCTACCAGCCGCCCCATGCCGAGCGCGAGCTGCTGCCGGCGCGCAAGCCGCGACGCGCAGCGTCCGAACACTGGTGGATCGCCTCCTACAGTGCGCTGCGGGTCGGTGAACAGACCCTCGGCGCCGACAGCTCCCAGGCCCAGCAATTGCTCGACGACGAAGTGGTCGATGCCCAGCTGGTGCGTGAAGCCCCGGCAGAGGGTGGCGATATCCATCGCTTCCCGCGTGGCCCGAACCCCGGCACCTTCCTCCATGGCCTGCTCGAATGGGCCGGCCGAGAAGGCTTTGCCGAAGTCGCCGGCAACCCTGGGCTGATCGAACGCACGGTCGGCCAGCGCTGCAACCGCCGCGACTGGACGGGCTGGATCCCCACCCTCAGCCAGTGGCTGCAGCAGCTGCTCAACGAGCCGTTGCCGGCCCAGGATGCAAGCGTGACGCTGGCCCAGCTGCAGCAGTACCAGATCGAAATGGAGTTCTGGTTCGCCAGCCATCAGGTCGACGCCGAGCAACTCGACCAGCTGGTGCTTCGCCACACCCACGCCGGCGCAGCCCGCCCGGCGGCCCAGCCGACCCTGCTCAATGGCATGTTCAAGGGCTTCATCGACCTGGCGTTCGAATGGCAGGGGCGTTACTACGTGGCCGACTACAAATCCAACTGGCTCGGCCCGGACATCCTGGCCTACGACGCGCAGGCCATGGAAAAGGCCATTCTCGAACACCGCTACGATCTGCAGTACGTGCTGTACCTGCTGGCCCTGCATCGCCAGTTGCGCGCACGGCTGGTGGATTACGACTACGACCGCGATGTCGGCGGCGCCTTGTTCATCTTCCTGCGTGGCGCCAGCCGCAGTGGCCATGGCGTGTACTTCGCCAAGCCCCCGCGCGCGCTGATCGAAGCGCTCGACGCACTGTTCCGTGGCGTTCATCAGCCACAACAGCAAGACCTGTTTGCCGGAGTCGCGCCATGAGCCGAACCCTCGACGACCTTTTGCCCACGCCGCTGAACGCCGAACACTTGCAGGCGCTGCAGCCACAGCACAGCAGCGGCGACCTGCTGCAGCTGCTCGACCGTTGGGTGGAGCGTGGCTGGCTGCGGGCGCTGGACCGGGCATTCGTGTCCTTCCTCGAAGAGCGTGCGCCCGGCAGCGACCCCTTGCTGCTGCTGGCGGCCGCCCTGGCCAGCCACCAGCTTGGCCACGGCCATGTCTGCCTCGACTTGCAGCAAACCCTCGCCGAGCCGGACTTCGCCCTGTCGCTGCCGCCGGAGGGCGACGCCTTGAGCGGCCCTTTGCTGCTGCCTTCCCAGCTGCTCGCCAACCTCGACCTGCGCACCTGGCTGCAGCGCATCGCCGCCAGTGCGCTGGTGGCCGCCGCCGATACCCCCGGGCAGCAGGCACGGCCACTGGTGCTGAGCGGCGAACGCCTGTACCTGCGCCGCTACTGGAGCTATGAACGGCGCATCGATGCCACCTTGCGCCAGCGCCTGAGCCTGCACGAGGCAACGCCCACCGATCTGCCGGCGCGCCTGGCGCAGCTGTTCGACGCGGGCGCCCTGGCGGGCCAAGTCGACTGGCAGAAGCTGGCCTGTGGCCTGGCCACCCGGGCCGGTTTCAGCATCATCACCGGCGGCCCCGGCACCGGCAAAACCACCACGGTGGTGCGTTTGCTGGCCTTGTTGCAGGCCCCGGCGGTGGAGCAGGGCAGGCCCTTGCGCATCCGCCTGGCGGCCCCCACCGGCAAGGCGGCGGCGCGCCTGACCGAATCGATCGGCCAGCAGGTCGAGCGCCTGCAGGTGAGCGCCGAGGTGCGCGGGCAGATCCCCACCGATGTCAGCACCGTGCACCGGCTGCTCGGCAGCCGCCCGGGGTCGCGGCATTTCCGCCACCATGCCGGCAACCCGCTGCCCCTGGATGTGCTGGTGGTCGACGAAGCCTCGATGATCGACCTCGAGATGATGGCCAACCTGCTCGATGCCTTGCCACCGAAGGCCCGTCTGGTGCTGCTCGGCGACAAGGACCAGCTGGCCTCGGTCGAAGCCGGCGCGGTGCTGGGCGACCTGTGCCGTGATGCCGAAGAGGGCTGCTATTCGCCAAAGACCCAAGCCTGGCTGGAGCAGATCGGCGGCCAGTCGTTGGCCGGCAGTGGCCTCAAGGCCGGTGATGAGCAGCGCCAGCCCTTGGCCCAGCAAGTGGTGATGCTGCGTTTTTCCCGGCGCTTTGGCGAAGGCAGTGGCATCGGCCAGCTGGCCCGCCTGGTCAACCGTCAGCAGGCGCAGGCGGCACGCGACCTGCTGACCCTGCCGCCCAGCGATGTGTTCGGGCTGGCCCTGCGCGGCGAGCAGGACCGCGCCTTCGACCGCCTGCTGCTCGATGGCCTGAACCGCGGCGCCGACGGGCCGCAGGGCTATCGCAGCTACCTGCGCACCATCGGCCGCTTGCGCCCGGCACCCGGCACGCCTTTCGACGACCCGCGCTGGGAGCAATGGGCGGCCAAGGTGTTGCACAGTTTCGAAGACTTCCAGTTGCTGTGCGCGGTGCGCAAGGGCGCCTGGGGGGTGGAAGGGCTCAACGAGCGGGTGGCGCGGGTGCTGCACAACGCCGGGCTGATCGACAGCCAGCAGCCCTGGTACGAAGGGCGCCCGGTGCTGGTCACGCGCAACGATTACGGCCTGGGGCTGATGAACGGCGATATCGGTATCGCTTTGCGCCTGCCCGACGAGCAGGGCGAGCCGCTGCTGCGCGTGGCCTTCCCGCGCAACGACGGCAACGGCGGCGTGCGCTTCGTCCTGCCCAGCCGCCTCAACGAGGTGGAAACCGTGTTCGCCATGACCGTGCACAAGTCGCAAGGCTCGGAGTTCAGCCACACTGCGCTGGTGCTGCCGGATGCGCTCAACCCGGTGCTGACCAAGGAGCTGGTGTACACCGGCATCACCCGGGCCAAGCACTGCTTCAGCCTGATCGAGCCACGCCAAGGCATTTTCGAGGAGGCTGTGTTGCGCAAGGTCCGGCGTATTTCCGGCCTCATGCTCGAGCAGCTCTGAGCCCATCCCCGGCAAGCCACGCCCCCGGTGGGAGCCGGCTTGCCGGCGATGGGGCCATCCAAGACGACACAAGGCTGCGCTCCTCCAGGAGGCCAGCGTTGTGCTATCGTTGCGCCGAGTTCATATAGGGTTTTGAGAGAATTCTCACATGACAGGGGCCAGGGAGCGGTTGACAGGCGGTGCGCTTTCTCTGTTGCTGGCCGCCCTGTTGCTGTTGGCCGGCCCCGCCCTCGCGGACGGCTCCGCCACTTCCGCCCAAGCCCAGCAACGCGCCAAGGCCGTGACCCAGGTGGTGCTGGGCATTCTCAGCTACGCCCGCTGGCCGACCGAGCCGACGCCTTTGCGCCTGTGCCTGGTCGGCCCCACCGAATATGCCGACGACTTGATCAAGAGCAACGTGCAACGGGCTGGCCAACCGCTATTAGTGCGCCGCCTGCTGGCCGACGAGCGGCAGCTGGCCGAGGCCTGCGACGCCGTCTACATCGGCAAGCTCGACCCTGGCCAGCGTGACCGCCTGTTCCAGGCCATCAGCGGGCACCCGGTGCTGAGCATCAGCGAAGCCGACGACCCCTGCACCGTTGGCAGCCTGTTCTGCCTGCGGGTCAGCGACCAGCAAGTGGCCTTCGAGGTCAACCTGGACTCCGTGGCGCGCTCCGGCGTGCGTATCCACCCCAGCGTGCTGCAGCTGTCGCGGCGCCGGGCGGTGCAACCATGAAGGTGGGGAAAAAGCCGGTGGTACGCCCGACCCTGCGCTCGGTGCTGGGCCGTGGCCACCTCAGCGTGGCCTTGCTCGCCGTGGGCCTTGCCGGCATATCGCTGACCCTGCTGGGCGTGTTGGCGCTGCGTGTCTACGCCAACCACAACGTGCACCTGATTGCCCGCTCCATCAATTACACCGTGGAAGCTGCCGTGGTCTTCGACGACAGCGCCGCCGCCAACGAAGCGCTGGCGCTGATCGCCGGTACCGAGGAGGTGGCGGACGCCAAGGTGTTCAACAACGACGGCGAGGCGCTGGCGCACTGGCAGCGCAGCGACGACGGCATGCTCGCGCACCTGGAAGCCCAGGTCGCCACGGCGCTGCTGGACCAGCCGGTCAACCTGCCGATCTATCACCAGCAACAGCAGGTGGGCCACATCGAGCTGATCGCCCAGGGCCGCAGTCTGCTGCTGTTCCTGCTTGGCGGGCTTGCCGGCATCCTGTTCTGCACGGTGCTCAGCGCCTTCGTCGCCCTGTACCTGTCCCAGCGCATGCTCGGCGATATCGTCCGCCCATTGCGTGGCCTGGCCAGCGTCGCCCACGCCGCCCGGCGCGAGCGCAGTTTCGACCGGCGCGTGCCGGAAGCGCCGATTGCCGAGCTCAATGAACTGGGCAACGACTTCAATGCCCTGCTCGACGAGCTGGAGGTCTGGCACAGCCACCTGCAGAACGAAAATGCGGTGCTGGCGCACCAGGCCAGCCATGACAGCCTCACCGGCCTGCCCAACCGTGCCTTCTTCGAAGGCCGGCTCAACCGCAGCCTGCGCAACGCTGCCCGGCAGCGCGACCACCTGGCGCTGCTGTTCCTCGACAGCGACCACTTCAAGCAGATCAATGACAGCCTCGGCCACGCCGTGGGCGACGAGGTGCTGATCAACATCGCCGACCGCGTGCGCGCGCAACTGCGCGAGCACGACCTGGTGGCGCGGCTGGGCGGTGATGAGTTCGCGATCTTGCTCACGCCGCTGCAGTCGCGCGAGGACGCCGAACGCATCGCCGAGAAGATCATCGCCAGCATGCAGCTGCCGATGCAGCTGGACGAGGGCGGCACCCTGACCACCTCGCTGAGCGTCGGTATCGCCTATTACCCGGAGGATGGCAGCGACCCTGCCAGCCTTCTCAATGCCGCCGATGCGGCGATGTACCAGGCCAAGCGCAAGCGCCGTGGCCAATGGCAAGCGGCGCAGACGGAACGGTCCGCCGCCGAGTTCAAGAACAGGAGGTAAACCGTGATTCATCGTTTGCGTTATCCCGTCCTCGCAATCCTGCTGGCCTTGCTGGCGCTGAGCGGCTGCCAGAGCACGCCCAAGGGGCTCACCGCCGAGCAGATCGCCGTGCTCAAGCGCGAAGGCTTTGCCCCGACCGAGGAGGGCTGGGCGTTCGACTTGTCGGGCAAGGTGTTGTTCGGCAGCGACCTGGACAGCCTCAACGGGCCGAGCGAGGCGATTGTCGAGCGCATTGGCAAGGCCTTGCTGGGGGTAGGGATCCAGGGTGTGCGGGTGGACGGCCATGCCGATGCCTCGGGCAAGGCGGCGTACAACCAGCAGCTGTCCGAGCGCCGCGCGCAGAGTGTGGCCAAGGCGCTGATCGGCGTCGGCATGCCAGCGCAGAACATCGTCACCCGCGGGCTGGGCAGTAGCCAGCCGGTGGCGGACAACCGGACCATTGCCGGGCGTACCGAGAACCGCCGGGTGTCGATCGTGGTGGCGTCCTACTGACAGTCACATGGCGGATGCGTGGGCGAAACCTGTGGGAGCGGGCTTGCCCCGCGAAGAGGCCAGCCCAGACATCTGAGTAGGCTGGCACGGGCTTCGCCCGTGTGCGCGGGGCAAGCCCGCTCCCACAGTTACTCAATCCTGGGCGAAGCGCATCTGCCGGGTCTCGCCCATTAACAACGGCGCATTCGCCTCAGTCACCCCGCGGATGTAATCCCACAACAAGGTAATCCGCTTCAACTTGCGCAAATCCTCCCGGCAGTACATCCAGAACGACAAAGAGGGAAAGGGTTAACCCAGCGATTACAAGGGCTTAACCACCATGAACACCCGTCCACAGGAGCACCCTGTCACAAGTGCTGTCACAAACCGCACGTTTGCTTTGAGACCCGTTTGCCGGTTGGCGAGCCCCTACCATTACCGTCGTCACGGCATCTACTACCTGCGCCTTCGTGTGACGGGCAGCGTGAATCGCACGGTGTCTGTCTCCCTCAAGACCACTGACCGCAGATGGGCAATGCAAGCATCTGATCGTCTCACTGCATCGCTTCAATCGTTCCATCTGGAACGCCCTGATGCCTCATGGAGTGATTTGAGGGAGCATCTGCTGATGTTGGTGAGCAGTACGCTTATGTCTTCTGATGACGGCCACCCACTTCGTCACTGGGGAGACTTGTACCGGAACGTTGGTGTTACCCCTTTGCCAGTATTCGCACCGCATAGTGAGGTGACGAGTATGGCAATGGAGCCACTGGCCACTCCGATGACTTTCGATGTGCTGGCGCAGCTCTACATGGCTGATCGTGGCGGGGACCAGAAGCCTACGACCTTGAAGGAGACGACTCTGTGCCACAAGGTGATTGCTGAGAATCTGGATGGGTTGGATTTGAGGAACCATTCCAGGGCAGACCTTGTGGCATTCCGGGAGCGGTGGGCAGAAGGTCGGAGGTCTTCGACAGTGAACAAACTGATTGTGAAGCTTTCAGCCGTCTTTACCTGGGCTGTCGAGAACGGCCACCTGATCAAGACCTACGACAAGAAGCTGAAGCTGACAAAGGGGGTTGCATCGAGCCGTAAGGCATTCTCCCAGTATCAGGTGAGCAAGTTGATGAACTATGCAAACTGTCTCCCAGAGACCTCATGGAAACGATGGTTGCTCAGCCTGGGAATCATCACTGGCGGGCGGCTGAAGGAGATCTGCCAGTTGACTACGGAGGATGTCGTCACCATGGAGCCTGGCATTGTTGCCATTCACATCAACGAGGCAGGGGAGGGAAAGTCTATCAAGAACAAGCAGAGCGAGCGGCTGGTGCCACTTACTGACGGTGCCTATGGCTTCGACCTAGCAGCGTTCCTGAGGTATGTCGATGAAACCTGCCGCAGCGGGAGCGGGTCGCTAACCCAAATTGGTTACAGGCCGTCAGGTGAGTGGGTAAACCAGCAGGCTATCCCTGCTGCTCTAGGAGATACCTATGAGCGCGGCTTGGTCTTCCACTCACTGAGGCATTCTCTGGCTTCGTTGATGCAGGCCAAAGGTGTTCCAACGACTCACGCTCAGGCTGTGATGGGGCACGCTTCTGGCACGATCACGTTCGATACGTATGGCTCGGGCGTGCCGACAGCGACTGTCGCAGAGCTGCTCCAGCAGCTTTTCGAGGGCTCCTGAATTCGCGAAGACAAGAGAGGCCATAAATGAAACGCCAATACGGCTCCCCTCAACTAGCTGTCCAGTAAGCGCCAGCTCTCACAATTAAGCTGTGGATAACTCGAAAATGGAGCTGTCCCCCTAGACCACAGAAGGCCTGGACAAAAACACAGCGCGATTTGGGTTTGCCCTCTAGAGGCCCTCAATAGGCCCTAATGACGATAAATGGTTCGTTCCCTTGGGGAACGGGGTGCTTGTCGTTTCCAGGGCTTAAATCGAGCTGTAGGAGGTCGGCGTTAAATTTTTTTCTGTTAGATTGACGAACGGCTTCCGTAAGCGGAACGCCGCGAAAGCCAAGGCCTACGGGGCTTTGCACCCAGTTAAGGCACATGTTATCCACAGGTTAGTAACAGGTGGTGGTGGCGCAGAGCTATTGATTGTGGAAAAAGATGCCGCTATGGTGGCAGCACAAACGCAAAAACCCCCAATTAAGGGGGTTCTGCTGAAGAATGCATGCAGGTAGCCACGATACGTTTGGCGACAGAAACGTGACTACCCGCACCCTCCGACGCATACGTTTGTAGACGCTTACATCGAGAGAAGGACGCCATTTAGCCAACTGCTGACCTAGCCGTCAACAGGTAACTGATTGGTGGTCGCCTCTGGATGCTTGCGAACCACTCTCGCATTCACAAAGGTAAGACCATCATGACCATTAGTGCCAGCTCCAAGTGTGTGCTTGTGCATCGCTACCGCCGCTTCCGCTTCGGAAGGTGGGAGGACGTATGTCAGCACCTCAGATCGCTCCCTCGCTGACCTAGCTCTGTTGAACCGCTCAAGCAATTGGGCGGTTTTGACGCCGCTTTGTTAAATCACTTTGGAGAGTTGACCTATGGCTACATTTCTCATTGGCTATGACTTAAACAAGCCCGCTCAGAATTACGGTGAACTCATCGAGGCCATCAAAAGGGTGGGGATATGGTGGCACCACCTAGATTCGACTTGGATTGTTAAGTCTGATAGTACCTGCATTTCGATTCGGGACTACCTACTGCCCTACATTGACCAAAATGATGAGCTGTTGGTGGTCAAATTGACTGGCGATGGTGCTTGGAACGGGTTTAATAAGGCTGGTTCCGATTGGCTTAAGAATAATCTCTAGCGGCGTTTGGGCTGGTTATAGGGCGTCCGTTTACCTAAGCGGACGCTACTACTAAACACGCGGCTGCTTCCGTAGGCAATCAATCGTTGAAGCGATAGCATCAGCGTTCGTGTCGAGAGCCTGCAAAGCCATCATCGTGTTGTCATGGACGTTCACAGAGCCACGTTGGCGAATCCAGGTGCTCAGCTCCTCGATAGCGGCTCTGAGGGCTGCCTGATTCATCATCAGTAGTTCTAGGGCGTCAGCGGTTGCGGCGGCCTTGTCGTCCAGATCGGGGATTCCCTTATCCTGGCGGTGATGCATGGTCCTGAAAGCTTACAGGATGATGTGGGTCGCTGGCATCGGGGGTGGACTGATGGCCTGGCGCCAGCATGGTAAACTGAGCTATCTCAGCCAAGGATGCCAAAGATGAAAACTCCCTCTGATCGTAGAGTCTTAGACATTATTTATAAGTTGTACTACGAAGAATTCACGAACCATTCTGGGGAGAACGGTGTCCAGAACGGTCGCAGGTCGAAAATATACGTACCAATTGATTGCAAGATGATCGCTAGAGAATTGAATGTAGATAGCGATATAGTGTTCGGCCGACTGTACTACCACATGGAGGAAAAGTACGGTTATATCAGGGCCGATGGAAGTAGGGTCGCCTTCTATACTCCTATTGCTGGCGAGGATAACCGTTGCGTCAATTTCCCATTGCTGGCTTCCGTTTTAGCTGGCCTCCAGCAGGAAAACAGTAAGTTTCTGTGGGCGACGGTGATGTCTGGTATTGCTCTGGCCGTATCTATTGTCGTGCCGGTGGTAGGCTGGCTAGCGGGGAAAGCAGCGTAAATCGCTGAAGCGGAATCGACTCCATTGAGGACAAATAGTGAAGCAGCTAACGATTAAGAAGGTCGTCACCAACAAAATAAAAATTCACAATGACATCTCCAATACAGCGAATCATGGGCGATTCACATGGCCGAGCTTGCCGCGTACGGCTTCCAGCTCAGGGAATACACGTTCAGCGCCACTGGCTCTGGATGACTCGACGTGTTGAAGCAGGCCCAGGTGCAGTAGGTCCGGGTGCAGCGGGAGACTGTGACGACTGCTGGAGCTTTGTGCCTTAGTCGCTACCTGCATCGGAGGGCGCTCAAAGGTGTCACAATTGCTGTCACAACCCCTGTCACAAGTCGTTGCCACGGCCCCATCGGCCTGGGTTGGATGAGGCACCCTTACTTTTTGTCGATCTACGCCTGAGCAAACTTCATCTCCTGGGTCTCGCCCATCAACAACGGCGCATTTGCCTCGGTCACTCCACGGATGTAATCCCACAACAGGGTGATCCGCTTCAACTTCCTCAAATCCTCCCGGCAATACATCCAGAACTGCCGCGTCACCTCGATCTCCTCCGGCAACACCGTCACCAGCCGCGGATCCTGCGCCGCCAAGAAGCACGGCAAGATCGCCAACCCGCGCCCCTGCAGCGCCGCCGTGTATTGCGCGATCACGCTGGTGCTGCGCAGGTGCGCGCTGGCATTGGGGATCAGGTTGGCCAAGTACAGCAGCTCCGAGCTGAACGCCAGGTCGTCCACATAGCTGATGAACGGGTGGCCCACCAGGTCGCTGACCTGGCGAATCGGTGCATGGCTGTCCAGGTAGCCCTGGGTGGCATACAGCCGCAACCGGTAGTCGCACAGCTTGCAGCACACATAGGGCCCATGTTCCGGCCGCTCCAGGGCGATGACGATATCCGCCTCGCGCTTTGAAAGGCTGATGAAGTGCGGCAGCGGCAGGATGTCCACCGAAATCGCCGGGTAGGCGTCGACGAAATGGCTCAGTTGCGGGGTGACGAAAAAGCTGCCGAAGCCCTCGGTGCAGCCCATGCGCACATGCCCCGACAGCGCCACGCCCGAGCCGGATACCTGCTCGCAGGCCATGTGCAGGGTGCTTTCGATCGACTCGGCATAGCCCAGCAGGCGCTGCCCCTCGGCGGTCAGCACGAAGCCGTTGGTGCGGGACTTTTCGAACAGCAATGTGCCCAGCGCACCCTCCAGCGAGGTGATGCGCCGCGACACCGTGGTGTAGTCGACGCTCAGCCGTTTCGCGGCGCTGCTGGCCTTGCGAGTGCGCGCCACCTCGAGGAAGAACTTCAGGTCGTCCCAGTTCAGCGTACTGAGGGAGGTCAGGTCTTTTTGCATGTTGATCCGGTTTTTTTGTGCGTTCTTGTTGGATGTTTGCACATCTATACTCGAAAAAAGCCCCATGACGCCACCTCGCGTTTGCCCGGCGCTGGCGATCTCGTCCTGACAATAATTCCAAGGAGAACCCAGATGAACGCACCACAATCCCCCACCAAGACCCAGGTCGAGCAGGTCAAGCTGCTGATCGACGGCCAGTGGGTCGAATCGAAAACCACCGAGTGGCGCGACATCGTCAACCCGGCCACCCAGCAAGTGCTGGCGCGGGTGCCGTTTGCCACCGTCGAAGAAGTGGACGCCGCCGTGGCTGCCGCCGAGCGCGCCTTCAAGACCTGGCGCGACACCCCGATCGGCGCGCGCATGCGCATCATGCTCAAGCTGCAGGCGCTGATCCGCGAACACACCAAGCGCATCGCCCAGACCCTCAGCGCCGAGCAGGGCAAGACCCTGGCCGATGCCGAAGGTGACATCTTCCGCGGCCTGGAAGTGGTCGAGCACGCGGCCTCCATCGGCACCCTGCAGATGGGCGAGTTCGCCGAGAACGTCGCCGGTGGCGTGGACACCTACACCCTGCGCCAGCCGATCGGCGTGTGCGCCGGCATCACCCCGTTCAACTTCCCGGCGATGATCCCGCTGTGGATGTTCCCGATGGCGATCGTCTGCGGCAACACCTTCGTGCTCAAGCCGTCCGAACAGGACCCGCTGTCGACCATGATGCTGGTCGAGCTGGCGCTGGAAGCCGGCGTGCCGGCCGGTGTGCTCAACGTGGTGCACGGCGGCAAGCAAGTGGTGGACGCGATCTGCACCCACAAGGACATCAAGGCGATTTCCTTCGTTGGCTCCACCGAAGTCGGCACCCACGTGTACAACCTGGGCAGCCAGCACGGCAAGCGCGTGCAATCGATGATGGGCGCCAAGAACCACGCTGTGGTGCTGCCTGATGCCAACCGCACGCAAACCATCAACGCCCTGGTCGGGGCCGCCTTCGGGGCTGCCGGCCAGCGCTGCATGGCCACCTCGGTGGCGGTGCTGGTGGGCAAGGCGCGGGAATGGCTGCCGGACATCAAGGCGGCGGCCAGCAAGCTCAAGGTCAATGCCGGTAGCGAGCCGGGCACCGACGTTGGCCCGGTGGTTTCCAAGCGGGCCAAGGAGCGCGTGCTGGGCCTGATCGAAAGCGGCATCAAGGAAGGCGCCAAGCTCGAACTCGATGGCCGTGACGTGAAGGTGCCGGGCTACGAGCAGGGCAACTTCGTCGGCCCGACCCTGTTCTCCGGGGTCAAGACCGACATGCAGGTGTACACCCAGGAAATCTTCGGCCCGGTGCTGGTGACCCTGGAAGTCGACACCCTCGACGAGGCCATCGCCCTGGTCAATGCCAACCCGTTCGGCAACGGCACCGGCCTGTTCACGCAAAGCGGTGCGGCGGCGCGCAAGTTCCAGAGCGAAATCGACATCGGCCAGGTCGGCATCAACATCCCGATTCCAGTCCCGGTGCCGTTCTTCAGCTTCACAGGTTCGCGCGGCTCCAAGCTTGGCGACCTCGGCCCATACGGCAAGCAAGTGGTGCAGTTCTACACTCAGACCAAGACCGTCACCGCCCGCTGGTTCGATGACGACAGCGTCAACGACGGTGTGAACACCACCATCAGCCTGCGCTAAGGAGTAGTTCGCCATGCGTATCGCATTCATCGGCCTGGGCAACATGGGAGCGCCCATGGCCCGCAACCTGATCAAGGCCGGGCACCAGTTGCACCTGTTCGACCTGAACAAGACCGTGCTGGCCGAGCTCGCCGAGCTGGGCGGGCAGGTCAGCGCCTCGCCCAAGGAAGCGGCGGCCAGCAGCGAGCTGGTCATCACCATGCTGCCGGCTGCGGCCCATGTGCGCAGCGTCTACCTCAACGACGACGGTGTGCTGGCCGGCGTGCGCCCCGGCACGCCTACAGTGGACTGCAGCACCATCGACCCGCAGACCGCCCGGGAAGTGTCCAAGGCCGCCGCGGCCAAGGGCGTGGACATGGGTGATGCGCCAGTCTCCGGCGGCACCGGTGGCGCGGCGGCGGGCACCCTGACCTTCATGGTCGGTGCCAGCGCCGAGCTGTTCGCCACGCTCAAGCCGGTGCTGGAGCAGATGGGCCGCAACATCGTGCATTGCGGCGAGGTCGGCACCGGCCAGATCGCCAAGATCTGCAACAACCTGCTGCTGGGCATCTCGATGATCGGCGTGTCCGAGGCGATGGCCCTGGGCAATGCGCTGGGCATCGACACCAAGGTGCTGGCCGGCATCATCAACAGTTCGACCGGCCGTTGCTGGAGCTCTGACACCTACAACCCGTGGCCGGGCATCATCGACACGGCGCCGGCATCGCGCGGTTATACCGGCGGCTTTGGCGCCGAACTGATGCTCAAGGACCTGGGCCTGGCCACCGAGGCCGCACGCCAGGCGCACCAGCCGGTGATCCTCGGCGCCGTGGCCCAGCAGCTGTACCAGGCCATGAGCCTGCGTGGTGAGGGTGGCAAGGACTTCTCGGCGATCGTCGAGGGGTACCGCAAGAAGGATTGACGAGCGAGGGGCTTCATCGCGGGCCGGGCGGCTTTCCCTCTGTAACTGCGCACCAGAGGGAAGGGCGCCTGACCTGCGATTTTTTTTGTCTGGGCGGCCCTATCGCCGGCCAGATGGTCAGGCGAAGACGAAATACTTGCGCACGGTCTCGACCACTTCCCAGGTGCCCTTCATCCCCGGTTCGATCACGAACACATCACCCGCCTTCAAATGCTTCGGCGCCTCGCCTTCCGGGGTGATGATGCAGTAGCCCTCGAGGAAGTGGCAGAACTCCCACTTCTCGTAGTTGACTTCGAACTTGCCGGGCGTGCAGATCCAGGTGCCCATGATCTTGCTGCCGTCGGCCGACAGGTAGGCATTGAGGTTGACGGTGTGCGGGTCGCCGCCGATGCGCTTCCACTTGGTCGCGTCCACGACCGGCGTCGGGCAGGTTTCGCGCATAACGGTGATGAAATCGGACATGGCACAACTCCTGGTGACTGGCTGAATGACGGGTCACCATAGGGCCATTGGCTACGCCGCAGTTGCCTGGGCTCGACCTTTAGCTGTCTGGCCGCGCTATCTGCAGCCCAGTGTTGAGTTGCTAGCTGGCATCGCCAGCCTGATGGGCCCACTCAGGTGACGATCATTCACAAGCCTGTGCCAAGCGCTCTACCAACCCCGCTGCATACCCCGGCAACCCGGCAAAATCCCGCGAGCACAACAACAGCCGCCGGTTGGCCCACGCTTCTGCAAGCGCCACCCAATGCAGCCCCAGCACGCCCTGCCAACGCTTCACCGATGCCATCGGCACGACGCCGACCCCGGCCCCACTTGCCACCATGCGGATCACCCCGTCGAACCCTTCGGCCCGCACCCGCACCTGCATCCGCCGCCCTTCGCGCAGGGCCTGTTCCTCCAGGTACAGCGCCAGGGCACTGTTCGCGCCCAGCCCGACATGGCCATGGGCGAGGCTGTCGATGAAGCTTGGCGCGGGTTGCGCGGCGAGGGGGTGATCGAGCGGGGTCACCAGCACCAGCGGGTCGTCGCGAAATGGCAGGGTCTGCAGGTGCGTGCTGGGCGCGGCCGTGGAGATGACGCCCAGGTCGGCCATGCCCTGGGTGATCGACTGCACGATGCGAAGGCTCGGCAGCTCCTGCACATCGACACTCACCCCAGGGTTGTCGGCAAGGTAGCTGGCCAGCAGCTCCGGCAGGTATTCGGTCAACGCCGCCGTGTTGCACAGCAGCCGCACCTGGCCTTGCTGGCCTTGGGCGTACTGGGCCAGGTCGAACTGCAGGCGTTCGACCTGCTGGCCGATCTGCCGTGCATGCTGCAGCAGCGCCTGGCCTGCGGGGGTTGGCTGCACGCCGCGGCGGTTGCGTTCGAGCAGCGTGGTACCCAGCGAGGCTTCCATGGCGCGGATGCGCGCGCTGGCCGCGGGCAGCGAAAGATGGCTGCGGCGTGCGCCGGCAGTGATGTTGCCGCATTCCAGGGTGTGCTGGAACAGCGCAAGGTCAATCAGGTCGAAGTGCATCAGCCTCTGTCCTGGCAAGAGTCTGGCTGAGTATATGGCAGATTTTCAGCCCGCTCGGCGCAGGCCATGATGGCGGCCATGAATACCTTGATCGCTTTCTACCAGAACATAGGCCCGGCACTCACTGTGCTGGTCATCGTTACCTTCCTGCTGGCCGGCGCGGTCAAAGGGGTGATCGGCCTTGGCCTGCCGACCATCGCCATGGGCCTGCTCGGGCTGGCTATGCCCCCGGCGCAGGCTGCGGCACTGCTGATCGTGCCCTCGACCCTCACCAACCTTTGGCAACTGGCAGCCGGTGGGCACCTGCCGGCATTGTTGCGGCGGCTGGGGCCGATGCTGGTGATGATCTTCGTCGGCACGCTGGCCGGCAGTACCTGGCTGGGTATCGACAGTGGGCCGTGGGCCGCGCACGCACTGGGCGGCGCCTTGGTGATCTACGCGCTGTACGGGCTGCTTGGCCCACAACTGCGGGTGGCCGCGCACCGGGAAGGCTGGCTCGGGCCGCTGTGCGGCTTGCTGACCGGTGTGGTCACTGCGGCCACTGGCGTGTTCGTGATACCGGCCGTGCCTTACCTGCAGAGCCTGGGCCTGAACCGCGATGCGTTGATCCAGGCGCTGGGCCTGGCATTCACCGTGTCCACCGTGGCGCTGGCCTGCGGCCTGGCCGGGCAGGATGCCCTGGGCGGCCAGGCGTTGGGGGCTTCACTGCTGATGCTGGCGCCGGCACTGCTGGGCATGCTGGCCGGCCAGTGGCTGCGCCAGCGCATCAGTGCGGCGCTGTTCAAACGCTGCTTCTTCATCGGCCTGGCCGTGCTGGGCGGCCACCTGATGGTCAACGGCTAGCGGAGGAGGCGCTGAGCATCTCGATCATCTGGATGTCGAAATCGCGCTCCAGGTAGTCCATGCGCTTTTCGAAGAACGCGGCCATGTGCGGCAGCGCCGAGTGCACGTCCAGGGCGGCCTTGTCGGCCCACACCTCATAGAACACGAACAGGCTCGGGTCCTCTTTGTCGCGCAGCATGTGGTACTCGATGCAGCCGGGTTCCTGGCGGCTTGGCTCCACATAGGCGCGGAACAGGTTTTCGAAAGCTTCGGCCATTTCTGGGCGGGTCTTGGCCTTGAGGATGAAGGCGTGTTGCTCACTCATGGGTAACGACTCGTGGGAGGAAGATGAAACGATTCTACGGCAAGAATAGTTCATGCATTCGTGACTTCAGATCAATTGTATTTTGCCCCGCACCTGCTGTTTCCCGTGCCCACGAATGCCTAATCTGCCGGCCATTGATTCCTTGACGCGAGGTCAGCATGAAAAAGATTCTTCTGCTCAATGGCGGCAAACAATTCGCCCACTCCGACGGCCGCCTCAACCAGACCCTGCACGACGCCGCGCTGGCGCACCTGGACCGTGCCGGTTTCGACGTGCAGCAAACCTTCATCGACGGTGGCTACGACGTACAGGCCGAGGTGGAGAAATTCCTCTGGGCCGACGTGATCATCTATCAGATGCCCGGCTGGTGGATGGGCGCGCCCTGGACCGTGAAGCAGTACATCGACGAGGTCTTCACCGCCGGCCACGGCAGCCTCTACGCCAACGATGGCCGCACCCGTTCCGATGCCTCGCAAAAATACGGCAGCGGTGGCCTGCTGCAAGGCAAGCAGTACATGTTGTCACTGACCTGGAACGCGCCGCAGCAGGCATTCGACGACCCCAGCGACTTCTTCGAAGGCAAGGGTGTGGATGCGGTGTACTTCCCGTTCCACAAGGCCAACCAGTTCCTCGGCATGAGCGGCCTGCCGACCTTCCTCGCGGTGGATGTGATGAAGCGCCCGGACGTACCGGCAGCGCTGGCAGCCTATGAGGCGCACCTGGACAAGGTGTTCGGCCAGGCTGTTTGACTGGACTTGCTGCCAGCAAGCGGCTATCTATCAGCGCGAACAGCAGACACAGGCGGCCATGTGAAAACCCGATCCGAAGAACTCCAGGTATTCGTCGCCGTGATCGACTGCGGCTCGATCTCCGCGGCCGCCGAACAGATCGGCCAGACGCCCTCGGCGGTCAGCCGCACCTTGTCGCGCCTGGAGGCCAAGCTCGGTACCACCCTGGTCAACCGCACCACCCGGCGCATGGACCTGACCGAGGAAGGGCGCTTTTTCCTCGAGCGCTCGCGGCTGATCCTGGAGCAGATGGACGACATGGAGGAGCGCCTGTCGATGCACCGGCAAACCGCCTCCGGCCGCCTGCGCATCAACGCGGCTGCCCCCTTCATGCTGCATGCCATCCTGCCGTGGATCGGCGAGTTTCGCCGCCAGTACCCCGGTATCGAGCTGGAACTGAACACCGACGACCTGATCATCGACCTGCTGGAGCAGAGCACCGACGTGGCCATCCGCATCGGCGAGCTGGCCGACTCCAGCCTGCATGCCCGCGCGCTGGGCTGCAGCCCGGTGCAGGTGCTGGCCAGCCCGGCCTACCTGGAGCAGCACGGCACGCCCGCGCGTGTCGAAGACCTCAGCCAGCACTGCCTGCTCGGCTTCAGCCAGCCCGAATCGCTCAACCACTGGCCACTGCGCCATGCCCAGGGCGACCGCTGGCCGATCCGCCCGGCGCTGCTGGCCTCCAGCGGCGAAACCCTGCGCCAGCTGGCGCTGGCCGGTGAGGGCATCGTCAGCCTGTCGCACTTCATGACCCACGAAGACATCCGCGCCGGGCGCCTGCAGGTGCTGCTCGAGGATGCCAACAACGGCTACCGCCAGCCGATCCACGCCGTGTACTACCGCAACACGCAACTGGCCCTGCGCATCCAGTGCTTCCTCGATTTCATCCAGCGCAAGCTGGCCATGTACGCCTGCTGAGTTGCCTGAACGCGACAGATCCTGCCCAAGGGCGGCGAAATTTCCTACGTGTGATTGCACAGTCGGCCGGCTTCGGCCTTACTGACTGATCAACAAAAACAACACCAAGGAAGTGTCATGCGTATTGTCCTGTTCCAGTCCCTGGCGCTCGGGGCCGCGATCCTGAGCTGTTCTTCGGCCTATGCGGTGACCTTGGAAGGTGGCGCGGTGGCCGCGCCCGATCAATATGGCGCACAGGTAGCCGCCGATATCCTGAAGAAGGGCGGCAACGCGGTGGACGCCGCGGTGGCCACCGCCTTCACCCTGGCCGTGACCTACCCGGAGGCCGGCAATATCGGCGGCGGTGGCTTCATGACCCTGTTCGTCGACGGCAAACCGTACTTCCTCGACTACCGCGAAGTGGCGCCCAAGGCTGCCAGCCGCAACATGTACCTGGACGAAAAAGGCGAGGTCATCGAGAACCTCAGCCTGGTCGGCGTGCGTGCCGCCGGCGTGCCGGGCACGGTGATGGGCCTGTGGGAAGCGCACCAGAAGTTCGGCAAGCTGCCCTGGAGCGAGCTGCTGACCCCAGCCATCGGCTATGCGAAAAACGGCTTCAAGATCGCCGAAAAACAGTACCAGTACCGCAACGACGCCCAGGGCCTGTTCAAGACCGCCACCAACTTCAACGACTACTTCGGCAACATGAAGGTGGGCGAGCTGTTCAAGCAGCCGGAAATGGCCCAGACCCTCGAACGCATCGCCGACAAGGGCGTCAGCGAGTTCTACCAGGGCAAGACCGCCGACCTGCTGGTGGCGCAGATGCAGGCCGACAAGGGCCTGATCACCAAGGAAGACCTCAAGGACTACAAGGCAGTGTGGCGCGAGCCGATGGCCCTGAGCTGGCGCGGCAACGTGGTGTACACGGCGCCACCGCCGAGTTCCGGCGGCGTCGCCCTGGCCCAGCTGCTGGGCATCAAGGAAGACCGCGCGGCGGACTTCAAGGGCGTGGCGCACAACTCGGCGCAGTACATCCACCTGCTGGCCGAGATCGAGAAACGGGTGTTCGCCGACCGCGCCGACTACCTGGGCGACCCGGCCTTCACCAAGGTGCCGGTCGACCAGCTGGTCGCCAAGGACTACCTGGCCAAGCGCGCCGCCCAGGTCAACCCCAAGGCCATTTCCGCAACCGATGATGTGAAGCCGGGCCTGGAGCCGCACCAGACCACGCACTTCTCGATCGTCGACAAGCAGGGCAACGCCGTCAGCAACACCTACACCCTCAACCTCGACTACGGCAGCGGCGTGGTAGTGAAGGGCGCGGGCTTCCTGCTCAACGACGAGATGGACGACTTCAGCGCCAAGCCAGGTGCGGCCAACGCCTTTGGCGTGGTCGGCGGTGATGCCAATGCCATCGAGCCGGGCAAGCGCATGCTGTCGTCGATGAGCCCGAGCCTGATGACCCGCGATGGCAAGGTCGAGCTGGTGATCGGCACGCCGGGTGGCTCGCGGATCTTCACTTCGATCTTCCAGGTGATGAACAACCTGTACGACTACGGCATGCCGCTGGACAAGGCGGTGGCGGCGCAGCGCGTGCACCATCAGCTGCTGCCCAAGGACACCATCTACTTCGACAGCTATGCGCCGTTGACCGGGCCGGTGGCCGATGAGCTGAAGAAGATGGGCTATGTGCTGGAGGACCAGGGCTGGGAGATGGGCGATATCCAGGCGATCCGGGTCAATGGGGCGCAGTTGGAGACCGCTTCCGACCCGCGTGGGCGTGGGGTGGGGATGATCGTCAAGTAATCTGGGAGGGCTTTGCCCTCCTTTCGCGACACAAGGCCGCTCCTACAGCCATGCGCGGACCTGTAGGAGCGGCCTTGTGTCGCGAAAGGGCCGCAAAGCGGCCCCAAAACCCCAACCTCAGACGCGGAACTGGCTCACCAGCATCTGCAACTGCCCACCCAGGCGAGCCAGCTCCACGCTGGACTTCGCCGTCTCGTCACTGGCCGCCGCGGTCTGCTCCGACACATCCCGCACATTGAGGATGCTGCGGCTGATCTCTTCCGCCACCGCACTCTGCTGCTCGGCCGCCGCGGCAATCTGCTGGTTCATCGACTGGATGCTCGACACCGTGCCGGTGATGTTCTCCAACGAAGCCCCGGCCTTGCGCGCCAGCTCCACACTGCTGTCGGTCAGGGTGCGGCTGCCGTGCATGGCATTGGCCACTTGCTGGGTGCCGTGCTGCAGGCCGGCGACCAGCTCCTCGATCTCTTCAGTGGATTTCTGGGTGCGCTGGGCCAGGCCGCGCACTTCATCGGCAACCACGGCAAAACCACGGCCCGCCTCGCCGGCGCGAGCCGCTTCGATGGCGGCGTTGAGCGCCAGCAGGTTGGTCTGTTCGGCCACCGACTTGATCACGTCCATGACGCTGCCGATCTTCTGGCTTTCCTGTTGCAGCAGGTTCATCGCTTCGGTGGAGCGGTGCACTTCTTCGGCCAGGCGCTCGATCTGGCTGATCGCTTCAGCGACCACACGATCGCCCGCCCGCGCTTCGTCGTCGGCGCCGGTGGCGGCGTGCGAAGCCTGCTCGGCGTTGCGCGCCACTTCCTGAACGGTCGCGGCCATTTCGTGCATGGCAGTGGCGACCTGGTCGGTTTCGACCTTCTGGCTGTTGGCGCCGGCGCTGGTCTGCTCGGTCACCGCCGACAGCTCTTCGGCGGCGCTGGCGATCTGCGTGACGCCATCGCGGATGCCGCTGATCAGGTCGCGCAGGGTGGTGCCCATGCGCGCGATGCCTTGCTGCAGCACGCCGATTTCGTCGCGGCGGGTGACGCGCAGGTCGTGGGTGAGGTCGCCGCCGGCGATGCGCTCCACGGCGTGCAGGGTCTCTTGCAGCGGGCGGGTGATCTGGCGGGTGATGAGCACCGCGGCCAGCACGCCGGCGAGCAGTGCCAGCAGCGTGGCGATGGCCTGCAGGCTGCGGGCCTGGGCGCTTTCGGCGTCGCGGCGCTCGAGCTGGATCTTGTACAGCGCGTCGCTGCGCTTGACGATATCGGCGCCCTGCACGGTCATTTCGGCGCGCGCCGTGGTGATCGCGGCAACGGCATCACGGAACTGGCGCACGGCATCGCGGTAGGCCTGCACCGATTGCTCGAACTGCTGCACGCGGGTGGCTTCGGCAGGCAGCTGGCGCTTGAGCTCGGCGGTTTCCGACAGCGCCGCATCGAGCTGGCGCAGTGCGGCTTGTTCGTTGGCCGCGGTGTTGTCGGCAATGTAGCCGCGCACGTCGATACGCACTTGCAGCAGTTGTTGGCGCGCCTTGCTGATCAGCTGGTATTGGGCCAGGCGCACGCCGTCGGCTTCAGGGCGCGACATGACGTCCTGGGCCAGGCTGTCCATGGCCTCGTCGGCCTTGCCGGCGGACAGGTTCATGGCGTCGCGGGCGGCCTGGGTGTTGTCGTAGCCGGCACGCATCTTGTTCAGCGAGACCTTGTACTCGCTGATGGTCTGCCCCAGTTCGTTGAGCAGCTTGACGTTCTCCGGGCTCTTGAAGGTGCTGGCCAGGTAGGCCTGCTGCTTGCTGAAGGCATCGAGCTTGGCCTGGGTGTTGGCGGCTGCGGCGTCGTCGCCGTTGGCGATCATGTACTGCAGGCGCGCAATGCGCAGGTCGGTCAGGTCCTTGTTGAGCTGGGCGATATCGCCCATCCAGTTGCTGCGGTCGATGAGGCTGCCCAGGCTGGTCCAGCCGGTCAGGGCCAGCAGGCCGGTAAGGACCAGCACCAGGCCGAAGCCCAGGCCGAGTTTGAGGTTGACGCTGATGTTGGCGAACCACCTGTTCATATGCACGCTCTCCAGAAAATTTTCGCTCACTTGATCGTCGATCGCGAGGCGTTGTTGTTCTGGATGCCCGCTCAATCGTGCAGGGGTTATCGGCAAGGGAAGGGGAAGCTGAAACGCTTTTTCAGCAGAAATGTAACTCTATGTGGGAGCGAGCTTGCCCGCGAATGGGCCGCCCGGCGGCCCCACGTAATGTCAAAGGCTGCGCGCGCTGAAGGTATCGCAGCTGTTCACCTCACCCTGGGCGAACCCGGCCTTGAACCAGCGCACCCGCTGGGCCGACGTACCATGGGTGAACGAGTCTGGCACCACACGCCCCTGGCCCTGTTGCTGCAGGCGGTCGTCACCAATGGCATTGGCGGCATTGAGCGCTTCCTCCACGTCACCTGGCTCCAGCCAGTTCAAACGCTTTTGCGCCTGGTAGGCCCACACCCCGGCCAGGCAGTCGGCCTGCAACTCCTGGCGCACCAGCAGGCCGTTGTCGCCTTCCATGCGCTGGCCGTTGCGCCGTGCGGCGTCGACTTTGGCCGAAACGCCGAGCAAGGTCTGCACGTGGTGGCCGATCTCGTGGGCGATCACATAGGCCTGGGCGAAATCGCCGGCGGCGGCGAAGCGGGTTTCCATTTCGCGGAAGAACGACATGTCCAGGTACACCCGTTGGTCCGCCGGGCAGTAGAACGGCCCCACGGCCGCCGAGGCGAAACCGCAGGCGGAATTCACCTGGCCGCTGAACAGCACCAGCTTGGGGTCGCGGTACTGCTTGCCGGCCTGGGAGAACAGGGCCTTCCAGGTGTCTTCGGTGTCGCCCAGGATCGAGGCGACGAACTGCGCCTGTTCGTCATTGGCCGCGGGCGCCTGGTTGCTGGCGCCACTGGGAGCGGGCTGTTGCTGCTCCATCTGGCCGGTGAGCTGGCCGAGGATCTGCAGCGGGTCTTGGCCGGTGAGCCAGCCGATGCCGACGATCAGCAGGATCGCCCCAAGCCCGAGCCCCTTGCCGCCGCCAAAGCGCATGCCACCGCCGCCGCCACCTTCGCCGCGGGCATCGACCACGTTGTCGCTGCGTCGGCCTTTTCGCCATTCCATAAGGGCTCTCCAGAGCGTGAAACACAAAGCAATAGATTAGTTCACTGCGGCCAAAGGCACTAATTCATAACCATTTGGTTATGCCTCTGATGCCTGAATTCAATGTTCATCCCCCGCAACCTATCTGAAACTGCAAGTCCCTGTGGGAGCTGGCCTGCCAGCGATTGGGCTTCGAAGAAGCCCCGATGGGAAATATCCATAATTCCAAGAGAGGAACCCGGCATGCCCGCCCAGGACACCAGCCGCTTCGTGATCCGTGATCGCAACTGGCACCCCAAGGCCCTGACGCCCGACTACAAGACATCCATCGCCCGCTCGCCGCGCCAGGCGCTGGTCAGCATTCCCCAGTCGATCAGCGAAACCACAGGCCCCGACTTTTCCCACCTGGGCTTCGGCGCCCATGACCATGACCTGCTGCTGAACTTCAACAACGGTGGCCTGCCGATCGGTGAGCGCATCATCGTCGCCGGCCGGGTCGTCGACCAGTACGGCAAGCCGGTGGCCAACACCCTGGTGGAGATGTGGCAGGCCAACGCCGGTGGCCGCTACCGGCACAAGAACGACCGCTACCTGGCGCCGCTGGACCCGAACTTCGGCGGCGTCGGCCGTTGCCTGACCGACCGCGACGGCTACTACAGCTTCCGCACCATCAAGCCCGGCCCGTACCCATGGCGCAACGGCCCGAACGACTGGCGCCCGGCGCATATCCACTTCGCCATCAGCGGCCCGTCGATCGCCACCAAGCTGATCACCCAGCTGTATTTCGAGGGCGACCCGCTGATCCCGATGTGCCCGATCGTCAAGTCGATCGCCAACCCCGACGCGGTGCAGCAACTGATCGCCAAGCTCGACATGAGCCATGCCAACCCCATGGACTGCCTGGCCTACCGCTTCGACATCGTGCTGCGCGGCCAGCGCAAGACCCACTTCGAAAACTGCTGAGGACCCCGCCATGCCAATCGAACTGCTGCCGGAAACCCCCTCGCAGACCGCCGGCCCCTATGTGCACATCGGCCTGGCTTTGGAAGCGGCCGGCAACCCGACCCGCGACCAGGAAATCTGGAACCGCCTGGCCAAGCCGGATGCCGCGGGCGAGCACATCCTTTTGATCGGCCAGGTGTATGACGGCAATGGCCACCTGGTGCGTGATTCGTTCCTGGAAATCTGGCAGGCCGATGCCGATGGCCAGTACCAGGATGCCTACCACCTGGAAAACCCCTTCAACAGTTTTGGCCGCACCGCCACTACCTTCGATGCCGGCGAATGGACCGTGCACACGGTCAAGCCAGGTGTGGTGAACAATGCGGCGGGCGTGCCGATGGCGCCGCACATCAACCTCAGCCTGTTTGCCCGCGGCATCAACATTCACCTGCATACGCGGTTGTATTTCGATGACGAGGCCGAGGCCAACGCAAAGTGCCCGGTGCTCAACCTGATCGAGCAGCCGCAGCGGCGTGAGACATTGATTGCCAAGCGCTGTGAAGTGGATGGGAAAACGGCGTATCGGTTCGATATCCGGATTCAGGGGGAAGGGGAGACGGTGTTCTTCGACTTCTGATGGGGGTGGGGCCGCTTTGCGGCCCTTTCGCGACACAAGGCCGCTCCTACAGATGAGCGCGGCGCCTGTAGGAGCGGCCTTGTGTCGCGAAAGGGCTGCAAAGCAGCCCCAGGATTTCAGCCTTTCACCGGCTTCAAGTCGAACGCGTCGGCCTGATACTGAAACAACAGGCAATCCGCCGCAGCAGTACAACCACTCTCATGCACCAAGTCTGCCGGCAACTTGTAGTAAGACCCCGCCGGATACTCGGTGCGCTTGCCATCGATCACCGCATAAAAAGTCCCGCTCAGCACCACCGTCGGCAACGTCTGGCTGTGCTGGTGCAGGCCATTATCAGTCCCCTTCCTGAACTTCACATACGCTGAGTAAGGCCCCTTGCCGAAGATATCGCCCTCGACGTTGGCATAGCTGACAGCCCCTTTGGTATTGGGCACGTCCTGCCATTTCAAGGCCGCGCTGTCGGTCACCGAAATGGTCTTTTCCGCCGCATGGGCGCCGACGGCCAGGGTGGTGAGCAGCAAACCCGCGATGACTGTTTTCATGGTGAAACTCCTTCGTTGAGTGAAAGTGCAACGAAGGCTAATCAAACAAGCCGCGCACAAATACCTGCCAACTCAGCCATGACCTGTGCACATATCGCACAAATCACCACCTCGCTTGCGCGTAGTAAACCTGCACATAGTCCAGCAACGCCCGCACCTTGGGCGCCAGGTAGCGGCTCTGTGGATAAACCGCGTAAAGGCTGCGCGCTGGCAGCTTCCAGTGCTCCAGCACCGGCACCAGGCGCCCGTCCTGCAGGGCATCGTGGACGATGAAGCGATCGAAGCTGGCAATGCCCAGGCCGCCGATGGCAGCGGCGCGCAGGGCCATCGGTGAGTTGGCGCTCAGGCGCCGTGGCATGTGGATGTCGCGCTGTTCGCCACCGGCGCTGGTGAGTTGCAGGCGCTGCGGGTGCAGCAGCTGGCTGTAGCCGAGCAGGGCATGGCTGGCCAGCGCGTCGGGGTTGCCCGGCGCGCCGTGGCGTTCCAGGTAGCCCGGGGCGGCCACCAGCATCACCTCGCTGCTCGCCAGGCGGCGTGCCACCAGGCTGGAGTCGGGCAAGTGGTCGGTGACCCGCAGGCACACATCGATCTGCTCCTCCAGCAGGTCGATGAAGCGATCGCTGCAGTGCAGTTCGATCTGCAGCAGCGGGTGGCGCTCGACGAAATCCGGCAACCAGCGCCCCAGCTCCAGCTCGCCGAACGCCGTGGCCACGCCCAGGCGCAGCGTGCCGCTGGGCTGTTGCTGGTGTTCGGAAAGCTCCAGGGCCATGGCCTGCATCTGCTCGAGGATCTGCACGCAGTGGCGATAGAACAGCGCGCCGGCCTCGGTCAGGTGCAGGCGGCGGGTGGTGCGGGTGAGCAATTGCGTGCCGAGCTGGCGTTCCAGCTGCTTTACCTGGCGCGACAGCACGGTGTGGGAGACGCCCGCCTGGCTGGCGGCGGCGCTGAAGCTGCCGAGGTCGACGACCCGGCGGAAGGTCTGCATGGCACTGAACTGGTCCATCCACTCTCCTGGCGGCGTGCCGTGGGGCCGGGCAGGCCCCACGGCATCGCGGATCAGCGCCGAACCAGCAGCACCCCGCTTTCCATGTGGTGGGTGTAGGGGAACTGGTCGAACAGCGCACAGCGTTCGATACGGTGGGTATCTTGCAGCTGGGCGATGTTCTGCGCCAGGGTCTCGGGGTTGCACGAGATATACAGGATGCGCTCGAAACGCCGGGTCAGTTCGCAGGTGTCCGGGTCCATGCCGGCGCGCGGCGGGTCGACGAACACGGTGCCGAAGTCGTAGCTTTTCAGGTCGATGCCTTCCAGCCGGCGGAACGGGCGCACCTCGTTCAGGGCCTGGGTCAGCTCTTCGGCCGACAGGCGCACCAGGCGCACGTTGGCCACCGCGTTCTCGTCGAGGTTGCTCAGCGCGGCATTGACCGAGGTCTTGCTGATTTCGGTGGCCAGCACCTGGCGCACGCGGGTGGCCAGCGGCAGGGTGAAGTTGCCGTTGCCGCAGTACAGCTCCAGCAGGTCGTCGTCGCGCTCGCCAATGGCCTCGAATGCCCAGCTCAGCATCTTCTGGTTGACCGCGCCGTTGGGCTGGGTGAACGCGCCTTCCGGTTGGCGGTAGCTGAACACACGGCCTGCGACGTCGAGCTTCTCCACCGCGTAATCGCGGCCGATGACCAGACGCTTGCCCTTGGAGCGGCCGATCAGGCTCACGCCCAGCGTTTCTGCCAACTCGCGCGCAGCCACTTCCCAGGCCTCGTCCAGCGGGCGGTGGTAGCACAGGGTGACCATCGCATCGCCGGCCAGGGTGGTGAGGAACTCCACCTGGAACAGCCGATTGCTCAGGGCCTCGCTGGCCTGCCAGGCCGCCTTCAGGCGCGGCATCAGCTGGTTGATGTGCTCGCTGGCGATGGGGAATTCATCGATCAGGATGGCCTTGTGCTTGTCGCCCGGGGCGAACATCGCGTAGTGGCGCTGGCCGTCTTCACGCCACAGGCGGAACTCGGCGCGCAGGCGATAGTGCTCGCGCGGCGAGTCGAAAACCGCCGGCTCCGGCGCGCCGAAGGGGGCCAGCAGATCGCGCAGGCGCGCGACCTTGGCCTGAAGCTGCGCGTCGTAGGCGCTTGGGTCGAAGACAGCACTCATGCGTTGAACCAGCCCAGCTTGATCACGAACAGGATGGAGAGGATCACCAGCGCCGGGTTCAGGTCGCGGTGGCGGCCGGAGATCAGCTTGACGGCAGTCCAGGCAATGAAGCCGAAGGCGATGCCGTTGGCGATCGAGTAGGTCAGCGGCATGGCCAGGGCGGTGACCACCACCGGTGCGGCCTCGGTGACGTCGTCCCAGTTGATTTCGGCCAGGCCCGAGGCCATCAGCACGGCGACGAACAGCAGCGCCGGTGCGGTGGCGAAGGCCGGCACGCTACCGGCCAGCGGGGCGAAGAACAGCGCCAGCAGGAACAGCACGGCGACCACGATGGCGGTCAGGCCGGTACGGCCACCGGCGCTCACGCCTGCGGCCGATTCGATGTAGCTGGTGGTGGTCGAGGTGCCCAGCAGCGAACCTGCCATGGCCGCGGTGCTGTCGGCGATCAGGGCACGGCCCATCTTCGGCATGTGGCCGTCCTTGCCCATCAGGCCAGCGCGCTTGGCCACGCCGATCAGGGTGCCGGAGTTGTCGAACAGGTCGACGAACAGGAAGGCGAAGATCACGCTGACCAGGCCCACGTCCAGAGCACCTGCGATGTCCAGCTGGAGGAAGGTCGGCGCCAGCGACGGCGGCATGGAGACGATCCCGCCAAATGGCGTCACGCCCATCGCGATGGAGGCGACGGTGACCGCGAGGATGCCGATCAGCACCGCACCACGCACTTTCAGCGCTTCCAGGCCGACGATCAGGAAGAAGCCCAGGGTGGCGAGGATCGGCGCCGGCTGCTTGAGGTCGCCCAGGCCCACCAGGGTAGCCGGGTTATCGACGACGATGCCGGCGTTATGCAGGGCGATGAACGCCAGGAACAGGCCGATGCCCGCGGCGATGGCCGAGCGCAAGGGCAGCGGAATGCTGTTCACGATCCATTCGCGGATACGGAAGATCGACAGCAGGAAGAACATCACCGCCGACAGGAACACCGCGCCCAGCGCCACCTGCCAGGTGTGGCCCATGTGCAGCACCACCGTGTAGGTGAAGAAGGCGTTCAGGCCCATGCCCGGCGCCAGGGCGATCGGGTAGTTGGCGATCAGGCCCATGGTGGTCGAACCGATGGCCGCGGCCAGGCAGGTAGCGACGAAGATCGCGCCCTTGTCCATGCCGGTCTCGCCGAGGATGCTCGGGTTGACGAACAGGATGTAGGCCATGGCCAGGAAGGTGGTGACGCCCGCGAGTATCTCGGTGCGCACGTTGGTGTTGTGTGCTCTTAGTTGAAACAGCCTTTCCAGCATGCCCGCTCCCCAAGGCGCCCCCGGCGCCGTGAATGTATCGACCCCATCAGCAAAGCACAGACCGTACCGGTTGCCGTGGTTTTGTGTGGGGAGGAAAAAAGCCGCGCATCATACCAGCATGGATGGCAGGGGCCTATGGCCGTTGGGCCCTATCGCCGGCAAGCCCTGTGCGGTGCATGCAGGCGTCAGGGCCATCAACCATTGTGCAGGCGGTCGCGCCTGGCCAGGCCCGGGAACAGTCTTATCCACACCCCGGTCACCACCAAGGTGCCCACGCCCCCCAGCACCACCGCCGGCACTGTTCCAAACCAGTGCGCCGTGACCCCGGATTCGAACTCGCCGAGCTGGTTCGAGGCACCGATGAACAACCCATTCACCGCGCTCACCCGCCCGCGCATCTCATCGGGCGTCTCCAATTGCACGAAGGCGCCGCGAATCACCATGCTGATCATGTCTGCCGCGCCCAGCACCACCAGCACCGCCAGCGAGAACCAGAACGAGGTCGACAGGCCGAAGGCGATGGTCGCCACGCCAAACACCCCCACGGCGGTGAACATGGTGCGCCCGACCTTGCGCTCGACCGGGAAGCGCGCCAGCCACAACGACATCAGCAACGCCCCCACCGCCGGCGCCGAGCGCAGCAGCCCCAGGCCCCAGGGCCCGGTGAGCAAAATGTCCTTGGCGAACACCGGCAGCAGCGCGGTGGCGCCGCCCAGCAGCACGGCGAACAGGTCGAGGGAAATCGCCCCGAGGATGTCCGGCCGGCTGCGGATGAAGCGGATGCCGGCCAGCAGCGATTCCAGGCTGGCGCGGCCACGCTGGGGCACCTGCTGGCGCGAGTCGAGGCCCAGCATCAGCGCGCAGGCGATGGCGTACAGGGCAACTGTAGGGCCGTATACCCAAATGCTGCCGAAGGCATACAGGAAGCCGCCCACCGCCGGGGCGACGATGGTCGCCGCCTGGGTCGCCGACGCCGATGCCGCGACCGCCCGCGGGAACAGCCCCGGCGGCACCACGTTGGGCAGCAGCGCCTGGGTCGCCGGCATCTCGAACGAGCGGGCGGCGCCGAGCAGGAAGGCCAGGGCGAAGATCAGCTCGCGGCTGACGTTGTCGGTGGCGCTGCCCAGCGCCAGCACCAGGGCGATCAGCCCCTGCAGGGTCTGGCACAGCGCGGCCACCTTGCGCCGGTCATAGCGGTCGGCGACATGCCCGGTGTGCAGCATGAACAGCACCCGCGGGGCAAATTCCACCAGGCCCACCAGGCCCAGGTCGAGCACATTGCCGGTCAGTTGGTAGAGGTGCCAGCCGATGGCCACGGTGAGCATCTGAAAGCCGCTGGCGGTGAACACGCGGGCCAGCCAGAAGGCCATGAACGGGCGGTGCTGGCGCAACAACTGCGGTGTGGAATCGGACATCGGAAACCTGTGGCCTCGGCGCAGTAGAGGGGCCGGCAGCGTATCATCTGTTTGTAACAAACCGTTACTGTTTGCCGGGGTCGGCACTTTTTCAGGCGCGGCAACAGGGGGTGGGGCAACCGGTCACGCGGCAATCAACCACACGCCCCGGCGGGCCATTCGGGACTATGCTTCCTAGCATTCGTTGATCTGGATCAATCGTTCCAGTTTCAACGATTGGCCTTTGGGCCCGATTCCCTGCGATTGCACAGAACAATTCCAACGCGCCGCACTCGATAACCGTGGGGGCAGTAGGCGCCAGGGCCACGAGCCCGAACGCCGGATTATCTGAAGAGGAAGCACTATGTTCGGTTTAGAGGCCCTAGATCTCGCCCGAATCCAGTTTGCATTTACCGTGTCCTTTCACATCCTGTTCCCGGCCATCACCATTGGCCTGGCGAGCTACCTGGCGGTCCTCGAAGGCCTGTGGCTGAGGAGCCACAACCAGGTCTACCGTGACCTCTACCACTTCTGGTCGAAGATCTTCGCCGTCAACTTCGGCATGGGCGTGGTCTCCGGCCTGGTCATGGCCTACCAGTTCGGCACCAACTGGAGCCGGTTCTCCGACTTCGCCGGCGCCGTCACCGGGCCGTTGCTCACGTATGAAGTACTGACTGCCTTCTTCCTCGAAGCCGGCTTCCTCGGCGTCATGCTGTTCGGCTGGAACCGAGTGGGCCGCGGCCTGCACTTCTTCGCCACGGTGATGGTGGCGGTGGGCACGCTGGTGTCGACCTTCTGGATCCTGGCCTCCAACAGCTGGATGCAGACGCCGCAAGGCCACGAAATCATCGATGGCCGCGTGGTGCCGGTGGACTGGCTGGCAGTGATCTTCAACCCCTCGTTCCCCTACCGCCTGATGCACATGGCCACGGCCGCGTTCGTCGCCACGGCGTTCTTCGTCGGTGCCTCGGCGGCCTGGCACCTGCTGCGCGGGCGTGACAACCCGGCGATTCGCAAGATGCTGTCGATGGCCATGTGGATGGCCTTGATCGTCGCTCCGGTGCAGGCCGTGATCGGCGACTTCCATGGCCTGAACACCCTCAAGCACCAGCCGGTGAAGATTGCCGCGATCGAAGGCCACTGGGAAAACGTGCCGGGCGAGCCGACCCCGCTGATTCTCTTCGGCATCCCGGACATGAAGGCCGAGACCACGCACTTCAAGCTCGAGATCCCGGCGCTTGGCAGCCTGATCCTCACCCACAGCCTGGACAAGCAGGTGCCGGCGATGAAGGAATTCGCCCCCGAGGACCGGCCCAACTCGACCATCGTGTTCTGGTCGTTCCGGGTCATGGTCGGGCTGGGCATGCTGATGATCCTGGTCGGCCTGTGGAGCCTGTGGCTGCGCAAACGCGGCACCTTGTACAGCTCGCGTCCGTTCCTGTACCTGACGCTGTGGATGGGCCCGTCCGGGCTGATTGCCATCCTGGCAGGCTGGTTCACCACTGAAATCGGCCGCCAGCCTTGGGTGGTGTACGGCCTGATGCGCACCTCGGAGGGGGTTTCCAACCATAGCTATACCCAGCTCGGCTTCACCCTGGTGGCGTTCGTGGTGGTCTACTTCGCGCTGTTCGGCACGGGCCTTGGCTACATGATGCGCCTGGTGCGCAAAGGGCCGAAAACCGGCGAGGGCGACGAGCACACCCCAGGCGGCCCCGGCCAGAAACGCACACCGGCACGGCCGCTGTCCGCCGCCGATGATGGCCACGACGCCAAAGCCCCCAGCCTGAGCAAGGAGAACTGAGCCATGGGTATCGACCTTCCGCTGATCTGGGCCGTGATCATCATCTTCGGCGTCATGATGTACGTGGTGATGGATGGTTTCGACTTAGGCATCGGCATGCTCTTCCCCTTCGTCAAGGGCGAGCAGGACCGTGATGTGATGATGAACACCGTCGCCCCCGTGTGGGACGGCAACGAAACCTGGCTGATCCTCGGCGGTGCCGGCCTGTTCGGCGCCTTCCCGATGGCCTACTCGGTGGTGCTCGAAGCGCTCTACCTGCCGTTGATCCTGATGCTGATCGGCCTGATCTTCCGCGGCGTGGCATTCGAGTTCCGCTTCAAGGCCAAGGCGCACAAGCGGCATATCTGGAACAAGGCGTTCATCTGGGGCTCGCTGGTGGCGACTTTCTTCCAGGGCGTTGCGCTGGGCGCGTTCATCGAGGGCTTCAAGGTGGTGGACCGCCACTTCGCCGGCGGCACGCTCGACTGGCTGACCCCGTTCAGCCTGTTCAGCGGCCTGGGGCTGATCGTGGCCTACACCCTGCTGGGCTGCACCTGGCTGATCATGAAGACCGAAGGGCCGCTGCAGCAGCAGATGCATGACCTGGCCAAGCCGCTGGCGCTGGTGCTGCTGGTGGTGATCGGCATCGTCAGCCTGTGGACGCCGATCGCCTACCCACAAATCGCCGACCGCTGGTTCAGCATGCCCAACCTGATCTGGTTCATGCCGGTGCCGATCCTGGTGCTGGTGACCTTCTACGGCCTGCTCAAGGCGGTGGCACGCAATGCCCACTACACGCCGTTCCTGTTGACCCTGGTGCTGATCTTCCTTGGCTACAGTGGCCTGGGCATCAGCCTGTGGCCAAACATCATCCCGCCATCGATCTCGATCTGGGACGCTGCCGCTCCGCCGCAGAGCCAAGGTTTCATGCTGGTGGGCACGTTGTTCATCCTGCCGTTCATCCTTGGGTATACCTTCTGGAGCTACTACGTGTTCCGCGGCAAGGTCACCCACGAAGACGGCTATCACTAGGAGGGCGCATGATGACTGGCAAGCATGGCCTGGAAGAGAAGAAACCCTTGTGGCAGCGGCTGGGCTGGTTGCTGCTGATCTGGGCGATGAGCGTGGCAGCGCTTGGGGTGGCGGCGTATGTGATGCGCCTGTTCATGGGCGCCGCCGGGCTGACCACCCATTGATAGGGTAGGGGGCGCTTTGCGCCCCAATCGCCGGCAAGCCGGCTCCCACAGGTACCCCACAAGGCTTGAACTCTGTGGAGTACCTGTGGGAGCCGGCTTGCCGGCGATAGGGCCCTTGAAACCTACTTGCGGGCCTTGAGAATCACGAACTTCGGCGTCGCCGCCACCTGCTCCACCCCCCGGAACAACCGCGCCAGCTTGCTGTGATAGCCCAGGTGCCGGTTGCCGACGATATACAACGCTCCCCCCACCACCAGCGCCTCGCGCGCCTGCTGGAACATGCGCCAGGCGAGAAAGTCGCCGACCACCTGCTGCTGGTGGAACGGCGGGTTGCACAGCACCACGTCCAGCGACTGTTTTTCCACCCCAGCCAGGCCGTCACCCGCCATCACCGTCGCTTCCCGATCACCCAAGGCCGCCTGCCAGTTTTCCCGGGCCGATTGCACGGCCATGTACGATTCGTCCACCAAGGTGTAGTGCGCCTCGGGGTTGGCCAGGGCACTGGCGATGGCCAGCACGCCGTTGCCGCAGCCCAGGTCGGCGACGCGAGCGTTGCCCAGGCCGCTCGGCAGGTGCGGAAGAAAGGCGCGGGTGCCGATGTCCAGGCCATCGCGGCAGAACACGTTGGCATGGTTGAGCAGCTCGAGTGCTGGCGAATCCAGGCGGTAGCGGCTGGGGTAGGGCGACACGGCAGCCGGGCGCTCGGCCAGGGTGGCGGTCAGCAGGCGCGCCTTCTTCTGCGCCAGCGAAGCCTGGACCGGGCCGATGTACTGCTCCAGCAAGTCGCCCGCGGCGCGCGGCAAGTGCTTGATCATCGCGCCGGCGATCACCTGGGCACCGGGGGCCAGGTGGCCCTGCAGGCGGATCAACTGCTCTTCGAGCAGGGCCAGGGTCTTGGGTACGCGCAGCAACACCCGGTCGAACGGGCCTTGCCAGTGTTCGCTGGCCGGCACGAACGGCACGCTGTCGAAGGCCTTGGCGTTACGGGCGAGGTTTTTCTCCAGGGCCATGCGCGCCAGGTGCGAGTCGCCGCTGCTGACCACCTGTACGTGGCCTTCGAGGCTGGCGGCCAGGGCGCCGAAGCTGTCGTTGAGCACCAGCACCCGGCAATCGGCCCCCGGTGCTTGCCCGTGCAGTTGCTCGAGCAAGTACTCGTCGGCGGCATCGAAGGCCTGCAGGGGGTCGTTGGCCTGATCCGGCTGGCGGATCAGGTCGAGTTCGGCGTAGGGGGTGGTCAACAGGGGCATGGCGTCTGGCTCGGGTACGGATCTGCCCGTCGGCGGATCGCCACGGGTTTGGGTACGCGATTCTACAGAGCTTTGCGCAAGGTCGCAGAAATGGCTGTCAGATCAGCCCGCGCATGGCGGCGATGGCGATCGCCCCTGCCTTGTTGGAGGCATTGGTCTTGCTGATGACGCTGCGGATATGGAAGTTCACCGTGCTTTGCGACAACGACAGGATGCAGGCCACGTCGGCGGCGGTCTTGCCCGCAGCAGACCACTTAAGCACTTCCAGCTCGCGCTCGGACATCTTCGGCGTCGGCGGGCAAAGCTGGTTCTGGTGGTACTCGCAGATGATCGCGTGCAAGGTGTGGCACAACCACTGCACCTTGCCGGCCTTGTCATAAAGCTCGCCCATGCTCACCTCGCCCACCGGCCTGGCAACGCTGATCTGGCTTTCGTTGTGGCGCAGGTCGTGCAGCGACTGGGTCCAGCCATGGCGCAGGCCGTGCCCGCAGGCTTCCTCGCGATACTGCGGCGCTTCACGGTACAGGTCGTCGCTCCACAGCACGGGCATGGTCGAGCTGTGGCTGCGCAGGGCTGCCTGGTCCTGCTTGTAGAAGTCGTCACGCTGGTAGCGTTCGATCCACTCGGGCGGATAGTTGCTGTACAGGAAGACCTTGGGCGATTGTGCCGCCAGTTGCAGGCTAAGTTTCAGGCCCAGAAACTCCATCTCCAGGTCCTGTGCCAGCTGCACTGCCAGGTCGAAAACTCGCTGTGGCGTACTCTCGCTGCTCAGTTGCTGGAGATGCTCTTGATTCCAGAGAAGCATCTGTTACTCCCTTGGTCCGTACGGATCCAATCCGTTAGCACCGTCAGATTGTAGGAAAAGCCTGACGGTTGTGTAGGGTTTTTTTGTTATAGCGCTCACGGTTTTTGTGCAAACGTTTCAGCCCGCGATTTTCGGTGCCCCTACACTCCAACGGTTTTTATCCTGGCCGCTTTGCGAGACACTTGGCGCATGCCTTTCTTGGAGCCCCACATGACCGCCAGCGCCGACAAGTACACCCGCCAGACCCTGCTCGATGTCCAGCCGCTGACGCCCAACCTGTTCAGCCTGCGGGTCACGCGCGATCCAGGGTTCCGTTTCCGTGCCGGCCAATTTGCCCGGCTGGGGGTGACCAAGGCCGATGGCAGCGTGGTGTGGCGCGCCTATTCGATGGTCAGCGCGCCCCATGACGAGTACCTGGACTTCTTTTCCATCGTCGTGCCGGGTGGGGAGTTCACCAGTGAATTGAGCCGCCTGGGCGAGGGTGAAACGTTGTTCATCGACCGCCAGGCATTCGGCTACCTGACCCTCGACCGCTTCGTCGGCGGCCGCGACCTGTGGTTGCTGGCAACCGGTACCGGCATTGCGCCCTTCATGTCGATCCTGCAGGACTTCGAGGCCTGGGAGCGCTTCGACAACATCAAGCTGGTGTATTCGGTGCGCGAGGCGAAGGAGCTGGCCTACGTCGACGACATCGCCGGGCTGGAGCAGCGCGACTACCTGGCCGAGTTTGCCGGCAAGCTGCAGTTCATCCCGGTGGTCACGCGCGAGCCGCACCCGGGTGCGCTGAACGCGCGGATCACCACCCTGATCGAGAACGGCGAGCTGGAGAAGGCGGCGGGGTTGCAGCTGTCGCCCGAGCACTCGCGGATCATGCTGTGCGGTAACCCGCAGATGATCGACGACACACGCAAGGTGCTCAAGGCACGCGACCTGCAACTGAGCCTGAGCAAGCGCCCAGGGCAGGTGGCGGTGGAAAACTACTGGTAAGCGAAGGGGGCGCGCAAGGCGCCCCTTTTCACGTCAGGGCAGGCGGTTCTGGTTCTGCGTCTTGAGCAGGTCGCGAATCTCGGTCAGCAGGGTTTCCTGCGGGGTCGGCGCCGGCGGCACGCTCGGGGCCACGGCTTCTTCGCGCTTGAGCTTGTTGATCGCCTTGACGCCCATGAAGATGGCGAACGCCACGATCAGGAAGTCGATGATGGTCTGGATGAACTTGCCATAGGCCAGCACCACCGCCGGTGCGTCGCCTTCGGCGGCTTTGAGGGTAACGGCCAGGTCACTGAAGTCCACGCCACCGATCAACAGCCCCAGTGGCGGCATGACCACGTCACCGACGAAGGAGGAGACAATCTTGCCGAACGCCGCGCCGATAATGATACCGACCGCCATGTCGACGACATTTCCCTTGACCGCGAAGGCCTTGAACTCACTGATCATGCCCATTTTCGATTCCTTTGTTGCAAATGGTGAGGTTAACGCAGTGTAAGCCACTAAAACGCTTCATGCGTGGTGTTCAGGGGTAGTGACTGCGCTTAGAACGAATAGTTTTGTCGCTCCTCGAGGCGTTCGAGGCACGTCGCTGTCGGCTATCATGGCGGTTTTTTCCAGGAGAACCTGCCCATGGCCAAGGCCAAGCGCTTGTACGGCTGCACCGAATGCGGCGCGACCTTCCCCAAATGGGCCGGCCAGTGCGGCGAATGCGGGGCCTGGAACACCCTGGTCGAAACCATGATCGAAAGCGCCGGCGCCGCAGCGCCCAGCGGGCGTGCCGGGTGGACCGGCCAGCAGGCGCAGATCAAGACCCTGGCCGAGGTCAGCGTCGAGGAAATCCCGCGCTTCACCACCAGCAGCACCGAGCTGGACCGCGTGCTCGGCGGTGGCCTGGTGGATGGCTCGGTGGTGCTGATTGGCGGCGACCCGGGTATCGGCAAGTCGACCATCCTGCTGCAGACTTTGTGCAACATCGCCGTGGGCATGCCGGCGCTGTACGTCACCGGCGAGGAATCGCAGCAGCAGGTGGCCATGCGCTCGCGGCGCCTGGGCCTGCCCCAGGACCAGCTCAAGGTGATGACCGAAACCTGCATCGAAACCATCATCGCCACGGCGCGGCTGGAGAAGCCGCGGGTCATGGTCATCGACTCGATCCAGACCATCTTCACCGAGCAACTGCAGTCGGCCCCCGGTGGCGTGGCCCAGGTGCGCGAGAGCACGGCGCTGCTGGTGCGCTATGCCAAGCAGAGCGGCACGGCGATCTTCCTGGTTGGCCACGTCACCAAGGAAGGCTCGCTGGCCGGCCCGCGAGTGCTGGAGCACATGGTCGACACCGTGCTGTATTTCGAAGGCGAGTCCGATGGCCGCCTGCGTTTGTTGCGCGCCGTGAAGAACCGCTTCGGGGCGGTCAACGAGCTGGGTGTGTTCGGCATGACCGACCGCGGCCTCAAGGAAGTCTCCAACCCCTCGGCGATCTTTCTCAACCGTACCCAGGAAGAAGTGCCGGGCAGCGTGGTGATGGCCACCTGGGAAGGCACCCGGCCGATGCTGGTGGAAGTGCAGGCGCTGGTCGATGACAGCCACCTGGCCAACCCACGGCGCGTCACCCTGGGCCTGGACCAGAACCGCCTGGCCATGCTGCTGGCGGTGCTGCACCGCCATGGCGGCATCCCCACCCATGACCAGGACGTGTTTCTCAACGTGGTGGGCGGGGTGAAGGTGCTGGAGACCGCGTCCGACCTGGCCTTGCTGGCGGCGGTGATGTCCAGCTTGCGCAACCGGCCGTTGGCCCATGGCTTGCTGGTGTTCGGCGAAATCGGCCTGTCTGGCGAGGTGCGCCCGGTGCCGAGCGGGCAGGAGCGCCTGAAGGAAGCGGCCAAGCATGGCTTCAAGCGCGCCATCGTGCCCAAGGGCAATGCACCGAAAGAGCCGCCGCCGGGGTTGCAGGTGATTGCCGTGACCCGCCTGGAACAGGCCCTGGACGCCTTGTTCGAGTAATTCACTCGCGGCTCTATCGCCGGCAAGCCGGCTCCCACACTGGCCAGTGCAGGCAAACAAAAAGGGGAGCCGACGATGCGCATCGGCTCCCCTCGGTTACCACTCAGTCAGTGGTCAATGCTCGGCGACCGGCGTTCGCTTGGGCGCCGCATTGCCATGCTCGTCCAGTTCCATGACTGGCACTTCGTTGCCATCGGCATCGAACAGCTTGCCATCCTTGAAGTAGTCGCCATCGCGCAGCTCCGAGATGTCCGAGTACTGGATGGTGCGCTCGTAGGCGGCGGCGAACACCGACTGCTGGTCCGAGTTGCCGGTGGTGAAGTGGTTGAAGATCAGGTTCAGCAGGATGGCCATGATCGCCGAAGAGCTGATACCGGAGTGGAAGATGGTCTCGAACCAGCTTGGGAACTGGTGGTAGAAGGTCGGCGCGGCAATCGGGATCATGCCGAAGCCCAGCGAGGCGGCGACGATGATCAGGTTGACGTTGTTCTTGTAGTTGACCTTCGACAGGGTGCGGATACCGCTGGCCGCCACCGTGCCGAACAGCACGATGCCTGCGCCGCCCAGTACCGGCGTGGGTACCGCGGCAATCACCCGGCCCATCACCGGCAGCAGGCCGAGCACCACCAGGATCACGCCACCGGTGGCCACCACATAGCGGCTCTTGACCCCGGTCACGGCCACCAGGCCGACGTTCTGGGCGAAGGCGCTCTGGGTGAAGGAGCCGAAGATCGGCGCCAGGATGCTCGACGCCATGTCGGCACGCAGGCCGTTGCCCAGGCGCTTGGAGTCGACCTTGGTGTCGATGATCTCACCCACCGCGAGGATGTCGGCCGAGGTTTCCACCAGGGTCACCATGATCACGATGCACATCGACAGGATCGCGGCGATGTGGAAGGTCGGCATGCCGAAGTGGAACGGCGTGGGGAAGGCGAACATCGGGCCTTCGGCGACCTTGCTGAAGTCGGTCATGCCCAGCGCCCAGGCAATCAGGGTACCGATGACCATGGCCAGGAGGATCGACAGCCGCGAAATGGTCGCGCTGCCCAGCTTGCTCAGCAGCAGCACGATGGCGAAGGTCAGCCCTGCCAGGCCGATGTTGGCCACGCTGCCGAACTCCGGCGATGCGCTGTTGCCCCCCATCACCCAGCGTGCGGCCACGGGCATCAGGGTCAGGCCGATGGTGGTGATGACGATGCCGGTCACCAGCGGCGGGAAGAACTTGGTGATGCGCGAGAACACCGGGGTAATCAGGAAGCCGATCAACGAGGCCGCCATGACCGCACCCAGCACGCCGGGGAGGCCACCACCGCCCTCGCTGCTGAGAATCGCACCCATGGTCGCAACGCCTGCGAACGACACGCCTTGTACCAACGGCAACTGGCAACCGAAGAACGGCAGGCCCAGCGTCTGCAGCAGCGTGGCCAGGCCGCCGGCAAACAGCGAAGCTGCGATCAGCATGCCGATTTCGGCACCGTTCAGGCCGGCGGCCTGCCCGAGAATCAAGGGTACCGCGACGATCCCGCCATACATGGTCAGCACGTGCTGCAGACCATATGCCAGGTTGGCACCAAGGCCGAGGTTTTCGTCCTCGGGGCGCTTGGCGGGAGACGTGCTAGGGGACGTAGTCATTGAGCAGGCTCTCTGTTTATTGTTGTGCCGCTACTGTAGACACTTCCTACAAATGATTGCTACAAGAATTGTATACAATATTTTGATCGGAGCGCGCACAGGCAGCGTTGCGGTGTGGCCTGAACCGCAATGCAGATCGCGTACCAAGTCGCTGAAAGCTGTGCTAGAGGGCTGTGTACAAAGTGCTGCTACCCAGGCTTAAAGCTGTCTGGGTAGACAGGAAACGCAAGGTGGGAAAGCTATTAGCTAGCTAAGACATTCCATTATTCGATCAGTTGGCGCAGCTCACGCATCATTTCGGTGCTGTCGGCCACGTTCAATTCCACAAGACGGTGCAAGTGGCACATCGACTCGATGTCGATGTAGAGGCAGACGAAGCCCAGCCGGGTGGGCTCTTCATGGCGCAGTTCCACCTGCATCTGCACCCGCACGGCGCGGTCGAGGTGGATGATCGCATCGAAGTCCTGGCTCAGGTCGGCGTCCCATGGCCTGGGGCACTCGACCAACAGGCCCTTGAGCGACAGATCAAGCAGTTTTACCGGCCAGCGGCGGTCGCCCTGGCGCAGTTCGGTGGGGGCGTCGAAGTCGATGCGCTGGAAGCGCCTGCGTTCGTCGTGATCGCTCATGGGCGGGTCCTCGGGTGACATCCTGACTATAGTTAGTGGGTATGTGCATCAGGTACCGCAATCTGGCCGCAGAGGCTCTAGTCCAAAGCAAGTGTGGCAATGCGCGATGACTCGCCCTAGACTCGATGGGCGGTCTTTTCCAATCCACCAGCTGGAAGTAAACCATGAACAACAATAATAGCCTGCTACGCCACATTCCGTGGCTGGCGCTGGCAGTCATAGGGGCTTGCGCGCTGGGTGTGGTTGCCCTGCGTCGCGGCGAGGCGATCAACGCCTTGTGGATCGTGGTCGCGTCGGTCGCCATCTACCTGGTCGCCTATCGTTACTACAGCCTGTTCATCGCCACCAAGGTGATGCAACTGGACCCACGTCGAGCTACCCCTGCGGTGCTCAACAACGACGGCCTGGACTACGTCCCGACCAACAAGCACATTCTTTTCGGTCACCACTTCGCCGCCATCGCCGGCGCCGGCCCGCTGGTCGGCCCGGTACTCGCCGCGCAGATGGGCTACCTGCCCGGCACGCTGTGGCTGATCGCCGGCGTGGTGCTGGCCGGTGCGGTACAGGACTTCATGGTCCTGTTCCTGTCCACCCGCCGCAACGGCCGCTCGCTGGGCGACATGGTGCGCGAGGAGATGGGCCGCATCCCGGGCACCATCGCCCTGTTCGGCTGCTTCCTGATCATGATCATCATCCTCGCGGTGCTGGCGCTGATCGTGGTCAAGGCCCTGGCCGAGAGCCCATGGGGCATGTTCACGGTGATGGCGACCATCCCGATCGCGATGTTCATGGGCATCTACATGCGCTATATCCGCCCGGGCCGCATCGGCGAGATCTCGGTGGTCGGCGTGCTGCTGCTGCTGGGGTCGATCTGGCTGGGGGGCCAGATTGCCGCAGATCCGGTCTGGGGCCCGGCATTTACCTTCACCGGCGTGCAGATCACCTGGATGCTGGTGGGCTACGGTTTCGTTGCCGCCGTGCTGCCGGTCTGGCTGGTGCTGGCGCCGCGTGACTACCTGTCGACCTTCCTCAAGATCGGTACCATCATTGCTTTGGCCATCGGCATCCTGGTAACCATGCCCGAGCTGAAAATGCCGGCGCTGACCCAGTTCACCGACGGCACCGGCCCGGTCTGGAAGGGCACCCTGTTCCCGTTCCTGTTCATCACCATCGCCTGTGGTGCGGTGTCCGGCTTCCACGCGCTGATCTCCTCGGGCACCACGCCCAAGCTGCTCGACAACGAAGCCAACGCCCGCTACATCGGCTACGGCGGCATGCTGATGGAATCGTTCGTCGCCATCATGGCCATGGTCGCCGCCTCGGTGATCGAGCCGGGCGTGTACTTCGCCATGAACAGCCCGGCCGCGGTGGTCGGTGCCGACGTGGCCTCGGTGGCGCAGACGGTCAGCAGCTGGGGCTTTTTGATCACCCCGGAGCAGCTCGAAGCGGTCGCCCGCGACATCGGCGAGCACACCATCCTCGCCCGCGCCGGTGGCGCACCCACCCTTGCGGTAGGTATCGCGCAGATCCTGCACCAGGTGCTGCCGGGTGAGAACACCATGGCCTTCTGGTACCACTTCGCGATCCTGTTCGAGGCGCTGTTCATCCTCACCGCGGTGGACGCCGGTACCCGTGCCGGGCGCTTCATGCTGCAGGACCTGCTGGGCAGCTTCGTGCCGGCCCTCAAGCGCACCGAGTCGTGGACCGCCAACCTGATCGGCACTGCCGGCTGCGTGGCACTGTGGGGTTACCTGCTGTACCAGGGCGTGATCGACCCGCTGGGTGGCATCAACACCTTGTGGCCGCTGTTCGGCATCTCCAACCAGATGCTGGCCGGTATCGCTCTGATGCTCGGCACCGTGGTGCTGATCAAGATGAAGCGCCAGCGCTATGTCTGGGTCACCCTGCTGCCGGCCGTGTGGCTGCTGATCTGCACCACCACCGCAGGCCTGATCAAGCTGTTCGACCCGAACCCGGCCGTTGGCTTCCTGGCCCTGGCCAAGAAGTACAGCACCGCGCTGGACGCCGGCCAAGTGCTGGCCCCGGCCAAGGACATCGGGCAGATGCAGCACGTGATCTTCAACGCCTACACCAACGCCGGCCTGACCGTGCTGTTCCTGTTGGTGGTGTTCAGCGTGCTGTTCTTCGCCGTCAAGGTCGGCTACGCCGCCCTCGGCCGCAAGGAACGCACCGACAAGGAAACCCCGTTCCAGGCTCTGCCTGACGCTTGAGAGGACTGCTGCGATGTTCAACGACCTGGGTCGACTGGGTAAGTACCTGGGGCAGGCAGCCCGCCTGATGGTCGGCATGCCCGACTACGACAACTATGTCGAACACATGCAGACCAAGCACCCGGACAAGCCGGTGATGAGCTACGAGGCGTTCTTCCGCGAACGCCAGGAAGCGCGCTACGGCGGCAAGTCCGGGCCCAAGTGCTGTTGAACCTCTAGCTTGCCTGCCCCGGCCCCATCGCCGGCAAGCCGGCTCCCACAGACACCCCGCAAGCCTTGAGGGCTGCGAGCAACCTGTGGGAGCCGGCTTGCCGGCGATGGGGCCACTGTTTTTTCCGCACAGGAGAATGCCTGCGTGCACACACCTATTCCCGTCACCGTCCTCACCGGCTTCCTGGGTGCCGGCAAGACCACCCTGCTCAAGTACATGCTCAAGGCCGAGCACGGCCTGAAGATCGCCGTGATCGAAAATGAATTCAGCGAAGCCGGCATCGACAGCCAGCTGCTGGGCGACGAGCCGGTGCAGGTGATGACCCTGGCCAACGGCTGCGTGTGCTGCAGCATCCATGGTGACCTGACCCGCGCCCTGTACCTGCTGCTCGAACGCCTGGATGCCGGCGAAATCGCCTTCGACCGCCTGGTGATCGAGTGCACCGGCCTTGCCGACCCGGCGCCGGTGGCGCAAACCTTCTTCATCGACGAAACGTTGCGCGAGCGCTACATCCTCGACGGCATCATCACCCTGGTGGACGCCGCCCATGCCGAGCTGCACCTGGCCCAGGCCATCGCCCAGGCCCAGGTCGGTTTCGCCGATCGCCTGCTGCTGAGCAAGACCGACCTGGTCGAGCCGGCGGCGGTGGCGGCGCTGCAGGAGCGCCTGGGGCGGATCAATGGCCGGGCGGCCATCCGCGTTGTCGAGCAAGGCCGCATCGACCTGGCCGAACTGCTCGATGTGCGTGGTTTCAACCTCAACCCCGACCTGGGCGCCAACCTCAAGCCGGGCCTGCGCCCGGTGCTCAAGCCCGCCACGCCAGACCGCATCTCGACCCTGGTGCTGCGCACTGAAACCCCGCTGGACATCGACCGCCTCAGCGACTTCATGAACGAGCTGCTGGAAACCCACGGCACGCAACTGCTGCGCTACAAGGGCGTGCTCAACATTGCCGGCGAAGACCGCCGCCTGGTGTTCCAGGGTGTGCTCAAGCTCTACGGCTTCGACTGGGACGCCGAGTGGGCCGAGGGCGAGGCGCGTGAAAGCGTGATGGTGTTCATCGCCGATGAACTGCCCGAAGCTACGATTCGGGCTGGCTTCGAGGCGCTGGCTGAGGGTTGAGCCGGGGTGTTGGCGAGGCCTCGAACCACTGTGGCCAGGAGCTGCGGTGGCGGCTTTCGACTTCGATGCACGGGATCAGCCGCTCGCTGAGCACGGCGGTCTGGCCCACGGCCTTGGCGGTGCGGTACTTGACGCTGTGGATGCACTCGCGGTCGCCAAACTCGCAGCGGTTCAGCGCGGTGCCACCGCACGGGCCGTTGGCCAGGCCCTTGGGGCAGGTTTCCGGGCAGATGTACAAGGTGTCTTCCAGGCGGCAGCGGCCACAGGTATCGCAGCCCAGCAGCGGCCGCTTCACGCTGCGCTCCAGCCCGTGCAGCAACCGCGCTCCGCTGCCCGTGGCCCAAACGGGCCGGCGCACGGCCCAGCCGAATGCCTTGCTCAGCCAGTTGTGGCGGCTGAACAGCGCGGCGTGGGCGCCGTGCAGCAGGTGATAGCGCAAGGTTTCCCCGGCCGAGGCCCTGACCACGGACTGGCCATCGCGCCAATCGGCTGCAGGTGGGTGGAATGTCACGGCGGGCAAGCCCGGCATCTGCCAGCTCTGGGCCCAGGCGGGTGCCCATTGCGCCAGTGACTGAACACGCGCCTGCCAGTGTTCCAGGCGCGCCTCCAGCGCCAGCAGTTGCTCCAGCGCGTGGATGCCCGACAGGTGCACCCCAGCGTAGCCCATCAGCTTGACCCCGATGATCTGCAGCGCCAGGCGATCGACGCTGCGTGCCTGGGCGAAGGCCTTGGACTCGGCCGCCTCGGCCTCGAGCAGCGCGCGCATCGACGGCGTGACGGTGACCCCGGCGACGTGGTCGAGCATCGCCGCGCGGCCGTGGGTCAGGCTCATCAGGCAGGCCAGCAGCGGTCTTGGCGTGGCCTGGCGGCTCATCCAGTGCAACGCCTCCTGGTGTTTGCCGGCATCGAAACCCAATTGCAGGATGAGAAAATCGGCCCCCGCCGCGAGCTTTTTCTGCGCCTTGAGGTACTGCGCGCCGCCTTCTTCCTCGCGGTATTTGAACGGGTTGAGCGCCGCCCCGAGCAACCAGTGCGGGCAGGCCTGGCGGGCAATCTGCAGGGCGGCGACCGATTCCAGGTAGCGCACCGGGCGCTCGCCGGGCTGATGGCCGGGCAGGCGGTCGCCGCTGAGCAGCAGCAGTTGATCGAGGCCGGCGGCGTCCATGCGCTGCAATTGCGCAAGCAGGTGGTGGCGTTCGCGGTCCTTGCCGGAGAAGTGGGGCAGGGCGGGCAAAGGCGTGTCGAAGCTGGCGAGGGCGTCCAGTGGCGAGAGGTCCAGCGGGCTGGCGACGCGGTCGCCGATGGCCAGGGTCATGGGCCAGCCACACAGCTGCCCGCGGGCCATGATGGCTTGCATGGCGGCGAAGCGTTGCGCCGAAGGCTTGGGCACGAACTCCATGACGCAGACGAAGGTTTTATCGCGCAGCGCCGATTTCAGCAGGCTCATGGCTGGGGCACCTGGATTGATCAGGGTGGCATTGTGCGACAGGTGGCGGCCCAGGTCATGCCTGCGGGCGCAGGCTGCTGCTCTGAATGAGACATCGCCGGCAAGCCGGCCCCCACAAGTATCGAACACTACAGGGGGCCATGTGGGAGCCGGCTTGCCGGCGATAGGGCCCCCACTATCGAAGAAAGATCAGCGCTCGATCGCCAGCGCCACACCCTGGCCACCGCCAATGCACAGCGTGGCGAGCCCCTTGTGCACATCACGCTTGATCATTTCATGCAGCAGGGTCACCAGCACCCGACACCCGGAAGCACCAATCGGGTGGCCCAAAGCAATCGCCCCGCCATTGACGTTGACCCGTTCGGCATCCCACTCCAGCGCCTTACCCACCGCCAGTGCCTGGGCGGCAAAGGCTTCGTTGGCTTCGATCAGGTCGAGGTCGGCCAGTTGCCAGCCGGCCTTGTCCAGGCAGCGCTGGGTCGCCGATACCGGGCCGATGCCCATGATCGCCGGGTCGACGCCGGCGCTGGCATAGGCGGCGATCTTCGCCAGCACCGGCAGGCCCAGGGCCTTAGCCTTGCTTGCGCTCATCAGCAGCACCGCGGCGGCGCCGTCGTTGAGGCTGGAGGCGTTGCCGGCGGTAACGCTGCCGTCCTTCTTGAACGCCGGGCGCAGCTTGGCCAGGGCGTCGGCCGTGGTGCCCGGGCGCGGCTGTTCGTCACGCTCGAAGACCAGCGGCTCGCCTTTTTTCTGCGGCATCACGATCGGGGTGATCTCGTCCTTGAAACGGCCAGCCTCGATCGCGGCCACGGCTTTTTGCTGCGAAGCGGCGGCGAAGGCGTCCTGCTGCTCACGGCTGAGGCCGTATTTGTCCACCAGGTTTTCCGCGGTGATGCCCATGTGGTAGTCGTTGAAGGCATCCCACAGGCCATCGCTGATCATGCTGTCGACCAGCTGGCCATGGCCCATGCGCTGGCCGGTGCGTGCCGACGGCATCACGTAGGGCGCCAGGCTCATGTTCTCCTGGCCACCGGCAATCACCACCTCGGCGTCACCGCAGCGGATGGCCTGGGCAGCCAGGTGCAGGGCCTTGAGGCCCGAGCCGCAGACCTTGTTCAAGGTCAGCGCCGGCACGCTGTAGGGCAGGCCAGCCTTGATTGCAGCCTGGCGCGCGGGGTTCTGCCCGGCACCGGCGGTGAGCACCTGGCCGAGGATCACTTCATCGACCTGGGCCGGGTCCAACCCGGTCTGCTCCAGCAGGCGCTTGATCACGGCAGCGCCGAGGTCCACGGCAGGCACCGTGGCCAGGGCGCCCTGGAAGCTGCCGATGGCGGTGCGGGTTGCGGCGACGATGACCACGTCGTTCATGTTGTTGTTCTCCGGGCAATGGGCGTAATGCCCCAGCATCGGTGGCTTTGGCTGATTTGTTAAGTTTGTTTTTCTTTGCCATTGATCGGGAAAGCAAATGAATGCCCCGACGCCACGAGGCCACTGCCGGCCTCGTCTAAGCTGGAAACGTTCCGCCGCGTCTTTCAACCCACCGATTGGAGCACACCGCCATGCGCATGCTGATTGCCGCCACCTTGCTGCTGGGTAGCAGTGCCGCCTTCGCCGCCACGCAATGCACCACCGCCGACAAGAGCACCTGGCAAAACCCGGAAAAATTCCAGGCCCAGCTCAAGGAGCAGGGCTACAAGATCAACAAGTTCCAGGTCACCAAGGGCAACTGCTACGAGATCTACGGGTTCGACAAGGAGGGCAAGAAGGTCGAGATCTACCATGACCCGGTCTCGGGCAAGGCCGTCAAGACCGAATACCACAAATGATGCAACGCGCGACCGTCACGCTGTGGGACCCGCTGTTGCGCCTGTGCCACCTGTCGTTCGCCACCGTGTTCTTTGCCGATTATTTTTTCAACGAAGAGGGTGACGACTGGCACCAGTGGCTCGGTTACTACGCGTTGGGCTGCGTGCTGGTGCGCCTGGTGTGGGGCTTCGTCGGGCCGCGAAGTGCGCGCTGGGCCGATTTCTGGCCAACCCCTGTGCGCCTGGCGGCCCATGCCCGGGCGCTGTTCAAGGGCCAGCCCTACCATCGCTTGGGGCATTCGCCGATTGGTGCGCTGGTGATGCTGCTGATGCTCGCAGGCATTACTGGCCTTGGGCTGACCGGCTGGGCCTCGCAGGAGGTTGACGCGCTATGGGGGGCCGATTGGCCCATGCAGGTGCACAGCTTCCTGGCCGATGCCGTGTTGGCGCTGGTTTGCGTGCATGTGCTGGCGGCGATCGTCGAGAGTGTGCGGTTGCGCGAGAACCTGCCGTTGTCGATGCTGACCGGGCGGCGGCGTATGCCTGATGAGCACTTAGAATGAAGCAGCCGCTTTGCCTGGGCTGGCCTCTTCGCGGGGCAAGCCCGCTCCCACAGGTACCCCACAAGTCTTGAGTCCGGTGGTGCTCCTGTGGGAGCGGGCTTGCCCCGCGAAGAGGCCAGACCTGCCTGCTAGGCCGGGCACTGGTGGGTGACGCAATGAATGCCCCCGCCACCTGCGGCGATCGCATCGATGTCCAGCTGCACGATCTCGCGCCCCGGATACAGCGCGGCCAGTAGCGCCCGGGCCTTCTCATCAGCCTGGGCATCGCCGAACTGCGGGGCGATGACGGCGCCATTGATGACGAAGTAGTTGATGTACCCAGCGGCAAAATCGGCGCTCTTGCTGAACCTGTTGCGCCGCCCGCGCGTTGGCGGCGACACCAGGTGCACCTGCAAGGCCCGGCCTTCGGCATCGGTGGCCTTCTTGAGAATCTCCAGGTGCTTGCGCGTGACCTCGTAGTCGAAGGATTCGGGGTCGTTGTCGAGGTTGGCAATCACCACGCCCGGCCGCACGAAGCGGGCATAGAAGTCGACATGGCCATCGGTGATGTCCTCGCCGGCGATGCCCGGCAGCCAGATGATTTTGTCGAGGCCCAGGCGCTTCTTGAGTTCGGCTTCGACTTCGGCCTTGCTCCAGCCGGGGTTGCGGTTGGCGTTGATCCAGCTGCTCTCGGTCATGATGCCGGTGCCGTGGCCGTCCACCTCGATGGCGCCGCCTTCGCCCACCAGCTCGCTGCGCTGGTAGCGCGCGCCGGCCAGGGCGGCCACCCGCTTGGCCAGTTGGGCGTCGTTGCGGTGGCGTTGCTTGTTGCCCCAGCCGTTGAAGTTGAAGTCCACCGCGGCCAGCCCATCGCCCTCGTCGACGACGAAGTTGGCGCTGATGTCGCGCATCCAGATGTCATCCAGCGCGCAGGTGACGAACTGGGTGTTGGCGCTGGCGCAGTGCCGCTCGGCCAGCGCGCGCTCGCTTTCGCGGCAGAACACGGTCACTGGCTGGTAGCGGGCAATGGCCTGGGCGATGCGGCCCAGGGCCGCTTGCACGTCGGCGGTGAAGTCCTCCCAGATGGCGTCCTGGGCGGCGAAGGCGATGAAGGCGCGCTGCTGCGGCTCGCCCTCGTCGGGCATGAACCAGCGGCCCGCCTGGTCGGCGCGGGCCAGGCCCAGGGGCAAGCCGAGGCTGGCGCCCAGGCCTGCGGCCAGTGACAGTTGCAGGAAGGTTCTACGGCTTGGCATGGGTCAGTCCTGTGCAGTCTTGAAGCGCGTCCACACCCGCATGCGCGCGCGCATGTCGGCCTGGGGGATGTCGCGGCCCGGGATCAGCCGGGCATAGGTGGCTTCGTCGAGGTAGATATCGGGGTTGTCACGCAGCCGCGGCTCGACCGCCTCGCGCGCCTTGGCACTGGCCGTGGGGTAACCGGTGAAGTTGCTGATCGCGGCCATGTTCTGCGGGCGCATGACGAAGTTGATGAAACGATAGGCGTATTCCGGGTGCTTGGCATCGGCAGGTATCGCCATGGTGTCCATCCACACCGTGGTGCCCTGGCGCGGCACGCGGTACTGGAAGTCCAGCTGCTTGCCGGCGGCCTCGGCGGTGCGCTGGGCCTGGATCACGTCGCCGCTGTAGCCCAGCGACAGGCACAGGTTCTCGTTGACCAGCTCGGTCACCGGCTGCGACTGGAACTTGCGGATGTACGGGCGTACCGCCTTGAGCAGTTCGCTGGCCGCGGCCAGGTCTTCGCGCTTGGCGCTGCGCGGTTCGCGGCCCAGGTAGTTGAGCACCACGGCCAGCACTTCGTCGGGCGAGTCGATGATCGAGATGCCGCAGTCGGCGAACTTGGCGGCAAGCTCCGGCTTGAACAGCAAATCGAGGTTGTCCAGCGGGGCATCGGGCATGCGCTGGCGGATCATCCCGGCATTGCTGGTCAGGCCGATGGTGCCCCAGGTGTAGGGCACCGTGGCCTGGCTGGCCTTGGGGTACTGGTCATGCAGCTTGCGCAGGCCAGGGTCGATGTCGTCCAGCGCTTGCAGCTGGCTGCGGTCCAGTTTCTGCAGGCTGCCGGCACGCATCAGGCGCTCGGCCACGGTGTCGCCGGGGAACACCAGGTCATAGCCGCTGCGCCCGGACATCAGCTTGGCTTCGAGCACTTCGCTGCCGTCCATCACGTCGTAGATCACCTGGATGCCGGTTTCGGCCGTGAACTGCTTGAGCGTGTCGGCGGCGAAGTAGTCGGCCCAGTTGTACAGGCGCAGCGTCGGCTGCTCGGCCTGGGCGTGGGCGGTGCACAGGGCCAGGGCGAGTGCCGCCAGGTGTGGCAGTTTCATGGTCAGGCCCTCGCAAGGTGGGAGTGGTTGCCGTCCAGGGTCAGCAGCGGCGCGTACATGTCCGGGCGCCGGTCGCGGTAGATGCCCCAGCTCAGGCGGTCCTCGCGCATGCGCGCCAGGTCCAGGTCGTGCAGCCAGATGCCGCTGCTGTTGCGGTCGGCTTGTTCCAGCAGCGCGCCCTTGTGGTCGCAGATGAACGACGAGCCGTAGAAGCGCATGGACAGGCCGGGGTCGCTGCCGGCGACTTCCTCGCCGACACGGTTGGCCGCCACCACCGGCAGCAGGTTGGCGGCGGCGTGGCCGCGCATGGCGACCTGCCAGTGGTCGCGCGAGTCCAGCTCGGCGGCGCCGGGCTCGGAGCCGATGGCGGTGGGGAACAGCAGCACCTCGGCACCCAGCAGCGCCAGGCAGCGCGCGGTTTCGGGGAACCACTGGTCCCAGCAGATGCCGATGCCCAGGCGGCCGAAGGCGGTGTCCCAGACCTTGAAGCCGGTGTCGCCGGGGCTGAAGTATTCCTTTTCCTGGTAGCCGATGGCGTTGGGGATGTGGGTCTTGCGGTAGACCCCGAGCAGGCGGCCGTCGGCATCGGCGACGGTCAGCGAGTTGAAGAAGGCATTGCCGGCCCGTTCATACCAGCTCAGCGGCAGCACCACGCCCAGCTCGCCGGCCAGCGCGGCGAAGCGCTGCAGGATCGGGCTGTCGGCGTAGGGCTGGGCCAGGGCCTGGTGGCGGTGGTCCTGTTCGATGCAGAAGTAGGGCGTGGCGAACAGCTCCTGCAGCAGGATCACCTGGGCGCCCTGGGCGGCGGCCTGGCGCACCAGCTGCTCGGCGCGCTCGAGGTTGTCCGGCAGGTTCCAGCTGCACGGCATCTGCGTGGTGGCGATGCGCAGCAGGCTCATGGCTGCACCTCGGGTTGCTGCTGGGTGATGCAGTGGATGCCGCCACCGCCGTGGGCGATATGGTCGATGCGCACCGGCACGATTTCCCGATCCGGGAAGGCGTGGGCCAACTGCGCGGCGGCAGCGTCGTCGGCGGCAATACCATAGGCCGGCATGATGACTGCGCCGTTGGCCAGGTAGAAGTTGGTGTAGGAGGCGCAGAACACCTCGGCATCCGGGTCGACTGCGGCGCTGGCTTCGTACAAGTCGAGCAGTTCGAAACGGCGGCCCTGGGCATCGCTGGCCAGCTCCAGGGCGCGGCGGTTTTCCCGCACCACTTCGGCGTATACCGAACCCTGGTCATGGGTGGCATCGGCCAGCAGCACGCCGGGGCGGGCGAAGGCGCACACGCCGTCCACATGGCCATCGGTCATGTCGCCGGTGACGTACTGCGGGTCGCCGGGCAGCCAGATGGTCTTGCGGATGCCCAGGTGGCGGGAGAAGCAGCGCTCGAATTCGGCCTTGCTGATGCCGGGGTTGCGGTTGGGGTTGAGCAGCACCGATTCGGTGGTGATCAAGGTGCCTTCGCCGTCCACGTGAATGGCGCCGCCTTCATTGCACAAGGCGGTGCTGAAGCCGTCCAGGCCCAGGTGGTCGAGGATGCGTCGGCCCAGGCTGCGGTCCAGGCCGTGGGCGGATTTGCCGCCCCAGGCGTTGAAGCGCCAGCTCAGGCCGGCAAGGCCGTGCTGCGGGTGGCAGATGAAGCTGGGGCCACTGTCGCGGCACCAGCTGTCATCGACGGCCAGCTCGATCAGTTCGATGTTGCTGCCGCACAGGGCGCGGGCACTGGCCACGGCCGCAGGGTCGACGACCATCTTCACCGGCTCGAAACGAGCGATGGCGGCGGCCACCCGGGCAAAATCGCGCTGCACGTCGGCCAGGCTCACCTGCCAGCCGCTTTCCCACAGGGCCTGGTTGTGCGGCCAGATCATCCAGGTGGCAGCGTGGCGGGCCCATTCGGCAGGCATGCGCCAGCCGCTGTCGAGGGACAGGTCCATAGAGAACTCCGATCTATTAAGGATTTTTATCAACGAAGCCCGCCGTCGCGGGTGTTGGTGACCATGCTATGGCTATGAAGCGGCAGCGACAAACGATAGATTTAGCGCATATCTGATCAGCAGGGCTTATCGATCATGCTCAAACACTGGCCACCCCTCAATGCCCTCAGAGGCTTCGAAGCGGCCGCGCGGCTGGGCAGCTTCCACAAGGCGGCTGAGGCGCTGAACCTCACCCAGTCGGCCATCAGCCAACAGATCCGCAGCCTGGAAACCTACCTGGAGCAGCCGCTGTTTTACCGCAGTGGCCGCAGCGTCAGCCTGACCGATGCCGGCCACGACCTGCTCAGCACCACCCAGTCGCTGCTGCAGCACCTGGCAGTGGGCATTCGCCGCCTCGACCAGTACCGCAAGCCCAACCAGCTGGTGGTCAACACCACGCCGGCATTCGCCCGGCATTGGCTGCTGCCGCGCCTGGCCGATTTCCATCAGCGCTGCCCAGAGGTCGACCTGTGGCTGTTCACCAGCTTCGAGGTGCCCGACATGGCCACCGAGACCATCGACCTGGCCATCCGTGATGACCTCAGCGCCCAGGCCGAATGCAGCTTCAGCGTGCTGCACCAGGACCACCTCTACCCGGCCTGCCACCCCTCGCTGGCCACGGCCCCTGGCCGCACCACCCTGCACGGCGAGCGCGAGATGGACTGGAGCCACTGGCAGCTGGAAGGGGGCGAGGATGTCGGCCAGCAGGGCAAGGGGCTGAACTTCTCCGACCCGGGCCTGCTGCTGGATGCCGCCAGCGAAGGCCTGGGCGTTGCCCTGGTCAGCCAGCTGCTGGCCCGCCGGGCGGTGCAGCAAGGGCTGCTGCAGGCGCTGTCGGCGCAGCGGGTGCGCGGCCCGGCCTGGGCCTGCCTGGTGCACCGCGACAGCCAGGGCGACCCGCTGGCCAGGCAATTTCTCGAATGGCTCAAGGACGCGCTGGGCCAGGAATGACGCGGGTGGTTTTGAATCCCTTCGATCAGCCCGTAATATGTGTCGGATAACCTGCGGGGGTAGTCTCACCCTCTGATCAATCGGAAGCGCCCCTGGCGGCGCTTCCCCAGCATAAACCTGACGAGGTACAGACATTGGCCATCATTCATCCTAAGGTTCGCGGTTTCATCTGCACCACGACTCACCCGAAGGGCTGCGAGCTCAACGTCCGTGACCAGATCGAAGCCACCCGCAAGCTGGGCGTGCGCGAGGATGGCCCGAAGAAGGTACTGGTCATCGGCGCTTCCAGCGGCTACGGCCTGGCGGCACGCATCACCGCCGCCTTCGGCTTCAAGGCCGACACCCTGGGCGTGTTCTTCGAAAAGCCGGGCACCGAGACCAAGCCTGGTACCGCCGGCTGGTACAACGCTGCCGCCTTCGACAAGTTCGCCAAGGCCGAGGGCCTGTACAGCAAGTCGATCAACGGTGACGCCTTTTCCGACGAAGCCCGCGCCAAGGTCATCGAGCTGATCAAGAACGAAATGGGCGGCAAGGTCGACCTGGTCATCTACTCGCTGGCCTCGCCGGTGCGCAAGCTGCCGCAGACCGGTGAGCTGATCCGCTCCGCGCTCAAGCCGATCGGCGAGCCGTACAAGTCGACGGCCATCGACACCAACAAGGACACCATCATCGAGGCCAGCATCGAGCCGGCCACCGAGCAGGAAATCGCCGACACCGTCACCGTCATGGGCGGCCAGGACTGGCAGCTGTGGATCGACGCCCTGGCCGGCGCCGACGTGCTGGCCGAAGGCGCGCGCACCGTGGCCTTCAGCTACATCGGCAGCGACATCACCTGGCCGATCTACTGGCACGGCGCCCTGGGCCAGGCCAAGCAGGACCTGGACGAAACCGCACTGCGCCTGAACGAGAAGCTGGCCAAAGACGTGAAAGGCGGCGCCAACGTGGCCGTGCTCAAGTCGGTGGTGACCCAGGCCAGCTCGGCCATTCCGGTGATGCCGCTGTACCTGTCGATGGTCTTCAAGATCATGCAGGAGAAGGGCGTTCACGAAGGCACCCAGGACCAGCTCGACCGCATGTTCCGCGAGCGCATGTTCCGCGCCGACGGCCAGCCTGCCCAAGTCGACGAAAAAGGCCGCCTGCGCCTGGACGACTGGGAACTGCGTGACGACGTGCAGGGTGCCTGCAAGGCCCTGTGGCCGACCGTGACCACCGAGAACCTGTTCGCGCTGACCGACTACGCCGGTTACAAGAAGCAGTTCCTCAACCTGTTCGGCTTCGAGCGCGATGACGTCAACTACGACGAAGACGTGGCCACCGATGTGAAGTTCGACTGCATCGAGCTGTAAGCAAAACCGGGCTGGCCCTATCGCCGGCAAGCCGGCTCCCACAGCAATAGCATCGCCTCCAAAGGCCTGCTGTGTACCTGTGGGAGCCGGCTTGCCGGCGATAGGGCCGGTACAGGCACAAGATTTTTTGCTAGCGTTGGCGCACAACAAAAGGAAAGCGCGCCATGAGCAGCCTCACCCAACCGGCCACTTCTTTTCGCCAGACCACAGCCGACGGCTACAGCCTCGGTGGCTTCTGCTGGCGCCACGCCCAGGCCAACCCCCAGCGCCCGCTGGTGATCATCAATGCCGCCACCTCCGTACGCTGCCGCTACTACGCGCGCTTTGCCGACTACCTGTTCGCCCAGGGTTTCGATGTGCTGACCTACGATTACCGTGGCATCGGCGAATCGCGGCCGCCTTCCTTGCGCGGTTTCAAAGCTACATGGAGCGATTGGGGCCGGCTGGATTTCGAGGCCATGCTGGCGCATGCGGCGCAGGCGTTCCCCGGCCAGCCGGTGGATGTAGTGGGGCACAGCTTCGGTGGTTGCGCCGTGGGCCTGGCGCCCTCTGCCGGGCAGGTGCGGCGGGTGCTGATGGTTGGCGCGCAGTTCGCCTACTGGCGCGATTACGCCGCCGACCAGCGCTGGCGGTTGCTGGGCAAATGGCACGTGGTGATGCCGCTGCTGACCCGTGCGTTCGGCTACTTCCCCGGCAAGCGCCTGGGCTGGATGGAAGACACGCCGGCCGGCGTGGTGCACGACTGGACCACCCGCACCCCACGCTATGAACACCGGCCCAGCGGGCGCGGGCTGGAGGAGGCACCCTTTGCCCGGGTGCGTGCAGCGACCCTGGCCATCAGCCTGACCGACGACCCGTTCGGCACCGTGGCGGCGACTGAACGCCTATTGGGTTATTTGCAAGGCGCCGAGCGCCATCACCTGCGCATCGCGCCTGTGGATATCTCGGTTGAGGAGATTGGCCATTTTGCGTTTTTCCACGACCGGTTTCGCGACAGCCTGTGGCCGGTGGCGTTGCAATGGCTTGAGTGTGGGAGGGTGATGGCGGGAGGGCCGGGGCAGATCATCAGCTGATGTTGCCTGCACCTGCCTCATCGCTGGCAAGCCAGCTCACACAGAAAAGCGACCAACGCTGAACCTGTGGGAGCTGGCTTGCCAGCGATTGGGCCGCGCCGCGGCCCTGGCGATATCAGGCTTTGCGCGACAGCGGCAGCTCGGCGAATTTCACACCTGCCAGGCCATGCTTGATCAGCGCACGGATATTGCCATGGTCACTGCCTTCGGGCGTGGCCTGCACATCGCGGTAATGCTCGCCAAAGGCCAGCAGGGCCTCCTGGTCGCTCAGGCCCTCCAGCAGGGCCAGGCCCAAGGTCTTGCACGAGCCTTCGTTCTGCCCGGCGGCGTTTTCCACGCCGCCGTTATCGAAGGCCTGGGGCTGGTAGCTGTAGTGGGCGGCAACGAACGCCAGGGTGTCGGCGAAGGCATGTTGGCCGCTGGCCAGGCTGGCGCGCAGGGTGTTCAGGTCAGTCACGGGGTTTTCCTTTTTCGAACGCCGCTTGCTGCTCGGCGCTGGCTTCTTTCTGGTGTTGGGCTTTCCACTCGGCATAGGGCATGCCGTACACCGCTTCGCGGGCATCGTCCAGGCTGATTTCGAGCTGGCGCTCGTCGGCGGCGGCCTTGTACCACTTGGACAGGCAGTTGCGGCAGAAACCGGACAGGTTCATCAAATCGATGTTCTGCACATCGGTGCGCTTTTGCAGGTGTTCGACCAGGCGCCGGAAGGCGGCGGCCTCGAGCTCGAGTTGTTGTTGCGGGGTCATGGCGTTTCTCTCAAGTCATGCGGTTCTTCAGGTGGCGGCCACCGTTGATGACCACCTGGCTGCCGGTGCTGTACTGGCTGGCGAGCAGGTACTTGACCGTCTCGATCAGCGGCCCGGCGCCGGGTTCGAATTCCAGCAGGGCCTTCTTCAGGGTCTGCTGGCGATAGGCCTCGTCACCGCCTTCCTTGAGGATCAGCAGGCCGGGCAGGATGCCGTTGACGTGCACCTTGGGCGCGTACTTCTCGGCGAACGACAGCACCATGTTCTGCAGCGCGGCCTTGGTCGCGGCGTAGCCGATGTGGCTCTTGCTGCCGCGCGAGGAGGTTTCGTCGCAGATGTGGATGATGTCGGCCTTGTCCACCTTGGCCAGCAGCTCGCCCAGGGCCAGGTTGAGGTGGTAGGGCGCTTCGACATGCAGGCGGAACATGGTGTCCAGGTTGTCCAGGCCGTCGTCGAGCCACAGCGAGGCGTTGTGGATGATCGCACGCAGGCCGTCGTAATGCTGCTGCAGAAAATCGATCAGCGCCTGGCGGTCGGCCGCCTGGCACAGGTCGGCCTGGAACTGCACGATGTTCGGGTGCGCCGGCTGCGGTTGCACGCTGCGGCTGGCGCTGACTACGGTGTGGCCGGCCTGTGCCAGCTCAAGTGCCAGGGCCAGCCCGACGCGCTGGCTGGCTCCGGTAATGAGAATGGGGCTGTTCATGTGCGGGCGGTCAACTTGTCTGTCCTGTCGTTGCCGCCCAGCATACCCGAACTGTTTCCCTCTTGTAGCCCCGGCCTCAGCGGCTGCGCAGGGCGGCGCCGGGTGCCGGAGTGGCGTGCAGCCAGCTGGCCAGCAGGCGGGTGGAAAGGGGGATGAACAGGTAGACCATCAGCGGGGTCAGGGCCAGGGTGCTGAGCAGCACCCGCGGTAGTAGCTCCAGTGGCGCCAGCCAGTGGCCGAACAGCACATTGAACAGCAACGACACCGGGAAGAACGCCAGCCAGATGGCCACTGCCTGCTTCCAGCGTGGCGGCTTCTGCACCATGTTGGTGCCAAACCAGTCGTCGATGCCGCTGACGCGCCTCTCTTTGGGGCGTTCGAACAAGCCATTGCCCCGCTGCAACCAGGCCCGGCGCGAGGCCGAGTGTTCCCAGGCGTGCAGCGTGGGTTCGTCGCTGAAGCGGAAGATGATCTGGAATTCGTCGCTGTCACGGGGCGGGGCGAAGATGCCCGAGCCGAGGTAGCCGGGGAAGTCGGTGGCCAGCTGCTCGCCTTCGTGCAGCCAGGCCAGCAGGTCCTGGTAGCGGCCATGGGCAGCGCGGCGCGACACCAGCAAGGTGACGGGTGGGGTAGACATCGTGTATCTCCTGGCGGCGGGGCTGGCGGGTAGCTGGCCCCTAGGCTGTGGCGCCCGGGGTGGTGGGCGGCGCAGGCGTGCATGCAAGAATCGGGCGCGGATTATCCGCTGCAGGGCGCGTTCTGCAAATATCCTGTAGCAAACGCTTGTTGTCCTGCGGTCTATCCTGACGTTGTAGAATGCGCGTTCAACTTCCGTGCACAGGCCGCTCAGTGCTGATGAACAAACAGGGATGTACTTCGCCAGTCGAAGTCGGTGTGGAACACCACCAGCTCTTCCCCATCCGCGAAGTATCCCGCCTCACCGGGGTCAATGCCGTGACCTTGCGCGCCTGGGAGCGCCGCTACGGGCTGATCCTGCCTACCCGCACCGAAAGCGGGCATCGCCTGTATTCGCAGGCCGACATCGATGAAATCCGCCGTATCCTCGGCTGGCTCGAGCGCGGTGTCGCGGTCAGCAAGGTCGGCAGCATCCTTGCCCGCGACCAGGCGGTGGCGCAGCACGCCCTGGTGAGCGACACCGTCAAAGGCTGGCAGGCCCGCTTGCGCGATGCGGTGCATCGCTTCGACAGCGCGGGCCTGGATCGGCTGTTCGACCAGGTGTTCGCCGCCCTCAGCCTGGACCAGGTGTTCGCCGAGGTGTTCATGCCGGTGTGGCACGACCTGGCGGCAGGGCAGGCGGCCTTTGGCCGGGCTAGCGAGTGGTTGTTTCTCGACCAGTTCCTGCGCGGCCGGGTGTTCGCCCGTTTGCAGTTGCCACGCCAGCGTTGCAGCCATCATGTGCTACTGGTGCCGTTGCCGGGGCTGTGCCTGGAGCTGGAGTTGCTGGTAAACGGCTTGCTGCTGGCCAGCGACGAAGTGGCGGTGACCACGTTGATGCCAGGGCAACCGCTGGAAGAACTGGCGCTGGTCAGCGAGCGCCTCGGGCCGGATGCCGTGGTGCTGTTTTCCAACCATGTGCCTTCTGTGGAGCTGACCAAGCGGCTAACTCGCCTGGTGGTGGGCCTGCAGTGCCCGTTGCTGTTGGCCGGTGAGGCGGCCGAAGGGGCCCAGGAACGCCTGGCGGGCAGCCCGGTGGCGTGCCTCGGCGCAGAAGCGGGTTTGATGCGGCGGCGTTTGCGACAGTACCTGGCCGGTCAGCTCGATACTTGAGCGTGCAGTTCCGGGTGCGCCTGGCGGTGGGCCTGGAGGATGTACTCGCGCAGGCGCTCGACTTCTTCGGCCGGGCTGCGGCTGAGGTCGTAGGCGGCCAGTTCAGGGCCGATGCGCCGGCGCAGCCTGCCGTGCAGGGTGATCGCCGGGATGCCGCCGGGGGCGAAATGCAGGTCGAAGCGCGAAGGCGCCTGGGCCAGCCCGCGAATCTCCACCAGCGCGCCCTTGAAGGAAATATCCCGTACCAGCAGGCCGCTGGGCTGGCCCTGGGCATCGAGCAGCGCGCTCGGTTGGTCCATCGACAGGCGCCAGGGGCGCAGCATCGGGCCGTCTTCGTAGATTTCCGGTGAGCCGATCTGCAGGTGCAGGGCGTGGAACTCATCCTCGACCAGTTGCAGCGGGAAGCTGATCTGCTGGTTGTTGAACTGCGCCTGCAGGGTGACCTGCTCGTTGGCGACCAGGCGGGTCAGCAACGACTGAATGCGATGGTCGCCGTTGACCAGCAAGCTCGACACCGGGTCGGCCAGGTTCAACTGCGGGGAGTGCTGCATGTCCTGGATAAAATCCAGTTCGTCCTGGGTCAGGAGCGCATCGGCTTGCATGATCGAACTCGGTGGTGACGATTTCTTCAACGGGATGGACCGTGCCGAGGGCGCTTGGTTCAGGGGCGCTCGTCGGAATTCCGACGAGCGTGCAATTGGGCCAGTTCGCGTTCCAGCTCGACCTGGCGGCTGACGTCCTTCTGGATACCGATGAAATAGCTGCGCTGGTCGGCGTCGCAGCGCACCGGGGTAATCGACAGCTCGTTCCAGAAAGCGCTGCCGTCCTTGCGGTAGTTGCGCAGCACTTCGCGGCACGGGCGGCCTTCGGCCAGGGCCTTGCGGATGCGTGCGCGGCCAAGCTGGTCGCGATCATCGCCCTGCAGGAAGCGGCAATCCTGGTAGAGAATTTCGTCACGGCTGAAGCCGGTCAGGCGTTCGAACGCTGCATTCACGTAGATCAGGATGGTGTCGTCGCCTTCCTGTTCAGCGACCACGATCCCGTCGTTGGAGGCATCGACCATCGATTGCAGCAGTTGCGCGTTGATCATGTCCGGGCCATCGAGCGGAAAGGGGACTTTGGTAGAGGCGGCCTTTTGCCAGCGCCGAATGCTAGTATCCTACGTTTTCACTCAGTTTCGGAATCCTCTTCTTGATGAAAGTCGCCATTATTTCCGGCTCCGTGTACGGCACCGCCGAAGAAGTCGCCCGCCATGCAGAGGCTTTGCTCAAGGCCGCAGGCTTTGAAGCCTGGCACGCTGCCCGTGCTACCCAGCAGGACCTTGAAGGCTTTGCCCCCGACGCGTTGCTGGCGGTGACTTCGACCACTGGCATGGGCGAGCTGCCGGATAACCTGATGCCGCTGTACAGCACTATTCGCGACACCCTGCCAGCCGCTTGGCGCGGCCTGCCGGGTGGGGTGATCGCCCTGGGTGATTCCAGCTATGGCGATACCTACTGCGGCGGTGGCGAGCAGATGCGCGAGCTGTTCGCCGAGCTGGGCGTGCGCGAAGTGCTGGCGATGCTCAAGCTCGATGCCAGCGAGACCGTGACCCCGGAGACCGATGCCGAGCCGTGGCTGGCCGACTTTGCCCAGGCTTTGACGGCCTGACGCATTTGACTGCGGGAGCTGGCATGCCGGCTCCCACAGAGGCCTATCCCTTCACCAGTTCCAGCCAAGCCTTGGCCGCCCGCGAAAGATACGCGCCACGCCGCCAGATGAAGGCGATGTCCCAGCGCAGGTAGTCCGGCGCCCGCAACGGCAACCTCACCACCCCAGGCCGCTCCAGCGCCTTGGCCACCACCCGCGGCAGTAGCACCACACCTTGCCCCGCCGCCACCAACGCCACCAGAAAATCAGCCTGGCCGCTGCGCCCGCCTTCCTTGGGCGTGAAGCCCTGCTGCTGGCACGCCTTGAGCAGCCGTTCATTGAGCACGAAACCGCGCTGGAACAATAGAAAAGGGGTGTCGGCCAGTTGCCGCAAATCGACCTCTTGCAACCCCGCCAGCACATGCCCCGTGGGCAACAGCGCATCCAGCGGCTCGTTGCAGAACGGCTGGTATTCGAACGCCGGGTCGTTCGGCGTCAGGCTACCGCCCAACTCAAGCTCGCCACTGTGCACCGCCTGCTCGACCGTGCGGCTGCCGCCTTCGAGCAGTTGAATGGCAATGTTCGGGTGGCGCCGCCGGTATTCGGCGAACAACCCGGCGAACAAGGCATCGCTGCCCAGCATCGGCAGGCCCAGGCGCAGTTCGCCGCGTTCCATCTGGCCAAGGTCGTCCAGCTCGTTGAGCAGCGCCTGGCGTTGGCGCAACAACGCCTCGCCCCGTTCCAGGACGATGCGCCCGGCTGCCGTCAGGTGCAGGTGCGAGGCCTGGCGTTCGAGCAGCGGCTGCCCCAGCGCCTGCTCAAGCTGAGCCACCTGCTTGCTTACCGCCGACTGGCTGATGTGCAGCGTCTGCGCGGCCTGGGTGAAACCGCCGCGCTGCACCACTTCGATGAAGCTGCGTAGCTGTTTGAATTCCATCTTTCGAATTCCATTATGGAATGCCGATCAGTCTAACAATTCGCTTTTGGCCTGGGCAGCCCAATCCTAAAATAAGGGCCTGTAGAGGACCCCCCCCATGAAACCCGCGTTAATGAAAAAGCCCCTGCGCCTGCTCGCCGAGCTGGCGGTGCTGATGGCGTTGTTCTGGTTCGGCGGCCAGCTCGCCGGCTGGCTGGGCTGGCCAATCCCAGGCGGCGTGATGGGCCTGGCGTTGCTGCTGGTGTTGTTCGCCTGCGGCGTGGTCAAACCCGCCACCTTGCAACTGGGCGCCGGCTGGCTGATGGCCGAGATGCTGTTGTTCTTCATCCCGGCACTGATGAGCCTGCTCGACTACGGCAGCCTGGTGCGCGAGGAAGGCTGGCGCATTCTGCTGGTGATTGCCGTGAGCACCCTGATGGTCATGGTGGTGACTGCCGTCACCGTCGAACTGGTGTGCCGCTGGAGGTTGCGCCATGAGCCTTGAACCCATGCCCCTGTTCTGGCTGGCGCTGACCTTGCTCGCTTACCTGGGCAGCCGCTGGCTGTACCGGCGGACCGGGCGTTACCTGGTGTCGCCGCTGATTCTGGTGCCCGCCTTGCTGCTGGCGGTGGCTGTGCCCCTGCACACCGCCTATGCCGAATACGCCCGCAATACCCATTGGCTGATGAGCGTGCTGGGCCCGGCCACGGTGGCGTTCGCCGTGCCGATCTGGCAGCAGCGGGCGATGCTGGCGCGCGATTGGCCGGCGTTGCTGCTCGGCATGCTGGCCGGCAGTACGGCGTCGATCGCCAGCTCGTGGGGCCTGGCCCACCTGCTGTCGCTGGATGCCGCGACCAGCCTGTCGCTGGTGCCGCGCTCGATCACCACGCCGTTCGCCATGCCGCTGGCCCATGACCTGGGTGGCGTGCCCGAGCTGACCGCGGTGTTCGTGATGTTCACCGGCGTGCTCGGTGCCCTGTTCGGCGGTGTGCTGCTGCGCTGGCTGCCGCTGCGCTCGGCGCTGGCGCGGGGGGCGCTGTTCGGTGTTGGCGCGCATGGCGCCGGCGTCAGCCGCGCCCATGAAGTGGGCCGCGAAGAAGGTTCCGTGGCCGGCCTGGTCATGGTGCTGACCGGTTTGCTCAACCTGTTCGCCGCGCCCCTGCTGGCGATGCTGCTGTGACCGTTCGTGCCACTGACTCGCTCAGTCATCAAGCTGGCTGGCAACGCAAGTTTCAGCGAGGGGGCGCCTGATTAGACTCGGCCTCGACACAGAGAGCACATGTATGTGCCGAGGTGACACGCAATGACCGCAGCCTTGCCCAACACCCTCAAGCGCTAGACAACCGGGACGAATACGATGCCATTGGCCGAGATACCATTGTGCGTCTGGCGTACCCGGGGACAGAGTTTCACGTTCCGGGGCCAGAGCATCCGCTACTGGACCGCAGGGCAAGGAGAGCCCCTGCTGCTTCTGCATGGATTCCCCACCGCCAGCTGGGATTGGCACTACCTGTGGGCGCCGTTGACCCAGCATTTTCGCCTGATCGCCTGCGACATGCTGGGCTTTGGCGACTCGGCCAAACCGCTGGACCACGACTACAGCCTGCTGGAGCAGGCCGACCTGCAGCAGGCCTTGCTGGCCCACCTCAAGGTCGACGCGCCGGTGCACCTGCTGGCCCACGACTATGGTGGCAGCGTGGCCCAGGAGCTGCTGGCCCGGCACCACGAGCAGCGCGCCGACATCGCCAGCTGCGTGTTCCTCAACAGCGGCCTGTTCCCGGAAAGCTGCCAGGTGCTGCTGGTGCAGAAGCTGCTGCTCAGCCGCCTGGGCTGGCTGTTCGGGCGCTCGTTCAAGCGCGATGACCTGGTGCGCAATGTCACGCAGATCTACGGGCCCTGCACCCACCCCAGCGAAAGTGCCCTGGACGATTGCTGGAGCCTGATTGCCGCGCATGGCGGTACCCGCATCCTGCACAAGCTGGTGAGCTTCGTGCCCGAGCGCAGGGCCCAGCGCGAGCGCTGGGTCGGTGCGCTGCGGGCCGACGGTGTGCCCCTGCGCATGATCAACGGCGTGGTCGACCCGCTGTCGGGCGCGCGCATGGTCGAGCGCTACCAGCAGCTGGTGCCCAACGCGGACACCGTGCAGCTGCAAGGCATCGGCCATTACCCGCATACCGAAGCCCCGACGCTGGTGCTGCGCCATTACCTGGCGTTTCGCGAAAAGCTGCTCAGCTACCTGCCACGCAAAGTCGCCTGGTCCTGAGCCGCCGACCATCGGCCTGCGTTATCGCCTGGCATTCAGCGTGGGTGCGCTTGATTGTCCGCCGCCTGGGCGTTGGCCCAGACTCGCTGCATTCAACCTGACCTGGAGCCAAGGGCATGAACGAGCCGGTATCTGTGCAAGACCGTGTGGTGATCGTCACGGGGGCCGGCGGCGGCCTGGGCCGCGCCCATGCGTTGTTGTTCGCCGCGCGCGGTGCCCGGGTGGTGGTCAATGACCTGGGTGGCTCCAGCCACGGCGAAGGCGCCAGTGCTTCGGCAGCCGACCGGGTGGTGGCCGAGATTCGCGCCGCCGGCGGCAGCGCCGTGGCCAACCACGATTCGGTCAGTGATGGCGCGCGCATCGTCGAGCAGGCCCTGGACGATTTCGGCCGGGTCGATGTGCTGGTGAACAACGCCGGCATCCTGCGCGACAAGACCTTCCACAAGATGGACGATGCCGACTGGGAGCAGGTCTACCAGGTGCATGTCGAGGGCGCTTTCAAGGTCACCCGCGCCGCCTGGCCGCACCTGCGCGAGCAGAACTGGGGCCGGGTGATCTTCACCGCCTCCACGTCCGGCATCTACGGCAATTTCGGCCAGGCCAACTACGGCATGGCCAAGCTGGGCCTGTATGGCCTGACCCGCACCCTGGCCATCGAAGGGCGCAAGCACGGCGTGCTGGTCAACGCCATCGCGCCCACCGGCGGCACGCGCATGACCGAAGGGCTGATCCCGCCGCAGGTGTTCGAGCGCCTCAAGCCCGAGCTGGTCAGCCCGTTGGTGGTGTACCTGGGCAGCGAGCAGTGCCAGGACAGCGGGGCGCTGTTCGAAGTGGGCGGCGGCTGGATTGGCAAGGTGCGCTGGGAGCGCAGCCTGGGCGTGGGCTTTGACCCGCGTGAAGGCTTCACCCCGGAGCAGGTGGCCGAGAGTTGGGCGCAGATTGGCGATTTCGAAGGCGCGCTGCACCCGCAGGACAACATCCAGGCCCTGCAGCAGATGATGGCCAACCTGCAGAAGTATCCGCTGGCGTGAGGGCCGCTTTTCACCGGGCATAAAAAAAGCCGCTGCAATCGCAGCGGCCAATCGAGACGTTAGATCAAGGAGCTTCAAAATCTACGTCGGTGAACCTCGCAAGCCTGAAGAGCTGGGGGGGTAGTGCCCTTCATGCCGGCCAGTGAGTTAAGAATAAGCGCTTGATCCTGTGGGAAAAATAGCCGCTTATGACATTCACCTTTACGTTTCGGGCAACAGTGCCCAGGCGCTTCAGGCCTGTGGCGAATGGCCCATGCGCCAGCTCGTGTCACGCGCTGCCGCCAGCAGGCGCTGGGCCGCCGGGCCATGTTCATCGGCATGGAAGATCGACGTCGGCCCCACCACGGTCATCACTGCAGCAATCTGGCCCAGGGCGTTGAACACCGGTGCCGACAGCGCATCGACGCCAGGCATCAGCAGGCCATGCACATGGTGCAGGCCACGTTCGCGAATGCCGGCCAGCAGCGCTTCGTAGTCGGCGGCGGTGTGCTGCAGCGTGGCCAGTTCACGCTCGCGCAGGTCCACGGTTTCGCGTTCGGGCAGGTAGGCGGCAAACACCAGCCCGGTCGACGAACTGAGCAGCGGCAGCACCGAACCGATCTGGGTCACCACGGTAACGGCCCGCACCGCAGGCTCGATGCTCACCACCGTGGCGCCCTGGTTGCCCCACACCGCGATGAAGCAGCTCTCGTTGAGCGCGTCGCGCAGTTGCGACAGCGGCAGCGCCGCCACCTTCAGCACATCGATGCTGCCCAGCGCCGCCAGGCCCACGCGCAGCGCCTCCCGGCCCAGCCCATAATGATTGGTGGCCGCATCCTGTTCGGCAAAGCCACTGGCGATCAGCGCCTGCAGGTAGCGGTGCACCTTGCTCGCCGGCATCTGCACATGTTCGGCCAGGCGCGACAGCGAGGTGGACGGGGACAGCTCGGCGAGGGCCTTGAGGATGTCGGTGCCGACTTCCGCCGAGCGGACCTTCTGCTTGCCGGTGTCGGTGGGGGAGCTGGCTTTGGCCATGGGCGTGGAGGTTCCGGATTCTTCGAGTCGCGCCTTTATAGCTTGACGCCATGCAGGGAGCAAATTACGTTATTCGTAATCTGATTACGATAAAAACAAAACCCGGAGGCTTCGATGAACCGCGACACGTCCCCCGACCTTCAGTACCTGAGCGGCTTTGGCAACGAATTCGCCTCTGAAGCCTTGCCCGGCGCATTGCCTGTCGGGCAGAACTCGCCGCAGAAGGCCCCCTATGGCCTGTACGCCGAGCTGCTGTCGGGTACCGCGTTCACCATGGCCCGCAGCGAACTGCGCCGCACCTGGTTGTACCGCATCCGCCCCTCGGCCCTGCACCCGCGCTTCGAACGCCTCGAGCGCCAGCCCCTCGGCGGCCCGCTGGGCGCGGTCACCCCCAACCGCCTGCGCTGGAACCCGCAGCCGATCCCCAGCGAGCCGACCGACTTCATCGAAGGCTGGCTGCCGATGGTGGCCAACGCGCCGTCGGAAAAACCCGCGGGCGTGAGCATCTACATCTACCGCGCCAACCGCTCCATGGACCGGGTGTTCTTCAACGCCGACGGCGAACTGCTGCTGGTGCCCGAACACGGCCGCCTGCGCATCGCCAGCGAGCTGGGGGTGATGGACGTCGCACCCCTGGAAATCGCGGTGATCCCGCGCGGCATGAAGTTTCGCGTCGAGCTGCTCGATGGCCAGGCGCGTGGCTACATCGCGGAAAACCACGGCGCCCCGCTGCGCCTGCCGGACCTCGGTCCGATCGGCAGCAACGGCCTGGCCAACCCGCGCGATTTCCTCACCCCGGTGGCGCACTACGAAGAAGCCGAAGGGCCGGTGCAGCTGGTGCAGAAATTCCTCGGCGAGCACTGGGCCTGCGAGCTGCAGCACTCGCCGCTGGACGTGGTCGCCTGGCACGGCAGCAACGTGCCCTACAAGTACGACCTGCGCCGATTCAATACCCTGGGAACGGTCAGCTTCGACCATCCCGACCCATCGATCTTCACAGTGCTGACCTCGCCGACCAGCGTGCATGGCCTGGCCAACATGGACTTCGTGATCTTCCCACCGCGCTGGATGGTGGCCGAAAACACCTTCCGGCCTCCGTGGTTCCACCGCAACCTGATGAACGAGTTCATGGGCCTGATCGACGGCGCCTACGATGCCAAGGCCGAAGGCTTCGTGCCGGGTGGCGCTTCGCTGCACGGGGTGATGAGCGCCCACGGGCCGGATGCCGACATCTGCGAAAAAGCCATCGCCGCCGACCTTGCGCCGCACAAGATCGACAACACCATGGCCTTCATGTTCGAGACCAGCCAGGTGCTGCGCCCGAGCCGCCAGGCCCTCGAATGCCCGCAATTGCAGGCCGACTACGACAGCTGCTGGGCCACCTTGCCGAGCACCTTCAACCCGAACCGGAGATAACCGATGAACCAGACCGCCAATGCCCGTAGCTGGGTCGAGCATGCCAACGGGCACCGCGACTTCCCGCTGCAGAACCTGCCGCTGGGCATCTTCAGCCGCCCGGGTGAAGCGCTGCGCTGTGGCGTGGCCATCGGCGACGCCATCCTCGACCTCGAGGCGGTGCTGGCCGCCGGGCTGTTCGACGGCCAGGCCAAGGCCGCCGTCGAGGCGACCCGTGGTGGGGCGCTGAACGCCTTCTTCGCCCTCGGCCGCAACGCCCGCGTGGCGCTGCGTGAACGCCTGCAGGCGCTGTTGGGCGAACACAGCGAGCACCAGGCTGCACTGGGCGCGGCGCTGTACCCGGCCAGCGATTGCCAGATGCACATGCCGGCCAAGGTCGGCGACTACACCGACTTCTACGTCGGCATCCAGCACGCCACCAACGTTGGCAAGCTGTTCCGCCCCGACAACCCGCTGCTGCCCAACTACAAGTACGTGCCGATCGGCTACCACGGCCGCGCCTCCACCCTGCGCCCCTCGGGCGCCGAGGTGCGTCGGCCGAAAGGCCAGACGCTGCCGGCCGGCCACAGCGAGCCGAGCTTCGGCCCCTGCGCACGCCTGGACTACGAGCTGGAGCTGGGCATCTGGATCGGCCAGGGCAACGACATGGGCCAGGCCATCCCGATCGCCGAGGCCGAACAGCACCTGGCGGGCCTGTGCCTGCTCAACGACTGGTCGGCGCGAGATATCCAGGCCTGGGAATACCAGCCGCTCGGCCCGTTCCTGTCGAAGAGCTTCATCACCTCGATCTCGCCGTGGGTGGTGACGGCCGAAGCGCTGGCGCCGTTCCGCTGCGCCCAGCCGGCGCGCCCGGAGGGCGACCCGCAGCCACTGCCGTACCTGCTGGACCCACGCGACCAGGCCAGCGGCGCCTTCGATATCGAACTGGAAGTGCTGCTGCTCACCGAGCGCATGCGCGAGCAGGGCCTGCCGGCCCAGCGCCTGGCACTGAGCAACACCCTGAACATGTACTGGACAGTGGCCCAGCTGATCGCCCACCACAGCGTCAACGGCTGCCAGTTGCAGCCTGGCGACCTGTTCGGTTCGGGCACCTTGTCCGGTGCCACGCCCGACGCCTTCGGCAGCCTGCTGGAGACCACCGTGGGTGGCAAGCAGCCGGTGGAGCTGGCCAGTGGCGAGCTGCGCAAGTTCCTCGAGGACGGCGACGAGATCATCCTGCGCGCCCGCTGCCAGCGCGATGGCGTGGCCAGCATCGGCTTCGGTGAATGCCGCGGCAAGATCATCGCGGCCAACTGAGGGGGCAGGGCCATGGAGCTGTACACCTATTACCGTTCCACCTCGTCCTACCGGGTGCGCATCGCCCTGGCGCTCAAGGGCCTGGGTTACCAGGCCCTGCCGGTCAACCTGCTCAAGGGCGAACAGCGTGGCAGCGACTATGTCGCGCTGAACCCGCAGGGCCGGGTGCCGGCCTTGCGCACCGACGGCGGTGAGCTGCTGGTGCAGTCGCCGGCGATCATCGAGTACCTGGAGGAGGCTTATCCACAGCCTGCACTGTTGCCGGCGGGCGCCGAGGCGCGGGCCAAGGTGCGCGGTGTGGCGGCCATCATTGGTTGCGATGTGCACCCGCTGCACAACGTCAGCGTGCTCAATGAGCTTCGCCGGCTCGGGCATGACGAGGGGCAGATCAATCAGTGGATCGGCCACTGGGTCGGCCAGGGCCTGGCAGCCGTGGAGCAGCTGATCGGCGATCGGGGTTTCTGCTTCGGCGATGAGCCGGGCCTGGCCGATGTGTACCTGATTCCGCAGCTGTACGCGGCCGAGCGTTTCAACATCGACCTGGCCAGCTACCCGCGCATTCGCCGGGTAGCGGCATTGGCAAGCGAGCACCCGGCCTTCGCCAAGGCGCATCCGGCCTGCCAGGTGGACACGCCCGCTCAGTGAAGCGAGTGGTTGGCTGTCGGGAGCTTGCCGATCCGTTCGGACAGCTTCAGGCGCTGCACCGGGTCGTCGGTCAGCAGCAGTGCATGTTCCAGGTCGAAGCGCTCGGCCTGCGGGCAATCCAGGTGCTGGTACAGCGATGCGCGGGTCATGTAGTCGCTGACCTGCACCGGGCCCAGTTGCATGACGCGCTCGGCGTCGATCAGCGCAGCCAGGTGGTCGTCGTTGCTGATGTGCAGCTGGCGCAGGTTGCGTGACAGGCGCTGGAGCATCTGCATCGGGCTGGCCGCGCGCAGGTGCTCGGCGGTCAGCGGCACATGCGGGCCGAACTGGCGTGCCAGCAGTTCGCGGCAATCGTTGGGGTACAGGCGCCGGCCGCCGCAAGGGTCGAGCAAATGATCGGCACCCGGGACACGCAGCAGGAAGTGCCCGGGGAATGCCACGCCTTCCAGCGGGATCGACAGGCGGCGGGCCAGCTCCAGGGTGATGATGGCCAGTGCCAGGGGTTGGCCGCGGCGGCGTTGCAGCACCTTGTCCAGCAGTGCTGCCTGTGGGCGCAGCGGGTGAAATTCGTCTTGCTGGAAGCCCAGCGCGGTGAGCTGGCGCAGCAGCGGCTGCGCCAGTTCGCTCAATGGCAGCATCGGCAGGCGGGTGCTGACCTCACGCTGCAGCTCATGCAAGCTGGCAATCGCGCTCGCGGGCTCGGCCTTGCGGTCGTGCTCGGCGGCAATCCACAACGCGGCTTCCAGCAGGGCGACAGGTTCGCGTTCCAGGCAGGCCAGGCAGGCTTTACGTGGGTTCATCGGGGTTCTCCACACACCCTTGAGTATTAGCCCCGGCGCCGGCATTCGTCCAGTGGTCCGCCCGGCGTGCCGGCGATGGCCGCGTGCCTATACTGGTAGGAGCACCTCGTTGGGGAGCCCGTCGATGTTCGCGCTGATGCAAAGCACCCGTACCCAGTCGCTGCACCTGTTTATCGACCCGCCCACCGGCCTCAAGGCCGTGGTGGCGATTCACAGCGAGCACCTGGGCCCGGCAATGGGCGGTTGCCGCTACCTGCCCTATGCCGATGACGAAAGCGCCATGACCGATGCCATCCGCCTGGCCCAGGGCATGAGCTACAAGGCCGCGTTGGCCGGCCTGGCGCTGGGCGGCGGCAAGGCCGTGATCATGCGCAACCCGCATGTGGAAAACCGCGCGGCGCTGTTCGAGGCGTTCGGCCGTTTCATCGATACCCTGCAGGGGCGCTTCATCATTGCCGTGGACAGCGGCACCTCGACTCTGGACATGGACTGCATCGCCCAGAGCACACCCCACGTCACCAGCACCACGGCCTCCGGCGACCCCTCGCCGCATGCGGCCATGGGCGTGTTCGCCGGCATCCGGGCAACCTCCCAGGCGCGCCTGGGCAGCGGCAACCTCGAAGGCCTGCGGGTGGCGGTGCAAGGCCTGGGCAATGTCGGCTATGCCCTGGCCGAGCAGCTGCACGCCGCAGGTGCGGAACTGCTGGTGAGCGACCTGGACCCCGGGCGCGTGCGCCTGGCGGTCGAGCAGTTCGGTGCTCACCCGGTCACCAACGACGCCTTGATCAGTACCCCCTGCGATATCTTCGCGCCGTGCGGGGTAGGGCCGGTGCTCAATGGCCAGAGCGTGATGCAACTGCGCTGCGCAGCCGTGGCCGGGGCGGCGAACAACCAGCTGACCACCTTGCAGGTGGCCGACCAGCTGGAATCACGCGGCATCCTGTATGCGCCGGATTACGTGATCAATGCCGGTGGGCTCATCTATGTGGCGATGAAGCACCGCGGCGAAGACCTTGGCACCATCACCGCGCACCTGGCGCGCATTCCCTCGCGGCTGACCGAAGTGTTCGCCCACGCCCAGGCCGAGAAGCGCTCCCCGGCGCGGGTGGCGCAGATGCTCGCCGAGCGCCTGCTGTACGGCTGACAAGCACCTGGCAGCACTTATTGCGCAGCGCCCCCTTCGAGCAGCTCGGCCAATGCATCCGGCTGGCTCTTGAACGCCCGGGCGAACACGTCACGGTTCTTGGCCATGTAGATGCCGGCTTCCTCGACCTGCTGCTCGGTCAGCGACGGCACTGCCTTGTGCAACACCTCGGCCAGGCGCTCGGCCAGCTCGAGCATCTTGTCGTGACGATCTGCTTCGGCCTTATCCATGAACAAGCGCTCCGGGTCGCGGCTGCTGCGGTACACCACTTCGACGGCCATTCATCACCTCTGTGCCTTTTTGCGGTTGGTTGATCGATTACTGTATGCGCATACAGTAATGGCCCGGCGCCCCAGGCGCAAGCCTTGCTGCAAAAAAGCCTAGCCCACAGGTGCCTTGCGGCAATCGGCCGCCTTCCAAGGCGAGGGCCTGGCCCTTTAACTGCATGGCACAAGCGTCACAGAGTTGGCGCATCATCTTCAGGTCGTATCGGGGGAGTTGGACATCGTGAACATCAAATGGGCTGAAAGGCTGCGCAAGGGGCTGCATGGCTCGGCCGATTCGCTGGGCAATCTGTGCGTCGAGGGGTTCCACTACCTGGCGCTGTTCGGCATTGGTGCCATCACTGCCTATGCGGCAGTGGTGACCTTCCTCGACATGCTCGGCAAGGGTGGGGTCAGCGTCGATGACATCCTGCTGCTGTTTATCTACCTGGAGCTGGGGGCGATGGTCGGGATCTACTTCAAGACCAACCACATGCCGATCCGCTTCCTGCTCTACGTGGCGATCACCGCGCTGACGCGCCTGCTGATCGGCGATGTGTCGCACCACAAGGCACCGGACGTGGGCCTTCTGTACGTGTGCGGCGGCATCCTGCTGCTGGCCTTCGCGATCCTGGTGGTGCGCTACGCCTCCTACCGCTACCCGTCGACCAAGGTGCTCGATGCCAATGGCAAGGAAGTCGAAGACGGCAAGTGAGGGGCTAGCTATCTAGGCCCGAGGTTTGCGGCCTGCCGTGTTGAATCTTCGCCGGCGCCCAGCAACGAATCGTGACATCCGGTCGCGATCGAGGGGCGCTGGAGGAGAACAGCAATGAACGTGACCACCGAACAAGTCCATGCCCACCTCAAGTACGCGCTCAAACTTGACCCTGAAGCCGTGCATGTCACCGAAGTCGCCGACGTCGTCCAATTGCGTGTGGTGGCTAGCCGCACACTGGTCGACGAGTCCATCCACTGGCTCAAGCAGCAGCAGGAACCGACCTACGACCCGGGCCTGTTCGGCCTGTTCCATAAACCGCACACCTTCGACAGCGCGCACCGGTTCAAGGGCCTGGGCCTCGCCGACCTGGAGCGTGAAATCGGGCGGATGCTGACGACCTTGGGCTGACGCTCAGTTGGCGATGCGCGCTGCCGCGAACGGGCGTGCGCCAGGGGCCGGCTCGCGGGTCAGGGCCGCGAGCACCTGCAGCGGGTTCTGCCCCAGCTCGATCGCCAGGCCCAGGCGAATGCTGTCGATGACCCGCTGCAGGCGCAGCGGGTCATTGCGTTGGGCTTGAGTGATCAGGCGCTTGGCGACCACGCCGACGTCGTCGGAAAGGGTCAGCATGATGCTGCCGTCCAGGCGTTCGATGCTCAGGTTGACCCGGTATTCGGGGGCGAAGGCGGCGCTGATCTGATCGAATGGGTTGTGCATGGCCCAGCTCTGCAAAGTTGACTGCAGAAGTTGACCGGGCAAACGCCGGGTTGGTTCAGGGCCATTGATCGGCACCTTCATGCAAGGGGTAAGGCAATACGCCATCACCGGGGCTACACTCCCTTGACCGATGCTGCAAAGGCTGGCCCCAGGCCTGCAAAGGAGTGCCCCGTGGTTCCCTGTTCCGCTGCTCGTCAACGCGGCGCGATTGGCCTGATGGCCGTGACCACCCTGGCCATGGCCTTGCTGTTTCTACTGGTGGTGCTCGACAGCGGCCGCCTCTACCTCGAACAGCGCAAACTGCAACGCATCGCCGACATGGCGGCGCTGGAGGCGGCCGGCCAGTACGCCGTGTGCACCGGCAGCGGCCCGCAGACCACGGCCATCGCCCGTACCGCAGCCACGCGCAATGGCCATGCCGCCGGCAACCCGCTGGTGGCCAGCTGCGGCTACTTGCAGACCGGCGCCAACAGCCTGCGTACCTTCACCAGCGACAACACCCGCAATGAAGCGATCCGGGTGGATGTCAGCAACACCGTCACCACCAGTGTCGCCGGTGGTATCTACACCTTGATGCAAGGCGCCGGGGTGCCGCTGACCACCACCTTGCACGCCCATGCCGTGGCCTCCATGCCGTTGCCGCCGCAGGCCATGCTGAGCATCCGCACCACCCTGGCCACGGTGGATTCACGCCAGTCGGTGCTGCTCAATGCCCTGCTCGGCGCCCTGGGCGGCAGCGTGCAGCTGGACCTGGCCGGCTGGAAAGGCATCGCCGCCACCGACCTGAACCTGCTCAAGTACCTCGACCAACTGGCCATCGACCTCAACCTCAAGGTGGGTGACTACCAGCAACTGCTCAATGCCAACGCCACCGCCACGCAGCTGCTGCAAGCGGCGGTGAAGGTGCTGCAGCAAAGCGGCGCTGCGGTCGATGTGGTGACCAATCTGGGCAAGCTGGCGCTGGGGGCTGGCAACAGCACCTTGCTGCAGCTGGGCGATATCCTCGATATCCAGAACGGCACGGCGCAGGCGGGCCTGGATGCCAGCATCCAGTTGCTGCAGCTGGTGCAGGGGGTGATCCAGCTGGCGGCGAGCGAGAGCGCCGCCAACGTCGACCTGCCGCTCAACGTGCTCGGCCTGGTCAATGGCCGGGTGCGGCTGAAAGTGATCGAGCCCCAGCAGATCTCCGCCGTCGGCGACCCACGCAAGGATGAGCTGAGGGTGCATACCGCCCAGGTGCGGGCGATGATTTCGCTCGACCTTCCACTGCTCAACTCCGTGCTGGGCCTGGTTAACGCGGTGCTCGACCTGGCCGCGCCACTGACCAACGTGCTCGGCAACCTGCTCAGCCTGAACCTGGCCGCGACACTGGATTCGGTGTTCTGCCTGCTGGGCGTGCCGTGCACGGTCACCGACATCGTCCTGGTGCCCGACAAGCTGCAGGTGGACATCGGCCTGGAGGTCGCCGAAGCCACCACACGCCTCGACCCGAAAGCGTCCAACACCTTCAGCTGCTCGCCAAAGCGGCTCACCACCCAGGCACAGAGCGCGGCGGCGAAGATCGCGGTGGGGCGCTTCGATTCCCCCACGGCGTTCTTCACCACCGGCACCACGGCGATCAAGGCCCTGCCGTTGATCGACATCGGCACCAAACGCTGTACCAAGCTGCTGATCCTCGGCACTTGCGAGCCGCGCGTGCCGTTCGCCGGTGGCGGCCTTGGCTTGGGTGTCGACAGCAAGCTGCTGGGCAGCGGCCCGCTCGAGCGCCCGCTGGTGTTCCAGGCACCGGGCAGCGAGCCGCCCAACATCGGCCAGCCTCCGGCCTACCTGAACATGCGCACGATCAACGACAACGTGGTCGGCAGCCTCAGCGACACCTTGCTCGGCGTGCAGATACAGGCGTTCAAACCCACGGTCAACAGCGGCCTGGGGGAGGTGTTGGTGATCGTTGGCAACGTGCTCTCCACGGTCAAAGGCATTCTCGAACCGCTGATCAAGAACCTGCTCAGCCCGCTGATCGACCCCTTGCTCAACGTGCTCCTGAAGGTACTGGGCATCGACCTGGTCAACGCCGAAGTCGGCGCCAACCTCAGTTGCTCCAGCGGCCGTGCTCAGCTGGTCTTGTAGGCCGGCAACAGCACGCGGAAACAGGCGCCTTCGCCGGTATTGAACACCTCCAGCCGGCCGCCCATGGCCTCGACGATGCCGTGGCTCACCGACAGCCCCAGCCCCGTGCCAGCCCCCGCCGGCTTGGTGGTGAAGAACGGCTCGAAGATGCGCTCGAGCAGGCGCGGGTCGATGCCGCCGGCGTTGTCCTGCACGTGCAGGCACAGGTGCTGCCCCTCGATGTGCTGGCTCACGCTGATTCTGGGTGAGGCTGCCTGCCGTTCCAGCAGGGCATCACGGGCGTTGACCATGAGGTTTATCAGCACCTGTTCAAGCTGGTCCTGGTGGCCGAGCACCTGCGGGCACAGCTGCGGCTGTTCGAGCTGCAAGGCCACGCCCTTGCCGCGCAGGCCCTCCGCCAGCAGCGCCACCGCACCGTTGACTGCGGCCCAGGCGGCAAATGCCTGGGTTTCGACCTCGGACCGCCGGCCGTAGGTGCGCAGGTGTTCGACCAGGCGTGCCGCGCGCTCGACCTGGGCATCGATGCGCTGCAGCTTGCCGTTGAGGTAGTCGACATCCACTGCGCCGCTTTCCAGGCGCTTGAGGGTGTTGGCCACGGCCAGGCGCATCACGTTCAGCGGCTGGTTGATCTCGTGCACCAGCCCGGTGGCCAGCTCGCCGAGGGTCGCCATCTTGGCGCCTTGCAGCAGTTGCTGCTGGCTCTGGCGCACCTGCGTGTTGTCGCGCCCCACCGCTTGCACTTCCAGCAGCTGGCCTTGTTCATCGAACAGCCCGCGCTCGGCCCACACCCACCAGGCGTGCCTGTGCCCCGGCAGCTGCAGGCACACCTCTGCGCTGCTCAATGGCTGCGCCGGGGTCAGCGTTGCCAGGCGCTGCACGAATGCCTGGCGCTGGCTGTCGGACATCCATTGCCCCAGGTTCATCTCGCCCAACTGTTCGGGCGTGCACTCCAGTTGCTCGGCCAGCGGCCGGTTGCCGAACAGCAGCTGCAGGTCAGGGCGGTAGCGGCAGATCATGGCCGGCGAGTCTTCCACCAGCACCCGGTAGCGTTCTTCGCTCTGGCGCACACGTTCGGCAGCCTCGGTGGCTTCGCTGACATCCAGCCACAGGCCGACCACCTCGACCGGCTGGCCCAGGTCGTCGCGCAGCAGGCGCGCCTCGTCCAGCACCCAGTGGTAACCGCCCAGGTGATCGCGCAGGCGGTAGCGGCTGCGCACCTGGCCATCGCGCAGCAACTCACGGGTGCGCTCCAGCCACAGCGGGCGGTCGTCGGGGTGCACCGCCTGGCCGGGTTGGCGCGCCAGTTCGCTGTCCTTGGCCCAGCCGAGCAAGGGCATCAGGCTGTCGCTGAAGAACTCGCTGTGCAGGGCGCCGGCGGCGTAACGCTGGATGTAGATCACCGCGGGCGAACTGGCGATGAGGTTTTCCAGCCGGGCGCGGGCGGCATTGGCCTGAAGCTCCTGGGCCTTGAGTGCGCTGATGTCCAGCACAAAGCCCTGGACCTGGCGGCCCTGCAGTTGCCCCACCCAGTGCAGCCAGCGTGGGCTGGCCGCGCTGTCGGCCTCCGGCAGGCGCAGGTTGAGGCTCAAGGCGACGCCGTCGCGGGCTTGCTCCAGGGCCATGTGCGCGGCCTCGCGGTCGGCCGGGTGCAGGTGCAGCAGCCAGCGCTCGAGGCTCACCTCGCAGGGCAGGCCGAGGCTGGCGGCCAAGGCCGGGTCCAGGCGCAACGGCCCCTGCAGCGGCCACTCCCACCAGCCGGCGCCCAGTTGCCGTTGCAGCTCATCGAGGTGGTGCGAGCGCTGCTGCAACTGCACCTGGCGCAGGCGCGCCAGCAACGGCTCGACCAGCGCCTGCAGCAACAGCGTGGCGGCCTCCGGCGCGGGTACCGAAGGCGCCCCGGCGCACAGCAGCCAGGCCTGGACGTGGTGGCCGTGGCTGTACGGCAACAGAACCAGCGGCGCCCCTGCGCACAATGCCTGCCACTGGGGCGAGTCGGGTGCCACGTGCTGAAAGCGCGCAGGCAGCGCCTGCAGCCAGGGGTGCAGGCGTTCGTCATCGGGCCACGGCCAGTCGCCTTCGCTGCTGGCATAGGTGCGCCAGCCCGCGTCGTCCGCCAGCAGCAGCCGCAGCGCGCCAGCTTGCCAGTGCATGGCCAGGTGCTGCAGTTGCTCGGCGCTGGTCTGTGCCAGCCAGGGTTCGCTGCAGTCGCGCACCGCCTGGCTGATGTCGGCGGCCAGCTGGCGCCGGTTCAGCCACTGGTCCTGCTGGTTGCCCTGGCGCAGCAGGTCGCCGGTATCGAACAGCTGCAGCATCCAGCCGGTTGCGTTGCGCTGCAGCGAGCCTCGGGTATGCAAGGTGTGGCCGTGCACGGTGTGAAAATCCAGGTCCAGCGCCTGGCCTTGCCAGTCGGCGGGCTCACCTTCGAGCACCAGCCAGCTGTGCTGGCACAGGTAGCTGTGCAGGCGCGTGGGGGCCTGTTCGGGCACCGCCAGCACACAGCGCAAGGGGCCGGACAGGCGCAACACCTGGCCGTGCGCGTCAAGCCATACCTGCAGGCCGACGGCCGCGGGCATTTCGGCGGCCGGCTCGGCGGCGTGGCTGCTCAGCCAGCGGTTGAACAGGCCGCTCACAGCTGCAGGCTCGCTTCGGCCTTCAGGGTTGCCGGCAACCTCGGCACTTCGCCAATCAACGGTATGACCAGCTGCGGCAGGACGTTGGTCAGCTTGGCCTTGGGGTAGTTGATGGTCACTTTCAGCAGCTTGCTCGCATCCAGCTGCACCTGCGCGTCGCTGGCAGGCTGGAAGTCCAGCGCAGCGGGCATCCAGGCCAGTTGGTCACGGATCACCTGGCGGCCAAGTACCTGCACGTCGTTGGCGTAGGTGGCGCTGGTCGGGTCCAGGGCAACGCAGCGGCGCACCGCCTCGCTGCTGGCCTGGTTGAACGATTGCAGCATCAGCATCGGCAGGGTGTAGCTGACCAGCCCGTAGAACACCGAGAAAAAGATCATGAAGACAGCGACGAACTCCAGGGCTGCCGCGCCTTTTTGCCGAGTTGCCGGGCCTGCTTGCATGCTTGCGTCTACCCTGACCATGAGTCCTGAGTAACAGCATAGAACCGTTCGACGAACAGGGATGGCCAATTGCCAATATCTAGCGTTGCCCTGCTGGCGTGGCTTGCCCTGTGTGCCGGGCAGGACCTGCGGGAGCGGCAGATTTCCAACATGCTCACCCTGGGCATCGCCGCGTGCGCGCTGGCCTGGCTGCTGGTGACCGGGCGCAGCTGGGTCGGTGCCCAGGCCAGTGATGCCGGCTGGGCGCTGGCCATCGTGCTGCTGCTCACGCTGCCGGGGTACATGCTCGGGCGCTTTGGCGCCGGTGACGTCAAGTTGCTTGGTGCGCTGGCCCTGGCCACCAGCCAGGCGCACGTGTTGGGCACCTTCATCGGCGCCGGCGTGGCCTTACTGGCATGGGCGCTCGCCCGGCGGCTGTGGCGGCGCGGGGCAGGGCAGGCGGGTGACAAGCAGCCGTTCGCGCCCTGTGTGCTGGTGGGGTTCGTGCTGGCCAGTGCGTGCCTGGCGTGACAGGGCTGCTTCAGTTGTTGCTCGACTTCACCCGCTCCCAGCGATAGAAGTCCGGGATGACGTATTTGTAGGTGTCCAGCCAGCGCTGCTTCGACAGGTCGCGCTCGCGTGCCGTCTGCACCTGCAACTTGGTCGATGCCTGCTCGCCACTGGACTGCACCTGCAGCAAGGTTTCGGTCGCCGTCAGCGTTGACGGGCGCTGGCGCGGGGCGTCGTCGGCCCAGGCCAGAGAGACGCTGGCGCAGCAGGCCAGCAGCATCGCAGAGCGGATCATCAGCATCGCCGTTCCCTCAGTTGACCATTTCGGTGGCGCGAGTGGCCGAGGCCAGCGGCCCGCGCCCGTTGGCCTTGATCTGGCTGGCGCGGTCCTGGGCCTGGGCGAACTGGTCGGGCTTGAGCCGCAGCCGCCCGACCAGGTCGGTGGCTTGCTGCCAGTTGTCCTGCAGCAGCGACAGCGTTACCAGGTTGACCGCCGGCAGCGGGTTGTCGTCCTTGAGCTCGACCGCCGTGAGGAATTCGAAGCGCGCCTGTTCATAGCGCCCCAGGTTCATCAATACGACGCCCAGGTCGTTGCGCACGCGCTCGTCGGTCGGCGCAAGGCGCGCCGCCCGCTGCAGGTTCTGCAGGGCCTGCACGTCATCGCCGCGGGCCGAGGCCAGCTGGCCAAGGCCGTGCTCGCCTTCGGCGGCCAGGCAACCGCCCAGCAGGCTGCGGTACAGCGGCTCGGCCTCGCTGCGCCCGAGCAGGCGGGAAACCCGGGCTTTGCGCAGGCGCACCTGGTCGAGGTTGTTCGGCAACTGCTCCAGGTGCGCGAGGCTTGCATGCGGGCGGCCTTCGTTGAGCATCTCGTCGGCCAGGTTCAGCGACAGTTGCTGGTCGGCGTCGGGCTTGGCGCAGCTGGTATTGCCGAACAGCTGGCGCAGCCCCTCGGGTTGCTGCCCGGCGCAACCGGCCAGCAGTAGCAGGCTTGTGAACAACAGGATCGCTTTCATCCAATCTCCTCAGGGGCTCAAGGCCCGCGCCAGTGCAGAAAACCCCGGCCCGGCCAGGACGATGAGCAACGCCGGGAAGAGGAACACCATCATCACCGCCGACATCTTTGCCGACATCTTCGAGACCCGCTCCTGCATGCGCGTCAGGCGCCGGTCGTCGAGCAGGTCCTTGAGCGCCAGCAGCGACTTCATCGCGCCACTGCCCTGGGTCAGCAATTGCTGGAGGATCACGCAGGTGTCGGTGAATTCGTCCACGGCCAGCACGCTTGCGGCCTTTTCCAGCTCCGGCCCGAGCGCCAGGCCCGAGTCCACCCGGTGCAACACCTGGCGCAGCTCTTCGCTGATTTCCGGCACCAGCGCCCGGCCTTCCAGGCTCAGCACGCGCAGCGCCTGCTCCACCGCCAGGCCCGTCTCGAAGAGGATGCGCAGCAGCGGGATCATCAGGCTCACTTCCAGGGCAATGCGTTGCTGGCGGCGTTTTGCCGCGCTGGCCAGCAGGCGCTTGGGCAGCAGGTAGCTGGCGCCCAGCGCGCACAGCGGCCAGATCAGCCAGTGCATGCCTTCACCGCTGCTGACCCCTTGCTGCAGCAGCACGGTCAGCAGCACCGTCAGCAGCGGCAGGCCCAGCTGCACGGCGGCAAACAGCGCACGCTGGCGGCTGCGGCGCCAGCCCACACGCTCGAGCAGGGCCTGGCTTTCACCGTCGAGCTTCTGCAGGCGCTGGCCAAGCCGGCTGCTGCCCAGCCAGTGCAGCCAGTCGCCCAGGCGCTCATCGCGGGCCAGGCGCCCTTGCAGGCGCCTGCCGATCAGGTAGCGGGCGCGCAACTGGCGGGCGGCCTGCAGGCCCAGCAGGCAGGCCGCGAGCAACAGGCACAGGGCGCAGATCAGCAAGGCCATGCTCAGAGGCTCCTCATCATGCGCCACAGCACCAGGCAGCCCAGCACCTGCAGGGCGAACGCCAGCAACAGCATCAGCTGCCCGGCGCTGTCTTGCCACATGGCCAGCAGGTAGCGCGGGTTGGCCATCAGGAAATAGCCGGCCATGCATAGCGGCAAGGCGCCGAGAATCATCGCGGTGATACGGGTTTCGCCGGTCATGGCCTTGAGCTGGCGGGCGCCTTGTTCACGCTCGCGGATCAGCTTGATCAGGTTTTCCATCAGCTCGCTGGTGTTGCCGCCATAGCGCTGGTTGATGCGCAGGCCCATGGCGAACAGGCGCAGTTCGTCCTGGTCGTACAGCTCGGCGAATTCGTTGACCGCATCGTCCAGCGGCACGCCCAGCTGCACGTTGCGCCGTACCCGGGTCATGGTCGAGCGCAAGGGTTCGCGGGTGCCATCGATGCCACCGAGCACCGCGTCGTTGAGCGTGCGCCCGGCCTTGAGGCTGCGCACGCTGTAGTCCAGCAGCGCCGGCAGCTGCTCGACCAGTTGGCGCACACGCCGGCGGTACAAGGCGCTGAGGGTGAAGTAGCCCAGCAGCGGCATGCTCACCAGCACCATCAGGGCGGCGATCCAGCCGCCGGCCAGCAGCGCCAGCAGCACCAGGCCCAGCCAGGCGAACAGCCAGCGCTGCGGTTGCCAGTCGCTGGCGCCAAGCCCTGCACGCTGCAACATTGGCTCGAGCCAGTCGCGCCGCGCATTAGCGCTGCGCACCACCTGCAAGGCCTGGCCCAGGCGCTGCAGAATGCGCTGTTCGCTGCGCTTGTACAGGCCCTTGCGAAACAGCAGCAGCGACACGCCCAGCAGCAGGGGCGACAGCGCCAGCAGCAGGGGGCCGATCACGGCACACCTTCGGTGCGCAGCTTGCTGCCGGCAGGGTTGGGCGCTTCGCGCAAAAAGACGTCGCCGCCGCGGCGGTCGAGGCGGAACAGGGTGTTGGTGACGTACACGTCGTCGCGCACGCCCACCACTTCCAGCACCTCGCTGACGCAGCGCCGGCCATCGGGCAGGCGGGTCAGCTGGATCACCACATCCAGCGCTGCGCAGATCATCTGGCGCAAGGTCTTTTCGGCGATCTGCCGGCCACTCAAGCCAACCAGGGTTTCCAGGCGCAGCAGGGCATCCTGGGCGGTGTTGGCGTGCACGGTGCTCATCGAGCCGTCGTGCCCGGTGTTCATCGCGGTAAGCACATCGAGCACCTCGGTGCCGCGGATTTCGCCGAGGATGATGCGGTCCGGGCGCATCCGCAGGGCGTTGCGGATCAGTTCGCTGGCCTTGATCTCGCCGTGCCCCTCGGCATTGGGTGGGCGGGTTTCCAGGCGCACCACGTGGGGGTGGTGCAGCTGCAGTTCGGCCACGTCCTCGATGGTGACCAGGCGCTCGCGCGGGGCGATCATCTGGCTGAGGATGTTGAGCAGGGTGGTCTTGCCGGTGCCGGTGCCGCCGCTGACCAGGATGTTGCAGCGCCGGCCGACGGCGCGTTCGAGGAAGTCGAAGATGTGCTGGTCGATGGCCCGGGTGGCGAGCAGGTCGGCGCTCTTGAGCATGTCCTGGCGGAACTTGCGGATCGACAGGCACGGGCCATCCAGCGCCACCGGCGGGATGATCGCGTTGACCCGGCTGCCGTCGGGCATGCGCGCATCGACCATCGGCGAAGACTCGTCCAGGCGCCGCCCGAGCGGGGCGAGGATGCGCTGCATCACGCGCTCGACGTGGTGGGCGTCGATGAAGCGCAGGTCGGTCTGCTGCAACTGGCCGGCCCGTTCGACGAACACCCGGTGCGGGCCGTTGACCAGGATTTCGGTGACGCTGCTGTCGCGCAGCAGCACCTCCAGGGGGCCGAAGCCGGTCAGCTCGTCGACCAGCTCTTCGGCCAGGCGCTCCATTTCGTAGCGTGACAACGCCAGGCGCAGCCGCGCCACGTAATCGCCCACCTGCTCCAGAACGAACTGGGTCAGCGCCGGGCGCGCGCCTTCGAGCAGGTTGCGCCCGCTGTCTTCGATGGCGTCGATGGCAAAGCGGTGCAGGGCGCGCTTGAGCGCGTAAGGGTCGCCCGATGCATGCTGCTGGCCGCCAAAGGGCTGGTCACCGTTCATCTGCTGCCCCACAGCCGACGCAGCCAGGTGAAGGCCGGTGGCGAAAGGTTTTCCGAGCGCTGTGCCAGCCGTTCACCCAGGCTGCGCAAGGCTTGCGTGAGGTTTTCCCGCGGGGCCAGTTCGAACAGGCTCAGCCCTTGGTTCTTGGCGTTCAGGCGCAGCTCGGCGCTGTCGGGCATGACTTTGAGCAGCGGCAGGGCGTAGCGCTTGGCCAGGCTTTCGGGGTCGGGGGCGACATTGTTCAGGTGGCGGTCGACCAGCAGGCTGGCGTGCTCCAGCTTGATGCCATGGTCACGCCACAGCTCGAGCACTTCCAGGTTGCGCCGGCAGTCGAGGATGTTCTGGTCGGTGTAGACGATCAGCTTGTCGCAGTGGCTGACCAGGGTGCGCAGCGCTTCGCTGTCGGCGTGGCCGGTCAGGTTCACGACGATGTGCTGGAAGTGCTGGCGCAGGGCGCTGAGCAGCATGTACAGCTCGGCGGCGCTGGTCTGGCGCAGCGGCTCGTCGTTTTCGGCGCAGGTCAGCAGGCGCAGGCCTTTCTTGTCGCGGGTGAAGGCGCTGTCGATCAGCGTGGTATCCAGCCGGCGCAGGTGGCGCAGGGCATCGCCGAAGTAGAACGACGCCTCCAGCCCAAGCAGGGCCAGGCTGTCGCCGCGTGGCATGCCCAGGTCGAGCAGCAGCGTCTGTTGCCCGCTTTCCTGCACCACCCGCGCCAGGTGGGTGGTCAGCAGCGCGCCGTCGGCGCCGGTCTGCGCACCGTACAGCACGGTCAGCCCGCCCAGGGTGGGGTTGCTGGTGACGGTGGGCATGCGCTTGCCCAGGCGCCGCACCAGCCCGGCCACCTCGCTGGCGCGTGAGCCATAGGCGACGAAATCGCGGGCGCCGGCGCGCATGGCGTGCAGCACCAACTGGTTGTCCATGCCATCGCCCAGGGCGACGATGGCCAGCATCGGCTTGGCTTCCAGCACGCCTTCGATCAAGGCGCACTGGTGAACCAGCTGTTCACGGTCAAGGCCGATGAACACCAGGTTGCTGAAGGTCGCGTTGACCAGCGCCAGCAGCTCGTCGAGGTTGCCGGCGTTGGCGCCTATCACCTGGCCCAGCGGGGCCAGCGCGGCCTGTAGCCATTGCAGGTCCTCTTCGTTGCGGGTGATGCCGAGGAATGTCTGGTTGAGGCTCTCGTTCATTGTGATAACCCGCTGCCGCCATCGAAGTTGCCGTTTTCCATGAAGAACAGCCGGCCCCAGCTGGGGTCGTAGGTGCGCAGGCCTTCGCCGGGCAGCTGCGGCAGCCGGGCATTGGCGGCCAGGGGCTGGACCAGGTGCGGGGTGACGATCATCAGCAGCTCGGTTTCCTGGCGCACCAGCGACGACTGACGGAAGAACGCGCCCAGGATCGGCAGGTTGCCCAGCCCTGGGAGCTTGTCTACCGAGGAGCGGGTGTCGTTGCTGACCAGGCCGCTGATGATGAAGCTCTCGCCATCGGCCAGCGAGATGCTGGTGTCGGTACGCCGCACGCTCAGCCCCGGCACCAGCGTGCCGGCGATGTTTACCGCGTTGTTGTAGTCCAGTTCGCTGACTTCGGGGGCGATCTTCAGGGTGATGCGGTCGCGGCTGACCACCGTTGGCGTCAGCGCCAGGCGCACGCCGAATTCCTTGTACTCGATCGAGACGTTGTCGCTGCCGGCGCTGGGCACCGGGATCGGAATCTCGCCGCCGGCCAGAAAACTTGCCGTCAGGCCGCTGAGCACGGTCAGGCTGGGGCGCGCCAGGGTGTAGGCGAAGCCGCTGTTCTCCAGGGCGTTGATGGCCGCCAGGAATCGGCTGCTGCCGCCGCCCCAGACGATATTGAACACACCGTCGTCGAGCGGGATGGCCGGGCGCGTGATCGGCACCGCGCCGGGTGTCACCGAGGTGCCCGGTACCGTGCCGGGCGAGCCGATCAGGCTGTTGTTCGAGCCGCTGAAGAACAGGCGGGCGCCGGCCTCCTTGTACTTGCTGCGGCGCACTTCGACGAAGCGGATGTCGGCCTGGACCTGGCTTGGCAACTGCGCATCCAGCGAGGGCGGCAGGCCACCCTCGGCCATGTCGACGCTGGCCCGGCCCTTGACGAACAGCATGGCCCGGTGCGGCGTGGGGGCGCAGGCGGTCCACAGCATCAGCGTGGTGTTGCCCGGGCCCACGGCGGTCACCAGCACGGCGCGCTCGCCACTGGCCTGCACATCGGCCACCTTCGGCTCGCCGACGGCCACCCGGCTGATCGCCAGCGGCAGGCGCAGCTCTTGCTGCAGGCCTTCGTCCATTTCGATCACCGAGGGTAACTGGGCGTAGGCCTCGCACCCCTTGCCCGCAGCATGGGCCTGGGCCAGCACGCCGGTCAGCAGCAGCGCGAGGCACGCACGGTAGAAGACTCGTGTTGAACTGCAATGCTCGGAACTGCGCATACTGCATCCTTGCCGTGTCAGGGGGTGTTTTTCTCGCCAGCGGCCTGTGCGCCCCGGATCACCTGCATGCCCGCCACCGCGGTGACGGCGGCGGGTTTGCTCAGGGGCGCCTGGGACAGTTGGCTGAAGCGGTAGAGTTCACGGTTGAGGGTTTCAACCTGGGGTTGGTTATCGTGCTCGGCCCAGTAGCTGGCCAGGCGCTGTTCGTCGGCGCTGCGCACGGCCAGGCGCAGGGTGCCGACCTGGGCCGCCAGCATCAGGCGGCTGGCGAAGGCTTCGGGCACCGCGAGCACCACGGTGCGGGTGCCGGAGGCCATCACCGGGTTGCCCTGTTCGCGCCGCGCCTTGAGCGCTTCGGCGCTCTGCGCCGGGTGCCCGTCGTTGGCCACGCCCATCTGCTCGCCGATGCTCAGCACACGCAGGGCGGGCAATACGACCTGGGCCGAGGACTGCGGGTTGCTGGTGTCTTCGCGCAGGTACAGCAGCACATCCACATAGTCGCCGGGCGCCATCTGCCCGGCAGCACCGATGACTTCGTCCACGCCAATGGCAACGGCGCGTTCGTGGCTGCGGATCATCCGCGCCAGCGGCCCGCCGTTTTCGAAGCTGGATTCGTCCAGCCAGCTGCCGGCTGCCAGGGGCCTTGCGCTGGTGCGGCCGATGACCTGGTCGATGGCCTGGAAGGCGCCGTCGGGTACCACCTGCAGGCGCTCGAGCAGCACGTCGTCTGCGCTGACCGGGGTATTGGCCGGGAGTGCCTTGCGCAGTACCACGATGGGGGAGCGC
>NZ_BQIP01000026.1 GCF_021602585.1 Pseudomonas faucium
TGTTAGGCCTGCCGCCAGCGTTCAATCTGAGCCATGATCAAACTCTTCAGTTCAATACTGCTTGGGTTTTTAAGAAACCCTAAACTTGGCTCAGCAATCTCAAATGACTATGTGATTTCTCGCATGGTCACTTGTGATGCTGATAATCTTTTTGACTATCAGTCCGTACTCACAAGCACCCACACGAATTGCTTGATTCAATTTGTTAAAGAGCGTTTGGTTAAGAGCTTTTCGTCTCAACCGAGGCGCGCATTCTACGCTTTCCTCAGAGCCTGTCAAGCGTTTATTTTGAAGTTTTTCGCGAGAAACTCGTTTAGCTTCAAACACTTGGCTCGCTGCGATCTCTCGTAGCGGGAGGCGAATCATACAGCGTTTAGAAGCGCTGTCAACCACCTTTTCAACCGCTATCGATCAGACGATCGAAGCACTTCCGGCACTACCTGGATTAAGTAACTCTTTGAAATCCAAGGAGTTTCTCGTTCCGACTACGCTGGAAGTGGGGCGCATTATAAGGGGATTCGAAGATGGGTCAAGGCTTAATTTCATTTATTTGAAACATTCCCGGTGAACGCTGCATCCAGCCTACGGTACCGCCCTCCCCCCGCGCTGTACTACCCTAGGCACCCGCCGCGCCACAGCGGGTATGCGCAACACCATCAACAACCCACCAATCCCTGCATAGATCGCCCACTCCCGCAGATCCGAGCGAACGATCCACAAGAAGTGCAGCAGACCCAACCCGAGAATCACATACACCAGCTTGTGCAGCTTCTTCCAACGCGCGCCCAGCCGGCGCTGGCTGTAACGGTTGGACGTGACTGCCAACGCCAACAAACCGAGGAAACCCAATGAGCCCACTATTATGTAAGGCCGCTTGCGCAACTCCACGCCCAGCTGCCCCCAGTCCAATCCCAGGATAAAGAACAGGTAGCAGAGGATATGCAGCACGATATAGGCAAAGCACCATAACCCGAGCTGGCGCCGCACCACGATCCAGCCTGACCACCCCGTTAGCTTCTGCAGAGGCGTCATGCTCAGCGTCACCAGCAAGAAGGTCAACGCGCCCAAGCCCAGGCGATCCATCATGATCTTTCCAGGGTCCGGCCCCAGCAAGCTCATCGCCGCCTCGTACAACCACCACGCCGGGAACAGGCACCCCATCATGAAGATGGCAAGTCGCAGCCAGGGATAGCGCATCAGTAGTTCTTCCGCAGGTCGAGCCCGGCATACAGCGACGCCACCTCATCGGCGTAACCATTGAACATCTGGGTCTGGCGTACATTGGGGCTGAACAGGCCGCTGGGCAGCCGCCGTTCGCGCGCCTGGCTCCAGCGCGGGTGATCGACTTCCGGGTTCACGTTGGCATAGAAGCCATATTCGTCCGGCGCCAGGCCTTCCCAGGTCGTTTGCGGCTGTTCTGCCACCAGGCTGATGCGCACGATCGACTTGATGCTCTTGAAGCCGTATTTCCAGGGCACCACCAAACGCAACGGCGCACCGTTCTGGTTGGCAAGCTCGCGCCCATACATGCCGACCGCAAGAATCGCCAAAGGGTGCATGGCCTCATCCAGTCGCAGCCCCTCTCTATATGGCCAGTCGATCAAGGCGAACCCCGATCGCTGCCCCGGCATGTGCTGTGGGTCCTTCAATGTTTCGAAGCGCACGTATCGCGCCTTCGAAGTGGGCTCCACCTGCTTGAGCACCTGCGCCAACGGAAAGCCCAGCCAGGGGATGACCATCGACCAGGCTTCCACACAGCGCAGCCGGTAGATGCGCTCTTCGAGCTGATAAGGTTTGACGAAATCCTCCAGGGCATAACGCCCCGGCTTGCCTACCTCCCCATCAACCACCACCGACCACGGCTCGGTCTTCAGGCTGCCACCGTTGGCAGCCGGGTCCCCCTTGTCGGGCCCGAACTCGTAGAAGTTGTTGTAGTGGGTGGCATCCTTGAAGGGTGTGATCGCCTCGCCATTGACCGTCACCGCCTGCCACTGCGCGGCCGCGAGCTTGTCGTTGAACCAGGCCGGGGCGGCGCCCGCCTCCACATCCGCATAGCGCGAAGCCTGCGCCGCTCGCGCCGCCAGCGGCATGGCACCCAGGGCAAGCCCCGCCAGGGAGCCACCCAACAGCGTGCGACGAGAAAGATAGAGGCCTTCGGGGGTGATCTCCGATGACTTGCAGTCGGACGACCTGGGTAGCTTGATGAGCATGACGGCTCCACAGCACTGGATGGGGGATACCAGTAAGACTATGGAGCCGGAGGGTTATTCCAGCATTAACACTTTTTTCAGGCTTTGCGACGACGCCCGCGCAGCAGGTACTGGATCGGCCCCGAAGCTGCGTAGGCGAGGAACACCAGCAGCAGGATACGGGGCGGGTCGCTGAACACCACGGCAAACACCAGCACCACCGCCAGGATCGCCACGAACGGCACGCGCCCCTTGAGGTCCAGCTCCTTGAAGCTGTTGTACTTGATGTTGCTGACCATCAGCATGCCCGCTGCAGCCACCAGCAGTGCCACCAGGAACGACAGCTTGGAGCCCTGGATGCCATAGTCACTGAACGCCCACACGGTACCGGCCACCACCCCGGCGGCTGCCGGGCTGGCCAGGCCGATGAAGTAGCGCTTGTCGGCAGTGCCGACCTGGGTGTTGAAGCGCGCCAGGCGCAGCGCGGCACCGGCCACATAGATGAAGGCGACCATCCAGCCGACCTTGCCCATGTCGCCCAGGGCCCAGCCGAACGCCAGCAAGGCCGGCGCCACACCGAAGGCGACCATGTCCGACAGCGAGTCGTACTCGGCACCGAAGGCGCTCTGGGTATTGGTCATGCGGGCCACACGGCCATCGAGGCCGTCGAGCACCATGGCGACGAAAATGGCGATGGCGGCAAAGGCGAAATACTTGCTCGCCTCGCGTGGGTCGCCAGCGCTCTGCGCGCTCATGGAACTGATGATGGAATAGAAACCGGCAAACAGGTTGGCGGTGGTGAACAGGTTGGGCAGCAGATAGATGCCGCGGTGGCGCACCTTGCGGCCTTCTGCGTCATGCCCTTCTTCAACGTGCTCATCGACAGGTAGCAGGCTTTCGGCGTCGGAGGGCTTGTTCGGCTCTTCGGGACGTTCGCTCATGGAGGGTACCTTGCAACAGGATGGAAAATGTTCGACACGGGCCTGCAAAACAGGTTCTGACAGCAGGCCACTGGTCTGCTTTATACCAGAAGCTGACTGCCAGAACGAAAAAACGCGGCCGAAGCCGCGTTTTTCATCTTTCGATAAGACTTAGTTCTTGGTCTTGTCGACGATTTTGTTGGCCGAGATCCACGGCATCATCGAACGCAGTTGCTCGCCGATGATCTCGATGCCGTGAGCGGCGTTGTTGCGGCGCTTGGCGGTCATCGATGGGTAGTTGGTAGCGCCTTCGGAGATGAACATCTTCGCGTATTCGCCGTCCTGGATGCGCTTCAGAGCATTGCGCATGGCCTTGCGGGATTCTTCGTTGATGACTTCCGGGCCGGTGACGTACTCACCGTATTCGGCGTTGTTGGAGATCGAGTAGTTCATGTTGGCGATGCCGCCTTCGTACATGAGGTCAACGATCAGCTTCAGCTCGTGCAGGCACTCGAAGTAGGCCATTTCCGGCGCGTAGCCAGCTTCGACCAGGGTTTCGAAACCGGCTTTTACCAGCTCGACGGTACCGCCGCAGAGAACGGCCTGCTCACCGAACAGGTCGGTTTCGGTCTCGTCCTTGAAGGTGGTTTCGATGATGCCGGTACGGCCGCCGCCAACGCCCGAAGCGTAGGACAGTGCAACGTTCTTGGCGTTGCCCGAGGCGTCCTGGTAGATAGCGATCAGGTCAGGGATGCCGCCGCCTTTGACGAACTCGGAGCGAACGGTGTGGCCCGGGGCTTTCGGGGCGATCATGATCACGTCCAGGTCGGCACGTGGAACGACCTGGTTGTAGTGGATCGAGAAGCCGTGGGAGAAGGCCAGGGTAGCGCCCTTCTTGATGTTCGGCTCGATCTCGTTCTTGTACAGCGCGCCCTGGAACTCGTCCGGGGTCAGGATCATCACCAGGTCGGCCGCAGCGACAGCGGTGGCAACGTCGGCAACTTTCAGGCCGTGGGCTTCTGCCTTGGCAACGGTGGCCGAACCTTTACGCAGACCGACGGTAACGTCTACACCGGAGTCTTTCAGGTTGCACGCCTGGGCATGGCCCTGGGAACCGTAACCGATGATGGCGACTTTCTTACCCTGGATGATGGAAAGGTCGCAGTCTTTATCGTAGAAAACTTTCATGAAAATACCCCTGGTTATATCTCGGCCCCTGCGGAGCCATCGCTAATTTTTGAATTTAGATGCTGAGCACTTTGTCGCCACGGGCAATGCCGGTGACGCCACTGCGCACGGTTTCGAGAATCGATGCGGTGCCGATGGCCTGGATGAAGCTGTCCAGTTTGTCGCTGGTACCGCTCAGTTGTACGGTGTACACGCTGGCGGTCACGTCGACGATCTGGCCACGGAAGATATCCGTGGTGCGCTTGATCTCGGCACGCTGTGCACCGGTGGCCTTGACCTTGACCAGCATCAGTTCACGCTCGATGTGAGCGCTTTCCGAGAGGTCGACAAGCTTGACCACTTCGACCAGCTTGTTCAGGTTCTTGGTGATCTGTTCGATCACTTCGTCATGGCCAACGGTGGTCAACGTCAGACGCGACAGGGTCGGGTCTTCGGTCGGCGCCACGGTCAGGCTTTCAATGTTGTAGTTGCGCTGGGAGAACAGGCCGACCACGCGGGACAGAGCACCGGGTTCGTTTTCCAGCAGCAGGGAAATGATGTGCCGCATATCAGGTACGCTCCGTCTTGCTCAGCCACATGTCACGCATCGAGCCATCCTTGATCTGCATCGGATAGACGTGCTCGGTACGGTCGACCGCGATGTCGATGAACACCAGGCGGTCTTTCATCGCAAACGCTTCTTCGAGCTTGGGCTTGAGGTCCTTCAGGCTGGTAATGCGGATGCCCACATGGCCATAGGCCTCGGCCAGCTTGATGAAGTCAGGCAGCGACTCGACATAGGAATGCGAGTGACGGCCGTTGTAGGCCATGTCCTGCCACTGGCGGACCATCCCCAACACACCGTTGTTCAGGTTGACGATCTTCACCGGCAGGCCGTACTGCATGCAGGTGGACAGCTCCTGGATGTTCATCTGGATGCTGCCTTCGCCAGTGACGCAGGCCACGTCCTGATCCGGGAAGTTGAGCTTGACGCCCATGGCCGCCGGGAAACCGAAGCCCATGGTGCCCAGGCCACCGGAGTTGATCCAGCGGTTCGGCTTGTTGAAACGGTAGTACTGCGCCGCGAACATCTGGTGCTGGCCCACGTCGGAGGTGACGAAGGCATCGCCTTTGGTCACTTCGCAGAGGGTCTCGATCACCGCCTGAGGCTTGATGATGTTGCCGTCGCCCTTGTCGTAGGGGAACAGGTCGCCCGTGCCGCGCCACTCGTCGATCTGCTTCCACCAGGCATCGATGGCCGCCTTGTCAGGCTGCTCGCCGATTTCCTTGAGGATGCCGAGCATTTCGCTGAGCACGCTGTCGACCGGGCCGACGATCGGCACATCGGCCTTGATCATCTTCGAGATCGACGCAGGGTCGATGTCGATGTGGATGATCTTGGCGTTCGGGCAGAACTTGGCCGGGCCGTTGACCACACGGTCATCGAAGCGCGCACCGACGGCGAAGATCACGTCGGCATGGTGCATGGCCATGTTGGCGGTGTAGCTGCCGTGCATGCCCAGCATGCCGAGGAACTGGCGATCGGTACCCGGATAGCCGCCCAGGCCCATCAAGGTGTTGGTGACCGGCAGGTTCAGCGACTTGGCGATCTCGGTCAGGGCTTCGGAGCCACCACCGAGGATCACGCCACCGCCGGAGTAGACGATCGGGCGCTTGGCGGCCAGGAGCATCTCGGCAGCCTTGCGGATCTGCCCGGAGTGGCCACGGACCGCTGGGCTGTAGGAGCGCAGCTTGACCTTCTTCGGATAGACGTATTCGAATTTTTCGGCCGGGTTGGTCATATCTTTTGGAATGTCGACCACGACCGGACCTGGGCGACCGGATTGCGCCAGGTAGAAGGCTTTTTTCAGAACTTCGGGGATCTCGGTGGCATGTTTGATCATGAAGCTGTGCTTCACGATCGGCCGCGAGATGCCGATCATGTCGGTTTCCTGGAAGGCATCGGTACCCACCATGGTGCTAGGCACCTGGCCGGAGAGGATGACCATCGGGATCGAGTCCATGTAGGCGGTGGCGATGCCGGTGATGGCATTGGTCGCGCCTGGGCCGGAGGTCACCAGTACCACGCCGGCCTTGCCGGTGGCACGGGCATAGCCGTCGGCCATATGGGTGGCGGCCTGCTCGTGACGAACCAGGATGTGCTCGACTTCCGGTTCCTTGAACAGGGCATCGTAAACATGCAGGAGAGCACCACCAGGGTACCCGTAGATGTGCTTAACGCCTTCGTCACGCAAGAAGCGGACGACCATCTCAGCGCCAGATAAAAGCTCCACGTTGTTCACCTCTAAAACGCCAGAATACCGTCCCTAGTGGACGGGTCTTAATAGGTTTACTGCCAAGCAGAGCACGAGCGAACGTCAGCACTGACTGAGCAAGTATTGGGAGCGCCCCAGAGTGTTGCGGGGTTTTCCCACCCAGCGCGAGGTAACGCGTTGCGGGGTGTAACAGGTCGGCGCGGGTGTGCGCCTCATGATCTGCTTAGCGGGTCTGCTTCTGGCAGTCCCTCTACAGCGGAATCTGGATTCTTGTGATTTGCCGCCTACAAGTCAAGAAAAATTATTGCCAATTTTTCCCCAAGATGAATTCCTGCCACCACTAAAAACCAACTCAGCAGCAGAAAAAATAAGATTTCCATAAAAAAGGGCCACAATCTGCGGCCCCTGACGGAAAAAGAGAAGAAATCAGGCGGAAGGAGCGATCAATTGATCAAACTCTGCTAGCAGGCGACGTAGCTCGCGGCTCTGCTCCGGACGGTCGGCAAACACCGTCTCGGCCATCACCAGGATTCCGGAAGCATTGGGAAGCGGCTGGCCCAGCTCGATGATGATCTTCATGCGCGGCAGGAAGATCCACTGCAGCCACTGCTCCAGGCTCAAGGTGTCGACCGCGAATGGCACGGTGCTGGCCAGGGCCTCGTCGCTTGGCGGCTCCTCGTCCCACCAACCTTGCACCTGCAGCTCACGCTCGATCAGCAGCAGGTGGTCGACGATATCCAGGATACGTTGCTCGATCATCAGGAATTGACCCTTGCCTTCTGCCGGGCCAGCGCGGCGCCAGCGCTGTCACCCTGCTTCTCGCGGGCCTGGGCGATGGTGTTCCACAACTCGGCCTGCAGGTCGGGGCGGCCATTGGCGTAGGTCAGCGCGCGGCGTGCCAGCTGCTCGGCCTGGGCCGCGTCACCCTGCGACAGGCGCACCTGGGCCAGGCGGTACAGCACTTGCGGCTCGCGTGGGGCAATGCGCTGGGCACGCTCCAGGCTCGACGCGGCACCGTTGAAATCGCCGCTGCCCTGTTGCGACTGGGCGGTGGTCAGCAGCGCCAGCACCGGGCCATCGAGTTGCTCGTCAGCCGACAGGCCGCCGGAAGCCGCGTTGCTGCGCGGAATGCCGGTCGGGGCGCTGGTGGCCGCAGGCGTGCTGTTCATCGAGGCGATGTCGAACGGCTCGTCGGCGATCGGGTTGGGGTTGGTGGTCATCGGCGCGCTGCCGACCGGCCCGCTGGTAATCGGCCCCGGGGTGATCGGCGCGGCGCTGATCGGTGCAGCGCCGTTGCCCGCCGGGAAGGTCTGGATGCCCGTGGCGCCAGCGCCCTGCGGGATCATCACGGTCACCCCGGAGTCTTCCGGCAGCGATTGCGCCTGCGCCGTGCCATTGGCCATGCCCGCCGCCGAGCGGTTGGCCGTGACCCGTTCACTGTTGGACACCCGGGTACTCGAATCGACCACCGGGATATTACCGCGCTGCACACTGGAGCAACCCTGGAGCACAGCCAGCGCCGTCAAGGCAGGAAACAGCCACTTATTCACGTCACACCTCATCAATGCAGCCAGTGCTTAATTCATCCAGCCTTTGACCCAGTCCATGACCGATTCCGCTGGATTCTGCTCGCCGCCACAGGTTGCCCCGGCAGGCGGTTCGCTGCCGCGAATATACGGCATCTGCACCGCTCCCGGACAGCTTCCGTCGGAACCCCGGCCGCTGTACGGGTCGATCCAGGCCTGCACCACGTTGTCCGGTTGCGGCATGTCCAGCGGCAGCGGGTCGGCCTTCTTCATGAAGCTGGTCCAGACCTGCAGCGCACCGGTGGCGCCGGTGAACGGCGTCTTGCCGTTGTCGTCGCGGCCCATCCACACCACCGCCAGCAGGTCCTGGCTGAAGCCGGAGAACCAGCTGTCACGCGAGTCGTTGCTGGTACCGGTCTTGCCCGCCAGGGTCAACGAGCTGGGCAGCACGTTGTACACCGAACGGCCGGTACCTTCGCGCATCACCCGCTGCATGGCGTTCTGCACCAGGTAGATCGAACCCGGGTCGAAGGTCTGCTGGATCTGGAACGGGTAGCGCTTGAGCGGCTCGCCTTCGGCGGTCAGCACGCTGCGGATACCCCGCATCGGCGTATTGAAACCACCGTTGGCGATGGTCTGGTACATGGTCGCCACCTGCATCGGCGACATGCCGCCGGCACCCAGCAGCATCGCCGGGTACGCCGGCCAGTCCACCTTCACGCCGAGCCGGCCGATGGTCTTGATGACATTGGGCACGCCCACCTCAAGGCCGAGCTTGGCAGTCGACAGGTTGTAGGAATTGGCCAGCCCTTGGTACAGATAAATGGTGCCGTGCGGGCGGCGGTCGTAGTTCTGCGGGCGCCACACCTGGCCGTCGGCGCCTTTGACCGAGAACGCCTCGTCCTGCACCCAGCTGGTCAGGGTGTACTTGCTTGGTTGCTCCAGCGCGGTCAGGTACACCGCCGGCTTGACCAGCGAGCCGATCGGCCGCACGGCATCGATGGCGCGGTTGAAGCCGGCAAAGCCAGACTGGCGGCTACCGATCAGCGCCTGCACTTCACCGGTTTCCGGGTTGGTCACCACCATCGCCGACTCGACCTGGTCAGAGCCCTTGCGCCCGGCCAGGCGCTTGAAGGTCTCATTCATCGAGCTCTCGGCCTTCATCTGCAGGATCGGGTCGAAACTGGTGAAGATGCGCAGGCCTTCTTCGGTCAAGTCTTCATCTCGGTAGTCCTGACGCAGCTGGCGCTTGACCAGGTCGAGGAAGGCCGGGAACGAGCTGTCGGCCAGGCTGCCGCGCTTGGTCACGCCAAGCGGCATCTTCTTCGCCGCGTCAACGACTTCCTGGCTGGCCACGCCCTGCTCGGCCACCAGGTCGAGGACCAGGTTGCGCCGTGCCAGCGCACGCTCCGGGTAACGCCGCGGGTTGTAGTAGGAAGGCCCCTTGACCATGCCCACCAGCAACGCGATCTGGTGCAGCTTGAGCTCCGACAGCGGCTGGCTGAAGAAGAACTGGCTGGCCAGGCCGAAGCCGTGCACCGCGCGCTGGCCATCCTGGCCGACGAACACTTCGTTGAGGTAGGCCTCGAGGATTTCGCGCTTGTCGTAGTGCATTTCCAGCAGCACGGCCATCATCGCTTCGGTCAGCTTGCGGCTGAGGCTGCGTTCGCTGGTCAGGTAGAAGTTCTTCACCAGCTGCTGGGTCAGGGTACTGCCGCCCTGGCGCATGGAGCCGGCCGAGGTGTTGACCCAGACCGCCCGGGCGATGGACTTGGGCGACACGCCAAAGTGGCTGTAGAAGTCGCGGTCTTCCGTGGCCACCAGGGTTTCGAGCAGGTACGGCGGCACCTGGTCGATCTTGATGAGGATGCGGTCCTCGAGGTTTTTCGGGTAGATACCGCCGATCATCAGCGGCTCCAGGCGAACCACATCGAGCTTGCCGCCATTGGCCCCCGAGAGCCCCGCCACGTAGTCGCCGGAAAAACGCACGCGGACGAACTGCGCCGGCTCCATGCCCTCGTAGAACTGGAAGCCACGGGTATTGAGGTCGACGTTGTTGCCGTTGACCGCCGCAGCGCCCGGCCCGTTGGCCGCGCTCTCGCGCCGATAGCCCAAGGCATCGAGCTCGGTGAGGAAGTCGTTCTTGCTCAGTTTCTGGCCGACGAACAGCTCCAGCGGCCGGGCATACACCTTGGCCGGGATGGTCCAGCGCTTGCCGGAGAACTTCTCCTGCACGACGGCATCGAGGTAGACCGCGAAGCCGGCAACGATCACCAGGCCGACCAGGCTGAGCTTCAAGGCCCAGCCCAGCCAGGCGCGCGAGCGGCCGGTCGGGCGTTTCTGAGGGGTACGGGGATTTCGGGTTCGAGTCATGGCGGCGGATTATACGCACTTTGCAAAGGCTGGGCAGGCGCCCTCTGGCGGTATGCAGGGGCGGCACCATTGACCATAATGGCGCCTTCGAATTCCCTGCCCCCGGAAGGATTTCCCGTGAGCCAAGCCTTGATCACTGCATTGCAGAACCCTGCCCTCTACCCCCACCCCGTGGACGGGTTCCAGCTCATCGAGACGCACATCTCCTGGGTCCTGCTGACGGGCGAGTACGCCTACAAGATCAAGAAGCCGATGAACTTCGGCTTCCTCGACTTCACCGCGCTGAGCCAGCGCGAGCATTTCTGTAACGAAGAGTTGCGCCTGAACCAGCGCCTGACCGAGGGCCTGTACCTCGATGTGCTACCGATCACCGGCAGCGCCGAAGCTCCGCATCTCGGCGGTGAGGGCGAGGCAATCGAGTACGCCCTGAAGATGCGCCAGTTCCCCCAGAGCCAGATGCTCAGCACCCTGCAGGCCAATGGTGAACTGAACGCCAGCCACATCGACCAGCTGGCCCGGCAGATCGCCGAATTCCACCTGCAGACCCCCAAGGTGGCCGCCGAGCAGCCCTACGGCTCGCCGGAAAGCGTGATGGCGCCGGTCGAGCAGAACTTCGAGCAGATCCGCCCCTTCCTCAGCGACAAGGCCGACCTGCAGCAGTTGGACAACCTGCAGGCCTGGGCCCGCAGCAGCTTCGATCGCCTCCAGGGCCTGTTCGCCGCGCGCAAGGCCAATGGCTTCACCCGCGAGTGCCATGGCGACATCCACCTGGGCAACGCCACCCTGATCGATGGCAAGGTAGTGATCTTCGACTGCATCGAGTTCAACGAGCCGTTTCGCATGACCGATGTCTGGGCCGACACCGGCTTCCTCGCCATGGACCTGGAAGACCGCGGCCTCAAGTGCCTGGCACGGCGCTTCATCAGCCAGTACCTGGAGCTGACCGGCGACTACGAGGGCCTGGAAGTGCTGAACTTCTACAAGGCCTACCGCGCCCTGGTGCGGGCCAAGGTGGCTCTGTTCAGCATGCCCGCCGAGGCCGATGGCGTGCAGCGCGCCACCACCCTGCGCACCTACCGCAACTATGCCAACCTGGCCGAAAGCTACAGCGCCATCCCCTCGCGCCTGCTGGCCATCACCCATGGCGTCTCGGCCGTGGGCAAGAGCCACGTGGCCATGCGCCTGGTCGAGGCCCTGGGCGCCGTGCGCGTGCGTTCGGACGTGGAGCGCAAGCGCCTGTTCGGCGAGCAGCAGCCGACGCTTTCCGGGCAGCAGGACGCCGGCATCTACGACCAGGACGCCAGCGCCGCGACCTACCAGCGCCTGCATGAACTGGCCGGCATCATCTTGCGTGCCGGGTTCCCGGTGGTGCTCGACGCCACCTACCTGAAGCACGCCCAGCGCCAGGCCGCGGCAGAAGTTGCCAGCGCCACCGGCGTGCCGTTCCTGATCCTCGACTGCCATGCCCCGGAGGCCGTGATCGCCAGCTGGCTGCAACAGCGCCAGGCAGAAATGACCGACCCGTCGGACGCCACCCTGGAAGTGGTCAAGGCCCAGCAGGCCAGCCGCGAGCCGCTGGCGGCCAAAGAACTGCCGCACGCGACGCGTGTCGATACGCAAGAAAGCGCCAGCATGGACCAGGTGATCGACCAGATTCGCCAGCGCCTGCCCGGCCTTTAACCGCGTCGAGCCTATCGCCGGCAAGCCGGCTCCCACACTGACCTCACGGGCCTATGGGCAGTGGTGGCTTTGTGGGAGTCGGCTTGCCGGCGATGGGGTCGTCAACCACCGTTGAATCCCCAATCGTCGCCACCGATGGCAAAAGGCCGCGCATTTCCCAACCCCCGCTACACTCCTTCCTGACCTGCTCGCGATTTATCCCACAAGACCCGTTCAGCCATCGCAAGGAGGCTCGATGAACGATGAATTGCAGCATCTTAAGAATCTTGGCAAGACCTCCGCGCAGTGGTTGCACGCGGCTGGTATCCACAGTGCATCGGACTTGCGTCGCCTAGGCGCGGTCGGTGCGTACCAGGCCGTGAAAACGCGAGGATTCCGGGCGTCGAAAGTGCTGCTGTACGCCATTGAAGGCGCCTTGCTGGACATGCACTGGAATGATCTGCCGGCCGAGCGCAAGCAAGCGCTCATCCAACAACTGGATGCCAAAGGCACCGCGCAAAAAAATCTGAAATAAACCGCGAAAAGGGATTGACGACGAAATGAGAATCGTTATGATTATCACAACTGGTCGCGAGACTGGTTGGATAAACTGAAAGCCCCTGGTTCGGACTCTCAGATTATCTCCTCATCAGGCTAATCACGGTTATTGACCCGGCAATTTGCCGGGTCTTTTTTTGCCTGCGATTGGCGAAAACCTTATTTGCGCAGCTGCGCGCAGTAATCCTGCGCCGGCGTGCCTGGCGTGTACCAGGCATAGTCCGCCATCCCCGCCTGCACCGGTTCGCCCACCTCGGCCAGCATCAGTACCTTGCTGTCGCCCTTGGCCCCCAAATCCTCCAGGTGCAACGGCACGCCAAGGTCCTTGCGTGCGTGATAGGCCCCAGTGAGCAACAGCGCAGGCTGTGGCGCGGCCAGCAAGCGCTCGGCGATGCGCCGATCACGCTGCTGCTGGACCGCCAGCATGGCCGGCAGCTGGCTTTCCGGCAGCAACCCACAGTGCCCCGCCCGCACTTGCTCGAGCAAAGCCGCCTGTACCGCAGGCGCATTGGACTTCACCCCTGGCAAGGGTGTCGGCTGGCGATAGGCTGCACGCATTTCGCTGGCTGACAGGTTGGCCGGCAGCAGCGCGATACGATCCTGCAGGGCCTCGCGGACGATCGGCCCATAAAGCTGCCAGTCCCAGCCGTCCTGCCAGCCCAGTGCCTTGGGCAGGTCATCCGGCAGCTTCGCTTGGCCCTGCACGGCATCCAGCTGCGCCTGCTGCTCGGGCTGCAACATCTCCAGCAACAGGCTGCCCTGCGTTCGTTGGGCCTCTAGTGCGCGCAGCAACCACAGCTGCAAGGCGTGGTGGTCGGGGTTGTCGTGCTTCTCGCCCACCAGCACCCGCGGTGCGCCAGCCAACCGCTCGACCAACTGTTCCGGGCTGATCACCTGGCCGCTGGCCAGGTCTTGAATCTGCCCCAGCGCCAGGTTGTCCCGCCCTTCGCTGCCCTGCCAGGCCGGCAGGGGCGGCAGGCTGGCCTGGCACCCCGCCAGCGACAGCAACAGGCACAGCAACGAGCCAGACAGCCATGGATGGCGCATGAGCAAAGCCTCCTAGCGGGTGATGATGAGCGGGTGGCCCCGTTCCGGATGGGGTTGTACCAGCACCTCGATGCCGAATACCGACTTGAGCGCGACAGGCGTCAGCACCTGCTCCGGCGTAGCCAGCGCATGGCAGCGGCCAGCTTCGAGCAGCAGGATACGATCACAGTAGCGCGCCGCCAGGTTCAGGTCATGCAGGATCACCAACACGGCCGCGCCGCGGTCGGCAAAGCTGCGCACGGCCTGCAGCGTGGTGTGCTGGTGCAGCGGGTCGAGCATCGAGGTGGGCTCGTCGAGCAGCAAGGTGGTGCCCGCCTCGCCCGGCCACAACTGGGCCAGCACACGTGCCAGGTGTACCCGCTGCCGCTCGCCGCCCGACAGGGCCAGGTAGCTGCGGCCCAGCAGGTGCCAGGCATCCGCCGCACGCAGGGCCGCTTCGACAATCTCGGCATCACGCAGCTGGCCGCTGTCATGGGGCATGCGGCCCATGCCCACCACTTCCTCGACCTTGAACGAAAAGCCCAGGCTGGACACCTGCGGCAACACCGCCAGGCGCCTGGCCCGCTCCGGCCCTGCCCAGTCGGCCAATGGCCGGCCGTGCAAGGTCACCTGCCCCCGGCCAGGCGCAAGTTCGCCACACAGCACACCCAGCAGGCTGCTCTTGCCCGCGCCATTGGGGCCGAGCACGCCCACCACCTGCCCCGGGTGCAATTGCAGGTTCAGGTCGTGCAGCACCTCATTGCTCCCGCGCCGCAGGTGCAGGCCCTCGACTTGCAACATCAGCTGCGCCCTCGAATCAGCAAAACCAGGAAGAACGGCGCACCGATAAATGCAGTGACGATGCCGATCGGCAATTCGGCAGGCGCCAGCGCCAAGCGCGCCACCAGGTCGGCGAAGAGCATCAGCACGCCGCCAGCCAACAACGATGCCGGCAACACCACGCGATGGTCGGGCCCTGCCAGCAAACGCACCAGGTGCGGCACCACCAGGCCGATGAAGCCGATCAGCCCCGCTGCCGCCACGGCCGCGCCCACGCCCAATGCGGTGCAGAACACCAGTTCACGCTTGAGCCGCTCCACCTCGATGCCCAGGTGCCGCGCCTCCGATTCGCCCAGCAGCAACGCATTGAGTGCCCGCGCACGGCGCGGCAACCACAGCGCCACACCCGCAGCAACGATCAGCAGCGGCCACAGCCGGTCATAGCTGGCGCCGTTGAGGCTGCCCAGGTTCCAGAAGGTCAGGGTGCGCAAGGTGGCATCGTCGGCCAGATAGGAAAACAGGCCCACCGCCGCGCCGCCCAGTGCGGTCATCGCCACACCGGCCAGCAACATGGTGGCGACGTTGGTCTGCCCGTCGCGTCGCCCCAGGCGATAGACCAGCGCAGTCACGCCAAGCCCGCCGACAAAGGCGCACACCGATAACAGATAAGGTGCCAAGACCTCGGGCATGCCGCCGAACCAGCTACCGCCGACGATCGCCACTGCAGCGCCCATCGCAGCGCCCGCGGCGACGCCCACCAGCCCGGGGTCGGCCAGCGGGTTGCGAAACAGCCCCTGCATGGCCACCCCGGACAGCGCCAGCACCGCGCCAACCGCCAGCCCCAACAGGGTGCGTGGCAGGCGGATCTGGCCGAGGATCATTTCCGCCTGCTGCAGGCCATCGCCGGCGATGGGCAGGCCCAGCAGCCGCAGGCCCGCGCGCAGGGTATCGAACAACGGCAGGCTGACCGGGCCCAGGGCCAGGGAAAGCCAGACCGCCAACAGGCACAGCAGGCTCAGGCAGATGATCAGGGTACGGGGTTGGACTCGTTGCTTCATTGCGTGATGCTGACCTTGGCCGCCGGGTAGAAGGCTGACGCCAGGTCCTGCAGGGCCATCGGCAAGCGTGGGCCCAGGCCGCCGACCAGCAGGGTCGGGTCCAGCGACAGCAGGCGTTTGTCACGCACCGCACGCGAGGTGGCCAGGGCCGGGTTTTCCTTGAGCAGTGCCTGCAAGGCCTGCTCGCCGGCCAAGGCGCGGTCGGAGAACACCACCACATCCGGGTCCAGCGCCGCCAATGCTTCATTGGAGAAGTTCTTGTAGCCCTGGTGCTCGGCCAGGTTGCGCGCCCCCGCCTGGCGCAACAGCCAGTCGCCCGCAGTGCCCTGCCCGGCAATCAGCGGCTTGGCACCCGCATGGCCCACCAGCAGCAGCACCCCGGGCGCCTTGTGGCTGGCCTGGGCCTGCTTGATCTGAACCTGCAGGGCTTCGAGTTGCTGATGGTAGCCAGCAGCCAGTTGCGCAGCCTTCTGCTCGGCGCCGAGCAAGGTGCCCAGGTGCTTGAGGTTGGCATCGACGGCGGCGAGGTCGGCCTGGCTGGAGAACAGTTCCACGCGCACACCGGCGTTGCGGATCTGCGCCAGCACCGGTGGCGGGCCCATCTCCTCGGTGCCTACCAGCACGTCCGGGCGCAAGCTGAGAATGCCCTCGGCCGACAGCTGCCGCTGATAGCCGATGCTTGGCAGCGCCTTGAGCGCCTCGGGGTGCTGGCTGGTGGTGTCGACGCCCACCAGCCGTGGCTGGCCGCCCAGTTCACTGATCCACTCGCTCAATGCACCGCCTGCACTGACCCAGCGCTGCGGCAGTTCGGCAGCCAGGGCCTGGGTGGAAGCAACGAGGGCTGCGCACAAGGCGAGCATGGCGGCGGGACGGCGCATCATCGGGTTCCTTCTGAAGGCGGGCCGCGCACCTTGTGGCAAGCGGCAGAACTGCGCACCATAGACCACCTGGCGCAGCGAATGCGGGCAATTTGATAATTATTCGCATTGAAGCGTCAAGCCATCCCTTTGTTTCACGAGCCTTCCTTGCAATGCACTTCCTTTGTACTTCCGCTGCGCTGGCCGAGGGCCACAGCCGCGCCTTCAGCGTAGACGGCATCGACCTGTTCGGCGTACGCCGCCAAGGCCAGGTGCACCTCTACCGCAACCGCTGCCCGCACCGGGGCATCCCCTTGAACTGGGCGGCAGATGCCTTCCTGGACGAGAGCGCGAGCTTGATCCATTGCGCCCATCATGGCGCCCTGTTCCTGATCGAAAGTGGCGAATGCGTGGCCGGCCCGTGCGAAGGCGAGGCGTTGCAGGCCCTGAGCTGCCGGGAAGACAGCCAGGGCATCTGGTTCACCGGTTGAGCAACACCGGCAGCGGGCGGTCGATGACGATCTGCTCGGCATCCAGCCGCGCACCATAGGCCAGCACCTCAACCCCATCGGCCACGGCAGCGCGCAACGCCTTGGCATAGGCCGCGTCGATTTCCTCGGCAGGGCGCACCGCCTCGATACCGGTGAGGTTCACGCAGTACAGCTGCACCGCACGGATCCCCTGGCGGGCCAGCGATGCCAGCTCGCGCAGGTGCTTGGCACCGCGCTGGGTCACGGCATCCGGGAAGGCCGCCACGGCGCTGTCCGGGTAGCCGAGGGTCACGCTCTTGACCTCGACATAAGCCGGCCCGTCAGCGAACTCCAGGCGAAAGTCCACCCGGCTGCCCTCCTCGCCATAGGCCACCTCGCGCTTGAGCGCGGTGAAGCCCGCCAGTTCGGCAATCACGCCGGCGCGCAGGGCCTCTTCGACCAGCGCATTGGCCCGCCCGGTATTGATGCAGGCCAGCCGGCCCTGGGGCGTTTCGCTGATTTCCCAGGTGCCCGGCAGCTTGCGCTTGGGGTCGTTGGAGCGGCTGAACCAGACTTGCCCACCTTCGCGCATGCAATTGAGCATCGACCCGGTGTTGGGGCAGTGAATGGTCAGTTGCTCACCATTGGCCAGTTCGATATCCGCCAGAAAACGCTTGTAACGGCGCAGCAGGCGCCCTTGCTCGAGTAAAGGAAAGAACACCATCAGCCCTGCCAGCTCCGCAGCCCACGGGCAATGCGCTGTACCGCCTCTTCCAGGCGCGGCAGGCTCTGGGTGTAGGCAAAGCGCACATGGTGGCCGGCCAGGTGGCGGCCAAAGTCCAGGCCGGGGGTGAAGGCCAGGTGCTCGGTTTCCAGGAAGTGCCGGCAGAAGGCGAAGGCGTCACCGCCAAAGGCGCTGATGTCGGCATACAGGTAGAACGCACCCTGCGGCTCCACGGCGATGCGAAAGCCCAGCTCGCGCAGGGCCGGCAGCAGGTAGTCGCGACGGCGGGCGAACTCGGCGCGGCGTTCTTCGAAGATCGCCAGGGTTTCTGGCTGGAAGCACGCCAGGGCAGCGTGCTGGGCCATGCTGGGGGCGCTGATGTAGAGGTTTTGCGCCAGTTTTTCCAGGTCGGCCACGGCATTGGGCGGCGCCACCAGCCAACCCAGTCGCCAACCGGTCATGCCGAAATACTTGGAAAAACTATTAAGGACGAAGGCCGAGTCATCCACTTCCAGCACGCTGGGCGCATCCATGCCGTAGGTCAGGCCGTGGTAGATCTCGTCCACCACCAGGTGCCCGTGGCGCTCGCGGGTAGCCTTGGACAGGCTGGCCAGCTCGTCGCGGCTCAGCACCGTGCCGGTCGGGTTGGCCGGCGAGGCCACCAGGGCACCGACGCTGTCCTTGTCCCAGTAGCGCTCGACCAGGTCGGCGGTGAGCTGGTAGTTGACCTCCGGCCCCACCGGCACCAGTTGCGCACCGCCTTCGACCAGGCGCAGGAAATGGCGGTTGCACGGGTAGCCCGGGTCGGCCAGCAGCCAGTGCTTGCCGGGGTCGACCAGCAGGCTGGCAGCCAGCAGCAGGGCGCCGGAGCCGCCTGGGGTGATCAGGATGCGCTCGGGGTCGACCGAAACGCCGTAGCGTTGCCCGTAGAAGCCGGCGATCGCCTCACGCAGGGCCGGCAGGCCACGCGCTGCGGTGTAGCGGGTGTGCCCGGCAGCCAGGGCAGCCTGGCCAGCCGCGACGATGGGCGCGGCGGTGGTGAAGTCCGGCTCGCCGATTTCCAGGTGGATCACATCGTGGCCGGCCGCCTGCAGTTCGTTGGCCCGCGCCAGCAACGCCATGACATGGAAGGGTTCGATGGCGCGGCTGCGCGCACTGTATGGGTGGGCCATGACCTTCTCTCAATAGGGTCTAAACTGTTGATTCTACCTTTGCATCCCACCGAACGTGCGACGCGCGCTGCGGTCAACACCTAGGATCGGGCGGGCTAGCGCAACCCCCGATCTATCTGGTAAGTTCGGCGGCTCGCAGTCGCAGGGCCGGCGGGTGCCGGAGATGGAGCAGCCTGCGCATTGGATCAGATGAGTGAGAGGCGGTCTATTCATGTCCACCGTAGAAAAGCAAAAAACCCAGACCATGTACGGTGTCGAGCCCTATAAAGAGACCAAGGGCGAAGAGTACATGGGCGAGCCCATGAAGAAGCACTTCACCAAGCTTCTCAATGCTTGGAAAGGCGAGCTCATGCAGAGTGTCGACCGCACCGTAGACCACATGAAGGACGAAGCTGCGAACTTCCCGGACCCGGCCGACCGCGCCAGCCAGGAAGAAGAGTTTGCCCTGGAGCTGCGCAACCGCGATCGCGAGCGCAAGTTGATCAAGAAGATCGACAAGACCCTGCAGAAAATCCAGGACGAAGAATACGGCTGGTGCGATTCCTGCGGTATCGAGATCGGCCTGCGCCGTCTGGAAGCCCGCCCGACCGCCGACCTGTGCTTCGACTGCAAGGAAATCTCGGAGAAAAAGGAAAAGACCGTCGGCAAAGGCTGACACTTGTTCCATCCGAACGGGGCGCATCTTGCGCCCCGTTTCATTTATATGCCCGGCAATGCCATGAACGACTCCCGCTACATCGGACGCTTCGCCCCCACCCCGAGCGGCTTCCTGCATTTCGGCTCGCTGGTCGCCGCCCTTGCCTCCTGGCTCGATGCCCGCGCCGTCAATGGCCGCTGGCTGCTGCGCATGGAAGACACCGACCCGCCACGGGAAATGCCCGGTGCCCGCGACGCGATCCTGCAGACCCTGGAACGCTACGGCCTGGAGTGGGATGGCGAGGTGGTTTACCAAAGCCAGCGCCACGAGGCCTACGCCGCCGTGGTCGACCGCCTGTTCAACATGGGCCTGGCCTATGCCTGCACCTGCTCGCGCAAGCAGCTCGAAGGCCATGACGGCATCTACCCAGGCTTTTGCCGCAACGCGGGGCACGCCCGCGAAGGCGCGGCGATCCGCCTGCGGGTGCCCGAGCTGATCTACCGCTTCAGCGACCGGGTGCAAGGTGATTTCCAGCAGCACCTGGGCCGTGAGGTGGGCGATTTCATCATCCAGCGCCGCGACGGCCTGTATGCCTACCAGCTGGCCGTGGTGCTGGATGACGCCTGGCAGGGCGTGACCGATATCGTGCGTGGCGCCGATCTGCTCGACAACACGCCTCGCCAGCTGTATCTGCAGGAACTGCTCGGCTTTTCCCAGCCGCGTTACCTGCACATCCCGCTGATCGTGCAGCCCGATGGCCACAAGCTGGGCAAGTCGTACCGCTCGCCACCGCTCGAGGCCGATCAGGCCACGCCGCTGTTGTTGCGGGCGTTGCGCGCGCTGGGGCAGGACGTCGACCCGCAGCTGCTGATTGCCACACCCGCCGAAGTGCTGGCGGTGGCGCGCCAATGCTGGCGGCCGCAGGCGATTGCGCAAAGGACCACGGTGCCCGAGGCGGATTTGCGCTGAGGCCACCACTCAAAAACAAAAGCCCAACAAATTCAAACCCTTGGCGAACCCTACCGATTCCCGCTAGCATCGCCCCCGCCATTTGCGCCAATAATAAGTCCAAGCCCGCAGCGCCCAACCATCGAGGCCAGCATGTACATCTATCGTTTGGTCCTGCTTCTGGTCGTGGGGATCTACCTGTTCTCCCCGGCCATCATGGACTGGTGGATCGAGCCGACCGGAGCCTGGTACCGCCCCTACCTGCTCTGGCTGATCCTGATCGTCGTCACCTTCATCCTGCAGAGCCAACGAGATGCCGATGAGCTTTAGCCTGACCCAGATGATCCTGATCAGCGCCGGGTACCTGATGGTGCTGTTCGGCGTGGCCTGGATCAGCGAGCGCGGGCTGATTCCCCGTTCGATCATTCGCCACCCGCTGACCTACACCCTGTCGCTCGGCGTCTATGCCAGCGCCTGGGCTTTCTATGGCTCGGTGGGCCTGGCCTATCAATACGGCTACGGCTTCCTCGCCTGCTACCTGGGGGTGTCCGGCGCCTTCCTGCTGGCGCCGGTGCTGCTCTACCCGATCCTCAAGATCACCCGCACCTACCAGCTGTCGTCGCTGGCCGACCTGCTGGCCTTCCGCTTTCGCAGCACCTGGGCCGGCGCGCTGACCACGGTCATCATGCTGATCGGCGTGCTGCCGCTGCTGGCCCTGCAGATCCAGGCGGTGGCCGACTCGATCAGCATCCTCACCGGCGAGCCGGTCAAGGCGCGGGTGGCCTTCGCTTTCTGCGCCCTGATCATCCTGTTCACCATCTTCTTCGGCTCGCGGCACATCGCCACGCGTGAAAAACACGAAGGGCTGGTATTTGCCATCGCCTTCGAGTCGGTGATCAAGCTGCTGGCCCTGGGTGGCATCGGCCTGTATGCGCTGTATGGGGTATTTGGCGGGCCACATGGCCTGGAGGTGTGGCTGCTGCAGAACCAGACCGCCCTGGCGGCGCTGCACACCCCGCTGCAGGAAGGCCCGTGGCGCACCCTGCTGCTGGTGTTCTTCGCCTCGGCCATCGTCATGCCGCACATGTACCACATGGCCTTCACCGAAAACCTCAACCCGCGCTCGCTGGTCAGCGCCAGCTGGGGCCTGCCGCTGTTCCTGCTGCTGATGAGCCTGGCCGTGCCACTGGTGCTGTGGGCCGGCCTGCGCCTGGGCGCCAGCACCAACCCCGAGTACTTCACCCTGGGCCTGGGCATTGCCGCCAATAACGAAGCGCTGGCGCTGCTCGCCTACATCGGCGGGCTGTCGGCCGCCAGCGGGCTGATCATCGTCACCACCCTGGCGCTGTCTGGCATGGCCCTCAACCACCTGGTGCTGCCGCTGTACCAGCCGCCGGCCGAAGGCAACATCTACCGCTGGCTGAAATGGACCCGGCGCGCCCTGATCGTCGCGATCATCACCGCCGGCTTCATGTTCTACCTGACCCAGAACAACCACCAGAGCCTGGCCAACCTGGGCATCGTCGCCTTCGTCGCGACCCTGCAGTTCCTGCCTGGGGTGTTGTCGGTGCTGTACTGGCCGACGGCCAACCGCCGCGGCTTCATTGCCGGCCTGCTGGCCGGCACGCTGGTGTGGATGGTGACCATGCTGTTGCCGCTGCTGGGCAACCTGCAGGGCTTCTATATCCCGCTGCTGGACATGATCTATGTGCTCGACGACACCAGCTGGCACATGGCAGCCATCGCCTCGCTGGCGGCCAACGTGCTGCTGTTCACGCTGATCTCGCTGTTCACCAACGCCAGCAGCGAGGAAGTCAGCGCCGCCGAGGCCTGCGCCGTGGACAACGTGCGCCGCCCACAGCGCCGCGAGCTGCACGCGGCCTCGCCGCAGGAGTTCGCCACCCAGCTGGCCAAGCCGCTGGGCGCCAAGGCCGCGCAAAAGGAAGTCGAGCAGGCCCTGCGCGACCTCTACCTGCCGTTCGACGAACGCCGCCCCTACGCCCTGCGCCGCCTGCGCGACCGTATCGAGGCCAACCTCTCGGGGCTGATGGGGCCAAGCGTGGCCCAGGACATGGTCGAAACCTTCCTGCCCTACAAGTCCGGTAACGAGAACTACGTCACCGAAGACATCCACTTCATCGAAAGCCGCCTGGAAGACTACCACTCGCGCCTCACCGGCCTTGCCGCCGAGCTCGACGCCCTGCGCCGCTACCATCGCCAGACCCTGCAGGAGCTGCCCATGGGCGTCTGCTCGCTGGCCAAGGACCAGGAAATCCTGATGTGGAACAAGGCCATGGAAGAGCTGACCGGCATCGCCGCCAAGCACGTGGTGGGCTCGCGCCTGGTCACCATCAGCGAGCCGTGGCGTGGCCTGCTGCAGGGCTTCATCAACGTGCCCGACGAACACCTGCACAAACAACGCCTGGCGCTCGATGGCCAACCGCGCTGGCTGAACCTGCACAAGGCGGCCATCGACGAGCCGCTGGCGCCGGGCAACAGCGGGCTGGTGCTGCTGGTCGAGGACCTCACCGAAACCCAGGCCCTGGAAGACAAGCTGGTGCACTCCGAGCGCCTGGCCAGCATCGGCCGCCTGGCCGCAGGCGTGGCCCACGAGATCGGCAACCCGATCACCGGCATCGCCTGCCTTGCACAGAACCTGCGTGAAGAGCGCGAAGGCGACGGCGAGATCATCGAGCTGTCCAGCCAGATTCTCGAGCAGACCAAGCGCGTATCGCGCATCGTCCAGTCGCTGATGAGCTTCGCCCACGCCGGCGGCAGCCACCAGAACAGTGAAGAGCCGGTGTGCCTGGCCGAAGTGGCGCAGGACGCCATCGGCCTGCTGGCGCTGAACCGGCGCAACTTCGAAGTGCAGTTCTTCAACCTCTGCGCCCCGGAACACTGGGCCGAGGGGGACCCGCAGCGCCTGGCCCAGGTGCTGATCAACCTGCTGTCCAATGCCCGCGACGCATCCCCTCCGGGCAGCGCCGTGCGCGTGCGCAGCGAAGCGAGCGAGCACACCGTGGACCTGATCGTCGAAGACGAAGGCAGCGGGATCCCGAAGAACATCATGGACCGCCTGTTCGAGCCCTTCTTCACCACCAAGGACCCGGGCGAAGGCACCGGACTGGGGCTCGCTCTGGTCTATTCCATCGTGGAAGAGCATTATGGGCAAATCACCATCGACAGCCCTGCCGACATCGAACGGCAACGTGGCACCCGGATCCGCGTGACCCTGCCCCGGCATGTCGTAGCGACGTCCCCTGAAATTCGAGACCGTCGAGAGAATTGAATCAATGCCGCACATTCTGATCGTCGAAGACGAAACCATCATCCGCTCGGCCTTGCGTCGCCTGCTCGAGCGGAACCAGTACCAGGTCAGCGAAGCCGGCTCGGTGCAGGAAGCCCAGGAACGCTTCAGCATTGCCACCTTCGACCTGATCGTCAGCGACCTGCGCCTGCCTGGCGCCCCGGGCACCGAGCTGATCAAGCTCGGCCAGGGCACGCCGGTGCTGATCATGACCAGCTACGCCAGCCTGCGCTCGGCGGTGGACTCGATGAAGATGGGCGCGGTGGACTACATCGCCAAGCCCTTCGACCATGATGAGATGCTCCAGGCCGTCGCCCGCATCCTGCGCGACCGCCCGGCCGCATCGCCAGCTGCCCCGGCCGCCGAACCACGCGCCAACGGCAAGGGCCCGGCGGCCGACAAGGCCAGCCCGGCCGCAGCTGCCAACGGTGAGATCGGCATCATCGGCTCGTGCCCGCCGATGCTGGACATGTACAGCAAGATCCGCAAAGTGGCGCCCACCGACTCCAATGTGCTGATCCAGGGCGAGTCCGGCACCGGCAAGGAGCTGGTCGCCCGCGCCCTGCACAACCTGTCGCGACGGGCCAAGGCGCCGATGATTTCGGTCAACTGCGCAGCCATTCCCGAGACGCTGATCGAGTCGGAACTGTTCGGCCACGAGAAAGGCGCATTCACCGGCGCCAGCGCCGGGCGCGCCGGCCTGGTGGAAGCCGCCGACGGCGGCACGCTGTTCCTCGACGAGATTGGCGAACTGCCACTGGAGGCCCAGGCCCGATTGCTGCGCGTGCTGCAGGAAGGCGAGATCCGCCGGGTCGGCTCGGTGCAGTCGCAAAAGGTCGATGTGCGCCTGATCGCCGCCACCCACCGCGACTTGAAAAACCTGGCCAAGGCCGGGCAGTTCCGTGAAGACCTTTATTACCGCCTGCATGTAATCGCGTTGAAACTGCCTGCCCTGCGCGAGCGCGGCAGCGACGTCAACGAGATCGCCAATGCCTTCCTCGCCCGCCAGAGCGCGCGCATCGGGCGTGACGACCTGCACTTCTCGGCCGAAGCCGAGCAAGCCATCCGTCATTACAGCTGGCCGGGCAACGTGCGCGAACTGGAAAACGCCGTGGAGCGGGCGGTGATTCTCAGCGAGAGCGCGGAAATTTCCGCCGAGCTGCTGGGCATCGACATCGAACTGGGCGACCTGGACGATGACCTGCTCGACAACTCCCTGGTACCGATCGGCGTCAACGCCAATAACGCCAGCCATGAGCCGACCGAGGACCTGTCGCTGGAAGACTACTTCCAGCACTTCGTACTCGAGCATCAGGACCACATGACCGAGACCGAGCTGGCGCGCAAGCTGGGTGTCAGCCGCAAGTGCCTGTGGGAGCGCCGCCAGCGCCTGGGCATCCCGCGCCGCAAGAGCAACGCCACCAGCGAGTGATGCGTCTTCACTGGCCCCAGGCGATGGGGCCAGTGTTCTCCCCTCCTCCGTAACACATCAGTTCCCGCAAAAATCTGTTACCCATCCTGCCCAGGCGTAACAGACCCCGAGGTGTACGGTAACGAAATTTCTACATTTCGCTCCTGCCTTACCTCCCTCGAATCGCTCAAACCCTTGATTTCATTGAGTTTCCAAAAGTTGGCACGGCACCTGCTATATGTTTGGTACAAGAACAATAACAAGCACTGCAACTCAGAATAAGAACAAGACGAAACGGCTCACGCACAATAAAAACAAGACGGCGGAGGCGCAGCTAACTGATTCTTTTGGAGAGGATGCGTGTTTGGGGCTTGCCCCACGACCAGGCAGAGAACAACAAAAACTGCACTAAAAAGCAGCGCCTGAACTGGTTGGATCGAAAGGTCAACGTGACATCAGCGGCCAAAGCAATCCGTTTGCTCTTCACCCCTGGTTTGGGGGTCGTCCACAAGCGTTTGGATTTGTGGGCAGGGCACTCAACAAAAACAAAAAGCCCGGTAAAAAAACAATAAGAGCACGCAACGACTTCTTGGGGAGCTTAGGCTCCCCTTGTCGTTTCTCCCTTCCAGCAGACCAATCTGCGACCGCCTACACCATTCCCCGAGTAAATGCTAGAATCCCCGCCCATCATGCGGCCATTCTCCTATTCTTGGCCGAACATTCCTTCACACAGTGCATCCCATGCTGAAGAAGCTGTTCCAGTCTTTCCGCCCACCCGTACCGGGCCAGCACCACAAGCGCACCACGCCTGAGGTGATCAACAAGAGCCAACATTCGCTGCAGCGCCACCAGTTCAGCCGCCACGCGGTGAACATCGTCGAGCGCCTGCAGAGCGCGGGCTACCAGGCTTACCTGGTCGGTGGCTGTGTCCGCGACCTGATGCTGGGCATCACGCCCAAGGACTTCGACGTCGCCACCAGCGCCACGCCCGAACAGGTCCGTGCCGAGTTTCGCAATGCGCGCATCATTGGCCGCCGCTTCAAGCTGGTCCACGTGCATTTCGGCCGTGAGATCATCGAAGTCGCCACCTTCCGCGCGCACCACTCGGACGACGACCAGGGCGACAGCCACCGCTCGTCGCACAACGCCAGCGGTCGCATCCTGCGTGACAACGTCTACGGCACCCTGGAAGAAGACGCGCAGCGCCGCGACTTCACCATCAATGCCTTGTATTACGACCCGGTCAGCGAGCGCGTACTCGACTACGCCAACGGCGCACACGACATCCGCAACCGCCTGTTGCGCCTGATCGGCGACCCGACCCACCGCTACCAGGAAGACCCGGTACGCATGCTGCGCGCGGTGCGTTTCGCCGCCAAGCTCAATTTCGGCATCGAGAAGCACACCTTCAAGCCGATCCGCGAACTGGCTCCGATGCTGCGCGAAATCCCACCGGCGCGGCTGTTCGAGGAATGCCTCAAGCTGTTCCTGTCCGGCCAAGGGGCGATCGCCTTCGAAATGCTGGTCGACCTGGAGCTGTTCGAGCCGCTGTTCCCGGCCAGTGCCCACGCCCTGGAAGAGCGCCCGACCTACACCCACACCTTGATCAGCCAGGCGCTGAACAACACCGACCTGCGCGTCAAGCAAGGCAAGCCGGTGACCCCGGCCTTCCTGTTCGCCGCGTTGCTCTGGCCGGCCCTGCCAAGCCGAGTGCTGCACCTGCAAAATCAAGGCGTACCACCGATCCCGGCCATGAACGGCGCTGCCCACGACCTGATCGCCGAACAGTGCGCCCGCATCGCCATCCCCAAGCGTTTCACCCTGCCGATCCGCGAAATCTGGGACATGCAGGAACGCCTGCCACGGCGCAGCGGCAAACGTGCCGACCAGCTGCTGGACAACCCGCGTTTCCGCGCTGGCTACGACTTCCTGCTGCTGCGTGAAAGCGCCGGCGAGGAAACCGACGACCTGGGCCAATGGTGGACCGACTACCAGGACGCCAACGACAGCGAACGCCGCGAGATGATCCGCGAGCTGGGCAGCCGTGACGAAGGCGGCGCTGGCGGCCCGCGCAAACGCAAGCGCAGCCCCAGCAAGCGCAAACGCGGCGGTGACGAGGCGTTCGAGTGACCACTCGCGCCTTCATTGGCCTGGGCAGCAACCTCGACGCCCCGGCCGAACAGCTGCGCAGCGCCCTGCAGGCGCTGGACCAGCTCGATGGCACACGCCTGGCAGCGGCCTCGGCGCTGTACACCAGCGACTCGCTGCTGCCTGGCCAGCCACGCTACACCAACGCCGTCGCCGCACTGGATACCGCACTCGCGCCGCTGGCCTTGCTCGACGCCCTGCAGGCCATCGAGCTTGACCAGGGCCGCGTGCGCAAGGAACGCTGGGGCCCGCGCACGCTGGACCTCGACATCCTGCTGTTCGGCGACCAGGTCATCGACGTGCCGCGCCTGCAGGTGCCGCACTACCACATGCACGCCCGCCCCTTCGTGCTGTATCCGCTAGCCGAGCTAGTCCCGCACGACTTCCAGCTGGCCGATGGCCGCGCCCTCGCCCAGATGCTCGAAGCCTGCCCTTACGTTGGGCTGGAGCGCCTGTAATCCGGGCGCTTTGGCCTGCGGTAACGCCAGTAACACCCTGTTAGTAACATTGCGGTAACAGGGTCATTGACTTCCCCCACCTCGCTCACGACTATAGGCGTCCCGTGTGACACCATAGTGCCGCACACCCGTATTTAGGCCCGGACGGACCTGTGCCCGAACATCACGCGCGATGATGTGCCGCTCCGGAAGATGACTACACGCGTTGTTTGCAGTCGTTTTTCACAGCGCCTGAACGAGGATTTTCCTACATGCCTGAAGTAACCCTGACCACCCTCAACGGCCTCAAGGCCAAGGGTGAAAAGATCACCATGCTGACCTGCTACGACGCGACCTTCGCCAAGGCCGCCAGCCAGGCCGGCGTCGAAGTGTTGCTGGTAGGCGACTCGCTGGGCATGGTCCTGCAGGGCCATGACAGCACACTGCCGGTCACCACCAGCGAAATGGCCTACCACACCGCCTGCGTCAAACGCGGCAACGACGGTGCGCTGATCCTCGCCGACCTGCCATTCATGGCCCACGCCACGCCCGAGCAGGCGTTCGCCAACTGCGCCACGCTGATGCGTGCCGGCGCCCACATGATCAAGCTCGAAGGTGCCGCCTGGCTCGCCGACACCATTCGCCTGCTGGCCGAACGCGGCGTCCCGGTGTGCGCGCACATGGGCCTGACCCCACAGACGGTCAACGTGCTGGGTGGCTACAAGGTGCAAGGCCGCCAGGAAGCGCAAGCGCGGCAGATGCGTGCCGACGCCATCGCCCTGGAGCAGGCCGGCGCGGCCATGCTGCTGCTCGAATGCGTGCCCAGCGAGCTGGCTGCGGAAATCTCCCAGGCAGTGGGCATCCCGGTGATCGGCATCGGCGCCGGCAGCGCCACCGATGGCCAGGTGCTGGTGCTGCACGACATGCTCGGCCTGTCGCTGAGCGGCCGGGTGCCGAAGTTCGTGAAGAACTTCATGGCCGGCCAGCCCGACATCGAGAGCGCCCTGGCCGCCTACGTCAAGGCGGTGAAAGAGGTCAGCTTCCCAGGCAGCGAACACGGGTTCAGTGCATGAATACAGTCAAGACCGTCCGCGAACTGCGCGCCGCCGTGGCCCGCGCCCGCGGCGAAGGCAAGCGCATTGCCTTCGTGCCGACCATGGGCAACTTGCACAGCGGCCACGCGGCCCTGGTGACCAAGGCCGCCCAGCGCGCCGATTTCGTGGTGGCCAGCATCTTCGTCAACCCGCTGCAGTTCGGCGCCAACGAAGACCTCGACAAGTACCCGCGCACCCTCGCCGCCGACCAGCAGCGCCTGCTCGAAGCCGGCTGCCACTTGCTGTTCGCCCCCACCGTCGATGAGATGTACCCCGACGGCATGGGCGTGCAAACCCGCGTCAGCGTGCCTCACCTCTCCGAAGGCCTGTGCGGCGCCAGCCGCCCGGGGCATTTCGAGGGCGTGGCGACGGTGGTCAGCAAGCTGTTCAACATGGTGCAGCCGGACCTTGCCGTGTTCGGCGAGAAGGACTTCCAGCAACTGGCCGTGATCCGCGCCATGGTGCGTGACCTGAACATGCCTATCCAGATCATCGGCGAGCCCACCGTGCGCGCCGAAGATGGCCTGGCGCTGTCGTCGCGCAATGGCTACCTCACCCCCGAGCAGCGCGCTGCCGCCCCGGCGCTGTACCGTACCCTGCAGCACATCGGTGCAGCCATCGGCCGTGGCCAGCGTGATTTCGCCGCGCTGGTTGGTGAAGGGCAGGCGCAGCTCGCCGCAGCGGGCATGCGCCCGGATTACCTGGAAGTGCGCCACGCGCTCAGCTTGCGCCCGGCACAGCTGGACGATCGTGACCTGGTGGTGATTGCCGCGGCTTACCTGGGTAACACGCGGTTGATCGACAACCTGTACCTGCACGTGGAAGACAAGACCGCGTAGCCGGCTCTCTATCCAGAGAACAACGCTATACCTGTGGGAGCCGGCTTGCCGGCGATTGGGCGCCAACGGCGCCCCTCGCAAATCCCCCGCTCCCCCATTCCCTGCGCGTGCCCTTTGCCTATAATGATGGCCAGCCTGAACCCGGCAATCACTGCCCTGTCCAAGCACCACCACGCATCAAGGAATTCTGCGCAATGGCGTATTACCGTACACCCCACGATGTTACGGCCCTGCCCGCTTGGCAGGCACTCCAGCAACACCGCGACGCCATGCAAGGCTTCAGCATGCGCGAAGCCTTCGCCGCCGATGCCCAGCGCTTCGAACAGTTCTCCCTGAGCTGCTGCGGCCTGTTCCTCGATTACTCGAAAAACCTGATCAACGAACAAACCCGCGACCTGCTGGTGCAGCTGGCCGAACAAGTCGGCCTGCAGGACGCCATCAAGTCGATGTTCAGCGGCGAGATCATCAACGCCTCCGAAGGCCGCCCGGTCCTGCACACCGCCCTGCGCCGCCCGGTGGGCGACAAGCTCAGCGTCAATGGCGTGAACGTGATGCCGGAAGTGCACAAGGTACTCAACCAGATCACCGAGCTGGTTGGCCGAATTCATGACGGCCTGTGGCGCGGCTACAGCGAAAAGCCGATCACCGACGTGGTCAACATCGGCATTGGCGGCTCGTTCCTCGGCCCTGAACTGGTGTCCGAAGCCCTGCTGCCCTACGCCCAGCGTGGGGTGCGCTGCCATTACCTGGCCAACATCGACGGCAGCGAATTCCACGAGCTGTCGGCCAACCTGCGCGCCGAAACCACCCTGTTCATCGTCTCGTCGAAATCGTTCAACACCCTCGAGACCCTGAAGAACGCCATGGCCGCGCGTACCTGGTACCTGGCCCAGGGCGGCTCGGAGGCCGAGCTGTACCGCCACTTCATCGCCGTGTCGAGCAACAAGGCCGCGGCCGTGGCCTTCGGCATCCGCGAAGAGAACATCTTCCCAATGTGGGACTGGGTCGGCGGGCGCTATTCGCTGTGGTCGGCGATCGGCCTGCCGATCGCCCTGGCCATCGGCACCGCCAACTTCAAGGAACTGCTGTCCGGTGCCTACACCATGGACCAGCACTTCCAGACCGCGCCATTCGAGAAGAACATGCCAGTGCTGCTGGCCTTGCTGGGCGTGTGGTACGGCAACTTCTGGGGCGCCCGCAGCCACGCGATCCTGCCTTACGACCACTACCTGCGCAACATCACCAAGCACCTGCAGCAGCTGGACATGGAGTCCAACGGCAAGAGCGTGCTGACCGATGGCACGCCGGTGAAGACCGATACCGGCCCGGTGATCTGGGGTGGCGTGGGCTGCAACGGCCAGCATGCCTACCACCAGCTGCTGCACCAGGGCACCCAGCTGATTCCCGCCGACTTCATCGTCCCGGTGGTGAGCTTCAACCCGGTGGCCGACCACCATCAGTGGCTGTACGCCAACTGCCTGTCGCAAAGCCAGGCACTGATGCTCGGCAAGACCCGCGAGGAGGCCGAGGCCGAGCTGCGCCAGAAGGGCCTGAACGAAGCCGATATCGCCAAGCTGGCGCCGCACAAGGTGATCCCGGGCAACCGCCCGAGCAACACCCTGGTGGTCGAGCGCATCAGCCCGCGCCGCCTTGGCGCGCTGGTGGCGATGTATGAGCACAAGGTGTTCGTGCAGAGCGTGATCTGGGGTATCAACGCCTTCGACCAGTGGGGCGTGGAGCTGGGCAAGGAGCTGGGCAAGGGCGTCTACCAGCGCTTGGTGGGCAGCCTGGAAGACAGCGCCGAGGACGGCTCGACCCAAGGCCTGATCAACTTCTTCCGCGGCCGTCATCGCGGCTGACCTTTGCGGCCCTAATCGCCGGCAAGCCGGCTCCCACAGGGTGACCACTGTTCTTGAGTTCAGTGGCGTACCTGTGGGAGCCGGCTTGCCGGCGATTGGCCTGAAAGCTTGAACACCACCCCCAGCTACACTGTCCAATCGAATAGCCGTTGCAGTCCATCGCCCCCAAAAAGAGCAAGGACCACCCGCCATGTTCGATATCCGCGACTATCCCCAGGCCCTGGCTGTCAGCCAGTGCGCCAGCCTCTCCCCCGACGACTACCGCCGCCTCTACCGCCAGTCGGTCGAAGATCCCGACACCTTCTGGGCCGAGCAAGCCAAGCGCCTGGACTGGATCAAGCCCTGGTCGAGCGTGCAGCAATGCGACCTGAAGACCGGCAAGGCGCGCTGGTTCGACGGCGGCCAACTCAATGTCAGCTACAACTGCATCGACCGCCACCTGGCCCGGAGCGGCGAACAGACCGCCCTGCTGTGGGAAGGCGACGACCCCAAGGATGCCAAGGCCATCAGCTACCGCGAACTGCACCGCCAGGTCTGCCGCCTGGCCAACGCCCTCAAGGCACGCGGGGTGAAAAAAGGCGACCGGGTGTGCATCTACATGCCGATGATCCCCGAGGCCGCCTACGCCATGCTCGCCTGCACGCGCATCGGCGCCATCCATTCGGTGGTGTTCGGCGGCTTCTCCCCCGATGCCCTGCGCGACCGCATTCTCGATGCCGACTGCCGCACCGTGATCACCGCCGATGAAGGCGTGCGCGGCGGCAAGCGCATCCCGCTCAAGCAAAACGTAGACAAGGCCCTTGCCAGTTGCCCGGCCGTCAGCAGCGTATTGGTAGTGCAACGCACGGGTGGCGAGGTGGCCTGGAGCGAAGGCCGCGACCTCTGGTATCACCAGGCGACGGAAAACGCCGGCGACGACTGCCCCGTGGAACCGATGGCAGCCGAAGACCCGCTGTTCATCCTCTACACCTCCGGCAGCACCGGCAAACCCAAGGGCGTGCTGCACACCACCGGCGGCTACCTGCTGCAGGCGACGATGACCTTCAAGGTGGTGTTCGACTACCGCGACGGCGAAGTGTTCTGGTGCACCGCCGACGTCGGCTGGGTCACCGGCCACAGCTACATCGTCTACGGCCCGCTGGCCAATGGCGCGATCTCGCTGATGTTCGAAGGCGTGCCCAACTACCCCGACACCTCACGCTTCTGGCAGGTGGTCGACAAGCACCAGGTGAACATCTTCTACACCGCCCCCACCGCGCTGCGCGCGCTGATGCGCGAGGGCTCGGCGCCGCTGCAGAGCACTTCGCGCAAGAGCCTGCGCCTGCTTGGCAGCGTCGGCGAGCCGATCAACCCCGAGGCCTGGGAATGGTATTTCGAAGCGGTCGGGCAAACACGCTGCCCCATCGTCGACACCTGGTGGCAGACCGAAACCGGCGGCATCATGCTCACGCCGCTGCCTGGCACGCTGAAGCTCAAGCCCGGTTGTGCCACCCAGCCCATGTTCGGCGTGCAGCCGGTGCTGCTGGACGACCAGGGCAAGCTGATCGAGGGCCCAGGCGCCGGGCTGCTGGCGATCAAGGCCAGCTGGCCAGGGCAGATCCGCAGCGTCTATGGCGACCACCAGCGCATGGTCGACACCTATTTCAAACCCATGCCCGGCTACTACTTCACCGGCGACGGCGCCCGCCGCGATGCCGATGGCGACTACTGGATCACCGGCCGCATCGACGATGTGATCAACGTCTCCGGCCACCGCATCGGCACCGCCGAAGTGGAAAGCGCGCTGGTGCTGCACGACAGCGTCGCCGAGGCCGCCGTGGTCGGCTACCCGCACGACCTCAAGGGCCAAGGCGTGTACGCCTTCGTCACGACCATGAATGGCATCACCCCGGACGACGCCCTCAAGGCCGAGCTGCTGGCCCTGGTGAGCAAGGAAATCGGCAGCTTCGCCAAACCCGAGCTGATCCAGTGGGCGCCGGCGTTGCCCAAGACCCGCTCGGGCAAGATCATGCGGCGTATACTGCGCAAGATCGCCTGCAACGAGCTGGACAACCTGGGCGATACGTCGACCCTGGCCGACCCGAGCGTGGTCCAGGGGCTGATCGACACACGGCTCAATCAATAGCTGGCGGCCAGCGTCCATGGCCGCCCTGAACCACAGGTCGCCATGGAAGCCCTACGTCGCCGCATCGAAACCCAGGTCATGAGCCTTACCGGGCTGGCCCTCGGCCAGCTCGACCTGGAATCGCCCAAGGGCGACCCTGGCCTGTTCGGCCCGCAGAGCATCAGCTGGCAGGTGCATGGCGACTTTCCGAGCATGCTGGTCGGCGGCATCAGCGCCTTGCTCCTGCAGTTGCTGCACCCGCTGGCACTGGCTGGGGTATGGGACCACTCCAACTTTCGCGAAGACTTGCTGGGCCGCCTGCGGCGCACCAGCCAGTTCATCTCCGGCACCACCTTCGGTTCGACCCGCGATGCCCAGTGGCTGATCGACAAGGTGCGCACCATCCACCTGCAGGTCACAGGCATTGCGCCCGATGGCCGCGCCTATGCCGCCAGCGACCCCGACTTGCTGACCTGGGTGCACGTGGCCGAAGTCAGCAGCTTCCTCGCCGCCCACCTGCGCTACCGCAACCCGCAGCTCTCGCGCGCCGACCAGGACGCCTACTATGCTGAAATCGCGCTGGTCGCCGAGCGCCTGGGCGCGCGCGATGTGCCGCGCTCGTGCCAGCAGGTCGAGGATTACCTGCGGCAGATGCGCGCACAGATGCAGTGCGATGCGCGCAGCCTGGAGGTGGTCGAGATCCTGCTCAAGGCCCCCGCCCCCAGCCGCCTGGCGCAACCTGTGGGCAAGCTGATGCTGCACGCCGGCATCGACCTGCTGCCGGACTGGGCCCAGGCCCTGCTGGGCCTGGAGCATGGCCCGCTGCAGCGGCGGCTGATTCGCCTGGGCCTGAAACGCACCGCCCCCGTGCTGCGCTGGGCGATGCGCGATGGCTCGGCGCATCGCGCCAGGCGGCGCATGGGGATCGAATGACGGGAAGTGCTCGCCCCTGCGGAACCGATTTAACCTGCCATACTCCAAGCACTCTTGCTTAGACAGACGATGCGACACATGTACAAAGGATTGACTCGCGCCCTGGGCGCCGTGCTAGCCCTCGTGGCCCTCTACAGCCTGCTTGGCTTTCTGATTCTCCCTGGCGTTGGCCTGCGCATCGCCAACCAGCAGCTGGCGCATTACGCCACTGTGCCGGCGCAACTCAAACGTATCGAATTCAACCCGTTCAGCCTCGAGCTGACCTTGTGGGGCCTGCAGATCGGCGAGCCCGGCAAGGAACAGGTCGGCTTCGAGCGGCTGTACGCCAACCTGGCGCTGGACAGCGCCTGGAAAGGCGCCCTGCACCTGCAGGCGGTGGAACTCGACAAGCCGCGCAACGAGGTGGTGTTCGCCAAGGACGGTACGCTCAACCTGACCCAGCTGTTCAAGCTGCCCGCCAGCGAGCCGCAGCCCGAACAGCCCCCCAGCGACCCCTTCCCGCTGCGTATCGGCAGCATCAAGCTCAGCGGCGGCTACCTGCACTTCGCCGACCAGCGCCCGAGCGAGCCGATCGAATTCATCTACGACGACATGAACCTGGAGCTGAAGAACCTCAGCACCCTGCCTGACGACAACGCCGACATGACCCTGGTGGCACGCGGGCCCAATGGCGGGCGCGTGGACTGGAGCGGCACCCTGAGCCTGTCGCCGATTGCCTCCGAAGGCACCTTGAAGGTCACCGATGGCAAGATGAAGCTGTTCTGGCCCTATGTGCGCGACGCCGTGCCGTTGGTGCTGGAAGACGGGGTGTTCAGCCTCGACACCCACTACAAGCTCAACTTGTCCAAGACCACCGAGGTGCTGCTCGACAAGACCTCGCTGCGCATCGCTCCATTCGCCATCAAGGCCCCGGATGATCGCCCACTGGCGCGCCTGGCCAGCCTTGAGGTGAGCGACACGTCCATCGACCTGGCCAAGCAGCTGGTCACCGTGGGCAAGGTGCGCAGCGAAAAACTGGAAACCTGGGCGGCGCTGGAAAAAGACGGCCAGCTCGATTGGCAGAAGCTGTTCGCCAGCCAACCTGCCAAGGCGACCCCCAAGGAAAAAGCCGAACCCGCCGCGGCCGAGCCTACCGCCGAGGAAAAGGCCGCCAAGGAGCCGAGCAAACCTTGGCAGGTACTGCTGCAGGATGTGCAACTGCGCAACTACCAAGTGCACCTGGCCGACCGCAGCCAGAAGGAGCCGGTGGCACTGGATGTCGGCCCGCTGAACCTCGACCTGCAGGGCTTCGACAGCCTCAACCAGTCGCCCTTCACCCTCAAGCTCGACACCGGCATCGGCAAGCAGGGCAAGCTGCAGGCCGCAGGCCAGGTGAACCTGGCGCCGGTAACCGCCAAGCTCGATGTCAGCACCCGGGACATCGACCTGCGTATCGCCCAGGCCTACCTCAGCCCGTACATCCGCCTGGAGCTGCGCAGCGGCATGCTCGCCAGCGACCTCAAGGTCGACCTCAAGAGCACCGAGCCATTGGCCTTCAGCGTGGCCGGCAAGGCCCAGGTCAACCAGCTGCATACCCTGGACACCATCAAGGACCGCGACTTCGTCAAATGGCAGCAGGTGAACGTGGACGGCCTGTCCTACGTCCACGGTGATGCCCTGTCGATCGACAAGGTGACGCTGCTGCAGCCCTATGCGCGCTTCATCATCAACGAAGACCGCACCACCAACGTCTCCGACATGCTCATTGAACAGCCGGCGGGCGGTGCCAGTTCCGGCCCGGCCAGCAAGCCCAGCGCGCCTGCCAGCAAGCCATTGGGCATCCGCATCGGGCAGATCGACATCAACGATGGCTCGGCCAACTTCGCCGACCTCACCTTGACCCCGAACTTCGCCACTGCCGTGCAGCAACTCAATGGCCAGATCGGCACCATCGACAACCGCAAGCCGGCGCCGGCCAAGGTCGACATCAAGGGCAAGGTCGATCGTTACGCACCGGTCACCATCAAGGGCGCGCTGAACCCGTTCAACCCGCTGGCCAGCCTGGACATCGCCACCAGCTTCAAGCGCGTCGAACTGACCACGCTGACCCCCTACTCCGGCAAGTTCGCCGGCTACCGTATCCGCAAGGGCCGCCTGAACCTGGACCTGCACTACCTGATCACCAACGGCCAGCTCAAGGCCGAGAACAAGGTGGTGGTGGAGCAGCTGCAATTGGGCGAGAAAGTCGACAGCCCGGACGCGGTGGATTTGCCCATTCGCCTGGCCGTTGCACTGCTCAAGGACACCGAAGGCAAGATCTCGATCGAGCTGCCGGTCACCGGCGACCTCAACAACCCGCAGTTCAGCGTCATGCCGATCGTCTGGCAGACCCTGCGCAACCTGGTGCTGCGCGCGGCCCAGGCGCCGTTCAAGTTCATCGGGGGGTTGATTGCCGGCGGTGGCGACGACGACCTCGGCAGTGTCGCCTTCGCCCCCGGCTCCAGCGAGCTCAGCGGCGATGCGCAATCGGCCCTGGACAAGCTGGCCTCGGCCCTCAAGGCGCGCCCTGAGCTGCGCCTGGAGATCGAGGGCACCAGCGCCCAGAGCAGCGACGGCCCGCTGATTGCCCAGCAGCGCCTGGAGCGCGAGTACCAGGCCACCTGGTACAAGATCCTGCAACGGCGTGGCGACAAGGTACCGGCCAATGCCTCGCAGCTGGTGGTCGACGACAGCGACAAGCCGGCGATGCTCGAAGGCATATACCGCACCCGCCTGAAGCAGCAGCCGCCCGCCGAATGGCAGCAGCTGGGGCGTGACGAGCGCACCGCCAAGCTGCGCGAGGCGGTGATCAAGTCGTGGGCCGAGAGCGCTGCCCTGCTGCGTAACCTGGGCCAGGAGCGGGCCAGCAGCATCAAGGATTACCTGGTCGACAAGGGCAAGCTCGAAGATGACCGGGTGTACTTCATCGACACCAGCCTGGGGCAAGCTGAGAAAGATGGCCGGGTGATTACCCCGATGCATCTGGATGCCGAGTGAATCCCATCGCCTGTACAGGCCCTATCGCCGGCAAGCCGGCTCCCACAGGTACAGTGTGGGAGCCGGCTTGCCGGCGATAGGGCCAGCGGATTCGACGCAGCAGCTTCAGACCAGCCGCTGCCCCGACACCGCCGGATGATAAAGCGGCTGCACCTTGTTCCCGGCCGGGTCCAGCAAGTGGAAGCTGCGCGCCCCGTCACCATGGTTGAACGGCCGGTCGAGCAAGGTCACCCCACGCGCCTTGAAGTACTGGTACCACGCCTCCAGCTCCTCGACGCTGTCGACGATGAACCCATAATGGTCCAGGGTCTGCAGCCCATTGGCCGCCCCTGCGCCACGCCCCAGCGAGAGGTTGTCGTTGCCACAGGTGAGGTACACCAGGTCCTCGTTGGCGCGGTTGAGCACCTCCATGCCCAGCACATCGACATAGAAGCGCTCGCACTCTTCCAGATTGGGTACCAGCAGGGCGATATGACGCAGGCCGTTCAGGCGACCCGGGCGGGCAGGTAATTCAGACATTGGCGCGGCTCCATTTTTGTATACAATTCATATCTGAATTTAAAACAAAAGGAGCGTCTTGTGTACAGCCTGTTCATCAAGACTCGCGTGAAACCCGGTTGCGCCGAAGCCTTTCTCACTGCCATCAACGTCAATGCCGCCGCCTCGGTAGCCACCGAGCCAGGCTGCCTGGTGTTCGATGTGTCCCAGGACCGGGCCGACCCCGAGGTGATCTACCTGTACGAGATCTACCAGGACGACGACGCCTATGAAGCCCACACCCGCACCGCGCACTTTCGCGACAGCCGCCCACTGGTCGAGCCGCTGATTCTCGAACAGGAATATTTCGAAAGCGATGTGATCGCCCGCAACCCGGTGAACTGAGCGGCAATGAAAAGCCCCGACCGAGGCCGGGGCTTTAGGTGAAAGTGGCCAAATCCTTTTGGCCGACGGGACATTCCTTATTCGGCTTTCAGGCCGTCAGCCGAAACGGCCTTCACGCCTTTGATCTTCTTGGTGATGTCGACTGCCATTTTTTTCTGCGATTCGGTCACGGCAGTGGTGGACGAGAGCGAAACCACACCTTTGTTGGTCTCGACCTTGATGTCAGAGCCCGGGATGCCTTTTTCAGTCATCAGGTCGGATTTGACCTTGGTGGTGATCCAGGTATCGGAGGTCGCTTCCTTGGCTTTGGTCATTTCACCGGCCGCCAGCGTCATTGGGGCCTGCGTGGACTGCTGGGCAAACGCCGCGTTAGCCATGGTCAGGGTCAGAGCGGTAGCAGTAGCGGCAGCAATGGCGAACTTCTTCATGTGGGTCACTCCTGTTTTTTTCAAAGGTCTGCGCCGTGTGTCCTGGCGGCAGGTAACAAGGTAGTTGCATGCGCTGTGCCAGCTTTTCCGCTTCGCTTGTTTCCTTTTAAATCAATAACTTACGATAGAATCCCGGTCCATCGAATCGTGCAATTTGCAATCTGCAGGGTAAAACTGCATGCAAGATGCAAGTGCGCAAAAGGTTCCCGCAAGCCAATAAAAAAAGGGCCCCGAAGGGCCCTTTTTCACAGCGTGTCAGTCACTCAGACGCCGGAAGCCTTGGCTGCGGCAACGTCCTTGATCGACAGCTTGATACGGCCGCGGTTGTCCACGTCCAGTACCAGTACTTCCACTTCCTGACCTTCTTTCAGAATGTCGGTCACTTTCTCTACGCGAGCATCGCTGAGCATCGAGATGTGAACCAGGCCATCCTTGCCAGGCAGGATGTTGACGAAGGCGCCGAAGTCGACGATACGCTCGACCTTGCCCACGTAGATCTTGCCGATCTCGGCCTCGGCAGTGATGCCCAGGACGCGCTGGCGAGCTGCCTCGGCCGCTTCCTTGGTTTCGCCGAAGATCTTGATCGAGCCATCGTCTTCGATGTCGATCGAAGCCTTGGTCTCTTCGCAGATGGCGCGGATGGTGGCGCCGCCTTTACCGATGACGTCACGGATCTTGTCGGTGTCGATCTTCATCGCGATCATGGTCGGTGCATTGGCCGACAGCTCGGTACGCGACTGGGCGATGATCTGGTTCATCTGGCCGAGGATGTTCAGGCGCGCTTCCAGGGCCTGGCCCAGGGCGATTTCCATGATCTCTTCGGTGATGCCGTTGATCTTGATGTCCATCTGCAGCGCGGTGACACCTTTGGCGGTACCGGCTACCTTGAAGTCCATGTCGCCCAGGTGGTCTTCGTCACCCAGGATGTCGGTCAGGATTGCGAACTTCTCGCCTTCCTTGACCAGGCCCATGGCGATACCGGCAACCGGTGCCTTCATCGGCACACCGGCGTCCATCAGGGCCAGGGAAGCACCGCAGACCGAAGCCATGGAGCTGGAGCCGTTGGATTCGGTGATTTCCGACACCACGCGGATGGTGTACGGGAACACGTCGGCGGCCGGCAGCATGGCCTGGACCGAACGGCGGGCCAGACGGCCGTGGCCGATTTCACGACGGCCAGCACCACCCATGCGGCCACACTCGCCTACCGAGAACGGTGGGAAGTTGTAGTGCAGCATGAACGGGTCTTTCTTCTCGCCTTCGAGGGTGTCCAGCAGCTGGGCGTCACGGGCAGTACCCAGGGTCGCGACGACCAGGGCCTGGGTTTCGCCACGGGTGAACAGGGCCGAGCCGTGGGTCTTGGGCAGCACGCCGACTTCGATGGCCAGCGGGCGCACGGTCTTGGTGTCACGGCCATCGATACGCGGCTTGCCGTTGACGATGTTCTCGCGAACGGTGCGGTATTCGATCTCGCCGAAGATGTCTTTGACTTCCGAAGCCGAAGGCTGGCCTTCTTCACCGGAGAACTTGGCCACTGCCTGATCGCGCAGCTCGCCCAGGCGCGCATAACGGTCGGCCTTGACGGTGATGGTGTAGCCCTGCGAAACGCCTTCGCCGAACTCGGCGCGGATGGCGTTGAGCAGTTCGGTGTTGGCAACGGCCGGTTTCCAGTCCCAGGTCGGCTTGCCGGCTTCGGCAGCCAGTTCCTTGACAGCCTGGATGACCGACTGGAATTCGTCGTGGGCGAACAGTACGGCGCCCAGCATCTGGTCTTCGGTCAGCTCTTGGGCTTCCGATTCAACCATCAGTACAGCGGATTCGGTACCGGCCACGACCATGTCCAGGCTCGAAGCCTGCAGCTGCTCGTAGGTCGGGTTCAGCAGGTAGCCGGTGCTCTCGTGGAAGGCAACGCGGGCGGCGCCGATCGGGCCTTCGAACGGAATGCCGGAGATGGCCAGGGCAGCCGAGGTACCGATCATCGCAGCGATGTCCGGATCGGTCTTCTTGCTGGTGGAAACCACGGTGCAGACGACCTGGACTTCGTTCATGAAGCCTTCAGGGAACAGCGGGCGGATCGGACGGTCGATCAGGCGCGAGGTCAGGGTCTCTTTCTCGGAGGGACGGCCTTCACGCTTGAAGAAGCCACCAGGGATCTTGCCAGCGGCATAGGTCTTTTCCTGGTAGTGGACCGACAGCGGGAAGAAGCCCTTGCCCGGGTCAGCCTGCTTGGCGCCGACCACGGTCACCAGCACGGTAACGTCGTTGTCGACGGTCACCAGCACGGCGCCGGTCGCCTGACGGGCGATGCGGCCCGTTTCGAGAGTAACGGTCGATTGACCGAACTGGAATTTCTTGATTACCGGGTTCACGGTTTCCTACCTTTTTCAGTGGCTCTGGGGGAACTGGTTTCTTGCGAATTCTTGGGCAGAACGGGGAATCGGCCCCATTGACCGTCCAGATACAACACGAGGCTGGGAGCCTGGCGCCAAGCGGAAAATCCGCTCAGCATTGCCAGGCTGCCAACCTCGAAGATACGCGTGACGTGTCCAACGAAAACGCTGCCAGGCAGCGTTCTCGAAGCATGCGACACGCCATGCACACCACTGACCAGGCCGCTATTAGCGACGCAGGCCCAGGCGACCGATCAGGGCGCTGTAACGAGTGGTGTCTTTGCCCTTCAGGTAATCCAGCAGCTTACGACGCTGGTTGACCATGCGGATCAGGCCACGACGGGAGTGGTGGTCTTTGCCGTTGGCCTTGAAGTGGCCTTGCAGCTTGTTGATGTTCGCGGTCAGCAGAGCAACCTGAACTTCCGGGCTACCAGTGTCGCCAGCGGCTTGCTGGTAGTCGGTAACGATTTGAGCTTTTTCTTCAACGCTGAGGGCCATGAGGCAACTCCTGATTAAACGGATCCCGTCACCGGGGTCCAATAGGCCAGGGACAAATCCCTGTATTAATAAGAAAGGTGTGACCGTGCCTACTGACAGCCACCCTTGTATCCGCAGGCTTGAGCCGAAGCCTTGGCCTGCGGTTTCGGTCATTCCGACCGAATCAGTCGACGCGGCGCAATGCGCCCGTCTTCGCTCACTTCACCGATACCGATGAAGCGACCGTTGTGATCCTGTACCCGGACCATGCCGAACTGCGGCGCTTCCGGAGCACGCACTGCCTGGCCATGCAGCCAGTAGAACGCACTGTGTTCGGACAGGCAGACCAGCGGCCAGTCCAGCAGCCCGCTGTCAGAAGGCATCAGGAAGCGATCGAGCGCTTCGTTACCGCCTTCGGCATGGGCCTGCTCGAGTTCTTCGAGGGTGACCGTCTGTGCCAGCGCGAAGGGTCCGGCATGGGTCCTGCGCAGCTCGGCGACATAGGCGCCGCAGCCCAGGGCCTCACCGATATCCTCCACCAGGGTGCGAATATAGGTGCCTTTGCTGCAACCAACCGACAGCCGTGCACGGGTGCCTTCGCACTCGAGCAATTCCAAGCGGCCAATAGTAACAGAACGCGCCTCGCGCTCCACTACCTCTCCTGCACGTGCCAGTTTGTACAGCGGCTGGCCATCGCGCTTGAGCGCCGAGTACATCGGCGGTACTTGAAGGATCTCACCGCGAAAACGCGGGATGACCGCTTCCAGATCGGCGCGACCAACGGTCACTTCGCGGGTCTGCAGGACTTCGCCTTCAGCGTCCGCGGTGCTGGTAGTCTGCCCCAGCTGCATTACCGTTTCGTAGCCCTTGTCGGAATCGAGCAGGTACTGGGAAAACTTGGTCGCTTCACCGAAGCACAGCGGCAGCACGCCGGTGGCCAGTGGGTCGAGGCTGCCGGTGTGCCCGGCCTTCTCGGCATTGAGCAACCAGCGGACTTTCTGCAGCGCGGCGTTGGAGGTGAACCCCAGCGGCTTGTCGAGCAGGATGATGCCGCTGACGTTGCGGCGGATACGTTTGACCTGGGCCACCGCTTACTCCTTGGTGTCCAGCTCGTCGGCATCCTTGTGCAGGCGGTCTTCGGCCACTGCACGCTCGATCAGTGCCGACAGGTGTACACCACGGCTGACACTTTCATCGAAGTGGAAATGCAATTGCGGCACGCTGCGCAGCTGCATCGAGCGGCCCAGGTGCAGGCGCAGGAAGCTGGCGGCGCTGTTCAGTGCCTTGAGCGACTGCTGCACGGCGTCAGGGGTTTCTTCGCCCATGACGGTGATGAAGACCTTGGCATGGCCCAGGTCGCGGCTGACGTCCACGGCGGTGATGGTCACCAGACCGACGCGTGGGTCTTTGACTTCACGGCGGATCAGTTCTGCCAGCTCGCGCTGCATCTGATCACCGATACGTTGGGTACGGCTGTATTCTTTGGCCATTCTTGCTACCTGTAACTTAAAGCGGCAAACGCCCGGTCAAGCTTGAGCCTGACCGGGCGCTACCTTCCGAGGCGCTGCCACCGCCCTGCGGCGGGGGCTGGCGCCATGCCCGCCCTTAAAGGGTACGAGCAACCTGGACTTTCTCGAAGACTTCGATCTTGTCGCCGACCTTGACGTCGTTGTAGCTCTTGACGCCAATACCGCACTCCATGCCCGAACGCACTTCCGAGGCGTCGTCCTTGAAGCGACGCAGCGATTCCAGCTCGCCTTCGAAGATCACCACGTCGTCGCGCAGTACGCGGATCGGACGGTTGCGGTACACGGTACCCTCGATGACCATACAGCCAGCGATGGCGCCGAACTTCGGCGAACGGAACACGTCACGCACTTCGGCGACACCCAGGATGTTCTCGCGAACATCGCTGCCGAGCATGCCGGTCAGGGCTTTCTTGACGTCTTCGATGATGTCGTAGATCACGTTGTAGTAACGCATATCCAGACCTTCCTGCTCGACGATCTTGCGCGCACCGGCATCGGCACGCACGTTGAAGCCGAACAGCACCGCGTTGGACGCCAGCGCCAGGTTGGCGTCGCTTTCGGTGATACCACCGACGCCGCCACCGATCACGCGAACCTGAACTTCGTCGTTGCCCAGACCGCCCAGCGAACCCTGCAGTGCTTCCAGGGAGCCGCGCACGTCGGTCTTGAGGACGATGTTGAGGGTCTTCTTCTCTTCCTGACCCATGGTCTCGAAGATGTTTTCCAGCTTGCCGGCGTGAGCACGGGCCAGCTTGACCTCGCGGTACTTGCCTTGACGGAACAGGGCAACTTCGCGGGCTTTCTTCTCGTCGGCAACCACCGACAGCTCGTCACCGGCTTCCGGCGTGCCGTCCAGGCCGAGGATCTCGACCGGGATCGACGGGCCAGCTTCCTTCACAGGCTTGCCGTTCTCGTCGAGCATGGCACGCACGCGGCCATAGTTGGAGCCGCACAGGACCATGTCGCCCTGACGCAGGGTACCGTCCTGCACCAGGATGGTGGCCACTGGGCCACGGCCCTTGTCCAGGCGCGATTCGACGACCACACCACGACCTGGAGCGGTCGGCGTGGCGGTCAGCTCGAGGATCTCGGCCTGCAGCAGGACGGCTTCGAGCAGTTCGTCGACACCGGTACCCATCTTCGCCGAAACCTTGACGAACGGCGTGTCACCACCCCAGTCCTCGGAGGTCACGCCTTCGACGGCCAGCTCGTTGCGGATGCGATCGAGGTCGGCACCCGGCTTGTCGATCTTGTTCACCGCGACCACCAGCGGAACGCCAGCTGCCTTGGCATGCTGAACGGCCTCGCGGGTTTGCGGCATCACGCCGTCGTCCGCCGCCACCACCAGGATGACGATGTCGGTCGCCTTGGCACCACGTGCACGCATCTGAGTGAAAGCTGCGTGGCCCGGGGTGTCGAGGAAGGTGACCATGCCGCGGTCGGTTTCCACATGGTAAGCACCGATGTGCTGGGTGATACCACCGGCTTCGCCAGCGGCAACCTTGGCACGACGGATGTAGTCGAGCAGCGAGGTCTTGCCATGGTCAACGTGACCCATGACGGTTACCACCGGCGCGCGCGACTCGGTCTGGCCTTCGAACTTCAGCGATTCTGCCAGGGAGTCTTCCAGGGCGGTGTCGCTGACCAGGGTAACCTTGTGGCCCAGCTCTTCTGCGATCAGCTGAGCGGTTTCCTGGTCGAGCACCTGGTTGATGGTGACCGGGGTGCCCATCTTGAACATGAACTTGACCACTTCAGCGCCCTTGACGGACATCTGGTTGGCCAGTTCCGAGACGGTGATGGTCTCGCCGATGGTCACGTCACGGATGACGGGGCCGGTCGGGTTCTGGAAGCCATGCTGGTTGCGCTTCTTCAGCTTGCCCTTGCCACCACGACCACGACGAGCGCCATCGCTCTCTTCGTCGGTAGTGCGCGGCGCGGCACGTGGAGTCGGCGCTTTTTCCTTCTCCTTGACCTTGACCTTGATCGACACACGCGGCGCCTCGCCACGACGACGGTCGTCATCGCGAGTGCGGCTTTCGTTGCGACGGGTCTCGTCCTTCTTGCGCTCGGCAGCACGGGCAGCGGCGTCTTCCGACGCTGGGGCCTCGGCAACTACCGGTGCCGGAGCGGCAGCAGGTGCTGGCTCGGCCTTGGCAGCTGGCGCTTGAGCAGCCGCAGGGGCCTCGGCCGCCTGACGACGGGCCTGCTCTTCGTTGCGCTGGCGAACGTCGGCTTCGACCTTCTCGCGCGCAGCGTTTTCGGCCGCGCGGCGCTCTTCCTGCTCACGCTTCTGCTCAGCCTGGATTTCTTCAGGGCTGCGCTGAACGAATACTTTCTTCTTGCGTACTTCTACGCTGATGCTTTTGCTACCGGCGACACGCAGGGTGCTGGTGGTCTTGCGCTGCAAGGTAATCTTGCGCGGCTCTTCCGCCTTGCTCTTGTGGCTGCTCTTCAAATGGGTCAGCAGAGTCTGCTTCTCATTGTCGGTCACTACCTGACCGGCGTCGGTGTGCGGCAGACCTGCCTCACGCATCTGCTGCAGCAGGCGCTCTACCGGTGCCTCGACCTCTTGGGCCAGTTCTTTCACCGTGACTTGCGTCATGCACTTCTCTCCTCAGGCCGCGCCTAATTACTCGAACCAGTGGGCTCGGGCGGCCATGATCAACTTGCCGGCACGCTCTTCGTCGATGCCGTCGATGTCGAGCAGGTCGTCAATCGACTGCTCGGCCAGGTCTTCGCGGTTAACCACGCCGCGCACCGCCAGTTCCGCCGCCAGGTCCTTGTCCATGCCCTCGAGGGAGAGCAGGTCTTCGGCCGGATGGGCGTCTGCCAGTTTTTCTTCGGTAGCGATGGCCTTGGTCAACAAACGGTCCTTGGCTCGAGCGCGGAGCTCATTGACGATGTCCTCGTCAAAGCCATCGATGTTGAGCATTTCTTCCAACGGTACGTAGGCAATTTCTTCAAGGCTGGTAAAGCCTTCGTCGACCAGCACTTGGGCCAGCTCCTCGTCGACTTCCAGTTCCTCGATGAAATTGCGCAGGATGTCACCGGTTTCGGCCTGCTGCTTGGCCTGGATGTCCTTCTCGGTCATCACGTTCAGGGTCCAGCCGGTCAACTGACTGGCCAGGCGAACGTTCTGACCGCCACGGCCAATGGCCTGGGCCAGGTTGTCCTCGGCAACGGCGATGTCCATGGCATGGGCATCTTCATCAACGATGATCGCCGCGACTTCGGCCGGCGACATGGCGTTGATGACAAATTGCGCCGGGTTCTCGTCCCACAGGACGATATCCACACGCTCACCACCCAGCTCGCCGGATACGGCCTGGACGCGCGAACCGCGCATGCCGATACAGGCACCTTGCGGGTCGATGCGCTTGTCCTTGGAGCGGACGGCGATCTTGGCACGCGATCCCGGATCACGGGATGCAGCCATGACTTCGATGAGGCCTTCGGCGATTTCCGGCACTTCGATGCGGAACAGCTCGATCAGCATCTGCGGCGCGGTGCGCGACAGGATCAGCTGAGGGCCGCGGTTCTCGGTGCGGATTTCCTTGAGCAGCGCGCGCAGGCGCACGCCAACCCGGAAGGTCTCACGTGGAATGATGTCTTCGCGAGCCAGCAGCGCCTCGGCGTTGTTGCCCAGGTCGACGATGACGTTGTCGCGGGTGACCTTCTTGACGGTGCCCGAGATGATCTCGTTGACACGCTCGCGGTAGGCGTCGACCACCTGGGCGCGCTCGGCCTCGCGGACCTTCTGCACGATCACCTGCTTGGCGGTCTGGGCGGCGATACGACCGAATTCGATGGACTCGATCTTCTCTTCGATCACGTCACCCACCTTGGCTTCAGGGTGAGTCTCGTGGATCTTCGCCAGCCAGGTCTCGATGGCCGGATCGTCCAGATCGGCTTCGTCGACGACAGTCCAGCGACGGAAGGTTTCGTAGCTACCGGTGTGGCGGTTGATTTCCACACGCAGGTCGACTTCGTCCTCAAAACGTTTTTTGGTTGCAGTGGCCAGAGCCACTTCCAGCGCTTCGAAAATGACGCCGGGTGGTACACCTTTTTCGTTGGATACCGATTCAACAACCAGCAGTACTTCTTTGCTCATCGTACGCCTCGCCTTGCGCAAGCCATTGGGCCCGGAAAGTCCGCCGGGCCCGGCACGTCTCAGTCAAAACTGGGAATAATATTGGCCTTGTCGATCGAGTCGATCGGCAACAGGAATTCGTGATTGTCCACCTGGACCACAACGTCCTGTTCCTCCACACCGCGGAGGAGGCCCTGGAAGTTACGACGACCTTCGAAGGGCGTACGCAGCTTGATCTTCACTTGTTCGCCGGCATGCGAGGCAAACTGTTCCAGAGTGAACAGCGGGCGATCCATGCCTGGTGAGGACACCTCAAGGGTATATTCACTGCTGATCGGATCTTCAACATCGAGGATGGCACTGGCCTGACGGCTGACCGCTTCGCAGTCGTCCACCAGGATGCCGCCTTCCTTGTCAATGTAGATGCGCAATACCGAATGCTTACCCTGGGATACGAATTCGATCCCCCAGCACTGATAGCCCAGACCCTCGACCACCGGGGCCAACAAGGCCTGCAACTGTTCTAGCTTGCTCGACACCTGAACCCCCTCGTGCATGCTGTGCAAATAAAAAATGGGCGAAGCGCCCATCCCTGAAAGCGCCGTTGGACAACGGCGCCGAAAACTGTTCGGCTAGCAAAAAGCCCCTGAAAAGGGGCTCCGCTGAAGCTGGTTGCGGGGGCTGGATTTGAACCAACGACCTTCGGGTTATGAGCCCGACGAGCTACCAAGCTGCTCCACCCCGCGACAAAGCTGGGGCGAAAGTATAAGACCGAACCCGTTGCTGGGTCAATCCAACCTCCACCTACGAGAAAGCCCGCTAAAGCGGGCTCTCAAGCTTTAATTGGTACCGAGAAGGGGACTCGAACCCCTACACCCTATGGGCACAACCACCTCAAGGTTGCGTGTCTACCAATTCCACCACCTCGGCAATACTACTTCTTGAAACCCGTTACTTCTGCTCTTCGGTTGGAGGAGGTACATCACCAGTGTTGGTGGTTTCGCTCTTCTGCTCCTGGAGCACCGGTACATCATCATTTACTGCCGGCTTTGGCTGCTTCACTTCCAAGACCGCTGGATCTGGGAGACCCGCCTGGCTCAGCTGGTGAGCTTGTTGCTTGGCGAAGTATCCTAACCCAAGTGCTGTCAAAAAGAAAGTGGCAGCAAGTATAGCAGTTAATTTACTCAGGAAGGTAGCAGAACCTTGGCTTCCGAACACAGTATTTGAAGCACCTGCGCCGAAAGATGCACCTGCTTCCGCACCTTTACCCTGTTGCAACAGAACCAGCACTACAAGCGACAGCGCTGCCAACAGATGAAAAACAACGATGACTGTTTCCAGCATTTGTTCAGTTTCCTGCGGCGCGACAAATTGCACCGAATTCGTCTGCGTTCAGGGACGCTCCACCAATGAGCCCCCCATCGATATCCGGCATGCCGAACAGTTCGGCCGCATTGGCCGCCTTCACGCTGCCGCCGTAAAGAAGCTGCACGTTCGCGGCAACTTCGGCGTCCTCGGCCGCCAACTGCGCCCGGATGGCTGCGTGCACATCCTGAGCTTGCTGAGGCGAAGCTGTCAAACCTGTGCCAATGGCCCAAACAGGCTCATAAGCAATTACTGCATTGGCAAAAGCCTTAACACCGAAAGCATCGATGATACTGCTTAGTTGACGCCCGACAACTTCGAGCGTCTTGCCTGCTTCGCGCTCTTCGAGGGTCTCCCCTACGCAGAGCACCGGCATTAAACCACTAAGTTGAGCCGCTGCAAACTTGCGATTGAGCACTTCTTCATTTTCACCAAGGATCTGGCGGCGTTCGGAGTGGCCAATCAACACCAACTTGCAACCTGCTTCAACCAACTGACTCGGTGCAATTTCACCGGTCAGTGCGCCCTGTTCGGGCTGTATTGCAGAATTCTGTGCACCTACGGCAATCGCCTTACCCTGCAAACCATCAATCACCTGATTGATGAACAAGGCCGGCGGAAAAACCGCAACTTCGACACCGTTCGGCACGGGCATATTGCCCAAACCCTGGATCAGCTCAGCGACGCTGGCGCGGGTACCGTGCATCTTCCAGTTACCAGCTACCATGGGGCGACGCATGCTTTACCTCGTCGGTCAAAGTGGGCGCAGATCTTACCCAACCCGATCTGCGCTGGCAAGCCTCTTTCAGATACAAACTTCTGCAACCAGTTTGGCCAAGGCCTCGGCATGCGTGCGCACCTGGCTTTCGTCGTCGCCCTCGACCATCACCCGCACCAAGGGCTCGGTGCCGGACTTGCGCAGCAACACACGGCCACGCCCTGCCATGTCCTCGGTCACCTTGGCACTGGCTTCCTTGACTGCCGGGTGCTCCAGCGGGTCGACCTTGCTTGCGCCGAAACGCACGTTGATCAGTACCTGCGGGCACTTGCGCAGGGCCTGGCGCGCCTGTGCCAGGGTCTCGCCGCGGCGCTTGAGGGCCATCAACACCTGCAGCGCGGCAATGATCGCGTCACCGGTGGTGGTGTGGTTACAGCACACCACGTGGCCGGAGTTCTCCCCGCCCACCAGCCAGTCGCGCTCGAGCAGTTCGGCCATCACGTAGCGGTCACCGACCTTGGCCCGCACGAACGGGATATCCAGGTCCTTGAGCGCCAACTCCAGGCCCAGGTTACTCATCAGCGTACCGACCACGCCGCCCTGGAGCTTGCCACGCTCCTGCAGGTCGCGTGCGATGATGAACAGCAATTCGTCACCGTCGACGATGGCACCGGTGTGGTCGACCATCAGCACGCGGTCGCCATCGCCATCGAAGGCGATGCCCAGGTCGGCGTGCCCGACCAGCACGGCGGCCTGCAGCGATTCGATATGGGTCGAGCCACAGCCTTCGTTGATGTTCAAACCATCGGGTTGCGCGTGCAGCACCGTCACATCGGCACCCAGCTCACGGAACACGCTCGGCGCGACCTTGTAGGTGGCGCCGTGGGCGCAGTCGACCACAAGCTTCAGGCCATCGAAGCTGGTGCTGCTCGGCACACTGCTCTTGCAGAACTCGATGTAGCGACCAGCGGCATCGTTGATGCGCGAAACCTTGCCCAGCTTGCTGGATTCGACCACGGTCATCGGCTGATCGAGCAACTCCTCGATCATCAGCTCGACTTCGTCCGGCAACTTGGTGCCCTGGCCCGAGAAGAACTTGATGCCGTTGTCATCGTGGGGATTGTGCGAGGCACTGATGACGATGCCGGCTTCGGCATGGAAGGTGCGAGTGAGGTAGGCGATCGCCGGGGTCGGCATGGGGCCGAGCAGCAGCACATCGGCACCCGCCGCGGAAAGGCCGGCCTCGAGTGCGGATTCGAACATGTAGCCGGAAATACGCGTGTCCTTGCCGACCAGCACGCGGCAATTGCCCTGCTTGCGGAAGGCCATGCCCGCCGCCCAGCCCAGCTTCAGCATGAAGTCTGGCGTGATCGGGTATTCGCCGACGCGGCCACGAATGCCGTCGGTACCAAAGTATTTTCTGCTCATAGGGACTCCAATGTTCTTATTCGGCGTTCTGTACTGCAGCAATCATGCGCACGACATCGACGGTTTCGGCCACATCATGGACGCGCAGGATACTGGCCCCCTTGGTCATGGCCAGAGCCGCCAGCGCCAGGCTGCCATACAACCGCTCAGCGACCGGACGATCCAGCGTCAGGCCGATCATGCTCTTGCGTGAAACGCCCACCAGTAGCGGGCGACCGAGGCGATAAAGCGCCTCCATGTGTTTGAACAGGCTCAGGTTGTGCGCCAGCGTCTTGGCGAAACCGAAGCCTGGGTCGAGGATGATGCGTTCCTCGGCAATGCCAGCCGCCGCGCAGGCGGCCATGCGCTGTTCAAGATAACGCGTTACATCCGCGGTTACATCTTCGTAATGCGGGTCATCCTGCATGTTTCCAGGTTCGCCGCGCATGTGCATGAGGCACACCGGCAAGCCGGTATCTGCCGCTGCATCCAGGGCGCCGTCGCGCTCCAGGGCCCGCACATCGTTGATCAGGCCCGCACCGAGGCGTGCCGACTCGCGAATCACGGCAGGCGTTGAAGTATCCACGGAAATCACCACATCGAGGCGACTGTTGATAGCCTCGACCATCGGCGCCACCCGCTCCAACTCTTCGGTCACCGATACCGCGCGAGCGCCAGGGCGCGTCGACTCCCCGCCGATATCGATCAGCGTGGCACCCGCCGCGACCATGGCCTCGGCATGGCGCAACGCTTCGTCACGCTGGCTGAAGCGCCCGCCATCGGAGAAGGAATCGGGAGTGATATTGAGAATACCCATGACATGGGTACGGGACAAATCAAGAACCCGGTTGCCGCAAGGCAACCGGGTCGGGTACAGCTTCGAGCTCATAGATGCCCTTAGTGTTGAGCCGCTGGGCCGCCGATCGGCGATTCCGGACGGTCATTCTGGGCAGCCGGGGTGCCCGAGGTCTTGTCGTCGTCCCAGTCACGCGGTTCGCGTGGGGTGCGGCCGGACATGATGTCGTCGATCTGGTCGGCGTCGATGGTCTCGTACTTCATCAGCGCTTCGGCCATGGCGTCGAGCTTGTCGCGGTTGTCGGTCAGCAGCTGCTTGGCAGTGGCGTAGCACTGATCGATGATGCTGCGCACTTCGGAGTCGATCAGCTTGGCCGTTTCGCCGGAAACGCTGGCGTGCTGGCTACCGGCACTGCGACCAAGGAACACCTCGCCCTCTTCTTCCGCGTACATCAGCGGGCCGAGTTTCTCGGACAGGCCCCACTTGGTAACCATGTTACGGGCGATCTGGCTGGCCCGCATGATGTCGTTGGAGGCACCGGTGGTGACGCCATCAAAGCCCAGGGTCATCTCTTCGGCGATACGGCCGCCATACAGCGAGCAGATCTGGCTGATCAACGCACGCTTGGACAGGCTGTAACGGTCTTCCTCAGGCAGGAACATGGTCACGCCCAGGGCACGGCCACGTGGAATGATCGAAACCTTGTAGACCGGGTCGTGCTCGGGCACCAGGCGGCCGACGATGGCATGACCTGCCTCGTGGTAAGCGGTGTTCTGCTTCTCTTTCTCGGACATGACCATGGTCTTGCGCTCGGCGCCCATCATGATCTTGTCCTTGGCCAGTTCGAACTCTTTCATTTCGACCAGGCGCTTGTTGGAGCGAGCAGCGAACAGAGAAGCCTCGTTGACCAGGTTGGCCAGGTCGGCACCGGAGAAGCCCGGGGTACCACGAGCAATGACTGCCGGGTTGACGTTTTCGCCGACCGGCACCTTGCGCATGTGCACCTTGAGGATCTGCTCACGGCCACGGATGTCCGGCAGGCCGACCACTACCTGGCGGTCGAAGCGGCCGGGGCGCAGCAGCGCCGGGTCAAGGACGTCCGGACGGTTGGTGGCGGCGATGACGATGATGCCATCGTTCATTTCGAAGCCGTCCATCTCTACCAGCAGCTGGTTGAGGGTCTGCTCGCGCTCGTCATGGCCACCGCCCATGCCGGCGCCACGGTGGCGACCGACGGCGTCGATTTCGTCGATGAAGATGATGCACGGTGCGTGCTTCTTGGCCTGCTCGAACATGTCGCGCACGCGGCTGGCACCTACGCCGACGAACATCTCGACGAAGTCGGAACCGGAAATGGTGAAGAACGGCACCTTGGCTTCACCCGCAATGGCCTTGGCCAGCAGGGTCTTACCGGTACCCGGTGGGCCAACCATCAGCACACCACGCGGGATGCGGCCACCCAGGCGCTGGAACTTGCCCGGGTCGCGCAGGAACTCGACCAGCTCGCCAACCTCTTCCTTGGCCTCGTCGCAACCCGCAACGTCAGCCAGGGTGGTCTTGACCTGGTCTTCGGACAGCAGGCGTGCCTTGCTCTTGCCGAAGCTCATCGGCCCGCCCTTGCCGCCCGCGCCGCCTTGCATCTGGCGCATGAAGAACATGAATACGGCAATGATCACCAGGATCGGGAAGCTGGCCACCAGCAGTTGCGTCCAGATGCTCTGCTGCTCGGGCTGCTTGCCTTCGACGACCACGTGGTTGTCGACCAGGTCGCCGATCAGGCCATTGTCGGTGATGGCCGGGCGCACGGTCTTGAAGTTGTCGCCGTCGGCGCGCTTGCCGGTAATGATGTAGCCGTCGACGGTCACACGCTCGACCTTGCCATCCTTGACCTGCTGGATGAAGTCGGAATAGTTGAGGGTCTGCGGCTCGTTAGGGCTGGAGAAGTTGTTCATCACCGTCACCAGGACAGCCGCGATGATCAACCACAGGATCAGATTCTTTGCCATGTCGTTCAATTCGCTACCCTCTGAGGCCGGCGCACGACGCAGCCGTGCCTCGCATGATATTCATCGCCCTAACTTACTACATTACCTACGCATCCGCAGGCACCGTCTGTAACCCTTTGTGAAAGCTAGACTACACGAAGTTCGGACAATCCAGACGGGCCAGCCAATTGGAAATAACTATCGGCCACCCCGCATTACGCCTCATTCCCCCTTGAAACCCCTGGCCAGCAGGTACTGTTCGCGAGAACGGTCCCGCGACGACGACGGCTTGCGCATCTGCACCTTGTCGAACTTGCTGCGCACGTCCTTGAGGTATACGTCGAAGCCTTCGCCCTGGAAGATCTTGATCAGGAAATCGCCGCCGGGCTTGAGCACGCGGGTCGCCAGATCCAGAGCCAGCTCGCAGAGAAACATGGCACGCGGCATGTCCACCGCAGGCGTACCACTCATATTGGGGGCCATATCGGAAATCACAAGGTCTACGTGCGAATCGCCGACTGCCTGGAGAATCTGCTGCAGCACTTCATCCTGGGTAAAGTCGCCCTGGATGAAGGTCACATCAGGGATCGAGTCCATTTCCAGGATATCGGAGGCAATCAGCCGGCCCTGGCCACCAATCAGACGACTGGTCACCTGCGACCACCCGCCCGGGGCCGCGCCAAGGTCAATCACGCTCATGCCGGGGCGGATCAGGCGGTCTTTTTCCTGGATCTCAAGCAGTTTGTAGCTCGCGCGCGAACGGTAGCCATCCTTTTGCGCCTGCTTCACAAAAGGGTCGTTAAAATGCTCTCGCAGCCAGTTGGCGCTGCTTTTGGAACGTTGTACCACGGGGCACCTCGATGATATGCGTCGTGTTTGACTGGGCGGAGCCACAGGCCCTCGGGTAAAATGCCCGTCAATTTTACAGAATCAGACGGAAAGGGTCAGATTATGCCGCTCAATAACGAGCAGAAGAAGCAATACAAGTCCATTGGTCATGACCTGAAGCCGGTCCTGATCGTTGCCGGCAACGGTTTGAATGAAGGCGTGATCGCCGAACTCGAGCGTGCACTCGCCGACCATGAACTGATCAAGGTCGAGATTCGCTCGGAAGATCGCGAAGAGCGTGCTGCCGCCATCGCCGAGCTGTGCAAGGCCGGCCGCGCCGAGCTGGTGCAAACCATCGGCAAGAAAGCGCTGATCTATCGCAAGAACCCACAGCCGAACAAGCAGCTGTCCAACATCCACCGCTACAAGTAACGGCGGCTCCGATCAGTGGCGCGCCTGGCGCGCCCTGACCGGTACTGGCTGGGCCACCAGCACGATGCCGGAAAAGCCCAGCACCAGGAAACAGAACATCTGCCAGCGCTCACCGACCGAGATGCCATAGCGCAAGGTGTAGTACCCCACGCAGGCCGCAAGGCCGAGCAACAGCATCTGACCACGGAACTGTCGCCACCAGGCCGGCAGGCCGTCGACCCGCGCCAGTACCGCCAGCTGCGTCAGCAGCCCGAGCAACGCCACGCCAATCAACCAGCGGTCGATCTGCCCGGCGATGTCCTGCACCAGCAAGGGTGCCAGGCCACTGACCTTGAGTGCCGGCACCAACCCCACATGGAACACCCACAGGCCACCGACCCAGAAAACCTGGGCCAGTTGCCAGAGGATCCCCTCCAGGGAAGGCGCCCGCAGGCGCCGGTCAGATGTGCTTGACTTCGACAATCTCGTACTCGACCGTGCCGCTTGGCGTCTTGACGACGACCGTATCACCTTCTTCCTTGCCGATGATGGCACGGGCAATGGGCGCACCGCTCGAAAGCTTGCCCTGCTTCACGTCGGCTTCGTCCTCGCCAACGATCTGGTAGGTCACCTCGTCATCGGTTTCGGTATTGGCCAGCACCACGGTGGTGCCGAAAATGACCTTGCCGGTGTGAGGAATAGTGGTCACGTCGATCACGACCGAGTTCTGCAGGCGGCCTTCGATATCGCGGATACGCGCCTCGACCATGCCCTGCTCCTCACGGGCGGCATGGTATTCGGCGTTCTCCTTGAGGTCGCCCAGCTCGCGCGCTTCACCAATTGCCTGGCTCAGGCGCGGGCGCTCGGTCTTGCTCAGGAACAGGTGTTCCTCTTCCAGGGCGCGAGCGCCCTGGACGGTCATCGGGTACTTGGTAATGCTCATGCTTTAAGTCCTGCATGCAGATCCTGCAAGCGGCGAACGGTCTTTTCAGGGCCGAATTTCAGCGCTTCGCAGATGGCTTCACCAGCCGCAATGGTCGTGGTGCAGTAGATCTTGTGCTGCAACGCATTGCGACGAATCGAGTAGGAATCGGCGATCGACTGGCGGCCTTCGGTGGTGTTGATGATCAGCGACACTTCGTCATTCTTGATCATGTCGACCACGTGCGGGCGACCCTCGGTCACTTTGTTCACACGGCGCACTTTCAGGCCAGCCGCTTCGATGACCTTGGCGGTACCTGCAGTAGCAACCACTTCAAAGCCCAGGGCAATCAGGTCGCGAGCAACGCCAGCCACTTGTGGCTTGTCGTCGTCACGCACGCTGATGAACGCGGTACCGCCGGTCGGCAGCACTTCGCTGGCACCCATCTGGGCCTTGGCGAAGGCTTCGCCGAAGCTGTCGCCGACACCCATGACTTCACCGGTGGATTTCATCTCAGGGCCGAGGATCGGGTCAACCCCTGGGAACTTGGCGAACGGGAAGACGGCTTCCTTGACGCTGTAGAAGTTCGGGATGATTTCCTGGGTGAAGCCCAGCTCTTTCAGGGTTTTGCCAGCCATCACGCGGGCCGCGATCATGGCCAGGGAGGTGCCGATGCACTTGGAGACGAACGGCACGGTACGCGAGGCGCGCGGGTTGACTTCGATCACGTAGATCTTGTCGCCCTGCAGGGCCAGCTGCACGTTCATCAGGCCGACCACGCCCAGCTCCAGGGCCATCTTGCGCACCTGGTCGCGCACTTCGTCCTGCACTTCCTTGCTCAGCGAGTACGGCGGCAGCGAGCACGCCGAGTCACCAGAGTGAACACCGGCCTGCTCGATGTGCTGCATGATCGCGCCGATCACCACATCAGTGCCGTCGCAGACCGCATCCACGTCCATCTCGATGGCGCAGTTGAGGAAGTGGTCGAGCAGCACCGGGCTGTCGTTGGAAACCTGTACCGCTTCACGCAGGTAGCGCTTGAGCTCGTCCAGCTCGTAGACGATTTCCATCGCACGGCCGCCCAGTACGTAGGACGGGCGCACCACCAGCGGGTAGCCGATACCGCCCGCGGCGCGGATGGCTTCTTCTTCGCTGCGCACGGTGGCGTTTGGCGGCTGCAGCAGGTTCAGGCGCTGAACCATCTGCTGGAAGCGCTCGCGGTCTTCGGCGCGGTCGATGGCGTCCGGGCTGGTACCGATGATCGGCACGCCGGCTTCTTCCAGGGCGCGAGCCAGTTTCAGCGGGGTCTGGCCGCCGTAGTGGACGATCACGCCCTTCGGCTTCTCGACGCGGCAGACTTCCAGCACGTCTTCCAGGGTCAGCGGCTCGAAGTACAGGCGGTCGGAGGTGTCGTAGTCGGTGGAGACGGTTTCCGGGTTGCAGTTGACCATGATGGTCTCGTAACCGTCTTCACGCAGCGCCAGGGCCGCGTGCACGCAGCAGTAGTCGAACTCGATGCCTTGGCCAATACGGTTCGGGCCGCCACCCAGGATCATGATCTTGTCACGGGTCGACGGGTTGGCCTCGCACTCTTCCTCGTAGGTCGAATACAGGTAGGCGGTGTCGGTGGCGAACTCGGCGGCGCAGGTGTCGACGCGCTTGTACACCGGGAACACTTCCAGCTTGTGGCGGTGGCGACGCAGGTTCTTGTCGGTGATGCCGAGCAGCTTGGCCAGGCGCTGGTCCGAGAAGCCCTTGCGCTTGAGGCGCAGCATGTAGTCCTTGTCGATCGCCGATAGGGCCAGGGTCTTGACCTTCTCTTCTTCCTTGATCAGATCTTCCATCTGCACCAGGAACCACATGTCGATGCCGGTCAGGGCGAAGATCTCTTCGCAGGTCATGCCCGAACGCATGGCGTCGGCCACGTACCAGATACGCTCGGCGCCCGGCACGGTCAGCTCGCGCTTGAGGATGCCGGCCGCTTCCGGGCTGGCCAGGTCGACTTTCGGGTCGAGGCCGCAAGCGCCGACTTCCAGGCCGCGCAGGGCTTTCTGCAGGGATTCCTGGAAGGTACGGCCGATGGCCATGACTTCACCCACGGATTTCATCTGGGTGGTCAGGCGGGCGTCGGCCTTGGGGAATTTCTCGAAGGCGAAGCGCGGCAGCTTGGTGACGACGTAGTCGATCGACGGCTCGAAGGAGGCTGGGGTACGGCCGCCGGTGATGTCGTTCTGCAGTTCGTCGAGGGTGTAGCCGATGGCCAGCTTGGCGGCGATCTTGGCGATCGGGAAGCCGGTAGCCTTGGACGCCAGCGCCGAGGAACGCGAAACGCGCGGGTTCATCTCGATCACGACCATGCGGCCAGTGTTCGGGCAGATACCGAACTGCACGTTGGAACCGCCGGTTTCGACACCGATTTCACGCAGCACCGCCAGCGAGGCGTTGCGCATGATCTGGTATTCCTTGTCGGTCAGGGTCTGCGCTGGAGCAACAGTGATCGAGTCACCGGTGTGCACGCCCATCGGGTCGAAGTTTTCGATGGAGCAGACGATGATGCAGTTGTCCTTCTTGTCGCGGACCACCTCCATCTCGTATTCCTTCCAGCCGATCAGCGATTCGTCGATCAGCAGTTCCTTGGTCGGCGACAGGTCCAGGCCACGGGTGCAGATTTCTTCGAATTCTTCACGGTTGTAGGCGATGCCGCCGCCAGTGCCGCCCATGGTGAACGACGGGCGGATGATGCACGGGAAGCCGAGCTTCTCGAGCACCGCATAGGCCTCTTCCATGCTGTGGGCGATACCCGAGCGCGGGCACTCCAGGCCGATGTCCTTCATGGCCTTGTCGAAGCGCGAGCGGTCTTCGGCCTTGTCGATGGTGTCGGCGTTGGCACCGATCATCTCCACGCCGAACTTTTCCAGCACGCCGTGGCGCTCCAGGTCCAGGGCGCAGTTCAGTGCGGTCTGGCCACCCATGGTCGGCAGGACGGCGTCAGGGCGCTCTTTCTCGATGATCTTGGCCACCGACTGCCACTTGATCGGCTCGATGTAGGTGGCGTCGGCCATGGCCGGGTCGGTCATGATGGTGGCCGGGTTGGAGTTCACCAGGATGACGCGGAAACCTTCCTCGCGCAGGGCTTTGCAAGCCTGGGCGCCGGAGTAGTCGAATTCGCAGGCCTGGCCGATCACGATCGGGCCAGCGCCGAGAATCAGGATGCTTTTGATGTCTGTACGTTTTGGCATGGTTGTCACTCAAATCCGGGGTCAGTCGGCAAGCCGCTTTGAACAATCTGGGTCAGGCGCTGCCGGGCGCGGCAGGTGCCGGCCCGGGGCCTTGAAGCAGGATGCTCAGCGGCGCTTGGCCATGGCATCGGTGAAACGATCGAACAGTGGCGCGACGTCGGTCGGGCCCGGGCTCGCTTCAGGGTGGCCCTGGAAGCTGAACGCGCTCTTGTCGGTGCGCTCGATGCCCTGCAGGGTACCGTCGAACAGCGACTTGTGGATGGCGCGGACATTGCCCGGCAGGGTCGCTTCGTCGACGGCGAAACCGTGGTTCTGGCTGGTGATCATGACCACGCCGGTGTCCAGGTCCTGGACCGGGTGGTTGGCGCCGTGGTGGCCGTGGCCCATCTTCACGGTCTTGGCGCCGGAGGCCAGGGCCAGCAGCTGGTGGCCGAGGCAGATGCCGAAGACCGGGATCTCGGTTTCAAGGATTTCCTTGATCGCCTGGATCGCGTAGTCGCATGGCTCGGGGTCGCCAGGGCCGTTGGACAGGAACACGCCATCGGGGTTGAGGGCGAGCACTTCGCTGGCTGGGGTCTGGGCAGGCACCACGGTCACGCGGCAGCCGCGGGCAACCAGCATGCGCAGGATGTTCAGCTTGACGCCGTAGTCGAAGGCGACCACGTGGTACGGCAGGTCGGCAGCGTCGATGGTCGGGTGGCTGTCGGTTTTCAGCTCCCACACGCTGGAGCGCCACTCGTAGCGTTCCTTGGTGGACACGACCTTGGCCAGGTCCATGCCTTTGAGGCCTGGGAAGCCGCGGGCAGCGGCGATGGCGGCCTCTTCGCTGATGTTGTCACCGGCGAGGATGCAACCGTTCTGGGCGCCCTTTTCACGCAGGATACGGGTCAGGCGGCGGGTGTCGATGCCAGCGATGGCGACGACATTGTTGGCCTTGAGGTACTCAGGCAGCGACTGGGTGTTGCGCCAGTTGCTGGCCAGCAGCGGCAGGTCACGGATGACCAGGCCAGCGGACCAGACACGGTTCGACTCGGCGTCTTCCGGCGTGGTGCCGGTGTTGCCGATGTGCGGGTAGGTCAGGGTAACGATTTGCTGCGCGTAGGAAGGGTCTGTAAGGATTTCCTGGTAGCCGGTCATAGCGGTGTTGAATACCACCTCACCAACGGTTTGACCGTCGGCACCAATGGCTTCACCGCGAAAAATACTGCCGTCGGCAAGGGCGAGTATGGCTGGCTTTGTCAAGAAGACCTCCCGTAAATCAAGCATGAAAGGGCGATCGCAGGTTGCAAAAAAGCGGAGTGACGTATGGACACGTCACCCCGCTTTTATGTGCTGAATTCAATTCGCTGCGCGCTTTTAGTGGACACACTAAAGCTGTAGCTTACAGAAAAGTGCGTTTTCGGTCTACCGCATATGTGCCTCTAAAACACATGATTGCGACAGAGGGGTGCGTTGCACCCCCATCGCCGGCAAGCCGGCTCCCACAAAGAACGCCACAAGGCTCTGGGCCTGCGCGCTTCCCGTGGGAGCCGGCTTGCCGGCGATGAGGCCATCAAGGCTTAGCGCAGCTCCAGCACGTCCTGCATGTCATACAGGCCCGGCTCGCGGCCGTCGAGCCACAGCGCCGCACGCACGGCGCCCTTGGCGAAGGTCATGCGGCTGGAGGCCTTGTGGGTGATCTCCAGGCGCTCGCCTTCGGCGGCGAACAGCACGGTGTGATCGCCGACCACATCGCCGGCACGCACGGTGGCAAAGCCGATGGTCTTGCGGTCACGCGCACCGGTCTGGCCTTCACGGCCATACACCGCCACTTCCTGCAGGTCACGCCCCAGCGCATTGGCAACCACTTCACCCATGCGCAGCGCGGTACCCGACGGCGCATCGACCTTGTGCCGGTGGTGCGCCTCGATGATCTCGATGTCGACATCGTCACCCAGCACACGCGCCGCCATGTCCAGCAGCTTGAGGCTGAGGTTGACGCCGACGCTGAAGTTGGCGGCGAACACGATCGGAATGTCCTTGCCCGCCTCGGCCAGCAACTGCTTCTCCTCGACGGTGAAGCCGGTGGTGCCGATGATCATCGCCTTGCCGTGCTTGCGGCAGAACGCCAGGTTCTTCAAGGTCACCGACGGGTGAGTGAAGTCGATCAGCACATCGAACTCGTCGGCAACCTTGGCCAGGTCATCGGACAGCAGCACGCCGATCCGGCCGAGGGCTGCCAACTCACCAGCGTCAGCGCCGACCAGCGAGCTGTCCGGACGGTCGATCGCTGCGGTCAGCCCGGCACCCGGGGTTTGCTGCACGGCTTCGACGAGGGTCTTGCCCATCCGCCCTGCCGCGCCCATCACTGCAATACGTCGCATAGCCAATTCCTTATCAGAGATCGCCGAAGAAGCGCTTCACGCCATCGAACCAGCCATTGGCCTTGGGCGAGTGGGAGCTGTCACCTTCGAGCGAGTCACGCAGCTCTTCGAGCAGCTCGCGCTGACGGCGGCTGAGGTTGACCGGGGTCTCGACCGCCACGCGGCACAGCAGGTCACCTGCACCACCACCACGCACCGGCGCCACACCCTTGCCGCGCAGGCGGAACTGCTTGCCGGTCTGGGTGCCTTCGGGGATCTTCAGCTTCACGCGGCCATCGAGGGTCGGCACTTCCAGCTCGCCACCCAAGGCAGCATCGGTGTAGCTGATCGGCACTTCGCAGTACAGGTGCTTGCCGTCACGCTGGAAGATCTCGTGCTCGCGCACGTTGATCACCACATACAGGTCGCCAGTCGGGCCGCCGTGGGTGCCCGCCTCGCCTTCGCCGGACAGGCGGATGCGGTCGCCGGTATCGACGCCAGCCGGCACTTTGACCGACAGGGTCTTGTATTCCTCGACACGGCCTTCGCCGTGGCACGAGCCGCAAGGGTCGGTAATGATCTTGCCCTGGCCGTGGCAACGTGGGCAGGTCTGCTGCACCGAGAAGAAGCCTTGCTGCATGCGCACCTGGCCGATGCCGCCGCAGGTCGGGCAGGTGGCCGGGGTCGAGCCCTTCTTGGCGCCGGAGCCATCGCAGGGCTTGCAGTTGACCAGCGTGGGTACGCGGATATTGACCGTGGTGCCACGCACCGCTTCTTCCAGGTTCAGCTCCAGGGTGTAGCGCAGGTCGCTGCCGCGCTGGGCGCCGCCACGCGAACCGCCGCGGCCGCCACCGAAGAAATCGCTGAACACATCACCGAAGATGTCGGAGAAGTTGGCGCCGCCGAAGCCGGCACCACCGCCACCCATGCTGGGGTCGACGCCGGCATGACCATATTGGTCGTAGGCCGCGCGCTTGCTCGCATCGGACAGCACTTCGTAGGCCTCGTTGGCCTCCTTGAACTGCTCTTCCGACTCTTTGTCACCCGGGTTGCGGTCGGGGTGGTACTTCATCGCCAGGCGGCGATAGGCCTTTTTGAGATCACCTTCACTGGCGCCACGCTCGACACCCAGGACCTCATAATAATCACGCTTTGCCATAGGTCATTTGCACTCTTGGGGGCGTTCGGCATACCTCTGCGCTATGCGCTGTGCCGCAGCAGCTGCCAGCCCGCAGGGGCTTTGACAGATGCTGTAAAAATTCTCGTATTCCAGACACACCAACGCGGGAGCAAGCCCCCGCGCGGCGACATCCTACCAGTTCACCGGCTAACGCCGGTGAACTGGCCGACAACATGCAACGATTACTTCTTGTCGTCGCCTTTTACTTCTTCGAACTCGGCGTCAACCACGTCGTCGTGCTTGGCTTCAGGCTCGGCCTGCTGCTGGGCAGCGCCTTCCGGTTGCTGAGCCTGATCGGCGTACATCTTCTGGGCAACCGGTGCCGAGACCTTCGACAGCTCTTCGACCTTGGCGTCGATAGCAGCCTTGTCGTCGCCTTTGACGGCGGCTTCCAGGGCAACCACGGCCGCTTCGATGGCAGTCTTCTCTTCGGCGGTGACCTTGTCACCGGCGTCAGCGACCATCTTGCGGGTCGAGTGAACCAGTGCATCACCCTGGTTACGGGCAGCGGCCAGTTCTTCGAACTTGCGGTCTTCCTCGGCGTTGGCCTCGGCGTCACGCACCATGCGCTCGATTTCCTCGTCGGACAGGCCGGAGTTGGCCTTGATCACGATCGATTGAGCCTTGCCGGTGGCCTTGTCTTTGGCGCCGACGTGCAGGATGCCGTTGGCGTCGATGTCGAAGGTCACTTCGATCTGTGGCACGCCACGCGGTGCTGGCGGAATGTCAGCCAGGTCGAACTTGCCCAGCGACTTGTTCTGCGCAGCCTGCTTACGCTCGCCCTGCAGCACGTGAATGGTCACGGCGCCCTGGTTGTCGTCGGCAGTCGAGAACACCTGCGACTTCTTGGTCGGGATGGTGGTGTTCTTCTCGATCAGCGCGGTCATCACGCCGCCCATGGTTTCGATACCCAGGGTCAGCGGGCTGACGTCCAGCAGCAGCACGTCTTTCACGTCACCGGCCAGTACAGCGCCCTGGATGGCAGCACCCATGGCCACGGCTTCGTCCGGGTTGACGTCCTTGCGCGCTTCTTTACCGAAGAAGTCGGCAACGGCCTTCTGCACCATCGGCATACGGGTCTGGCCACCGACCAGGATCACGTCGTCGATCTTGCTGGCGTCGATGCCGGCGTCTTTCAGGGCGATGCGGCAAGGCTCGATGGTACGTTGAACCAGGTCTTCGACCAGCGACTCCAGCTTGGCGCGGGAGATCTTCACGTTCAGGTGCTTCGGACCGGTCGCATCTGCAGTGATGTACGGCAGGTTGACGTCGGTCGACTGAGTCGAGGACAGCTCGATCTTGGCTTTTTCAGCAGCTTCTTTCAGACGCTGCAGGGCCAGTGGATCGTTCTTCAGGTCCATGCCGGACTCTTTCTTGAACTCGTCGACGAGGTAGTCGATCAGGCGCATGTCGAAGTCTTCACCACCGAGGAAGGTGTCGCCGTTGGTGGCCAGTACTTCGAACTGGTGCTCACCGTCGACTTCGGCGATTTCGATGACCGAAACGTCGAAGGTACCACCACCCAGGTCATAAACGATGACGGTGTGATCGCCCTTGGCCTTGTCCATGCCGTAGGCCAGCGCAGCGGCGGTCGGCTCGTTGATGATGCGCTTGACGTCCAGGCCGGCGATGCGACCGGCGTCTTTGGTGGCCTGGCGCTGGCTGTCGTTGAAGTACGCCGGTACGGTGATGACCGCCTCGGTGACAGGCTCGCCGAGGTAGTCTTCGGCGGTCTTCTTCATTTTCTTCAGGACTTCGGCGCTGATCTGTGGTGGCGCCATGTCTTTGCCGTTGGCCTGGACCCAAGCGTCGCCGTTACCGCCCTTGACGATCTTGTAAGGCACCAGCTTGATGTCTTTCTGCACGACGTCTTCTTCGAAGCGGCGGCCGATCAGGCGCTTCACGGCGAACAGGGTGTTGTGCGGGTTGGTCACAGCCTGGCGCTTGGCCGACTGGCCGACCAGGATTTCGCCGTCGTTGGCGTAGGCCACGATCGAAGGGGTGGTACGCGCGCCTTCGGCGTTCTCGATGACCTTGACGTTACCGTTTTCCAGAATGGAGACGCACGAGTTGGTGGTCCCCAGGTCGATACCGATGATTTTGCCCATGTTTACTCTCCCGAAACTTGAATTTGGTGGCAGCGACTACTTTGGCCAACTGCGGTAATACTTGAAGGCTTGACACTTAGATGGGGATGCCCCGTCGGATTTCAAGCCTTCTCATCGATCGAAGGTTGCGGGGCGGCTGGCGCCTTGCTCACCACTACCATCGCAGGGCGCAGCAGGCGGCCGTTGAGCAGGTAGCCCTTCTGGAACACGTTGAGCACGCTGTTCGGCTCGACCTCGGCGTTTTCCTGCATGGCCATGGCCTGGTGGTGCTCAGGATTGAACGGCTGGCCGTGCGGGTCGATGGCTTCGAGGTTGTAGCGCTTGAGGGTGTCCTGGAACATCTTCAGGGTCAGCTCGACGCCATCGCGGATGGTCTTGACCTGATCGTCCTGGGCGCTCGAATGCGCCAGGGCCAGCTCCAGGCTGTCGATGACCGGCAGCAGGTCGCCGGCAAACTTCTCGAGGGCGAACTTGCGGGCCTTGTCGACTTCCTGTTCGGCGCGGCGGATGCTGTTCTGCGCTTCAGCTGCAACACGCAGGGATTGATCCTTGGCGGCGGCCAGCTGCTCCTCGAGCTCCTGAACGCGGGCGCCGTTATCCACTGGGGCGGCCTCTTCGGCATTAAGGTCTTTCTCGTTCAGCTGTTCGTCAGCCATGGGGTCTCTCCTCTGCAATTTCTGTTGTACGAGCAAAGCTCGCCGTGTCTGCCGGCTATATGGGGCCGGAAAAACTAGCTTCAAGGGGCAAGGCGGTTTTCCAGGCGGCGAGAAAATCCGCCGAGGGACATTGGCAGGGTCGAAAAAAGTACTGTATAAATAACCAGACCTGAACTTCGGGAGCCGCCCCCATGCTGGTGCACCTGTCCATTCACAACTACGCCATCGTCGAACACCTCGACCTCGAACTGGCCCGTGGCATGTCGGTCATCACCGGCGAAACCGGCGCCGGCAAATCGATCATGCTCGACGCTCTCGGCCTGGCCCTGGGCGACCGTGCCGACAGCGGCGTGGTGCGCCCCGGCGCCGACAAGGCGGACATCCTCGCCACCTTCGACCTGGTGGACATTCCCGAAGCACACACCTGGCTGGCCGAACGCGACCTGGACAACGACGGCCCGTGCATCCTGCGCCGCGTCATCACCGCAGAGGGCCGCAGCCGTGGCTACATCAACGGCACGCCCTGCCCCCTGGGCGACCTCAAGGCACTCGGCGAACTGCTGATCGATATCCACAGCCAGCACGAGCACCAGTCGCTGCTCAAGACCGACACCCACCGCCGCCTGCTCGACGAGTATGCCGGCGCCGTCGACCTGGCCCGCCAGGTGCAGCTGGCGGCCAAACGCTGGAACCAGACGCGCCTGGAGCGGGAGCGCCTGGCCAACTCCGGCGATGAACAACGCGCCCGCCACCAGCTGCTCAGCTACCAACTGGAAGAGCTGGACAACCTCGGCCTGGGTGAAAACGAACTGGAGCAACTGGAGCAGGAGCACAAGAACCTGACCAACGCCGAAGCCCTGTTCGGCATCTGCCGCCAGGTCATCGACCAGTGCAGCGAAAGCGACTCGGGCAACGTGCTCAGCGCCCTCACCTCCAGCCTCAACCGCCTCGGCGCTGCGGCCAATACACCCAAGGCCCTGGGCGAAGCTGCCAACCTGATTTCCAGCGCGCAGATCCAGATAGAGGAAGCCGTCGGCGAGCTCAACCGCTTCCTCGACAACTTCGACGCCGACCCGATGCGCCTGCAATCGCTCGAAGAACGCCTGGACACCATCTATACCCTGGCGCGCAAACACCGGGTACACCCAACCGAGCTGCCGCACCTGCAGCAGCAATTGATGGAAGAACTGGAAAGCCTGAATGCCAGCGACGAGTCGATCGAGCGCCTGGGCGAGGAGCTGACTGCCTTTGCCCAGCATTACCAGGCCAAGGCAGTCGAGCTGAGCGCCCTGCGCCAGCAGGCGGCCCAGCAACTGGCGATTGCCGTGGAACAGGAAATCCAGCGCCTGGGCATGCCGGGCGGGCGCTTCTGCATCGAGCTCACGCCCAATGAAGGCAACGACCTGTCGCCCCATGGCCTGGAGCAGATCGAACTGCTGGTCAGCGCCAACCCTGGGCAACCGCTCAAGGGCCTGGCAAAGGTGGCATCGGGCGGCGAGCTGTCACGTATCAGCCTGGCGATCCAGGTCATTACCGCGCAGACCTCGCGCATCCCGACCCTGGTGTTCGACGAGGTCGATGTCGGTATTGGCGGGCCTACTGCCGAGATCGTCGGCCAGTTGCTGCGCCGACTGGGCGAGCGCGGGCAGGTGCTGACCGTGACCCACCTGCCGCAAGTGGCAGCGCAGGGGCATCACCACCTGTTCGTGCACAAGGTGCGCAACAGCGACACCACCCATACCGCCGTGGCCAGCCTGGGCAAGCGCGAGCGGGTCGAGGAAGTGGCGCGGATGCTGGGCGGTATCGACCTGACCAAGGAATCGCTGGCCCATGCGCGCAAGATGGTGGTGTCCGGCAAGGCCTGATGTCGCTCGCAAGCTAGCGCATTGATTGTAGGAGCGGCCTTGTGTCGCGAAAGGGCCGCAACGCGGCCCCAGGAAGCCAGTTGCACAGCTTGAATTGCCGGGGCTGCGCTGCAGCCCTTTCGCGACACAAGGCCGCTCCTACAGCCCACCCGAAAAGCATTCTTCAAAAAGCACAAAGGCGACCCTGAGGTCGCCTTCGCTATTCATAACGATCGAAATCGTTACTTTTTCTTACGCACATACAGGACCAGGTTGTGGTCCACCAGCTCGTAGCCATGCTCGGCCACGATCTCCTTTTGACGCCGCTCGATTTCGGCATCCATGAATTCGATCACTTCGCTGGTCTCCACGTTGACCATATGGTCGTGGTGACCGCCGTCCGCCAGCTCGAACACCGCGTGACCGCCATCGAAGTTGTGCCGTACCACCAGCCCCGCCGCTTCGAACTGGGTCAGTACGCGATAGACGGTTGCCAGACCGACGTCCTCGCCAGCCTCCATCAGCGCCTTGTAGACATCTTCAGCGCTCATGTGACGTTGCTCGGTCGAATCGAGCATTTGAAGGATCTTGACTCGAGGCAGGGTTACCTTGAGACCGGCTTTGCGCAATTCGCTATTTTCAACCATGGTCAGCTTTCTCGCCGATGCTGCTTCGCAGCTTCTCTTAATACGGGTATGATCGGGGTTTACGTTGTCCAGCCAAGATAGTGGAAGTCGCCCACCGATGCAAAACACCAAGCTCTTGCTAAACAGCCTCGCCCTCGCGGGACTGCTCGCACTCGCCGGTTGCTCGTTTCCCGGGGTTTACAAAATCGACATCCAGCAGGGCAATGTCGTTACGCAGGACATGATAGACCAATTGCGCCCGGGAATGACCCGCCGGCAAGTAAGGTTTATCATGGGCAACCCGCTCATTCAGGATACGTTCAACACCAACCGTTGGGACTACCTGTACAGTCTGCAGCCTGGTGGCGGCCAACGCCAGCAGGAACGCATGAGCATCTTCTTCAACGAGAGCGACCAACTGGTCAGCCTGTCCGGCGACTTCATGCCCGGCGTGAGCAAGGACCAGGAAATCCTCGGTGGCAGCAGCGATACCACGGTCAGCCCGGCTACCCAGCCCGCTCAGCCCGCGCCGCAGCCGGAAGAAAAACCTGCCAAGCCAGGTTCGGTGGAAGAATCCATCCAGCGCGAAATCGATACCATCGAGACCACGCCGGTCCCGACCCCAGCACCGCTGGAAACCTCGCCGCAGTAAATGCAGGCGACATGAAAAAGCCCGGACATGTCCGGGCTTTTTTGTGGGCGCCTATACGCCTATATAAGCGATAAGCGCTTGCGACTAATCAGCCATTGAGCTGCTTGGCCCGCTGGCAGAAAGCATCCACCAGGGTATTGGCCGCCTGGTTGAACAGCGGCCCCAAGGTGGCGCGCACAATCGGCCCGGCATAGTCGAACGACAAGTCCAGGCTGATCTTGCAGGCCTTTTCACCCAGCGGTTTGAACACCCACAGGCCATGCAGCTGGGTAAACGGCCCTTCTTCCAGGTTCATCTCGATGGACTGCCCCGGCACCAGCACATTGCGCGTGACGAACTGCTGGCTCATGCCGCCCTTGGCCACCTCCAGCTTGGCCCGCATGTGCGTGTCGCTGGCCTCGATCACCGTCGAGGCCGAGCACCAAGGCAGGAATTTCGGGTAGCTGGCCACATCGTTGACCAGATCGTAGAGCGCCTGGGCAGGGTACGGCAGCAGGGCGGAGCGTTGAATATGGGTAGTCATCCAGGCGTCACTTCCAAGGCTGGGTGGCGGCGCTTCGCAGCGTGCCGAAAACAGGTTCTGTACGTATGACAGGGGCTGTATTGTCCGGTATTCACCGCAGTGGCTCAAGCTCACCTAAATCCCGTAGCCGACGACGCAGTGTCTTGCCTATAATGCCGCCCCTATGGCTAAGCAAAAGAAACATCCGACCGGGACCATCGCGCAGAACAAGAAAGCGCGACACGATTACTTCATCGAACACAAGTTCGAGGCCGGGCTGGTCCTGTCCGGCTGGGAAGTAAAAAGCCTGCGGGCCGGCAAGGCGCACCTGACCGACAGCTACGTGCTGCTCAAGGATGGCGAAGCCTGGCTGTTCGGCAGCCACATCACCCCGCTGACCGCCGCCAGCACCCACGTCATCGCCGACCCTACCCGCACCCGCAAGCTGCTGCTGAACAAGCGCGAGCTCGAGCGCGTGGAAGCGGCGGTGGCGCAGAAGGGCTACACCTGCGTGGCCCTGGCGCTGTACTGGAGCAAGCACCTGATCAAGTGCGAAATCGCGCTGGGCAAGGGCAAGAAGGAATTCGACAAGCGCGACACCATGCGCGAGCGCGATTCCAACCGCGAGCTGCAGCGTGCGGTGCGTAACAAGGGCAAGGAAGAGTAAGACTTCTTTAGCCTGTAGCGGCCCTATCGCCGGCAAGCCGGCTCCCACAGGGGACAGCACATGTCTTGCGTGGGAGCCGGCTTGCCGGCGATCAGGCCGGTAAAGCTCAACGCCCGCTGCGCCTCTCTGCCCGCGCCACCCGCTGCGCCTCGTCCTGCGCCTCTTCCAGCACCTCCTGCACATACAGAATGTGCCGGCTGGACACCTCCCGCGCATCCTCCGCCCTGCCCTCGACAATCGCCAGGTACAACTCGCGGTGCTGGCTGATCAGCATGTCGCGCGTTTCGCTACGCTGCTGGTACATGCCGCCAATGTTGGTCACCACGTTGCGCTTGAGCAGGTCGAACAAACCACGAATGGTATGCAGCAGCACGGCATTGTGGCTCGCCTCGGCAATCGCCAGGTGGAAGCGCGCATCCGCCGCCCCCTCCTCTGCCCGCGTCACTTCATCGGCCCGCGCATAGCAATCCTGCAAGGTATCGAACGCCGCCTTGAGCCGCTCGCGATCCGGCTCGGTAGCCCGCTGGGCCGCGTAATAGGCGCAGGAAGCCTCCAGCGTATGGCGAAACTCCAGCAGGTCACGCTGCGCCTCGGCGCTGTGCTCGAGCAGCTGCAGCAGCGGGTCACTGAAGGTCGAGCCCAGCGACTCGGCCACATAGTTGCCGCCACCTTGGCGGCTGACCAGCAAGCCCTTGGCCACCAGCTTCTGGATCGCCTCACGCAGTGACGGGCGCGACACACCGAACTGTTCGGCCAGGACGCGCTCGGCCGGCAGCCGCTGCCCGGAGGTCAGCGTGCCTTCGAGAATCATCCCTTCCAACCGATCGACGATATCGTCGGACAGGCGCCGTTGGCGGACCTGATCAAAAACCATCACATGCTCTCCACAAACCCCCGGCAGATTTCAGGGGGCGCCTATTCTCGCCGATCCGGCCGTCGCCAGCACCCATCAGCCAGTGATTTTCACTGGCGATCAGCTGCCCATTCATCGGCCCGCGAGCAAAGTTTTGCGCGGGACAAATTGACACACCGACGACAGCGCTTTTAACCTAGCGACCAGACATTGTAAATTGGTCTTACCAATTATCCAATGCCAGTGCTGACCAACAACAATTAGGGGTTACCCCATATGCAAACCTGGCAACAACTCTATTCGCCGCTTGGTAGTCTTGGCCTGTCCGCACTGGCGGCAGTCATCCCCATCGTCTTCTTCTTCCTGGCCCTGGCCGTGTTCCGCCTCAAAGGCCACGTTGCCGGCAGCATCACCCTTGGCCTGTCGATCCTGGTGGCGATCTTCGCCTTCCAGATGCCTGTCGACATGGCCCTCGCCGCCGCAGGTTACGGCTTCCTCTACGGCCTCTGGCCGATTGCCTGGATCATCGTTGCCGCGGTGTTCCTGTACAAACTCACGGTCAAGAGCGGCCAGTTCGAAGTGATCCGCAGCTCGGTGCTGTCGATCACCGACGACCAGCGCCTGCAGGTGCTGCTGATCGGCTTCTGCTTCGGCGCGTTCCTCGAAGGCGCGGCCGGTTTCGGCGCCCCGGTGGCGATCACCGCCGCCTTGCTCGTAGGCCTGGGCTTCAACCCGCTGTACGCCGCTGGCCTGTGCCTGATCGCCAACACCGCACCGGTGGCCTTCGGCGCCCTGGGCATCCCGATCATCGTGGCCGGCCAGGTCACCGGCATCGACGCCTTCCACATCGGCGCCATGACCGGCCGCCAGCTGCCGCTGCTGTCGTTGTTCGTGCCGTTCTGGCTGGTGTTCATGATGGACGGCCTGCGCGGCGTGAAGGAAACCTGGCCTGCCGCCCTGGTCGCCGGCCTGAGCTTCGCCGTGACCCAGTACTTCACCTCCAACTTCATCGGCCCGGAACTGCCGGACATCACCTCGGCCCTGGCCAGCCTGATCTGCCTGACCCTGTTCCTCAAAGTCTGGCAACCCAAGCGCTCGTTCGCCGAAGCCAAAGGCAGCGTCGGCGCCGCCGTGGTACAGCCAAGCGGCAGCCAGCCGAGCCCGTACAGCTTCGGCGAAATCTTCAAGGCCTGGTCGCCGTTCCTGATCCTCACCGTGCTCGTCACCATCTGGACCCTGAAGCCGTTCAAGGCGGCCTTCGCCCCGGGCGGCGCGATGTACAACTTCGTGTTCAACTTCGCCATCCCGCACCTTGACCAGCTGGTGATCAAGACCGCGCCGATCGTCAGCGCGCCCACCGCCATGCCAGCGGTGTTCAAGCTCGACCCGATCTCCGCCACCGGCACCGCGATCTTCCTCTCGGCGCTGATTTCCATGGCGGTGCTGAAGATCAACTTCAAAACTGGTCTGACCACTTTCAAAGAAACCTTCTGGGAGCTGCGCTGGCCGATCCTGTCGATCGGCATGGTGCTGGCGTTCGCCTTCGTCACCAACTACTCGGGCATGTCCTCGACCATGGCCCTGGTCCTGGCCGGCACCGGCGCCGCGTTCCCGTTCTTCTCGCCGTTCCTTGGCTGGCTGGGCGTGTTCCTGACCGGCTCCGACACCTCGTCCAACGCCCTGTTCAGCTCGCTGCAGGCCACCACCGCACACCAGATCGGGGTCAACGACACCCTGCTGGTGGCCGCCAACACCAGCGGCGGCGTGACCGGCAAGATGATTTCGCCGCAGTCCATCGCCGTGGCCTGCGCCGCCACCGGCCTGGTCGGCAAGGAATCCGACCTGTTCCGTTTCACCGTCAAGCACAGCCTGTTCTTCGCCACCATCGTCGGCCTGATCACCCTGATCCAGGCGTATTGGCTGACCGGCATGCTGGTTCATCACTAAAGTGAAAGGGGCCGGGCGCCCGCGCGCGCCCGGCATCTCCCTCAACCCACGCTGCGAGAATCCATGATCATTTCCGCCTCCACCGACTATCGCGCCGCGGCCCAACGCAAGCTGCCCCCGTTCCTCTTCCACTACGCCGACGGCGGCGCCTACGCCGAGCACACCCTGCGCCACAACGTCTCGGACCTGGCCAGCATCGCCCTGCGCCAGCGCGTGCTGAAGAACATGTCCGAGCTCAGCCTTCAGACCCAGCTGTTCGACGAAACCCTGAGCATGCCCGTGGCCCTGGCCCCGGTCGGCCTCACCGGCATGTACGCCCGCCGTGGTGAAGTGCAGGCGGCGCGCGCTGCGGCGGCCCATGGCATTCCGTTCACCATGTCGACGGTGTCGGTGTGCCCGATCGAAGAAGTCGCGCCTGCCATCGACCGGCCGATGTGGTTCCAGCTCTACGTGCTCAAGGACCGCGGCTTCATGCGCAATGCCCTGGAGCGCGCCAAGGCCGCCGGGGTGAAAACCCTGGTGTTCACCGTCGACATGCCGGTGCCCGGCGCCCGCTACCGCGACGCCCACTCCGGCATGAGCGGTGCCAACGGGCCGATGCGCCGCGTGCTGCAAGCCATGACCCACCCCGAATGGGCCTGGGACGTCGGCGTGATGGGCCGCCCGCACGACCTGGGCAACATCTCCAAATACCGTGGTAACCCCACCGGCCTTGCCGACTACATCGGCTGGCTGGGCAACAACTTCGACCCGTCGATCTCGTGGAAGGACCTGGAGTGGATCCGCGAATTCTGGGACGGCCCGATGATCATCAAGGGCATCCTCGACGCCGACGACGCCCGTGACGCGGTCAAGTTCGGCGCCGACGGCATCGTCGTGTCCAACCACGGCGGCCGCCAGCTCGACGGCGTGCTGTCCAGCGCCCGCGCCCTGCCGGCGATTGCCGATGCGGTCAAAGGTGACCTGAAGATTCTCGCCGACTCCGGCATCCGCAGCGGCCTCGACGTGGTGCGCATGATCGCCCTGGGCGCCGACACCGTGCTGATCGGCCGCGCCTTCCTCTGGGCCCTGGCCGTGCATGGCCAGGCCGGGGTGAAGAACCTGCTCGAACTGTTCGAGAAGGAAATGCGCGTGGCCATGGTGCTGACCGGCGCCAAGTCGATCAGCGAAATCAGCCGCGACTCGCTGGTCCGCGAACTGGGCGCCTGAGCGCCCGCCACACACCGCCTGAATGACCGGGGCACACGGCGCGCCAGACGCCGTGGCCCCGCGAGGAGATTGCATGAGCCTGCCCGCCGCGTTCCTGCGTGATGTCGAGCACCTGATTCCCGCCGAACGCCGCTTCGACGACCCGACCTCGACATTGGCCTTCGGCACCGATGCCAGCTTCTACCGGCTGATCCCCAAGCTGGTGGTGCGCGTCGAGTCCGAAGACGAAGTGGTCGGCTTGATCCAGCTGGCCCAGCGCGAGCGCGTGCCGGTCACCTTCCGCGCCGCCGGCACCAGCCTGTCCGGGCAGGCCATCAGCGACTCGGTGCTGATCGTGCTCGGCGACAACTGGGGCGCCAAGGAAATCCGCGGCCAGGGCGAGCAGATCCGCCTGCAGCCGGGGGTGATCGGCGCCCAGGCCAACGCCTGGCTGGCCCCCTACGGGCGCAAGATCGGCCCGGACCCGGCCTCGATCAACGCCTGCAAAATCGGCGGCATCGTCGCCAACAATGCCAGCGGCATGTGCTGCGGCACCGCGCAGAACACCTACCACACCCTGGCCGGCCTGCGCCTGGTGCTGGCCGACGGCACCCGCGTCGACAGTGAAGACCCGGCCAGCGTCGCGGCCTTCGAAAACAGCCACGCCGAATTGCTCGAAGCACTGGCCCGGCTCGGCCGCGAAACCCGCGCCAACACTGAACTGGCCGAGCGCATCCGGCACAAATACCGGCTGAAGAACACCACAGGCCTGTCACTAAACGCACTGGTGGACTACGACCAGCCGCTGGATATCCTGCAGCATCTGTTGGTCGGCTCCGAAGGCACCTTGGGCTTCATCAGCGCCGTCACCTACGACACCGTGCCCGACCACCCGCACAAGGCCAGCGCCTTGCTGGTATTCCCCAGCGTGGAAAGCTGCTGCCGCGCGGTCACCGTGCTCAAGCGCCAGCCCGTGTCCGCAGTCGAGCTGCTGGACCGACGTAGCCTGCGTTCGGTGCAGAACATGCCGGGCATGCCGCTGTGGGTCAAAGGCCTGTCGGACAACGCCTGTGCCCTGCTGATCGAATCCCGCGCCGCCAGCCAGAGCCTTCTGCATGAACAGTTACAGCAGGTAATGGCATCGATCGCCGACTACTCGCTGGAACAGAAAGTCGACTTCAGCGAAGACCCGGCGGTGTACAACCAACTGTGGAAAATCCGCAAGGACACCTTCCCCGCCGTCGGCGCCGTGCGCCAGACCGGCACCACGGTCATCATCGAAGACGTGACCTTCCCGGTCGAGCAACTGGCCGAGGGCGTGAACCGCCTGATCCAGCTGTTCGACAAGCACCACTACGACGAAGCGATCATCTTCGGCCATGCCCTGGAGGGCAACCTGCACTTCGTCTTCACCCAGGGCTTCAACAGCCCCGAAGAAGTGGCGCGCTACCAGGCCTTCATGGACGACGTGGCGCAGCTGGTGGCCGTGGAGTTCGGCGGCTCGCTCAAGGCCGAGCACGGCACCGGGCGCAACATGGCGCCGTTCGTGGAGCTGGAGTGGGGCCGTGATGCCTACCAGCTGATGTGGGCGCTCAAGCGCCTGCTCGACCCCAACGGCATCCTCAACCCCGACGTGGTGCTGAGCGAAGATCCGGACATCCACCTGAAGAACCTCAAGCCGCTGCCTGCCGCCGACGAAATCGTCGACAAGTGCATCGAATGCGGCTTTTGCGAACCGGTGTGCCCGTCCAAGGGCCTGACCCTCAGCCCACGCCAGCGCATCGTCATGTGGCGCGACATCCAGGCCAAGAAACGCGCCGGCATCGACACCCGCGAGCTGCTGCAGACCTACCAGTACCAAGGCATCGACACCTGCGCCGCCACCGGCCTGTGCGCCCAGCGCTGCCCGGTGGGCATCAACACCGGCGAGCTGGTGAAGAAACTGCGCAGCCAGGCCGCCGAGCACGCCAAGGCAGCCGACTGGCTGGCCGAGCACTTCCGCACCGCCCTGGGCGGCGCGCGCCTGACCCTCACCGCCGCCAACACCGCGCGCAAGCTGCTCGGCGCCCCGCGCCTAGGCCGCCTGAGCGCGAGCTTGAGCAAGGCCAGCAAAGGCCGCCTGCCGCAGTGGACCCCGGCCATGCCGCAGCCCCTGCGCAGCATCGACTTCGGCCCGGCCAGCCATGACGCCCGCCCCCGCGTCGTGTACCTGGCCGCCTGCGTCTCCCGCGTGATGGGCCCGGCCTACGCCGACCGCGAGCAAAGTTCGCTACTGGACAAGACCCGCGCCCTGCTGGAAAAGGCCGGCTACCAGGTGGTGTTCCCCGACAACGCCGACAGCCTGTGCTGCGGCCAGCCGTTCGCCTCCAAAGGCTACCCCGAGCAGGCCGAGCACAAGCGCCAGGAGCTGATCAACGCGCTGCTGCACGCCAGCCGCGGCGGCCTCGACCCGATCTACTGCGACACCAGCCCATGCACCCTGCGCCTGGTGCAGGACCTGGGCGAAACCCGCCTGGACCTGTACGACCCGGTGCGTTTCATCCGCACCCACCTGATGGACAAGCTGGAGTTCACCCCGCAGGAGGAGCCGGTGGCCGTGCACGTGACCTGCAGCACCCAGCACCTGGGCGAGAGCCAGGCGCTGATCGACCTGACGCGGATGTGCAGCAAGCAGGTGGTGGTGCCGGAGGGGATTCACTGTTGCGGGTTTGCCGGGGACAAGGGCTTCACCACGCCCGAGCTGAATGCGCATTCGCTGCGTAGCCTGAAGGATGCGGTGCAGTATTGCGGGGAAGGGATTTCTACCAGCCGCACCTGTGAGATTGGGTTGTCCAGTCATAGCGGGATCGATTACCACGGGTTGGTCTACCTGGTGGATCGCGTCACCCGCCCGCGCAGTATCTGAACATCCCCGGGGCCGCGTTGCGGCCCCACAGCTACCTGTAGGAGCCGGCTTGCCGGCGATCGAGGGCAAAGCCCTCGCCTACCCCCTCCAGCCGTAAGACTTTTCCCAATCTGAAACCAAATCCTTCTGAATTGGACACTTTGGGAATTATCCTACGATCGTTACAGACGTTTCGCTGTTGTTGCTCACAACCATCAGGGCTAATTTCCCAGAGTCGTTTTCGAACGATGTGGGCGTGAGAACCCTGTAAACATGACAGCAGCCTCGTTATGGCAGCCCTGCGCGGGCAGACTTCGGTCTGGCCGGCTTTCCCATGTTTACCGGTTTCTCACCCCGCGCATGGCTGCCACCCCACTCCCGTGAGAAGGATCGAGTTGGCAGCTCCTGTTCAGTAAACAAACTGGGAATTGCCATGATCAAAATCGTCCCCGACC
>NZ_BQIP01000027.1 GCF_021602585.1 Pseudomonas faucium
CGCTGGCCTGTTCGTCGACGTAGCGGGTTTCCAGGCGGAAGTCGATGCGGCTCTGCTGGCATTCGATGTTCAGCGAGCAGGCACCGGCCAGGGTCGCGGCCAGTGGCTGGGCGCCGCCCATGCCGCCAAGGCCTGCGGTCAGTACCCACTTGCCCTTGAGGCTGCCGCCGTAGTGCTGGCGGCCGGCCTCGACGAAGGTTTCATAGGTGCCCTGGACGATGCCCTGGCTGCCGATGTAGATCCAGCTGCCGGCGGTCATCTGGCCGTACATGGCCAGGCCCTTGGCATCCAGTTCGTTGAAGTGTTCCCAGTTGGCCCAGTGCGGCACCAGGTTGGAGTTGGCGATCAGCACGCGCGGGGCGTTGGCGTGGGTCTTGAACACGCCGACCGGCTTGCCCGACTGCACCAGCAGGGTTTCGTCGTCGTTGAGGTTAGTCAGGCTCTCGACGATCTTGTCGTAGCAGGCCCAGTTGCGCGCGGCGCGGCCGATGCCGCCGTACACCACCAGTTCCTTGGGGTTTTCGGCGACCTGCGGGTCGAGGTTGTTCATCAGCATGCGCAGCGGCGCTTCGGTCAGCCAGCTTTTGGCCGTCAGCTTGTTGCCACGCGGGGCGCGGATTTCGGTGTCACGGAATCGGGAAGCTTTCATGGCGGTTTCCTTCTTATGAATGCAGTGCAGAGGTGGGCGTTGTTAAGTCTTATACATACAAGCATATATCAACCTGTATATACAACATGGAGCGCGCCAACGTGCCTGATGCCAGGTGAAAGGTTTCATCTGCGTCGGGATAAAAAAGAATTGGCTTTGTTTTCAGTGGCTTGCGACTGATTGGAGAGCGGTCAAAGAGAGGGGTGAGCGGGGTTTGACGACGGAAGGTCAAAAAAAATTTTGATCGATGCCTAGCGCGATGCGCACGCGGTCATCGACGAAGCTCAGTCGATGACCCTGCCGGAGGATAGTGCGGTTACTGGCCGAAACGGCCCTCCAAGCGGTAGCGCGAGCCTGGATAGATCAGCCGAGCGCAGCCAACTTGCCTTTTACCCGACCAGCTGCGACGCCGGATGAGAAGACAAGGGTCGGTGCGTTTGATGTGCAGCAGTTTGCACTCCGCGGGTGTTGCCTGGATGGCCTCCACCATGTGCTCGGCTTCGGTCAGCGGCGCGAGCTGGATCAGGTAGGCAAACGGCGTGATACGGGTGAAATCCTGCTTGAGATAATCGGGGGCGATGTCGGCATTGACGAAGCGTTCCTCGATTTGCACGGGAATTTCGTTTTCGTAGTGCACCAGCACCGAGTGGAACAGGTTCTCGACCTCATCCAGGGAGAACAGCAGCGAAGCGGGGAGCGGCTCTGCAAGCGCCTCGAGCCGGACCACTTCGCTGCGATGCAGGTGTCCGCGCTTGGTGATTTCCTCGGCGATGTCGTGAATCTGAAACAGTGCGGCATGCCCTTTGACCTCTGCCACGAAAGTGCCTACGCCTTGCAGGCGCACCAGCACGCCTTCGATGGTGAGTTCGCGCAAGGCCCGGTTGATGGTCATCCGGCTGACGCCCAGCTGGTTGAAGAGCTCACTCTCGGAGGGCAGCTTGAAGTTGGGGCCCCAGACGCCGGTGCGGATCTGTTGAAGGATGATGTCTTTGACTCTTGCATAAAGCGGGGCGGGGCTTTCTAGGGCAAATGCGGCCAAAGATGCACGATCGTCAGGTTGGGGCACTGTTTTTTCCTGGTGAGAGGGAGTGACTAGCGAAGCAGTTTAACCTTTACTTCAGGTTCCTCGCCATGGCGGGCAAACCCCTGAACGTAGCGTCGTGATAGGAGGCGTTGCAATGCCAGCAACCGATGCGACATCCCGCTTCGAAGCAACGCTTCGTCGCCCGGCAAAGCCCGGCGACGATTCCTCGTGGGCGTTCGTGGTACTGCCAAAAGAGGCCAGTGCAAAACTGCCGAGGCGTGGAAGGACGAGCGTCGAAGGCACGATCAACGGGCGCCCGTTTCAGGCAACCCTGGAGCCGGATGGTCAACTGAGCCATTGGCTGCGGATCAGTGCGGCATTGCTCGAAGCGGCACAGGCAGCCATCGGGGATACCGTCACAGTGGAGTTGGCGCCTGCGGAGCAGGAGCTCGAACCTGATATCCCGGCAGATTTTCAAAAGGCCCTGACAGCCACGCCTGAGGCCCATCGGGTTTGGAACAGTACGACCACCCTCGCACGGGTGGACTGGATTCATTGGATGACATCGGCCAAGCAATCCGCGACGCGCGCAAAGCGCATTGCGGATGCATGCGACATGCTTGCATCCGGCAAGAAGCACGTTTGCTGTTTTGACTCGTCGGGCTATTACAGCAAGGCGTTTCGTGCGCCTGAGGCGGAAGATGACGCCTAGGGGCGGTCCCAGTGGATGGCACCGGCTGCGCCGGTGTTCGCGGGGCAAGCCCGCTCCCACAAGAAAGAAAGTAGATAGTGCCAGCTTTTGGGGGTTGGGCTAGCTTCTTGCTGCGAAGCGCAAGGTCAGTGGCAGTACCAGCATCCAGATTGGCGCGAGGATGAGCCCGGTAAGCAAAGGTCCTAATGGCAACTCGATGCCCGCCACCCTGGCTCCGGCGAGGTAGGCCAAGGGGCCGCCCAGCAGGCCCAGCAACGCGGCGCGCCAGAGCGGTCGGCCGGCCCAGGCCAGGCTGTGGCGCAAGCCGCTGGCCAGCACCAGCCACAGCAATGCCAGCCACAACGGCAAGGGCCCGTGTGCGAAGCGAAACACCCCCAACAGGCCCAGCACGCTGTCGAGCAGGCAGCCGGCCAGGGCCACCCACAGCAAAACCCGCACCTCACTGCGCAGGCTCGGGCACAGGCACAGGTGCACCACCAGCCCCGCCAGCACCAGCCACAGCAGCCACGGCTGCCGCGCGCCCAGCACGCAGGCCCACCAGCCGGCCTGCAGCCACAGGGCATTGCCCAGCAGCCAGCCGCGGGCCATGTTCAGGCGCCTGGCAGGGGCGCCCGGCGCGCCAGGGGCGCGGCCCAGAGCATCTGCGCCACGCCGATGGTGCGCTCCTCGAAACCGCCCTGGCAGTAGCACAGGTAGAACTCCCACAAGCGCTGGAAGGTTTCGTCATAGCCCAGCGCCGTGAGCTCCGAGCGCGCCAGGCGCAGGTTGTCGCGCCAGTGGCGCAGGGTGCGGCTGTAGTCCTGGCCGAAATCTTCCAGGTGCACCAGGTTCAGCGCGGTCTGGCGGCTGGCGGTGTCGAGCAGCACGCTTAACGAGGGCAGGGCGCCACCGGGGAAGATGTAGCGCTGGATGAAGTCGACCGAGCGCCGGGCCTGGGCGTAGCGCTGGTCGCGGATGGTGATGGCCTGCAGCAGCATCAGGCCGTCGTCCTTGAGCAGCGCCGCGCACTGGCGGAAGAAGGCCGGCAGGTAGCGGTGGCCGACGGCTTCGATCATCTCGATCGACACCAGCTTGTCGAAGCGCCCGCACAGGTCGCGGTAGTCCTCCAGCAGCACCGTGACCCGCTGCTCCAGGCCCAGGGCCTTGACCCGTTGCAAGGTGTAGGTGTGTTGCGCGGCGGAAAGGGTGGTGGTGGTGACCTGGCAACCGTATTCCAGGGCGGCGTGGATGGCCAGGCTGCCCCAGCCGCTGCCGATTTCCAGCAGGTGCTCATCAGGCTTGAGCTCGAGCTGCTGGCAGATGCGCTCAAGCTTGCGCCGCTGGGCCTGCTCCAAGGTTTGCCCGGGGCTGTCGAAGCGTGCGGCGGAGTACATCATGCTGGGGTCGAGCAGGCGTTCGAACAGCGCATTGCCCAGGTCGTAGTGGGCCAGGATATTGCGCCGCGCGCCGTGCCGGCTGTTGCGGTTGAGCCGGTGCAGCAGGCGCAGCGGCGGGCGCGCCAGGCGAGCCAGGCCGCCCTCCATGGCGTCGAGCACCTCCAGGTTGGCGACGAACAGGCGCGTGACGGCGGCAAGGTCGGGGCTGCGCCAGTAGCCGTGGATGTAGCCTTCGCCGGCGCCGATCGAGCCGTTGCCGGCGACCAGCCCCCAGGCGGCGTTGTCGAGGATCTCCACTTCCGCGTACAGCGGGCTTGCGACGTCGCCGAAGGTCCATTGCTGGCCCTGGCTGATCAAGCGCAGGTGGCCGTGGCGCAAGCGGCGCAGCTGCGCCAGCACGGCGTGCCGGGCCAGGCCGCCGAGCAGGGGCGCGAGGCCGGCCGATTTGCTAATGCTCAAGGTCGGTGCGGGCATGGTCGTGCTCCTCGCGGGCAGGTTGGCCGAGCGCCAGGTCGTGCTGGCTGGTGAAGTGGTCGTGTACGGGGGTGCGCTTGAGCAACAGGCGCAGGGCTTGCCAGTAGATGGCGCTGACGGTGCGCAGGCTCATCCACGGGAACGCCAGCAGGTAACGCTGCAGGCTGGCACGCGAAAGTGGCTGGCGCTGCAGGGCCAGGTCGGCTTCGAAGCATTTTTGCCCGGCGCGCCAGTTTTCCATGTGGATGCGCACGCGCTGGGCATCGAGGGCGAAGCGCAGGTGGTAGTCCATGTCCGCTGGCAGGAACGGCGAGACGTGGAAGGCCTTGGCCACGCTCAAGGGCTGGCCCAGCTCGCCCTGCACCGGCAGCACGTAGTGGAAGCGCTCGCGCCAGGGCGTGTTGCGCACCTCCAGCAGCACGGCGGCAACCTGGCCGTGGCGGTCATGGCAGAAGAACACGCTCACCGGGTTGAACGACAGGCCCCAGCTGCGCGGCTGGGTCAGCAGGTGCACGGCGCCTTCGGGCACCTGCCCGGTGGCCTGGCCGACCAGCAGCCGCGCGGCCTCGGCCAGCGGCATGCCCTGGCGGGTGAGGGCCGGCAGGTAGTCGGTCTGCCGCCAGCACAGCGGCGCCAACCGCGAGCGCCCGAGCCAGCGGCTCAGGCCTGGCAGTTGCGCTTGCTCGGCGAGGTCCAGGTAGAACATGCCGATGCGGTAGCCAAACGCATGGGGCCTGGGGGCCAGGCGCCGGTGGCTGACCCAGCCGTGGCAAAGGCTGCTGTTCACAGCTGTTCTCCAAAGTGTTCGGCCACCTTCAGCGCACTGAGCACGCCGTCTTCATGAAAGCCGTTGGCCCAGTAGGCGCCGCAGTAGTAGCTGTGCAGCGGGCCCTGCAGCTCGGCGTGGCGGGCCTGGGCGGCAACGGCGGCGAGGCTGTACTGCGGGTGCGCGTACTGGAAGCGGGCCAGCACCTGCTGCGGGTCCACCAACGCGCTCTGGTTGAGGCTGACGCAGAAGGTCACCGGCGCCTCGATGCCCTGCAGGATGTTCATGTTGTAGGTGAGCGCGGCAGGCGCCTGCGGGCTGCTGCCCAGGCGATAGTTCCAGCTGGCCCAGGCCTTGCGCCGGCGTGGCAGCAGGCGCTGGTCGGTGTGCAGCAGCACCTCGTTGGCGGCGTAGCGGATGGCACCGAGGATCGCCCGCTCCGCATCGCTGGGCGCCGCCAGCAGGGCCAGGGCCTGGTCGCTGTGGCAGGCGAACACCACCTTGTCGAAACGCTCGCTGCCGGCTGCGCTGCTGACCTGCACCCCTTGTGCGTCGCGCTCCACCCGCTGCACTGGGCAGCCCAGCCGGATGCGTTCGGCGAACGGCTGGCACAACGGCGCCAGGTAAGCCCGCGAGCCGCCTTCGATCACCCGCCATTGCGGGCGCTGGCTGACCGACAGCAGGCCATGGTTGCGGCAGAAGCGCACGAAGAACTGCAAGGGGAACGCGAGCATGTCGGCCCGTGGCATCGACCAGATCGCCGAGCCCATGGGCACGATGTACTGGTCGATGAAGCGCTGCCCGTAGCGCTGCTGGTGCAGGTAGGCGCCCAGCGTGGTGTCGCTGGCGATCCGCTGCTGGTCGAGGTCGGCCAGGGCCTGGCGGTTGAAGCGCAGCACGTCGCGCAGCATCCCCCAGAAGCCAGGGCGCAGCAGGTTGCGGCGCTGGGCGAACAGGGTGTCCAGGTTGTGGCCGTTGTACTCAAGGCCCGTGGCCGGGTCATGCACCGAGAAGCTCATTTCGGTCGGCCGGCTGGCCACGCCCAGCTGTTGCAGCAGGCGGATGAAGTGCGGGTAGGTCCAGTCGTTGTAGACGATGAAGCCGGTGTCCACCGCGTAGGCCTGCCCTTGCCATTGCACATCGACGGTATGGGTATGCCCGCCGAGGCGCGGCTCGGCCTCGTACACCGTGACCGGGTGGCGGCGTGACAGGAGGTGGGCGCAGGTCAGGCCGGCGATGCCCGTGCCGATGATGGCGATGTGCATGCTGGGCTAACCCTGGGGCTTGCGCGCGATGCGCCGGCCCAGTGCCAGGCGCCAGGCCGGCGGCAGGGCGCCGAGCAGGCGCAGAAGGCGAGTGAAGCCGCCGGGGAAGGCGATTTCCAGCGGGCGCCGGGGCAGGCGCGCGAGGATATGCGCGGCGGCGCGTTCGGCGCTCCACAGCTGCGGCATGGGGAAGTCGTTGCGGCGGGTCAGCGGGGTGTCGACGAAACCAGGGCTGACCAGGGTAACGTCGATGCCTTCGCCGACCAGGTCGATGCGCAGCGATTCCACCAGGTAGCGCAGCGCCGCCTTGGAGGCGCCATAGGCGCCCGCGCGCGGCAGCGCCAGCCAGCTGACCGAGCTGCCCATCACCACCAGGTGCGGCTGCCGGCCACGGCGCAGCAGGGGCAGGGCGGCGGCCAGGCAATGGCTGGTGCCGTTGACGTTGGTGCGCATCACTCGCTCGACAAGGGCCGGGTCGAACTGCCCCGGCTCCAGGTACTCGCAGGTGCCGGCGTTGAGCATCACCAGGTCCAGCGCGCCCCATGCCTGTTCGATCTGTGCGGCAATCTGCGCCACCTGCTCGGGCTGGTCGAGGTCACCCACCGCCAGCAATACCTGGCCCGGAAAGCGCGTGGCCAATGCTGCCAGGCTGTGTGCCTGGCGAGCGCCCAGGGCGACCTGGTGGCCTTGCTCCAGCAAGCGCAGCGCCAGGGCCGCGCCGATGCCGCTGCTGGCACCGGTCAGCCAGCAACGGCTCATGCCAGCCGGCCCTTGAGCCAGCGGATCGCGCCGCCCATCAGCGGGAGATGCTCGTAGAGCAGGGCGCCTGCGTCGAAGTAGTCCTGGTGAAAATGCACCCGCTCGTGCCAGCGCAGGTGGCTGCAGCCCTGCAGGCTGATCCGCCTGCCGCCGGCCAGGCGCGGGTGGCGGTAGTGCAGGGTCCAGCGGATGTAGCCGTGGCCGGGCTCCAGTTCGTCGGTGCCCTCGAAGTGGTACTGCACCTCGGACACGTTGGCGTACAGCTGGGCGAAGTAGGCGCGCAGGGCAGGGAGGCCGTCGATCTGGTGCAAAGGGTCGCGGAAGGCTACATCCGCGCTGTACAGGTCGCCCAGTACCTCGAGATTGTGTGTATCCAGCGTGGCAAAGCGTTCGACGAAGCGTTGCAGGAAGGCGGACATGCACAATACCTGTACAAAAGTAAGGTTCTGTACAAGGTATAGTGCAGGTGCCTGGATAAATCTATACAGCAGAACTGTTTTGTACAATTTTCTCCTGCAGGACATCACGCAGCTGGATCACCCCTTCGAGCGCCAGCGCCTGGGCTGAGTAGCACAGGCCGATGCGCCGGCGCAGGTCCAGCTGCGGCAACGCTTCGCTGCGCACTTCGCGGTGTTCGGCGGCAAGCGAGGCCGGCACGATGGCGCTGCCCAGGCCGGCGGCGACCATCTCCAGGGCCAGGCCGAAGGTCTCGGCTTCGGCCACCGGGCGGCTGTCGTAGAACGGCAGCAGGCGCTGGTGGCTGGGTTGCGCGGGGCAGGTGACCCAGCGCCTTGCCTCGCCCCCCTGCGGCGACGCCAGCACGAAAGGGTCGCTGTGCAGGGGCAGGAACAGTTCGTCCTCGCAGCGCAGTTCTTCGCTGGCCAGGCGCGCCGCGCCCGCGCAGCCGGTAACCAGCTGCAGCTGCAGCGCAGGGCTGAGGGTCGCCGCCGCCTGCACCACCTGGCGCAGCACCGCAGCGCCCACGTCCTGCTCGACGCCGATCTGCAGCGGCGCCTGTTCCCGGTCGTGCTTGAAGCGGGTCAGCAACCGGCCGGCATCGGCCACCATGCGCTGTGCCTCCGGGTACAGCGCGCGGGCATCCTCGGTCACCTCCACGCCCCTGGCCTGGCGCACGAACAGCGTGGTGCCCAGGGCTTGCTCAAGCGCCTTGATGCTGCCGGACAGGGCCGGTTGGCTAAGGTGAACGGTGCGCGCGGCGGTGGTGATGTTGCGCGCCTCGAAGACTGCGATGAAGGCGCGAAGCTGACGATAATCCATGGTTTACCCATAAGTGTTGCCGATGGCTGTCAAAAGAATATCCCATTTTTCGTGCCTGGAACTGGCTCCTATACTGCCAGCGCTACCTACCCATAGACATTTCGGATAACAGGACGCTTGCCATGACCGCTACCCACAAACCCCTGGTCGTCATCACCGGTGCCAGCTCCGGTATCGGCCTGGCCACCGCCAGGCTGCTCTCCGGCCGCGGCCACGCGCTGTTGCTGCTGGCCCGTCGGCTGGCGCCGATGCAGCAGCTGCAACTGCCCAACAGCCTGGCCCTGGCCGTGGACATCACCGACCGGGCGGCGGTGCTGGCTGCCGTGGCCGAGGCCGAGGCGCAGTTCGGCCCGGTGGACGCGATCATCAACAATGCCGGGGTGATGCTGCTGGGCAGCATCGCCACGCAAGACCCAAGCGAATGGGACCGCATGCTCGACGTCAACGTGCGCGGGCTGCTCAACGGCATCCACGCGGTGGCCGGCGGCATGGTCGCGCGCAAGCGCGGCACCATCATCAACGTCAGCTCCGTGGCCGGGCGCAAGGCGTTCCCCAACCACGTGGCCTACGTCGGCACCAAGTTCGCGGTCACCGGGTTGTCCGAGAACCTGCGCGAAGAGCTGGCGCCAAGCAACGTGCGGGTGATCACCATCGAGCCGGGGGCGGTGGATACCGAGCTGCTCAGCCACACCACCGACGACGCCATCAAGGCCGGCTACGACGACTGGAAGCAGGAGATGGGCGGGGTGCTCAGCGCCGAGCACATCGCCGAGGTGATCGACTTTGCCTATGGCCAGCCGCAGTCGGTGTGCGTGCGCGAGATCGTGGTCTGCGCGACCCGGCAACAGGCCTGACGCACCACGGCCGGCAAGACCTCAGGTCACCTGCGGGTGGCCTTTTGGCTTGCGCGGTCAATACTTCCCTGTACAGGCGGGCGTGCTGCGGGTTTCGCGCGCCGCGGGAGGTTACCGATGAACAAGCTAGCAATTGTGGGTGCCGGGCTGGTGGGCGAGGCGGCGGCGCAGATCATCGCTCGGGAAGAGTTGTGCCATGAACTGGTGTTGCTCGATGTGCAGGGCGAACTGGCCAAGGGCAAGGCGCTGGATATCTGGCAGGCGGCCATCGAGTCGGGCTCCGATACCCGGGTGGTGGGCGGGGCCGATGCGCAGATGCTGCAAGGTGCCGACCTGGTGGTGATCACCGCGGGCGTGCCACGCAAGCCCGGCCAGTCGCGCCAGGATGTGTTGAGCATCAACCTGCCGATTCTCGACGGCATCCTGGCGGATATCAGGCGCCAGGCGCCGGCTGCGACGCTGTTGGTGGTGTCCAACCCGGTGGATGTGCTGACCTACCGGGCCTGGTCGGTCAGCGGGCTGGAGCGCGACAAGGTATTCGGCCAGGCCGGGGTGCTGGATACCGCGCGCATGAAGTGCTTCATCGCCGAGGAAACCGGCTTTTCCGCACGCGATATCACCGCGCTGGTGCTGGGCGGGCACGGCGACAGCATGGTGCCGCTGATGCGCTACTGCGCGGTCGGTTCGGTGCCGCTGGCGCAGTTTCTGTCCAGCGAGCAGATCGAGCGGATCGTGCAGCGCACCCGCCAGGGTGGCGGCGAGATCCTGGGCTTGAAGAAGGTCGGCAGCGCCTGCGATGCACCGGGTGTGGCGATTGCCCAGATGGTCGATGCCATCGCCCATGGGCGCAACCGCATCTTGCCGACGGTGGCGATCCTCGAGGGCGAATACGGGCGCACGGATATCGCCATGGGTGTGCCCTGCGTGCTGGCCAGGCAAGGGATTGCCCGGGTGATCGAAATGCCGCTGGATGCGCAGGAGCAGGCGATGTTCGACCACTCGGCCGATCAGGTCGCGCGTGATATTGCCGAAATGAAGGCACTCTAAAGCGCTCCCACAATGCCCACCACACAAGAGGCAAACCATGAGCAAGGTATTCGTCAACATCGGCCTGAGCCTTGACGGCTACATGGCACCGGAAGGCATGAGCATCGAGCACTGGGACCACCCCGAGTACAAGGACTGGGGCGCCAAGTGGGGCGCGCTCATGAGCTGGATTCTCAAGCAGCAGTACTTTCGCGAACACCTGCTGTTCGCCAAAGGCGGCGAAACCGGCCCGGTCAACGACATGCTGCGCAGCACCATGGAGCGTGCCGGCGCCTACATCATGGGCAAGCGCATGTTCGATGCCGGCGAGCGCAGCTGGCCAGAAGAGGCGCCATTCCACGCTCCGGTGCTGGTCCTCACTCACCAGCAGCGCGAGCCGTGGGTGCGGCCGGGCGGCACCACCTTCCACTTCTTCAACCACGGCCCGGCCAAGGCGCTGGAGCAAGCCCGGGCACTGGCGGGCGGCCGCGACATCCGCATCTCGGGCGGCGCCGATGTGATACAGCAGTACCTGAACCTCGACGCCATCGACGAACTGGAGATTGCCCTGGCGCCGGTCATCTTCGCCAGCGGCCGGCGCCTGTTCGAGCACCTGCACGGCCCCGCCCCGCAGTTTCGCATCGACAAGGCCCTGCACACGCCAGACGCCACGCACCTGCGCTACGTGCGTGGCTGAAACCGCCAGTCCTCCCTGGCGGTGAGTTTCTGGCATCATGCACCGGCCCTTTCCGAACGCTGAACGAGCCTCAAACCATGGACCCGCATACCTTACTGGCCTTCACCCTGGTCGCTGCGATTGCCATCGCCAGCCCCGGCCCTGCGACACTGATGGCGATCAACAACAGCCTGGCCCATGGCCAACGCAGCACGATCTGGTCCTCGCTGGGCAACGCCAGTGGCCTGTTCTGCCTGTCGGCAGCCGCGATGCTGGGCCTGGGCGCGTTGCTAGCCAGCTCCGAATGGCTGTTCAACCTGGTGAAGATCGCCGGCGCCGGTTACCTGTTGTACCTGGGCGTGAAGCAGCTGCTGAACAAACGCCCGCTGCTGGCAGGCGACATCCACGCAGGGGAGGCCCGCAGGCCGACGCGCCGCAAGTTGTACCGCTCGGCATTCTTCACCGCGCTGTCCAACCCCAAGGCGACGCTGTTCTTCACGGCGCTGTTCCCGCAGTTCATCGACCAGGGCGCCGCCTTGTTCCCGCAGTTTCTGATCCTGACGGCGATTTTCATGACGCTCTCGGTGTCGTCGCTGAGCCTGTACGCCGCGCTGGCCTCGCGCGCCAAGGGCGTGCTGCAGCGCCCCGAGTGGTCGCGCTGGGTCAGCCGCGGCGTGGGGGTGACCTTCATCGGCTTTGCGGCCGGGATCCTCGCCATGCGCCGGCAGACGGCCTGAGCCATGACCGACAGTGCAAAACCCAACCGCGCCATCTACGACCTGGACATGCTCCGCGCCGTGGTGATGGTGGCCGACTGCGGCAGCTTCACCACCGCCGCCGCCCGCCTGCATTCCACCCAGTCGACGGTCAGCCAGAAGGTACGGCGCCTGGAAGAAATGGTCGGGCACCAGCTGCTCGACCGCAGCAACCGCGAAGTGCACCCCACCGATGCCGGCGAGACCCTGCTGGGCTACGCGCGGCACCTTCTGGCGGTGAGCAACCAGTTGAGCGAAGCCTTGTCGGGTGGGGTGACGGTCACCGTGCGCATCGGCCTGCCCGACGACTTTGTCGCCGGCAAGACCGTGCAGGCGCTGGCGGCTTTCAACCGGCGCAACCCCAAGGTCAAGCTGGAGATCACCGGCGGCCTGAGCCGCGACCTGATGAGCGCCTACGACCGTGGCGAACTGGACCTGGTGCTGGTCAAGCAGCGGCGCCACAGCCGCGAGGCCAATGCCTGCCAGCCGGAGCGCATCGAGTGGTTCGACAGCGCCCAGTACCCGTGTTTCGCCCAGGACCCGATCCCGCTGGTCACCTTCCCGCCGCGCGGGCTGTACCGCGACGACATGATCAACGCCATCGAGGCCATGGGCCGCAGCTGGCGCATCGGCTTTACCAGCTCGAGCCTGGCCGGCATCCAGGAAGCGGTGGCCAATGGCCTGGGCGTGAGCCTGCTGCCGCTGCGCGTGGTCACGCCGGAGCATCGAATTCTGGGGGCAAAGGAGGGGTTCAAGCCGATCAAGGTGTTCGAGGCGGCGATCTTCCATGGGCCCACGGCGGACCCTGTGGTCAAGGAGCTGGCCGATATCCTGATCGGGATTCTCAGGGCCGAGGCTGAGTAGTGCCGGGGGGCGGCAAGCGCCCCCCGCTGGCCGTTTTCAGCGGCGCAGTTCCTGGGCGAATTGCGCTGCCTGCAACTGCAGCACCGCAGGCCCGCCCCAGAACGCGCCACGGCGCACGATCACCCGTTCATGCAGCGCCGCCGCCACCGCCGCGGCCGCATTCGGCGCCTTGAACAGCACGAAACTCGCCTCGTTGCCGACCTTCAGCCCGTAGTCCTGCTTGCCCATCACGCCGGCACTGGCCTCGGTCGCCATGTGCAGCGCCACGCGCAGTTCCTCGTCGGTGTTGAAGCCCGAGCGGTAGCTCACCAGCATGGCCCGCTGCAGCATGTCGCCGTTGCCGTAGGGCCACCAGGCGTCCTGGATGTTGTCGTTGCCGGTGAACACCCGCACGCCACCGGCACGCAGGCGCAGCACCGGTGGGAAGGCGTGCTCGCCCGGCGCGTTGGTCATGATCGACACACCGGCCTTGGCCAGCACCTGGGCGGTGCGGTCGACCACGCTGTCGCTGACGTCGCCCAGGCCATAGGCATGGCTGACCGCGACCAGCCCTTGCATGCCCAGTGCCTGGGTGCGCGCGGCGATGCGTTCGAGCTGGGCGATGCAGATGTCGCCGGGCTCGTGCAGGTGGATGTCGACCTTCACGCCATGGCGCTCGGCGATGCCGAAGACGATGTCGAGCTGGCCCTCGGCGTCGCCGTCCAGGGTCGTCGGGTCGATGCCGCCGACCACCTGGACCCCTTCACGCACGGCTGCCTCCATCACCTCGGCGGTGCCGGGGCAGCTCACCACGCCGGCCTGGGGGAAGGCCACCAGCTCGATGTCGACCAGGTCCTTGCAGGTTTCACGGGCCTGGAGGATGGCCCGCAGGTTATCCAGGCCGGTGGTGGCGTCCACGTCCACATGGCAGCGCATGGCCAGGGTGCCGAACGAGGCGGCCTGGCGAATCAGCGCCTCGGCGCGCTCGACGATCGGCGGGGCGCTGGCCAGTTCGCGCTTTTCCACGGCCAGGCGCTCGCGCAGGCTGGCGACCACCTGGTGGGGGTGCCAGCGGTCGCCGACGAAGCTTTTGTCGAGGTGGATATGGCCGTCGACGAACCCTGGCAGTGCCAGCAGGCCTTCGAGGTCGATGGTTTCGCGGGCCGGCTCGGCGGCGCGCTGCGCGCCGAGGTGGCTGATGCGCCCGCTCTTCACGGCGATGTGCAGTGGCAGGCCATCGGCGTCGATGGCGTTGATGAACTCACGGTCGTTCATGGGAGGCCCTTGTGCAGCAGGGCCGGCTCGGCAGTACGCACCAGGCGAGCTGGCCCCTTTGGTTGTCAGTAGCGGTACACGGTAGGGAAGATGCCCGTGCCTCACAAATTAATTATCAGGATCGATTGCAGTGCGTTTCTGGATACAGCCCGGCAAACTTCGCCTGCATTAAAAAGCCCACTGCAGTCGATTTCGATATTTAACTTTCCAAGCTTTCGAACAGGCCCCAGGATTGACCGCGAGCCGGCCTGCAAGCTGTCTATTACGGCACTGGCGGCGCGGTCGGCACACACAATAAAAACAAAACAGCCGTGTTCGGGGATCTGTTCATGATCAATGATTCCAGGCGCCTGCGCGCCGCCCTTATCTTCATTGCCTGCACTTCATTCATCGTCTGTGGCGTGCAGCCCATCTTCATGGGCTTGCTGACGGAACGCCTGAACCTGTCACTGGACCTGCAGGGCTGGGTGGTGTCGGTCGAGATGATCGGCATGACCCTGGGCACCTTGTTGTGCCCGCTCATGATGAAGCGCCATGGCGGGCGCAGCCTGTGCCTGCTGGTCGGCCTGCTGTGCGTGGCCTTGAGCATCGCCACTGCCTTCGCCGAAACCCACACCGTGCTGCTGGCCGTGCGCCTGGCGGCCGGCACCTGCGCCGGGCTGGTGTATGCCTACGCGGTGTCGACCCTTGGCCGGCTGCCCAACCAGGACCGCTCGTTCGGCCTGATGCTGTTGCTGCAAACCCCGGAGTACTCGCTGTTTTCCGCCGCATTGCCGGTGCTCGCCGCGCAGAGCGGGGCGGTCACGGCCCTGTGCTCGTTCGGCCTGTGGTACCTGTTGATCTGCGCCGCCGCCCTGGCCCTGCCGCGCCGCCCCGCAGCGCTGCTGGCCAGCGGCGAAGGCTCGCCGGCCCAGGGCGGCTCGGCGCGTACCGGGCGCACGGCGCTGGTGGGCATGCTGTTCATGCAGATCGCCATCTACTGCGTGTGGGGCTTCATCGACCAGCTGGCACGCGACCAGGGCATTGACGGCGTGGACATCGGCTGGGCCTTCGGCCTGTCGGCGCTGGGCGGCTTGCCCGGGGCCGGGCTGCCGAGCCTTCTGGGTGCGCGGGTCAACCGCCAGGTGATGATCGCCGTGGGCCTGGTGGCGGTGTTCATCTCCATCGCCATGCTCACCGGCCACACCCGCACGCCGACGCAGCTGTGCGTTGCGCTGCTGCTGATCAACTTCGGCTGGGTGCTGTCGCTGTCGTACTACATGGCGCTGATCACCACCAACGACCCGACCGGCAAGCTCACGCCGCTGGTCAGCATCACCCTGATGGGCGCCGCGGCGGTGACGCCTGCGCTGATCGCCATGCTGGTGGAAGGCTCCAACCAGCAACTGATCTTCGTGCTGGGCACGGCGGCGCTGGTGGTCGCGTTTGCCGTCACGTGCCTGGGCGCGGGGCCGAAGGCGCTGCGCGGCAAGGCCGCTTGCTGAACAGGCGTTCCCCCACCACCTCGTTGGCCAGTTCGATGAAGGCCCGTGCTGCAGCGCTCTGGTAAGCCCCCCGGCGCTGCATCAGCACGGCGGTGCGCTGCAGGCGCACCGGGTCCAGCGCAATGGCCAGCAGGTCTTCATGGGCCAGCGCGATGGTCGCGGGCAGCAGGGTGGCCAGGGCCGTCCTGCGCACGATTTCGATCACCGCACTGATGGCGTTGGCCTCCATCCGCACCTGCGGGCGAATGTCGTGCTGCTGGCAGAAGCGGTCGATCTGCTCGCGGGTGGCGAACTCGGTGCCCAGCAGAATCAGCGATTGCGCGCTCAGCGCCTGCAGCCCGACGGACTGCGCCGTGGCCAAGGGGTGGCGGTCGTTGACCACCAGGGCCAGGGTTTCCACCAACAGCGGGGTGGCTTCGATGTCCTGGGCCTGCACCTGCTCGAAGGCGATCCCCACATCCAGCCCATCGGCGAGCAGCAGCGCCTCCATGCGCTCCTGGGACAGCTCGCGCACATCCAGGGTGATGTGCGGGTAACGGCTGTGAAAGGCCTCCACCAATGGGCCTACCAGGTAGGTGGTGAAGGTTGGCGTCACGGCAATGCGCAGCGCGCCGCGGCTGAGGTCGCCGACATCGTGGATGGCGCGCTTGGCTTCCTCCAGCTCCTGCGCCGCCCGCCGGGCATAGCGCAGGTACACCTCACCGGCATCGGTCAGGCGCGTGGTGCGCCCGCTGCGGTCGAACAACTGCGCGCCCAGGCTTTCCTCCAGCTGCCGGACCTGCTGCGACAAGGCCGGCTGGGACACGTGCAAGGCCGCGGCGGCGCGGGTGAAGCTCAGGTGTTCGGCCACCGCGAGGAAGTACTGGATGTGGCGGGCAAGCATGGCTACTCACATAAGATTATCTGATGTACCTAATCATAAATGAGACTTTTACCTTATGCCATGCGCTGCGTAACCTTTGCCTCACACCACGCCAGACAGAGGCAACAGCCATGAAAGAGATCATCGACGGCTTCCTGAAATTCCAGCAAGACGCCTTCCCCGAGCGGGTCAAGCTGTTCAAGGACCTGGCCACCCAGCAAAGCCCACGGGCGCTGTTCATCTCCTGCTCCGACAGCCGCCTGGTGCCGGAGCTGGTCACCCAGCGCGAACCGGGCGAGCTGTTCGTCATCCGCAACGCCGGCAACATCGTGCCGTCCTACGGCCCCGAGCCTGGCGGCGTGTCGGCCTCGGTCGAGTATGCGGTGGCCGCGCTGCAGGTCGCCGACATCGTCATCTGCGGGCATTCCGATTGCGGCGCCATGACCGCCATCGCCACCTGCAAGTGCCTGGACCACATGCCCGCCGTGGCCGGCTGGCTGCGCTACGCCGACTCCGCCCGGGTGGTCAACGAAGCCCGCCAGCATCAGGACCGGCACAGCAAGGTCGAGGCCATGGTGCGCGAGAACGTCATCGCCCAGCTGGCCAACATCCAGACCCACCCCTCGGTGCGCCTGGCCCTTGAAGAAGGCCGCGTCACCTTGCACGGCTGGGTCTACGACATCGAGAGCGGGCGCATCGACGCCTTCGATGGCCGCACTGGCCGGTTCCTGCCGCTGGCCGCCAACCCGCAAGTACACGCCGTATCCCATCAACCCAAGCACGTTGCCTGAACCATTACCCCAAGGAGACACCCCATGATCCAGTCCCAAGCCACCCAGAGCGTTCGCCAGGCCCTGACCGAAGTCATCCTCATGGCCAAGGCCCGCAAGGACCTGTCGTATGCGCAGATCACCGAGGGCACCGGCCTGTCCGAAGCCTTCGTCACCGCCGCCTTGCTCGGCCAGCACCCGCTGCCGGCCAGCGCCGCCCAGGTGGTCGGTGACAAGCTTGGCCTCGACGTCGATGGCATTGCCCTGCTGCAGACCGTGCCGGTGCGTGGCTGCATGGAGCGCGGTGTGCCGACCGACCCGACGATCTACCGCTTCTACGAGATGCTGCAGGTCTATGGCACCACGCTGAAGGCGCTGGTCCACGAGAAGTTCGGTGACGGCATCATCAGTGCCATCAACTTCAAGCTCGACATCAAGAAGGTCGAAGACCCCGAAGGCGGCTCCCGCGCGGTGATCACGCTGGATGGCAAGTACCTGCCGACCAAACCTTTCTGATACCCCGCTGATCGGCCTGGCGCCCCACGGCGCCGGGCCTGTAGGAGTGAAGCGCATGGACCTGATCTTTCGAAGTGTGCGCATCGATGATGCGCAACCGCTGCAGGATGTCGCCGTGCAGGGCGGCAGGATCGCAGCGATCGCCCCGGCCATTGCCGGCCAGGCCAGGCAAGAAGTGCAGGGCAACGGCAAGGTGCTGATCCCAGGCTTCGTCGAGGGCCACCTGCACCTGGAAAAAGCCCACGTCATGCACCGCAAGGCCAACCGTTCCGGCACCTTGCAAGAAGCCATCGCCGTGACCGCCGCGCTCAAGCCAAGCCTTACCCGTGACGACATCCTCGCGCGTTCCACCCAGGTGCTGCGCGCACTGGTGCAGGCGGGCAGCACCCATGTTCGCGCCCACGCCGAGTTCGACCCGGCGCAGGGCTTCACCGGCCTGGATGTGGTGCTGGAACTGCGCGAAACCTTCCGCGATTTCATCGATATCCAGGTGGTCGCCTTCCCCCAGGAAGGGATTCTCAAGCTGCCTGGCATGCAAGACATGATGGTCCAGGCGATGGAAAAGGGCGCCGATGTCGTCGGCGGCATCCCGTACAACGACAGCTCGCCCCATGAGCACATCGACTTCGTCTTCGACCTGGCCAAGCGCTTTGGCAAGGATATCGACCTGCACCAGGACTTTGCCGACGACGCCGAGCGCATGAGCATCGAATACGTGGCCCGCAAGACAATCGCCGAGGGCTACCAAGGGCGTGTCAGCGTGGGCCACCTGACCAGCCTCGGCGCGGTCGCCCCCGAGCGCCAGGCGCCGATCATCGCGCTGCTGCGCGAGGCGGGCATCAGCGTCATGTGCCTGCCCGCCACCGACCTGCACCTGGGCGCCCGCGGCGACAGCCACAACGTGCGCCGCACCTTGACCCCCGTGCGGGCACTGCGTGATGGCGGGGTGAACGTGTGCCTGGCGACCAACAACATCCGCAATGCCTTCACCCCCTATGGCACCGGCGACCTGCTGAACATCGCGCAACTGGCCTTGCCGGCCTGCCACCTGGGCGGTGCGGACGACCAGGCCACCTTGCTGTCGATGCTGACGACGGCGCCGGCCAAGGCGCTGGGGCTACAGGACTACGGGCTGGCCGTGGGCAAGCACGCCGACCTGGTGCTGCTGGACACCCGTGCGGTCAGTGATGTGGTGCTCGACCTGCCGGCGCGGCTGATGGTGCTCAAGCGCGGCAGGGTAGTGGCCACCTGCGAACATCGCCGCTCGGTGGGGTTCTGAGCGCGTGACGCTCAGTGCACGTTGCTGGTAACGGCGTTGACGCCCTCCAGCGTTGCAAAGGAGATGTCTTTGGCCGTGAGCAAGAAATCACTCATGTAGGGCACCTCGAGCATGTCGCTGCGCACCGCCGCGAACAGTGTGGCCTGCAAGCCTTTGGCGCCCAGGCGCTTGGCGATGACATAGCCGCGTGTGGTGTATTCGTGCAGCGCCCAGTTCGGCAGGCAGCACACGCCCCGGCCGCTGGCCACCAGCTGCATCATCATCACGGTCATCTCGGCGGTGCGCACCTGGGCCGGCTCAAGGTCGGCCGGGTCGAAGAAGCGGGTGAAGATGTCCAGCCGGTTTCGCTCGATCGGGTAGGTGATCAGGGTCTGGCCGGCGATGTCGGCAGCTTCCAGGTAGGGCTTTTCGCGCAGGGCATGGTGCTTGTCGATGGCCAGCATCGCCTCGTACTCGAACAGCGGCACGTAGGTGATCCCGGGCAGGGGCAGCGGGTCGGAGGTCACCACCAGGTCGAGGTCGCCGCGCTCCAGGGCCGGCAGGGGCGCGAAGGAAAGGCCTGAGGCCAGGTCCAGTTCGACTTCAGGCCAGGCGCCGCGAAACTCGTCGAGCGAGGGCATCAGCCACTGGTAGCAGCTGTGGCACTCGATGGCGATGTGCAGCCGCTCCGCTGTGCCGCCCGCCAGCCGGGTCAGGTTGCGCTCCGTGCTGCGGATCAATGGCAGTACCTGGTCGGCCAGCTGCAGCAGCTTGAGGCCGGCGGTGGTGAAACGCACCGGTTTGGACTTGCGCACGAACACCGGCATGCCGATGCGGTTTTCCAGCTCGCGGAACTGGTGGGACAGCGCCGACTGGGTCAGGTGCAGGCGTTCGGCGGCCTCGGGCAGGCTGTCGGTTTCGCGCAGGGCATGCAGGGTGCGCAGGTATCTCAAGTCGATCATGGGCGAAGGCAAGCGCTCAGGCCGCGCCAGGCGCGGCGAGGTTGCAATATTGTCCTTTGTAGTACAGCAAGGGTTGAGTGGCGCCCGTGTCGTGCAGGTTCAGCGCTTTGACTTCGCCAATCACGATCAGGTGATCGCCGGCGGCGTGTTCGGCGTGGATTTCGCAATCAAGCCAGTGCAGGCTGCCGGCAAGCAGCGGGTTGCCCAGCGGCGAGGGTTGCCATTGCACGCCCTGCCACTTGTCGCTGCCCTTGCGGGCGAACTGGTTGGAAATGCCCACCTGTTCGCCGGCAAGGATGTTCACCGCGAACCGGCCCGCCTTGCGCATGCCGGGGTAGCTGGCCGATTCGCGCATCACGCTGAACGACACCAGCGGCGGGCTCACCGACACGCTGTGGAACGACTGGCAGGTGAAGCCGACCGGCTGCTCATCGACCAGTGAGGTGATCACCGTGATGCCGGAGGCGTAATGCCCGAGCGCCTTGCGAAAGCTCAATGGCTCGATGGCAATACTGGAAGGTGACATGGCAAGTCCTGAAGTTTGGCGGCCTTCAACGGCCCGAAAGTTCGCTGCGAACGATGGCTGCGCCGGCACTCAGGGCATTGAGCTTGCCGCGCGCGACCTGGCGCGGCAGCGGGGCCATGCCGCAGTTGGTGCACGGGTAGAGCTTGTCGGCATCGACGAATTGCAGCGCCTTGCGCAGGGTGTTGGCGACTTCCTCGGGGGTCTCGATCGCGTGGCTGGCCACGTCGATGGCGCCGACCATCACTTTCTTGCCGCGAATGAGTTCGATCAGCTCCATCGGCACGTGCGAGTTGTGGCATTCCAGCGAAACGATATCGATGCTCGATTGCTGAAGCTTGGGGAAGGCTTCTTCGTACTGGCGCCATTCAGAGCCCAAGGTCTTCTTCCAGTCGGTGTTGGCCTTGATGCCGTAGCCGTAGCAGATATGCACGGCGGTTTCGCACTTGAGGCCTTCGATGGCCCGTTCCAGGGTCGCCACCCCCCAGTCGTTCACCTCGTCGAAGAACACGTTGAACGCAGGCTCATCGAACTGGATGATGTCGACGCCAGCAGCTTCCAGCTCGCGGGCTTCCTGGTTGAGGATCTTGGCAAACTCCCAGGCCAGTTTCTCGCGGCTCTTGTAGTGGCTGTCGTACAGCGTGTCGATCATGGTCATGGGGCCTGGCAGCGCCCACTTGATGGGTTGCCCGGTTTGCTGGCGGAGGAACTTGGCGTCCTCGACGAACACTGGCTTGCGCCGCGCGACGGCACCCACCACCGTGGGCACGCTGGCATCGTAGCGGTCACGGATCCTGACGGTTTCACGCTGCTCGAAGTCAACGCCGTCCAGGTGTTCGATGAAGGTGGTGACGAAGTGCTGGCGGGTCTGTTCGCCATCGCTGACGATGTCGATGCCTGCCTGTTGCTGTTCTTGCAACGCCAGGCGCAGGGCGTCCTGCTTGCCGTCGAGCAAGGCCTGATCCTGCAGTTTCCAGGGCGACCAGAGGGTTTCGGGCTCCGCGAGCCAGGAGGGTTTGGGCAGGCTGCCGGCAGTCGAAGTAGGTAACAGCTTATTCACGAGAAAAGACCTTGTAGTGTCTGAATGTCAGACAGCGTAGTGGCTGGACCACTGCTCAAGTACCGCGCCGTAAGGTTTGATGAAGTGTTCTTCGACAAACCGCCCTTGTTCGATGGCCAAGCGGCTGCGTTCTTCCCGGTCATAAACAATACGCGTCAGCGAATAATCCTCGTGCTGCAAACTTGGCTGATAAGACGTGCCGGCGGCAGAGTTGGCGTTGTAGATTTCCGGGCGGTAGATCTTCTGGAAGGTGTCCATGGTGCTGATGGTGCTGATCAATTCAAGGGCGGTGTAATCGCTGAGCAAATCACCGGCAAAATAGAATGCCAGTGGCGCAACGCTGTTTGCCGGCATGAAGTAACGCACGCTCAGGCCCATCTTCTGGAAGTACGCATCGGTCAAGGAATATTCATCTTGCTGGTATTCCTGGCCGAGCACCGGGTGCTGGTTTTCAATGCGCTGGTAGGTCTTGCTGCTGGACACGCTCAGGCAGATGACCGGCGGCTTGGCAAAATGCGCTTTATAGGCGCTGGAATTGACGAAGGCCTTGAACAGCTTGCCGTGCAGCTCGCCAAAATGTGCCGGTGTGCTGAACGCCGAGGCGCCTTGGTTGTGCCCCAGCAGCAGGACGCTGAAGTCGTAATCGCGCACGTAGGATGAAAAATTGTTGCCCACCACGCCTTCGATGCGCGCGCCGGTGTGTCGGTCGACGATGCAGGTTTTCAGTATTTCGATCAACGGCAGGGCGTTATCGCCGCGTGCGGCATCCAGGGTCATTGCCACCGAAATGATTTCAAGCTCGACGCTGTAGCGGTCGCCTTTGGGATTATCCCAATGGGCCAGTGCATTGAAGCGGTTATCGATCATGCGCAGGGTATTGCGCAAGTTCTGCTGGCGGCTCGCGCCCCTGGCCAAATTGGCAAAGTTGGTGGTGAGGCGAGTATTTTCAGCAGGCTGATAATGTTCGTCGAAACGAATGCTGTTGATCGCGAAGTTGAAAATGTCCTGCGTCATGATTGGCGGTCCCACTCGAATATTTATAATCGCTTAATTGAGGCGCATTTTAGGTTGAGGTATTGAGTGAGTGGAACTGAAACGAATTCACAAAACCTTTAGCCCTGTTCATGACGCACGCTGCGCAAGCGTATTTATTGCCCGGCATCACCGGTTGCGAATGCGCTCGACAGGGTTTCCAGGCCGCGGAACAGGCGAATCCCCGCCTGCATGGCGTCGGCGTCGAGGATGATGATGCGCCCCTGCCTGACCGCCTCCATCTGCCGGGTCACCGGGTCGTTGCGCAGGAATTCGAGTTTTTTCTGGTGGTCGTCCGCCGGGAAGCGGCGGCGGTCCATGCGGGCGATGATGATCCAGGTGGGGTTGGCTTTTGCCAGGGTTTCCCAGCCGACCGTTGGCCATTCCTCGTGGGACTGCACGACATTGCGCACGCCAAGGGTCTGCAGCATGAAGTCGGCCACCCCTTGGCGGCCGGCCACGTAAGGGTCGAGGGCAAGGTCGGCGCTGGAGAACCAGAACAGCGCCGAGGTGTTCGACAAGTCCTTGCCGGCGAGCCGTTGCCGGGCATGTTCCAGCTGCCCCTGCAGCTGTTGGTTCAGCGCCTCGCCGCGGGCCTGCACATCGAAGATCGCCGCCAGCTGGCTGACACTTTTGTAGAGGGTCTCGATCCTGAAGGACTGGGTACGGGTGCCGTCGGCGCCGACCAGGTTGTCCTTGCCTTCGCAGTCCGAAGGCAGCAGGTAGGTCGGGATCTTCAGCTCGGCGAACTGCTCGCGGGTGGCGACCGCGCCCTGGGGGCCGACCATCCACTCGAACTGCACCGTCACCAGCTGCGGGCGCTTGCCGACCACGGCCTCGAAGCTCGGTTCGTTGTTGGCCAGGCGCTCGACCTTGGCATCCTGCGCCTGGAACTCGGGCAGCACGTTGTTGAACCACAGCGAGGAGCCTGCGAGCTTGCTGCCAAGGCCCAGGGCATAGAGCATCTCGGTGCCGGCCTGGCCGATGCTGACGGCGCGTGCCGGGGCCTGGGCAAAGGTCTGCGGCGCAGCGCAGTTGTCGATCGTCAGGGGGTAGTGCGTGGCGCCAGCCTGGGCCAGGCCTGGCAGGCTCAATGCGCCGAGCAAGGCAGCGATGCGGGGCAGCATGGGGCGATCTCCTGTCGAACGTTGCGCGGCACAGGCGCACGGACAGGCATCACCTTGCCCCGTGCAGGCACGGGGCAGGCCCAGGGCAGGGCAGAGGATGGCCATCCCGGACACCCCGCCGGTTGGTGAATGTGTGCCGGCAGGTCTCCTGACTGGTGCGTCATGGCCCGGCTCCTGCCTTCCCGGAGAGTGTCCAGTGGCGTTTCAGGAGCGGGCTCGGCACCTACAGTTGCGGGGGCAGTTCCGTTTGGCTCGCATGCGGGCGAGCGACGGATTCCCTATTAGTTCCGTGATGGAAACCGGCGGGCGGCATCCTAGACCATCTGCCAGGCGATGGACAAGGGCGCGGGCCTACTTGCTGGCAATCGACTGGTTCGGCAACGGGCAGCTCTGGTCGTTGAGAAAGTGCGATTTCTTCAGCCAGTCCTGCTGCGGGTAGTAGGCGAACACGTAGCTGCCACGCTGCAGCGTGTCGATCAGCTTGCCGGCGATTGCCGGGCGCACCGCAGGGCAGCCCTGGCTGCGGCCCAGGCGGCCGAGCCCGGGCACCACCTTGGGGTCGGCATAGGCGGCGGCATGCATGACGATCGCCCGCGACATGCTGTTGTCGTTGAACCCAGGCTCCAGCCCCTGCAGGCGCAACGAGCGGCCGTGCTTGCCGCTGTAGGTCTGGCCGGTTTCATACAGGCCGATGGAGGACTGGTAGCTGTTCGGCGCGTTGGAGAAGGTGCTCGGCACATCGGCGCCGCTGTTCTTGCCGTGGGCCACCCACTCTTCGAACAACAGCTTGCGGGCGTTCAGGTCGAACACCCACAGGCGTTTGTCACGCGAGGCCTTGGAGTAGTCGATCACCGTCAGCAACTTGCCCGGGTCGTTGTGGCTGGCGCAGGTGTAGGCGGTGAGTGCCAGGGCCAGGGTCTCGACGCTGGCGTTCGGCGCCAGTTGCTGCAGTTCGGCGGCGCTGGGCAGTGATTGCGCCTGGGCGGGTAGCCAGGCGCCGAGGAAAAACAGGCCAATACTGGCCGCTGAGAGCCGCAGGGCTCCCCGCAAAGGTTCGAACATCGACATGGATTATCCTGTTGAAGACCTGTCTGGGGTCGCAAGCAAGATCAAGCGAAGACTCAGCTTGATTGAAGGCCAAAGGCCGCTACTTTGCTTGAAATTCACAGGTTTGCCGATCATTTCTTGACCAATGGCTTAGCATCCTCGCCGTCGTCGGTGCTGATCACGGTGAATTGGCCGTTGCTGCGGGTATCGCGGGTGGAGGCCCAGTCGGTGATCACCAGCATGGTGCCGACGTCCATCGCCGCACGCAGGTGATGGCGAAATTCCGGGCTCATGTTCAACTGCCCCAGCTGCTCGTAGGGCGTGTCCCCGTACTCCGGGTTACTCAGGCCCACCACCGACCAGCGCAACGGCAGCGCGCCGTCCAGTGCCAGGGCAGACGGTTTTTGCAGCAGCGAATACACCGCCATGCCGCTGCGATGGCGGCTGCTTTCCAGGGTCAGCGCCGGCGCCGAGCCGATCAGCTGGCCGCCGCGAAACACGTAGGCGCGAAGGTCGGCGCGGCTGATCAGGATCGACAGCGGCCCGGCGGCAGGGTCGGGGTCGCTCCAGAACTGCTGGTTGTTCAACACCAGCGGGCCCTGGGCCTTGCCATCGCTGACCGTCGGCGCCAGCACGCCGGGGTGGTAGACCTCCACCGGGGCACTGTGGGTGTCGGAGACGATCACGGTGGTCGAGCTGAACCCGGTGACCTCATACAGCTTCTTGGCAAATTCCATCGGCAGCCGCACGCAGCCATGGGAGGCGGGGTAGCCCGGCAGATGGCCCGCGTGCAGGGCAATGCCGTCCCAGGTCAGGCGCTCCATGTAGGGCATGGGGGCGCTGTTGTAGAGGCTGGATTTGTGCTCGACCTTCTTCTGCAGAATGCTGAACACCCCGGTGGGGGTTTCGCGCCCGGCCTTGCCGCTGCTCACGGTACTGACGCCGATGGCGATGCCATTGCGATAGACGTAGGCACGCTGCTCGGTGAGGCTGATCACCACCGTGACCGGGCCCACCGGCGAGACTTGCGGGTACCAGAGAAACTGGCCCGGCTTGAGGCTGTCGAGCTGGCTCCTGAGCTGGGCCGGGCTGGGCACCTTGAGTGGGGCTGCCGTGGCCAGTGCGCCGGCAAGTAACAAAGCCATTCCTAGCGATACACGCAACATCGATTCCATCCTCATGGCGCCATGCGCGCAGCTTAATCGCAACCTTCGTTATCCGGCAAATCAGTGCAGTTTTGCCAACTAATCCCACATCCGCGCCATTGCAGTTATTCCAAATCAATCTGTCAGCCAGCCACTTCGCTTCGATTATTGCGCCCGGTCAATGGCGCGATACCCAGCGCTCACTACAATTGCCCTGCTTCATCCCTCCTGACACTCGCTCACCCGCCCTCAAGGCAGTGAACCAGTCGCCCGGCCCCACAGTGGCAGCCTTCGATCGCGCAATGGATTATCTGCTTGCCACTCAATCTGTGAAATCCAGAAAGATGGGAGTACTAGCATGAGTGGCTACAACGCCGTATTGGCAAGAAATACCGGCAATGCTCCAGAAGGCATTGGCCCTTATTCGCAAAGTGTCGCGTTCTCGCACTACAACAACCTTAGCGCCCAGTTACCCATCGACCCCGCATCCGGTGCCGTGGTGGCAGGGGGTGTGAAGGCGCAGGCGGAGCAGTGTTTCAAGAACATCAAGGCCGTGGTGCAAAGCGTCGACCACACACTGGAGGATGTGGTCAGGCTCAGCATCTTCCTGCGCAACATAGCCGATGCCGAAGTCGTCAACAGCGTCTATTCGGCCTATTTCCCAGGCTATGTGCCGGTGGTGACGACTGTCGCGGTTGCCGCATTGCCGATGGATGCCCTGGTGCAAGTGGAAGCCTTGCTTTCCAATGGCGTAGGCACGATCCCAAACGCCCCCCAGGCCGGCGACCTGATCAAGACGGTGTGCAATACCGAGCGTGCGCCGGCAAGCGCACTGTCCGCGCAGGCCGTGGCTTTTTCGCACTACAACAACTTGTCTGCGCAACTGCCGATCGACCCGCAAACCGGCAAGTTGGTGGCAGGCGGTGCCAAGGAGCAGGCGGCGCAGTGCCTGAAAAACATCAAGGCGATCCTCGAAGGCATGGACGTGCCTTTCGATGACATCGTCAAGATCACCCTCTTCGTGAAAAACCTTTCGGACCTCGCGCAGGTCGACCAGGTGTACAAAACCTTCTTCCCCGACTCGGCCATTGCCAGGGCAGTCGCTTACTTCCCCGCGCGCACGGTCGTGGTGGCCTCAGGGTTGCCCATGGATGCGTTGGTGCAGATAGAAGCCGTCATCTCCCACGGCGATGGCACGCCACCGCAAGTTGTCGAAGACCGCCACGGGATTGTCATCAAGGCAAACAACACGCCCCGTGCGCCCCTGCACCCGCTGTCCACGCAAACGGTCGCCTTCTCGCACTACAACCACCTCTCTGCGCAACTGCCTTTGAACCCCAGTACCGGGAAGTTGGTGAGCGGGGGTGTGAAAGAGCAAGCGCAGCAATGCCTGAACAACGTCAAGGCGATTGTCGAAAGCATCGGCCACGCCCTGAGTGATGTGGTCAAGGTCAACGTCTTCCTTGCCGATATCCAGGACCTTGCCGCCGTGGACGAGGTGTACACGGCGTTCTTCCCCGATGGCGTGCCTGCACGCAGGGTGGTTGGCGTGTCCGCGCTGCCCGAGAACGCGCGGGTACAAGTCGATGTGGTGCTGGCAAACGCTGAAGGCACCCCGCCAGGCCAGTAGCCGGCGAACGTTCAGCCCACGCGCCCGTAGCGCTTGCGGTACTCCGCAGGCGTTACCCCCACGTGGCGGACGAAGGCGCGGCGCAAGGTGTCGGCATTGGCAAAGCCGCAGGCGGCCGCCACCTGCTTGGGCGCTTCGCGGCCTGCTTCCAGGCGCGCCCTGGCGGCGTTGACCCGGGCCAGTTCGACCCAGGCCGCCGGGGTCATGCCCACCTCGCTGTGGAACACCCGGGCAAAATGCCGCGGGCTCAGGCCGACACGGGCGGCGAGGGCGGCAATGCCATGGCCCTCGGCCGGGTTGGCGGCGATGTAGCGCTGCAGGCCCTGCAGCGCCGAACGCCCGGCCGGCGAACTGGCGCCTTGGCGGCTGAACTGCAATTGCCCGCCCGGGCGCTTGAAGTACATCACCAGATGCCCCGCAACCTGTTTGGCCATTTCGTGGCCCAGGTCTTCTTCGACCAGGGCCAGGGCCAGGTCCAGCCCGGCGGTTACCCCGGCTGCGGTGCGCAGTTTGCCGTCGTGCACCTGGATGGCATCGGCATCGACCTGTACCGCGGGATAGCGCGCAGCCAGCGGCGCCGCCACCGACCAGTGGGTGGTCACCCGCCGCCCATCCAGCAGCCCCGCAGCCGCCAGGGCAAAGGCCCCGGTGCACACCGAGCCGTAGCGCCGACAGGCGCCTGCGCGCTGGCGCAGCCAATCGAGAATGCCGGGGCGCAGGTACTGCTCGGCCGCCTGCGGGGTGCCTGCCACCAGCAAGGTGTCGAGCGCTGGCAGTTCGTCGCCTATCCAGCCATCGGCCAGCAGCCGCGTGCCCGAGGAACTCACCAGCGGCCCCGGTTCGCAGGCCAGCAACAGCAGGCGGTAGGCCTGATGGCCGAGCTGCCGGTTGGCCTCGGCGAATACATCGAGCGGGCCGCAGGCATCGAGCAGTTGAACGCCCGGCAATGCCAGGATGGCAAGGGTGATCGGCTGTTTGGGCATGGCGGTTTCTCAAGGGGCGCGGGCAAGGCTGTATGGCGCCGACAATGGCAGTATCTGACTGGTCAAGTCAATTGAGGACATAGGCGGCGCCCAGCAGACTGGACGGGTCATCCACCCCTCCGAGGTACGCACATGTCCACATCCATTGCCGGCATCCACATCCCCGACAGCGCCATGGCGCGAGAAATCACCGAGCTGGTGCGCGACACGGCATCGCCGCTGCTCTACCACCACTCCAGCCGGGTCTTCTATTTCGCCGCCCTGGCCGGCCAGCGCCTGGGGCTGAAATACGACAGCGAGCTGCTGTACGCCGGCTGCATGTTCCATGACATGGGCCTGACCCACTCGCACAGCAGCGATTGCTGCCGCTTCGAGGTCGACGGGGCCAACGCCGCGCGCGATTTCCTGCAGCGCCACGGCGTCGACGAGCGCGATGTCGAGCGGGTCTGGACGGCCATTGCCCTGCACACCACGCCCGGCATCCCGGAACACATGCACCCGCTGATTGCGCTGGTGACCGCAGGTGTCGAAACCGACGTGCTCGGCCTGCACCACGAAGGGCTCGGCAGTGCGGCGCGAGAGGCCGTGGTGCAGGCGCACCCACGTGGCGAGCAGTTCAAGGAAGCGATCATCCAGGCGTTCTACGAAGGCATCCGGCACAAGCCGCAGACCACCTTCGGCAACGTCAAGGCCGATGTGATCGCGGACAAGGAGCCGGGATTCCGGCCTGGCAACTTCTGCAGCGTGATTCGCCAGTCGTGCTGGCCCAGTTGAGCGCTGGCGCGCACATGCATGGACGGCACGCACGTACTCGCGTAGGTTTGCCATCCGTCCATTTCCTGAGTTAGCCAGGCCATGACCGATCGCCAGATCATCATTCCAGAGCAGATGAAGTTGCTTAGCGAGCAGGCGGGCTACGCCCCAGCGGTAAAAGTTGGCAAGACGCTCTACTGCGCAGGCCAGGTAGGGCGTACCGCGCAGCTGACAGTCATCGAAGACCCGCAGCAGCAGTTTCTGGCCGCATGGGAAAACCTGCGGCTGGTCTTGAGCGCCGGTGGCTGCAGCTTTGAAGATGTGGTGGAGATGACGACCTATCACGTCGACATGCACCGCCACATGCCAACCTTCAGGCGTGTGAAGGATCAGGTCTTTCCAAGGGGCACCTGTGCATGGACGTGCATAGGCGTCAGTGAACTCGCAAGGCCGGGCCTGCTGGTGGAGATCAAGTGCATTGCCGTGCAGCGCTAGCGCTTTTGGAGAGCAAATTCCATGAGTAAGGCTTGGGGGCTGTTGCTTGCAGCGCTTTTCACCGTGCCGGCCGTGGCCGGCACTTACCGCAACTGCGCGCAGCAGTGGAACCTGCCCCCGTCGCCACCTTCGCGCATCGTCGCCCTCAACCAGCATGCGGCCGATCTGCTGCTGGCGCTGGACGCCGGCCCTGCGCTGGTCGGCGTGGCCTACCTCGATGACAATGGCGCGGGTTGGCGCCAGGGGCAGTACGCCGGCGTGCCGGTGATCGCCCGCGAGTACCCGGCCAGCGAAGTGCTGTACGCGCAAAGGCCCGACTTGGTGGTGGGCGGTTTCGCTTCGGCGTTCGGCGCCGGCATCACCTCGAGAAGCGCACTGGGCGCCAATGGCATTGCCTCCTACCTGCTGGAGTCAGCGTGCGACGGCCATTCGCTGGATTACTTCGGCCATGTGCGTCACGACCTGGCCACCCTGGGGGCGTTGCTGGGCCGGCAACGGAAGGCCGGCGAACTGATCACCTCCATGGACCGCGACCTGGCCCGCGCCCGGGCGCTGGGCAGCGCCAGCAAACCGCTGTCGGTGTTCTACCTGGACAGCGAAATCAAAGGCCTCGACAGCCAGGGCAAGCGCGGCTTCGTCACCCAGTTGCTGGCGGCTGCCGGGGCGCGAAATGTGTTTGCCGACATCGACCTGTACCGCGTCAACGCCAGCCGCGAGACCTTGTTGCTGAGTGACCCGGACGTGATCCTGCTAGCCGACGCCGTGTGGTCGCCCGCCAGCCGCAAGCGCCAACTGCTGCTGCGTGACCCGGTGCTGTCGCGCCTGCGCGCCGTGCGCGAGCAGCGCATGATCGACATCCCGTTCACCCACCTGATGCCCACGCCGGCCAGCGGCCGTGTGGCGCTGGCGCTTGGGGAGCAGTTCAAGGCATTGCAGGCGGCGGATTGAGGGGCTTGCCGTCATTGCCCAGCAGCCGCCATAGCCGTGGCGCGGTCAATGGCCGGACTCGCGATCGAGCAGCTCGCGCTTGCGCTCCACGCCCCAGCGATAACCCGAGATGTCGCCATCACGGCGCACCACCCGGTGGCAGGGGATCGCCACCGCGATGTGGTTGGCCGCGCAGGCCTGGGCCACCGCCCGCACGGCCTTGGGCGCGCCGATGCGTTCGGCGATGTCACTGTAGCTGGCCGTCGCACCTGGCGGGATCTCGCGCAGCGCTTGCCAGACGCGCTGCTGAAACGCCGTGCCCTGGATGTCCAGGGGCAGGTTCAGGCCCAGCGAGGGCGCTTCGATGAAGCCCACCACCTGGGCGACCAGGGCCTCGAACTGCGGGTCGGCGCCAATCAGCTGGGCCTTGGGAAACTGGTCCTGCAGATCGGTCAGCAGCGCCTCCGGGTCTTCGCCCAGGAGGATCGCGCAGATGCCGCGCTGGCTCTGGGCGACCAGGATCGCCCCAAGCGAACAGGCGCCGATGGCAAAGCGAATGGCCGTGCCCACGCCGCCATCCCGGTAGGCCTTCACGCGCATGCCCAGCAGTTGCTCGGAGGTGGCGTAGAAGCGGCTGTTGGAATTGAAGCCGGCGCCGTAGATGGCGTCGGTCACCGAGGTTTCGCCCTGGCCCAGTTCTTCGCGCAGCTTGCGGGCGCGGGTGGCCGAGGCATACGCCTTGGGCGTCAGGCCGGTTTCGGCCTTGAACAGGCGGTGGAAGTGAAAGGCACTCAGGCCCAGTTGCGCCGCCAGTTCGTCGAGCGTGGGTGGCGTGGGCGAGGCGTCCATCAGCCGGCAGGCCTTGGCCACCAGCGCGGCGCGCTGTTCGCGGGCGCCGGTCTGGTCGCGCGAGGCGCGCAGGCTTGGCCGAAAACCGGCGGCCTCGGCCTGCGCTGCGTCGTTGAAGAACATGACGTTTTCGCGCTTGGGGCGGCGCGCGCTGGAGCTGGGCCGGCAGTACACGCCGGTGGTGCGCACGGCATACACGAAATGCTCGTCCGCGGCGGGGTCGCGGGCCTGCACGGCGGCCCAGCGTTGTTCATCCGTGTTGAAAGGGGCGCTCGACGGCTTGGGCAGGTTCATGGCGCAATCTCGCTAAGGGGGAGTGGGGCCAGTCTATGAACCCCTCGCTGCGCAAGCACTCCGGTTCTTGCGCTTGAATTCACCTGGCCTGGGGCACGCGCCACAGGTACCAGGCCGCGGTGGTGCGGTGGGGGCTCCAGGGTTCGCCGATTTCGCGCATCTGGCGCGGCGTCGGGGCTTTTTCCAGGCCTTTGAGGCGCCGGTAACCCTCGCGCACGCCAAAGTCGTCGACCGGCAGGATGTCGGCCCGCTCCAGGCTGTAGATCAGGAACATTTCCACCGTCCAGCGGCCGACACCGCGCAGCGACACCAGGCGCTCGACCAGCTCGGCGTCGCTCATCGCCTGGGCCTCGGCCAGCGTCGGCACCACGCCATCCAGGCGCGCCTGGGCAATCGCGCGGACAGTCGCCAGCTTGTTCGCGGAAAAGCCGCAGGCCCTTTGCCGTTCGGCGTCCGTGGCCAGCAAGGCGTCGGCAGCGGGGAATGCCTGGTCGGGATAGAGCGCCAGAAACCGCCCCAGGATCGCATCGCCGGCCTTGACGTGCAGTTGCTGGTAGGCGATGGCGCGAATCAGCGCTTCGTAGGGCTCGCGGGCCGGTTTGGTTTCATGGCGGCAGGGGCCGATGGCGCTGATGTGGCGCGCCCATTCGTCGTCCAGGCCCTGCAGGAACAGGGCGGCATTTGCATAAGTCACGGCGGGCGCTCCAACAGCCAGCGTTAACAGTGTAGGCTGCAAGCGTATCTCTTTTTTACCGAGCTCCGTATGAACCGCCGCAAGAAAATCAAACAGCTGATGCAAGCCCACGCCAAGAAAGCCAGCGCCAAGCTGGCCCCGCGCAGCAAACCCAAGTACATCTGCAAGGCCGAGCGCCTGAAAATGGCCGAACAGGCCGCCCTCGACGGCATTGCTGTCGTTCAAGAGTGACGCCTGCGGCGGTCAGTTCGCGTACTGGGCGATGCCGTTGCCGAACGACCAGTTCTCCTTGCGCACCTCGACCAGGTTGATGAACACATCCTCCGGGCGCACGCCGGCTTCGCGCTCGAGCCCTTGCGCGATGGCCAGGTACAGCGCTTTCTTCTGCTCCAGGGTGCGGCCCTCGTTGAGGGTGATCTGGATGAAGACCTGGGCCTCGGTGCGCTGGATGCCCAGGTAGTGTGGGTCGTTCACCAGCTTGTCGCTGTCGTGTTCGGTCAGCACCTGGAAGTTGTCGTGCTCCGGCACGTTGATGGTCTGGCGCATGGCGGCGTAGACCACCTTGCCCAGGGTCTGCAGGTGGGTGGGGTTGGGCTGGCGTCTGATGTCGATGCGTACCAGTGGCATGTCGGGCTCCTCGAAGGGGAACGCTGCGGCGGGTTGGCAGTGCGACAGTAACGATAGCTGGGTGGGGCAGTACTATCCAAAAGCGTGTGCGTTGCACCTACTGTGGGAGCCGACTTGCCGGCGATGGGGCCCGAGCTGACACTCAGGGTTGCCTGCCCTGGCCTCATCGCCGGCAAGCCGGCTCCCACAGGAGAAGTACGCGAGCCTTGGCTTGTGGGCTCCCACAGGAGAAGTGTGCGACCCTTGCTTGTGGGCTAAGGCACACAAGCGTAGACAACCAACTCCACCAGCATCTCTTCGCGGGCGAGCCCGGCCACCACCACGGCGGCGCGGTTGGGGTAGGGGGGCTGGAAGTACTGGCCATAGAGGCTGTTGACCGTCGCCAGATAGCTGCGGTCGGTCACATAGATCAGCACCTGGGTCACGTCGTCCAGCGAGGCGCCCGCCGCCTCCAGGGTGTGGCGCAGGTTGTCCAGGGTCTGGCGGGTCTGGGCCTCGATGCCGCCGGGCACCACCTGGCCCTGGGCGTCGATCGGGATCTGTGCAGTGTACAGCGTGCCATTGCCCACCACCGCCCATTCCAGCGGCGCCTTGGAGGCATACAGGTCGGTCTTGATCGCATGTTTCATTGAAGGGTTCCTGAAGGTTGGCAATCAGTCGGCATCGCTACCACCGCCAGCGCCATGACGGCGCGAGGCTTCGGTGCTCTCGACCAGGATCTGTTCGGCGAACTGCTGCAGCCGCTGCCAGGTCTGCTCGCTCACCACGAAACCCTGGCTCAGCGTGCCGACGCGGGTGACCGCCGCTGTAGCGGCTTGCGTCGGCCGGCTGAACAGCACGGTGATGCTTTGTTCTGCGCAAGGTTCGGCGGCTTCGCTGTGCAGGGCGGGGCAGCTGGCGCCAGCGGCGAACGTCGCCACATGCCGCTGGCGTGCATCGCCCCACTGGGCGCGCACCGCAAGGCCGCGTTCGGCCGCCCGGCTCAGGTAGCCCAGCAACAGCAGGCGGTTGTGGCACTGCTGGATGCGCAGCACGGCCTGGCCGTCGCGCAGGGCCTTGCCCAGTGCCAGCTCCACCACGGTGGCGGCGCAGCGCAGCACGCTCTGGCCCTGGGCGTCGATCACCAGCAGGGCGCTGTCTTCATGGCACAGGCTGTAGGGCCGTGCGGCTTCGCTGTGCAGGTAATCCAGCGCCTTGGCCAGCGTGCCGACGCCGTCCAGCCCTTGCAGGTGCAGCCAGCCGACCAGCTCGGCGGCATCCTCGCAGTCACCGGGCGCAAAGCCCATGCCTTCGAAGGCCTTGCGGCACATCACCTGGATCTCGTTGAGCGATACGCGCATGGTCACACACCCTCCTGCGGCATGACCGCGAAATTCCAGTCATCGGTGAACGGCTGGCCGATGTCGGCAACCAGGGGCGCGCCCTGGAACAGCGTGATGCGCACCCAGCGGCTGGATTTCGGGTCGAACTTGCCGGCGCCGAAAAACGCCAGCTTGCAGCGCAGCAGGTGGATCGGCAGCATGCCCTCGGCCAGCAGGTTGGCGCGGATCTCGCCATAGGCGGTGCGCGCCATGCCTTGCAGGCGGCGGACCGTGCCCTTGAAGCCGGGTTGGGCGATCAGGAAATGCGCCGTCAGCGCCTGGGGCTGGGTGCCCAGGTGGGCGAGCAGGGCGCTGTGGCAGCGCTGGATATTGCGCGCGATGCCCAGCTGCATTTCCTTCTCGGCGCCCGGCTCCTGGTGGCGCATGCCTAGGCGGGGTTCTTCTTTTTCCGCAGAGCGGTACCAGAAGAAGTGCTCGGCCTGCACGTCGCTGAAGTCGTAGGCCAAGGCCCAGGCATAGTGCTGTTCGATCAGCTCGCGCAGCTGCGCAAGCGGCATCTGCGCATCCAGCTGGCAGCCTTCGACCACGCCCATCTGCTCGGCCAGCGGCGTGACCTGTTCGGGGTACAGCTCCAGCAGCAGGCTGACCAGCAGCTCCTGGCAACCGACCCCGGCCTGGGCTTCGCTCCAGCCCTGCAGGCGCTGCCAGAGGCCGGCGCTGCAGGCTTGGGTGTCGAGCCAGTCGCCGAGGCGGGCGAGCTCGGCGAGGGTGCGCAGGTCTTGCTCGTGCTGGCGCTGGTCTTCGGTGCAGGTCTGCGCAAGGTGCGCCTGGGCCCTGGCCAGCAGCGCGCGCAGGCGGGCCAGCCTTTCAGGGCTCGGAGCTTGTGCCAGCACCAGGGCCAATGCGCGTTCCCGTGTGGCGATCCAGCGCTCGACGAGCTGCGGGTGGTTGATCAGAAACGGCGCCATCCCCAACCCGGTGGCATTGCCGACCCCCAGGTAACGCTGCAGCGCCGGCGCCAACGGCACCGCCCGTTGCGGAGCGAGGGCGCGGGCCATGTGCTCGATCTGCTCGATGCTGAAATGGCGCAGCAGGTACACCGTGAACATCTGCGCGCTGAACGGCTGGTCGAAGTCCGGGTTGCCCTGCAGGCAGGCGAAGTCGGCGATGCCGAACTTGCCATTGCCGTACACCGCGGTGGTGCGGTACAGGTAGCCGACTTCGGCCAGCTGGCGCGGGTCGGGCTGGTTGCCTTCGGCCAGCGCCGCGAGGAAGCGGTCGAAGTTGCGCAGGCTGCGGTTGGCCCGCGACAGCACCAGCACCCGGGCATCGAAGCGGCCGGCTTCCTGCAGCGGCACATTGCGCTGCAGGTCGGCCAGTTGCGCCGCGTCGACGTCACCTGCCAGCAGCACGAAGGCCACGTCCCACTGGTCGGCGATCACCCGGTCGCTGCGCTTTTCCGGCGGCAGGTAGGCCGAGAAGATCACGCAGTGGTAGTGCGCGTTGGGCGTGTCGATGCGGTAGATGGCGGTGCCGAAGCCGTTGCCGTCGAGGTCGAAGCGGCTGCGGCTGATCTGCCAGCGCTGGTTCATCATCCGCCGCAGGCTGCTGCGCACGAAGCTCAAGGGGCTCTGGAAGTGGCTGCCCAGGCGAGCCAGGTCCATGACCTGGCTGGCCGGGCGCAGCCCTGTGGGGGCGAACGCGGGGTTGCTCATTGTTGTTGTACCTGCATGCATCATGGTTCAGACGCCTTGTTCGCGGGCCATGTGCCGGGCGATGCGCACGGCATCCCACAACGCTGGCAGAATCACCAGCGACACCGGCACCGCGGTGATGACGATAAAGGATTGCAAGGCCGTGACACCGCCTGCGCCGATGGTGATCAGCACCACCGCCGCCAGGCCCATGCCGATGGCCCAGAAGCCGCACAGCCATTTCTTCGGTTTGTCGTTGCTGGACATCGCCAGGGCCACGGTGAAGGCCATGGCATCACCATTGGTGGCCACCGAAATGAAGCTCAGAAACAGGAACAGCGCGCTGATCAGGCCGCCCCACGGCAGGTTCTGGGTCACCCCCAGCAGCAGGTCCTCGGCCTGGGTGCCATGGGCGGTGACGATGCCGGGGGTCTGCAGTTCCAGGCCGATGCCGGTGCCGCCGACCACGGTGAACCAGAACATGGTCACCAGCGGGGCGATGATCGACAAGGTCATGATGATCTCGCGAATGGTGCGGCCCCGCGAGATCCGCGCGACGTACAGCGCCACCATGGGGGCATAGCCGATGAACCAGCCCCAGTAGAACACCGTCCACCAGTCCAGCCACTTAGGGTCGGCGCGGAACAGCGTCATCGGGATGAACTGCTCGACGTGCAGGGCAAAGGCCGCCGGGAAGCCGCCGAGGATGAACAGCGTCGGCCCGCACAGCACCATGAACAGCGCCAGGCCGATCATCAGCCACACGTTGATCTCGCTGACGAAACGGATGCCCTTGAGCCCCACCAGGCACGACACCGTGTACATCGCCGTGACCAGGACGATGGTCAGCGACTGGGTGACGATGCCATTGGGCACGCCCCACACTGCGTGCATGGCGCTGCTGATCTGCAGGCCCAGAAAGCCGATCGGGCCGATGGTGCCGGCGACCACGGCGATGATCGAGGTGGCGTCGGCCAGGGTGCCGATCGGCCCTTTCAGCGCACGCTCGCCGAACAGCGGGTAGAGCAGGGTGCGCGGGGCCAGCGGCAGGCCCTTGTCGTAGTGCAGGTGCATCAGCACGATCGCCAGCAGGCTGCCGAGCACCGCCCAGGCAAGAAAGCCCCAGTGCACGAACGACTGCGCCAGCGCCGCGGTGGCTGCTGCTTCGCTGTGCGGCTGCACGCCGGCGAACAGCGGCGGTGGGCTGGCAAAGTGCATCAGCGGCTCGGCCGCCGCCCAGAACGCGCCGCCACCGGCGAGCAGGGCGCACATGATCACCGCGATCCAGTTGAAGGTGCTGATGTCCGGGCGCTGGTCGACGCCGCCCAGGCGCACCCGCCCGCAGCGCGAGAAGCCGATCACCAGGCTGACCGCGAAGGTCGCCAGCATCAGCACCTGCCAGTACAAGCCAAAGAACCGCGTCGACCAGGCGAACAACGTGTTGACCAGCGCCGACACCGCGTCGATGTCGACCAGCGCCGCAACCAGGAACGCGGCCAGGAAACCGCCGCTGATCAGAAACAGCGGCCAGTCGATGTCCCGCGCCAGCGGCAGGCCCAGGGCCTGGCCTTCGGCCGGCAGGGTGGTGGGGTTTTTCATGAAGCCTCCGGAAGCTGCTTTGTTGTTATTGTCGATGCTGTCCGTGCGCGGCTCAGGCGTGCGGCGTGCTGGCGGTTTCCAGCAGGCGCAGCCAGTTGAGCCCCATGATCCTGCGTACATCGTCTTCGGCAAAGCCCCGGGCGCGCAGGCCCCGGGCGATGTTGGGGAAATCGCGGCTGTCGCGGAACCACTGCAGCGGCGCCGGCCAGTTGGCGTTGTCCTTGGAGCCCTCGCCGTAGTCCTTGTCCTTGCTCCAGCGCCCGTTGCGCATCCATTCCAGCACCGCCAGCGGCTGCGCCTGGCACAGGTCGGTGCCGATGCCGATGTGCTCCACGCCCATCAGGTCGGCCGTGCGCGCGACCATGTCGCAGAAGCTTTCCAGGCTGCAGGCCGAGGCGTCCTTGAGGTGGAAGGGGTAGGTGCTGAAGCCCAGCAGCCCGCCGGATTCGGCGATGCCGCGCAGCACCGCGTCAGACTTGTTGCGCTTGGCGGCATGAAAACTTGCCGGGTTGGCGTGCGACACGATCACCGGCCGGCTGGACAGCTCGATGGCTTGCAGGGTGCTGCGTTCGGCGCTGTGGGACATGTCGATGAGCATGCCGACCCGGTTCATCTCGGCGATCACCTGGCGGCCGAAGCGGCTGATGCCGTTGTCCTCGCTTTCGTAGCAGCCGCTGGCGAGCAGGCTCTGGTTGTTGTAGGTGAGCTGCATGACGAACACGCCGAGCTGGCGAAACACCTCGACCAGGGCAATGTCGTCCTCGATCGGCGAGCAGTTCTGGAAGCCGAAGAAGATGCCCACCCGGCCTTCTTGCTGGGCCAGGCGGATGTCGCCGGCGCTGCGCACCGGGCGAATCAGCTCGGGCCAGGTCTCGAAGCGGCGGTTCCACTCGCCCAGGCGCGACAGGGTTTCGCGGGCGTTTTCGTGGTAGGCGATGGTGGCGTGCACCGCGCTCAGGCCACCGGCCTGCATCTGCTGGAATATTTCCGGGCTCCAGTTGGAGTACTGCAGGCCGTCGATCATCAGGAGGTCGTTCATGCTGGTCATCCTTCAGGGCCGCAGGTAGGTGGTCTTGACCACGGTGTAGAAGTCGCGGGCGTACTGGCCTTGCTCGCGCGGGCCGAAGCTGGAGGCTTTGCGCCCGCCGAACGGCACGTGGTAGTCGGTGCCGGCAGTGGGCAGGTTGACCATCACGCAGCCGGTCTGGGCGCGGCGCTTGAATTCGCTGGCATGGCGCAGGGACTGGGTGATGATGCCGGCGGTCAGGCCGTAGGCGGTATCGTTGAGCGTGGCCAGGGCTTGTTCGAAGCCGCTGACGCGGATCACGCAGGCGATCGGGCCGAACACTTCCTCGCGGTTGATGCGCATGTCGTTGCGGGTATCGACGAACAACGCCGGGCGCATGTAGTAGCCGTCGCTCTCCAGCTGCAGGCGTTCGCCGCCTTCGATCAAGGTGGCGCCTTCGGCCTGGGCCAGGCGCAGGTATTCCAGGTTCTGCTCCAGTTGCCGGGCCTCGGCCACCGGGCCGATCTGCACCCCGGGATGCAGAGCGTGGCCGACCTTGAGCTGGCGCATGCGCAGGCGCAGCGCGTCGACGAAGCGGTCGTGGATGGCGTCGCAGACGATCAGCCGCGAGGAGGCCGTGCACTTTTGCCCGGTGCCGAAGAACGCGCCATTGAGCGCGCATTCCACCGCCAGCTCGAGGTCGGCGTCATCCATCACCACCAGGGCATTCTTGCTGCCCATTTCCAGCTGGCAACGCACCAGGTTGGCGGCGGTGGCGACGGCCACGCGGCGGCCGGTCTGCAGCGAGCCGGTGAAGGTCAGGGCGTCGATATCGGGCGATTGCACCAGGGTTTCGCCGACGCTGGCGCCACTGCCCATGACCAGGTTGAAGGTGCCATGGGGCAGGCCTTGGCGGCTGATGATCTCGCTCAGCGCCCAGGCGCTGGCCGGCACCAGGTTGGCCGGCTTGAACACGACGGCGTTGCCGAAGGCCAGGGCCGGGGCGATCTTCCAGGCGGCGGTGGCCATGGGGAAGTTCCACGGGGTGATGACCCCGACCACGCCCACTGGCTCGCGGTGCACTTCGATGTCGATGCCGGGGCGCACGGAGCTGGCGGTTTCGCCCATCTGACGCAGCACTTCGGCGGCGTAGTAGTGGAAGAACTGGCCGCTGCGCTGCACTTCGCCGATGCCCTCGGCCAGCGGCTTGCCTTCTTCACGCGAGAGCAGCTCGCCGAGCTCGGCCTTGCGTGCGATCAGCTCGTCGCCGATGGCCATCAGCACCTGCTGGCGGGCTTCCAGGCCGCTGGCGGCCCACTGCGGTTGCGCGGCGCGGGCGGCCTGGATGGCTTGCAGGGCCTGCTCGGCGGTGGCCTGGTGGTACTCGCCGATCAGGTCGCCGGTGTCGGAGGGGCTGTGGTTGGCGATGCAGCCCTGGCCCTCGCACCATTGGCCATCGATGTAGTTCTTGTAGGTGTTGTGTGACATGGATGAAAGCCTCTGTTTGCCTGGCGTTCATCTTGCGAGCAATATGGGGCAAATAAAAATTAATAAAAAAAATGCTTTGATAAGGAACGCTAACCATGTTGCCCGAGCTGAAAATCGCCCAGCTGCGCTACTTCGTGCTGGTCGCCGAACTCAAGAGCTTCCATGCCGCCGCCCGCCAGGCCTGCCGCACCCAGCCGGCAATCTCGCTGGCGGTGCGCGAGCTCGAGCAGAAGCTCGACCAGGCCCTGGTCGAGAAGGGCGGTGGCCGGGTGGAGCTGACGCCCTTCGGCGAGCACTGCCTGCCGCTGTTTCGCGGCCTGCTCGAACACCACGACCGCATCGCCCGCGAGGTGACCCTGCTGGCCCACCACGAAATCGGCCAGGTCAGCATCGCCACCGTGCCCTCGGTGGCCAGCCGCCTGCTGCCGGGGCCGTTGGCGCGCTTCGTGGCCGAGCACCCGAACGTGCAGGTGAGCATCCAGGACGCCACGGCCGAGCGGGTGCAACAGCTGCTGGCCCAGGGGCAGGTGGATTTCGGCATCAGCAGCCTGTGGGCGCAGGACGAGCAGCTCGACTTCGCGCCGCTGCTGCACGACCAGGTGGGCGTGGTGTGCCGCGCCGACCACCCGTTGGCGCAGGCCGGCGCGCCCTTGCACTGGTCGCAGCTGCAGGGGCTGGCGATGGTGCGCAACGGCACCTCGCGGCTGCTGGAGGGCAGCGAGGCCGAGGCGCTGCTGGCGCACAGCCGCTTGTTCGTGTCCAACATGATTTCGCTGATCGCCATGCTGGAGCAGGGCGTGGGCATCAGCACCTTGCCTTACCTGGCCTTCCCCCAGGAGAACGAAAAACTTGCCTTCCTGCCCCTGGCGGCGCCCAAGGTCGAACGGCAGATCGGCCTGCTGACACGCAAGGGGCGCAGCCTGTCGCCGGCCGCGCAGGCGCTGCGCGAATTTCTGCAGGCGCAGATGGCGGGCTGACGCTCAGCCGTTGGTGGCATGGCTGAGCAGGCTGTCGGCATCGGTGCCGCTGCTTCGCTGAGGTATGATGCCGGTCCGTGTCCCAGAGCCTGCCGTGCCTTTCATGACTGCCTTCTACCTGAAATTTCTCATCACCCCCACGCTCATGCTGGCCATCTCCTTGGCGTCCAAGCGCTGGGGCACCAAGATTGGCGGCCTGCTCTCGGGCCTGCCGGTCACCTCGGCGCTGGTGATCCTGTTTCTGAGCCTGGAGCAGGGCGCGGGGTTCGCCTTGCAGGCTGTGCCCGGGGCCTTGGCGGGGCTGGCTGCGGTTCAGGCCACCTACCTGTTCTACTTCCTGGTGACGCGGCGGGTTTCGGCGCTCATCGGTTGCCTGGCGGCGTTGGCGGTGTACGCGGTCAGCGCCTGGCTGATGAGCCGGCTGGGGGTGCTGACGGCTTCTGTTGCAGTGACCCTGGCGCTGCTCAGCGTGATCATCGTGGTCACCCGGCCCAAGGCTGACAGTGCCCCGCCCAAGGTGGTGGCGTTGCCGCGTTGGGTCATCCCCATGCGCATGCTCACGGCCACCTTGCTGCTGGTGGCGATCACGGCCAGTGCCCAGTGGCTGGGGCCGGTGGCCAGCGGCTTGCTGGCGCCGATCCCGGTTATTGCCTGGCCGCTGGCGGTGTTCGCCCACGTTCAGGGCGGGCACCAGGAGCTGGGGGCGATCGTGCGCGGCAATGCCATTGGCGCGGTGGGCATGCTGGGCTTCTACCTGGCCGTGAAGGCCTCGATCGAAACCTGGGGCACGCTGCCATCGATCGCCACCGCCGTGGTGCTGGCGGTGGCGGCGACCTTCCTGTTGGCGCGCCTGCTGGACCGGCGCTAGGCCGTGCCTCAGGCGTAGCTGGGCTGCAGCAGCGGGCTGCGGCGGCGCATCAGCAGCAGCACGCAGGCGAACGAGATGAACGCCAGCAGCGAGTAGAACAGCGCCAGCGGCCACCACTGGCCCGCGGCCTGGCCGGCGATCAGCGTGCCGACCATCGGTGTGGTGCCACCGATCAATGCGCCGCAGGCCTGGTACGCCAGCGAGATCCCCGAATAGCGCTGGTACACCGGGAACACGTTGACGATATAGCCGGCGATCACCGCGTAGAACGCCGAGGAGAACACCTTGGCCAGCGAAATGCCGAGGATGATCATGCTGTTCTGCCCGCTGGCCACCAGGCTGAACATGGCATAGGGCACCAGCATGCTGGCGGCGGAGGTCAGCAGCAGGAAGCGCCCGGCGCCGACCTTGTCCGCCAGCCACGCGGCGATGGGCTGGTTGATCAGTTGCACGATGGCCACCACCGACAGGCACTCGAGGATCACCGAGCTCTTGATGCCCAGGTACTGGGTGGCGTAGGCGATCATGAAGGTGTTGGTGAAGTAGGCCGAGGAAATGCCGATGGAGCAGGCACCCATCACCAGCAGGATCAACGGCCAGGCATCGCGAACCACGCTCTTGACCGGCGACTGCTCGGGCTTTTCCTGCTTGGCCTGGGCTTCGAACTCGGGCGATTCGTGCACGCCGCGGCGGATCACGAACGCCAGCAGCAACAGCAGCACACTGCCCAGGAACGGCAGGCGCCAGCCCCAGCTGTAGAGGTCGGCATCGGGCAGTTCGGTGATCAGGCGAAACACCATCAGCGACAGCACCAGGCCCGCCGGGCTGCCCAGCTGGGCGAACGAGGCGTAGAAGCTCTTCTTGCCCTCGGGCGCATGCTCACTGGCCAGCAGCACCGCACCGCCCCATTCGCCACCCACGGCGATGCCTTGCAGGATGCGCAGGGCCACCAGCAGCACCGGCGCCAGCAAGCCGACCTGCTCGAACGAAGGCAGCAGGCCGATGCCGACTGTGGAAACCCCCATCAGCACCAGGGTAAGAATCAGCGAATACTTGCGCCCGAAGCGGTCGCCCAGGTGGCCGAAGATCACCCCACCCAGCGGGCGGGCGAGAAAGCCCACCGCCAGGGTGGCGAACGACGACAAGGTGCCCACCAGCTGGCTGCTGCCGGGGAAGAACACATGGCTGAAGATCAGCGCCGAGGCGGTGGCGTAGATATAGAAGTCGAACCATTCGATCAGGGTGCCGAGAAACGACCCGGCGGCGGCGCGGATGGGTTGCCGCGCGCGGGTGGGCGATGCGTGGGGTGAAGTGGACATGGGGCTTCCTTTGACTGTTATTGGCATTGTTCAAAAGGCATCAAGCCGGCGTTGTGTGTGCGTCTGTCGCGCCTTGCCAGCGTTGCGGGTCAGCCCGCCAGCGGGCGGTCTACATAGGGGCGGTTGAGCGTTTCCAGTGCCTGGGCGAAGGCCAGCAGGCGCTGTTCGTCGCGGTAGCGGCCGACGATCTGCAGCCCCACCGGCAGGCCTTGCTCGCTGAAGCCGCAGGGCAGCGAAAGGCAGGGGTGGCCGCTCAGGGTGATCAGCGAGCAGCTGTTCATCCAGTCGATGTAGGTGTGCATGGGCTGCTCACCGATCTGCTGGACGAAGGGTTGTTCCACCGGGAATGGCAGCACCTGGCTGACCGGCGCCACCAGGAAATCGTACCGCTCCAGCAGCGCCTGGGTGTCGCGGAACAGGCGCGCGCGCACCGCTTCGGCATCGATCACGTCCTGGGCGGTGAACTGGCCGGCCTGCTCGATGTTCCACACCACGGTGTCCTTGAGCTGCGCGCGGTGGCTGGCGAGCAGGTGGCCGTAGCCGCTGGCGTAGGTCAGCGCGCGCAGCACCTGGAAGGCGCGGGCGCCGCCGCTGAAGTCCGGCTCGGCCAGCTCCACGCTGCAGCCCAGGTCGGCCAGGCGGCGCACGCCGGCTTCGGTCACGGCGCGTACTTCAGGCTCCACGGGCAGGCCGCCGAGGTCCGGGCTGTAGGCGATGCGTGCGCCGCGCCAGTCGCCTTGCAGCTGCGCATCCAGGGGCAGCGTTGCCGATTGCAGGGACAGCGGGTCACAGCGGTCTTCGCCGGCAATCACGCTCAGCAGCAGGGCCACGTCCGCCACGCAGCGGCCCATGGGGCCGGCCACCGTCAGTTGGCCGAAGCTGTTGTTGTTCGGCCAGTTCGGCACGCGGCCGATGGAGGGGCGCAGGCCGACGATGTTGCAGAAGCTTGCCGGGTTGCGCAGCGAGCCGCCCATGTCGCTGCCGTCGGCCAGGGCCACCATGCCCGTGGCCAGGGCCACCGCCGCGCCGCCGCTGCTGCCGCCGCAGGTCATGGCCGGGGCGTAGGGGTTGCGGGTGGCGCCGAAGACCTGGTTGAACGTCTGCGAGCCGGCGCCGAACTCCGGCAGGTTGCTCTTGCCCACCAGGATAGAGCCGGCTGCGGCCTGGCGGCTGACGATCAGCGAGTCTTGGCTGGGCACGTGCTCGGCATACACTTGCGAGCCCCAGGTGGTGCGCATGCCGGCGGTGAGGAACGAATCCTTGTGCGCCACTGGCAAACCATGCAGCGGGCCAAGCGCACCGCCCTTGGCCTGGTGCTCGTCGGCAGCCGCGGCCTTGGCCAGGGCGCCTTCGGCATCGACGGTGACCAGGGCATTGAGCGCCGTGTTGTGCCGTTCGACTTGCGCCAGGCACGCCTCGGTCAGCTCACGCGCCGACAAATGCCCTGCGCGTATCTGCGCTGCCAGCTCCCAGGCGGGCCGGGTGGCCAGGTTGGAGGAGGGTTGACCAGGCATTCGAATCTCCTTAAAGTATCGCTACGCAATACTAATTATTGTTGGGTGATACTATGTATATGCCAGGTCGCGCCCAGCGGTCAAGATGGCCTATGCTTGGCCACCCGAATGGAGGCACCGCCACGTGAGCGAGAAAGACCCGCGCCAGCAGCACCCGCAGTTCATCGAGACCTTGGAAAAAGGCATTCGCGTGCTGGAGATCTTCCGCGACGGCCAGCCCTCGCTGGGCCTGACCGAGCTGGCCGAGGCCTGCGACATGACCAAGAGCGCGGCCCAGCGTTTCACCCACACCTGGTGCGAGCTGGGCTACCTGGCCAAGGACGAACGCTCGCGGCGCTACAGCCTCACCCACAAGGCGCTGGAGCTGGGCTTTCTGTACCTCAATGCCTCGCCGCTGATCAGCCGCGCGCTGCCGGCGCTGAAACTGATTCGCGAGCGCTGCAACCTGACTGTCAACCTGTCCGTGCTCAGCGGCCACGACATCGTCTACGTCATGCGCATTCCAGGCCCCAACCAGACCCACGCAGAAATGCTGCCCGGCCGCCGCATGCCGGCCTGGTGCACGTCGGCCGGGCGCGTGCTGCTCGCCGACCTGCCGCCTGCGCGGGTGCAGGCGAGCCTGGCCGAGGTGGCGCCGGTGGCCTACACCGCCCACACCGAAACCGACCGCCAGGTGCTGCTGGAGCGGGTGCAGGAAGCCGGCCGCAACGGCTATGCCATGACCCGCGAGCAGGTGCTGGTCGGCCAGGTGGGCATCGCCGCGCCGATCCGCAACGTGCACTTCCAGGTGGTGGCGGCCATCAACATCACCGCCCAGCTCAGTGCCTGGCCGGTGGAGAAGGTGCAGCAGGAGCTGGTGCCGCTGCTGATGGAAGTGAGCCAGGCGGTGACCCTCGGCTGAGCCGGTGTATCACCGTGTATCACGCCGCCTGCATGAGCCGTTCGCTTACAAAACCCGCTGCATCCTGATACGCCCCGGACACAGGCCTGAGGCCAAATGAGCCAGCCCCAACGCCCAGCCAGACGGCTGCGTTGCCAGGCCCATTTCGCCCTTGCGGCATGACCGAACCATTCAGGAGCAGCCTATGTCCCGTATCCAACGCCCCACCAAGACCCGCCTCGGCCTGCTGAGCATCGCCTTGCTTGGCGGCATCAACCTCACGCCCTCGGCCTTTGCCGTCGAGCCACTGCCCCAGGGCTATCAGCTGGCCGCCGCAGAAAAGGCCGGGGAGGGCAAATGCGGCGAAGGCAAATGCGGGGCCAGCGGCGCCTCGGCAAAAGCCACCCAGGCCGAGGGCAAGTGTGGCGAAGGCAAGTGCGGGGCCAGCGGCGCCTCGGCAAAAGCCACCCAGGCCGAGGGCAAGTGTGGCGAAGGCAAGTGCGGCGACGCCTCGTTCGCACGCACTGACACTGACCACGATGGCCGCGTCTCGCGCGCCGAACTGCTGGCCAAGGCCCCGGGCGCCAATGCCGAATTCGACGCGATCGACGCCAATCACGACGGCTACTTGTCCGAAGCCGAGGTCTATCAGTTTCGCAAGCATCAGTTCGACGCCAACGGCAAGCCGTTCCCCAGCGACCTCTACAGCAAGCTGAGCCAGGCCCGCGACTGACCTTCGCTGGCGTCCTCCCCGGGCCCATGCCGGGGAGGACACTCCACCCTCCAGGAGCTTGCCCCATGAACACACCCTCCGCGCTGCAGGGCGCAGGCCTCGGCTTGCGTCGAGCCCTGCTGCCCGAACTGCTGACCCTGGACGCCGGGGCCGTGGACTTTCTCGAATGTGCGCCAGACAACTGGATCGGTGTCGGCGGCGCCTATGGCCAGGGCCTGGCGCAACTGGCCGAACGCTTCCCGCTGGCCTGCCACGGCCTGTCGCTTTCGCTCGGTGGCCCGGCGCCGCTCGACCACGGTTTCCTACGCCAGATCCGCGGCTTTCTCGACCACTATCGCGTGCCGCTGTTCAGCGAACACCTGAGTTACTGCGCCGATGACGGCCACCTCTACGACCTGATCCCGCTGCCGTTCACCGACGAAGCCGTGCGCCACACCGCCCGGCGCATCCTTGAGGTGCAGAACGCACTGGGCCGGCGTATCGCCGTGGAGAACATTTCCTACTATGCCGCGCCCTACCAGGCGATGAGCGAGATCGACTTTCTTCAGGCCGTGCTCGGCGAAGCCGACTGCGACCTGCTGCTGGACATCAACAACCTGGTGGTCAATGCCTGCAACCACGGCTATGACGCCACGGAGTTTCTCACCCGCCTACCGCCTGGGCGGGTGGCCTGCCTGCACGTGGCCGGGCATTACGACGAAGCGCCGGGGCTGAAGATCGACACCCATGGCGCCAGCGTCCAGGCCGATGTCTGGGCATTGCTCGGCGATGCCTACCAGCACCTGGGCCCGCGCCCGACGTTGCTGGAGCGCGACTTCAACCTGCCGCCGCTGGCCGAATTGCTGGGCGAGGTGCAGCACATCCGCACCTTGCAGGCTCCGGCAAGGCAGCGGCGCCATGGCTGACACCCTGCAAGCCCAGCAGCTGTGCATGAGCCGCCACATCCGCGACCCGCAGGGCAACCCACCGCCGCCGGGGATCGAAGCCCGGCGCCTGGCGGTGTATCGGCGACTGTTCTTTGGCAACGTGCTGACGTTACTGACGGGGAGTTTTCCGGTGCTGCAGGCGAGCCTGGGGCCTGAGCGGTGGCGAGCGCTGATTGAAGGCTTTTACGCCGACCATCGTTGCACCACGCCCTTGTTCACGGAGGTGGCGGGGGAGTTGCTGGACTATCTGCAAACTCGCGCAGATCTACCGGGGTGGGTGGCGGAGTTAGCCCATTACGAATGGATCGAGACCGCGTTGCTGCTGAGCGATGTTTGCGAGCCTAAGGATGATGCCAGTGCCGATGTGCTCGATGACGTGCCGGTGCTGTCCGGGCTGGCCATGCCGCTGGCCTATGCCTGGCCGGTCAGCCAGATCGGCCCTGGGAGCATTCCACGGCAGGTGCCACAGGCGCCGACACTGCTGCTGGCGTACCGGGGCGCCGACTTTCAGGTGCACTTCTCGCGTTTGGCGCCGCTGGCCCATGCGCTACTGGTGTCGTTGCAACAGCAGCGATGCAGTGGCCGTGAGCACCTTGCTGCCCTGGCGCACAGGGCTGGCGTTGAACTGGCGCAGGTCGAGCAGCAAGGGTTGGCTTTGTTGAATGCTTTGCGCGCCCAAAATGTGGTGGTTGCCCTGGGTCGCGGTTTTCGGCGCAGGATGTAACCTTTATGTAGGACAATTTCCAGTCAGATGTAGGAGCTGTCTATATTTCCCTGGAAGGGTGGCCCCACCAAAGAATGTGCGCCAGGGTTCGGAACTTCACTGCAGTGGAGTTTCGAAAAATGTCGCAAGGCGTCTTTGATCACAGCCAGCACAAACTGGCAGTGGAGGGTTTGGCCGCAGCACTCGATGTGTTGTCCTTCGAAGGCAGGGAGCAGCTCAGCGAACCCTTCCTCTACCGCGTGGAATTCACCTCGGCAGAACAGGACATCGCCGTCGAGCTCATGCTCGGCAAACGCGCCACCTTCAGCCTGCATCCACCCCCCAGCAAGCTGCCCCTGCTGGGCCTGCCCGCACCCCAGATCAAACCGCTGCGCACCGTGCATGGCGTGGTCACCGGCTTTGAGCGCCTGTCCAGCTCGCGGGACGAGGCCCGCTATCAGCTGACCCTGCAGCCGCGCCTGGCGCTGCTGGGCCGCGGCCAGCAATACCGTATCTACCAGCACCAGTCGGTGCCACAAATCGTCGAGCACATCCTGCGCAGCCGCCATGAGTTCGAGGGCCAGCACTTTCACTTCGACCTGGTGCGCGAATACCCCCGCCGCGAGCAGGTGATGCAGTACGGCGAAAGCGACCTGGCGTTCATCACCCGGCTGCTGGCCGACGTCGGCATCTGGTACCGCTTCAGCAGTGATGACCGGCTGCGCCTGGACGTGGTCGAGTTCCACGATGACCAGCGCCGCTACCAGTTCGGCCTCGCGCTGCCGTGCCGGCCGCCGTCGGGCCTGAGCAGCACCGGCGAGGATGCGGTGTGGGCACTGCAGGCGCGCCACCAAGTGGTGGAGCAGCGCATCAACATGCGCAGCTACCAGCACCTCAAGGCCCGCGCGTTTCTCGATGGCGAGGTCGACCAGAGCCGTGGCGCCACCACCACCTACGGCGAAAGCTACCGCTACGCCGAGCCCTACGCCGAGCTGGGCGATGCCCTCGACCAGCACGAAGACCTGCTCAGCGAGAGCGGTTTTTTCTACGCCCGCCTGCGCCACGAGCTGTACCTCAACGACCAGACCCGGCTCAGCGGCGTCAGCAGCAGTGCAGCCCTGGCGCCGGGGCAGGTGCTGAAAATCAGCGGTGGCGCGCCCCAGGCATTCGCGCCCGGCGTCGTGATTACCCGCCTGGTCATCGAGGCTGCGCGCGATCGCAGCCTGACCGCCCGCTTCGAAGCCATTCCCTATTCGCACGCGGTGGGCTTTCGCCCGCCACTGGCGCCCAAACCGCAGATCGCCGGCACCGTGCCGGCCCGGGTGACCAGTTCGCTGCAGCACGACCGCTATGGCCACATCGACCTGCACGGGCGTTACCGGGTCAATTTCCTGTTCGACCGCGACACCTGGAAAACCGGGGAAGAGAGCGCCTGGCTGCGCCTGGCCCGGCCCTATGCCGGCGACACCCACGGCCTGCACCTGCCGCTGATCCAGGGCACCGAAGTGGCGGTGGCATTCGAGCAAGGCGACCCCGACCGGCCCTACATCGCCCACGCGCTGCACGACAGCCAGCACCCGGACCACGTGACCCTGCGCAATTACCAACGCAACGTGTTGCGTACGCCGGCCAACAACAAGCTGCGCATGGACGACACCCGGGGGCAGGAGCACGTCAAGCTGAGTTCCGAGCATGGCGGCAAGAGCCAGCTCAACCTGGGGCATGTGGTTGATGGGCAGAAGCAGAAGCGGGGTGAAGGGTTTGAGCTGAGGACCGATGCCTGGGGCGCGATTCGCGGCGGTAAAGGGCTGTTCATCAGCGCTGATGAACAGACGAAAGCCCAGGGCGAGCAGTTGGACATGGCTGCTGCGATCAATCAACTAGAGGGCGCACTGTCGCTGGCCCGCTCCCTGGCCAATGCGGCGCGCATAGCCAAGTCCACGGCAAGCGATACCGACAGCCAGGCACGCCTGGGCCAGGCCTTGAAAGGCTTGGCGCAGCCGGGTGTAGTGCTTCATGCGCCTGCGGGTATCGGCTTGCTCAGTCCGGCAAGCATCTGCGTCAGCTCAGGAAGCGAAAGTGTCGGTGTGATGGCCGCACACAATACTGACATCAGTGCAGGGCTGGATATCACGGCAAGTGCAGAGGAGCGGGTCAGCGTACTTGCGAACAAAGGCCCCCTGCAGTTGAAAGCGGGCAACGGTCCAGTGCAGTTGCACGCCCTGGGGGGCCACCTGCATGCACTGGCCAAGACGGATATCAAGATCGAAAGTGTCGAAGGCCGCGTCGAAATCAGCGCACCGCAAGAGTTGGTGCTGAGCTGCGGTGGTGCATACATTCGTTTGAGGGGCGGAGAAATCGAGCTGGGCGCGCCCGGCAACATCTACCTCAAGTCGGCGCATGTACAGAAACTGGCGGGTGCCAGTCTCGATACCCCGCCCACGGCGCTGCCGTCTGGCTACGCGGGTCGTTACATCCTCAACGATGAGGCCCAGGCGCCTTTACCCTTTACTCGTTACCGGATCACCACGGCAGAGGGGGAGGTATTTGAAGGCCAAACCGACAAGGACGGCCGGACCATGGCCGTCAATACCCAGTTGCCGGAAGGCCTGACGATCGAATTGCCTGAAGCGATTCTTGGTTACGACGTACAGCTGCGTTTGCGCGGTGAAGATGGGAAGCTGGCCAGCAACCTCAAGTATTCGATTGCACTGGCAGATGGGCGGGCGTTTTCCGGTACCACGGATGCGCAGGGGCAAACCCAGCGGATTGCGACGCATAAGCCAACGCCGGTCACGGCACTGACCCTTTTTCCGCCACAGTCTGTTGATGGGTTTTGCTGTGCAGCACAAAACATCGAAGTTCCGATGGTGGTGGACCTGGCCGATAACGGCATCGCCACCAATGACCTGGAACTCGGCAACGCCACGCAAGAAATTGCGTTGCCAAAAGGCAAAAGGCGCCCACTGACACCTGGCGAAATGGCCATGGCCAGGGCCCTGTTCAAAGACGCCGTGGATTACACCAAGGTCTGGGTGTACCACGCAGGCTGGTGGGTTTTCGCGGGTCAGCAGAACACGGCAGTGACGCCCAACGGAAAAATGTACTTTCCCGAAAGCACCGCGTTGTACAGGGATGATTTTTCCTCAACAAGCGATCACCGAGACAAGGCGCTGTTCATTCATGAAATGACGCATGTCTGGCAGTACCAGTTGGGGTATGCGGTAAAGCGGCATGGGCTGACCGTATCAAGCCAAGGCGCCAAGGCGTACCGCTATGCGTTGTCCGAGAGTGGCACGTTGTCGGATTACAACATGGAACAACAAGGCGAGATCCTCTCTGACTATTACATGATTTGCGTGTTGGGCCAGCCCCATGGTGTCTGGGATCCGGCAAATGCCAATAAACCTCCGGCGCTGCTTGCAACAACGGTTGCAGATTTTTTGCGCAATCCTGCCGACAAATCCCATCTTCCCGGATGACTGCATGAGTATGAAGCGTTTATCAGCGTTTATCGTTTGCTCGGGCGTGCTCGGCTCTGCAGTAAATGCCACCCCTTCGGGGCATTTGGCATTTGCCGATTTAACTTCGGTAAATGGCCAGCCAGCCCTCTGTTTGCCTGAACGTGCGAAGGCTCCATTTGCGGTGGGGTGGGTGATATTGACTGAACGTTCTGCCCGGAACGCAGGCGTGTGGGGGCTGCAACTGAAGGAGGGGGCTACGCCATTGATGTTGAAACCGGGCGAGTGTTTTACCTATGGCGTTGTTCCGCAAGCCTATGAGTTGATGAAACTTGGCGCGAACGAACGTCCCTTGGCGTTGGCGATGAATAACACTTATTCGTTCAGGTTGCACAGTGCGTTGCAGTCTACCGATGTCTACACCGTTGCGTTTTGTGTGGGTCAGGGAAGGGGCGGCATGTTCGAGTTCTATAAAAGGTCCTCGTCATCAAGTCGCGAAAAGTTAGGCGCGCCTTGCAAGGCCACTAAAGACAATAACGTTAGCGAATAAGGATGAGCGTGTGAACGAATTTCTCCATCGCACGGATACACTGGGCTCGAGCAAAGTAGTTATTTGTGGCAAGCAGAAAGCCCATTGGCTCGAGTTTCAATTGCTCGATGAGCGGGGGGAGCCGCTGGCGGGCATTCCCTATCGCGCCGAAAACGACGCCACGCGTGCGGCATGTGCACCACTATACACAGGGGTGAGCGATGCCCAGGGCGTGATACGCCTGGAGGGCCTGCACCCGATTCGCATCAGCCTCAAGATGGCCGCCGACCCGTTGGCCGAGCAACTGTCGACGCGCCGGCTGCGTGCCGAACGGCCCGAACCCGCCCGGCCGGGCTTGGGCGACCCTACACCGCTGCATGGGCCGCAGCGTCCAGGGTTTTCGCCGATTGAGCGCGAAGCGCAGGCTGCAGGTCATGCCTACCATTACCTGCGTATTGGGCAACTGTGCGATCAACTGCCCCACTTCGACCCGCCGCTGACGGACCCAGGTTCGCCACCGGCCTTTCACTTTCCGGACTCCAGTTATGAGGGATTTAGCGTTGATTACGAGGGCTTGAACCGCCGCCATGTGCTGGAGGTTTGTCCGCTGCGCGCCTGGTCCCTGGTGCTGCACCATCAGCGTGAATACAGCCTGGCCAATGCTTACAACTTAGGGTTGATGAGTATCTTGTCTTACAGTAAGTCGCTTGGATTGGATAAGGGGTCGGTCAGGGAATTTTTTTACCTCCAATGTATGGATCTATCACGCACGCCGCGGGTGTGGGACAACGGGCAGGCGTGGCCATGTTTGGTAGCAGATGTACCCTTCAGTGAGCGTTACACCGTTGCAGCACTGCTGGATACTAGCCTGGCTGAGCCGCCGGAAGGTCATACTCAACTGTTTTATGCCATTAGTGCGGCCCAGGTATTGGTGGCTTGGCGCGGGACTGAAACAGATGGAGTTGATGATCTAATAACCGATTTGTCATTTCGGCCTGTTGAGTCGAAAGCAACTGTAAGTTGTGAGTCCAGCGTCCCTTGCCCTGAATTGACGGCGCAAGGTCGTGTCCATCTGGGGTTTCGTGATGGATTTGAAATCGCTAAAAAAGTATATTCAGATGATCTAGAAAGGATCATTCCTTCTCGTGCGGAAGTGAGACGGACTTTTATATGTGGTCATAGCTTGGGCGGTGCATTGGGACTGATCCATTCCGCCTCAATTAAAAGGTTTAATCCTGTGCTGTATACCTACGGGATGCCACGTGCCTTTACAATTAATGCTGTAAAAAGCTTGAATGAAATCATTCATTTTCGCCACGTCAATGACTCTGATGTCGTCCCGCGCGTCCCCCCAGAAGCCGATCTGGACAGTAATTTATACAAATTGTACGGGCCATTGGGCACCAGCCTGGGTTTTGTCTGGTCGATAATGAAGTTAACAGCCAGCGCCGTTATCAATCACGGTGATCCGTTTAGCCATCACGGTGAGATTGCGTTGTTTTATGTGGCTGATCAGCATGTTCAGCGCAGAGGTTCACAGTTTCCCGCTTATCTCAACAAGGAGGGGCTGGGTGCGCCCTACCACACGACCATTTCTCATCGGCTTCAGGAAAAAGCCAAGCTTTATTTAGTTCCTAGCCTGGACGAAGCGGAGAGTTCAAAGGCGGAGGAGGCCCAGAAACGGTTGATCAATTCGTTGGATAGGGAAAACAAGGACAGATTTTTCCAGCCTTATAGCAACCCTAGGATGGGGAGGCGGATAAGTATCACCAATCACTTCATGTCAGAGTATCAACCTTATCTGCACAACCAATTGTTAGAGTCTATTAACCCGCATCGAATACAAGCACGTCAGGTTCAGCGGCAGAAGTTCGAGCAACAGATGAACGATAATGTTGGGAAAATCCCTGCGGATGAGTATTCGCGTAATCGTAGGTTTCTCGACCTGCACAGTCGGCTCAGCCAAGCTTTGATGGTGACGCGAAAAGCTGAGGGGGGTGATGATGCACTGTCCAGATTTGATCTTGTGACAGACCCCGAAGCTTACTATGAGAAAAATTTCTCCTGAGAATTAAGTGCGTTTGAAAGTGAGGTGATGTTTGAAAAAATACATCATGTTAATCCTGTGTTTCAGCCTCTATGGCTGTGCCAGCGATAGAAGTCTTGCGCCGAATATGGACGGCGAGTTGGTCACCGTGACGGTCAAGGTACCGGCTGGTCTTGTGGTAAGGGATATGCAGGTCATTTACCGCTCGATGCTGTGCACATTCACCGGTTATACGGCGAGCGGAGTGAGCTATCAGCGTTATGGATACCAGAGTGCCGATGTGCAGCCTGTGCGTCAGGGGCAAACCGATTTATATCAAGCAAAGTTGGCGGTGAACGGAGGTGGGGCTTGTCAATGGCGCCTAAGCAACGTCACGTTCGGAATCAGAGTTAAAGATCCGGATAGTTTTGGCGACGGTGTGGTTTACGGTACAGGAGGTGGAGTGGTCGTGATGTTCGATGGCAACGACTCAGGGCGCGGCGGCGCGGATAGAAACGTTGATGGCGATTTGGTTTTGGTGCAAGAGTTTTATCCCTGGTTGCATGAGGGATTTATTGGGGGGTATGAGAAGTCCGTCAGTTTGAAGGGGGAGGGTCATATTTATGCAAAGTATCGAGCTCTGCAGGCGCAGGAAGTGTATTTTGAGCCTATTGTTCATTGGGGAGTTGTTGCACGCTCTATAGAGCCAAAACAAAAGCGCGAAGGCGAGCGGACCATTTTCTACTATCCCGACGGCAGCAGTTCACCGGAAATTCAATCTGAGCCCAACTTTCGTAAGTTGCAAGCCATTCGCCTGGCTGCTGAGGAGAAAGAATGAATTTAAGTATGGCTTGTGGTGCGTTGCTACTGTGCTTCAGTCTTGTCGGATGTGCCATTGATAGGAGTCTTTTCCCGGTCATGGATGGGGAGCAGATTACGGTAACCGTCAAGGTGCCTGAAGAGCTTGTAGCGAGAGAGATGCAAGTCATGTATCGCTCGAAGCTGTGCTCGTTCACTGATCACAGCGCGAGTGGTGTGCCTTACCAGCGTGATGGATACCAGCGCACTGATATACAGCCCGTGCGTCAGGGGCAAACCGACCTGTATGAAGCCAAGTTGGCGGTGGACGGAGGCGGGGCTTGCCAATGGCGTTTAAGTAATGTGACTTTTGGCGTCAGGTATAAAACCCCCACCCTATTTGGCGAAGGCGTGGTTTACGGTACTGGGGGTGGAGTGGTTGTTATCTTTGATAGCAACGACTCAGGTCGAGGTGGAGCGGATCGAGAAGTTGAAGGTGATTTGATTCTGAAAGAGGATTTTTACCCTTGGGTGCATGAAAAATATATCGGCGGATACGAAAAAAGTATTAGTTTGAAGGGGGAGGGTTATATTTATACAACGCACCAAGCTAAGCGGGCGCGATATGTTTATTATGAGCCTATTGTCCATTCTGAATTCGTGGCGCGTTCGGTGGGGCTGAAAAAACAGCGTATAGGCGCTCGAATTATTTTTCACTATCCCGACGGCAGTAGCTCACCGGAAATTCAAACCGAGCCCAGCTATCGAAAATTACAAGCTATTCGTCTAGCAGCTGAGGGGAAAGAATGACTTCTAGCCTGGCGGGTGGTTCGTTGCTGCTGTGCTTCAGTCTTGCCGGATGCGCCATTGATAAGAGTCTTTCCCCTGCCATGGATGGAGAGCAGATTACGGTAACCCTCAAGGTGCCGGAAGAGCTTGTAGCGAGAGAGATGCAAGTCATATATCGCTCGAAGCTGTGCACGTTTACTGATCACAGCGCGAGTGGTGTGCCTTACCAGCGTGATGGATACCAGCGCACTGATATACAGCCCGTGCGTCAGGGGCAATCCGACCTGTATGAAGCCAAATTGGCGGTAGACGGAGGCGGGTCTTGTCAATGGCGTTTAAGTAATGTGACTTTTGGCGTCAGATATAAAACCCCCACCCTATTTGGCGACGGCGCGGTTCACGGTGCAGGGGGTGGAGTGGTCGTTATATTTGATAATAACAACTCGGGCCGAGGCGGTGCGGATAGGGAAGTTGAAGGTGATTTGATATTAAAGCAAGATTTTTACCCTTGGGTGCATGAAAGATATATTGGGGGTTACAGAAAAAGTGTTAGCTTGAAGGGGGAGGGTAGCATATACATAAAGTATAAGGCTGCACGGGCGCGATATGTTTATTATGAGCCTGTTGTCCATTCTGAGTTCGTGGCGCGTTCGGTGGGCTTGAAAAAACAGCGAATAGGCGCTCGAATTATTTTTCACTATCCCGACGGCAGTAGCTCACCGGAAATTCAAACCGAGCCCAGCTATCGAAAATTACAAGCTATTCGTCTAGCGGCTGAGGGGAAAAAATGAGTTCTAGCCTGGCGGGTGGTTTGTTACTGCTGTGTTTCGGTCTAGCGGGATGCGCCATTGATAAGAGTCTTGCCCCGGTCATGGATGGGGAGCAGATTACGGTGACCGTCAAGGTGCCTGAAGAGCTTATAGCGGAAGAGATGCAAGTCATATACCGTTCGAAGCTCTGCACGTTCACGGATTACATGGCGAGTGGAATACCTTACAAGCGTGATGGGTACAAGCGCATGGATATTCAGCCCACGCGTCAGGGCCTGACCGATTTGTACGAAGCCAAGTTGGCGGTGGACGGCGGCGGGGCGTGCGATTGGCGCCTGAGCAACGTCACCTTCGGTGTGATGTATAAAAATCCAACAAGTTTCGGTGAGGGCGTTTACTACGGTGCTGGAGGGGGAGTGGTCGTCATCTTCGATAATAATGATTCAGGGCGAGGTGGCGCTGATAAAAAAGTGGATGGGGATTTGGTGCTTAGGCTGGACTATTATCCTTGGGTTAATGAGAGATTTGTTGGCGGGTATAAGAAAAGTGTGAATTTGACAGGGGAGGGCTTTATATATGTTAAGTATCAGGCCGTGCAGGCGAGGAAAGTTTATTTTGAGCCTATTCTCCACTCGGGGTATTTGACGCATTCTATAGAGCCCAAAGAACAGCGCGAAGGCAACCAAACTATTTTCTATTACCCCGATGGTAGCCGCTCACCCGAAATCCAATATAAGCCCAGCTTTCGCAAATTACAGGCCATTCGCCTGGCTGCCGAGGCATCAAAATGAGCCTGGCGCATTCTGTTTTGTCTGCTGCTCGCCTCTATCGGCCAACACTCTCAATACCGGAGCTACCTGAAATGTTGCAAGCATTTGTTCTACTGGGTGACCGCACTACCCACGACGGAAGCGTGATCTCGGCTTCTTCCACGACGCTAGTGAATGGCAAACCAGTCGCTCTGGTAGGCGACAAGGTCAGTTGCCCAATACCCGGCCACGGAACCAATCCGATCGTCGAGGGTAGCGAGCATTGGTCCGAGAACGGTGTTGCGTTGGTGGTGGACAACTGCCGCAGTGAATGCGGTTGCCGGGTGATAGCCAGCACCTGCGAATGTGGGGTGGGATAAGCCATGGGATGGGACCGACACACACCTGAGCGGTTGGATGCGCCAATGCCGATAATACTGGGCCGTTGGTTAATGGCTGCAGGCTTGGCCCTGGCTGCCGGCGTCCTGCTGTTCTTGCTCTACGCCTCTGGCCGTTTCCCATTGCTACAGGCAGCGAATGTCTGGCTGCTGGCGGGCTCTCCCTTGGCCGTTTGGCTCCTGGCCTTCGCCGCACGGGCCTATGTGCATGGCGGTGCCGTGAACCATCGCCAGTTTCTCGAAGAGCAGGGGCAGGTTGCACAGGCCGCCTGGCAGCAGTGGGCACATCGCGCTCTGGCAGTGCATGCCAGTTGTGTATTGCTGCCTGATCAGGTGTCGGCCAGGGTGCTGGCACAAGGTCCCGGCGACTTACCGCCACGTACTGGGCAGGCCCGGCGAATCGCTGCCTTGGCTCAACAGCAGGCGCCGGCGGTGGCCGGGTTGGAGCTTCTGCTATCGGCGCTCGCGCCATCCCTTCGGGCATTGCCTGCTGCGCAAGCGCTCAGGGTGACCCTTTTGAGTGATGCAAAACCCGAACAACATCAACTGCTTGGCAGTGCCTTGCAGCAACGCTGGGCGAGTGCAACAGGCCAACCGCTGCCTTCGTCGGTCACCGTTGCCGGCGAATTATCGTTGCAGTGGATAGACGACACGCTGAAGACCTTGAGTGCAGCCATTGAGCTGGTCCTAGTGCTGCAGACACAGGGCGGCGCTGCCTATTCCGACGGCCTGGCCGCACTGCTGCTGTGCCCGGATCATTTGGCGGGTGAATGTGATTTGCCAAGGCTGGGCGGCTTGCTACGCCCGATGCCATTGGCGGTCGATTCGCTGAAAAGCGAGCTGTCACTGTTCTTTCAAACCCAAACGAATGCTTGCCAGGCGACAGGCCTCTTGGCTGATAGCGCGGCCTGGCAGCCAATGGCTGGAGAGCTGTTCGCCGCAGCGCGCGTCCATGGCTGCTCGTTGCATCCACCTCTGTGGATTCAAGAGCACTGGTGCGGTTTGTCGGGGCCGTTCAGCCATTGGTTGGTCGCGGCGCTGGGCGTTGAAGTGGTTCAGCATCAGCGCCAACCTTTGCTGGTACTGGCCGAAGAAGGGGCCGGAGGTTGGATTGGCACCGTGACTGCGGGGGAGGCAGCATGAAAACACCGAGTCGTTCATGGCGCAGCGCGGGTTTGGCCGTCTGGATAGTGGCCCTGATCGCTGCATTGGGGTGGGTGCTTTGGCGTTTTGGAGATCGCATCGGGCTAGTGGCGAACCAGCAGAAGCTGTTCGCGCTGTTGCTGATAACGGCTGCGTGTTGGTTTGCCTGGCTGTCGTTGCAGCTGTTGATGCAACTCAAACGCAATAACGACCAGAAGCAGGGGTTGATCGATAAGGTCTTCCCTCCAGCAGAACACCCTATGACCTCGCCGCGCCAATCGGCACGCGATGTTCCGGATTTGCTTGACCACCTCAAAGCAGACTACGGCTTCTTTTGGCGTCGCAAGGTTCGCTTGCTCTTGGTCGTGGGCGAGCCCGCGCAGATCGAGGCCGTTGCTCCTGGCCTGGCCGAGCAGCACTGGCTGGAAGGGCACGACACGGTGCTGTTGTGGGGTGGCAGTGTGCACGCTGAGCAAGCGTTGCTCACACCCTGGCGTGAGCTCAGCCGTTGGCGTGCAATCGACGGTGTGGTCTGGGTACTGGACAGGGCGCAGAGCAGTGACCTCGGCGCAGTCAGCAGCGGCGTTCGCCGCTTGCAGAGTCTCGCCAGGGAGGTGCGCTGGCAATTGCCGCTGCATGTGTGGCAGGTCTGCGACAGTGAGTGGCCGCAACACGCGCGCCAAGTGCAACCGATCGGTTGCAGGCTGCCGGCAACCATTACCGCGACGCAACTTGAGGTACTTTTGCAAAAGCTGCAGCAACCGCTGCGTGAGCAAGGTTTGCTGCAGCTGCACAAAGCCCTCGATCATGATTTTCTGCTGCGCTTGTCGCGTGACCTGCAGGCCGAAGGCATTGCCCGGTGGCGAGCCATGATGGCTATCGTGCTGGTGAGACGCGAGGTTTCGTTGCAGGGGGTATGGTTCAGCCTGCCGCAGCCGCCAACGGCCAGGTCGAGCGTGGACCACCACTGGCTGCCCGACCCGGCCTGGCTCGGCGTGCTGGGCGAGCGCTCTGCCAACCTGCAACGTTTAGGTTGGAGCTCGAGCCGAGTCGCTTACTCGGCCATGTTGGGCTTGGCCGCATTGTGGGGCGCAGGCCTGCTGCTGTCCTACGCCACCAACCGTATGGAAGTCTCCCGCGCACAGTCCGCTCTGGCTGCCCTGGAGCGTCCAGGTGAAGGCCCGCAATCACTGACCGCCCTGGCCCGGGAGCTATCGCGCCTGGACTACCGCGCCACCCACGGCACCCCCTGGTACCAACGCTTCGGCCTCGACCAGGCCCAGCCCCTGCGCAACGCCCTGTGGCCACACTACACACAAGCCAACAACCATCTGCTCCGCGACCCCGCCGCAGCCACCCTGCATAGCCAACTCACCGCCCTGCTCAAGCTCAACCCCGGCAGCCCGCAACGTGCCGAGCGCGCCAAGCAGGCCTACGACCAGCTCAAGGCCTACCTCATGCTGGCCCGCCCGGAGAAGGCCGACGCAGCCTTCCTGGTCCGCACCCTCGGCGCTGCCGAGCCCACCCTGTGGACCTTCTTCGCCGAGCAACTGCCCGCCAACCCCGACTGGGCCATCCAGGCCGACGCCAGGCTCATCGCCCAGGTTCGCCAGGTGCTGCTCGGCCAACTCGGCCAGCGCAACGCCGACACCAGCCTCTACGAGCGCGCACTCGATGCGGCGGCCAACCATTACCCGGCGCAGGGCCTTGAGCAGCTGGTTGGCGACACCGATGCCAGCGCCTTGTTCGACACCGCGGCCAGCGTCCCCGGCGTGTTCACCCGCCAAGCCTGGGAAGGCCACGTGCGCCAGGCCATCGACGAGGCCGCCAACGCGCGCCGCGAACAAATCGACTGGGTGCTCAGCGACAACCCGCAAACCCTCGCCGCAGAGCTCAGCCCCGATCAGCTCCGCGAGCGCCTGACCGCGCGCTACTTTCAGGACTACGGCAGCGCCTGGCTGGCCTTTCTCAACAGCCTGCGCTGGCAGCAGCGAGGCAGCCTGGACGAAGTGATCGCTCAGCTCACGCTGATGAGCGATGCCCGCCAGTCGCCGCTGATCGCCTTGATGAACACCCTGGCGTATCAGGGCCAAGCCGGCATGCGTGGCCAGGCCCTGGCCGATTCCTTGATCCAGTCCGCACAAAACCTGATCGGCCAGGACAAGCCGGCGCTCATCGAACAATTGCCCCAGGGCCAGAACGGCCCGCTGGACAGTACTTTCGTGCCGCTACTTACGCTGTTGGGCAAAAAACCGGAAGGGCAGCTTCGCGATGACAGCCTGAGCCTGCAGGCCTTTCTCACCCGCGTGACCAGCACCCGCCTGAAGCTGCAGCAGGTCACCCAGGCGCCAGACCCGCAGGCCATGACCCAAGCCCTGGCGCAAACGGTGTTCCAGGGCAAGCGCGTCGACCTGACCGAAACCCAGGCCTACGGCAGCCTGATCGCCGCAAGCCTGGGCGCCGAATGGGGCGGCGCTGCGCAGGCCCTGTTCGTGCAGCCTTTGGACCAGGCCTGGCAGCGCGTGCTGCAACCCTCGGCCGCCGGCTTGAACCGCAACTGGCAACGCGCCGTGGTCGATGAGTGGAACGGCGCATTCGCCGGCCGCTACCCCTTTGCCGTCACCTCCAGCGATGCGTCGCTGCCCATGTTGGGGCAGATGATCCGCGCCGACTCAGGGCGCATCGAGCAGTTCCTGCGCGAGCAGCTGTCGGGGCTGCTGCGCAAGGAAGGCAGCCGCTGGGTGGCCGACCCGCGCTACAGCCAGGGCCTGCGCTTCAACCCGCAGTTCCTGGCGGCGATCAACCAGCTCAGCCAGCTGGCGGATGTGCTCTACACCGACGGTGGCATGGGCCTGAGCTTCGAGCTGCGCGGCAAGCCGGTGCGCGATGTGGTGCAGACCACCTTCATCCTCAATGGCGAGAAGCACCATTACTTCAACCAGCGCGAGCGCTGGCAGCGCTTTCGCTGGCCGGGGCAGAGCGACTATCCCGGCGTCAGCCTGAGCTGGGCCAGCGTGCACACAGGCGAGCGCCTGTTCGCCGACCTGCAGGGCACCTGGGGCCTGATACGCCTGCTCGAACAGGCCCAGGTGACCCGTCTCGACGATGGCGGCAGCCAGATGCGCGTGGTGCTCAAGGCACCCGATGGTCTCGGCCTGACCTGGCACCTGCGCACCGAGTTGGCCGGTGGGCCGCTGGCGTTGCTTGAGCTGCGGGGCTTCACGCTGCCGCGGGACATCTTTCTGGTGGGCGACGCAAACGTGCAGGGTTTTGCTATGCGAGAAGCTCACTAATGGGATGCCCCCAGAGCAGCGAACCGGCGCTGTTCACCCCTGCGCAAACTGCCGCAGCTTCTCGCCATCGAGCCGATAGCGAATCCACTCATCCTGCGGCTCAGCCCCCAGCGACTGATAGAACCCGATCGCTGGCTCATTCCAGTCCAGCACGCTCCACTCCAGCCGCCCGCAGCCGTTTGCGACCGCTTCGCGGGCGATGTGCCGCAGCAATTCACGCCCAGCACCGCCGCCACGTTGCTCGGGCGTGATGTACAGGTCTTCCAGGTAGATGCCGTTGCGCCCCAGCCAGGTCGAGTAGCTGTAGAAGTACACGGCAAAGCCGATCGCCTGCCCGTCGCGCTCGCAGATCAGGCTGTGCACCGTGCCGCCGTCATCGAACAGGGTGCGCTCGATATCGGCGACGCTGGCGATCACTTCGTGGCGGGCGCGCTCGTACTCGGCCAGCTCGGTGATGAAGCCCAGGATCTGCGCGGCATCATTACGTACCGCAGGGCGGATGGTCAGGCTCATGCTTGGGTTCCTTGTGCTGCAGAGGTGGCGGTACAGTGATGTGTATCTGCGTAATTAACCATAACTGTACCGGTCGCAGGGCAGGGCGACTGCGCTAGTGTGACAGCACTCATAACGATACTGGAATGCCTGCCATGCTTGCCTCTGCCGACCTGCTCACGGCCTTCATGCTGTTTGCCTTCGTGTCCTCGATCACCCCGGGGCCCAACAACACCATGCTGCTGGCCTCGGGGGTGAACTTTGGCGTGCGTCGCTCGATCCCCCATGCCATGGGCATCAGCCTGGGTTTCATGGTCATGGTGCTGGCGGTGGGCCTGGGGCTGGGCGAGGTGTTCAAGGCGTGGCCGGTGCTGTACACCGTGCTGCGCTACGTGGGGGCGGCCTACCTGCTGTACCTGGCGTGGAAGATCGCCACCGCCGGGCCGCTGAGCGCCGATTCGCCCAATGCGCGCAAGCCGATGGGCTTTTTCGGCGCGGCGGCGTTCCAGTGGGTCAACCCCAAGGCCTGGGTCATGGCGGTGGGGGCCATCACCACTTACACGCCGGCCCAGGGCTATGTGATGAACGTGATCGTCATCGCCGCGCTGTTCGCCCTGGTCAACCTGCCCAGTGTGGGCATCTGGGTGATGTTCGGCAGCGCACTGCGCAAGCTGCTGCAGAACCCGCGCTGGCTGATGCTGTTCAATGTCCTGATGGCCTTGCTGCTGGTGATTTCGCTTTATCCGCTGCTGTTTGTAGAATCGGCACCCTGATAGACCGCCGAGTACAGTAAACCGATGCAATTGATTCCCTGGTCCCACGACTGCTCCGAAGGCTTCACCCTGCGCGGCTGGCGCTCGGAGCCCAGTGGCAAGCCGCTGCTGCACTTCGTGCACGGCAACGGCTTCTGCTGCCTGGCCTACCTGCCGCTGCTGATGGACCTGGCCGAGCATTTCGACCTGTGGCTGTGCGACGTGCAAGGCCACGGCGACAGTGACCACGGCGGCGAGTTTCGCGGCTGGAACCGCACGGCGGCGCTGGCGCTGGAAGCGTTCGAAAGTGGCCGCGGCGAGTACGGCGACGTACCCCGCCATGCCTTGGGGCACAGCTTTGGTGGCGTGCTCACCGGGCTGATGCTGGCCAGTGCAACGGGCCTGTTCGCGCGTGCCGTGCTGCTCGATCCGGTGCTGTTCAGCCGGCGCATGATCGGCACCATGGGCATCGCTGCGCGCCTGGGCCTGCACCGCAGCCATGCCCTGGCGCGCAAGGCCGCCAGCCGGCGCACGCACTGGCCCGACCGCGAGGCGGCGCTGGCGTCGCTGCAGGGCCGGGGGATTTTCAAGGGCTGGAGCGCTGCCGCGCTGCATGCCTATGTCGAGCACGCCCTGGGCGATTGTGGCGAAGGCGTGGTGCTCAAGTGCCGGCCCAGCCGTGAGGTGGATATCTTCAGCTCGTTCCCGGCGCGCATGTGGGCGCAACTGGCCGCCATCGAAGTGCCGACTTTGGTGCTGTATGGCGCGCGCACCTATCCCTTCGTGCCGCGTTCGGTGCAACGCCTGGCTCGCATCAACCCGCAGGTGAGCGCCCTTGAAGTGGCCGGTGGGCACTGTTTCATGCAGGAAGACTCGGCCACGGCGGCGCAACAGGTGGTGGATTTTCTGCAAAACGGCTCAACTGTTCCACTTGTGGGACGATGAGTGCCATTTCAGCTGTCTACTGACAGATTGTGCGCACTGGTAAGGTTAACCCAGCCAAGAGAGGAGACTTCTCATGAAAAAGATTCTGGGTATCCACCACAGCCCGCATGCCCATTGGGTAGGCGACGGCTTCCCGGTGCGCAGCCTGTTCACCTACGACAACCTGGCCAGCCAGATCAGCCCGTTCTTGCTGCTGGACTACGCCGGCCCCCACACCTTCACCCCGACCAGTGCCCGGCGCGGCGTTGGCCAGCACCCGCACCGGGGTTTCGAGACCGTGACCATCGTCTACCAGGGCGAGCTGGAACACCGCGACTCCACCGGCGCCGGCGGCCTGATCGGCCCGGGTGACGTGCAGTGGATGACTGCCGCCAACGGCATCATCCATGAAGAGTTCCATGCCCCGTCCTTCGCCAAGAGCGGTGGCACCCTGGAAATGGTGCAGTTGTGGGTCAACCTGCCGGCTCGCGACAAGCGTGCGGCAGCGGGCTACCAGACGCTGCTCGATGCGGATATTCCGCTCATCTCGCTGCAGGACGACGCGGGCAGCCTGCGCGTCATCGCCGGCAGCTATGCCGGCCAGCCGGGGCCTGCGCGCACCTTCACCGCGATGGACGTCTGGGACATGCGCCTGCGCGCCGGTGCCCAGCTGCAATTGCCGGTCGCCGCGGGGCGCAATGCCGCACTGGTGGTGCTCAACGGCAAGCTGCGGGTCAATGGCGAGCGTGATGCCGGCCCGGCGAGCCTGGTGCTGCTGGACCGGGCGGGCGAGGGTGTGGCCCTGCAGGTGCTGGAACACACCAGCGTGCTGCTACTCAGCGGCGAGCCGATCGATGAGCCCATCGTCGGTTACGGCCCGTTCGTGATGAACAGCCAGGCGGAGATCGCCGAGTCGTTCGACGATTTCCATGCCGGGCGTTTCGGGCAAATGGCATGATCGGCCGATGAGCCCCTTGCACGCGGTACGGCGCAACAGCCGCTGCCACCTGCAGCACACGCTGTGGCTGCGCTACTGTGCGCCGTACCACTGGCCGTCGACCCTGGCCTTTTTGGCCGCCCGCTGTATCCCTGGCATCGAAACCTTCAACGAAGGCGTGTACCGGCGCACCCTGGTGGTCGCCGGCCGCCACGCCGTATTGGAAGCCAGGCCAGCACGCGGGCACCATCTAGTGGTCCGTTTGACCGGCGTACCCAACGCCGCACTCCCAGGGCTGATCGCCCGCATCCGCCGGGTATTCGACCTGGACACCAACCCCGCACACATCGCCCAAGCCTTGAACGCCGACCCGTTGCTGGCCCGTTTGCTAGCCGCGCGCCCCGGCCTGCGCGTGCCGCAGGGGTGGGACGCTTGCGAGCAGGCCATGCGCACGGTGCTGGGCCAGCAGATCAGCGTGGCGGGGGCGATGACCTTGGCCGGCCGACTGGTGGCACGCCATGGCCAGGCGCTGCAGGTGCAGGTGTATGGTTTGACCCACATATTCCCCACCCTCGAAACGATCGCCAGCGCCCAGTTGGAAAACCTCGGCATGCCGCGCTCGCGGGCGGCCACGCTCGCCACCCTTGCCCGAGCGCTGCAGGCGCAACCCGGCCTGTTGCGCCCGGGGCAGCCGCTTGAAACCGTGCTGGGCAACCTCTGCCGCCTCAAGGGCATCGGCCCCTGGAGTGCCCACTACCTGGCCCTGCGCCAGGTCGGTGCGCCGGATGCATTGCCGTTGGGGGATGTGGCGCTGGTCAAGGCATTACGCCTGCACGAAGGCCCCGACGCCCAGCTTGGCGAACGCGCCCTGGCCTGGCGCCCCTGGCGGGCCTATGCCGCGCAGCACCTGTGGGCTTCGCTGGCCGACTTCAGCCCGACTGCCGCCAGCGCACGTCGCTGATGCCGAAGCGCTCGGCCATCGGCCGGCTGACCTTGCGCACCTTTTCGTGGCTGTAGCGGCCAATGCGGCCCAGGCCGGCATCGCAACTGGCCCAGTGCCAGGCCTCGGCGTTGTCCATCTGTTCGGCACGGATGACGAAGGACTTGGGCTTGCCATGCAGCTGATAGTCGATCACGTAGAGTTTGGCGTCGATCATCGGGGAGTCAGCGTCCTGTGTGGCTTGAGCAATGGAGCCTCAGCGCCGGCAAAAAGTTTGCCCGTGCCCGCCCAATGGCGGTTCAGCGACCGCTGGTCGCCCCGTGCCATCATTGGACCGAACGGTCACCGCCTGCCGGGGTTCTTCCACTAAGGTGCTAGATGATCTCGCGCGCAACCATTGCCCAGGCGCATGGACGGCCGTTTGGGCATGCGCATTATCAATTGGCACCCTGCCTGCCAAAGGCGTACTCCAACAACAGGCCATCCAGTACAGAGAGGGTCGTACCATGTCGTTGATAGGCGTTTCGATGCTAGAAATGCGGCAAATGATCGAACAGGCCTGCCTGCCTGACCGCTGCGAAGTGAGCTGCACCGATGGCGTCAGCCTGACCATCCGGCTGGCCCAGGGGCAAAGCCTGGAGGAGGGCGTCGTCCTTACCGGGGTGTCGTTGCAAGGCCTCAACAGTTGCCGCGATGTGGTGAACCTTGTAGGGCAGCTGCACGCCCTGCGGTCCACCCATCCTTCGCCGCTCAGGGCCATCGCCTGAGCGGCGCCGTGCACCGGTCAGCCGAGGCTGGCCGGGCGCACGTATTCGGGCATCAGCCCGTTGCTCCAGAACAGGATCATCGACACCAGGATGGTCACCAGCAGCAACAGCCCCACCCCCCACACGCAGGTTGCGAACAGCATCGCCTGTTCCTTGCGCAGGCGTAAAAAGGTCTGCAGGCCGCCATACAGCAGCACGGTGGCATAGGCAGACGCGGCCGCCAGCACGATCAACGCCAGCCAGCGAACCGGCACCAGGCCGATCACCCCGGCGAAGAACCACGGCGTGGCGCAATAGGCGGCAAAACCGATGCACTGGTTCAGGCTCGGTTGCGTATCGAAGCCGCGCGACATCCAGCGGATCATCACCCCCATCAGCATCACCCCGACCACCGTGGTGGCATACAGCAGCGCCGCCAGTTGCGCCGCGCTGGCCATGCTCAGGCGCACGCGCTCCTCGGCAGCCAGGCTCCAGCCAAAGGTGGTGGTGCCGACGAACAGGCACAGCGCCGGGATCAGCGCCAGGGCCAGCAGGCGCGGCAGGTATTGCTGCGGGTGGTCTTCCTCGGCCCGGCGTATTTCCATCCAGGCATCTGAAGGGTGGGTGAAAAGCTTGAGCAACGGACTGTTCATGGCGTTCTCCACAAAGGCAGGGGCCTTTAGGTATGGAGGTACGCCATTTGCGCCAGGTTCAGCCCGGTTCGCCGCCGTTGATCGGCTTATTGCAGCTCCACCAGCAGGTTGAGGCCGCCATCGCCGCATTTGCCCTGGTCGCGAACCACCCCATGGTAGCTGCGGCCATCCCAGATGAAGGCAACGCTATGGGCGCGCTCGACCTTGTCGGGCAGCGGCGGGCAAATGTGCAGGCGCAAGGCGGGGCGCCCTTGCAGGCTCAGGGCGGCAAGCTGGCATTGGCACTCCACGCTCTGGGCCACCGGGCCGAACAGGGTGTCGCGCACATAGTCGAGCTGCACGGGGGTGTTGGGCGCGCGGCCGGGCATTTTCATGGCTGCGGGGCGCTTCTGGCTAGGCGCTGAAGGAACATCGGCAAGGTCCTCGCAAGAGATACAGGTATCTCCTTTTTGAGGGCCGCGAGCAGCGGACGTTCAACTGGATTGACCGAGAATTTACCGCCCTGGCAAATGCCAATCCCTCTCATCCCCCGAATCGGGGAAAGCGGCTGGGGAATGCTCCCCAATTCGTTTTGCTTCCCTGCCTAACTCGCTGAATCAAATGCCTTTTTTATAATGGCATAGACCTTGCTGATCCTCTGCGCAGAGTTCCTGTGTCCTGGAGGTGCAGCATGTCGACCCTCTACCAACGCCCCGTCCTGACCACCCTCGTGCTGGCCGTGCTCGGCTGGCAGGCGACCTGCGAGGCGGCCGTGCAGTGCCAGCGCACCCTGGTGGCCAACGTGGTAGCCCTGGACCAGCCGCTGATGTTCAACCGCCTTGGCGCGCAAAACGCCAACGGCATGATGTTCGCCCTGCGTGAAGACGTGGTGGACGACAAGCAAGTACCGCTGAGCAAAGGCGGCGCCGCGGTGCCGGGTAAAGTCACCCTGCGCCCCGACAAGCGCCCGCGGCCGATCGTGCTGCGGGTTGCCGCCGGTGACTGCCTGACCGTCAACCTCACCAACCTGCTCGACTACCAGGCCAACCCCAACAAGCACGGGATGGAAGCCGAGGCGCCCGAGGGCGAAGAGGGCGCGCAAAACGACGTGCAAAACCCAGCCGGTGAAGGGCAGGTCGCCGACCAGCAGGTGGCCGAGCGCCTGGTGGGCTTCCAGGTCAATGGCCTGCAGGCGGTCAACAGCATCGCCGATATCTCCGCCAACACCGGGCGCAACGGCAACTTCCTGGTCAGCCCTGGCAGCACCCGCAGCTACACCCTCTATGCCGAGCGCGAAGGGGCGTTCGCCGCCACCAGCAAGGCCGCCACCTTTGGCGGCGAAGGCACCGCTGGCAACGTGTCAAACGGCCTGTTCGGGCAAGTGGTGGTGGTGCCCAAAGGTGGGCGCACCTACCGCAACACCTTGACCGAAGAGGAAATGCGCCTGGCCACCAGCGGCCGTACCGCCACCGGCCAGCCGGTGATCGACTACCAGGCGCGTTACCCGCAAGCCGAGCCCTGGGTCAGCGAAGGCAAGGCCGGCAAGCCGATCATCGCCATGGTCGATGGCAACCAGATCCTCAACAGCGAAACCGATGCCATCGTCATGGGCCCCAACCCCGATGGCAGTTTCCCCAAGTCCACCTACCCTCTGGAAAACATCGGCAAGCGCAACCCGGCGCTGCCCAACCGCCTGGAAGCGTTCCGCGACTTTGCCGCGCAGTTCGCCGACGAAGTGGCCGGCACCCAGGCCTTCCCCGGTTACTGGGCGGACCCGGTGATGGGCCATGTGCTGGAGCCGGCCCGCGATTCGTTCATGATCAACTACGCCTCCGGTGGCATGGGCGCCGAGGTGGTGGCCAACCGGCTGGGGGTCGGGCCGATGCACGACTGTTTGTCGTGCGCCTATGAAGAGTTCTTCCTCAGCGCCCATACCGTGGGCGATATCGGCACCCTGGTGGATGTGCCGGCCAACGTTGGCCTGGAGCACATCCGCCCAGGCGAGGTGCCGCCGGCCAGCGCCACCGGGGTCAAGGCGAGCATGGCCTTGTACCCGGCGGAACCGGCCAACGTGCACCACAGCTACATTGGCGACTTCACCAAGTTTCGCAACACCCACAACGGCCACGAGCAGCACATCTTCCACCTGCACGGGCACCAGTGGTTGTTCAACCCCAATGACGACAACTCTGACTACATCGACGCCCAGGGCATCGGCGCGGGCGTTGGCTACACCTACGAAATCGCCAACGGCGGCTCGGGCAACCGCAATCGCGTGGCCGGCGACGCCATCTACCACTGCCACTTCTACCCGCACTTCGCCCAGGGCATGTGGGCCATGTGGCGGGTGCACGACGTGTTCGAGGAAGGCACCCGCCTGGAGGTCAGCGGGCAGGGCGCCAATGGCTTTCACAGCACCCCGTTCGCGCTGCGCAGCGGCAAGCCGGCCAACGGTGCCCGCGCGCTGCCCGACGGCGAGATCGTGGCCGGTACGCCGATTCCGGCGATCGTGCCGCTGCCAGGCAAGGCCATGGCGCCGATGCCCGGCAAAGTGGTGGTGGTGCCCAAGCTTGCGCCAACCCTGGTCGCCAGCCATGACGACGATGACCAGCAAGCAGAGGGTGACGACGACCCCGGCCATGAACCCGAAGGGCCCAAGGCCATCGGCTCACTGGCGTTGGTCGACCGCAGCGAGGCCAACCGCAACGCTGACGGTACCCTGAAGAACCCAGGCTACCCGTTCTGGATCGGCGGCATGGAAAGCAGCGTCGGCAACCGCCCGCCAACCCCGCCGCTGGACATGCTCGACCCGGCCCTGGCCCGGCAACTCAAAGACAGCGGCAAGGCGCTGTGGGCAAACCTTGACCCCAACCAGGTCGATGGCTGGGACGGCGGCCTCGGGCGCCACGCCCTGGACGGTGTGTCCGCCGGCGGCGAGGCCGTGGCCACCACCACCCAGCTGGATTTCTCCAAGGTGGTGCACAAGGCCAAGCCGATCTATCTGCCCGAAGAGGGCACCGATGTCGAGCAGGCCGCCATGCAGTTCCATGCCAAGGCCGAGCACCCCAGCTACGCGCTGATGCCCGGTGGCCAGCCGGTGGCCAAGGCGTTTCGCACCAACGGCGCGCTGCCCACCGCCGGGGCACCGTTCTACGAGCCGTGCATGGACGACCGCGGCAAGCGCCTGACCCAAACCTCGGGGGTGGGTGAATTCGTCAGCGGCGACACGCCAAATGGCATGAGTTTTCGCGGCGCTTCCACCTTCACCGCCGACCGCCCGCGCATCTACAAGGGCGCCAACATCCAGTTCGATGCGGTGTACAACAAGGTCGGCTACCACTTCCCGCAGGCGCGCATCATCGCCCTGTGGGAGGACGCCTGGCCGGTCATCACCAAGCAGCGCCCACCGGAGCCTCTGGTGATGCGCATGAACACCTTCGATTGCACCATGTACCAGCACACCAACCTGATCCCGTCGTTCTATGAAATGGACGACTACCAGGTGCGCACCCCAACCGACGTGATCGGCCAGCACATCCACCTGCCCAAGTGGGACTTGACCGCTGCTGACGGCTCGGCCAACGGCTGGAACTACGAAGACGGCATCCTCTCGCCCGGCAGCGTGGTCGAGCGCGTGCGCGCCATCCGCGCCTTCAACGCCTGCAGCGAAGGCGACAGCCGCGACGGCACCGCGGCCTGCCCGCAAGCCAAGCAGCACCCGTACTTCGGCCGCTTCGGCCGGGCCGACTGGCTCGGTGCGCGCACCGCCATGCAGCGCTGGTTCGCCGACCCGCTGATCAACGTGTACAACGTCGACCGTGGCCTGGGCACCATCTTCACCCACGACCACCTCGGCCCATCCACCCACCAGCAACTGGGCCTGTACGCCACCGTGCTGGCCGAGCCTGCCGGCTCCACCTGGTACCACGCCGAAACCGGCGAGCCGCTGTACAACCCGGCCATCCGCCAGGACGGCGGCCCGACCTCGTGGCAGGCGGTGATCGCCACGGGCGACCATGACGGCGACGGCAAGAACGACAGCTACCGCGAGTTCTTCCTGGAATACAGCGACTTCCAGCATGCCTATGAAGCCGGCGTGTACGTGGGCGCCGGCCCCGATGGCGTGCCCAACGCGCAGGCCTACCCGGCCACCGCCGACAGCTTCCGCTACGCCATCAACCCACCGGTGCGCGGCAAGGCGTCGAACCTGCTCGAGGCCATCGTCGAGGAGCGCGGCGGCCTCAACCCAGGCTGCCCGAGCCGGCCATGCCCGCAGGCGATCTCGGTCGATGACCCCGGCATGTTCGTCGTCAACTACCGCAACGAGCCGCTGGCCCTGCGCGTGTTCGACCCCAACAAGGTCGGCCCCGACGGCAAGCGCGGCATGCAGGCCGACGGCCTGGGCGGCGACCTCAGCTATGCCCTGCAGACCCGCACCGACCGCGCCATCCCGGCGATGAACCTGGCGCCCACGGCGATCACCTCGGCGGTCGGCCCCACCGGCGGCACCACGCTGTTCCCGCCGCACATCAACCAGGGCGGCAGCGAGCCGGGCGACCCGTTCACCCCGATGCTGCGCACCTACTCCGGCGACAACGTGCGCCTGCGCATGCACGCCGGCGGCCATGAAGAGGAGCACAACGTCACCCTGCATGGGGTCAAGTGGCTGCAGAACGGCACCGGCTTTGGCAACAGCTCCAACTCGGGCTGGAAGTCGTCGCAGATGATCGGCATCTCCGAGCAGCTGGGCTTCATGGCGCCGGTGTCGATGATCTCCAGTTCCGCGGCCACCAACGGCGACTACCTGTATTCGCTGGATGCGGCCCTGGAAGGCTACTGGAACGGCATCTGGGGCATCATGCGCAACTACACCGCGCAGCGCCCCGACCTCTACCCGCTGCCCAACAACCCGCAGCCGGTGGCCATGCGCAACACCGTGAACTTCGACGGCATCTGCCCGAAAACCACGGCCAACCCCAACGGGGTCGGCACCCGCACCACGGTCAAGCGCAGCTACGAAGTGGTCGCGGCGCTGGCCAACGACATCCTCGAGAACCGCAACGGTGTCAGCATCACCGACCCGGCCGGCAACGGCCAGCATGTCGGCGGCCCGCTCAAGGCCAACGGCGGCACTTTGGTGTTCAACAACCGCCACACCCGCATCGCGCAGGTCAGCGGCGTCGACCCCGAGGACGGCGAAACCTTCACCCTCGGTGGCCACAGCGCGCCACTGCACGACCCGACCGCCGTGCTCTACGTGCGCAAGGCCGACCTCGACCCCAGCACCGGCAAGCTCAAGCCAGGGGTGCCGGTGGAGCCCTTGATCCTGCGCGCCAACGCCGGCGACTGCATCAGCATCACCCTGGAGAACCGCCTGCCGCTGCTGATGCCAGACCTGCCCAGCACCGCCGTGATGCACAACGTGGTCAAGCGTGACCGCTTCGACAGCGAAGGCGCCACCGCCTTTGCCAACAACCTGATGCGCCCCTCCAGCCACGTGGGCCTGCACGCGCAACTGCTGGCCTACGACATCACCAAGTCCGACGGCGCCAACGTCGGCCTCAACCCGGTGCAGACCGTACCGCCCCGGGCCGGCAACAGCGGCGCTTACCCAAGCAAGGTGTACCAGTACTACGCCGGGCACCTGGAGCGTGAAGGCAAGCCGGCCCTGCAACTGGGCCGCACGGTGGACAACATCAACACCACGGCCATCGAGTTCGGCGGCCTCAACCTGACCCCGTCGGACTTCATCAAGCAACCGCAAAAAGGCCTGGTGGGCGCCATGAGCATCCTGCCGCAGACCGCCACCTGGGCCGAAGACAACGCCAGCCGCGCCCAGGCCACGGTGAAGGTCGCAGGCCAGCCCGACTACCGCGACTTCGTCACCGTCTGGCAGCGGGCGCTGAACATGCGCTGGGCCGATGGCCGCCCGGTGGAGGGCATCAACACCGAAGGCAACGGCGCGGCAGCCGACCCGCAGGACAACGGCAACATGGCCGTCAACTACAAGACCGAGCCGCTGTGGCTGCGCTTTGGCATGGCCCCGGATTCGCCGTTCGGCCACGCCGATGGCCTGGGCTTTGCCGACATTCCCAATGCCCACATGGCCTACGCCAACGCCCTGGTCGGCGGCGACCCGCTGACCCCGGTGCTGTACGCCAAGCCGGGCCAGCCGGTGCGCAACCACATCGTCATGCCCAGTGGTGGCAGCCGCGGCATGACCTACCAGCTCGATGGCCACCTGTGGCCGCTGCACAACTTCCTGGCCGAGAAGAATGACCTCGACGGCTACCCCATGAACCTGCCAGGCATCGGCTCGGTGCGCTTTGGCAACAACCCGATGGCCATGTACATCGGCGCCCAGGAGAGCGTGCTGCCGGCAGCGCACTTCAGCTTCATGCTGCCAAGCGCCGGGGGCGTCAACGCCGTGCCGGGCGACTACCTGTTCCGCGACTATGCCGCCTACGGCAACCTCTCGGGGCTGTGGGGGATCTTGCGGGTGACCAATGACGCGCCGCCGGCAACGGCCCCGGCGCAGTAAGCAAGAGGGGGCGCACGTGCAATGAACATCAAGAAGATCCGCCCGGCGTATCTTGGGTTGGCATTGGCCAGCGGCCTGATTGGCCTGGGCGTGGCCTATGAAAAGCTCTGGTGCGACCCCCGCGAGCTGCTGCAGGACAATGCCGACCCGCAGGGGCTGCACCGGCTCAGCCGCGACGGCGTGACCGTGGAGTTCGAGGCGCGGCCGCTGGCCGGCGGCGAGCTGCGCGAGGGCACGTTCGCCAACATTCGCTTCAAGCTCACCGACCAGAGCAGCGGCCAGCCGCTGTCGGGCATGGCGCCGGGGGCGTGGATCGACCCGGCGCAGTCGGCCCCGGTGGAGGCCAGCCGCGAGCAGAGCTGCAAGGCGCGCGTTGCGCTGTTTCTCAAAAGCAGCATCGGCGCACGGCCGCTGCTGGACCTGAACAGCTACTTCCTGCTGGTGCTGAACAAGGACGCCAGCCTCACCGTGATCGACCCGACCGTGTCGGTGGGCGGGGTGACCAGCACCCTGGCCCGCATCGACCTGCCTGGGCGGCCCATGGACTGGGTGGCCACCGGCGACGACAAGCAGGTGTTCGTGTCGGTCCCCGAACGCGGCAACGTCGTGGTGATCGACACCGAGACCTTCACCCGCGTGGCCAGCCTGGATGCCGGCGAGCAGCCGCTGCGCGTGGCCCTGCAGCCGGACCAGCGCCGGCTGTGGGTCGGCAACAACAGCCAGGACCCGGCCAAAGGCGGGGTGACGGTGATCGACGTGCCCAGCCGCAGCACCCTGAAAAGCTTCGCCACCGGCTCCGGGCACCACGAGATCGCCTTCAGCGCCGACTCGCGCTATGCCTTCGTCAGCAACCGCGACGGCGGCACCCTGAGCATCATCGACATTGCCCAAATGCGCCTGGCCAAGACCCTGGAGGTAGGCCCGCACCCGCTGGCCGTGGCCTATTCGGCGCTGTCCCAGGCGGTGTACGTCAGCGATGGCGAGGAGGGCACCGTGCGCGTATACGATGCCCGCAGCCACCAGCTGCGCCACACGGTCAAGGCCGAGCAGGGCCTGGGGCCGATGCGTTTTAGCAGCGACGGGCGCTTTGGCATCGTGCTCAATACCCTGGAAAACCAGGCGCTGGTGATCGACGCCAGCACCGACCAGTTGATCCACCGCATCCCGGTCGCCGCCGAGCCGTACCAGCTGACCTTCACCAAGGGCTATGCCTACGTGCGCGGCCTGGCCTCCTCGAAGGTCAGCATGATCAACCTGGGCAGCCTGGGCCAAGGCCGCCAGCCGATCGTCCAGGGCTTCGAGGCCGGCCCCGCGGCGCCGCGCCAGGCCGGTGACCTGCCGCTGGCCCAGGGCTTGTCGGTGTCGCGCGACGACAACTCGGTGTTCGTGGTCAACCCGGTGGACAACACCACCTACTTCTACGCCGAAGGCATGAACGCGCCGATGTCCGGCTACAACAACCGCGGCCACCAGGCCCGCGCGGCGCTGGTCATCGACCGCAGCCTGCGCGAGCTGGCGCCCGGGGTGTACGGCTCGACGGTGAAGATGCCGGCAGCCGGCACCTTCGATGTGGCCTTTCTGCTCAATCAGCCACAGATCATCCATTGCTTCAGCACCCAGGTGGCGGCAGCGCCCGACGCCAGCAGGCGCAAGGGCGCGCATGCCGAGTTCATCGGCCTGGACCAGCCGTTGGCGCAGAACCGTGCGTTCACCGCCACGGTGCGCATCGTCGGTGACGACGGCCGCCCGCGCCAGGGCCTGAACGACCTGACCCTGCGCTACTTCCTGGCGCCGTCGTCGATGCCGCGCAACCTGCCGCTCAGCGAAGTGGGCGAGGGCGTGTACCAGGTTTGGTTGACGCTGCCCGAGCCCGGCGCCTGGTACCTGCACGTGCAGTCGCCCTCGCTCGGGCGCACGTTCGCCGAAGAAAACTACACCAGCCTGCGGGTGTTGCCAGCCGCAGCCGCTACCGCTTCCCAGACCGACGTGAGGGCTGTGCGATGAACGCCAAGCATTCCTGCAAGCTGCTGCTCCTGAGCCTGGCCCTGACCAGCCACTTCGCCCTGGCCCATGCTGGCCACGCGCATGATGGCGCAGGCGAGCCACCGCCACCGCCGGCGGCCCGCCAGGAAAAGGCCAGCGTGCGCTTTGCCGATGTCTCGCTGCTCAACCAGGACGGCATGCCGGTGCGCCTGGAACACGACCTGGTCGGCGAGCACCTGGTGGTCATGGGCTTCATCTACACCAGCTGCACCACGGTGTGCCCGGTAGTGTCCTCGATCATGGGCAAGGTCCAGCAGCAGCTGGGCGG
>NZ_BQIP01000028.1 GCF_021602585.1 Pseudomonas faucium
CGAGAAACTCGTTTAGCTTCAAACACTTGGCTCGCTGCGATCTCTCGTAGCGGGAGGCGAATCATACAGCGTTTAGAAGCGCTGTCAACCACCTTTTCAACCGCTATCGATCAGACGATCGAAGCACCTCCAGCACTACCTGGACTAAGTAACTCATTGAATCTCAAGGAGTTTCTCGTTCCGACTACGCTGGAAGTGGGGCGCATTATAAGGGGATTCGAAAGCCCGTCAACCCCTGCCGTTCATTTATTTGAAAGTGCGCCCCCTTTGCACCTTGCACCGCTACCCAGCATTTGCGCACTATAGTGCTCACACAGCCCCACCCCTCTAAGGATTCCCTTCCACAAATGAACACCCAGCCTCGCAGCCTGGCCGCCATGCTCTTCCCTGTCGGCTTGCTGCTGATCGCCATGGCATCGATTCAATCCGGCGCCTCATTGGCAAAAAGCATGTTCCCCATCGTTGGCGCACAGGGCACCACCACCCTGCGCCTGGTATTCGCCAGCATCATCATGCTGGCGATACTGCGCCCATGGCGCGTGCGCATGACCGCCAGCACCCTGCGCAACGTGGTCATCTATGGCATGGCGTTGGGCGGCATGAACTTCCTCTTCTATATGGCTCTGCAGACCACCCCGCTGGGTATCGCCGTAGCCCTGGAATTCACCGGCCCGTTGGCCGTGGCCCTGTTCGCCTCGCGACGGGCTATTGATTTTCTCTGGATTGGCCTGGCCGTTGCCGGCCTGCTGCTGCTGATTCCAATCGGCGACAGCGGCCAGCCCCTGGACCTGACAGGCGTTGGTTATGCACTGGGGGCAGGAGTCTGCTGGGCGCTGTACATCCTCTTTGGCCAACGTGCCGGCGCCGAACATGGCATTCAGAGCGCGGCACTGGGCGTCGTGGTCGCGGCCCTGTTCGTGGCCCCCATCGGCATCGTCCATGCTGGCAGCGCGTTGCTCACACCCGCGCTCATTCCCTTGGCGCTGGGCGTGGCTGTCCTCTCGACCGCCTTGCCTTACAGCCTGGAAATGGTTGCCCTGACCCGCATGCCCGCACGCACCTTCGGCACCCTGATGAGCGTCGAACCTGCAATCGGGGCACTTTCCGGACTATTGTTCCTGGGCGAGGTACTGAGCGTAAGCCAATGGCTGGCCATTCTTGCCATCATTGCGGCCTCTGTAGGCGCTACGCTTTCGATGCGCCGCGACAGCACACCAGCAGTAGCCGCGGACTGATTTGAGAAAACTTTGCATTTGTGACGGCATTAGCCATTGTGGCGCCCCGCCTCGCTGATTAAGCTGTCACAAAAGCATAATCTTCACGCTATCTACTTGTATGCGCACGGATGCCGGGGAATTCAGGAAGAAACGCAGCGATAACCGAAGGGTAAGGCACAAAGCCAACCCTGCATTTAAGGACAGGAATGAAACGTATTTTGCTCATCCTGGCCGTTTTGGCCATTGCTGGATGCGCCGCGACGGCGAAGACTGAGGTCAAACAGGGGAAAAAGGGCCTGCATATCAACTGCTCCGGCCTCTCCTCGTCGTGGGACAAGTGCTACAGCAAAGCGGCCACCTCCTGCAGCAAGCGCGGCTACAAGGTCGTTGCGCGCTCGGGGGACACCGACGAAGAACCGGGTGACTACCTGTTTGGCATCAACCCTGCCGGCTACACCAGCCGCAGCATGATCGTCATCTGCAAGTAATAAAGAAGGGCAGCCCATGAGCTGCCCTTTTTAATAGCCTCCCGCCCTCTTACAACGGCGCAGTACGCGCCTGCAGCCAGGCCAGTGCGTTGCCCTTGAGCAATGGCGCAATACGTTCGCGCACGGTTGCGTGATAATCGTTGAGCCAGCCCAGCTCTTCCTGGGTCAGCCGTTCCGGCAGCAGGCAGCGGGTATCGATGGGGCACAACGTCAAGGTTTCGAAGTTCAGGAAGTCGCCGAACGCACTGTTGCCGGCTTCGCGGTTCACCACCAGGTTCTCGATACGTACCCCCCAGGCACCCGGGCGATAGGTGCCGGGCTCGATCGAGCTGATCATCCCGACCTGCATGGCTGTCTGCGGGGTGGTTGCCGCCTGGTAGGCGATGACCTGCGGCCCTTCGTGCACGTTCATGAAATAGCCCACGCCATGGCCGGTCCCGTGGCCATAGTCGACCTGGTCTGCCCAGATCGGCGCACGCGCGATGGCATCGAGCAGCGGCGAGAGAATGCCGCGGGGGAAGGTAGCCCGTGACAGGGCAATCACCCCCTTGAGCACGCGCGTGCAGTCCTGCTTCTGCGCAAGGCTCGGCGTACCCACCGGGACCATCCGGGTGATATCGGTAGTACCGCCCAGGTATTGCCCGCCCGAATCGATCAACAGCAAGCCATCCCCCTCGATTACTGCATGGGATTGCTCGGTCGCCCGATAATGCGGCATCGCGCCATTGCCATTGAAGGCGGCAATGGTGGAGAAGCTCAGCGAGACGAAATCGGGCCGACGCGCTCGTGCAGCGCTCAATTGCTCATCGATGGTCAGCTCGGTGATGACCTCCTTGCCCAGATGCGCCTCGAACCAGGCGAAGAATTCGCACAAAGCCGCGCCATCCTGCTCCATGACCCGGCGGATATGCACCAGCTCTTCGGCCCCCTTGCGTGATTTGCTCAAGGTGGTCGGGTTCAGCCCTTCGACCAACTGCACCTGGCCGTCCAGGTTCTTCAACAGGCCGCACGTCACCCGAGCAGGGTCGACCAGCAGCCGGCTGCCTGCAGCCAAACCTGCTAGCGCCTGCTGCACCTGCGGGTAGTCACGCACCTCGATGCCGTCCACCTCCAGCACATGGCGCAAGTGATCATCGAGCTTTTCGGCACCCACGAAGAGAATGGCTTGTTCCTGGCTGATCAGCGCAAAGGAGACAAACACCGGGTTGTAGGACACATCGCTGCCACGCAAGTTGAACAGCCAGGCGATGTCATCGAGGGTGGCCAGGAAATGCCAATCAACCCCCTTCTCCTTCAAGGTGCTGCGCAGCTGGGCCAGCTTTTCGGCACGGCTCACCGTGGCATGGGGCGGCAGGTGTTGGTACACCGGGTTGCCTGGCAATGCCGGGCGCCCTTCCCAGACCTTGCCCAGCACGTCAAGGTCAGTCACCAGCCGCACCCCACGAGCGCTCAGGCGCTCTTCGAGCTGACGCGCCGAAGCCAGGGCCATCACCGCGCCATCCACGGCCACGGCGCCGCCAGCGACGACGTTATCACCCAGCCACTCCAGCGCACCCGGCTTGCCCGGCTGCAGCTTCATCAGCTCGATGCCACTGCCCGCCAACTCTTTCTCGGCTTGCTCCCAGTAGCGGCTGTCGGCCCACAGCCCGGCAAAATCCGCCGTGACCACCAGCGTGCCGACCGAACCTTCGAACCCCGACAACCAGCGGCGCCCTTGCCAGTAGCCCGGCATGTATTCGGAAAGATGCGGATCTGCCGAGGGCACCAGCAGGGCATCCATACCCGCCTCGGCCATCACTTCGCGCACGCGCGCCAGGCGCTGCGGCACACTCTGCTCTATCGTGGTCTGAACGTTCATGCGCACTCCTGCGGACACATCTTGGTTGATCCAGGATGTCGATAATGGAGCAGCCATCCCAGCGCTGCAATCATCCAGGCCCAGGCAACGCCCGTGTGCAACGCCCCTACCTTCGATCGACTGCGGCTGAACTTCCCGCAGGCACAAGCTTCACAACCAGTACATTCCCTGCAGACAGGTCGATGCCCATGCCCAGCGCCTGCGACCCGAAGACTGCCGTCGTGCTGCTCGACACCCGCGAACACACCCCGGAGCACGAGCGCGCCGTACACCTCAAGCTCGCTGCCGGCCTGGCCCAGTTGCTGGGCTGTGCAACCGCGCACAACGTGCAAACGCCCAGTGCTGCGGACAACTTCTATTACCTGCCCACCGAAACCCTGATCGACCCGGCCCGCTACGCACCGATGGGCATCCGCAGCGAACAGGACCTGTTTGGCGGCCTGGTGAGCCATCCCTACATGGCCACCAAGGCAATTTCCCACCCGCTGCCTGCCAACGCCATGTTTCCTCCCGGCTGGACCGATACCTTCGCCCAGCAGGCCAGTGACGCCCTGCTGCGCGGCTACACCGTCTTCAGTAAAGCCGACGCCCGCCGCGCAGCGCAGTTGCTATTGCTCGATGGCCCCGTTCGGTTCAAGCCGGTGCTGGCCTGTGCCGGGCGCGGGCAGAAAGTGATCACCCAAGCGGAGCAACTGGAGCCGCTGCTGGCCGACCTCGATGACCAGGACCTGGCCCTCTGGGGCCTGGTGCTGGAAGAAGACCTGAGTGATGTGCAGACATTCAGTGTCGGCCAGGTCCGCGTTGCTGGCATAACCTGCAGCTACCACGGCACCCAGCAATTGACCCACGACCACCAGGGCACCGAAGTCTACGCAGGCTCCGACCTGTTAGTGGTGCGTGGCGACTACCAAGCCTTGCTGCAGCTGCCCCTGGAAGATCATCTGCGCCTGGCGATCAACCAGGCCATCATCTACGAGCAGGCGGCGGAGCTGCACTTCCCAGGCTTCATTGCATCGCGGCGCAACTATGACATCGCTCGCGGCAGCAATGCCCAGGGCCACCTGCGCAGCGGCGTGCTCGAACAATCCTGGCGCCCGGGTGGCGCCAGCAGCGCCGAACTGCTGGCGCTGCAGGCATTTGCCAGCGACCCCGCCCTGCAACGGCTGCGCGCCTCCACCCATGAAGTGTTCGGCAGCCACGACCTGCCCGCCGATGCCACCCTCTTCTATCAAGGAAACGACAGTGAACTCGGACAACTCAGCAAATTCGCGCGGATTCGCGAGCATGACCATTCAGAGTGAAAGCGTAGAGCTGCAGGTGGACAACGGCAGCATAGCCGGTACGTTGGTCAGCCCCGGCAGCAAGATGCCCGGCATCCTCTTCGTCCACGGCTGGGGCGGCAGCCAGCAGCGTGACCTGGCTCGCGCCCGGCACATCACCGGGCTGGGTTGCGTATGCATGACCTTCGACCTGCGCGGCCATGAGAAGACCGAGAACCAGCGGCTGACGGTAACCCGTGAACAAAATCTCAAGGACCTGTTGGCCGCCTATGACTGCCTGGCCAATCACCCCGCCGTGGACAGCAATGCCATCGCCATCATCGGCAGCAGTTATGGCGGCTACCTGGCCACCTTGCTGACCCTGCAACGCCCGGTGAAATGGCTGGCGTTGCGGGTACCGGCGATGTACTGGGATGACCAATGGGACACCCCCAAGCAAGCCCTCGATCGCCAGCGCCTCAACGCCTACCGCCAGCGCCCGCTCGGCCCGGCCGACAACCGGGCGCTGGCCGCCTGCGCGGAATTCGCCGGCGATGTGCTACTGGTCGAATCCGAGCAGGACGACTATGTGCCGCACACCACGCTGATGAGCTATCGCTCGGCGTTCATCGGCGCCCATTCGCTGACCCACCGCATCGTCGACGGTGCCGACCACGCGCTCTCCAGCGAAGAAAGCCAGAAGGCCTACAGCTCGATCCTGGCCGCCTGGATCAGCGAGATGGTGATCGGTGCGCGCCTGGACCGCTACCCGCACTACGCACCGTGGTACGCCTGACGCTCGCCCACCTGGCAATGCAGGCCGCCGTCGGCGCCGCGCACCAGGCTGCGTAGCGCCTGGTAGGCGGTAAAGTTGACACCCCGCGCCTGGTGCTGGCTGAGCAGGTCGAGAAACGGCTCTTGAGCAAAGCTTTGTGCCGCCGTCGCCCACGCCTGGCGCGACTGCCACTGCAAGTACTGCAGCACCCGGCTGCCGTCATCGCTGGCCTGCACGCTAACCCCCTGCAGCCCTTCGCAACGCAAAGCCAATTCCTCGCTGCGCGTGACCAGGGCCTGGGCCAATGCGGCCTGGCGCGAAACCGGCACTTCATATTCGATCATCTGGGTAAACCACAAAGCATGCGGCGTGGCCGTCATGGTCAGTCTCCTTGCTTCGGACGCTTGCAGCGCGATGGCCAGCAGGGTAAAACCTCCAGTTAACTCAAGGTCAAGAGCTTTTTGCGCATGCCACGCCCCACCTCGACAGCGCAGGACACCCAACTGAGCGTCGGCCAACTGGCCGCCCGCAGCGGCGTGGCCGTTACCGCCCTGCACTTCTATGAAACCAAAGGCCTGATCCACAGCAGCCGCAACACGGGCAACCAACGTCGCTACCCGCGTGCCATGCTGCGCCGCGTGGCGGTGATCAAGATGGCCCAGCGCCTGGGCATCCCGCTGGCCGAGATCGCCACGGCCCTCGCCACGCTGCCCAGCCACCACACCCCGACCGCCGAAGACTGGCAGCGGTTATCGGCGCGCTGGCGTGAGGACCTCAGCCGACGCATCGATGAGATGGTGATGTTGCGCGACCAGCTGGACGGCTGCATTGGCTGCGGCTGCCTATCGCTGAAGGAGTGCCCGCTGCGTAACCGCCAGGATCACCTGGCCGAAGCGGGCCCTGGGCCGCATCCACCCGCGCCGTGATTGCGCGCTATTTCCCGGCAGTACAGCGCTGCAGCACCTATAACTAGCGTCTGGTCACAACGATCGCCACAGGAGGCAGCATGAGCAAGCAGGCGTTGATCATCATCGACATCCAGAACGATTACTTCCCCGGCGGCAAATGGACGCTCGAAGGCGCCGAACAGGCCGCCGACAATGCCGCAAGGCTGCTGGCCGCAGCGCGCCAGCGCGGTGACCTGGTGGTGCATGTGCGCCATGAGTTCGAAGCGGCCGACGCCCCCTTCTTCGCGCCGGCATCGCCCGGTGCGGCGATCCACAGCAAGGTGCAGCCCCAAGAGGGCGAACCCGTGGTGCTCAAACACAAGGTCAATGCGTTTCGCGATACACCCCTCAAGGGCACCCTGGACCAGCACGGCATCGAGGCCCTGACCATCGTCGGCAGCATGAGCCACATGTGCATCGACGCTGCCACCCGCGCCGCGGCCGACCTCGGCTATGACGTCACCGTGGCGCATGATGCCTGCGCCACCCTGGCGCTGGACTTCGATGGCAAGCAGGTGCCGGCGGCGGACGTCCATGCCTCGGCAATGGCCGCGCTGGCGTTCGCCTATGCCAAGGTGGTGAAGACGGACGAGCTGCTGGACCGATGACAGGTCGCGATCAGATCACCACGTTGCGCACGAAGCGCGTGGTCACAGCGCTATCGTTGCGATACGCGTACCGGCAGTTGCTGGCAAACACATGGAACTGGCCGACCTGCAGGCAGTGCTCGGCCTCTTCGATGATCAGCGTGAGCTGGCCTTCGGCCACATAGATCTGCTCGCTCCACCCCTCGGCGTCGGCTTCGCTGACGTAGCATTCGCCTGGCGCCAGGGTCCACTCCCAGATTTCCACCTCGCGCCGCGCCGCGCTGCTGGCCAGCAGCACCGCCTTGCTCTGCGGGTGCACCCCTGCCCAGGCCAGTTCGTCGATACGGCTGGGGTCGCGCTGGTCGGGTGCCTGGATGAGCGTACTGAACGCCACCCCAAGGGCCTCGGCGATCAAGTCCAGGGTGGTCAGGCTGACATTCTTTTCGCCTGCCTCGATTGCCACCAGCATGCGCCGGCTGACCCCGGAGCGCTCGGCCAGCGTGGTCTGGCTCATGGCAGCGGCATTGCGCAGGCTGCGAACGTTGAAGCTGACATGCTGCAGCACCGACGCGCGGTGCGTGGATTCTTTGTGCACTATATTGCTCACTTACCCAGGTTGCGCAGTATACTGCCCACTTTGCGCCGATTGTGCGCCGCCCCCCTCTGAGTGTGCAAGCGCATGAGCCTACCGACCAGCAGCCCGAAGACCTCCCTGTCGTTTCGCCTGAGCAAGGCCGAAATGGTCCTGGTGTTCATCACCATGCTGTGGGGCGGCACCTTCCTGCTGGTGCACAACGTCATGACCGTCAGCGGCCCGATGTTCTTCGTCGGCCTGCGCTTTGCCGCGGCGGCCTTGTTCGTCGGCCTGGTGTCGGCGCGGGCACTGCCTGGGCTGACCTTCACCGAGCTCAAGGCCGGGGTGCTGATCGGCGTGACCATCATGCTCGGCTACGGCTTGCAGACCATGGGCCTGCAGACCATCAGCAGCAGCCAGTCGGCGTTCATCACCGCGCTCTACGTGCCGTTCGTGCCACTGTTGCAGTGGCTGGTACTGGGGCGCCGGCCAGGGCTGATGCCCAGCATCGGCATCTGCCTGGCGTTCATCGGCCTGATGCTGCTGGCCGGGCCACAGGGCGGCGCCCTGCATTTTAGTGAAGGCGAAGTGGTCACCCTGGTCAGCGCCGTGGCCATCGCCGGCGAGATCATCCTCATCAGCCGCTACGCAGGCCAGGTCGATGTGCGCCGGGTGACCGTGGTGCAACTGGCCACCGCCTCGTTGCTGGCGTTCCTGATGATCGTCCCGACCCAGGAGCGCCTCCCCGACTTCTCCTGGCTGTTGCTGCTCAGCGCGCTCGGCCTGGGAGCCATGAGCGCGGTGATCCAGGTGGCGATGAACTGGGCGCAGCAATCGGTATCGCCAACCCGCGCCACCCTGATCTACGCCGGGGAGCCGGTGTGGGCCGGGATTGTCGGGCGCATCGCCGGCGACCGCCTGCCCGGCGTGGCGCTGCTGGGCGGTGTGTTGATCGTGGTGGCCGTGGTGGTGAGCGAATTGAAGCTGCGCCGCACCCGCGAGGCCAGCGAACCCGTCGAGATAGCGCACGATCAGGAACACGAAACCGGCCGGTAAAGCGCGCAACTGCAGCTATGCTTTGTAAAAAACTGTTATAAAAAAATGGCTTGTCACGCCATGTTTGTATGATTCTGCGACAGCTTGCGTGTTGGTGATCACCTGCTCGGCACGTATGATCCTTGCAAACCTTTCCAGAATAGAACGCTATGTCATTGATAGTGCTACTGCTTCTGCCGTTCGTGGGCAGTTGCCTGGCAGCTGTGCTGCCGCACAACGCACGTAATGCCGAGTCCATCCTTACGGGGCTCGTGGCCCTGGTCGGCACGGTCCAGGTAGCACTGCTGTACCCCCAGATCGCCGACGGCGGCGTCATCCGCGAAGAATTCCTCTGGCTGCCCAGCCTCGGCTTGAACCTCGTGCTGCGCATGGACGGCTTCGCCTGGCTGTTCTCGCTGCTGGTGCTGGGCATCGGTAGCCTGGTGTCGCTGTATGCGCGCTACTACATGTCGCCACAAGACCCGGTGCCGCGCTTCTTCGCCTTCTTCCTGGCGTTCATGGGTGCCATGCTCGGCCTGGTGATCTCCGGCAACCTGATTCAGCTGGTGTTCTTCTGGGAGCTGACCAGCCTGTTCTCGTTCCTGCTGATCGGCTACTGGCACCACCGCGCCGATGCCCGCCGCGGCGCCTACATGGCGCTGATGGTCACAGGGGCCGGCGGCCTGTGCCTGCTGGTGGGCGCGCTGCTGCTTGGCCATGTGGTCGGCAGCTACGACCTGGACAAGGTGCTGGCCGCTGGCGATGTCATCCGCCAGCATGCGCTGTATCCCGTGCTGCTGCCCTTGATCCTGCTCGGTGCGCTCAGCAAGAGCGCGCAGTTCCCCTTCCATTTCTGGCTGCCCCACGCCATGGCGGCGCCCACGCCGGTCTCTGCCTACCTGCACTCGGCGACCATGGTCAAGGCCGGGGTGTTCCTGCTCGCGCGGCTGTGGCCGGTGCTATCGGGCAGCGAGGAGTGGTTCTGGATCGTCGGCGGCGCCGGCGCCCTGACCCTGCTGCTGGGCGCCTTCGCGGCCATGTTCCAGAACGACCTCAAGGGCCTGCTGGCCTATTCCACCATCAGCCACCTGGGCCTGATCACCCTGCTGCTGGGCCTGAACAGCCCGCTGGCCGCCGTGGCCGCTGTGTTCCACATCCTCAACCATGCCACCTTCAAGGCCTCGCTGTTCATGGCCGCCGGCATCATCGACCACGAAAGCGGCACCCGCGACATCCGCCGCCTCAGCGGGCTGATCCGCCTGGTGCCCTACACCGCGACACTGGCCATGGTGGCCAGCGCCTCGATGGCGGGCGTACCGCTGATGAACGGCTTCCTGTCCAAGGAAATGTTCTTCGCCGAGACCGTGTTCATTTCCTCGACCGCCTGGGTCGAGGCCGCGCTGCCAGTGATCGCCACCCTCGCCGGCACCTTCAGCGTCGCCTACGCCCTGCGCTTCACGGTCGATGTGTTCTTCGGCCCGCCCGCCCAGGACTTGCCGCACACCCCGCATGAACCCCCTCGCTGGATGCGTGCGCCGGTCGAGCTGCTGGTGCTCACCTGCCTGGTGGTCGGCATCTTCCCCGCACAATCGGTCGGCCCGCTGCTGGCCGCCGCCGCCCTGCCCGTGGTGGGCGGCACCCTGCCGGAATACAGCCTGGCCATCTGGCACGGCTGGAACGCCCCGCTGATCATGAGTCTGGTGGCCATGAGCGGTGGCGTCGTGCTCTACCTGCTGCTGCGCAACCAGCTGCGCCTGGGGCGCTTCCCGAACCCGCCGCTGATCGAGCGCTTCAATGGCAAGCGCCTGTTCGAACATGGCCAGGTGCGCCTGATGCTGCTGGCCCGGCGGGTCGAGAAGCTGCTGACCAGCCGCCGCCTGCAGTCGCAACTGTTCATGCTGGTGCTGGCGGCCTTCCTCGCCGGCCTCACGCCCATGCTGTACAGCGGCCTGAGTTGGGGCGACCGGCCCAAGATCCCGGGCTCCGGCGTGTTCGTCGCGCTGTGGCTGATTGCCATTGCCTGCGCCATCGGCGCTGCCTACCAGGCCAAGTACCACCGCCTGGCCGCACTGATCATGGTCAGCGTCTGCGGCCTGATGACCTGCATCACTTTCGTCTGGTTCTCCGCACCCGACCTGGCCCTGACCCAACTTGTGGTGGAAGTGGTCACCACGGTGCTGATCCTGCTCGGCCTGCGCTGGCTGCCACGGCGTATCGAAGGCGTCTCGCCTTTGCCCGGGAGCCTTGAGCGGGCGCGTGTGCGGCGCTTGCGCGACCTGGTGCTGGCCATCCTGGTCGGCGCCGGCATGGCCGTGCTGTCCTACGCCATGCTGACGCGGCCCACGCCCAATGACATCTCCTCGTTCTACCTGAGCCGGGCCCTGCCCCAAGGCGGTGGCACCAACGTGGTCAATGTGATGCTGGTGGACTTCCGCGGTTTCGACACGCTCGGCGAGATTACCGTGCTGGTGGCCGTGGCACTCACCGTGTTCGCCCTGCTGCGCCGCTTCCGCCCACCCAAGGAGAGCATGCAGCTGCCTTCCCAGCAGCGCCTGCTGGCTCCTGACGTGGTCACCGACCTGATCAACCCACGCCATGCCACCGACACCGCCCTGGGCTTCATGATGGTGCCAGCGGTGCTGGTTCGCCTGCTGCTGCCGATCGCCCTGCTGGTGTCGATGTACCTGTTCATGCGCGGCCACAACCAGCCAGGCGGCGGTTTCGTCGCAGGCCTGGTGATGTCGGTGGCGTTCATCCTGCAGTACATGGTCGCCGGCACCCAGTGGGTGGAGGCACAGATGAGCCTGCGGCCGCTGCGCTGGATGGGCACCGGGCTGCTGTGCGCCACCCTGACCGGGGTCGGTGCCATGCTGCTGGGCTATCCGTTCCTCACCACCCACACCGCCCACCTGCACCTGCCGCTGCTGGGCGACGTGCATGTGGCCAGCGCGCTGTTCTTCGACATCGGCGTGTACACCGTGGTGGTCGGCTCGACCCTGCTGATCCTCACTGCCCTGGCGCACCAGTCGGTCCGCGCCTATCGCCCGGGCAATTCGTCGAAAACCAGCCAAGCAGGAGCCGCCTGATGGAAGAAGTCATAGCAGTCGCCATCGGTGTACTGGCCGCCTCCGGGGTGTGGTTGATCCTGCGCCCCCGCACCTACCAGGTAATCATGGGCCTATGCCTGCTGTCGTATGGGGTCAACCTGTTCATCTTCAGCATGGGCAGCCTGTTCATCGGCAAGGAGCCGATCATCAAGGAGGGCGTGACCCAGGACCTGCTGCACTACACCGACCCACTGCCCCAGGCCCTGGTGCTGACCGCGATCGTGATCAGCTTCGCCATGACCGCGTTGTTCCTGGTGGTATTGCTGGCATCGCGCGGCCTCACCGGCACCGACCATGTGGACGGCCGGGAGCGTGACGAATGACAGGGATGAGTCAACTGATCGTCGCGCCCATCCTGTTGCCGCTGCTGACCGCAGCGCTGATGTTGCTGCTGGGCGAGAAGCATCGCCAGCTCAAGGGGCGCCTCAACCTGCTGTCGACCTTCACCGGCCTGGCCATCGCCGTCAGCTTGCTGCTGTGGGTGCGCACCCAGGGGCAGGCAGAGTCGATTGGCGTTTACCTGCCGGGCAACTGGCCAGCGCCGTTCGGCATCGTACTGGTGCTCGACCACCTTTCGGCACTGCTGCTGACCCTGACCGGGGTCATCGGCCTCAGTGCATTGCTGTTTGCCCGCGCCCGCTGGGATAGCGCGGGCGCCAGCTTCCATGCCTTGTTCCAGATTCAGCTGATGGGCCTGTACGGGGCGTTTCTCACTGCCGACCTGTTCAACCTGTTCGTGTTCTTCGAGGTACTGCTGGCAGCCTCGTATGGCCTGTTGCTGCATGGTTCGGGCCGGGCACGGGTGCGAGCAGGCCTGCACTACATCGCCATCAACCTGTTCGCCTCCTCCTTGTTCCTGATCGGCGCCGCCATGCTCTATGGCGTGACCGGCACGCTCAACATGGCTGACCTGGCGTTGAAGATCCCGCTGGTGCCGGAAGCCGACCGCGGCCTGCTGCATGCCGGCGCCGCGGTGCTGGCCATGGCGTTCCTGGTCAAGGCCGGGATCTGGCCACTGAACTTCTGGCTGGTGCCGGCCTATGCCTCGGCCAGCGCACCGGTTGCCGCGCTGTTCGCGATCATGACCAAGGTTGGCCTGTATGCCGTGCTGCGCTTGTGGACCCTGCTGTTCTCCGGGCAGGCAGGTGCCTCCGCGCATTTCGGCGGGCAATGGCTGGTGTATGGCGGCCTCGCCACCCTGGCCGTCGCGGCGCTGTCGATACTTGCAGCCCAGCGCCTGGAGCGCATGGCCGCTCTGAGCATCCTGGTCTCCGCCGGCACCCTGCTCGGCGCCATCGGTTTCGCCCAGCCCGCCCTGACCGGCGCGGCGCTGTTCTACCTGGTGAACTCGACCCTGGCACTGTGCGCGCTGTTTTTGCTCGCCGAGCTGGTCGAGCGCTCGCGCTCGGCCAACGAAGCGCCGCTGGATGACGAAGAGGACGCCATGCCGTCGCCGCTCGAGTCCTTGCACCCGCCCAAGGGCATCAACCTGGACGACGAGCAAAAGGCGGTGATCGGGCAGATCATCCCCTGGACGATGGCCTTCCTGGGCCTGAGCTTCATTGCCTGCGCCCTGCTGATCATCGGCATGCCGCCGCTGTCGGGCTTCGTCGGCAAACTGAACCTGATCAGCGCATTGTTCAACCCGCTAGGGCTGGGTGTTGCCGCCGAGCAACCGCTGCCTGCCGCGGGCTGGGGCCTGGTGGCCTTGCTGGTGCTGTCGGGCATGGCCTCGCTGATTGCCTTCGGCCGCGTGGGCATCCAGCGCTTCTGGAAGCCTGAAGAGCGGCCTTCGCCGGTTTTGCGCCGTTATGAATGCCTGCCGATCGTGATCCTGCTGGGCCTGTGCATCATCCTCAGCTTCAGGGCCGAGCCGTTGCTGCGCTACACCCAGGACACCGCCGCCAGCCTGCAGACGCCCGAGCGCTATATCGAAGCGGTGATGGCTGCACGCCCCATCCCGGGCCCGACCACCCTCGACGAACAGGTGCAGCCATGAGCCGATTGTTCCCTGCTCCGCTGCTGTCCGTCGCGCTGTTCGGCTTGTGGTTGCTGATGAACTTGTCGGTCAGCCCTGGCAACGTGCTGCTGGCCGCCGCATTGGCGGTACTGGCCCCGCTGCTGATGGCGCCATTGCGGCCACAACGCGCCCATGTGCGCCGGCCGCTGGTGATCGCCAAGCTGATCGCCCGCGTCGGTATCGATGTGATCGTGTCCAACCTGCTGGTCGCCCGTGGCGTACTGCGGGCCGGCAAGCAAGCGCCGCGCTCGGCGTTCGTGCACATCCCGCTCGACCTGCACGACGCCCACGGCCTGGCCGCGCTGTCGATGATCACCACCGTGGTGCCTGGCACCGTCTGGTCCGAGCTGGCCCTGGACCGCAGCGTCCTGCTATTGCACGTGTTCGACCTGGAAGACGAAGCGGCCTTCATCGAGCACTTCAAACACACTTACGAACGCCCGCTGATGGAGATTTTCGAATGACAGGCCTGCTCGCCAACGCAGTCCTCGCCAGCCTGTTCATCTTCGCCCTGGCCATGGGCCTGGCGCTGATCCGGGTGTTTCGCGGCCCGTCCGCCCAGGACCGGGTGCTGGCACTGGACTACCTGTACATCCTGGGCATGCTGATGATGCTGGTGCTGGGCATTCGCTATGCCAGTGACACCTACTTCGAGGGCGCTCTGCTCATTGCACTGTTCGGCTTCGTCGGCTCATTCGCCCTGGCCAAGTTCCTGCTGCGCGGCGAGGTGATCGAATGAGCCAGGCCCTTGAACTGCCGTTCTGGCTGGAGCTGGTGACGGCGGCACTGCTGTTGATTGGCAGCCTGTTCGCCCTGGTCGGTGCGATCGGGCTGGTGCGCCTGAAGGACTACTTCCAGCGCATGCACCCGCCGGCGCTGGCCTCGACCATCGGCGCCTGGTGCGTTGCGCTGGCGTCGATCCTGTATTTTTCGTGGCTCAAGCAAAGCCCGGTGCTGCACGCCTGGCTGATACCTATCCTGCTGTCGATCACCGTACCGGTGACCACGCTGCTGCTGGCGCGTGCAGCGCTGTTTCGCAAGCGCATGGCCAAGGAGCCGGTACCCGATGAAACCAGCAGCGGCGGCCATCGCGGTAACTGAGTGACGCTCGCCTCACTGCTGGGTGAGGCGCTGCAGCTCCCGTCGCACCATTGCCGCATAGGGCGGCGGGGTAAGCTGGTACAACTGTGCGGCCACCCAGCTCAACCAGGCGCCTTGCAGCGCTTCACGCCGAGCCAGCAGGGCTTCGGCCTGGGCTGTCGCCTGCGCCTGGTACTGCCGATGAAACGCGGCACGGCTGCCGGTTTCCTCGCCTGGCTCGCTCATTCACTGGCCTTGAAAGTGGTCAGTTCGCCCTTGCGCCATTTCGCGACCTTGCCGGTAACCGCCTTGAGCAGCTTGCCCAAGCCTTCCTGCACTTGCTGCTGGGCCGCGAACACCAGCATCACGCCCTGGCCTTCACGGAAGACGATGCCCTCACCTTCAGGTACCGAAACAAAGGCATAGTCGCCTACGCCGTAGACATTGAGCTTGATCTCGCGAAAGCGCATTTCCAACTTGCCGCCTTCGCGGCTGGGCAATACGGCTGCACGGAAATGATCCCCTACCTTCAACTCCAGGCGCTGCTTGTCATCGACAACCAATGCGCTATCGGTATCGATTTCGGCCATGTACAGGCCTTCGGGGTTTTGTTCGGTGACATATATGAAACGGCCTTGAAACAGCTTGGCCAACTTACCGCGCAAGTCGCCAAGTGCAAACAAGGCGTGGGTATCCAGTGTACTGACTGCCAATGAAGTAATCCTCAAACCGGTGACATCCGCCCTCACTCGGGCTCGGTGAAGTGCGGCCATTGCAATTCGATAGGCGAAAAAGAGTAATGAACCGAAGCGCGAAACGTCTGTGCCTGCTAGCGATACAGCACGCAGGAATCCTTACACACGCATGTCAGACATGGGCTTTGTACAGCCGTTCGACCTATTCCCTGAACGGAATAGCGTAATGCCTGACAATAAATCCGCCAGAAAGAGGCGATGGATACGGCAGACCCCCGGCAGATCGGGCGCGGCATCCATGAGCGCATTAGCGGGGATTAAATATGCACGAAAACACCGAAATCCGTCGAGCGCTAAAAGGCATTTATTCATCGAGGCTCAAGCAGCGTGGCCCTTGTGCAATTGCTGCAACCAGGCTGCCTGACACTCAAGCGCCTCTTCGCGAGTGGCAAATGCCGTACCACGGCGCTCGCCATTGACCAGCACCACCCAGCAAATGCGCTTGCCCAACGCCTGCAGCGTTGCCGGTACACCCGTACCGATCATCACGGCCACATCGACTCGGCTATTCATCATTCCCTCCGGAATATAATTAGCACCCTAACGATGTCGTCATGATACGCCCGCCAGGCGGGGATAAACAGCGCATTGCGGTACAGCAGCGTTACACGCCAAGCAATAAACCCCAGGCACAAGAAACGCAAAAAGCCCCACGGACTGCTCCGTGGGGCTTGGCACACCGCGCGCGGTCAGACCTGGCGCTGGTGGCGGTCGAGCTGCTCGTGACGTTCCTGCGCTTCGATGCAGTACTTGGTGGTCGGGCTGATCAGCAGGCGCTTCAGGCCGATCGGCTCACCGCTGTCGTCGCACCAGCCAAAGCTCTCGTCGCTGATACGGTCCAGGGCCATCTCGAGCTGCGGCAGCAGACGCTGGTCGCGATCAATGGCGTTGACCAGCCAGCTGCGCTCTTCTTCGACCGAAGCCACGTCGGCAGGGTCCGACGGGGTGTCCAGGCCTTCGATGGTGGCGCGGCTCAGCTCGATGCGTTCATGGGTTTCGACTTTCATCGCCTGCAGCAAGGCAGTGAAAAATGCCAGCTGATCAGCGTTCATGTAGTCATCGGCCGACATGGCCAGCAACTGTTCCTTGGTCATCGATTTCTCTATGAAAAAATGTGCATTTGGGCGATTCGGGTGCCGCCCAGGCTTCGGCCTGGGCAACGGAATTCTTCAAGCGCCAACCGGCACTCTTTTACAGGGGGCGGCAGTCTAAGGCGCCACGTCGCCAGGGGCAACACCAATAAAGAAGGAAATGACCGAAATGACCGGGTTTCCCCCTGCCACCCGTCATTTCCCGCCTGATCGGAGCAATGGCCCGGGCCGGCACGAATACCGGGCAGTACCCCGGTAGCCCCCGCCCCTGCTGCATGAACGGCCCAATGGCGGCCTTGCCACCAGCCGAGAGTGCCATCATGCCGACATCCCAAAATCCATCACGCAGCCCCAGGCTGCCTTGCGCAGTCGCCAGAAAATTCCTCCGCCGCCCGGCCTTGTTCGACGTTGCCAACCAGCTGCTGCTGGAGGTGTGGCCGGCCTATCAGCTGGGCAACTCGCAAGACCCGGCCAGCCTGCAACTGGCCAGTTTCGGCCCGGTGCCGGGCGTGGCCTACGTGCGCCCGCTGTACGAAGTGCTGGTGGAGCGGTTTTGCATGCGCGCCACGCTCAACCTGACCCCGGGCGAGGATGTGGTGTGCAAGGCGCAGACCATCGACCCGGACCTCCCTGTACCCATAGACCTCCCCCAGCTCGAAGCACTGCTCAACGACAGCGGCCCGCTGCTGCTCGACAAGTATTGCGAAGCCATCGTCGATTACTGGGGCGAGGCCGACAGCAGCGGCGAAACGCCCTGGCTGTGGTTCGCTCACTACCTGCAGGGGTTGCTGCGCAGCGCCACGGATCAAGTCATCGCCCTCGATCGGGTGCCAGCCGCCCACGCCACGCTGCAGGCACTCTCCAAGGGGCCAGCGGAACTTGAAGACCTGCTCGAACTCAGTGCAGCCCAAGGCATAACCCTGCAGACGCTGGCCTCGAATTTTTCCGCCGACTGGCAACTGGACCCAAGCCTTGCCAGCGCCCTGCTGATCGAACGGGCCGAAGCGTCCGGCCGCCCACCCTTCACCTTGCTGTTCACCCCGGCCGGCCGCTTGCTGTCCTACCCCTCCCGCGAACGGCTGCTGGAGGCCATCCGCCAGTACTGGCCAGCCATCCTCGCCAGTGCGCCGCCCCAGGTGAAGATCAACACGCCAGACCGCCCACTGTTCCAGGCCCTGGCGCTCAACCTGCTGCAGGAGTTGCTCGAAAGCATAGAAGTGGCCGCTACGGCATTTCATGACCAGAACAGCGCAGAACGCCTCGCCGATGCGCTGGACCGCCTGACCTCCCTGACACAGCTGTGCAGCGTGAATGACCAGGCCGCCCACGCGGCACTGTTCGATCAGTTGCCAGGCTGGGTGCGCCAGGGCGACCCTCGGTCGCTGATCGTGTACAGCACCATGCTGACCGACGTCGCACGCAGCAGTGCCGAAGCCGAAGGCAAGAGTTGGCTGGACGGCGTACCCAGCGCACAGGCCTTCGCCTGCGAGCGCCTAACCAGCCTGATCCGCCGCGACCACCCCGACACGCCAGTGGATCCGGCCACTGTTCAGGTGATCAACCACCAGACCACCGCCACCGCCATCTCGGTTGGCGGCCAGATCATCAGCGATGGCGCCAGCGTAGCGGTCACCTTCAGCCTGGCGCAGCTGGCGATCGCCAACCTGGGCCTGCTCAAACCCGGCCGGGTGACCCTGGAGACCACCGATGGCCAAGCCATTCCAGGCTGGCTCGACACTGCGGCGCTGCAAAGGCTCATCACCGAAGCCGACATCGGCGCCACCTACCCCAAACGGCTGCAAGCACTGCTGCTCGATAACCCGCAACAACGCAGCGCCCGCGAGCAGCGGCTCGCAGCACAACTGCGCACGCAACTGCCTGCACAGGTGATGACCCATCACCTGCAGCACAACAAGCCAACCCTGCAAGCGCTGACCGCCGTGCAGCACGTGTTCTCCCCCATGGTCGACGACCAGAGCCACTGGGTACTGCGCCCGCTCGGCCTGCTGCGCAGCCTCGATGCGCAGCCCGACCATCCGCACAATGCCTGGCTGATCGAAAACGATGACTCGGCCACGGCGTGCTGCCTGTTATACCGCCCGCTGCACCGCGAACCGCTCGTGGAATTCAGTGATCGCCTGGCGTTACTGGTGGCCATCAGCGAGCCTGGCGACCTGCAGGACGACATCCTGCACCGCCTGCCTGAAGAGGACCGGCGCATCTATGCCCATGGCGGCTTTCTGCAGCCGCACCTGTTCCACCCGCTGGATGACGACTGGGCGGTGCCGTTGTTCACCCCGGCGCCGGTGACGCTGGCGCGCGAAACACCGGTTGCCGAAGCCGCCCCTGCCATCTACCAGGCCTGCGTCGAGGAAACCTTGCGCAACTTCAAGGCCCAGTCGGCCAGCAGCGACGAAACCCGCTGGCAACGTTGGGAGACGCTGGGGTGGCTGTTGCTCAACAGCGTGCTGCCGTTCGTCGAAGGGCCGATCGCCGAAGCCGCCTGGCTGGTGCAGATGGAAACAGCCCTTGCGCAGCTGGTCGATGACAGCGACCCGCCGGGCGATCGCAGCGCAGCGTGGATCGAGCTGCTGGTGAATGTCGCCCTGCTGATCTTCAGCCACGCAATGGCCCGCCTCGACGAACAGAATCCACTGGATATTGCCCTGGCCCACACCCCGACAGCACCCGCGCTGCCAGCCCCCGTGGTGGTCACCGGCATGAGCGAGGCTCAGGTCGAATTCGCCTGGACGCACCCCACGCTCAAACTCGACAGCCACCAGGCCAAGGCCCTCGCCCACATGCAGGTGGCCATTTCGCCCACGCTGCTGGGCACGCCAATCCCATCCGGGCCAATGCGCGGCCTTTTCCTGCATCAGGACCAGCTATGGGTTCGCCTGCAGGGCCAGACCTTCAAGGTCAAGCTCGACCCACAAAGCGAGCGGCTGCGCATCGTGGGCGACGACCAGGCGCTCGGCCCCTGGCTCAGGCGCGACGAGGTAAACCGCTGGCAACTGGACCTGAGGCTGCGCCTGCGCGGCGGCATGCCGCTGTCGAAACGAGTCGCCAAACTGCAGGAAGAACGCCGGAAAACCTCCGAACAATTGCTCAAGCGTGTGGCGGACGACTCAAAAAGCATCACCGAACAACTGCCCACCGTGCGCAAAGTCCACGCCCTGGGGCAGCGCTCGGACGATGCGCGGGTGTTGCGCAGTTGCCTGGAAAAGCTGCGGACGTTCGAGACGTTCGTGGCCGAGCATGTCGAGCGACTGCATGAGGCGAATGCACAAGCCCCCCTTCCCGACTACAAGAACCTGCGCGCCGGCACGCTGTTCCACCGCCTCGATTGTCAATTGAACGTGCGTGACCTGTTGCTGCGCCTATATAAGCCCGAGCGTGCGCACTTGCTCGACATGGCCAAGCGCCAGGCCGACGCCACCCCTGAAGACGAAGCCATTTTGCGAAAGCGCCTAGGCGTTCTCACCTCGGTGGTGGACGAGCTGTTCGACAACGCCATTGCCCTGAACGAGGGGCATGAGCAGTTGCGCAAGCTGGCCAGCCCGTCCCTGCCCAATGTCAGCAGCATGCTGCAGCGGGTTGAGCAGCAGAAAAGCCACTGGACGCCCCTGTTCTGGCGCTACATACGCATCGAAACCTGCGTCAACCGTATTTCCCTGGAGGCCAGCGAAAACGTCGAATTCTGGATCGACCGCGCCTGGGACAGCATCGAACTTGCCATCGGCCAGCAACAGCAACTGAGCAAGCGCTCAAGCGACAGCGAAGAGGTCAGGCGTCGCTTGCTGGCCAACATCGCGCAACACCTGGCCACCGCCCGGGCGCGCCTGCAAGCCTTGCAGGATGCGCTCGAAGCAGGGGCGGAGCCGGCGCCGCTCAAGCCGCTGCTCAACGACATCAACGACCTGCGCAAGGCCGTTGCCAGTGAACTGGCCGAATACCCCGACCTGCCTGCACGCAGCACGGTTTCGCAATTGAGCAGGCAACTGCCCGGGCTGATCGAAACCCGCGACGACGGCTTACTGCTGGGGCAACCGCGTGCTGACGATGCCGATATCGTCGACGTCCCGGGTGCCGAGCAGGACTCGGTCTCCTGCAGCTACAAACGCGACCACGAGCAGTGGGTGCCAGTAGCCACTCCGGCTGCAGGCACCCTGCCCACGGCCCTGCCAGCCGGCAAGCTCAAGGGGCTGCTAAGGGAAAGTGCCCGGCGCCTGGCCAGCGCGCGTCAGGATCTGGCGCTGATGCAAAGCAAGAAGGCCAACGCCTACTTGCCAGCCGATATCCAGGACATTCTGCTGCACCACCAGGCAGGCCTGGACCGCCATCGTTCGGCCATCGAAGCGCGCCTGACCCGTGACAATCAGACCGACGAAGGCAGTGGCGAAGCCGATGCAGCCCTGAGCATCAAAGCCATCGAAGACCTGTCGGCGACACTGGCCAAGCAGGCCATCGAGCAGCGCACACGGGTGGCGCTGCTGCAGAAACCGAAGATGGCCGAGTTGCGTTTCCTGCTCGGCAAGCAGCAGGTCGAGATCCAGCGCACCGGCCCAAGGCGGCAGCTGGCAAAAGTGGCCGGGCGCAGCGACGACTTTATGGAGGAATTCGCCATCAGCCACCAGGGCACCCCTCGCTGGTACGCCCACTTTCACTACGCCAGCCGGGAGGTCGAGCAGGCCGCCTATACCGCCGGCCACCTCAAAACCGCCGAGCAGCGCTATGCCGGTGGGCGTTCGAGCAAGGACGCCAATGGCCGCGAGATCGAGGTCTACCGCAGCCCGATCGACCTGGCTGCGGCAACGCAGTACTTCTTCGACAGCTGAGCCTCAGCGGTCCTTGAACTGCGCCTCGCGCTTGCCGATGAAGGCGGCCATGCCTTCCTTCTGGTCTTCGGTGGAGAACGCGGCATGGAACACCCGGCGTTCGAAGCGTACCCCTTCGCTGAGGGTGACTTCGAACGCGCGGTTGACGCTTTCCTTGACCATCATGCTGATCGGGATCGACTTGCTGGCAATGGTCGCGGCCACTTTCAAGGCTTCCTCGAGCAGCTCGGCCTGCGGCACCACGCGCGCCACCAGGCCGGCACGCTCGGCCTCCTCGGCGCCCATCAGGCGGCCGGTCAGGCACAGCTCCATGGCCTTGGCCTTGCCGACCGCGCGGGTCAGCCGCTGGGTGCCGCCCATGCCCGGCAGCACGCCCAGGTTGATCTCCGGCTGGCCGAACTTGGCGTTGTCGGCGGCGAGGATGAAGTCGCACATCATCGCCAGCTCGCAGCCACCGCCCAGGGCAAAGCCAGACACCGCGGCGATGATCGGCTTGCGCCGGTTGGCGACCCGGTCGGCATCGCTGAACAGGTCATCGACGTAGATCTGCGGGTATTGCAGCTCGGCCATTTCCTTGATGTCGGCGCCGGCGGCAAATGCCTTGGCGGAGCCGGTCAGCACCACGCAGCCGATGTTCGGGTCCTTTTCCAGCTGGTCCAGGGCCTGGTTGATCTCGCCGACGATCTGCGCGTTCAGCGCATTGAGCGCCTGCGGGCGGTTGAGGGTGATCAGGCCGACCTTGCCGTGGATGTCCAACAGGATGGTTTCGAATGCCATGCAGACTGCTCCTTCAAAGATTGCGCGCAATGACCATGCGCTGAATGTCGCTGGTGCCTTCGTAAATCTGGCAGACACGCACGTCGCGGTAGATCCGCTCCAGCGGGAAGTCGCTCAGATAGCCATATCCGCCGAGCGTCTGCAAGGCATCCGAACAGACCTTTTCGGCCATTTCCGAGGCGAAAAGCTTGGCCATCGAGGCCTCGACCAACGCCGGGCGCCCGGCGTCGCGCAGCGCGGCGGCGTGCAGCACCATCTGCCGGGCCACGGCAATCCTGGTCGCCATGTCGGCCAGGCGGAAGGCCACGGCCTGGTGTTCGATCAAGGGCTTGCCGAAACTCTGGCGCTCGTGGGCGTAGTCACGCGCCACCTCGAAGGCGGCGCGGGCCATGCCCACCGCCTGCGAGGCGATGCCGATGCGCCCACCTTCCAGGTTGGCCAGGGCGATCTTGTAGCCCTGCCCCTCTTCGCCCAGGCGGTTGGCCACGGGCACCTGCACATTGTCGAAGACGATCTGGCAGGTGTCGGAGGCGTGCTGGCCGAGCTTGTCCTCGACCCGCGCCACCTGGTAGCCCGGGCTGTCGGTCGGCACGATGAAAGCGCTGATGCCGCGCTTGCCGGCGTCCGGGTCGGTCACGGCGAAGACGATCACCACCCCGGCGTTCTGCCCGGAGGTGATGAACTGCTTGCTGCCATTGAGTACGTAGTGGTCGCCCTCCAGGCGAGCCCGGGTTTTCAGGCTGCTGGCATCGGAGCCGGCCTGGGGCTCGGTCAGGGCGAAGGCGCCGAGCATCGCGCCGCTGGCCAGTGGCGCGAGAAACTGCTGCTTCTGCTGCTCGCTGCCGAACTTGAGAATCGGCACGCAGCCCACCGAGTTGTGCACGCTCATGATGGTCGAGCAGGCGCCATCGCCCGCGGCGATCTCCTCCAGGGCCATGGCGTAGGCCACGTAGCCGGTGTCGCTGCCGCCGTACTGCTCCGGCACCAGCATGCCGAACAGGCCCAGGCCGGCCATCTCCTCGATGGCCTCCTTGGGGAAGCGGTGGGCCTTGTCCCATTGCTCGGCGAATGGCTTGAGCCGCTCCTGGGCAAAGTCACGCACGGCGTCGGCGATTTGTTGTTGCTCGTCAGTTACCAGCATGGTTGCACCTCAGTACAGGCATTCGACGGCCATGGCCGTGGCCTCGCCACCGCCGATGCAGATGGCTGCCACGCCGCGGCGCAGGTTGTTCTGGCGCAGGGCCGACAGCAGGGTCACCAAGATCCGCGCGCCCGAGGCGCCGATCGGGTGGCCCAGGGCACAGGCGCCGCCGTGGATATTGACCTTGTCATGGGGCAGGTCGAGCTGCTTCATGGCGGCCAGGGTGACCACGGCGAAAGCTTCGTTGATTTCGAACAGGTCGACCTCAGCCAGGTTCCAGCCAGTGCGCTTCATCAGTTTGTCGATGGCGCCGATCGGTGCGGTGGGGAACAGTGCCGGGGCATCGGCGAACGCGGCATGGCCATGGATCACGGCCAGCGGCTTGAGGCCTCGCTTGTCGGCTTCGGAGCGGCGCATCAGCACCAGCGCCGCCGCGCCATCGGAGATCGAGCTGGAGTTGGCCGCGGTCACGCTGCCGCCTTCACGGAAGGCCGGCTTGAGCTGCGGGATCTTGTCCAGGCGCGCTTTCGGCGGCTGCTCGTCGTCCTCGACCAAGCGCTTTTGCTTGCCCTCGGTGACTTCCACCGGGACGATCTCGGCGCGGAAACGGCCGTCGCTGATCGCCGCCTGGGCGCGGGTCAGCGAAGCGATGGCGAACTGGTCCTGGGCTTCGCGGCTGAAGTTGCCGGCCTGGGCGCAGTCTTCGGCGAAGGTGCCCATCAGGCGGCCTTTGTCGTAGGCGTCTTCCAGGCCATCGAGGAACATGTGGTCGAGGATCTTGCCGTGGCCCATGCGGTAACCGCCACGGGCCTTGTCCAGCAGGTAGGGGGCGTTGGTCATGCTTTCCATGCCGCCGGCGACGATCACATCGGCGCTGCCGGCCAGCAGTTGGTCATGGGCCATGATCGCCGCCTGCATGCCCGAGCCGCACATCTTGTTCAGCGTGGTGCAGGTGGTGTGCTTGCCCAGCCCTGCGCCCAGCGCGGCCTGGCGTGCCGGGGCCTGGCCGAGGCCTGCCGGCAGCACGCAGCCGAACAGCACCTGCTCGACGCTGGCAGCATCGATGCCGGCGCGCTCGACGGCGGCGCGAATGGCGGCCGCCCCCAGCTGTGGCGCGGTCAGGCTCTTGAGGTCGCCCTGCAGCCCGCCCATGGGCGTGCGCACGGCGCTGACGATGACGATCGGGTCGTTGGCAAGTGTCATGTTCGTTTCTCCTTACTTGGCTGCCATGCGCAGTGCGCCGTCGAGGCGGATCACCTCGCCGTTGAGCATGCTGTTCTCGATGATGTGGCGGGCCAGCGCCGCGTATTCGCCCGGGCGCCCCAGGCGCGGCGGGAACGGCACGCCGGCGGCCAGCGAATCGCGCACTTCCTGGGTCATGCCGGCCATCATCGGGGTTTCGAAGATGCCGGGGGCGATGGTCATCACTCGGATGCCGAAGCGCGCCAGCTCGCGGGCGGTCGGCAAGGTCAGGCTGGCGATGGCGCCTTTGGAGGCCGCGTAGGCAGCCTGGCCGATCTGGCCGTCGTAGGCCGCGATCGACGCGGTGTTGATGATCACGCCGCGCTCGCCCTCGGCGTTGGCGGCGCCTTCGGCCATGGCCGCGGCGGCCAGGCGCAGCAGGTTGAAGCTGCCGATCAGGTTGACGTTGATGACCTTGGCGAAGCTGGCCAGCCCATGCGGGCCTTGCTTGCCCAGCACCTTCTCGGCGCCGACGATGCCGGCGCAGTTGACCAGCCCGTGGAGGCTGCCGAAAGCGGCCACGGCCGCGTCCACGGCCGCCTTGGCCGCCTGTTCGTCACTGATGTCGGCCACGGCGAAGCGTGCATTGTCGCCAAGCTCGCGGGCCTTGGCCTCTACCGCCTGGGCGTTGAGGTCGACCAGCATGACCTTGGCGCCGGCCTCGACCAGCATCTGCGCAGTGGCGGCGCCCAGGCCCGAGGCCGCGCCGCTGACGATGAAATTGCTGTTGGCTATGTGCATGGTAGGTATCCTTCAGGCGCTGGCGCGGTTGGCCAGCACGGCTTGTTGTAGGGCGATTTCCTGATTGCGCAGGATGAAGCGTTGCAGCTTGCCGCTGGGGGTCTTGGGCAGCTCGCTGACGAATTCGATTTCCCTTGGGTAGGCATGGGCATAGAGGCGCTGGCGCACATGCTGGCGCAGCGCTTCCTGCAGCGCCTCGCTGCCGCTGACACCGGCCGCGAGCACGACGAAGGCCTTGATCAGCTCGGTGCGCTCCGGGTCCGGCTTGCCGATCACTGCCGCTTCGATCACCGCCGGGTGCTCGATCAGCGCGCTTTCCACATCGAACGGGCCAACCCGGTAGCCGGAGGTGGTGATCACGTCGTCGCTGCGGCCGACGAAACTGATGCTGCCATCGGCGTTGAGCTCGACGGTGTCGCCACTGAGGTAGTACTTGCCGACGAAGCTCTTGGTCGGCAAACCCTGGTAGCCGCCGAACCAGCACAGCGGCGACTGTTCGCGGTCCACCGCGAGGATGCCTGGCTGGCCTGCGGGCAGCTCGGCGCCCTGCTCGTCGAGCACGACGATGCGGTGGCCGGGGATGGCGAAGCCCGCCGAGCCAAGGTGCAGCGGGTGCTGCAGGCCATGGTGGTTGCACAGCACCATGCCCAGTTCGGTCTGGCCATAGTGGTCGTGGATGGTCACCCCCAGCTCGTCGGCGAACCAGCGGATCACTTCCGGGTTCAGCGGCTCACCGGCACTGCTGACCACCCGCAGGCGGCCCTGGATCGGCGCCGAGAATTCGCGCCCGGCAGCGATCAGCAGGCGGTACGCGGTGGGCGAGCCGGCAAGGTTGGTGATGCCCAGCTTGTCGATCACCCGCGCGCAGCTCTCGACGCTGAACGGGCCATCGTAGAAGGTGGTGGCATGGCCCAGCGACAGCGGGCCTGTGACCGCGTAGTAGAGGCCGTAGGCCCAGCCCGGGTCGGCCAGGTTCCAGAAATTGTCCGCCGGCCGCAGGTCGATGGCATCGCGCATGTAGCCCTGGAATGCGACGATGGCCCGCAGCGGCACTTCAAGCGGCTTGGCCGGGCCGGTGGTGCCTGAGGTGAACATCAGCAGGAACGGGTCGTCGCCGCTGCGCAGCACCGCCTCGCACTCGGGCGCTGCCGCATCGAGCAGGCGCTGGAAGTCAAGCTCGCCCTCGGCCGCATTGACCGTGATGCGCACCGGGCAGGCCGCCAGCTCATCGAGCTTGGGCCGATTGCCGCGGTCGGTGACCACCACCTTGGCCCCGGACTGCGCCACGCGGTGCTCGATGGCCTTGGGGCCGAAGGCGGTGAACAGCGGCTGGTACACCGCGCCCAGGCGCCAGGTGGCGAGGATGGTCACCAGCAGTTCAGGGGTACGTGGCAGCAGGCCGGCAACGCGGTCGCCCGCGCCTACGCCCTGGTCCTTGAGGACATTGGCAAAACGGCTGGCCAGGGCTTGCAGCTGCTCGAAACTGTAGCGTTTGCCATTGCCGTCGCGATCTTCCCAGACCAGCGCGGCCCGGCCTTCGCCGACATGGCGATCGCAGCATTCGACACAGGCATTGAGGCCCTTGAGGTTGCCCTGCAGCGCCGTGCCCACGGCATCGGCATAGGCGAACGAACGGGCGGCCTCGGCGTAATCGCGCATCGTCAGACTCCTGGTTTCTTATTGTTGGAATCGCACCAAAGGTCTGACGATGGTCACGCCAAGGCCGCGCGCGGACAATGGCCAAAGCGTTCAATCTGGATGAGCGGTTTGGCCGCTAGGCCTTCTTCAGCGCCTCCCGGCTCAGGTACAGGCACAGTTCATGCTCGACGCTATCGCGCTCCGTCTTCAGCGCATCCCAACGGCTCACGTACTCCTCGGTGGTCAAGCGCTCGGCCAGTGCATCGAGCGCTTCGCCACGGGCATCGAAATCGGCAGCAACGGCCGCGAACAGCGCTGGGTGTTGTGCACGCAGGTGGTCGGTCCAGAAGCTTTGCCGCGAGACGCTTTGCGCCACTGCCTCGGGCGTCTGCGCGGCGAGCACCGCTTGCAAGGCCTCCTGCTGGCGTTGCGGGGTGATGTCGGCCAGGGTGTTGAAGGTCATGGTGCGCGGCTGGCAAGGCAGGTCCAGCGCGTCGGCCAGGTGGATGCGGTAGCCGAGGACGATCTCCAGGTCATCGACCATTCCCTGCGCCGCGCGTCGTTGTTCAACTGCCCAGTAAGCAAAACGGTCCAGTGCCTCCAGGCGGAACAAGCGCCGCCCTAGATTGAGCAGCTCTGCGCCGGCTTCGGCGGCCGTACTGCGCTGGCCAGCCTCGTAAGCCAGCGCCTGGATCTGCAGGCGGCTGAAGCGCTCGGCAGAGCTGTCGACGCAGCCCAAGGTCTCGCCGGCGCTGTCGAAGATCTGCTGGCGCAGGGTTGCATCCTGGTCAATGGCGCCGAGCAGGTTCCACACCTGATCGCTGATGTAATCACGCTCTCTGTTGTAGTCACTGCCTTGGGTCAACGCCTGCAACAGCTCGTAGAGCCCACTGCTGCCCTCCTCTTGCTGCAGCCGTTGCCAAAGCGCCGTGCGTGCCTGGCGGCGATCGGCCGGCTGCTCAGTCACCCACCGCGCCAGCGCATCATCGCTCGCCTGCGCCAGCGTGGCTGTCTCGCCATGGCCATCGAGGCCGTAAAAACGCTCACGCTCGGGGAAGGACATCGGATTGCGCAGCAGGTTGAACCGGGTACGGAAGGCCCACGGCATGCGTAGAAGTGAGGCTGGAATGGTTTCGATCTGGTTGTCGCTAAGGTCGGCCATCTGCAGGAAGCCGCAGTGTTCGATAGCCTCGGGAATGCTGCGCAACAGGCATCGGCCAAGGCGCAGCGTGCGCAACTGGGGTAGCTGCTCGAAACGCAAGTTGAGCGAACGTAGCGGGTTGAAACTGATATCCAGCTCTTCCAGATGCGACAACGACGACAACACCGCCTGGCTCTGTGCATTCATGCGAATTCGGTTGGCCATCAACCGCAGCGAACGCAGCTCGCGCAGATGGACAAGGCCCGAGGGCAAGGCTGTCAGGCGGTTGTTGGTCAGTACCAGGGTACGCACGCGGTGGAAGCAGCGCAGGAAGTTGGCCGGCACCTCTTCCAGCCCCATGCCAGCCAGCACCAGCTCGCCCACATGGCTCATGTCCACGGCCGCCGGCAGCGAGGGTAGCAGTACGATGCGCCAGCCACTGAGGTTGACGCGCATCGTGCCTTGATTGCCGCCATGGCTCACCTCGACCTCACCCTCCAGGCGCCAGGCCCGACGCAGTTGATTGGCGAAATGCTGTTGCTGGTTGCGCAGCGCGCGGTCGGTGGTGTTGGCGCCCCAGCGGTTGAGTGCCTCATCGAGCAGCGCATAGTTGCGTTCATGGTCGATCAGGCGGTCGAAAGGCGATTCCGTCGCCTGCATCAGGCGCCGGAAGAAGCTTTCGACCTGGTCCTCGTTGAAGGCCGGATACAACGCACGAATACGGTCGTGCAGGGTTATGACCGAATATTCCCGGCTTGCGGCCCGCCCACCCAGCGCATAGCCCACGCGGCCATCAGGCAGGCGCGAACCCGGGTTGCACCACGGTGCTTCGTTGCGCCAGCCGAGTAAATTGAACAGTTTCTGGCGCGGCTCCGGCAGGCCGGCCGCCAGCTGGTCGCGCAGCTGCAATGCGGCATCGTCCGCCGCCAAGCCCAACGCCGTACGCTCGGTCGCGTCGAGCAGCGCCAGCAATGCATCGAAGATGCTCCCCGGTTCCTCGACTTCGATATCGAGCTCCAGCCCCTGCGCGTCGTACAACCTGAAGCCGCCAGCGCGATTGACCAGCACGATGCGCGAAGCGGCTGGCCCCTGAGGGTCCAGTTGCGCCAACAGCCGGCCGCTCTCCGTGCCGTTGCGCAGCTCGAGGTTGAGCCGGGCAGGCCATTTGGGCAGCTTTCGCAGCAAGGCGAACACCAGCTCGCCCGTACCGTCGTTGTAGGCACCTTGCAGGTACAACCCTTCCACCGCACGGTTGACCCGCGCCAGCTGCAGCAGCGAACGCGCCTTGGTGGCCAGCGCCAGGGGCAGGCGCTGTTCAACCTTGACGATATCGAGCTCGGTCGGTGCCAAGTCGTGCAATGTCGCTTGGGCATAGGCATCCGGGAGCCCGGGGAAATCCCGTTTGAGTAACGTGAGCACTTCGTCATCCAGCTGCACGGGCGCAGCCAGGTGATCGAGCAAGCGGCCCCGCCACAGGCTCGGGTCTTCGAGCAGCGCGGTAGCCATCTGGGAATCAGTCAGGCCCTGCATGTCGGGATGAAGCTTGCACCCGTCGAGAATGGCAGCATCGGTGAACTGCGCAGGGGTCTGTTGCAAGCCGGCAAAGAACCGCGTGAGCCGCGCGTCGCCTTCGAAGCGGCGAAGGGTATCGCGCAAGTTGGCCGGCACTGGGCGGTTTTCCACCAACAGCCCGCGCAGTTCGTCGCGGTCCACGCCCGACACCTGGAGAATCCGTTGCACCTGCGGCGCCTGCAGGGGCGGATCGCTTGGCCACAGCCGGTCCAGCATCGCGCCACTGTCATCCCATTCCAGCGGGCGCTCCAGGCGCAGGCGCCAGCAACGCTCGCCATTGCTGACCAGTTCAGGCTCGAAGGCATCGGCGCGCAGAGGATGCTTGAGGCGCCACGGGGCGTGCGGATCCGGTTTGTGCACTTGATAGAAGCGCGACTCGATGCGCAGGTAACGCTTTGTGCCCTGCGTGTACAGGCCATCATCCTGCAATACCGCCTGGTCAGGATCAGCCTCGTAGTGGCTCAAGTCATGCGCCCACAAGCGCGTGTCGCCCGCCACATCCACAGGTTCGAGCTGATCGACGAAGGCCGTGCGGGCGAAACCGCGCGCTACCAGCCCTACCCCAGCCCCCGTCGCTGCAGTCACAGCGACGATTTCCGCCACACCCAGCAGATGCTCGGCCGCCTCGTGCTGGTGACCCTGCGCCCAATCGACGACGCCTTCGCAGGTCTGCCGGGTCAGCTGATACGCCAACTGCGCCAACAGCAACTGACCCAGCCCGGGCACGAACAGGCCGGCGATCCCCAGGGCTCCCATGCCAATGCCTTCCCAGCGCGCCAGCCTGTTGCTGGCCTCGCTGCTGTCGGCTTCTGCGGTGGTCACCAGCAGCGTGCCGGCATCCGCGCGCAGGCGCGCAACGTGCGCCTCGGCCAGGGCGGAGAATGCATCACCCTCGACCGTCTGGCCCTCCAGTTGAAGGTCAGGGTTGTTATCCGTCAGCCGCTTGCCCAGCTTGTTCACGAACGCCACACGCTCGCTCAACGCCACCCGCTCGCCGAAGCGCCGGCGCGCTGCCGGGCTCGCCAGTTCGACGACCAAGGCTTCATCGAGTTGGCCCAGGGTGGTGAAATAACGCAGTGGATGCTCGATGTCGGCGGGCATGTAGAGCACCACCCCGGCATCCTCGCCTTCAGGGTCCCGCAGCTGGATAAGCAACGCGTCGAAGGCGACACAATCGAGTATGTTCAGCAGCCCGGGGTAGGCGCTGGTCGAAAGCTGCGCACGCGCACCGCTTGCCATGCTGCGCAGCGCTGCCTGCACCGCGCCGTCGATTGCGCCCTTGATTACCGCCAGCTCCAAGGCCAGGTTGAAGCCCGTGCGCTTGTGCTCGGCCAAGGCTTTACGCGCCTCGTCCGTGGCGACCTTGCTCAGCAAGGCCTGGTATTGCTGCCCGGCATCCAGCTTCCGACAGCGCCGGGCAACGTCATTGCCAGCACCTGCCAACAGGACGCTCTTACCCTTGGCCACCAAACCGCTGCCTTCGTAGAAAGGATCGCCTGCTGGGAAATTCTGCATCAGCCTCAGCAGCGCGGGGCTGCGCACATAGGTGATTTCCTCCTCGGGCAGACCGATGCCTTGCGGTACTTTGAGCCGACGCCGCACCTCCAGCCATTGAAGGTTTTCCAGCCCCAGCGCGGCAGCCTCGGCCGTCAGCAGGCCACCGAATGCCTGCTGAGCGAACGCTTGAGGGGATGGCAGCACCTGCAGGGCCTTGGTCAATTTCCCATGGCTGGCGCGGTGGGCTGCATAGCAGTCGCGCAGCGTGTTGATCTGCGCTGGGGAAGCGCGTTCGAGCCAATCAGGCAGGCGGGCCGCGACGAACTGGTCGGTGAGGTTGGCGAGCGTGGTGGATGTGGCTTGCGACATGATTGCACCTGTGCGGGTTGGAGGGGCCCATACAGTGAGCAAGGGCCACTTGCCAAGGCACAGGGAACTGCCCCGCACAGCGGTTTGTGGCGCTCAGGCGGCGCCGTCGCCCTGCACTACCAGCGTGCGGTAATGCCCCGGGTTGCAGCCGAACCACTTGCGAAACGCCTTGTAGAACGAACTGCTGTCGGCAAACCCCAGGCGCTCCGCCACCTGTGCCAGGCCAAGGTCGGCTTCGGCCAGCCAGGTGATCGCCAACTCGCGGCGCACGCTGTCCTTCAGGCCCTGGTAGGTCTGCCCTTCCTCGGCCAGGCGCCGGCGCAGGGTCGACGCCGACATGCACAGGCCCAGCGCCAGGCGCTCGGCATCGGGCCAGCCGGCCGGGTCATGCTGGCGCAGGTCGTGGCGGATGCGCCGGGCCAGGCTGTCGGGGTCGCGGTACTTGACCAGGATGTTGCCCGGCACCTGCGCCAGAAAGCGCTGCAGGTCTTCGGCCGTGCGCCTGGGCGTCAGCGCCAGGCAATCGGCGGCGATGATCATGCGCGTGCGGGGGCGGTCGAACTGCAGGTTCTCGGAGAACATCACCCGGTAGTCGTCGCAGAACGGCGGCTCGGCGCAGCGCAGGTCGATGGCCAGAATCGGGATGCGCCGCCCGGCCAGCCAGCAAGCCACGCCATGCACGATCATCCAGAAGGTGAAGTAGGTGAAGGCCCGCCGGGGCTGTTCACGGGGCTCGCCGATGACGATCTCGGCCAGGCTGCCCTGGCGTACCAGCACCGGTTGCAGGTCTTCGAGCATCAGGCCGAGAAAGCCCAAGGCCACATCCAGCGCCTCGCCCAGGCTGGGCTGGGCCATGGCCGCGCGGGCCAGCAGGGCCAGGCTGCCGCCGCGCAAGCCACGGGGGTCCATGGCGAAGAATTCGTCATTGCAGCGCTGCGACAACAGGCGCCACACGCGTGCATAGGCACCGGCAGCCACCCGCGCGTCCGGCTGCTCCAGCAAGCCCGCATCGATCCCGGCGCGCCGCAGCAAGGCAGCGGCCGCATCGCTGTCGGGGCAGCTCTGCAACAGGGCTTCACGCACCAGTTGCATGGAAATCGTGTCTTTCTCGCTCATCGGCCATCCGGCGCCAGGTTGCTCACTGGCGGCCATCTTACGGCAAGCCGGCGCGGCCTCACAGGCTTGCCGCCAAGCCCAGGAAGGCCTGGATCAGGCGCAGTTCGCGGCGCCGCTCCAGGCAGCCGAGCATGTGCTGGTTGCGCAAGCCCTGCCCGGCCAGCGGCCGGGCCAGCACCCGCGGGTCATGGGCCACCTCGGTCGAAGAGACGACGCCGATGCCCAGCTGCGAAGCCACGGCCTCGGTGACCGCCTCGCGGCTGTCCAGCTCCAGCAGTACCCGTGGCTGTACCTTGGCCTGGGCACAGGCCTTGTCGAAGGTGCGCCGGGTGGTCGAGCTCGGCTCGCGCAGCACCATGATCTGCTGGTGCAGCGCCGCCAGCGGCAGGTCGCCCTCGCCCCTGGCCCAGTCGTGCCCCACCGGCAGCAGTGCACACAAGCGCGACTCACAGAGGTTCTGCAGGTGCAGGCCCTTGCGCGGCTCGATCTCGGTCAGCACGGCCACATCCGCGTGCTCGGACAACAGCGCGGCCAGGGTTTCCTGGGCATTGCCCAGGCGCAGGTTGACGGTGATGCCCGGGTAACGCTCGCGCAGCAGGGCAAGCATCGGCATCACCCGGTGCGGCCCGTCGGCCGCCACTTCCAGGCGCCCGGTGAGCAATTGGCGGTTGGCCTCGAGCATTGCCTGGGCCTCTTCGGCCAGGCCGAACATGGCCCGGGTGATGGCCGCCAGGCGCGTGCCCTCTGGGGTCAATTCCACACGCCGGGCGGTGCGCCGCAGCAAGGTGATCTGGTAGTGCTCCTCCAACGCCTTGACGTGCCCGGTCACCGCCGGCTGGCTGATGAACAGGCGCTCGGCGGCGCGGGTGAAACTGCCCTCGCGGGCAACCGCATCGAAAGCGCGAAGCTGGAAAAGGTTCATTTTGTATCGGCCTGACTTATGGCTGGCATAACGACAAACAATTTGATTGATAGATCGGCGAATTGCAACCTAGGCCCCGTAGTTTCAGCGCCCAACCAACTGGCGAAACCCGCAGCTTGTGAGGAACCACGGAATGAGCAACGCCCCGATCCTGCTGACCCCCGGCCCACTGACCACATCACTCCGCACCCGCCAAGCCATGCTGGTGGACTGGGGCTCCTGGGACCGCGATTTCAACCAACTGACCGCCAGCGTCTGCGAGCAGCTGCTGGCGATCATCGACGGCAGCGCCAGCCACCACTGCGTGCCCCTGCAAGGCAGCGGCACCTTCGCCGTGGAAGCGGCCATCGGCACCCTGGTGCCGCGTGACGGCAAGGTGCTGGTACTGATCAACGGCGCCTACGGCCAACGCCTGGCGAAGATCTGCAAGGTGCTGGGCCGCAGCTTCACCACCTTCGAGACCGCCGAAGACCAGCCGACCACCGCCGCCGACGTCGACCGCCTGCTGGCCGCAGACCCGGCCGTGACCCACGTGGCGCTGATCCACTGCGAAACCAGCACCGGCATCCTCAACCCGCTGCCGCAGATTGCCCAGGTCATCAAGAACCACGGCAAACGCCTGATCATCGATGCCATGAGCTCGTTCGGCGCACTGCCGATCGATGCCCGCGAAATCCCCTTCGAAGCGCTGATCGCCGCCTCCGGCAAGTGCCTGGAAGGCGTGCCGGGCATGGGCTTCGTGTTCGCCGAGAAAACCGCCCTGGCCGCCGCCGAAGGCAATGCCCACTCGCTGGCCATGGACCTGCACGACCAGCACGCCTACATGGCCAAGACCGGCCAGTGGCGCTTCACCCCGCCCACCCACGTGGTCGCTGCCCTGCACGAAGCGTTGCAGCAGTACTTCGAAGAAGGCGGCCTGCCGGCCCGCCACCAGCGCTATGCCGACAACTGCAAGACCCTGCTCGACGGCATGGCCGCCATCGGCCTGCGCAGCTTCCTGCCGGCCGAGATCCAGGCGCCGATCATCGTCACCTTCCACGCACCGAACGATGCCCGCTACCAGTTCAAGGACTTCTACGAGCGGGTCAAGGCCAAGGGCTTCATCCTCTACCCGGGCAAGCTGACCCAGGTCGAAACCTTCCGCGTCGGCTGCATCGGCGTGGTCGGGCCCGATGGCATGCAAGCCGCCGTCAATGCCGTGGCCCAAGTGCTGCGGGAAATGGAAGTACTGGACATCTGACCCTCTGCCTCACCACCTTCAGGAAAACGCGCACATGAACTACAGCAATCCTACCCAGCTGCAAGCCGCCATCCTCGACTGGGCCGGCACCGTGGTCGACTTTGGCTCCTTCGCCCCAACCCAGATCTTCGTCGAAGCCTTCGCCGAGTTCGACGTGCAGGTGTCGATCGAAGAAGCCCGTGGCCCGATGGGCATGGGCAAGTGGGACCACATCCGCACCCTGTGCGACGTGCCGGAAATCGCCGAGCGCTACCGCAAGGTGTTCGGCCGCACCCCGACCGACGATGACGTCACCGCCATCTACAACCGCTTCATGCCGCTGCAGATCGAGAAGATCGCCGTGCATTCGGCGCTGATCCCAGGTGCCCTGGACACCCTCACCGGCCTGCGCCAGGAAGGCCTCAAGATCGGCTCGTGCTCGGGCTACCCGAAGGTGGTGATGGACAAGGTGGTGGAGCTGGCGGCCAAGAACGGCTATGTCGCCGACCACGTGGTGGCCACCGATGAAACCCCCAATGGCCGCCCATGGCCGGCCCAGGCACTGGCCAACGTGATTGCCTTGGGCATCGATGACGTGGCGGCGTGCGTGAAGGTCGACGACACCGTGCCGGGCATTCTGGAAGGCCGCCGTGCCGGCATGTGGACCGTGGCCCTGGTGTGCTCGGGCAATGCCCTGGGGTTGACCTGGGAGGAATATCAGGCGGTGAGCGCCGAGAAGCTGGAAAGCGAGCGCAAGCGCATTCACAAGCTGTTCGAAGGGTCGCGCCCGCACTACCTGATCGACACCATCAATGATCTGCCTGAGGTGATTGCCGACATCAACCGGCGGTTGGCCAAGGGTGAGATGCCGCAGGCGTTCTGATAGCGCGGCGTTGCAACCATCGCCGGCAAGCCGGCTCCCACAAGCATTGCACATACCTTTACCTGTGGGAGCCGGCTTGCCGGCGATAGGCCCCTGTCAGGCGGCCCGATTCAGCTTCACCCAGGAGGCGAACTTGTCGATGAAGCCCTGCAGGAACGGCCGGGTCTTGTCGTTGAGCTTGCCACTGTCATCGAACAGGCTCGCCGCGCCGCCCAGATACGCCTCTGGCATCTGCATGCAGGGCATGTCGAGAAACACCAGCGACTGGCGCAGGGCATGGTTGGCGCCAAACCCGCCAATCGCCCCCGGCGACACACTCACCACCGCCGCAGGCTTGCCACCCCAGGCGCTCTGCCCGTATGGGCGCGAGCCCACATCGATGGCATTTTTCAGGCAGCCGGGCACCGAGCGGTTGTACTCCGGAGTGGCGAACAGCACCGCGTCGCTGCGGCGGATCTCATCGCGAAAACGCTTCCATGGCTCGGGCACGCCCGCCGCCTCGACATCCTCGTTGTACAGCGGCAGGTCGCCGATTTCGACGATCTTCAAGGCAAGGCTGGACGGTGCCAGCTCTGAAAGGGCGCGGGCCACCTTGCGGTTGTAGGAGTCCTTGCGCAAGCTGCCGACGACAACCGCTACCGAATACACCTGGCTCATGGCGATTTCCAACCTTTGCGGGCTAAAGAGACGTTGTAGTTATAGATGACCGTTCCTCGGCGCTTAGGTTTTTTTTGCCGTAGGCGAAAACTCCGGCGGGGATGCACGGTCTATCGCTGCAGACATTTCCTACGTATTTCAGAGGTTTTCACCTAAATGGCAGCAGTAATGGTCGGCCAATTCCACGCCCGAGACGCCGAAGGCCGCATCTACCCCGTTCACGAGTTCCAGGAGTCGACCCTGCAGACCGACGGCAGCGCCCTGGGCGCGCCGATCACCACCTATCGCCTGGCCATTGGCGACCGCGTCAACCACCTGGGTGAGGACCGTTTCGAGCTGGCCCGCACTGGCGTGGAGATCATTCGCATTCCTTGATGCAGTCCACCGTGTACTGGCCGCTCTCGTTCTGCAGGCCATGCACATCGGCGACAAAGCCTGGGAAACCGCTGTTGAAGGCCCGGGCGAACGCCAGGTAGTCGAGGATCGAGCGCGTGGTTTCGGTGAACCGCTCGCCCGGCATGATCAGCGGGATGCCCGGCGGGTACGGCACCAGCATCACCGCCGCGACCCGGCCCAGCAACGCCTCGATCGGCACTGCCTCCACCTCCCCGCGCACCATCAGGTCGTAGGCCCGCGCCGGGGTCATGGCCGCCTGCGGCAAGCGCGTGAACAGGCGCTTGAGCTGCTTGGCCGTGGCATTGCTGCGGTAGCAGGCGTGCAGTTGGTCGCACAGATCCTGCAGGCCCATGCCCTGGTAACGAGCCCCATCGACCGCGACGATGCTCGGCAGGCAGGTGCCGAGCGACGTGTTGGCATCATAATGGCGCTTGAACTCCAGCAGTTCGGTCAGCAGCGTGCTCCACTTGCCCTTGGTGATGCCCATCGAGAACAGCACCAGGAAGCTGTACAGCCCGGTCTTCTCCACCACCAGGCCACGCTCCCAGAGAAACTTGCTGACCACCGCCGCCGGTATGCCGTGCTCGCCCAGCACGCCGCCGGCGCTGAGGCCTGGCATCACCAGGGTCACCTTCAGCGGGTCGAGCAGCACATAGTCCGGCGCCACCTCGCCAAACCCGTGCCACTCTGCGCGCGGCTGCAACAGCCAATCCGCGGCATCGAGGCGCTGGATGCCCTCCGCCGCCGGCGGCTGCCAGATGCTGAACCACCAGTCATCGGCGGCGATATGCTCGCGCAAATTGGCCAGGGCACGGCGAAAGCTCAAAGCCTCGTCGAACATCTCCTGCAACAGCGAGTGCCCCGCCGGCCCTTCCATCATCGCCGACGCCACATCCAGCGACGCGATGATGCTGTACTGCGGCGAGGTGGAGATATGCATCATGAAGGCTTCGTTGAAACGGTCGCGATCGAGCTGGCGCTTGGCGCCATCCTGCACATGAATCATCGACGCCTGGCTGAAGGCGGCGAGCAGCTTGTGGGTGGAGTGGGTGCTGAACACCAGCGGGCTCTGCGCGTTGCACGTGGTGCCCATGGCGTAGCGTTCGGCGAAGAAGGCATGAAATGCGGCATAGGCGAACCAGGCCTCGTCGAAATGCAGCACCTCGACGCTAGGGCCCAGCACCTGCTTGATCAGGCCGGCGTGATAGCACAGGCCGTCGTAGGTGGAATTGGTCACCACAGCCAGCTTGATTCGCGGCTCACGCCCCTGCGCCAGCGGGTTGGCGTGGATTTTTGCCTGGATCGCCTCGGGCGTGAACTCGCTGAGCGGTATCGGCCCGATGATGCCCAGCTCGTTGCGCTCGGGGCACAGGTAAAGCGGGATGGCACCGGTCATGATGATGGCGTGCACCACCGACTTGTGGCAGTTGCGGTCCACCAGCACCAGGTCGTCGCGGCCGACCATCGCATGCCAGACGATCTTGTTGGCGGTGGAGGTGCCGTTGATCACGAAGAAGGTGTGGTCGGCGCCGAAGTTTCGCGCCGCGCGTGCCTCGGCCTGGGCCAGCGGGCCGGTGTGATCGAGCAGCGAGCCCAGTTCGGGCACCGACACGGACAAGTCCGAGCGCAGCGTATTTTCCCCGAAGAACTGGTGGAATGCCTGGCCCACCGGGCTTTTGCGGTAGGCCACGCCACCGCCGTGGCCTGGGGTATGCCAGGAATAGTTGGACTGCGCGGTGTGCTGGACCAGGGCTTTGAAGAACGGCGGCAACAGGCCGTCGAGGTAATTGTGCGCAGCCCGCGCCACCTGCCGGGCCAGGAACGGCACAGTGTCTTCGAACAGATAAAGGATGCCGCGTAGCTGGTTCAGCTCGCCCATGGCCTCGGCGGGGGCATTTTCCAGGGTCACCTGCTCGCCCAGGGCGAAGATTGGCAGGTCGGGCGCCCGCGCGCGGGCCAGGCGGATGAGCTCGGCGATGTTTTCCAGCAGGTGGGTGTTGGCGCCGACGCCTTCGGCAGCGATCAGCATGCAGGCCAGGCCGTGGTGGGTGGCGGCGACCAGGCGCGCTTCGGCGTGGTCTGCAGCGGCGAGGATGGCGAAGCCGTCCTGGCTCAGTTCCTCGGCGATGCCACGGATGCGCTCGCCGGCGACGCTGTCAGCCTTGATGGCGCGGTGGACGATGAGGATGGGGAACTTGAGGTCCTTGTACATCAGGCTGCTACCTCCGAAGGACGGGTCGTCCCTCTCAGGGTAGTAGAGCCTGATGGTTACAGCGGCGGCCCTGTCGCCGGCAAGCCGGCTCCCACAATGGGCCTTGCGCCGTTACCTGTGGGAGCCGGCTTGCCGGCGAAAGGGCCGCTACTGCCTGTAAATCAACCGGCCGGCGTCTCGGTCAATGCCTGCCACATCGAAGGCCCACCCGCCGACTTGGCAATCGCCGCCAAGCGCTCGGCATGCGCCTCCAACTCCTCGGCATTGGCCATGATCACCCGCCCTGGCGCCCGGCCTGCGATCCGGCGAATTTCACTGCCCCCACTGCCCTGCCCATCGTTGTCGCCATCCGCCCCATGCCCGGCCAGCGAAAGGCTGGTCTGGCCCCCGGTCATCGCCAGGTAGACGTCCGCCAGCAACTCGGAGTCGAGCAACGCGCCGTGCAGTTCACGGCCGGAGTTGTCGATGTCGTAGCGTTTGCACAGTGCGTCGAGGCTGTTGCGCTGCCCCGGGTGACGGGCACGCGCCAGCAGCAGGGTGTCGAGGATGGTGCAGTGCTGGGCGATGTCGGCGCGCTCGCGCTGGCCCAGCAGGGCGAACTCGTTGTTGATGAAGCCAACGTCGAACGCCGCGTTGTGGATGACCAGCGTGGCGCCCTGGATGAACTCGAAGAACTCCTGGGCGACCTCGGCGAAGCGTGGCTTGCCCACCAGGAAGGCATCGGTGATGCCGTGGACGTTGATCGCGCCCTCGTCGCTTTCGCGGTCAGGCTGCAGGTAGACGTGGAAGTGCCGCCCGGTCAGGCGCCGGCCGATGACCTCGACGCAGCCGATCTCGATGATCCGGTGGCCTTCGCTGACCGGCATGCCCGTGGTTTCGGTATCGAGAATGACGAACCGCTTATCTTGCTGCTGCTCCACGCGGGGCGCTCCAACTTGCATCAATTACAGAGCCGCGGATTGTACCCCAGCTCAGCGCTTGGCGCGCACTTCCTCGACGCCGCGGTTGGCCAGCTGGTCGGCACGCTCGTTGCCGGGGTGGCCGATATGGCCGCGCACCCACTTCCAGGTGACCTTATGGCGGTTGACCTGCTCATCGAGCAGCTGCCACAGGTCGGCATTTTTCACCGGCTCCTTGGCGGCCGTCTTCCAGCCGCGCTTCTTCCAGTTGACCATCCATTCGTTGATGCCCTTCATCACGTACTGCGAGTCGGTGGTCAGCACCACCTCGCATTCGCGCTTGAGCGCCATCAGCCCCTGGATCGCCGCCATCAGTTCCATGCGGTTGTTGGTGGTTTCGCGCTCGCCGCCCCACAGTTCCTTCTCGACGCCCTTGTAGATCAGCAGGACGCCCCAGCCGCCCGGGCCAGGGTTGCCCTTGCAGGCACCATCGGTATACAGCTCGACGCTTTCGCTCATGTACCACTCATGTTCAGTGCTTTTCGGTATCGGGGTTGACGGCGGTGCGGTTGACCTTGGCCAACGGCAACGGCAGCAGCTTGCCCATCGGTTCGCGGCGCTCCGGGCGCAACGGCCGCAGGCCGACCACCATCTTGCGCGCCACCAGCAGGTAGACCCCGCCACCCGAGCTCTGCCAGCCACCCGCCAGCCGTTCCCAGCCCGCCAGGCGTTGTTGCCAGGCCGGCGAGGCAAGCGGCGGACGATAGCACCCGAAGCGGCGTTTCTCCAGCGCGAAGCCCAGCAGGTTGAGCCAGTCGCCGACCCGCGACGGCGAAATGCAACGCGCCTTGCGCAGCGCGCCGTGGCTGAACAAATGGCGCATGCCCCAGCTGCTCCAGGGGTTGATGCCAACGATCAGCAAGTGCCCGCCCGGGCGCACGGCACTGGCGGCTTCGCGCAGCAGGCCATGGGGCGACAGGCAGAAATCCAGGCCATGCTGCAGCACCACCACGTCGGCGGCATGCTCGCTCAGTGGCCAGGCCTGCTCTTCGCAGACGATTTCCACCCCCGGCAGTGGCGCGCCCAGGCGCACGTTGCGCTGCACCTGAGGGGCGCTGGGCGGCGCGTCGGCGCAGGGGCCGTAATGCACCAGGTAACCGCCGAAGAAGCGCCCGAGCTCTTCTTCCAGCAGTTTTTCCTCTTCCTTGAGCATCAACTGGCCGAGTGGGCCGTTGAACCATTCACGGGCCAGGCTGATCAGCTCGACCCAGTCTGGGTCGGCCTGGGCAAAGGCTTGGTCGGTCATTGCGCTCTCCCTCGAAGGTTCTCGCACCGCGCCATCGCGGCTAAGATGCCCTCATGTGCCACGCTAGGCGAATCGGATCCGCACCATGATACAGATCGATGCTCTCCCCGCTTTCTCCGACAACTACATCTGGTTGTTACAGGATACTGCCAAACGCCGTTGCGCGGTGGTCGATCCCGGCGACGCCGGCCCAGTGGAACGCTGGCTGGCTGCCCACCCCGGCTGGGTGCTGGACGACATCCTGGTCACCCACCACCACAACGACCACGTCGGCGGTGTCGAACGGCTCAAGCAGCTGACCGGCGCCCGCGTCTGTGGCCCGGCCAACGAGCGCATTCCCTGCCGCGACCTGGCGCTGGACGACGGCGACCAGGTCAGCGTGCTGGGCGTGACCTTCAAGGTGCTTGCCGTGCCGGGCCACACCCTGGGCCATATCGCCTTTTTCAGCGACCAGCCAGCCACCCCCGTGCTGTTCAGCGGCGACACCCTGTTCGCGGCCGGCTGCGGGCGGATGTTCGAAGGTACGCCGCAGCAGATGCAGCCGGCCCTGGCCCGCCTGGCGGCGCTGCCGGAGAACACCGAGGTGTACTGCGCCCACGAATACACCTTGAGCAACCTGCGTTTTGCCAAGGCCGTGGAGCCCGGCAACCCGCACGTTCAGCAACGGTTCGAAGACGTTACCCGTTTACGTGCGGAAAATCGCATCACATTGCCATCAACGATTGGCCTGGAGCGCCTGACCAACCCCTTCCTGCGCACCTCTGAAACATTAGTTAAACAAAAAGCAGACGAATGGAAGGGACATTCAAACGACTCGCAGGTCACTGTTTTTGCTGCCTTGAGGTCTTGGAAGGACACCTTCTGATAACCTCAAGATATATCGCAACAGGCTGACAACGGTTGACCCGGCCGGGAGCGGTTTCTAGAATCGCCGAAATTTTTTGCCCGGAAACCTGTCCCCGCCGATGTCTTCCCGTAGCCGCAGAACCGCTCATTCAGTCGCCCTGACGCGCCTGGCCCAAATCAGTGCGCTGGCGCTGGCCGCCACCCTGGTGGGCTGCCAGAGCACCCGTCAGGTCGACGAAGCCGACAGCGTTCGCGCGCACAACTACCAGGCGCGGATCAAGCACAAGCCGGCGCCGCTGGCGATCAAGCCTGCCGAGCCGCCGCAGGATGTGTGGGAGCGCATGCGCCAGGGCTTCGTGCTGCAGGACAGCATCGACGTCAACCCGCGCATCGAGCAGCAGCGCCTGTGGTTCGCCAGCAACCCGACCTTCCTGGAAAGCGCCGGCGAGCGTGGCAGCCTCTACCTGCACTACATCGTCGAGCGCCTCGAAGAGCGCGACATGCCGCTGGAGCTGGCACTGCTGCCGGCCATCGAAAGCGCCTACAACCCGATGGCCTACTCGCGCGCCCACGCCGCCGGCATGTGGCAGTTCATCCCCTCCACGGGGCGCCACTTCAACCTGCGCCAGACCAACTTCTATGACGGGCGCCGCGACATCACCGCGTCGACCAACGCCGCGCTGGACTACCTGACCCGCCTGCACGACATGTTCAACGGCGACTGGCTGCTGGCCCTGGCCGCCTACAACGCCGGCGAAGGCACCGTCAGCCGCGCCATCGAGCGCAACGAACGGCTTGGCCTGCCCACCGACTACTGGAACCTGCCCCTGCCGCAGGAAACCCGCGACTACGTGCCCAAGCTGCTGGCCCTGTCGCAGGTGGTCATGACCCCCGAGGCCTATGGCGTAAACCTCAACCCGATCGCCAACGAGCCCTACTTCGAGGCGGTCGTCATCAACGAACGCCTCGACCTGTCGCGGGTGGCTGCCTTCGCCAACATCGACGAAGACGAGCTGATCCAGCTCAACCCGGCGTTCAAGAAGCGCATGACCGTGGACGGCCCCAAGCAACTGCTGGTGCCGACCGCCAAGGCGCAACTGCTGACCGACCTCAAGCCCGAGCAGATCGTCAGCCTGCAGCCGAACAAGGCAGTGTTCGAACGCGCCATCGCCGAAGCCAAGGCGCCGGCCACGGCGCGCAGCTACCGGGTCAAGCGCGGCGACAACCTGAGCAGCATCGCCCAGGCCAACCGGGTGTCGGTCAAGGACATCCAGCGCTGGAACAAGCTGCCGGGCAACCGGGTAAAAGCCGGCCAGGTACTGGCCCTGCGTGGCGGCAGCGCGCCAAGCGCTGCGGGCAACCGGGTAGCAGCCGCCGGCAAGCGTTCGACCCAGTACAAGGTGCGCAAGGGCGACTCCCTGTATTTGGTTGCCAAACGTTTCAACGTCGAGATGCAGCACCTCAAGCGCTGGAATCCGCGCAGCGGGCATGCACTCAAGCCAGGGCAGACACTGACCGTCTACCTGTCACATTGATGTGAATTCCGGGGCCGCACAGCGGCCCTCTTCATTCCCCCGGACACACCCTTTTTCCAACCCCGCCAAGCTGTTACTGTACCCCGACCAAAGCCCAACGCCCCTGGATCGGATGCCGACTTGATACGTCCCCTCCTGCTGTCACTCAGCCTGGCCTTGAGCTTTCCCGCAGCCGCGATGGTGAGCGAAAGCCACGGATACGCGCAGTTCGGCACGCTCAAGTACCCAGCCACCTTCACCCACTTCGACTGGGTCAACCCGCAAGCGCCCAAGGGCGGCACCTTGCGGGCCATGGCATTCGGCACCTTCGACACGCTCAACCCCTACACCTTCAAGGGCACAAGCCCGGTGACCACGCCAAACTTTTTGCAGTATGGCGTCAGCGAGCTGAACGAAACGCTGATGGTCGGCACCGGCCAGTACGACCCGTCCGGTGACGAAGCCACCTCCAGTTACGGCCTGATCGCGCGTTCGGTCGAATACAGCGAGGATCGCAGCTGGGTGGTGTTCAACCTGCGCCCGGAAGCGCGCTGGCACGACGGCAAGCCGATCACCTCGGCGGATGTGGCCTTTACCTACCGCACCCTGCTCAAGGAAGGCCACCCGATCTACCGCACCAACCTGCAGGAAGTGCAGCGCGTGGACATACTCGGCCCGCTGCGCATCCGCTTCGTCTTCAAGCGCGCCGGCAACCCGCTGCTGATCCTGCGCCTGGGCGAAATGCCGGTGCTGCCCAAGCACTACTGGCAAGGCCGCGACTTCCAAGCCACCACCTTCGAGCCACCGCTGGGCAGCGGCCCCTACCGCATCACCCAGGTGCAGCCAGGCCGGCGCCTGGTGTTCGAGCGGGTGAAGAACTACTGGGGCAAGGACCTGGCAGTCAACCGCGGCAAGTACAACTTCAAGCGCGTCGAATTCGAGTTCTACCGCGATGCCACGGTGGCCTTCGAAGCGTTCAAGGCCGGCGAGTTCGACATCTATATCGAGCACCAGGCGAAGAACTGGGCCAACGGCTACAACTTCCCCGCCGTGCGCCGGGGCGAGGTGATCAAGGCGCAGATCCCGCACCGCATCCCGACCCAGACCCAAGGGCTGTTCATGAACAGCCGCCGCGCCAGCTTCAGCGATGCGCGGGTGCGCCAGGCGCTGGGCCTGATGCTCGACTTCGAGTGGACCAACCGCGCCCTGTTCAGCAGCGCCTACCGCCGCTCGACCAGCTATTACCCCAACAGCGAGTTCGCCGCTGCCGGCGTGCCCACCGGCAAGGAATGGCTGCTGCTGGCGCCATTTCGCGACCAGCTGCCAAACAAGCTGTTCACCCAGCCCTATCAGGTCAGCCACACCGACGGGCGCGGCATCAGCCGCCAGACCCTGCGCCAGGCCCTGACCCTGCTCGGCCAGGCCGGCTGGAAGCTCGACGGCCAGCGCCTGGTGGACAGCAAGGGCCGGCAACTGCGCCTGGAATTGCTGCTGGTGAACCCCAACCTCGAACGTATCCTGCAGCCCTATGTCGAAAACCTCGCGAGCATCGGCATCGATGCCCAGCTGCGCACCGTGGACCGCGCCCAGTACAAGCAACGCCTGGACCAGTTCGACTTCGACATGATCCTGATGACCCTCAACCAGACCTTGAGCCCGGGCCTCGAACAGTGGCTGTACTTCCACTCGAGCCAAGCCTCGACCAAGGGCAGCAAGAACTATGCTGGGGTCAAGGACCCGGTGGTCGACCACCTGCTCGATACCTTGCTCGCCGCGCGCACCCGCGACGACCAGGTCGCCGCCGCCCGCGCCCTGGACCGGGTGCTTTCATGGCAGTACTACATGATCCCCAACTGGTATCTCGACAATCACCGCCTGGCCTACCGCAACCGGTTCGCCTTCGTCACCACGCCGCCCTACACCCTTGGGCTGAACAGCTGGTGGATAAAGCCTTCGGAGAAAGCCAAATGATGCCCATGCCCCGCCTGCGCCAGCTGGCCGGCAGCCTGTTGCTCGCCTGCCTGAGCCTGCCGGCCCTGGCCGCGCCGCAACATGCGCTGACCCTGTACGACGAGGCGCCGAAGTACCCGGCCGACTTCAAGCACTTCGCCTTCGTCAACCCCGACGCGCCCAAGGGCGGGACCTTCCGCCAGTCCAGCTTCGGCGGCTTCGACAGCCTCAACCCGTTCATCAACAAGGGTGTATCGGCCGAGAACGTCAGCGCCATCTACGACACCCTGATGCGCCAGAGCCTGGACGAACCCTTCACCGAATACGGCCTGGTCGCCGGCAAGATCGAAAAAGCCCCGGACAACAGCTGGGTGCGCTTCTACCTGCGCCCCGAGGCACGCTTCCACGACGGCCAGCCGATGCGCGCCGAAGACGTGGTGTTCACCTTCAACGCCCTGATCAAGGACGGCGCCCCGCTGTACCGCCAGTACTACGCCGACGTCGCCGAAGTGGTCGCCGAAGACCCGCTGCGCGTGCTGTTCAAGTTCAAGCACAAGAACAACCGCGAATTGCCACTGATCCTCGGCCAGCTGCCGGTGCTGCCCAAGCACTGGTACGAGGGCCGCGACTTCAACCGCGGCAACCTGGAAATCCCGCTGGGCAGCGGCCCCTACAAGATCGCCGAGGTCAAGGCCGGCCGCTCGATCCGCTACGAGCGGGTCAAGGACTACTGGGCCAAGGACCTGCCGATCAACCGCGGCTTCTACAACTTCGACGTGATGACCTTCGATTCCTACCGCGACAACACCGTCGCCCTCGAAGCGCTCAAGGCCGGCCAGTTCGACTATGGCCTGGAGACCAGCGCGAAGAACTGGGCCACCGCCTACAACGTGCCGGCGGTGCGCGATGGCCGGCTGGTCAAGGAAGAGCTGCCCAACGGCAACCCCACCGGCATGCAGGGCTTCATCTTCAACCTGCGCAAGCCGGTGTTCCAGGACATCCGCGTGCGCCATGCGCTGAGCCTGCTGCTGGACTTCGAGTGGACCAACAAGCAGCTGTTCAACGGCGCCTACACCCGCACCGGCAGCTACTTCGAGAACTCCGAGATGGCCGCCAGGGGCCTGCCCAGCGCGGATGAGCTGAAAATCCTCGAACCGCTGCGCGGCAAGGTGCCCGAGCAGGTGTTCGGCGAGGCCTTCCACAACCCGGTCACCGACGGCAGCGGCATGATCCGCGAGCAACAGCGCCAGGCCTACAAGCTGCTGCAGGAAGCCGGCTGGAAGATCGTCGACGACAAGATGGTCGACAAGGACGGCAAGCCGGTGTCGATCGAATTCCTGCTGGCGCAGACCGAATTCGAACGCATCCTGCTGCCGTTCAAGCGCAACCTCGCCGACCTTGGCATCGACCTGAACATCCGCCGCGTCGACGTCTCGCAGTACATCACCCGCCTGCGCTCGCGCGACTTCGACATGATCGTCGGCGGCTACCCGCAATCCAACTCGCCGGGCAACGAGCAGCGCGAGTTCTGGAGCAGCGCCGCCGCCGACAACCCCGGCAGCCGCAACTTCATCGGCCTGCGCGACCCGGCCATCGACCAACTGGTCGAACAGCTGATCAACGCCGATTCGCGGCAGAGCCTGATCGACCACACCCGCGCCCTCGACCGCGTGCTGCTGTGGGGCTACTACGTGATCCCCAACTGGCACATCAAGACCTGGCGCGTGGCCTACTGGAACCACATCGGCCACCCCAAGGTGTCGCCCAAGTACGACATCGGCATCGACACCTGGTGGATCAAACCGGGCGTCACCCCGGCAGTGGCCGACGCACCTGCGCAAGAGGCCAACTGACATGCTGGCCTATATCCTGCGCCGCCTGCTGCTGATCATCCCCACCCTGTTCGGCATCCTGGTCATCAACTTCATCATCGTCCAGGCCGCCCCCGGCGGCCCGGTGGAACAGATGATCGCCAAGCTCGAAGGCTTCGAGGGCGCCACCAGCCGCATCGCCGGTGGCGGCGCCGAAGTCTCGGTGGCCGGCTCCAACTACCGCGGCGCCCAGGGCCTGGACCCGGCATTGATCGCCGAAATCGAGCGCATGTACGGCTTCGACAAGTCGCCGCCCGAGCGCCTGTGGATCATGGTCAAGAACTACGCCCAGCTGGATTTTGGCGACAGCTTCTTCCGTGACGCCAAGGTCATCGACCTGATCGTCGAGAAGATGCCGGTGTCGATCTCGCTGGGGCTGTGGAGCACCCTGATCATGTACCTGGTGTCGATCCCGCTGGGCATCGCCAAGGCGGTGCGCCACGGCAGCCACTTCGACGTCTGGACCAGTTCGGCGATCATCGTCGGCTACGCCATCCCCGCGTTCCTGTTCGCCATCCTGCTGATCGTGCTGTTCGCCGGCGGCAGCTACTTCGACTGGTTCCCGCTGCGCGGGCTGACCTCCAACAACTTCGACGAGCTGTCCACCACCGGCAAGGTGCTCGACTACTTCTGGCACCTGGTGCTGCCGATCACCGCGCTGGTGATCGGCAACTTCGCCACCATGACCTTGCTGACCAAGAACAGCTTCCTCGACGAGATCAACAAGCAGTACGTGGTCACCGCCAAGGCCAAGGGCCTGAGCCGCCCGCGGGTGTTGTACGGGCATGTGTTCCGCAACGCCATGCTGCTGGTGATCGCCGGCTTCCCGTCGGCCTTCATCGGCATCTTCTTCACAGGCTCGCTGCTGATCGAGGTGATCTTCTCCCTCGATGGCCTGGGCCTGATGAGCTTCGAAGCGGCGATCAACCGCGACTACCCGGTGGTCTTCGGCACCCTGTTCATCTTCACCCTGCTGGGGCTGGTGGTGAAACTGATCGGCGACCTGACCTACACCCTGGTCGATCCGCGCATCGACTTCGCCAGCCGGGAGCACTGACATGGCCTTGTCCCCTCTCAACCGCCGGCGCTTCGAGCGCTTCAAGGCCAACCGCCGTGGCTGGTGGTCGCTGTGGCTGTTCCTGATCCTGTTCGGCCTGAGCCTGGGCGCCGAGCTGATCGCCAACGACAAGCCGATCGCCGTGCGCTACGACGGCCAGTGGTACTTCCCGGCGTTCAAGCGCTACCCGGAAACCACCTTCGGCGGCGAATTCCCGCTGGAGGCCAACTACAAGAGCCCGTACATCCGCGAACTTTTGGCCAACAAAGACAGCTTCGTGCTGTGGGCACCGATCCCGTTCAGCTACCAGAGCATCAACTACGACCTGCGCGTGCCGGCCCCGGCGCCGCCATCGGCGGACAACTGGCTGGGCACCGACGACCAGGGCCGCGACGTGCTGGCGCGGGTGATCTACGGCTTTCGTATTTCGGTGCTGTTCGCCCTGACCCTGACTATCCTCAGCTCCATCGTCGGCGTCATCGCCGGCGCCTTGCAGGGCTTCTACGGCGGCTGGGTGGACCTGGCCGGCCAGCGCTTCCTGGAAATCTGGTCGGGCTTGCCGGTGTTGTACCTCCTGATCATCCTCGCAAGCTTCGTGCAGCCCAACTTCTGGTGGCTGCTGGGCATCATGCTGCTGTTCTCGTGGATGAGCCTGGTGGACGTGGTGCGCGCCGAGTTCCTGCGCGGGCGCAACCTGGAGTACGTGCGCGCGGCCCGGGCCCTGGGCATGCGCAATGGCGCGATCATGTACCGGCACATCCTGCCCAACGCGATGATCTCGACCATGACCTTCATGCCGTTCATCCTCACCGGCGCCATCGGCACCCTCACCGCGCTGGATTTCCTGGGCTTCGGCCTGCCGCCGGGCGCCCCTTCGCTGGGTGAACTGGTGGCCCAGGGCAAGTCCAACCTGCAGGCGCCGTGGCTTGGCATCAGTGCCTTTGCCGTGCTGGCGATCATGTTGAGCTTGCTGGTGTTCATCGGCGAATCCGCCCGCGATGCCTTCGACCCGAGGAAGTGAAATGAGCGAACAGAACTTGATCGAAGTGCGCGACCTGGCCGTGGAGTTCGTCACCGGCGAGCACGTCAACCGCGTGGTCGACGGCGTGAGCTTCGACATCCGCAAGGGCGAAACGCTGGCCCTGGTGGGCGAGAGCGGCTCGGGCAAGTCGGTGACCGCCCACTCGATCCTGCGCCTGCTGCCCTACCCCCTGGCCCGCCACCCCAGCGGCAGCATCCGCTTCGAAGGCAAGGATTTGCTGCAGCAGAACGAAAAAGCCCTGCAGCGCATCCGCGGCAACCGCATCGCCATGATCTTCCAGGAGCCGATGACCTCGCTGAACCCGCTGCACTGCATCGAGAAGCAGATCAACGAAATCCTCCTGCTGCACAAGGGCCTCACCGGCAAGGAAGCGACCGCGCGCACCCTGGAGCTGCTGGAGATGGTCGGCATCCCCCACCCGCGCAAGCGCCTCAAGGCCCTGCCCCACGAGCTGTCCGGCGGCCAGCGCCAGCGGGTGATGATCGCCATGGCCCTGGCCAACGAGCCGGACCTGCTGATCGCCGACGAACCGACCACCGCGCTCGACGTGACCGTGCAGCTGAAGATCCTCGACCTGCTCAAGGAACTGCAGGCGCGCCTGGGCATGGCCTTGCTGCTGATCAGCCATGACCTCAACCTGGTGCGGCGGATCGCCCACCGCGTGTGCGTGATGCAGCGCGGGCAGATCGTCGAGCAGGCCGATTGCGCGACGCTGTTCAGCGCGCCGCAGCATCACTACACGCAGATGCTGATCAACGCCGAGCCCAGCGGTTTGCCCGCGCACAACCCAGTGGGCTCGCCGCTGCTGGAAGTGAACGACCTGAAGGTGTGGTTCCCGATCAAGAAAGGCTTGCTGCGGCGTACCGTCGACCATGTGAAGGCGGTGGACGGCATCAATTTCAGCCTGCCCCAGGGGCAGACCCTGGGCATCGTCGGCGAGTCCGGTTCAGGCAAGTCCACCCTTGGGCTGGCGATCTTGCGCCTGATTTCCAGCCGCGGCGGCATTCGCTTCCACGGGCAAGCGCTGGAAGGCATGAACCAGAAGCAAGTGCGGCCACTGCGGCGGGAAATGCAGGTAGTGTTCCAGGACCCGTTCGGCAGCCTCAGCCCGCGCATGTGCGTGGCCGATATCGTCGGCGAGGGCTTGCGCATCCACCACATCGGCACCCCTGCCGAGCAGGAGGCCGCGATCATCGCGGCGCTCGAAGAGGTGGGCCTGGACCCGCGCACACGCCACCGCTACCCCCACGAGTTTTCCGGCGGCCAGCGCCAGCGCATCGCCATTGCCCGGGCGCTGGTGTTGAAACCTGCGCTGATTCTGCTGGATGAACCGACCTCGGCGCTGGACCGCACGGTGCAGCGTCAGGTGGTGGAGCTGCTGCGCAACCTGCAGCAGAAATACAACCTGACCTACCTGTTCATCAGCCATGACTTGGCGGTGGTCAAGGCGCTGAGCCACCAATTGATGGTGATCAAGCATGGGCAGGTGGTGGAACAGGGGGACGCGCAGGCGATCTTCCATGCGCCGCAGCATGCCTATACCCAGCAGTTGCTGGAGGCGGCGTTCTTGCAGCCGAATGGGGAAAGGAATCAGTTTTAAGCTCTATTTTGTAGGACGTTTCCCAAAGGTACTCCTACCGCCATTTTCCCGTTGCGGTCGTTCTGGTCGGGCCCTAGGCTCGGTGGGTCGTTGCTTGGCGACGATATTCGGCTTTGACAGGCCGTGATGGGACATGGCTTTCAGCACGTCTTTATGGCGGCTGTACGTGCGGGCACGCTTGCGTGCGCCGGAACTTGCTATGTCCACCGGTCTGTCAACCCACGTACAGCTGCCACCCTTCTGTTTGACAGCAGGCAGGTGGCGGCGCCCATAAAAGGACATATGCAATGTTAAAGATCGTTCCCGATCCACCGCACATCCACACCTTCGAAGATACCCTCATCCAGGCTGCGGACTACGCCCTGTGCGCACAGACCGTGATACATCAGGCCCTTCAACTGCAACCTAAATCCCCCGCTTCGATCCTGATGATGGCCTCCATGCATGAAGTTGAGGCGCTGCGCGTCATGCTCGAGTCCATGTTGATCCAGGTGCAGATGCCGGCTGAACCGCAGACTTCGCACTAGGCATCAGTGATGTGCTGCCTGGGCTGGCCTCATCGCCGGCAAGCCGGCTCCCACAGGTGCTGCGCGGCCCCCTGTAGGAGCTGGCTTGCCAGCGATGAGGCCAGCACAAGCAGCAAAGATTTCAGGGAGATCAAACAATGACCACAGATACCACCCACTTCACCGTTGGCAAAACCACCTTCTTCCAGGGCGTAAACCAGACCCACCCGCTGTTTCGCATCGAGCCCGGCATCCCCTGCCACAACGCCCGCGAGCAAGCCTCCGAGCTGATGGGCTACGTGCGCGACATGACCCTCGCCGGCCTGATGGACGACAACCCCCAACTGATATGGGCCTCGCACTACCTCAGCGCGCTGGCCAAGGCCCTGATGGATGATGCCGAGCTGGGCATGGCGCACTGATGTGAGCCATGGGGGCGCTCTGCGCCCCTTTCGCGCCAGCACTTTGGCTCAGGTTGCAGCACCCCCCTCTTGCCAACAAACCACCTCGCACACGACAATAAGATTCATTACCAGTCGCGAACCATTCCATCATCATGCCCGCCAACGATCTCTCCCTGCGCAGCGCCGTCAACGACCTGTACTGCGAGCACCACGGCTGGCTTCATGGGTGGCTGCGCAAGCGTCTGGGCAATGGCTTCGATGCCGCCGACCTGGCACAGGACACCTTCGTGCGGGTGATCAAGGCGCGCAGCGCGCTGGAGATTCGCGAGCCGCGCCCGTACCTGTCGCGCATCGCCAAGGGCTTGCTGATCGACCTGTTCCGCCGGCGCTCGCTGGAGCAGGCCTACCTCGAAGCCCTGGCCGCACTGCCGGAGGCGGTGCACCCTTCGCTGGAAGAGCAGGCGATCCTGCTGCAGGCACTGGTGGAAATCGACCGGCTGCTGCAAGGGTTGGGCGCCAAGGTCAAGCAGGTGTTCATGCTGTCGCAGTTCGACGGCCTCACCTACCCGCAGATCGCCGAGCATCTGAACATCAGCGTGCGCAGCGTCAACAACTACATGGCCAAGGCCATGGAGCATTGCTGCCTGATGCAGTTGCAACAGGCATGAGCCTTTCGCCTACCGAGTTGAAGGCAATCAGCATGGCCGCGCGCTGGTACGCGCAGCTGCAGTCTGGCGTTGCCACCGATGCCCAGCGCCGCGCCTGGAACGACTGGCTGCTCGCCGACCCGGTGCACCGCCAAGCCTGGCAACGCATCGCCGCCGTGGGCGAACAGATGGCGAGCGTGCCCGCTGCCCTGGCCGCGCCCGCCTTGCGCGGGGCCGATCGCTCTCGCCGGCAGCTGCTGCGCAGCGTGATCGTGCTGGTGCCTGCGACGTCGCTGGGCTGGCTGGCCTGGCGCAGCGACAGCTCCCAGCGGCTGCGTGCCGATTACCGGACCGCCGTGGGTGAGCGCCGCGAGTTTCGGCTGGCGGATGGCAGCTTGTTGCTGCTCAACACCGACACGTCGGTGAACCTCAAGTACGACGGCCAGCAGCGCGTGCTGGAACTGCTGCGCGGTGAAATCCTGGTGGCCACGGCCTCAGACCCACTACAGCGGCCCTTCAAGGTACACACCCGGCATGGCGTGGTACGAGCGCTGGGCACGCGCTTCATCCTCCGCAGCCAAACCCTGGGGAGCGAGGTGGCCGTGCTGGAGAAGGCAGTTGAAGTCAAAGCGGCCGGCGCAGGGCTGGCAGTACGCCTGGAGGCGGGCCAAACCACTGCGTTCGACGGCCGTTCGATAGGGCCGATAATGCCCAATGAGGCATCCGTGGGGGCCTGGCAGCAAGGCAGCATCATCGCCCTCGATCGGCCCCTGGGCGAGTTGCTGGCAGACCTGTCGCGCTATCGCCCCGGGGTGCTGCGTTGCGACCCGCGGATCGCGCAGTTGAAGATTTCCGGCGCCTTCCCCATCGATGACACCGACCTGGCACTCGCCGCGCTGGAAAGCGGATTTGCGCTGCGTGTCACGCGCTACAGCCGCTACTGGGTCAACGTGTCGCCACCTGCCGCGCAGCTGTCCTGAAAAAACCGTCCAGGCTTTTGCACTTTTCCCACACACCGTTCGGCTCATCCCCCAAAGGGTTTCATCGATCATTTTTACGGGGGGAGGTTTTACATGTCTGGCGTGTTCAAGCGTGGTCGTCTGGCGACTGCAGTGAAGGTGGGAATGTTGGCCGTGTCGGCTGCCGGGGCCTGGCCAAGCATGACGTTCGCAGCGCCCATGCCCGCGCAGCAAAACGCGGTGCAGTCGTTCGACATTGCCGCAGGCAGCCTGACCGAAGTGCTCAGCCGCTACGCCAGCGCAGCGGGTGCGGCGCTGTCGTTCGATGCCCGGCAGACCAATGGCTTGCGCTCCTCGGGCCTCAAGGGGGCTTACGGCGTCAGCGAAGGCTTCAGCCAGATCCTCGCCGGCAGCGGCCTGCAGGCCGAGCCGCAGGCCAACGGTACCTATGTGCTGCGGGCCGTGCCGCCTTCAGAGTCGGCACTGGAGCTGGGGGCCACCAACATCACCAGCCAGGTGCTGGGGGCCACCACTGAAAACAGCGGCTCGTACACCACCGGCGCCGTGACCATCGGCAAAGGTGAGCATTCGCTCAAGGAGACCCCGCAGTCGATCACGGTCATCACGCGCAAGATGATGGATGACCAGAACCTCAACACCATCGATCAGGTCATGGAGAAGACGCCCGGCATCACCGTGTACGACTCGACCATGGGCGGCAAGTACTTCTACTCGCGCGGCTTTCGCATGTCGGGGCAGTACCAGTACGACGGCGTACCGCTGGACATGGGCAACCTCTATGTCCAGGCCGACAGCTTCAGCAGCGACATGGCCTACTACGACCGTGTCGAGGTGCTGCGCGGCGCCGCAGGCATGATGAAGGGCTCGGGCGGCACCGCCGGCGGGGTCAACTTCGTGCGCAAAAGAGGCCTGGCAGCGGCGCACACCGACGTCACGCTGTCCGGCGGCAGCTGGGACAACTACCGTGGCCAGCTCGACACCGGCGGCCCGCTGAACGCCTCCGGCACCTTGCGCGGCCGGGCGGTGGTGGCCCAACAGAGCCGCCACTACTTCACCGACGACGCCAACCGCAAGGACCAGGTGTATTACGGCGCCCTCGATTTCGATGTCAGCCCCGACACCACCCTGGGGCTTGGCGTGGCCTACGAGGACGTGGATGCCAACCCATGCTGGGGCGGCCTGCCGCGCTACAAGGACCGCAGCGACTTGAAGCTCAGCCGCTCGACCTGCCTCGACCCGGCCTGGAACACCTGGCGCAGCCAGCGCACCACGGTGTTCAGCGACCTCACCCACCAGCTCGATGACAACTGGAAACTCAAGGTCGCCAGCGTCTATACCAAGAACACCCAGGACATCAAGTACGCCTTCGCCTCTGGCGCCGTCACGCCCGGCACCAACACCACCGGCATGCTCGGCAGCCTGTACGACTACGACCAGGTCGATTACGGCCTGGACGCCTACGTCGATGGCAAGTTCGACGCCTTCGGCCAGCAACACGAGCTGGTGCTGGGCATGAATGCCAGCCGCTCGAACAAGGATGACTTCTACTCGGTGGCGTTCCTGCCGCAGCGGCAAAACGTGTTCAACCCCGACAAGTTCATCCCGGAGCCCGACGACAGCTATTTCATCGAAAACTCCTCGCGCGGCGGCCCGGCCAAGACGCGCATCACGCAAAAGGGCCTGTATTCGACCCTGCGCCTGAAACTGGCCGACCCACTGACCCTGGTCATGGGCAGCCGAGTCAGCTGGTACAACGCCCAGACCGATTACGACTTCATCAACACCGGCACCTCGGAGCATTCCAGCACCCGCGAGACCGGGCAGGTGACGCCCTTTGCCGGCGTGCTGCTGGACCTGAACGAAAACCTCACCGCCTACGCCAGCTATTCCGACATCTTCACCCCGCAAGGCAACTACCGCGGCGAAGATGGCGCGGCACTCAAGCCGCTGGTGGGCCAGAGCTACGAGCTGGGGATCAAGGGCGCCTGGTTCGACGGGCGGCTCAACGGTGCCTTCAACCTGTTCCGTACCGTGCAGAAAGACCAGGCGCAGACCGACTACAACTCCTCGTGCCCGTCCCCCGATGGCTACTGCTACGTCAACGCAGGCCGGGTCCGCGCCCAGGGCTTCGAGGCCGAGCTCAGCGGCGAAGTGATCGAACGCCTGCAGCTGCTTGCCGGCTACACCTATACCCAGACCAAGACCCTGGACGATATCGACAGCAGCCTGAACGGCGCCGCGTTCAACAGCTACGTGCCTAGGCATGTGCTGCGCATGTGGGGCGAGTACGCCTTAAGCGGTGCGTTGGAGCGCTTCACCCTCGGCGCCGGGGTCAGTGCGCAAAGCGACAACTTCCGCGTATCGCCCGCCAGTGGCGAGAAGATCAGCCAGGCGGGCTACGCGATCTGGAATGGCCGTATCGGCTATCGCATCGACGACACCTGGTCGGTGGCGCTCAACGGCAACAACCTGTTCGACAAGCGCTACTACGCCAGCATCGGCACCGAGACGTTCGGCAACTACTACGGCGAACCACGCAACTTCATGGTCTCGGTCAAGGCCAGCTTCTGATGCCAATGGGGGCTTGAGCGGTGGCAGGCAGCATCAGAACCGCTCATCGGCAATCGCCGGCAACACCAGCTCGCGCACGAACGATGCCGTGGACAAGTGCAACAACGCCTCGACCATGGCCACCACGTCGTGCACGGGCACCTGCTGGCCACCCCCACGCTGCGCCGCCTCCTGCAGCGGCGTGGCCAGCGCATCGTCGGTATTCAGGTACCCCAGCTGCAGCACCGTGACCGCCAGGTTGTGCTGGCGAAACCCTTCGCGCAGCGCATCGGCCATGCCGTTGAGGGCGAACTTGCTGGCGCCGAATGCCACCTCCGGGCGCCCGCTCTGGCGCAAGGCGGAGGTGGAGCCGGTCAGGATCACTTGTGGCCTGGGTGCGGCGAGCAGCCTGGGCACCAGGCGCTTGAGCAATAGCAGGGTGGCGGTGATGTTCACGTCCACCAGCTTGCCGATCGACGCATCGCTGTCGTTCAGGAAGCTGTAGCCTTCGCTGAACGCCAATTCTTCCCAGATGCCGATGTTGCAGATCAGCACATCGAGGTTGTCCGGCGCCCTTGCCGCGATCTGTTCGACGCCTGCCAACGGCTCGGCCAGGTCTGCCTCGATCCATTCCAGGCGCGTGCCTGGCGACGGTTCAAGATCCCTGGGTTGCGAGCGCGATACACCGATCAGGGTGTCCCCGGGTTTGCCAAGCCCCTCGATCAAGGCACGGCCCAAGCCCCTGCTGGCACCGATAACCATCGTCTTCATGCTGTGTCCTTCCTTGCAAGAGAAGACCACAGCCTGAGACCTCGAGTTAACCTGAGGTCAAGCGCTGCAGCAAAACGCCCTCACATCACCCGGCCAGTGCGCCAGGCGCACAAGACGCTGATGAACGTATCGAGGCCCAAGGTAACCGTCGGATGGTTCGGCAGATGCAGGTGCTCGAGTACCACGGCCTTGTCGGAAAACGCCACGTGGTACGCGTTTCCCGTGTAGTCCACCCCAGGCCGACCGGCCTGCACATGACGCGCCTGTTCCAGCAGCAAGTCGGCTGCGATGCCATTGACCTCATCGTTCAAGAAAGCCCCAAGACCGGGGTAGCTGGCTTCCAGTTCGGACAAACACTGCATCACGGCCTTTCTCCCACACATGAATCGAAAAAGGGCCGCAATGACGCCGGCCCTTTTCACCCTTAAGGCTTGTTGGCTGAAGGATAGGCGGTGTTCACCTTGCCATCCAGAAGCCAGCCCTCGATGGCGAACGCCTTGCCCCCGACGGTGCATCCAGACCCAGAAGAGCCGGTGAATTTCCCAGTGTCCGTGGTATTGCCACTGGCAGCATTGACGATGGCCGCCAGCACCTGATCATGGCTGCAACTGTCCGGGAACATGGTCGAGCGCGTCTTGCTTGCAGGGCCTTGGTTACCGTCCAAGATGTCGAACTTGGTCATCTCGTAGATACCGGTCGAGGTCGTCGGTGCGATCACCGTATCGGCGGTCACCTGGACGGTCGCGGGCAGCGTGCCACCCGGCCGGCTGTGAAAGCCGACGGCCTTGCCCTTTTTGTTTATCTCGCCGCAGAAAACATGCTTCTGATTGACCACCGGCACCGTCGCCGAATCGCCCCAGGGGCATACCGCACCGCTTGCGGCAAACGTGAGCCCGGATGCCAGCGCCAAGCCGGCCAGTGCCACGCGCGCTGCATGGATCGCAATCACCTTGTTCATCATCAAAACTCCCTTTTTGTTGTTGATCGGGGCGCACCCGCCCCGTGCTGCCGCCCTGTGCGGCAAAACCTGGAGCAGGTGTTCAGAGCCCAAGCAGCCACTTGGCGCGGGCCAGGTAGGCGATGCGCTCGTCAAGGCCGTTGAAGCCGCCATTGATGCGCCGGGTAATCTCGCGCACGTCATCCTTGTCGGCGTGGTCGTTGAGCTTGCGGCTGTTCCAGAACCAGCCCGCCACATCCACCGCCAGGGCCGGGTCTGTGCTGACCTGCGCGGGCGCGTCCTTGAGCTCGAAATCGCGCCCGCAGGCCTTGCCGTATTCGCGGTAGTTGGCGCGCCCGGTGAGCTGGATCAGGCCACGCCCCTTGAAGCGCGCCCCGTCGCCGGCCTGGGTGTTGCCCAAGTCCTTGCGGCCTTCGTAGGCGTTGCCGTTGGCGATTTCCTCGGTGTATTGCAGGCAGCCGCTTTCATGGGCGATCTGCGCCAGGAAATGCGCGCGGCGCAGCGGGGTGTCGATCCTGTAGCGCTCGAACACGTCGACGATGGGCTGGCGAAAGGCCTCGATCCTGGGGTCGCTGGCCAGGTTGAAGATCGCCCACAGTTTGGCCTTCACCAGCCCCGCCGGCAGGCCGGCGCGCAAGGCGGCAAGGGTCGGGTCCTGGGGCTTGACCATGCTGCTCTCGGCGAGCCCGTTGGCCATTTGAAAACGCTTGAGGGCGACGCGCGATCCCTGCCCCCACAAGCCGTCGCAGACCAGCGCACTGACGAACTCGCCGCGGCCACTGTTCATGTTCAGCAGCAACTGCAGGCTGCGCACATCGCCCCTGCTGTTGCTGCCACCGTCGCCAACCGATTTGTTGATGCACATGTTTGCCTCCTTGCGACAGGTGCACGCGCCCCGTGGGGCGACGTCCAATGCGTGCCTTTGCGCAGGTTGTTGATGGGAATGCTGTGTTGGTGAAGCGGGGTCAGCCGCTATATGGGCGTGAGGGTGAAGCTGTACATCGTGGTGCCCTTGTAGGTTTTCAGCTGCACCTGCAGCGCATCGCCATCGGGCCGGCTCAGCAGGTCACCGTTGATCAACGGGTCGCAGCGGCCCTTGCCAGTTTCCTTGATGGGGTAGCGCAACGCATCGCCCACCGGCTTGGGCGAATCCAGTTTCAGCACGCAGGCCCACTTGCGGATGGCAAGGCTGCCTGCTTCCATCGCGCCCTTGTCGGCGAGGGTCAGGGTTACATCGACAGTTGCCTGGCCATCCTTAAAGCTTCCCTCGTAGGCCTGGCCGGCAAGGGTGGGCAGCGCGATCGTCAGCGCCAGCGCACCCGCCAGCAGTGAGGTAATAGGTTTCATGTTGACTCTCCTTGTTGAATGAATACCCGGGGTCAGAACGCCAGCAGCAGCCCGACCCATTCGGCGATGGCGATCGCCAGTTCCGGGCGCACCAGCCCCAGCGCCATGAGCCCGACCAGCAGGCTCGCGCCGATGGCAATCACCAGCCGCCTCTGGCCAGACATCTTGCGGCGGGGGGACGACTTGAGGTCGATGATGGATTTCAAGGCACTGCCCTCCTCCTGTGAAAGCACCAACAGCATGGAACGGTCATTGCGCCTGCTCATTGCCAGGCCTCCTGTAGATCGCCAGCAACTGCCCGTCGACGCGCACCACGATGGCCTCGACGCCGTATCCGGGTACTTCGATGCTCAGTTGATGGGTGGCCTGCTTGCGGGTCGGCGGGCCGCCGATACGCAGGCCATAGCTGCCGGCACTGCCCAGTGGCTCCACGCAGGCATCCATCACCCAGGTCATGCCAGCCACCTGGGTGCCCGGCCACAACCGCTCGCACGCCTGCTGCGCACGCTGCATCTCGGCGCCCAGCGCCAACACCAGGTCCTCCAGCCGCTTCATCACGGCTGCTCCGCGTCATCGGGCAACCAGTACGGCCTGCGGGCAAAACCGACGTGGTAGGTCAGGGCCTGCAGGACCACCTGGTGCTCACCGATGTTGAGCAACTTGAAGCTTTTCTCGATACCCACCACGCGCCCGCGTGGGGTCCCGCTGAGGCAACGGTTGAGCAGTGCGGCCTGGGCCTGCACCGCCTCTTCCGGAGTCAGCTTTTCCGGGTCGAGGCTGCCAACCACGATGCGCTTCACATATCCAACATCCGTCAAATCGAACATCACGGCACTCCCTTACCGGAAAAGCTGGTCAGCCAGCGCTGGCCTGATGCTCAGGCACACCTGCCGCTGGCCGGTCACTCAGCACGACCACGCCTCAGGCGGCGATCTTCGGCGCGACCGACTGGGCGATAAGGTCCATCACCCGCGCCAGCCCCTCGGGCATGCCGTCATCGACCGCATGCACTTCCACGTGGTACTTGGCCGACTGGTCGGTGGAGCGGGTGTTTTCCTTGTGCGAAGTCACCGAGCCCGATACGTTCACCTTGGCGCTGAACGGGCCCCAGCCCAACTTCGCTTCCGCTGAGAACTTGCCCTCCTCGGTGCGCTCGTCGCGCGATTGCTCCGAATTCTTCACCTCCATGTCGAAGCTGATATCCACTTTGTTGATGGCCAGGCTCGGCACCTTGACCACCGCCAGCAGCGGCACCTCCAACTGGACCTTTTCGGTCGCCCCCGCGTCGTCGGCGGTGGGGGCCGCGCGCTGGTAGCTGAACATCACGTTGCGGATATCGCCTACATCGTTGGGGCCGGCCGTGGTCGGGTCGGCCGGGGGCAGAAAGCCAATCACCTTGATGAAGTTGGCGGTGGCATTGGCCAGGCGAACCTGCGCGTCGCAGGCTGCAGCCAAAGGTGCGCCGATCAGCTCGCCCATCGGCAGGCCGCTGAACTGGTTACCCATTGCAAAGTCAGGCATGACGTCTCTCCTAGATCAATTTATCGAGGTTGTGAATCAGTCGGGCCATGCCCTCGGACGAAGGCTGGGTTTCGACTCTGAGGGTGACGCGCGCCATTGGCCCGCCTTCACCATTGCGGCGAACGCCCATGTCGACGTTCAAAGGCTGATGTGTATCGGTTGGCCACGCCGAATCGGAACCTTCGGCGGGCGCAGGCTTGGCATCGCTCTGGTCGGCATGCAGGCCGACCTCGAAGTCGATCTGCATGTCCTTGACGGTGAGCAGCCGCGAGCCGACCAGCGAGAGCAACGGCACGCGTACAAGGCGTTCCTCACCTTCGGCTGCATCGGGGGCTTGCGATGGCAGGCGCACATCGACACTGACGGGCCGGTTGTCCTCGTCGAAGTACTGGCGCACGGTCGACATCTGGAACCGCTGGATCTTGTCCTGAGCTTCGGCGACAGCGCCGGCAATGCTCTGGATCAGATGGTGAAGGGAGTGATTCGCCACGGCTGACGCTCCTTGTCGAAATCAGTGCCGATCCAGGGCCGCCTTCGGGCAGGCCGGTTGACGATGGCACTTGCAGTTGTTGGTTGAGCTCAGGTTAAGGTGCGCCCGGCGCGGCGTCCCGGGGCGTGCGTCCCGATAACTTGGAGGCGCGTCCCAGAATGCCGGCCAGCCAGCACGATCAGCTGTAGGTCAGCTCCCTGACCCACTGATCGAGCGCCGAGCGTTCGCCGGGCAGTGGCACCAGGCTGAAGAAGCCCGGCACTGCTCCGGCGTGCAGCGCGGTTCGGGCCGCACGCGGCGACAGGCCAAAGGCCTTGCGGAACAGGCGGCTGAAATGCGCCTCATCGACAAAGCCATGCTCGAAGGCCAGGTCGCCAATGCGCCGCCCGGCGTTGGCGCTGTCGCACAGGGCGAACAGGCACCGCCGCAGGCGCCGTTGCAGCACATAGTGGCGCACCCCGCCAAAGCGCTCGAAAGCGCGGTACAGCTGGCTGCGCGAGGTGCCGGCCTCCTTGGCCAGAAGCGCAGGGGTGAGGTCGCTGCGGTGCAGATTGCGCTCGATCAACAGGCGCACTCGCCGGCCCAGGTCCACCGGCCCTGCGCCGGGCGCTATTGCCTGCGTTGCCTTCGCCAGGCAGGCCGCCACCATCCCCAACAGAGGCAGCGCCAACCTCAGCGCCTCGTCCGTGCCCAGGCACGGCGCGCTCGCCGCCAGTGACGAAAACAGGTGCGCCAGGAGCATGCCGGCGGCTGTTTCACGGCGCAGCACCAGGCCATGCAGTTGCCCGGCATCGAACAGCAGCAACGACAGGGCTGTACGCGGAATCAGCAGGCTCATGCCTTCGCTGCTGGCCATGCCGAAACGCGAAGGTTGCGCGAGGTCAAGCATCACCAGGTCACGCGGTCGCACGCGCACGCCATTGCCGCAGGCAAGGCCGCGCTGCAGCGGCAGGTGCAGCAGGTAATGGTCCAGGTCGCACCAGCCTAGGCGGGTGCGGTCCCGTTGATAGCGGGCGCCATCCAGGTGCCCGCAACAGAACAGAAAACGACTGAAGTGATACACCGTGAGCGAGCAGGAAAAGGCGTCGGGGGCGCGCGTGCTGACCTCGAACAGCACGCTGGCACTCATCCGCCAATGGCTGAAGCCGGGTGCCGGCATCCCTGCCGGGGCACTGGGCAGGCTGGGGATCAGCGCGGTTTGTGTTGCAGCGTGGGGGGTGGGGGCAAGGGTAGAAGGGCAATCCATGATATCGACTCACTATCCATAGTTGAGTCGGTAAATTGGTTCAGGCCCAGGCCACCTGCTGCAATTTGCCACTATTGCCTTGCCCGCCAGGGCGCGTCGGGCTCAGGCGCCGGGCGCTACCAGGCGGTAGCCTACCCCCGCCTCGGTGATGATGAACCGCGGCGCCGTGGGGTCGTCGCCGAGCTTCTGGCGCAGATGCCCGACCACGATGCGCAGGTAGTGGGTGTTCTCCACATGGGACGGCCCCCAGATCTCCTTGAGCAGTTGCTGCTGGGTGATCACCCGCCCCGGGTGCCCGGCCAGCAGCGCCAGCAGCGCGTATTCCTTGCGGGTCAGCGCCACTTCGGCGCCCGCCAGGGTCACCTTGCGAAAGGCAAAGTCGACGGTCAGCGGCCCGAAGCTGGCCGCCACTTCGCCGCCGCCCGACTGCGGCACCTGGCGCAGCAGGGCGCGCACCCGGGCGAGAAATTCCTGGATGCCGAACGGCTTGGTCACGTAGTCATTGGCCCCGCCATCGAGCGCATCGACCTTCTGCACCTCACTGGCGCGCACCGACAGCACCATCACCGGCACCGCGCTCCATTCGCGCAGTTCGCGCAGCACCTGCTGGCCGTCCATGTCGGGCAGGCCAAGGTCGAGCACCACCAGGTCGGGCTTGGCCAGCGCCGCCTGGGCCAGGCCCTCGCCACCGGTGGCGGCCTCGATCACCTTGTAGCCCTGGGAGGCCAGGCTGATGCGCAGGAACTTGCGAATCTGCGGTTCGTCGTCGATGACCAGAATGGTGGCGGACTGGCTCATGGGGTTTCGCTTTCGGCTTCGGGTTGCTGGGGCAGCGGCAAGCATAGAGTGATGCAGGTGCCATGGCCATCGATGCCTTCGCCGACCAGGATCTGCCCGCCGTGGGCGCCGATCATGCCCTGGCAGATCGCCAGGCCCAGGCCGGTGCCCTGCCCGCCACGATCGCCCCGCGCGGCGGTGTAGAACATGTCGAAGATCTTCTCGCGCTCAGCCACCGGGATGCCGGGGCCCTGGTCGCTGACGGCAAAGCGCAGCTGTTCTTCGTGCACCGACACCTGCAGCTCCAGGCGGCCTTGGGCCGGGGAGAAGCGCGCGGCGTTTTCCAGCACGTTGATCAATGCCTGTTCGATCAGCGCCGCATGCACGAACAGCAGCGGCAATTGCGCAGGCACATCGGTGTGCACGCGCAGCGGCGCCAGCACCACGCGCAAGCGGTTGAGGGCACTGCCGACGATATCGGCCGGGGCCACCCAGTCGCGAGCAAGCTTCAGGCCGCCGTGGCCCAGGCGGGTCATGTCGAGCAGGTTCTGGATGTAGCGGTCGAGGCGTTCGGCTTCATCGCGGGTGCCTTCGAGCAGTTCGCGGCGGTCTTCGACCGGGATCGCCTCGCCCAGCGCCAGGAGGCTGTCGATGCTGCCGCGCATGGCCGTCAGCGGTGTGCGCAGGTCGTGGGACACCGATGCCAGCAAGGCGCTGCGCAGCTGTTCGGTCTCGCCGTGCAAACGGGCGGCCTCCAGCTGCTCGGCCAGGCGGGCGCGGGCCAAGGCTTGTGCCAGGGGCTGGCCGAGCGCCTGCAGCAGGCGCCGGCGCTGGGCGCTGAGCGGCTCGCCGGATTGCGGGCGCACGCCAAGCAGGGCCAGGGGCTGGTCGTCGACGGCCAGCGGCCACCACCACCAGCGGCCATTGGGCAAGGTGTCGCTGCCATGCCCGGCGGCCTGGCCGTGCTGCCAGGCCCACTCGGCGGCGGCGCGTTCAGTGTCGCCAAGGCCGTGGGCTTCGCCGCTGGCCACCTGCAGCAGGCCTTCGGCATTGCGCTCGAGCAGGCACACCTGCACGTCCTGCCAGCCATTGAGGTGCTGGCCGGCCGCGTTGAACACCGCCCGCCGGTCGGTGGCCACGGTCAGGCGGCGTGACAGGTCGAGCAGCTGGCTGGTCTGCGCCTGGGTTTCGCGCAGCGCCTGCAACTGGCTGCGCTGGCGGGCGGCGAGGTTGCCGGTGAGGGCAGCCATCAGCAGGAAGAACACCAGCGTCAGCACGTCTTCTTCGCGCTGGATGCTGAAGGAAAAATTCGGCGGGATGAACAGAAAGTCGTAAGTCAGGAACGACAAGGCCGCACAGGCCAGGGCCGGGCCCAGGCTGCTGCGCACCGCCACCAGCAGCACGGCGGCGAGAAACACCAGGGAGATGTTGGGCAATGCCAGCACGCTCGACACCGCCCAGGCCAACCCTGCCGCGAGCACGGTGGCAAGCAGTGCCAGCAGGTAATGGCGCCATACCCATACCCGCTGTACCGCGGCCGCGGCCGGTGCGGGCTGGGCATCGCGGTCGAGCACGTTGATTTCCAGCCCGTGGCTTTCACGCAGCAGCCGCGCTGCCACCCCGGCGCCGAAGAAGCGCCGGCGCAGGCGGTCGCGGGACTGCCCCACCAGCACCAGGCTGGCGCGGCGCTCGGCGGCATGCTGGATCAGCGTGTGCGCCACTTCGCCGGCGCGCAGCAGCACCACTTCGCCGCCAAGCCGCTCGGCCAGCTGCTGCGCGGCCTGCAAGCGATGGCGGGCGGTTTCGTCGCGCAGCCGGCCGTTGTCCACGTGGACCATGCTCCAGGGCAGGTGGCGCCGTTGCGCGACCCGGCTGGCATGCCGCACCAGGCGCTCGGCCTGGTCGTCACCGTCGATGCAGACCAGCAGGCGCCCGCGCAGCGCCGGTGCTTCCTGGCCACGCTGGCGGTAACCATGGGCAAGGTCGGCGTCGACCTGGGCGGCGGCGGTCTGCATGGCCAGTTCGCGCAGGGCGGTGAGGTTGGTTTGCGAAAAGTAGGCATCGATGGCCGCCCTCGCCTGCTCGGGCACGTACACCTTGCCCTCGCGCAGGCGTTCGAGCAGCTCGCGCGGTGGCAGGTCGATCAGCACCAGCTCGAAGGCTTCCTGCAGCACCCAGTCCGGCAGGGTTTCGCGCACGTGCACGCCGGTGATGTCGCGCACCTTGTCGTTGAGGCTTTCCAGGTGCTGGACGTTGACCGTGGTGTACACATCGATGCCGGCGGCGAGCAGCTCCTGCACGTCCTGCCAGCGCTTGGCGTGGCGGCTGCCGGGGGCGTTGGTGTGCGCCAGCTCATCGACCAGGGCCAATTTGGGCGCGGCCTGGAGCAGGCCATCGAGGTCCATTTCCTCGAGGGTGACGCTGCGGTACTCGCTGCGCAGCAAGGGCTGCTGCTGCAGCCCGCCCAGCAGCCCCTCGGTTTCGGCGCGGCCGTGGGTTTCCACCACCCCGGCCAGCACCTGCACGCCCTGGCGTTGCTGGGCATGGGCGGCCTGGAGCATGGCGTAGGTCTTGCCGACACCGGGGGCGGCGCCGAGAAACACCTTGAGCCTGCCGCGGCCTTCGCGCGGCAGGTTGGCCAACAGCGCGTCGGCGCGGGCTGCGTCACTCATGTTTCATCCTTTGGTTGTTCATCGCCGGCAAGCCGGCTCCCACAAGCTGTGGGAGCCGGCTTGGCGGCGATTGGGGGCCTTGCTGTCACTGCGCCAGATGCTCCAGCGCCTGGTTCAGCGCCAGCACATTGACCACGGGCGGCCCGATCAATGGGTGGAGGGTGGCCTCTTCCAGCATCGCTTGCAACCTCTGCTCCGGCACCTGCCGCGCCGCCGCCACCCGCGGGATCTGGTAGGCCACCGCCTGCGGCGGCAAATGCGGGTCCAGGCCACTGCCGGAGGTGGTCAGCAAGGCCAGCGGCACCGGCCCTTGCCCGGCGCGATTGAGCTTCGCTGCGTCACTGGTCACCCGCTCGGCCAGCGCCGGGTTGCTCGGCGACAGGTTGCTGGCGCTGCTGGCCACGGTGGCATAGGCCCCCGCCGAAGGCCGCGAATGGAACCAGCCATCGCCCTGGAAATCCTGGGCGATCAGTGCCGAGCCGCGCACCTGGCCGTGCGCGTCGCGCACCAGGCTGCCATTGGCCTGTTCGGGGAAGGCCACCTGGGCAATGCCGGTGACCGCCAGCGGGTACAGGGCGCCGGTGACCACGGTCATCAGCAGGATCAGGCTCAGCGCCGGGCGTACATACGTATTCATGATGGCCTCCTCAGACCAGGTGCAGGGCATTGAGCAGCAGGTCGATCAGCTTGATCCCGGCGAACGGCACGACGATGCCGCCCAGCCCGTAGATCAGCAGGTTGCGCCGCAGCAGGTGCGCCGCGCTCGCCGCTTGCACGCGCACGCCACGCAGAGCCAGGGGGATCAGCACGATGATGATCAGCGCGTTGAACACGATCGCCGAGAGGATCGCGCTCTGCGGGCTGGCCAGGTGCATCAGGTTGAGCACGCCCAGCTGCGGGTAGATGGCGGCGAACAGCGCCGGCAGTATGGCGAAGTACTTGGCCACGTCGTTGGCGATGGAGAAGGTGGTCAGCGCGCCGCGGGTCACCAGCAGCTCCTTGCCGACCTGCACCACGTCCAAAAGCTTGGTCGGGTCGCTGTCCAGGTCGACCATGTTGGCCGCCTCGCGCGCGGCCTGGGTGCCGTCGTTCATGGCCATGCCGACATCGGCCTGGGCCAGCGCCGGGGCGTCGTTGGCGCCGTCGCCGCACATGGCCACCAGGCGGCCGTCGTTCTGCTCCTGGCGAATGCGCGCCAGCTTCTTCTCCGGGGTGGCTTCGGCGAGCACGTCATCCACACCGGCTTCGGCGGCGATGGCCGCGGCGGTCAGCGGGTTGTCGCCGGTCACCATCACGGTGCGGATGCCCAGCTTGCGCAGTTCGGCGAAGCGCTCGCGGATGCCGGGCTTGACCACGTCCTTGAGGTGGATCACGCCGAGCAGGCGCTTGTCGACGCACACCAGCAGCGGCGTGCCCCCGCTCTGGGCGATGCGCTCCACTTCGCGGGCCAGGGCGGCGGGCATTTCCAGGCGTTGCATGCCGACGAAGGCCAGCACCGCATCGACCGCCCCTTTGCGGTAATGGTGCTGCTGGAAGTCGATGCCCGACAGGCGCGTCTCGGCGCTGAAGGCAATGGCGTCGAACTGCTCGGCCGCGGGCTCGACGAAGTCGTGCAACTGGCGCAGGTACTCGACGATCGACTTGCCTTCGGCGGTGTCATCGGCCAGCGACGCGAGCAAGGCGCCCTCGCCCAGCTCCCTGGCGGTGACCCCGGTGGCGGCATGCAGCGCGCTGCAACGGCGGTTGCCGAAGGTGATGGTGCCGGTCTTGTCGAGCATCAGCGTATGCACATCGCCGGCCGCCTCGACGGCGCGCCCGGAACGGGCGATCACGTTCAGGCGCACCAGGCGGTCCATGCCGGCGATGCCGATGGCCGAGAGCAGGCCACCGATGGTGGTCGGGATCAGCGTCACCAGCAGCGCGGCGAGGAAGATCAGCGGCAGGCTGCCACCGGCGAAGTGGGCGAACGGCTGCAAGGTCACCACCACGATCAGGAAGATCAGGGTCAAGCCGATCAACAGGATATCCAGGGCGATCTCGTTGGGGGTCTTCTGCCGCTTGGCCCCTTCGACCAGGGCGATCATGCGGTCCAGGGTCGACTCGCCGGGGTTGCTGGTGACACGAATCAACAGCCAGTCGGAGACCAGCCGGGTGTTGCCGGTCACAGCCGAGCGGTCGCCGCCGGATTCGCGGATCACCGGGGCGGACTCGCCGGTGATGGCGGCCTCGTTGACCGCCGCGATGCCTTCGAGCACTTCGCCGTCGGCGGGGATCATCTCGCCCGACACCACCCGCACCACGTCGTCCTTGCGCAGTTGGCCGGCGGCCACCGTTTCGAACGTGCCGTCACTGCGCCGGCGTTGCGCAGTAAGGCCCTGGCTGCCGGCCTTGAGGCTGTCGGCGCGGGCCTTGCCGCGGCCTTCGGCGAGGGCTTCGGCGAAGTTGGCGAAGAGCACGGTGAACCACAGCCACAGGGCGATCTGCACGGCCACGCCGGTGCTCACGCCACTGCCGGCGGCGAAGCACAGCACGGTGGTCAACACGGCCGTCAGGGCCACCACCAGCATCACCGGCGAGCGCTTGAGCTGGCGCGGGTCGAGCTTGACGAAGGCCTGCACCAGCGCCGGGCGCCAGAGCGCGGCGAAGCGGGTCTGGTCCTTGGCGCTGTGCGCGGCGTTCACTTCAGGAATGGGCATGTTCATGGTCAGCTCCTCAGAAACCCAGGCTCAGGTGTTCGGCGATCGGCCCAAGGGCCAGGGTCGGCAGGAAGGTCAGGCCACCGACCAGCAGGATGGTCACCAGCAGCAGGCCGGTGAACAGCGGGCCGTGGGTGGGGAAACTGTTCAGCCCCTGGGGCGCGCTTTTCTTCGCCGCCAGGCTGCCGGCCAGGGCCAGGATCGGCAGGATGTAGCCGAAGCGGCCGATGAGCATGGCCAGGCCGATCATCAGGTTGTGGAACACCGTGTTGGCACCAAAGCCTGCGAATGCCGAGCCGTTGTTGGCGGTGGCCGATGTATAGGCGTACAACAGCTGGCTGAAACCATGGGGGCCCGGGTTGCTCACCGCACCGGCCGGGCCCGGCAGGCTGGCGGCGATGGCGCCGAGCACCAGCACGCCCACCGGCATCACCAGCAAGGTCGCCACCAGCAATTGCACCTCTCGCGCCTGCAGTTTCTTGCCCAGGTATTCCGGCGTGCGGCCAATCATCAGGCCTGCCAGGAACACGGCGATCAGCACGAACAGCAGCATGCCGTACAGCCCCGCGCCGACGCCGCCGAAGATCACCTCGCCGACCATCATGTTGACCATCGCCACCATGCCGGTGAGCGGGTTGAGGCTGTCGTGCATGGCGTTGACCGAGCCGTTGGAGGCGGCCGTGGTGGTCACCGTCCAGAGCACCGAGGCGGTGGTGCCGAAGCGGCTCTCCTTGCCTTCCAGGGGCGGCGCCTGTTCGATCTGGGCGCTCTGCAGGGCCGGGTTGGGCTGGTACTCCGACCACAGCGCGGTGCCGCCGCCGATCAGGAACAGGCTGAGCATGCAGGCGAGGATCGCGCGGCTCTGGCGCAGGTCCTTGACGTAGTGGCCGAAGGTGAACACCAGCGCCACCGGGATCAGGATGATCGAGGCCACCTCGAACAGGTTGCTCCAGGCCGTGGGGTTCTCGAACGGGTGCGCCGAGTTGACGCCGAAGAAGCCGCCGCCGTTGGTGCCCAGTTGCTTGATGGCGATCTGGCTGGCGGCCGGGCCGAGCGGGATGCTCTGGTCGGCGCCTTGCAGGGTCACGGCGTGGGCGTAGTCGGCGAAGGTCTGCGGCACGCCCTGCCACACCAGCAGCAGCGCCAGCACCAGGCACAGCGGTAGCAGGCCGTAGAGGGTGGCGCGGGTCATGTCGGCCCAGAAGTTGCCCAGGCTGGAGGTTGAACGGCGGGCGATGCCACGGCACAGGGCGACCAGCACGGCCAGGCCGGTGGCGGCACTGACGAAGTTCTGCACGGTCAGGCCCAGCATCTGGCTCAGGTAGCTGACCGAAGCCTCGCCGCTGTAGGCCTGCCAGTTGGTGTTGGTGATGAAGCTCACTGCGGTGTTGAAGGCCAGCGACCATTCCTGGCCCGGCAGGTGCTGCGGGTTGAGCGGCAGGTAGCCTTGCAACAGCAGCACTGCGAACAACAGCAGGAAGCCGGCCAGGTTGAAGGCCAGCAGCGCCAGGGCGTACTGCTTCCAGTTCTGCTCTTGTTCGGCCTCGACCCCGGCAAGGCGGTAGCAGCCGCGTTCGACGGGGCCCAGCAGCGGCGTCAGCCAGGTGCGTTGGCCCTCCATGACCTTGTAGTAGAAGCGCCCCAGCCAAGGTGCTGGCAGCAGCACGATGGCGAAAAACGCCAGCAGCAAAGCGAAGTCGTAACTGTGCATGGCCACTCCCTAGCTGCGATCGGCGCGCAGCAGCGCCACCAGCAGGTAAACCGCCAATGCCACTGCAAGAAACAGTGACAGCCCGTCGAGCATGTACATGAGTGGAACTCCCCGTGGTGCGGCTTGGGCCGCTTTGGGGAAATTGTCCGAGGGAGGGGCGTAAAGGGGCGAGAGCGAG
>NZ_BQIP01000029.1 GCF_021602585.1 Pseudomonas faucium
CGCAGGCCCTCGTCATCCTGTCCCGGAAATTAGCCAGAATTGCGTTCGCCCTGATGAAAAACCAAAGCGAATACATCAGTAACGGGGGCAAAAAACTTTGCCCCCAACCATAGAATCTCCCACAGGTGCGGCGGCGACGCGGCGATCGGGGCCCATGGCCCCCCTTGGTCCACACGCCACTATGCGCCACAATAGCGATCATTTGCGGAGCCCTCCATGACTGACTTCACCCCTGACGCGATCCTCGACGCCACCGGCCTGAACTGCCCGGAGCCGGTCATGATGCTGCACCAGCACGTGCGCAAGCTGGCCGCCGGCGGCCTGCTCAAGGTCATCGCCACCGACCCCTCGACCCGTCGCGACATCCCCAAGTTCTGCAACTTCCTCGGCCACGAGCTGCTGCAGCAACAGGAAGAGGCGGGCACCTTCCTCTACTGGATCCGCAAGAAGGCCGACTGAGCCGCGCTGGAACCCGCCCGCCGTAGCGCCTACACTGCGTTCCCCTGACAGGAGAGCGCCATGTTGATAGTTGCCGACGAGAATATCCCGCTGCTCGATGCCTTCTTCGAAGGCTTCGGCGAGATCCGACGTTACCCCGGCAGGAGCCTCGACGCGGCCAGCGTCAAAGACGCCGATGTGCTGCTGGTGCGCTCGGTGACCAAGGTCGACCGGCAACTGCTCGAAGGCAGCAACGTGCGCTTCGTCGGCACCTGCACCATCGGTACCGACCACCTCGACCTTGGCTACTTCGCCGAGGCCGGCATCCACTGGAGCAGCGCCCCGGGCTGCAACGCCCGCGGCGTGGTCGACTACGTGCTGGGCAGCTTGCTGACCCTGGCCGAGCTCGACGGCGTTGGGTTGGCGCAGCGCGTGTATGGCGTGGTCGGTGCCGGTGAAGTGGGCGGCCGCTTGGTCCGCGTGCTGCGCGGTCTGGGCTGGCAGGTGCTGGTCTGCGACCCGCTGCGCCAGGCGCGCGAGGGCGGCGACTTCGTCAGCCTGCAGGCCATCCTCGACCGGTGCGACGTGATCAGCCTGCACACGCCGCTGCAGCGTGACGGCGAGCACCCCACCTGGCACCTGCTGGCGGCCGAGCAGCTGGCGCGCCTGCGCCCCGGCGCCTGGCTGGTCAACGCCAGCCGTGGGCCGGTGGTCGACAACGCGGCCCTGCGCGAGCTGCTGCTTGACCGCGAAGACGTGCACGCCGTGCTGGATGTATGGGAAGGCGAGCCGCAGGTCGACCTGCAACTGGCCGACCTGTGCACCCTGGCCACGCCGCACATCGCAGGCTACAGCCTGGATGGCCGCCAGCGCGGCACGGCGCAGATCTACCAGGCCCTGTGCCGGTTCCTTGGCCAGGCAGAGCAGGTGCAACTGGCCGACTTGCTGCCGCGCCCGCCCTTGGCCCAGGTCGAGCTGGATGGCGAGGCAGACCTTGAGTGGGCGCTGGCGACCTTGTGCCGGGCAGTGTATGACCCGCGTCGTGACGATGCCGATTTCCGCCGCAGCCTGAGTGACGATGTGGGCGAGCAGCGCGCCGCGTTCGATCAGCTGCGCAAGCATTACCCGCCGCGGCGCGAGATCGAAGGGCTGGCAGTGCGGGTGCGGGGCGAGGCGCCGCAGCTGGTGCAGATGGTCAGTGCGTTGGGTGGGGTGGTGGTCTGACGGTGTTGTGATGCTGCTCCGGCCTCATCGCCGGCAAGCCGGCTCCCACAGGTTCGGCGCTGGTTCTGTGGGAGCCGGCTTGCCGGCGATGAGGCCCAAGCACCTTTCCCAGGCAATAAAAACCCGGCGCAAGCGCCGGGTCGCAAGGCATTCGCAGTTCAACCCTTTCGCACTTTTTCGACCCGGCTTTCCTCAAGCTTCTTGCAAGCCTGCTGGATCATCTGCTCGGTAATCGGAACCTCATGGCCGTCGGCGTCGATGATCGAGCCACAGGCCTTGGGTTGCGGGGCGCTCTGGGTTTTCGGGGAGTCGCTGCCATGCTGCAAGCTCATTCACTGTCTCCTCATCAGGTCCAATATCAAGGTAAACCTGTGCCGTGACCGGCCTGTGACAAGAAATTACAGGTGCCACGGACTTCCACAGTCCAACAGAAAGCGGCAAAAACCTCCAGAGGCCCCTTAGAACGTTGGGCTATAGCCACTCGAGCGGCGCGAGGGTGGTAGTCTGCGTTTTTCCCGCTGCCCTGGTCTGCGTCATGCCCGAACCGGTTTCCACTCGCCAACGCCGCGCCTTGCGCCTCGGCTGGCAATTCATTCGCCCTTACCGCCGTCAGGCCCTGCTGGCATTGCTGGCGCTGATCGTGACCGCAGGCATCACCCTGTCCATGGGCCAGGGCATCCGCCTGCTGGTCGACCAGGGCTTCATGACCCGCTCGGCGCACCAGCTCAACCAGACCATCGGCCTGTTTCTGCTGCTTGTGCTGGCGCTGGCGATCGGCACCTTCAGCCGCTTCTACCTGGTTTCCTGGATCGGCGAGCGCTGCGTGGCCGACATCCGCCGGGCCGTGTTCGATCACCTGGTCGGGCTGCACCCGGGCTTCTTCGAAGACAACCGCAGTTCGGAAATCCAGTCGCGGCTGACCACCGACACCACCCTGCTGCAGTCGGTGATCGGCTCGTCGCTGTCGATGTTCCTGCGCAATGTGCTGATGGTGATCGGTGGCGTGGTGCTGTTGTTCATCACCAACGTCAAGCTCACCAGCATCGTGGTGCTGGCCCTGCCGCTGGTGCTGGCGCCGATCCTGCTGTTCGGCCGCAGCGTGCGCAGGCTGTCGCGGCAAAGCCAGGACCGGGTAGCGGACGTGGGCAGCTACGTGGCCGAAACCCTGGGGCAGATCAAGACCGTGCAGGCCTACAACCACCAGGCACGCGACCAGGCGCTGTTCGCCGACACGGTCGAGGCGGCCTTTGCCGTGGCCCGCCGGCGCATCGCCCAGCGTGCCTGGCTGATCACCCTGGTGATCGTGCTGGTGCTGGGCGCGGTGGGGGTGATGTTGTGGGTCGGCGGCATGGATGTGATCGCCGGGCGCATCTCGGCGGGCGACCTGGCGGCGTTCGTGTTCTACAGCCTGATCGTCGGCAGTGCCTGCGGCACCCTCAGCGAAGTGATCGGCGAACTGCAGCGCGCCGCCGGTGCGGCCGAGCGCATCGCCGAATTGCTGGCGGCGCGCAGCGCGATCTTGCCACCCGAGGCGCCGGTGGCACTGCAGCAGCCTGGCGGCGGGCGCATCGAGTTGCAGCAGGTGGTGTTTGCCTACCCTTCGCGGCCCACGGTGGCGGCCATCGACCACCTCAGCCTGGCCATCGAGCCCGGCCAGACGCTGGCGCTGGTGGGGCCTTCGGGGGCAGGCAAGTCGACCTTGTTCGACTTGCTGCTGCGCTTCTACGACCCCCAGCAAGGGCGCATTGTGCTCGATGGCGTGCCGATCACCGCGCTTGAGCCCAGCGACCTGCGCCGTCAGTTCGCCTTGGTGGCACAGAACCCGGCGCTGTTTCGTGGCACCGTCGAAGCCAACATCCGCTATGGCCGGCCCGAGGCGAGCCTGGCCGAAGTGCAGGCGGCCGCACGCGGCGCCCATGCCGACGAATTCATCCGCCAGTTGCCCCAGGGTTACCAGACCCTGCTCGGCGAGGGCGGCATCGGCCTGTCGGGTGGCCAGCGCCAGCGCTTGGCGATTGCCCGCGCGTTGCTGGTGGATGCCCCGATCCTGCTGCTCGATGAAGCCACCAGCGCCCTCGATGCGCAGAGCGAGTACCTGATCCAGCAAGCCCTGCCCAGTCTGATGGCGGGCCGCACCACGCTGGTCATCGCCCACCGCCTGGCCACGGTGCAGCATGCCGACCGTATCGCCGTCATCGACAAGGGGCAGGTGGTGGCAGTGGGCAGCCATCGGCAATTGATCGAAGAAAACGCGTTGTATGCGCGCCTGGCCGCACTGCAGTTCAGCAACGGTTAGGCCATCGTCAATTTGTAACATTTCTGTAGCAATTGCCTGAGAGTATGAGCTTCAACTGTTGCGTAAGTGCTCGACCTGGCTGCTATCGACCGATGGCAGCTTTTTTTTGGCCTGCGAACGAGGACATGGATGTCTGTCGCGGCGCTGCCAATGGCGCCGTTTCCTACTTTCTTGTTCCCGAGATCCGCGATGTTGCGTAAATCCCTCAGAGTGCAAATTCTCACCTTGCTCGGCGCCAGCCTGGCGGCGATCCTGCTGATCGCCCTGGTGTGTTTCCAGTTCCTGTCCTCCAGCGTGCGGGGCTATGCCGAACTGGTCGATGGGCCGCTGCGGGCTTCGCAAACCATCGATGAAGCCAACCTGCAGTTCAAGATCCAGGTGCAGGAATGGAAGAACGTGCTGCTGCGCGGGCGCCAGCCGGCCGAGCTGGACAAGTACTGGCAGCAGTTCCAGGCGCGCGAGCAGCAGGTTCAGCAATTGCTCGGGCAATTGATCGACAGCAGCGATGGGGCATTGAAGGCGCCCTTGCAGCAGCTGCGTGACAGCCACCGGCAATTGGGCCTGGCCTATGCGCAGGGGCGCCAGGCGTTTCTGGCTGCCGGTGGCGACCCGGTGGCGGGTGACCAGGCTGTCAAAGGCGTCGACCGTGCGGCCAGCGAGCAGATGAGCGCGCTGGTCGAGCAGTTGCGCGCCGAGGCCCGCACCCGCGCCACCAGCATCAATGCCAGCGCCGAACGCACGGTATGGGTGGGCGTGCTGGTGATGCTCGGTTCGGCCTTGCTGGTGGGCCTGCTCAGCTTGTGGCGCGTCAACCGCAGCCTGATCGAGCCGATCCGGCAACTGATCGAGTACGTTGCGCAATTGAGCCAGGGCCGCTTTGCCGCGCGCGTCGACAGCCGCCGCGAGGACGAGCTGGGCCGCCTGGCGCGGGCTGCCAATACCCTGCGCGATTTTCTCGCCGACACCGTGGGCCGCCTCAAGGACAACGCCCAGGAGCTCGAAGGCGCCAGTGGCCAGTTGCGCAACATCGCCGGCGACATGGCCCGCGGCACCCATGACCAGTTCCAGCGCACCGACCAGGTGGCCACGGCGATGCACGAAATGTCCGCCACCGCCCAGGAAGTGGCACGCCACGCGGCCGAAGCGGCACGGGCTGCCGATGACGCCGACCACAGTGCCCAGGCCGGCGAACAGGTCATGCAGCAGACCATCGATATCATCGGCGTGGTCAACCGTGAAATCGCCGGCACCGCGGCGGTGATCCGCGACCTGGAAAACGACAGCTCGCGCATCGGCAAGGTGCTGGAAGTGATCCGCGGCATTGCCGAGCAGACCAACCTGCTGGCGCTCAACGCGGCCATCGAAGCCGCCCGTGCCGGCGAGGCCGGGCGTGGTTTTGCCGTGGTCGCCGACGAGGTGCGCAGCCTGGCCCAGCGCACCGCAGCCTCGATTGCCGAAATTCACCAGATCATCGAGGCGGTGCAGTCGGGCGCGCTGGAAGCGGTCAAGGCCATCGAGAGCGGGCAGCAGCGCAGCGAGGAGGGCGCCGAGCAGGTGCAGCAGGCCGGGCAGATGCTGCAGCGCATCACCACTGCGGTGGAGGCGATCCGCGACATGAACCGGCAGATCGCCACGGCGGCCGAGGAGCAGACCAGCGTCGCCGAAGACATCTCGCGCAACCTGATCGAAATCACCCGTATCGCCACGGCCAACCAGGAGGCCGTGCAGCACACCGAGCAGGCCGGGCAGCGTCTGCATGGGCTGTCGGGGCAGCTGGGCGAAGTGACCTCGCGGCTTACCGCGTGAGAGGACGCCGGGCGCTCGCAAAAGCGCCCGGTGTTTTTTTCGAGGCAACAAAAAGCCCGCGCAAGGCGGGCTTTTTGAACAGGATTTGGTCGGAGAGACAGGATTCGAACCTGCGGCCTTCTCGTCCCGAACGAGACGCGCTACCTGGCTGCGCTACACTCCGATGAACGAAATCCTACTGCATCGCATTTTCGAGCGCAAGCCCTTGTTGTTAAAAGGGCTTATGCTCAAAACAGGGGGCAAATCAGAGCTCTTTGACGGTGCGGATCTGGTCCTTGTTCAGGCGCATGACCTTGCCGTCGAGCTGCTTGAATTCGTAGAACCCGGAGTCCTCGTCGAAGGATGGGGTGTCCACCGCCTGGATTTCGCGGCCATCGTTCAGGGTGATCACGCTCGGCGAAGCGCAGCCGGCGAGGGCGCCAAGGCCGAGGGCGAGGAAGAAGGCGGGAAGAGTCCGTTGAATCATCGTGTTTCTCCAGTGCAATGGTGCTAGATGACGTTTATGACGCGGTGCGTCTGCGCAAGTTCCTTTGCATTTTCAGCATAGCCTTGTTGACGAGGTGTTGACCTGGATCTGCAAAGGCTGGCGTGGGGCCTGCTGTGATATAAATGCGCGATTCCCTCTCCTGCGACGGACACTCATGAAAGCCAAGGCAGATACCCCCTTCGTGGCGCTGAACATCGCCGTGCTGACGGTCAGCGACACCCGTACCTTCGAAACCGACACCTCCGGCCAGATGTTCGTCGACCGCCTGACCGGCGCGGGCCATCAGCTGGCCGCCCGCGTGCTGCTCAAGGACGACCTGTACAAGATCCGCGCCCAGGTCGCCACCTGGATTGCCGACGACAGCGTGCAAGTGGTGCTGATCACCGGCGGCACCGGTTTCACCGGCCGCGACAGCACCCCGGAAGCCGTGGCCTGCCTGCTGGACAAGCAGGTGGACGGTTTCGGCGAGCTGTTCCGGCAGATTTCCGTGCCTGACATCGGCACCTCCACCGTGCAATCGCGGGCCTTGGCCGGCCTGGCCAACGGCACCCTGGTGTGCTGCCTGCCAGGCTCGACCAATGCCGTGCGCACCGGCTGGGACGGCATCCTCGCCGAACAGCTCGACGCCCGTCATCGCCCCTGCAACTTCGTGCCCCACCTGAAGCAGGTAGCGGCCTGTGACAGCCGTGGCTGAGGCAACCCAAGCCCGGCCGCTGATGCCGGTGGAAGAAGCCCTCGAACGCCTGCTGGCACTGGCCGAGGCAGCGCCGATCAAAGAGCTCGAAGAGGTTTCCCTGGCTGAAGCCGAGGGCCGCGTGCTGGCAACCGACCTGGTGGCCTCGCTCGATCTACCGCCGTGGCCGAACAGCGCCATGGACGGCTATGCCCTGCGCCTGGCCGACAACGTGGGCGAGCCGTTGCCGGTGAGCCAGCGGATTTTCGCCGGTCACGCCCCCGAGCCGCTGCAGCCTGGCACCTGCGCGCGGATCTTCACCGGCGCGCCGCTGCCCGCCGGTGCCGATTGCGTCGAGATGCAGGAAAACACCCAGGTGCTCGAAGACGGCCGGGTGCGCTTCCTCGAGCCCTTGCAGCTCGACCAGAACGTTCGCCCGCAAGGCCAGGAAACCCGCAAGGGCGAGCAGGTGATGGTGGCCGGCACGCGCCTGGGGCCGATCGAGCTGGGCCTGGCGGCGACCCTGGGGCATGCCCACCTGCAGGTGGTGCGCCGGGTGCGCGTGGCCGTGCTGTCTACCGGTGACGAACTGGTCGAGCCAGGCTTGCCGCTGGGCCCGGGGCAGATCTACAACAGCAACCGGCGCCTGCTGGTGAGCTGGTTGCAGCGCCTGGGCTGCGAGGTGCGCGACATGGGAATCCTGCCCGATGACCTGGCGCGCACCCGTGAGTGCCTGGCCAGCCTGGGCGATGTCGACCTGATCCTGTCCACCGGCGGCGTTTCCGTCGGCGAGGCCGACTACCTGGGCGCGGCGCTGCGCGAAGCGGGTGAACTGGCGCTGTGGAAGCTGGCGATCAAACCGGGCAAGCCGTTGACCTTCGGCCACTACCAGGGCGTGCCGGTGATTGGCCTGCCCGGCAACCCGGCCTCGACGCTGGTCACCTTTGGCTTGCTCACCCGGCCTTACCTGCTGCGGCGCCAGGGGGTAAGCGCCGTCACGCCGCTGCAGTTCGACGTTCCCGCAGGTTTCGATTGGCCCAAGGCCGGTACCCGGCGCGAGTACTTGCGCGCCCGCATCGACAATGGCCAGGTGCGTATCTACAAGAACCAGAGCTCCGGCGTGCTGCGCAGCGCCGCCTGGGCCGAGGGCCTGGTCGAGGTGCGTGAAGGCAGCACGCCGAAGGTGGGCGATAGCGTGCCGTTCATTCCGTTGAGCGAACTACTCGGTTGAGCGGCCGACCCAGCTCGCGCCGCGTTGGGTGAGATCGGCCGGCGCCGACTGGGTCAGGCGCATGTGCACGTTTTCCAGTTGCTGCGCGGCAACGCTCCAGTCATGGCGTTGCCGGGCAAACTGGCGGCCGGCCTCGCTCATCTGGCACATGCGCCAGGGCTGGTTGAGTAGCTGGGTGATCGACAGCGCCAGCTGGTCACCGTCATCGCTGCCCAGGTAGTGCTCGCCGTTGTTCGCCGCAAGCCCTGATACCCCCTTGCGAGTGGTGATCACCGGCAGCCCGGCGGCCATGGCTTCGAGGGTCTTCACCTTGGAGCCCCCGGCGTAGCGCAGCGGCGCGAAGAACAGCGCCGAGCGCCGTTGCAGCTCGCGCAGGTCGGGGCGATAGCCGATCCATTCGATACGCGGGTCATTCCAGTGCAGTTTCCAGCTGGCCGGCAGGGCATGCCCGGCAATCGCCAGGCGCACCGCCGGATTGCTCATCCACACTTGCGGGAGAATTTCCTCCAGCGCCCATTCGACCGCTTCCTGGTTGGCGCCGTACTCGAAGTTGCCGACGAACAGCAGGCGCTGGCTGTGCAGGGCCGGGCGCACGTCCTGGTAGTAGTCGCAGTCGACGCCGTTGACCACCACGTTCACCGGCCGCCCGCTGATCTGCCCGATCAGCTCGGCGTCGTGCGCGCTCACCGCCACCACCTCGCTGGGCTGGCGCAGCACGCGCTGTTCCCAGCGCCGATAGCGCCAGCGGTCGAAGGCATTGAGGGGGCGCAGCCACAGTGGAAGGCGATCGTGGCAGGCGGCGCCCATCACCGATTCCAGCGTGTGCTCGGTGAGCATGTAGGGCAGGCCGCGGGCCTGCAGGGCTTTTTCGAACGGTTGGAAGCTGTAGCTGTGCTCGATCTGGATCACGTCCCAGGGCTCGTCCAGCAACTGCTCGAAGCGATGCCGCAGGCACGGCGCCAGGCCGTTGATGATCGCCCGCATGGGGTAGTCGATGATCGGCGAGGCCAAGAGGTTGAGCGGGCTGTGCACGGCGCGCCTGGGGATCACGATCAGGCGCTCGAGCAGCGGTTCCAGGGCTTCGCGGGTGGCATCGCTGAGGGGCACTTTGGACTGCACCAGCAAGGTGATCCGATGGCCATGCTGCGCGAGGGCGCGCAGCAGGTGGTATTGCCGGGTCTTGCAGCCGCTGGTGGTGGGCCAGGGCAGGTAGGGCAGCGTCCAGAGTATGCGCATGAACCGGAATCCTCGTGAAAGGCCGCGGACAAAAAACGCGCCCCCTGAGTGCACTCAGCCAATCGCTGCTGCCGGGACGCGTCCGTAGATATCAGTAAAGCGCACGATGTCGTCTTCGCCCAGGTACTCGCCGCTTTGCACCTCGATCATCACCAGGTCGATGACGCCGGGGTTGGTCAGGCGGTGGGTACGGCCAGGCTTGATGAAGGTCGACTCGTTGGTGTCGAGCAGGAACTCTTCTTCACCGTTGGTCACGCAGGCCATGCCGCTGACGATGATCCAGTGTTCGCTGCGGTGATGGTGCATCTGCAGCGACAGCGACTCGCCAGGGCGCACCATGATGCGCTTGATCTTGAAGCGCGGGCCTTCCTCGAGCACGGTGTACATGCCCCACGGGCGCGTGACCGTGCGGTGCAGGCGGTAGGCGTCGTGGCCCTGGTGCTTGAGCTGCTGGGCAATGACCTTGACTTCCTGGCTGCGCGCGGCATCGGCGATCAGCAGGGCGTCGGGTGTATCGATGACGATCAGGTTGTCCAGCCCCACCGCGCCGACCAGCCGCTTGGGCGAATCGATGTAGCAGTTGTGCACGTCGTGCAGCACGGTCTCGCCGTTGCAGTGGTTGCCGTCGTCGTCGCTGTGGCGCAGACCGCGCACCGCCTCCCAGCTGCCGATATCGTTCCAGCCCAGTTCGCAGGGGACCACGGCCACCCGGTCGGAACGCTCCATCAGCGCGTAGTCGATGGAGATGTCCTCGGCCTGGGCGAAGCTTTCGGGGTCTAGCTCCACCTGCAGGGTGCCATCGCCCTGCTTGATCGCGCTGCGTTCGAGGCATTCGCTGACGCTGGCCAGCACTTGCGGGGCGTGCTTGTGCAGCTCGGCCAGCAGGGTGCCCACGTGCAGGCAGAACATGCCGGCATTCCACAGGTGACGACCGCCTTCGAGGTACTCACGGGCGGTAAGGGCGTCGGGTTTTTCCACGAAGGCGGCAACCTGATGGGCGTGTTCGCCCAGCGCCGGGCCTTGTTCTATGTAGCCGAAGCCGGTTTCTGCGCGGTCGGGCAGCAGGCCGAAGGTGCTCAACCAGCCTTCGCTCGCCAGTGCCTGGGCCTGGCCCACCGCTACGGCAAACGCCTCGAAGTCCTCGATCACATGGTCGGCGGGCATCACCAGCAGCACGCTGTCTTCACCGTAGTGCCGCGCGCAGTGCAGCGCGGCTGCGGCAATGGCGGGGGCGGTGTTGCGCCCGTTGGTTTCGAGCAGGTAATCCAGCGGCAGGTTGCCGGGGTTGACCTGGCGGTACTCGTCCTGGGTGCGGAAGAACACTTCACGATTGGTGACCGTCAGCACGCGGCCCACACCCGGTAGCGCACTGGCGCGGGCAAAGGTCTTTTGCAACAGGCTTTGGCCATCGGGCAAGCGCATGAAGGGTTTGGGCATGGCCTCGCGGGATACCGGCCACAGGCGAGTGCCAGCACCGCCAGCGATGATGCAGGGGATCAGAACGCTCATTTCACAGCCTCGACTCAGGGCGCCGGGTGGCGGCGCGATGAAGGGGAACTAGCGACCTGTCAGGGTTCTGGCGGGCAAAGTCAAAAAACCGACTTTTCACAGCGGCATCATCCATGAAGGCCAAAATTTTGTCGATCATGCGCCCAATGCGAAAAGCTTTCAATGATATTTGTGTGAATCTGGCTATTTTTTGTACGTTTCTGGGTAAATAACCCTTCGAGCCGTAATGAATTTGCCGCAGGCATGCAGCATTCTGCCTGCGCCTGTGGTCGAGATCTGGACTGACAAGCCCCCATGGAGAGGCGCTATGCAAACGCGCAAGGCGATGTTGATCCTGCATGGCAAGCAGGCGATGAACGAAGAGGTGCGCCAGGCCGTGTCGGCCATGCGCGAGCGGGGCTGGAAACTGGATGTGCGGGTGACCTGGGAAGCGGGTGATGCCCAGCGCCTGGTCGGCGAAGCGCTGGCGGCAGGCTACACCCATGTGGTCGCCGGCGGCGGTGATGGCACCCTGCGCGATGTGGCCGAGGCCATGGGCCAGGCGGCCACCGATGCCAGCCTGGCGCTGCTGCCGTTGGGCACCGCCAACGACTTTGCCAAGGCCGCCGGGGTTTCACTGCAGCCTGGCGAAGCCCTGGCCTTGCTCGACCAGCCGGCGCGGCCAATCGACCTGGGGCGTGTGGGCGATCAATGGTTCCTGAACATGGCCACGGGCGGCTTTGGCAGCCAGGTTACCGCCAGCACGTCCGAGGATTTGAAGAAGGTGCTGGGCGCCGCCGCCTACCTGTTCACCGGCCTGTCCCGTTTCAGCGAGCTGCAGGCTGCAACGGTGGAGCTGACCGGGCCGGGCTTCCAGTGGCAGGGCGAGCTGCTGGCGCTGGGCATCGGCAATGGCCGTCAGGCCGGCGGCGGGCAGGTGTTGTGCCCGCAGGCGTGGGTGGACGACGGTTTGCTCGACGTGGCCATCTTGCCGGCGCCGCAGGAAGTGGTCGGCGCGTTGCGCGAGTTGCTGGCAGGGCAGGGGCTGTTCGTGCGGGCTCGCTTGCCCTGGGTCGAGATCAAGTGCTCCAAAGGCCTGGACATCAACCTCGATGGCGAACCGCTGCAGGCCAACAGCCTGCGCTTCGAGGCCTGCCCCGCGGCCTTGCGCCTGCACTTGCCGGCGAACTCGCCGCTGCTCAGTCGTCCAGGCTGATGATCTTCTCGCGCACGGCAAACAGCACCAGGCCGGCCACGTCGTAGATCTGCAGGCGCTTCATGATTTGCGAGCGGTGGGTTTCCACGGTCTTGATCGACAGGCCAAGGCCGCTGGCGATTTCCCGGGTGGATTTGCCGCGCACGATCAGGCGCAGGATTTCCAGTTGCCGTGCGGTCAGGTTGTGGCGGTCGGCGGGCGCCTGCTTGCCGCGTTGGGCACGCATCAGCGCCTGGTTGATCACGGTGTGGGCGATGGCCGGGCTCAAGTAGCGCTCGCCGCTGCGTAACGCGGTCAGCGCCTGCTCGAGCTCGGTGGCGGTGGCATCCTTGAGCAGGTAGCCGTGGGCGCCGCTTTCCAGTGCGCGCATGATCAGGTCCGGGTCGGTGTGCATGGACAGGATCAGCACCTTGCAGGTGTTGCCGGTGGCGCGCAGGGAAGTGAGGGCATCCAGGCCGCTGGTCGAGCGCATGGAAATGTCCAGCAGGACGATATCGGGCGCCAGCTGCAGGGCCTGTTCGAGCAACTGGTCGCCATCGTCGGCTTCGCCAACCACGGTGTAGCCGGGGATATCGGACACCAGGGCACGTACCCCGGCGCGGATCAGCGAGTGGTCATCCACCAGCAGCAATCTACAGGTCATGGCGAGTGCGGAGTCCTGGCACGTTCATGGGTGCGCGGTGGCCACGGGAACAAGGCTTCGATACGCGTGCCCAGGCCCAGCTGGCTGGTGATTTGCAAGCTGCCCTTGAGTGCGGTGGCGCGCTCCTGCATGCCGGCCATGCCACGCTGGCCCGCCTCGGCCGGGTTGCTGGCGGGGATGAAGCCCAGGCCATCGTCCTGGATCATCAAGGCCAAGCCGCTGGGGCTGCGCTGCAGGCGGATGGTCAGGTTGCTTGCCTGGGCATGGCGCAACATGTTGGTCACCGCTTCCTGGGTAATGCGAAAGGCTGCCATGGCCACTTCCTCCGACACCCCGCCCAGCCGCTGCTGGCACTCCAGGCTCCAGTGCACGTCGCTGTTTGCCAGGGTGCGCACCAGGTGCGCGCGCAGGCTGGCCTCGAGGCCAAGGCTGGCCAGTTGCCGCGGGTTGAGGATGGCAGAGACGTCGCGCACCTTGCTCAGGGAGTCTTCCAGGGTGCTGCGCAAGGCGCCGCAGTGGGCTTGCAGCTCGCCAGGCACGCGCCGCTGCAGCCAGTCGAGCTGCAGTTTGGCGGCCGTCAGCAGCTGGCCGATGTCGTCATGCAGTTCGCGGCTCAGATGCTGGCGCTCGCTTTCCTGCACCTTGAGCATGCGGTCGGCCAGTTCCGCCGGGCGCATGCTGATCGACCGTGCGCCGTGGCTCAGGTGCCAGCAGACGCCAAGGGTGGCGATGAGCTGCAACAGCAGCAGGCCAGCGGGCAGGGCCTGCAGGGCCACCAGCGACAGGTTGGCGATCAGCGACACCACGCACAGCATCGCCGTCGCCCAGCGCAGCAAGGTGGCGCGAGAACAGCGACGCAGAGGGATCTTCAAGCGTGGGGACATAGATTGGGAAGCCACTGAAGTCTTGCTGATGGAGGCCTTGCACATGTTTTACCAGAGGCGTTGGCGTCGAGCTTTCAACACTGGGCAAGTGCGCGTGGAAAGCGATTCATATACGGGTGGCCGGGTTTTGTTAGTGCGCATGGTATCACTTCGAACTGCTTTGGTCGCGACCGGGTAATGCTTTGAAAGCTCAGGAATTACGGGGGGAACACGGGGGCTCGACGGTGCCGATAAGTGGCGATGTGCCACTGTTGGCGTATGGCTCGAAATAGCTGCTTATCACCTGACAAGTGTGCGTTGAAATAACCGCGTACAGTGCCTTTAGTTGCGCCTGGATGCACTTGTTAGTGCATGCGAGTGTTTAGCCACAGGTGCATGGGGGTGGAGGCAGCTACTGCCAGTTTCATGGCAAGGGGCACACGTTTGCGGCACGGGTTGGCCGAGCGCGTTGGCCAGGTCGTGCAGCAGCGCCGCTTGCTCGCTGGTATCGAGGGCAAGGCGGCCGGTGCGCAGGTCCACCAGTTCCAGCTGCCAGGCCAGCAGGGTCAGGCAGGCATCCAGCGCAGGCAGCACCTCGCTGTGCACGTGCAACTGCTGGCAGGCCGGCGCGAGCAGCGCCTGCAGGGCTGCGGCGTAATGGGCGACTTCGTGCAGGTTCAGGCCACTGGCGCGGCGGGCCAGGGTGTCGAGGGCGTTGTTCAGGCAGTGACAGGCGTCCGGGTCATTGGCGATCAGCTCCAGGTGCTGCAGGCATTCCTGGGTCTGGGTCAGCAAGACCTGCGCATCGAGCAGGAACTCCTGCAAGGCGCTGTTGGGGAAGACGATGTTGTCCATCATGACACTCCGGCGCGTAGGGCAGGAGCAAGGGATGGCCACGCCATGTCGATCGCTAGCAAGAGCCTGACTCCATTCATGCAGTGAGAATGGCGTCACATTAATGGCTAAAGGATATCGCGAACATCAGGTTGCACCCGATTGCCACTAGGGGTTTCCCTGATGGTTGCCTAGGGTGCGACGCTTGAGCGCGTGAATGGATCCAAGGTGGCGATGCCCGCAGTAAAGCATGATGGTAATGTGATATCAATTGCCTGTGCGGCATTTTCTCGCGGGGGTCAAGCTGCGTCCCAAGCGGCCGATACAGGGTGAATGAATTCACCTTTTTCCCACTCAAGCCCGGGGGTTTTCCAATGGCTGGCATTCTCGACACGGTAGACCAACGCACGCAACTGGTGGGTGAGAACCGACTGGAAATTCTGATGTTTCGCCTGGCCGGTCGCCAGCTGTTCGCGATCAACGTGTTCAAGGTGCAGGAGGTGCTGCAACTGCCCAAGCTGACCTTGATGCCCCAGCGCCATGCGTTCGTCTGCGGCGTGGTCAACCTGCGCGGGCAGACCCTGCCGGTGATCGACCTGTCCCAGGCGATCGGCATGCGCCCGCTGCAGCCGGGGCCGGACAGCACCATCATCGTCACCGAGTACAACCGCTCGGTGCAGGCGTTTCTGGTGGGTGGGGTGGACCGCATCGTCAACATGAACTGGGAAGCCATCATGCCGCCGCCCACCAGCGCCGGCCGCCAACACTACCTGACGGCCATCACCAAGGTGGACGAGCAGCTGGTGGAGGTGATCGACGTGGAGAAGGTGCTGGCCGAAATCGTGCCCTACAACGCCAGGGTGTCCGGCGACAAGCTCGCCGACCCGGTGCTGGCGCGTGCACGTGGCCGTGAAGTGCTATTGGTGGATGACTCCAGCGTGGCGCTGGCGCAACTGCGTGACACCCTCTCGCAACTGGGGGTGAAACTGCATGTGGCCAGCGATGGCCTGAAGGCCCTGCGCATGCTCAAGGGTTGGGCCGACGCCGGTGGGGATGTGTGCGAAAAACTGCTGATGGTGTTCACCGACGCCGAGATGCCGGAGATGGACGGCTACCGCCTCACTACCGAGATTCGCAGCGATGCGCGCCTGCGCCAGTTGTACGTGGTGCTGCATACCTCGCTGTCGGGCAGCTTCAACGAGTCGATGGTGAAAAAGGTGGGTTGCGACAACTTCCTTTCCAAGTTCCAGCCCGACCGCCTGGTCGATGTGGTCAAGCAACGCCTGCTGCTGGATGCTGCCACTGCGTGATCCCTGGGCCTGCCAGGTATAAGCTTGGCGTTTTGGCATGGCACGAGGCAGGCAGGGATGTTTCTGAGTGAGTTGTATCGATACCCGGTGAAGTCGGGGCAGGCGCAACGCTTGCAGGGCTCGCCGGTGGGCCTGCTGGGGTTGCAGGGGGACCGCCGCTGGATGGTGGTCGAGGAAGAGAACGGACGCTTCCTTACCCAGCGTGCATGGCCCCAGCTAGGGCAGCTCAAGGCAAGCGAAGGCGAAGCCGGCGAGCTGCTGCTTCAGGCGCCGGGGTTGGCAGCGCTGCGGGTGGCGGTGCCGGCTGGCGACGACAGCCTGCGTGGGGTGACCATCTGGCGTGACACCTTGCGCGTGCCCGACGCGGGCGATGAGGCGGCGGCCTGGTTGTCGCAGCTGCTGGGCAAGCCGGTGCGCCTGGTCCATTGCCCCGAGCAGCGGGCGCGCTACCTGCCCAGCGGCTACGGCCTGAACAGTGACCGCGCGGCGTTTCCCGATGGTTTCCCATTGCTGCTGATAGGCCAGGGCTCGCTGGATGAGTTGAGCCGGCGGGTAGGGCGGCCGATGGAGATGTTGCGTTTTCGGCCCAACCTGGTGGTGCAGGGTACTGAGCCCTTCGCCGAGGACGGCTGGAAACGGATTCGCATAGGCGCGCTGGAGTTTCGCGTGCTCAAGCCCAGCGTGCGGTGCATCTTTACCACGCTCGATCCGACGACTGGGGAGCGCAGCCCAGACCGTGAACCGCTGACCACCTTGAAGACCTTCCGGGAGAAGGAGGGGGATATCCTGTTCGGGCAGAACCTGGCCGTGGATGGCAGCGGTTGGCTGGAAGTGGGGATGGAAGTGGAAATCCTGGAGTGACAATCAAGGCTGTGCCAGCCCTGTCGCGGATGAATCCGCCACAGCGCCGGCACAGGCCCACGATCACTTACATGTCATCGAAATACCGCTCATGCCAGTCCACCAGCGGTTGTGGCGCATTGAGCTTCTGCCCGTAGATCACCGAATACGACAGCACGTTCTGCACGTACTGGCGCGTCTCGTCGAACGGGATCGACTCCACCCACACGTCGAAGCTCAGGTGCTTGGCGCCCTTGAGCCACTGGCGTACCCGCCCTGGGCCCGCGTTGTAGGCCGCCGAGGCCAGCACCCGGTTGCCATTGAACTGGCTGTGCACCTGGCTCAGGTAAGCGGCGCCCAGCTGAATGTTCTTGTCCGGATTGAAGACCTGCTGTGGCGATGCCAGCGGAATGCTGAACTTGCGCGCGGTTTCCTTGGCCGTGGCCGGCATCAGCTGCATCAGGCCGCTGGCGCCGACGCTGGAGCGTGCATCTTCCATGAAGGCGCTTTCCTGGCGCGTGATGGCGAACACCCAGCTCGAATGCAGCCCGCGCACCTTGGCTTCGCGTACCAGGGTATCGCGGTGGGCCATCGGGAAGCGGATGTCCAGGTCGTCCCAGTACTGCGCCTGGCTGATGGTGCGAATGGCCGGGAAGTACCAGCGCAGGTCGTAGGCCAGGCGGGCCTGGGCGACCATTTCGTCACGGGTGAAGTGGCGGCTGACGTGGTACCACTCGCGGCGGCCTTCGACGATCTGCCCGCGAGCATGGAACTCCAGCGCGCGCTGCACGCCCGGGGTGTTGCGCACCTTGCTGACCAGGGCCGGGCTCAGCACCAGCGGCTTGTTGTTCAACTGGTACGGCGTCTGCGCCCGGTCGGCGGCGAGGAAACCATAGAAGTCACGCTCGCGCGCCACGTTTCTGTACAGCTGTGGAACCTGCGGGTTGTTCGGCTGGGCCAGCTCCAGGCTGCGCGCTTGCCAGTACTTCCAGCGGTTGCTGGTGGCCAGGTCCTGCGGCAGGCGTTTGGTCAGCTCGTAGGCATCTTCCCAGCGGCCCAGGCGCAGCAGCAGGCGCAGGCGCCATTCGCTGACGGTGTTGTCGCGCAGTTCCGGGTCGTAGCGCGTCATCAGGTCCAGGGCGCGCGGGTCGTAGCGGCGCGCCAGGGTCAGGCCGATCTCGCGGGCGATGGCGACCTTCTCGTCGCGGGAGAAGTGCATGCGCTGGGCATAGTCGTCGAGCAACGCCATGGCCCGGTCAGGGTCCTGGCGGGCCAGGCGGCGCAGGCCGAGGCTGACCACGTCGGACATCGCTTCGTTGGCCGGCATGAAGCGCGAAGGCTGGTTGAGCAGCTCGGGCTTCTGCGCCACATCGATCAGCAGGCGGCCTTGCGGGCCGAGGGTGGTGAGCCCCTGCACCAGGCTGCTGGCCAGGCTGTAGTTGCGCGCCTGGGCCGCCAGCTTGGCGCGGTTCCAGCGCTTGGCCTCGGTGAGCTGGCCTTCGGCAGCCCACATGCCGAACAGGGTGTCGCAGGCGGCCGGTTGCGACTTGCCCACGTTCCACAGCTTGTCGGCGTTGGCATAGCCTTCGGCGCGCTTGCCGTGGCTCAGTTCGTACTGGCCATTGAGGCAGTCCAGCTCGGTGAAGTTGAGCTTGGGGTCGTAGTACTTGACGAAGGTGTCCCACTCGCCGCGTTCGGCCAGCCAGCGCAACCAGCGCAGTTTCATCCAGTTGGCCTGGGGCAGGTCGCCATGCTTGGCGAGGAACCCTTCGATTTCCTCGTTGCTGGCGCTTTTCAGGCGTGCGGTGAGTTCGTCGTAGGCCAGGTAGGGCGTCAGCGGGTAATCGCGCAGGGCCTGGGCATAGCGCAGGTAAGGGCCCTTGTCGCCCTTGGCCAGCGCACGCTTGGCCTCATCGTAGTACTGGCGCTGCAGGGTAAGGTCGGCGGCCTGCGCCACATGGGCGGTAGCGGCGGTGAGCAGCAGGCAGGAAGCAATCTGTAACAGGCGGCTGCGCATGATACGTCCGGGCAGTTGAACCATGGGAAAGTGACGGCGTAGCCAGCACGGTTGGAAGCATTGCCCTTAGCTTAGCCGTTTGCCGGCAGCGGGTGAAAGCACTCTGCTTGTATCAATGCGTTAACGTCGACCGGATGTCGCAATGCCCTGGCGGCGCAGTCAACTTAATGCCGGAATGGGCCAACTCAGGTAGAATGCGCGCCCGCTTTCTGGAGACGAACATGACCCTGCTCAAATTCAGCGATGTGTCCCTCGCATTCGGCGCGATGCCGCTGCTGGACAAAGTGTCCTGGCAGATCGCCCGTGGCGAGCGGGTGTGCATCATCGGCCGCAACGGTACCGGCAAGTCCAGCATGCTGCGCCTGGTAAAGGGCGAGCAGAAGGGCGATGACGGCGAGATCTGGCGCGCCCCTGGCCTGAAGATCGGCGAACTGCCGCAAGAGCTGCCGGTGGCCGATGAGCGCAGCGTGTTCGACGTGGTTGCCGCCGGCCTGGACGGCGTGGGCGAGCTGCTGGCCGAATACCATCACCTGAGCCAGAACATCCATGGCGACGAAGACCTGGAAAAGCTCATGCACGTGCAGCACGAGCTCGAGGCCCGTGACGGCTGGCGCCTGCAGCAGGTGGTGGACAGCACCCTGAGCCGCCTGCAGCTGCCTGCCGAGAAGACCCTGGCCGAGCTCTCCGGTGGCTGGCGCCGCCGCGTGCTGCTGGCCCAGGCACTGGTGTCCGAGCCCGACCTGCTGCTGCTCGACGAGCCGACCAACCACCTGGACATCGGCGCCATCGCCTGGCTGGAAGAGGCCCTGAGCGGCTTCAACGGCGCGGTGCTGTTCATCACCCACGACCGTTCCTTCCTGCAGAACCTGGCCACGCGCATCCTCGAACTGGACCGCGGCGGGCTGATCGACTGGAACGGCGACTATGCCAGCTTCCTGGTGCACAAGGAGGCCGCCCTGGCCGCCGAGGAAACCGCCAACGCGCTGTTCGACAAGCGCCTGGCCCAGGAAGAGGTGTGGATCCGCCAGGGCATCAAGGCCCGTCGTACCCGTAACGAAGGCCGGGTGCGCGCGCTCAAGGCGCTGCGCGTCGAGCGCAGCGAGCGGCGCGACCGCCAGGGCAAGGCCAACATCCAGATCGAAGCGGCGGAAAAGTCCGGCAAGCAGGTGATGGTGCTGGAGAACGTCAGCTTCTCGCACCCGGGCGGCCCGATGCTGGTCAAGGACTTCTCCATGGTCCTGCAGCGTGAAGACCGCATTGGCCTGCTGGGCGCCAACGGCACCGGCAAGACCACCCTGCTCAAGCTGATGCTCGGCGACCTGGAGCCTACCTCGGGCAAGGTCGAGCGCGGCACCAAGCTGGAAGTCGCCTATTTCGACCAGATGCGCCACCAGCTCGAGCTGGAAAAGACCGTGATCGACAACCTGGCCGAGGGCCGCGACTTCATCGACATCGATGGCCAGAGCCGCCATGTGCTGAGCTACCTGGGCGATTTCCTGTTCAGCCCGCAACGTGCCCGCACGCCGGTCAAGGCGTTGTCTGGTGGTGAGCGTGCGCGCCTGCTGCTGGCCAAGCTGTTCAGCAAGCCGGCCAACCTGCTGGTGCTCGACGAACCGACCAACGACCTCGACGTGGAAACCCTCGAGCTGCTCGAAGAAGTGCTGTGCAACTACAAGGGCACGGTACTGATGGTCAGCCACGACCGGGCATTTCTCGACAACGTGGTCACCAGCACCCTGGTATTCGAAGGCCAGGGCAAGGTGCGCGAGTATGTTGGCGGCTACGAAGACTGGATCCGCCAGGGTGGTTCGCCGAAGCTGCTGGGCGTCACCGAGAGCAAGGGCGGCAAGTCCGAGCTCAACAGTGCGGTGGTCGAGAAGGTGGCTGAGGAAGCAGCGCCTGCGCCGGTAGCACCTGCGGCCGATGCGGCGAAGAAGAAGCTCAGCTACAAGCTGCAGCGCGAGCTGGAGATGTTGCCAGGGCAGATCGATGCGCTGGAGCAGCGCATGGCGGTGGCACAGGAAGAGGTCAATGCTGCGGGCTTCTATCAGCGCCCGATCGCCGAGACTACGGCGGTGCTGGCGCAGATCGAGAAACTGCAGGGCGAGCTGGATGTACTGGTAGAGCGTTGGGCTGAGCTGGAAGGCTGAGTTCGGCCTTCGGGCCTCATCGCCGGCAAGCCGGCTCCCACACGGTTCTCAATATCTGAGCTAACCCTGTGGGAGCCGGCTTGCCGGCGATGAGGCCGGTACCGGCTACATCATTCCTTCTTCTGCAACCGCACCGCCAGCACATCGCACGGCGCACCATGCAGCACGTCATTGGCAGTGGACCCGAGCAGTAACGCCAGGCCATGCCGGCCATGGCTGCCCACCACGATCAGGTCGCACTGCTGGTCCTTGGCCAGCTGGTGGATTTCCTGGCGCGGCTGGCCGTAGGTGAGGTGCGAATCACCGCGGTTGATGTCCGGGTACTTGTTGAACAGCCGGTCCATGCGCTCCTTGGCCTGGTCGAACTGCTGCTGTTGCAGTTGCGACAGGTCCATCGGCACATCACCACCAAAGGCCATGGCCATGGGTTCGACGATATGTACCAGCGAAACCTTGGCACCGGTCGGTTCGGCGAGCTTCATGGCACGTTTGATCACCGGGTCGCACTCTTCGGTGAGGTCGACGGCGACCAGAAGATGTTCGTAGGACATGAGCTGTACTCCTGACAATCGCGATAGTAGAAGTATGGTCGCTTTCGGGCAGGTCATCCGTGAAACCGAGTAACCCGCTCATTTGCAACGCTTTATGGAATCTACAGATATGACGGTATGGCTGGTGGTGTCAATCCTTGCGCTGATTCTCAGCCCGCTTTCGTGGCTGCGCCTGTCGCGCAAGCAGGGCGAGCAGATGACCCTGCGCCTGGAGGCGCGGCGCATGGGCCTGGCCATGCAGCTGGCGCCGCAGAAGTGGCCGCACTGGCTGGAAAACGAGCCACCGAGCCCATGCCCGCAATACCACCGGGCGCGGCGCCGAGGCCATGAGGACAGCTGGTGTTACTGGCAGGTCAGCCCTGGCGTGTGGTGGAACCAGTGGCGTGAAGTGTGCGAGGAGCCGCGCCTGAGCGAGGTGTTCGCGCGCTTGCCGGCAACCGTCTACAAGGTTGAGGCCGACAAGCGCATGCTCGCCCTGTACTGGAGCGAGCGCGGTGATAAATCTGTATTGCAGGATATTGCCCACGCGTTCGAAACCCTCGCCTGATGGCGTCATAACGCTCGCGCTGCAACGACAAAGCGGCAACCTGGCAGCACCCTTGGAGGTGCTGCCAGGTTGCCGCTTTGTCGTTTCTGCAGTGCAGAAAAGGCCAGGCAGGCCGGGAATTTCATGGAGCGAGTAGCAGTGTAGCCAGCTTTGAACCTGCGCATGAGAAAAATGCAGCATTGTGCGTGGTTTGTGGTCGATTGCTGACATGAATGATCTGCGATCACTGTCATCACGTTTTGCACACGGACTATGGAAAATGACCGCAAAGTCGCGTTTTCACCCTGCTTGCGAGCATTTGACAACGCGGATCTTTTCGGAGAATGTGTGCATACCCAAATCAAACGGGCGTATGAATTGAGCGTTTGTATGTCACACCGCTCGTACAGAATCCCGACTAGCGCGCTGACGGGTGTGCCTGGTGCGAGGGCAGCGATAGGCTGCTTTCCCACCAGCGATCGGCGTGTACAGTTCAGCTTCCATATCGTGGAGATCAGTTGATGATTTACGAAGGTAAAGCCATCACGGTTAAGGCTCTTGAAAGCGGCATCGTCGAACTGAAGTTCGACCTCAAGGGTGAGTCCGTCAACAAGTTCAATCGCCTGACCCTGGAAGAGCTGCGCCAGGCCGTCGACGCCATCAAGGCCGACGCCTCGGTGAAAGGCGTGATCGTCAGCAGTGGCAAGGACGTGTTCATAGTCGGCGCCGACATCACCGAATTCGTCGATAACTTCAAGCTGCCCGAGGCCGAGCTGGTTGCCGGCAACCTGGAAGCCAACCGCATCTTCAATGCCTTCGAAGACCTCGAAGTGCCGACCGTGGCGGCCATCAACGGCATCGCCCTGGGTGGCGGCCTGGAAATGTGCCTGGCGGCCGACTACCGCATCATGTCCAGCAGCGCCAAGATCGGCCTGCCGGAAGTCAAGCTGGGGATCTACCCGGGCTTTGGCGGTACCGTGCGCCTGCCGCGCCTGATCGGTTCGGACAACGCTATCGAGTGGATCGCCGCCGGCAAGGAAAACCGCGCCGAAGACGCCCTGAAAGTCGGTGCCGTCGACGCCGTGGTCGCACCCGAGCTGCTGCAGGCCGGTGCCCTGGACCTGATCAAGCGCGCCATCAGCGGCGAGCTGGACTACAAGGCCAAGCGCCAGCCCAAGCTGGAAAAACTCAAGCTCAATGCCATCGAACAGATGATGGCCTTCGAGACCGCCAAGGGCTTTGTTGCCGGCCAGGCCGGCCCGAACTACCCGGCGCCGGTCGAAGCCATCAAGTCCATCCAGAAGGCCGCCAACTTCGGCCGTGACAAGGCCCTGGAAGTGGAAGCGGCAGGTTTTGCCAAGCTGGCCAAGACCTCGGTCGCCGAAAGCCTGATCGGCCTGTTCCTCAACGACCAGGAGCTCAAGCGCAAGGCCAAGGCCCACGACGAGATCGCCCACGACGTGAAACAGGCTGCCGTGCTCGGCGCCGGTATCATGGGCGGCGGCATCGCCTATCAGTCGGCTGTCAAAGGCACGCCGATCCTGATGAAGGACATCCGCGAGGAAGCCATCCAGCTGGGCCTGAACGAAGCCTCCAAGCTGCTCGGCAAGCGCGTCGAGAAAGGCCGCCTGACCCCGGCGAAGATGGCCGAGGCGCTCAACGCCATTCGCCCGACCCTGTCCTACGGCGACTTCGCTAACGTCGACATCGTCGTCGAAGCCGTGGTGGAGAACCCGAAGGTCAAGCAGGCCGTGCTGGCGGAAGTGGAAGGCCAGGTCAAAGAGGACGCGATCCTCGCCTCCAACACTTCGACCATCTCCATCAACCTGCTGGCCAAGGCGCTCAAGCGCCCCGAGAACTTCGTCGGCATGCACTTCTTCAACCCAGTGCACATGATGCCGCTGGTCGAAGTCATCCGTGGCGAGAAGTCCAGTGAAGTGGCCGTCGCCACCACCGTGGCCTACGCCAAGAAAATGGGCAAGAACCCGATCGTGGTCAACGACTGCCCGGGCTTTTTGGTCAACCGTGTGCTGTTCCCGTACTTCGGCGGTTTCGCCAAGCTGGTCAGCGCTGGCGTCGACTTCGTGCGCATCGACAAGGTCATGGAGAAGTTCGGCTGGCCGATGGGCCCGGCCTACCTGATGGACGTGGTCGGCATCGACACCGGCCACCACGGCCGCGACGTGATGGCCGAAGGCTTCCCGGACCGCATGAAGGACGATCGCCGCTCCGCCGTCGACGCCCTGTACGAGGCCAACCGCCTGGGCCAGAAGAACGGCAAGGGCTTCTACGCCTACGAGACCGACAAGCGCGGCAAGCCGAAGAAGGTCTTCGATGCCACCGTGCTCGACGTGCTCAAGCCGGTCATCTTCGAGCAGCGTGAAGTCACTGACGAAGACATCATCAACTGGATGATGGTACCGCTGTGCCTGGAAACCGTGCGCTGCCTGGAAGACGGCATCGTCGAAACGGCTGCCGAAGCGGACATGGGCCTGGTCTACGGCATTGGCTTCCCTCCCTTCCGCGGTGGTGCGCTGCGCTACATCGACTCGATCGGCGTGGCCGAATTCGTTGCCCTGGCCGACCAGTACGCCGACCTGGGGCCGCTGTACCACCCGACCGCCAAGCTGCGTGAAATGGCCAAGAACGGCCAGCGCTTCTTCAACTGAGCGGCCAACGAGTTAGAGCGAGAATATTGATATGAGCCTCAATCCAAGAGACGTGGTGATTGTCGACTTCGGTCGCACGCCGATGGGCCGCTCCAAGGGTGGCATGCACCGCAACACCCGCGCCGAAGACATGTCGGCGCACCTGATCAGCAAGCTGCTCGAACGCAACGGCAAGGTCGACCCGAAAGAAGTCGAGGACGTGATCTGGGGCTGCGTCAACCAGACCCTGGAGCAGGGCTGGAACATCGCCCGCATGGCCTCGCTGATGACCCAGATCCCGCACACCTCGGCTGCGCAGACCGTCAGCCGCCTGTGCGGCTCGTCGATGAGCGCGCTGCACACCGCTGCCCAGGCGATCATGACCGGCAACGGCGATGTGTTCGTGGTCGGTGGCGTGGAGCACATGGGCCACGTCAGCATGATGCATGGCGTCGATCCCAACCCGCACATGTCGCTGCACGCGGCCAAGGCCTCCGGGATGATGGGCCTGACGGCCGAGATGCTCGGCAAGATGCACGGCATCACCCGTGAGCAGCAGGACCTGTTCGGCCTGCGTTCGCACCAGCTCGCCCACAAGGCGACAGTCGAAGGCAAGTTCAAGGACGAGATCATCCCGATGCAGGGGTATGACGAGAACGGCTTCCTGAAGGTGTTCGACTTCGACGAAACCATTCGCCCGGAAACCACCCTCGAAGGCCTGGCTTCGCTCAAGCCTGCGTTCAACCCCAAAGGGGGTACCGTAACTGCTGGTACTTCGTCGCAGATCACCGACGGCGCCTCGTGCATGATCGTCATGTCCGGCCAGCGCGCCATGGACCTCGGCATCCAGCCGCTGGCGGTGATCCGTTCCATGGCCGTGGCGGGTGTCGACCCTGCAATCATGGGCTACGGCCCGGTGCCATCGACCCAGAAAGCCCTCAAGCGTGCCGGCCTGACCATGGCCGATATCGACTTCATCGAGCTCAACGAAGCCTTCGCTGCACAGGCCCTGCCAGTGCTCAAAGACTTGAAAGTGCTCGACAAGATGGATGAGAAGGTTAACCTGCACGGCGGCGCCATCGCTTTGGGCCACCCGTTCGGTTGCTCTGGTGCACGGATTTCCGGCACCCTGCTCAACGTCATGAAGCAGAATGGCGGTACCCTGGGTGTCGCCACCATGTGTGTCGGCCTAGGCCAAGGCATCACCACTGTCTTCGAACGCGTCTGATCGCGTCGCAAGGCAGCAACCGGGGCCTCGTGCCCCGGTTTTTGTTTTTTTACGGAATTTGTTTCAAGAGGGTAAGCGGCATGCAGATACAACCAGGCGTATACCGGCATTACAAAGGGCCTGAGTACCGTGTCTTCAGTGTTGCACGGCACTCCGAGAGCGAAGAGTGGATGGTCTTCTACCAATGCCTGTATGGTGATTACAGCTACTGGGTGCGGCCACTTTCGATGTTCCAGGAGTCCGTCGAGGTTGACGGTGAGCAGGTGCCACGCTTTGCTTTGGTCAAGGCCGAAGAGGGGCTGCCTTTAGTGCCTGGCAAGTCGCACGAGTGAACGACCGCGCTTGACCTCACTCTTTTGCCACTATATATAGCGGTGCCGCGTCCGGCACCTGACGCGTTTTTCATCTTCAGATTCAGGAATACTCCGATCCATGGGCAAATCGCTGGTCATTGTGGAATCCCCGGCCAAGGCCAAGACCATCAACAAGTACCTGGGCAACCAGTACGTGGTGAAGTCGAGTATCGGCCACATCCGTGACCTCCCCACCAGCGGTTCGGCCAGCGCCAGCAAAGAGCCGGCCGCCAAGCGTGGAAAGGCCGCTGCGGGTGAGGCTCCGGCCCTGTCGCCGAAAGAGAAGGCACGCCGCCAGCTGGTGGCGCGCATGGGCGTCGACCCCGATCACGGCTGGAAGGCCAAGTACGAGATCCTTCCCGGCAAGGAAAAGGTGATCGAAGAGCTGCGCCGCCTGGCCAAGGATGCCGACACCATCTATCTCGCAACCGACTTGGACCGCGAAGGGGAAGCCATTGCCTGGCACCTGCGCGAAGCCATCGGCGGCGACGACAGCCGCTACAAGCGCGTGGTGTTCAACGAAATCACCAAGAAGGCCATCCAGGAGGCGTTCTCGCAGCCAGGCGAGCTGGATATCGACCGCGTCAATGCCCAGCAGGCGCGGCGCTTCCTCGATCGCGTGGTGGGCTACATGGTCTCGCCGCTGCTGTGGGCCAAGATTGCCCGTGGCCTGTCGGCAGGGCGCGTGCAGTCGGTGGCGGTGAAGCTGGTGGTCGAGCGTGAGCGCGAGATCCGTGCCTTCAACCCGGAAGAGTACTGGGAAGTGCACGCCGACCTCGGCACTGCCAAGAACGCCAAGGTGCGTTTCGAGGTGGCCCGCGAGAAGGGCGAGGCGTTCAAGCCGCTCAACGAAGCCCAGGCCATGGCCGCGCTGGAGAAGCTCAAGGCGTCCAGCTACAGCGTCATCAAGCGTGAAGACCGCCCGACCAGCAGCAAGCCGTCGGCACCGTTCATCACCTCCACCCTGCAGCAGGCGGCGAGCAACCGCCTGGGCTTCGGGGTGAAGAAGACCATGATGATGGCCCAGCGTCTGTACGAAGCCGGCTACATCACCTATATGCGTACCGACTCGACCAACCTGTCGGCCGACGCGGTGGACATGGCACGCAGCTACATCGAGCACGAGTTCGGCAAGCAGTACCTGCCGGAAGCGCCCGTGGTGTATGGCAGCAAGGAAGGCGCCCAGGAGGCGCACGAGGCGATTCGCCCGTCCGACGTCAACACGCACCCGACCAAGCTCACCGGCATGGAGCGTGACGCCGAGCGTCTGTACGAGCTGATCTGGCGCCAGTTCCTGGCCTGCCAGATGCCGCCCGCGCAATACCTGTCCACCAGCGTCACCGTGGCTGCAGGCGACTTCGAGCTGCGCGCCAAGGGCCGTATCCTCAAGTTCGACGGTTACACCCGCGTGCTGCCACAGCAGAGCAAGCCGGGCGAAGACGACGTGCTGCCGGAAATGGGCCAGGGCGAGGTGCTCAAGCTGATCCAGCTCGACCCGAGCCAGCACTTCACCAAGCCGCCGGCACGCTTCACCGAAGCCAGCCTGGTCAAGGAGATGGAAAAGCGCGGTATTGGCCGCCCGTCGACCTATGCGGCGATCATTTCGACCATCCAGGACCGCGGCTATGTGACGTTGCACAACCGCCGTTTCTATTCCGAGAAGATGGGTGACATCGTCACCGAGCGCTTGTCGGAGAGCTTCTCCAACCTGATGGACTACGGCTTCACCGCCGGCATGGAAGAGAACCTCGATGACGTGGCCCACGGCGAACGCGACTGGAAGCACGTGCTCGACGAGTTCTACGGTGACTTCAGCAAGAAGCTGTTGACCGCCGAGTCTGCCGAGAACGGCATGCGCGCCAACCAGCCGACCATGACCAACATTCCGTGCAAGGAATGTGGCCGGCCGATGATGATTCGTACCGCCTCCACGGGCGTGTTCCTGGGCTGCTCCGGTTACAGCTTGCCGCCCAAAGAGCGCTGCAAGGCCACCGTCAACCTGGTGCCGGGCGACGAGATTGCCGCCGACGACGAGGGTGAATCCGAATCGCTGGTGCTGCGTGGCAAGCACCGCTGCCCGATCTGCGCCACGGCCATGGATGCCTACCTGCTCGACGAGAAGCACAAGTTGCATATCTGCGGTAACAACCCAGATTGCGCCGGCTACGAGATCGAGGAGGGCAGCTATCGCATCAAGGGTTATGAAGGGCCAAGCCTTGAGTGCGACAAGTGCGGCAGCGAGATGCAGCTCAAGACCGGCCGTTTCGGCAAGTTCTTCGGTTGCACCAACCCTGCGTGCAAGAACACCCGCAAGCTGCTCAAGAGCGGCGAGGCTGCGCCACCGAAGATGGACAAGGTGGACATGCCGGAGCTCAAGTGCGAGAAGGTCGACGACACTTACGTGCTGCGCGACGGTGCTTCGGGGTTGTTCCTGGCCGCCAGCCAGTTCCCTAAAAACCGTGAAACCCGCGCGCCGCTGGTGCTGGAGATTCTGCCGCACAAGCACGAGATCGACCCGAAATACCACTTCCTCTGCGATGCACCGCAGAAGGATCCGGACGGGCGCCCGGCGGTGATCCGCTACAGCCGCAAGACTAAGGAGCAGTACGTACAGTCCGAGGTCGATGGCAAGCCGACTGGCTGGAAGGCCTTCTACGACGGCAATGCCTGGAAGGTCGAAGACAAGCGCTGATTTTTCGGTGCTGTGAATGGGGCCGCTTTGCGGCCTATCGCTGGCAAGCCAGCTCCCACAGATCTGTAGGAGCCGGCTTGCCGGCGATGGGTCGCGAAGCGGCCCCATTTCATTGGTGACAAGCACCCCTCGATCCTTGAAACTGCAGCTATTCGCCTTGCAGCCTAAAGGAGGCCACTCGACATGGCCCAGGAACTCTACACCCGCACCAACCAGAAGCTGTTCTTCGCCGGCCTTGCCCTGGAGTCCATGGCCAAGGCGGCCGATAGCCAGGCGATGAATGCCCAGGGCCTAGTCCAGGCCGAACGCGAGTCGGCATTGTTCCACCTCTATGGCGCGCTGCTGGGGTTGTGCCACGAAATTGCTGGCTACTATCGCCTGCCCATGGCGCCAAGCGTCGAGCAACTGCTGGCCGACGACGCGCTGAGTGCCATTGCCATTCCTGAAGTGGCCGAATTGCTGGAGCTGGCCCGTCAGCGGGAAACTTGGTTGGCGCAACTGCTCGGCGCTTATGCCGATTTGTTCCGACCACCTGTCGCGAAGAAAACGCCCAAAACCGATGTCACCCAGCCCCTGATCCAGGCCGTCAATCTCGACCAGCCCGAGCCACTTGCGCTGTCGGGTGAAGAACTGGAAAGCTGGCGCAGCAACCTCAAAGGCCTGGTGAGACGTTTCCGCGACGCGTTGAGTGAGTGCTGAGCGCGGCGGCGGCTGGTACAATGGCCGCCTTTCGTGGAGAACAGCCCTTTATGTCTACGTCGTTTCTGGAAATTGTCGAGTTGCCTGATGGCCGCATCGAACTGCGTCGCGCCGAGGATGAAGGCTCTTTGGTAACCCTGGATTTCTCGGAAGACGCCAAGGCGTTCCTGCAAGGCCAGCATGTCGAAGTCGCCAAGGCGATGCTGAGTGTGGGTGTGCAGATGGCCGGTCGGCTGATCGATGGTGAGCTTGAGCGCGACGAAGGGCCTCGCGTGCTGCACTGAGCCCCCCCGGGTTTCTATTGCAAGACAGGCAAAGCCTGAACATCAGCCAAGGCGGATGTTCAGGCTTTGTGCATTTCCGGTGCTGGCGGCGCGCACCAGTTGTTGGCGTGCGGTGGCATTGACGCTGCCAAGCCAGCTCACCACGGTGTGGCTGTGGCCCAGGCGCAAGGCCTCGCAGGCCAGTTGCAGCGCGCTCTGGTTGTCGCTGGGTTGCAGCAGCAAAATGCGCTCGCGGTTCAGGCCGGCGTCACGCAGCCAGGCCTGGGTCAGGCTGGCAGGGGGCGCGATCAGGGTCAGCCAGCGGGCCTCCTGCTCTTCGCTCAGTTCGCGCAAAACCGGCGCCAGCAGGCTTTGGCAGTGCTCGGGGGCGCCACGCAAGGACAGTTCGCTGAACAGCTCCGGCTGGCTGCTTTTGCGTGCCTGCTCGGTGGCCTTGAGCCCCGGCAGAACCGGTTGGGCAAGGAAGGCCTCGAACAGGGGAAGCTGGACCTGCTGTTGTGCTTGGATGAACTGTTGCATGACGCCTCCTGGATCAGCGGCGAATAACGCCGACACTCAAGCCCTCGATCACCAGTTCCTGTTCTTTCAGGTCGACTTCGATAGGGGCGAACTCGGGATTTTCGGCCATCAGCCAGACCTTGCTGCCTTCACGCTTGAAGCGCTTGACGGTCACTTCGTCGCCGATGCGGGCCACGACGATCTGGCCGTTACGGGCCTCGCGGCAGGTGTGCACTGCCAGCAGGTCGCCGTCGAAGATGCCGACGTCCTTCATGCTCATGCCGTGTACGCGCAGCAGGTAGTCGGCGCGCGGGTGGAAGAAGGCCGGGTTGATGTTGCAGGATTGCTCGATGTGCTGCTCGGCGAGGATCGGCGCACCGGCAGCGACCCGGCCGATGATCGGCAGGCCGCTGTCTTCGGCCTTGGTTTCGACGCCAGGAATGCGAATGCCGCGGGAAGCCCCCGGGGTCATTTCGATCGCGCCCTTGCGAGCCAGGGCCTTGAGGTGTTCTTCAGCGGCGTTGGGAGACTTGAACCCCAGCTCCTGGGCGATTTCCGCGCGGGTTGGCGGGAAGCCGTTGTCTTCGAGGCAGCGTTTGATGAAAGCCAGGATTTCGGCTTGGCGTGGCGTCAGTTTCAACATGGCGAGCGCTCTGTCTTTTTATACAGTGACTGGGATTATATACAGTACTGGATGCGCTGCAAGCGCCAAAGCTGCAATAAAGCGGCAAACGGCGCATCTTGTCGCTTGCAGCCTGCAGCTTGGCGCATTTAAATGGCGACCGGCGGGTCACCTGGCCTTGACAGGGTCAGGCCTGAAACGTATGTTTCAAACACCTGTTTGTCTGCCTGCCGGAGTAGTCATGGCCCAATCGGAAACCGTTGAACGCATTCTCGATGCTGCCGAGCAATTGTTCGCGGAAAGGGGGTTTGCGGAAACCTCGTTGCGGCTGATTACCAGCAAGGCCGGGGTCAACCTGGCGGCGGTCAACTACCATTTCGGTTCGAAGAAGGCGCTGATCCAGGCGGTCTTCTCGCGCTTCCTCGGCCCGTTCTGCGCCAGCCTCGAACGCGAGCTGGAGCGGCGCCAGGCCAAGCCCGAGCACAAGCCCAGCCTCGAGGAGCTGCTGGAGATGCTGGTCGAGCAGGCCCTGGCGGTGCAGCCGCGCAGCAACAACGACCTGTCGATCTTCATGCGCCTGCTGGGCCTGGCCTTCAGCCAGAGCCAGGGCCATTTGCGCCGCTACCTCGAAGACATGTACGGCAAGGTGTTCCGCCGCTACATGCTGCTGGTCAACGAGGCCGCGCCACGCATTCCGCCGCTTGAGCTGTTCTGGCGCGTGCACTTCATGCTCGGCGCGGCGGCGTTCAGCATGTCTGGTATCAAGGCGCTGCGCGCCATCGCTGAAACCGACTTCGGCATCAATACCTCGATCGAACAGGTCATGCGCCTGATGGTGCCATTCCTGGCAGCGGGCATGCGCGCCGACAGTGGCGTCACCGACAATGCCATGGCCGCCGCCCAGCTGCGCCCACGCAGCAAGACCGCCAGCGCCACCGCCAAGGCCTGAAGGCTGGGCGGGGCAGGGCGCTTCGGCTAAGCTAGCGCCCATGCCCGACCTCGATTTCCTGCATATCTCCCTCGCCGACCAGTGCCTCTATGGCTTTGCCCATGGGCAGCTGCGCGTGCGTTTGCAGGTGTCCACCGCGCGCAATGGTGCCGGCGAACGCAACGGCTCGGGGTGTACCCCGCGCGGGCTGCATCAGGTGCGGGCGAAGATCGGCGCGGGCCTGCCGCTCAATGCCGTGCTCTGCGGCCGGCGCTGGACCGGTGAGCTGTGGGCGCCGCAGCTTGCGGCGCAATACCCCGGCCGCGACTGGATCCTCACCCGTATTCTCTGGCTCAGTGGCTGCGAACCCGGCTTCAATCGCCTGGGGCCGGTGGACACGTTCCGCCGCTACATCTACCTGCACGGCGCGCCCGACACGCAACCCTTGGGCGTACCGCTGTCCCATGGCTGCATACGCCTGCGCAACACCGACCTGCTTGGCCTGTTCGAGCGTGTACCGGCGCATTGCCCGGTGCGCATCGACGAGGCCGCATGCCCCCAGTGGGCTTCCATTAGTTTGCAATGAAGGATTGCCTATGACCGCCAGCCTGCAAGGCTCCCTGATGGTGGATATCGCCGGTAAATGGCTGACCGCCGAGGACCGCCAGCTCCTGCGCCAGCCTGAAGTGGCCGGCCTGATCATCTTTGCCCGCAATATCGACAGCCCGCGCCAGGTGCGCGAGCTGTGCGCCTCCATTCGCGCCGTGCGCCCCGACCTGATCCTTGCGGTAGACCAGGAGGGCGGCCGGGTACAGCGCCTGCGCCAGGGCTTCGTGCGCCTGCCGGCGATGCGCGCGATTGCTGACAATGCCAATGCCGAGTACCTGGCCGAGCAATGCGGCTGGCTGATGGCCACCGAGGTGCTGGCAGTGGGCCTGGACCTGAGCTTCGCCCCGGTGCTGGACCTGGACCACCAGCGCAGCGCGGTAGTCGGCAGCCGTGCCTTCGAAGGCGACCCGCAGCGTGCCACGCAGCTGGCCGGTGCCTTCATTCGTGGCATGAACGCGGCGGGCATGGCTGCCTGCGGCAAGCATTTCCCGGGGCATGGCTGGGCTGAGGCGGACTCGCACGTGGCCATTCCCACCGACGAGCGTAGCCTTGAGCAACTGCGCCAGGCCGACCTGGTGCCGTTCAGCCGCCTCAGCGGGCAATTGGCGGCGGTGATGCCGGCGCATGTCATCTACCCGCAAGTCGACAACCAGCCTGCCGGCTTCTCGCGCCGCTGGCTGCAGGACATCTTGCGCGGCGAGCTGGGCTTTGACGGGGTGATTTTCAGCGATGACCTGTCGATGGCGGGCGCGCATGTGGTGGGCGATGCGGCCAACCGGATCGAGGCGGCGCTGAGTGCCGGTTGCGACATGGGCCTGGTGTGCAACGACCGGGCGGCGGCGGAGCTGGCGTTGACGGCGGCGCAGCGGCTGAAGGTCAAGCCTTCGCCGCGTATTGCACGGATGCGCGGGCAGGGCTTTGCGCGTACCGACTATCGCCAGCAGCCGCGTTGGCTGGAGGCGCTGGGGGCGTTGAAGGACGCACAGTTGATCGATTGACCGCAGGCCCTATCGCCGGCAAGCCGGCTCCCACAGGTAACGCGCCGCCCTGAAGGGCAGTGAAAATCCTGTGGGAGCCGGCTTGCCGGCGATAGGGCCATCTCAGGCTGCAAAAGGCTAACGCCCGCGCTTTCCAGGCAACGGCGCAAACAGCGCGTCGATCTCTTCATCCCCCAGGCGCCACTGCCCCGCCTGCCCGCCATCGAGCAAGCTCGCCGCCAGCGCGGCCTTTTCCTGCTGCAGTTGCTGAATTTTCTCTTCCACTGTGCCCCGGGTAATCAGCTTGAACACGAACACCGGCTTGTCCTGCCCGATGCGGTAGGCGCGGTCGGTGGCCTGGTTTTCGCTGGCCGGGTTCCACCACGGGTCGAAGTGGATCACCGTGTCCGCCGCGGTCAGGTTCAGGCCGACGCCGCCAGCCTTGAGGCTGATGAGAAATACCTCGCTGTCGCCTTTCTGGAACTGCTGCACCGGCGTGCGCCGGTCGCGGGTGTCGCCGGTGAGCAGGCTGTAGCGGATCTTGCGCTTTACCAGCTCCTGCTCGATCAGCGCCAGCATCGAGGTGAACTGCGAAAACAGCAAAACCCGCCGGCCTTCGCTGAGCAACTCCTCGAGCATCTCCAGCAGCGCCCCAAGCTTGCCTTTGTCTGCCTGGTTGCCTTTGCTTTCGACGCCTTTGACCAGGCGCAGGTCGCAGCACACCTGGCGCAGCTTGAGCAGCGCATCGAGGATCACGATCTGGCTGCGGGACGCCCCGTTGCGGGCAATCTCGTCGCGCACCTTCTTGTCCATCGCCACCCGCACGGCCTCGTAGGTGTCGCGTTGGGCGTCGCTGAGCTCGACCCAGTGGACCATCTCGGTCTTGGCCGGCAGTTCGGTGGCCACCTGTTCCTTGGTGCGGCGCAGCAGGAACGGGCGGATGCGGCTGACCAGGTGCGCCAGGCGCTCGCCATCGCCGTGGCGTTCGATCGGGGTGCGGTAGTCCTGGTTGAAGCGCTTGACCTCGCCCAGCCAGCCCGGCATCAGGAAGTGGAAGATCGACCATAGCTCGCCCAGGTTGTTTTCCATGGGTGTGCCGGTCAGGCACAGGCGCTGGTTGGCCTCAAGCTCGCAGACGGCGAGGGCGGCCTTGCTGGTGCTGCTCTTGATGTTCTGCGCTTCGTCGAGCACCAGCACGCTCCAGGGGTTGGCGCGCAGGTGCTCCAGGTCGCGCGGCACCAGGGCGTAGGTGGTCAGCACCAGGTCGTACTCGCCCAGCTTGGCAAAATGCTTGCTGCGGCCAGGGCCGTGCAGGGCCAGCACGCGCAGCCCCGGGGCGAAGCGCTGGGCCTCGTCCAGCCAGTTGGGCACCAGGCTGGTGGGCATCACCGCCAGGGCCGGGTGGGGCAGGCGCCCGTGCTGTTTTTCCAGCAGCAGGTGGGCGAGCGTCTGCAGGGTCTTGCCCAGGCCCATGTCGTCGCCGAGGATGCCGCCGGTGCCCATCTCGCGCAGGGCCTGCAGCCAGTTGAGGCCTTGCTGCTGGTAGGGGCGCAGGGTGGCGGCGAGCCCGCTGGGCGGCTCGACCTGCAGGTCGCGGGCATCGCGCAGGCGCCGGCCGAGGTCGCGCACGTGGGCGCCGCCTTCCCAGTGCAGGGGCAGGTGCTCGATGTCGTTGAGGCGCGCCGCGTCGGCGCGGTCCATGCGCAGGCTGGGCCCGGCGGCGTCTTCGTGCAGGTACAGCTCGCCGAGGGTACCCATTACCGCCTTGATCCGCCCGTAGGGCAGGGCCACGCGCAGCGCCGGGCTGTCCAGGCGGCCGCGGTTGAGGTCGATCAGCAGGTGTTCGTCGTCACTGCGCCGGGCCAGTTCGCTGGGGCGCAGCAGCTCCGGGTTGCTGCGCAGCAGTTGCAGCACGATCGGCAACAGGCTGTGGCGCTGGCCATCGACGACGATGCCCAGCTCCAGGTCGAACCATTCGTGGCCAGGCGCTTCGTCGATGCTGGCGTACCAGTCGTCCACCTCCTGCAGGTTGAACGCGAAGTCGCGGTGGATATCGATGTCCCAGCCCGCCTCACGCAGGCGCGGCAGGCCTTCGCGAGCAAAGTGCAGCCAGGCTTCGTCGTCGGGCAGCTGCAGCATCTCGCCGGCGCTGTCGGGCAATGCCTTGCTCTGGCGGGTGGCGGGCTTGAAGCCGAGGTCGCGCAGGGCTTTGCGCAGCGCCTGCTCGGCTGCCGGCTGGCGGCGGATGCGCTGGCTGGTGGTACCGACCAGGCGCGCCAGTGGCTTGTCGTCGCTGCCGCTGGCGCGCAGGCCGTCGTAGTCGAATGACAGCGCGGCGCGATGCTGCATCTGGCGCTGCATGCGGCCGGTCTTGGGCATGTAGGCACTGAATTCGAGGCTGCCGAGGGTCAGGTGGCCCTTGGGCAGGATGCCTTCGAGTTGCTCGGTGTTGACGGTGGTAGGTGTGGGGACTTGGCGGTTCAAGGCGTTCAATCGATGACTCAAGGGTACGACCAGGTGTTCCGGAACGGTGGGGGCGCGGGCAAGCTGGCTGGCGATGAAAGGGTCCAGGTCGTGCTGCAGCTTGCCCAGCAGGTGCGCGGCGCGGTCGACGTAGTACATGGGTTCGACGGGCAGTGCCAGCAGTTGGGTCTGCTCGCCCTGGTACCAGGCTCCCCGGTAGCTGCCATCGTCCAGCCTGACCCAGCGGAACTCGGCCTGCAGCGCCGGTCCACCCTCCAGTGGGTGAGCGTCGGTGGAAAAATGCAGGCGCCCGGTGGCCAGTGCGTAGCCAAGCAGCTCAGCGCCTTGCTTGCCTTCGAGCTCGACCACGGGGCGAACGGCCTGGTTGGTGGCATCGATCAGGCGCAATAATCGGGCATCGTCCTGGGTGACGTAGCGGGGTGGGTAGTAGATCAGTTCAGGCAACGAGGTGATCTTGCCGAACTGCACGCCGCCGTCGGCCTGGCGGGTGCCCTTGGCCACTTCCAGCGTGCACTGCTGGTTGCCGGTATGGATCAGGTAGTGAATGGCCGGGCCCTTGCGTTCGGGCTTGGCCGCGGCCACCTGCTGGCCGGTGGCTTCGAGGGTTTCTACCCATTGGTCGAGCGCCGGAGACAGCGCAGGCTGCTGCTGCGCCGGCTGGCTGTCGGGCAGGCTATCACCCAGCTGGGCAGCCAGCAGCGCGGCCACGCAGTGTTTGCAGTTCAGGCCCACCGGGCAGCTGCAGCGCCCGTAGACGCGAAGCTCGGCGCCGTTGAGCAGCAGCTCGATGGTCTGCCGATACTGCTCGCCCGACGATCCCTGGCAGGTCGCTTCGATGGTTTTGTCGTGCAGCGCCAGGAGGCGGGTGCGGCCTTGCGCCGCGTATGCCCGGCCCCGCTTCATGGCCCCGTCCTGGATGTGGTCGACCCAGCCCGGGTGGGCCCTCAGCAGGTGCCGCGCATCCTCCGTGCTCACATCACTGCTCCATCATCTCCGGGTCCATCACCGGCATTTTCGGCGTGCCGGGAGGGGTCACCTTCAGCAGCAGGGCAAGGTGGCCGCCATCCATGAAGGTCAGCTGGCCACCTTTCATGTTGCTGTTGCTCTGCTTGAACTGCTCGCTCTGCAGCACGTTGCCGTTGCCGTCGAGCTGGTTGACCCAGAAGTTCGCCTCCACTGCGATGAAGCGGCCCTCGGTGAGGCTGAGGTTGCCTTCGATCGGGAAGTGGCCGAACTGCTCTTCACCCGCGCCCAGGGCGATGCGGCTCGGCGCGCTGCCTACCTGCTGCTGCCAGGCCTTGTGCAGCAGCACGGTGTAGTCGGCCGTGGCTTGCAGGCGGGTGGCCTCGTCTTGCAGTGCCAATGGCCGCTCGGCGCCCTTGTCCAGGCGCGGGGCGCCGGCGCTCCAGTCTTCCGGGGCGAACGGGCTGGTGAAGGCGGGCACGCTGTTCTGCCGCACAAGGAGCATTTCCACCTGATACAGGCCTTCGGCGAAGGCGGCCGGCGCGAACAGCGCGAGCAACAAGGTCAGGCAACGGATGGCACGCATGGATCTTCCTTAGGCAGTCTGTGGGGTCAGGCGCTCGAACAGCGCTTCCAGAGTATTGAATCGTTCGTCGGGGCGTTCCATCGGTACCAGGAAACGGAACTGGGTGGCACCTTCGAACTTGTAGCGTTTGGGCTGGCTCTGGATCAGCTTGATCAGGGTCAGCGGGTCGACCGGCGTTTCGGCCTCGAACTCGAGCTTGCCGCCATTGGGGCCGGCGTCGACTTTCTTGATGCCGAGCTTTTCCGCCTGCAGCTTGAGCTGGGTCAGGCGAATCAGGTTCTTGGTCGGTTCGGGCAACAGGCCGAAGCGGTCGATCATTTCCACCTGCAGGTCCTTGAGGCCTTCTTCGTCGGCCGCCGAGGCAATGCGCTTGTACAGGATCAGGCGCGCATGCACGTCTGGCAGGTAGTCCTCGGGGATCAGCGCCGGCAGGCGCAGGTTGATCTCCGGGCCGCCGCCCAGGGGCTGTTCGAGGTTCGGCTGGGTGCCCTTGCGGATGGCCTTGACCGCACGCTCGAGCATTTCCATGTAGAGGGTGAAGCCCACTGCCTGGATCTGCCCGCTCTGGCCTTCGCCCAGCAGCTCGCCGGCGCCGCGGATTTCCAGGTCGTTGGTGGCCAGGACGAAACCGGCCCCCAGGTCCTGGGTGTTGGCGATGGCTTCCAGGCGCTTCTCGGCGTCGCTGCTGACCTTCTGCCGCGCAGGCGTGAGCAGGTAGGCGTAGGCCTGGTGGTGGCTGCGCCCGACCCGGCCGCGCAGCTGGTGCAGCTGGGCCAGGCCGAACTTGTCGGCGCGCTCGATGACGATGGTGTTGGCGCTGGGCACGTCGATGCCGGTCTCGATGATGGTCGAGGCGATCAGCACGTTGAAGCGCTTGTGGTAGAAGTCGCTCATCACCTGCTCGAGCTCGCGCTCGCGCATCTGCCCGTGGCCGATGCCGATCCGTGCCTCGGGGACCAGCTCGGCGAGGTCGGCGGCGCATTTTTCGATGGTCTTCACGTCGTTGTGCAGGTAGTACACCTGGCCGCCGCGCAGCAGTTCACGCAGCAGGGCTTCTTTCACCGTGCTGTTGTTCTGCTCCATGACGAAGGTGCGCACCGACAGGCGCCGCGCCGGCGGCGTGGCGATGATCGACAGGTCGCGCATGCCGGCCACGGCCATGTTCAGGGTGCGCGGGATTGGCGTGGCGGTAAGGGTGAGGATGTCGACTTCGCTGCGCAGGGCCTTGAGCTGCTCCTTCTGGCGCACGCCGAAGCGGTGCTCTTCGTCGATCACCACCAGGCCCAGGTCCTTGAAGCGCACGTCATCCTGCAGCAGCTTGTGGGTGCCGATGAGGATGTCGATCTTGCCCTCGGCAAGGTCGGCGGCGGCCGCGGCCACTTCCTTGGCCGACTTGAAGCGGCTCATCACCTCGACCGTCACCGGCCAGTCGGCGAAGCGGTCGCGGAAGCTGTTGTAGTGCTGCTGGGCGAGCAGGGTGGTGGGCACCAGTACTGCCACCTGGCGGCCGCTGTGCACGGCAATGAAGGCTGCGCGCATGGCCACTTCGGTCTTGCCGAAGCCGACGTCGCCGCACACCAGGCGGTCCATCGGCTTGGCGGCGAGCATGTCGGCGCGCACGGCTTCGATGGCGTTCTGCTGGTCCGGGGTTTCCTCGAACGGGAAGCCGGCGCTGAAGGTGGCGTAGTCGGCGGCCGGGTCGGCGAAGGCATAGCCTTTGCGCGCGGCGCGGCGGGCATAGATGTCGAGCAGCTCGGCGGCCACGTCGCGCACCTGCTCGGCGGCCTTGCGCTTGGCCTTCTGCCAGGTTTCCGAACCGAGCCGGTGCAGCGGTGCCAGGGCATCGTCGCTGCCGGTGTAGCGGGCGATCAGGTGCAGGTTGGCCACTGGCACGTAGAGCTTGGCGCCTTCGGCGTATTCCAGGGTCAGGAACTCGGCGGCCTGGCCTTCGATTTCCAGGGTGGCCAGGCCCAGGTAGCGGCCCACACCGTGGTCGATGTGCACCACCGGGGCGCCTTCACGTAATTCGGTGAGGTTCTTGATGACCGCATCGTTGGCCGCCTCGCCGCGTTTGTCGCGGCGCCGGCGCTGCATCACGCGCTGGCCGAACAGCGGGCTTTCGGCGACCAGGGCCAGGCCCGGGTCTTCGAGCAGCAGGCCTTCGTCGAGCGGGGCGATGGTGATCGCCAGGCGCTCGCTGCCGGTGATGAAGTCGGCCCAGCTTTCGACTGTCTGCGGCCTCAGCTTGAGGCGTTCGAGCAGCTCCAGCAGCACCTCGCGGCGGCCCGCCGATTCGGCGGTGAACAGCACGCGGCCGTCGAACTGGTCGAGAAACGCCGACAGCGCCGCCAGCGGCTGGTTGGCCTTGGCCTCGATGGCCAGGTTGGGCAGAGCGCGGGCGGGGAAGCGTTCGCGGCCGCCGCCGGCCTCGATGTCGTCGGCGCTGACCACCACCCGTGGCCACTGCTTGAGCTGGGCGAAGCAGTCTTCCACCGGCAGGAACAGCTCGGCCGGGGGCAGCAGCGGGCGGGTCAGGTCGCCGCGGCGGTCTTCATAGCGCCCGCGCACATCGTTCCAGAAGTGCTCGGCAGCCTGTTCCACGCCCGGCAGGGAGAACACCTGGGTGTCGCTGGGCAGGTAGTCGAACAGGGTCGAGGTTTCTTCGAAGAACAGCGGCAGGTAGTACTCGATGCCGGCGGGGATGATGCCGCTGGCCAGGTCCTGGAAGATCGCGCTGCGGCGAAAGTCGACGTCGAAACGCTCGCGGAAGCGCGCCTTGAAGCGGGTCACTTCCTCCTTCTGCATGGGGAATTCGCGCGCCGGCAGCAGGCGGATCGAGTCGACCTTGTCGATCGAGCGCTGGGTCTCCGGGTCGAAGGTGCGCAGGGTTTCGATTTCGTCATCGAACAGGTCGATGCGGTAGGGCAGCTTGCTGCCCATCGGGAACAGGTCGATCAGTGCGCCGCGCACGGCGAACTCGCCGTGCTCGTAGACCGTGTCGACGCAGCGGTAGCCGCTGGCCTCCAGGCGCGTGCGCATCTGCTCCACGTCGATGGTCTGGCCCACGTCCAGCACCAGGCTGCTGCCGAGCAGAAAGCGCGTCGGCGCCAGGCGGTGCAGGGCCGTGGTGATCGGCACGACGAGGATGCCATGGCTCAGCTCCGGTAGCCGGTAGAGGCTGGCGATGCGCTGGGAGATGATGTCCTGGTGCGGCGAGAACAGGTCGTAGGGCAGGGTTTCCCAATCAGGGAACGGCAGCACCGGCAGCTCCGGGGCGAAGAAGCGCAGCTCCTGTTCCAGGCGGTCGGCGGCCTGGCTGTCGGCTGTCAGCAACAGGGTGAAGCGCCCGGCGCTGCTGGCGGCTTCGGCGATGGCCAGGCTGAGGGCGGCCCCGGGCAGGTTGCCCCAGGTTTGTTTGCCGGCCGTGGCCGACAGTTGCGGTAGGCGCAGAACTGACACGGGAGATTGCACTCCAAGCGTTGCGGCAAAGAGGTCGATTGTACCGGTGCCAGTGCGTGCTGTCAGGCTCGGAAAGGGGCATGGACGCGGGCTGGCGCTGCATCGACAGGCGCTCATTGCCGGTTACGCGTTGGGGCGTCATAATGTAGCCCCTTTTTTCTCCCCCTACATGTGGAAGGTTCCCGTGACTCAGAAGCCCGACCAGTGTCTTGGTGAGTGGATTGATCGTGAAGCTCTGGCTGAAGCGATGATCCCGCTTATCGGTCAGCTCTACCGCAACAACAATGTGGTGAGCTCGATTTATGGCCGCAGCCTGATCAACCGTTCGGTTATCTCGATCCTCAAGGCACACCGCTTTGCGCGTCACCGTCAAACCGACGAAACCGAGCTGTCCGTCCACGAGACATTCCCCCTGCTCAAGGCCATGAGCGAGCTGAAGCTGGGCGCCGCCTCGGTCGACCTGGGCAAGCTGGCGAACAAGTTCAAGCAGGAAGGCAACGGCCGCAGCGCCGAGCAGTTCGTGCGTGAAGAACTGGCCGACGTGGTTGGCCAGCAGAACGCTTCGGCGCGCAAGGGCACCGACGTCGTCCTGTACGGCTTCGGCCGCATCGGCCGCCTGCTGGCGCGCATCCTGATCGAGAAGACCGGTGGCGGCGACGGCCTGCGCCTGCGCGCCATCGTCGTGCGCAAGGGCGCCGAGAACGACCTGGTCAAGCGTGCCAGCCTGCTGCGCCGTGACTCGGTGCACGGCCCGTTCGATGGCACCATCACCATCGACGAAGCCAACAACACCATCACCGCCAACGGCAACCTGATCCAGGTCATCTACGCCAAGAGCCCGAGCGAAGTCGACTACACCCAGTACGGCATCGACAACGCCCTGATCGTCGACAACACCGGCGTATGGCGTGACGCCGACGGCCTGGGCCAGCACCTGGCCTGCCCGGGCGCTGCCCGCGTGATCCTCACCGCACCTGGCAAGGGCGCGCTGAAGAACATCGTGCACGGCATCAACCACGGTGACATCGCCGCCGATGACAAGATCATCTCGGCCGCCTCCTGCACCACCAACGCCATCGTGCCGGTGCTCAAGGCCATCAACGACAAGTACGGCATCGTCAACGGCCACGTCGAAACCGTTCACTCGTTCACCAACGACCAGAACCTGATCGACAACTTCCACAAGGGCAGCCGTCGTGGCCGCGCCGCGCCGCTGAACATGGTCATCACCGAAACCGGTGCTGCCACCGCAGCCGCCAAGGCACTGCCAGTGCTCAAGGGCAAGCTGACCGGCAACGCCATTCGCGTGCCGACGCCTAACGTGTCGATGGCCATCCTCAACCTGAACCTTGAGAAAGGCACCAACCGCGACGAAATCAACGAGTACCTGCGCCAGACCGCCATGCACTCGGAACTGCACAAGCAGATCGACTACGTCAGCTCCCAGGAGGTGGTTTCGACCGACTTCGTGGGTTCGCGCCACGCCGGTGTGGTCGATGCCGAGGCGACCATCGCCAACGACAACCGCGTTGTGCTGTACGTCTGGTACGACAACGAGTTCGGTTACAGCTGCCAGGTGGTTCGCGTGATGGAAGAGATGGCCGGTGTGAACCCGCCAGCGTTTCCACGCTGATTCGCTTGTAAAGTGCTAGAGAAACGGGAACCTTCGGGTTCCCGTTTTTTTTGACCAGCTTTTAGGGTGTATCTACCGGCCCTATCGCCGGCAAGCCGGCTCCCATAATGACAGCACCGTCGTACCCGTGGGAGCCGGCTTGCCGGCGATAGGGCCGTTGCCGACAAGCGAGACTCCAACTGTGCGCACAGCCCTGCTGTTCATCCTGATGCTCCTCACCGCCTGCAACCAGGGCCCGGCCCTGGAGCGCCTGGGCGGCCCGACCATGGGCAGCAGCTACAGCATCCAATACGTGCGCGAACCCGGCGGCCCGGCACCGGCCCAGGTGCAGGCGGCGGTCGAGTCCATCCTGCAGGACATCGACCTGCATTACTCGACCTACCGCGGCGACTCCACCGTCAGCCAGTTCAACCAGCTCCCCGCCAACCAGTGCCTGGCCTTGCCCGCCGACATGCTCGAACTGGTCGCCCTCGGCCAGCACCTGGCCGAGCAGAGCGACGGCGCCTTCGACCTCACCGTCGAGCCGCTGCTCGACCTCTGGGGCTTCGGCCCCCAGGCCCGCCACGAACAGGTGCCCGACCCCAAGGCGCTGGCCCAGGCCCGCCAGCGCGTCGGCTACCGGCACCTGCACCTGGACGGCCAGGCGCTGTGCAAGGACGCCCCCGTGGAGCTGGATTTCAACAGCATCGCCGCCGGCCACGCGGTCGACCTGATTGCCGAACGCCTGCGCGCCATGGGCGTGGCCAGCTTCGTCGCCGAAGTCACCGGCGAGCTCAAGGCGCTCGGCCGCAAGCCCGATGGCAGCCCCTGGCGCATCGCCCTGGAGCTGCCGCGCGACGACCTGCAGATTGCCCGCCAGGTCATCCCGGTCGATGGCCTGGCGTTGTCGACCTCGGGTGACTATCGCCACTATTTCGAGGAGAATGGCCGGCGCTATTCGCACACCTTCGATGCCCGCCTCGGGCGGCCGGTCGAGCATGGCCTGGCAGCGGTGACCGTGCTCGATGGCTCGGCGCTGCAAGCGGACGGTTATTCGACCCTGCTGCTGATCCTCGGGCCGGAGCAAGGTTGGGATTTTGCCGTTGCCCATGACCTGGCCGCCGTGCTGGTGACTCGGGTGGCGGGTGGCTTCGTCTCCCGAGCTACGCCCGCGTTCGAACGGGCCGTGAAAGGCGAATGAAAGCGCAAGCAAGGAAGATCCACGCCAGGGAACCGGTAAACCATATGTAGTGCAGGCAAAATTGGCCTACGACGCGACCAAGGGTTAATGTGCGCGGCGTTCACGCTTGATTAGACTGCACACGAATTTTCTCATGGCGCTCCGGCGGCATGATCGAGTCCCGCGGCGACCGTGGCTGGCGGGCCAGTTCTGAAGGAGTACGCATGGCTGTCTACAACTACGACGTAGTGGTGTTGGGTTCCGGCCCGGCCGGAGAAGGTGCGGCAATGAACGCCGCCAAAGCAGGGCGCAAGGTGGCGATGGTCGATAGCCGTCGTCAGGTCGGTGGCAACTGCACCCACCTGGGCACCATCCCGTCCAAGGCACTGCGTCACTCGGTGCGGCAGATCATGCAGTTCAACACCAACCCGATGTTCCGTGCCATCGGCGAGCCGCGCTGGTTCTCCTTCCCCGACGTGCTCAAGAGCGCCGAGAAGGTGATCTCCAAGCAGGTTGCCTCGCGCACCGGCTACTACGCGCGCAACCGCGTCGACGTGTTCTTCGGCACCGGCAGCTTCGCCGACGAGCAGACCGTGGAAGTGGTGTGCCCCAACGGCGTGGTGGAAAAACTCAACGCCAAGCACATCATCATCGCCACCGGCTCGCGCCCGTATCGCCCGGCCGACATCGATTTCCACCACCCGCGCGTCTATGACAGCGACACCATCCTCAGCCTCAGCCACACCCCGCGCAAGCTGATCGTCTACGGCGCCGGCGTGATCGGTTGCGAATACGCCTCGATCTTCAGCGGCCTGGGTGTGCTGGTGGAGCTGGTCGACAACCGCGGCCAGCTGCTGAGCTTCCTGGACTCGGAAATCTCCCAGGCGCTGAGCTACCACTTCAGCAACAACAACATCACCGTGCGCCACAACGAGGAGTACGAGCGGGTCGAAGGCCTGGACAACGGCGTGGTCCTGCACCTGAAGTCGGGCAAGAAGATCAAGGCCGACGCCTTGCTGTGGTGCAACGGCCGTACCGGCAACACCGACAAGCTGGGCCTGGAGAACATCGGCATCAAGGTCAACAGCCGTGGCCAGATCGAGGTCGACGAGGCCTACCGCACCAGCGTGCCGAACATCTACGGCGCCGGTGACGTGATCGGCTGGCCGAGCCTGGCCAGTGCCGCCCACGACCAGGGCCGCTCGGCGGCGGGCAGCATCGTCGACAACGGCAGCTGGCGTTTCGTCAACGACGTGCCGACCGGCATCTACACCATCCCGGAGATCAGCTCGATCGGCAAGAACGAGCAGGAGCTGACCCAGGCCAAGGTGCCATACGAAGTGGGCAAGGCGTTCTTCAAGGGCATGGCGCGTGCACAGATCGCCGGCGAGCCGCAGGGCATGCTGAAGATCCTGTTCCACCGCGAAACCCTGGAAATCCTCGGCGTGCACTGCTTCGGCTACCAGGCTTCGGAAATCGTCCACATCGGCCAGGCGATCATGAACCAGCCGGGCGAGCTGAATAACCTGAAGTACTTCGTCAACACCACGTTCAACTACCCGACCATGGCCGAAGCCTATCGGGTAGCTGCCTACGACGGCCTGAACCGGCTTTTTTGAGCGGCTCCGGCCGGTGGCCTGAGCCGGTCGGGGAGACCGATTTCAGCCCTACCCGAGGGTGGTCTTGGCCAAACCGGGAAAGTCTGTAATCAGGCTGTCCACGCCAAAGTCAGCGAGCCGGCGCATCAGTGCCGGTTCGTTGACCGTCCACACCGACACGTGCAAACCCTGGCCCTGTGCCTTGAGCAGGCGCTCTGGGGTGCACAGTGTCCAGTTCAACGCCAGCATCTCGCAGCCATAGTTCTGCGCGACCTTCAGCGGGTCGAGCCAGGCGTATTCGGCGACCAGCCCGCGTTTCACGTCCGGTACCAGTTCCAGCGCCGCGCCCAGCACCTCGCGTGAGCTGGAGGTGATGGTCACCTTGTCCAGCAAGCCGTACTGCTGGGCCAGTTCGCGGATCGCCAGCACCGTGGTGGCCGCGCGGGTGCGCGAGGCGCTCTTGACTTCGAGCTGCCAGTGCTCGAAGGCGCATTTCTCGAACAACTCCTCAAGCCGCGGGATAGGGCAGGGCTGCACATGGCCCGGGCCGCCCTTGCGCGCGTCGTAGGTGACCAGGTCGACGGCCGGGTGTTCGGCCACCTTGCCGCGCCGGCCGGTGGTGCGCTTGAGGGTGGGGTCGTGGATGACCATCAGCTCGTTGTCGGCCGACAGGTGCAGGTCCAGCTCGCAGCGATTGACGCCGTGGGACAGGCACTGACGGAAGCTGGTCAGGGTGTTCTCGGGCGCTTCGCCCTTGGCGCCACGGTGGCCGTAGATAAGGGTCACGTTCGTTCCTTCAGGTCAAGAATGAATAAGGCTCAGGAGGCGGGGTCGTTCTGTTCCAGCTGCTGGCGCCGTTGTTGCTGCTGGCGCTGCAGGATATAGCGGGCCAGCAGTTGGCGCTGGGCATCGGTCATGTCGATGAATTCGGTGCCGACCTCGTAGTCGCCTTCCGGGCGCGGGTCGCAGTGGGTGATGCGCCCGCGCAGCAGCAGGCCGTGGGCGCGTGGCATCAGCACCATCTTCACCTTCACCCGGGTGCCAGGGGCAATCTGCTGGGGCTGGGCGAACTCGACGCCGCCCTCGGAGATGATCACCCGTTGCGGCTGGCCGATCTCGCCGATCAGGCTTTGCGCGACCACCGCGCTGAGCAGGTCCAGGCGTTTGTTCTGCGCCCGCAGGAAAGCCGCCAGGGTGCGGTCCTTCTCGCTCAATTGGCGCAGCAGGTGCTGTGACTCGAAGTCTGACAGGTGCAGCTCGCTGAGCAGGTTGAACAGTGGTGAATCATCCTGCAACAGTTCTGGCTCAAGGGCTTGGGCCGCGCTCAAGGGGCTTATTTCCAGTGCGATCCGATCTTCGATGCGGTAGTATTCGCGGCGATCTTCTTCGTCTAATGTCGTCATGGCGAACCCATGGTAGCGGCGGTGGTCCGAGTGTAAAGCCGCCACAGGCGCCTCGCCACAAGGACGTTCCCTTTCATCCGAACAAGCCCCGACATGTTCAGACCTCTTTTCGCATTCATCGGTACGCGTTACACCCGTGCCAAGCGCCGTAATCACTTCGTCTCGTTCATTTCCCTGACCTCGATGATCGGCCTCGCCCTGGGCGTGGTGGTGATGATCGTGGTGCTCTCGGTCATGAACGGTTTCGACCACGAGATGCGTACCCGCGTGCTGGGCATGATCCCGCATGCCACGCTGGAGAGCGGCCAGCCGATCAACGACTGGCCTGCCCTTGCCCAACAAGTAAAGCAGAATCCGCAGGTGCTGGCGGTTGCGCCCTACACCCAGATGCAGGGCCTGCTGACCCATGACGGCAAGGTGCAGAAGGTGCTGCTCAACGGCATCGACCCGACGCGCGAGCGTGAGGTGTCGATCATCGACAACTTCATCCTGCAAGGCCGCCTCGACCAGCTGGCGCCGGGTGAGTGGGGCATCATGATCGGCGACAAGGCCGCCGCCAAGCTGGGCGTGGCCGTCGGCGACAAGCTGACCTTCGTCGCCCCCGAGGTCAGCGTGACCCCGGCCGGCATGTTCCCGCGCATGAAGCGCTTCACGGTGGTCGGCACCTTCCACGTCGGCGCCGGCGAGATCGACGGCTACCTGGGCCTGACCAACATCGCCGACCTGTCCCGCCTGCACCGCTGGAAGGCCGACCAGGTGCAGGGCCTGCGGCTGAGGTTCGACGACCTGTTCCAGGCGCCACGAGTGGCCTGGAGCATCGCCCAGCAGCTGGGCGAGCAGGAGTACTACAGCCGCGACTGGACCCGCACCCACGGCAACCTGTACCAGGCGATCCGCATGGAGAAGGCCATGATCGGCCTGCTGCTGCTGCTGATCGTCGCGGTGGCGGCGTTCAACATCATTTCCACCCTGGTGATGGTGGTCAACGACAAGCGCGGCGACATCGCCATCCTGCGCACCCTGGGCGCCACGCCCGGGCAGATCATGGCCATCTTCATGGTTCAGGGCACGGTGATCGGGGTGATCGGCACCCTGATCGGCGCCGTGGTCGGGATCCTCGCCGCGCTCAATGTCAGCGCGGCGATCGCCGGCATCGAGAAACTGATCGGGCACAAGTTCCTCAATGCCGACGTGTACTTCATCGATTACCTGCCGTCGCAGATCCAGGCCCAGGACGTGTACATGGTCTGTGGTGCGGCGTTGGTCCTGAGTTTCTTCGCCACCCTGTACCCGGCCTGGCGTGCGGCCCGCACCCAGCCTGCAGAGGCGCTACGTTATGAGTGAGTCGCGCATGAGTGATAAAGCCGTTCTGAGTTGCCGCAACCTGGGCAAGTCCTACGACGAGGGCCCGGAGTCGGTGCAGGTGTTGTCGGGCCTGAACCTGGAGCTGCACGCCGGTGAGCGGGTGGCCATCGTCGGCAGTTCGGGCTCGGGCAAGAGTACCTTGCTCAACCTGCTGGGCGGCCTCGACCGGCCGACCCAGGGCAGCGTCTGGCTGGCCGGCGAAGAACTGTCGGCCCTGGGCGAGCGCGCCCGCGGCCTGCTGCGCAATCGCGAGCTGGGGTTCGTCTACCAGTTCCACCACCTGCTGCCTGAGTTCACCGCCATGGAGAACGTGTGCATGCCGCTGCTGATCGGCCGCACCGCCATCCCCGAAGCCCGTGAGCGCGCCGAGGCGCTGCTCAAGCGCGTGGGCCTGGGCCACCGCCTGCACCACAAGCCGGCCGAACTGTCCGGCGGCGAGCGTCAGCGTGTGGCGATCGCCCGCGCGCTGGTCAACCGCCCGGGCCTGGTGATGCTCGACGAGCCGACCGGCAACCTCGACCACCACACCGCCCAAGGCATCCAGGAGCTGATGCAGGAGCTGTCCAGCTCCTCGCGCACGGCGTTCCTGGTGGTGACCCACGACCTCAACCTGGCGCGCCAGATGGACCGTGTGCTGAAGCTCGACGACGGCCACCTGGTCGCGATCTGAGCCAGGCCGCCCCACCTTATTTCATTGGGTATTTTCGTACATGTTCAGACCCTTGCCCTTGTTCATCGGTGCTCGCTACACCCGTGCCAAGCGCCGCAACCATTTCATCTCGTTCATCTCGATGACCTCGATGATCGGCCTGTCCCTGGGCGTGCTGGCGATGATCGTGGTGCTGTCGGTGATGAACGGCTTCCAGCGCGAGATGAGTTCGCGCATTCTCGGCCTGGTGCCGCATGCCGCGATTCTTGGCGTGCAGCCGCTGGATGACTGGCGCGCGACCGCCGATGCCGCGTTGAAGAACCCGGCCGTGATGGCGGCGGCGCCGATCACCGAAATGGAGGGCATGCTCTCCTACAAGGGGTCGATGCAGCCGATCCAGGTCAGCGGCATCGACCCGGCCGAAGAAGGCAAGGTGTCGATCGTCGGCCAGCATATCGTCCAGGGCCGCCTGCAGGACCTGCAGCCGGGTGAATACGGCGTGGTGATCGGCGAGCTGACCGCACGGCGCTTTCGCCTCAATACCGGCGACAAGCTGACCTTGATCGTGCCGGAAATCAGCAAGGAGCCGGGCGGCATCACCCCGCGCATGCAGCGCCTGACCGTGGTCGGCATCTTCAAGGTCGGCGCTGAGCTCGATGGCTCCCAGGCCTACATGCACGTCGCCGATGCCGGCGAAATGCAGCGCTGGGCGCCGGGCCAGGTGCAGGGCGTGCGCCTGAAGCTGCACGACCTGTACGCCGCGCCGCAGGTGTCCAAGGCGATTGTCACGGGGCTTGGCGATGCCTACCGCGCTGACGACTGGTCGCACACCCAGGGCAGCCTGTTCAGTGCCATGAAGATGGAAAAGACCATGATTGGCCTGCTGCTGATGATGATCATCGCCGTGGCCGCCTTCAACATCATCGCCACCCTGGTGATGGTGGTGAACGACAAGGGGCCGGACATCGCCATCCTGCGCACCCTGGGCGCCACGCCGGCGCAGATCATGGGCACGTTCATGGTCCAGGGCAGCCTGATCGGCATCGTCGGCACGCTGATCGGTGGGGTGCTCGGGGTGATCGCCGCGTTCAATGTCAGCCAGATCGTCGGCTGGCTGGAGCGGGTGAGCGGGCAGCACATCTTTACCTCGGATGTGTACTTCATCAGCAGCTTGCCGTCGGAGTTGCAGTGGGGGGATGTGGCGATGATCTGCGTGGCGGGGTTGGTGATGAGCTTCCTGGCGACCATTTACCCGGCGTATCGGGCGTCGCAGGTGCAGCCGGCGATGGGCTGCAAGGCAGCCCTAACGGGTTGCCCCGAATTCGATCACGAACCGCGTCCAGCCACCCTCACATTCCGCGCGAATCTGCCCGCCATGGGCCTGCACGATCGAGCGGGTAATCGCCAGCCCCAACCCCGCATGCTCGCTGCTGCCTTCTCGCCGCGCCGGGTCCACGCGATAGAACCGATCGAACAGCCGAGGCAACGCAGCGCTGTCGATCGGCGCCCCGGTATTGGCCACGCAAATCCGTGAACCAGGCGAAAGCGACACGCGAATCTGCCCGCCGGCCGGGGTAAAGCGCAAGGCATTGTCGAGCAAGTTGGACAAGGCCCGGCGCAGCATGTGCCGGTCACCGCTAAGCATCGCCTGACCTTCGCGCACCAGCGCCACTTCGCCGTCCTCAGCCAGCGGTGCGTAGTACTCCAGCAGTGCGTCCACTTCCTCATGCAGCGCCAGCGGCGCCTGCCCCGGCACCAGCAGGCCGTGGTCGGCCTTGGCCAGGAACAGCATGTCGTTGATCATCTGCGCCATCCACTGCAGCTCTTCCAGGTTGCCGTGCAGCGCTTCGCGGTATTCCTCGAGGCTGCGCGGGCGGGTGAGGGTGACCTGGGTGTGGGTCAGCAGGTTGGACAGCGGCGTGCGCAGCTCATGGGCGATGTCGGCGGAAAACGCCGAGAGGCGCTGGAAGGCGTCGTCCAGGCGTTGCAGCATGGCATTCACGGTGCTGGCCAATGCCGCCAGCTCCTCGGGCATCTGTTCCACGGGCAGGCGGGTGGTCAGCGAACGCGCCGAGACGCTGTCGGCCACCTGGCCCATCTGGCGCAGCGGCCGCAGCCCGCGGCGTGCGGCCCAGGCGCCGAGCAGCGCGGTGGCCAGTGCCGACAGACCCACGGTCAGCCAGATCAGGCGCTGCATGCCCTGCAGGAAGTGCTGGTGGTGGGTGATGTCGAGGAACAGGGTCAGCCGGGCGTTTTCGTTCAAGGGCACGGCCAGGCTGCGGTAGTCGATGCCGTCGGCGTGCACGGTCGCCAGGCCCGTGGTGGAGGGCGCCTCGGGCAAGGCGGCGCGGCTGGCGTACCAGGGGGCGCCATCGCGGCCGGTGATGCGCAAGGCCAGGTCGGCCTGGTGGCTGAGCTCCTCGCGCAGGGCTGGAAGGCGGTTCTGCAGGTCGGCCGGGTTGGCCAGGCCGGCGAGCTGGGTGCGAAACAGCGATAGGCGCGATTCCAGCAATTGCTGGTCCAGTTCGATGAAGTGCTGCTTGCTGGCGTGGTTGAACAGCAGGCCCGCGCCAAGCGACACGGCGGCGGTACAGGCTGCGAACAACAGGGCCAGGCGGGTGCCGAGGGAAAGCCTGCGCATCAGTCGGGGCGCTCCTCGAGCACATAGCCCATGCCGCGCACGGTGTGGATCAGCTTGGTCGGGTGCGGGTCGTCGAGTTTCAGGCGCAGGCGGCGGATGGCCACTTCGATGACATTGGTATCACTGTCGAAATTCATGTCCCACACCTGCGAGGCGATCAGCGACTTGGGCAGCACTTCGCCCTGGCGACGCAGCAGCAACTCAAGCAGGGCGAACTCCTTGGCAGTCAGGTCGATGCGCTGGCCGGCGCGTTCGGCGCGGCGGCGCAGCAGGTCCAGGCGCAGGTCGGCCAGGCTCAGGGTGGTCTCCTGGCTGGGGCTAGAGCCGCGGCGCAGCAGGCTGCGCACCCGGGCCAGCAGTTCGGAGAAGGCGAAGGGCTTGACCAGGTAATCGTCGGCGCCCAGTTCCAGGCCGTGCACGCGGTCCTCCACGGCGTCGCGGGCGGTCAGGAACAGCACCGGGGTATCCAGGCCTGCCTGGCGCACCGCCTGGAGAATCTGCCAACCGTCGCGCCCGGGCAGCATCACGTCGAGGATCAGCAGGTCGTGATCGCCGGTCAGTGCCAGGAACTGGCCGGTCTCGCCATCGGCCGCAAGCTCAGTGGCGAAGCCGGCTTCGTTGAGGCCCTGGCTCAGGTACTGGCCGGTGCGGGCCTGGTCTTCGACGATCAGCAGTTTCATGCAGTGTCCGCAGTCTGGGTGATGGCTGAAATGATACGTGACTCTGCCCGGCGTCGCCCAAGCTGACAAAGTTGTAATCTCGCTGTCAGGTCGCTGCCAGTCAGCCCTTTTTAAAGTGGCCTTATCTCGTTGAAAGTTCTGGAGTCATCATGAAGCAACTGTTCATCGCCGCCACGCTTGCCTTGGCAAGCCTGCCTGTCTTCGCTGGCGAAGCGAACACCTTCGCCTTCGGTGAGCCGGCCCCGGCGGCCAAGGCCACCCGCACCGTCGAGGTGGTGCTCAAGGATATTGCCTTCGAACCCAAGAGCTTGCAGGTCAAGGCCGGCGAAACCGTGCGCTTCGTGCTGATCAACCAGGGCCAGCTGCCCCATGAGTTCAACCTGGGCGACAAGGCCATGCACGCCGAGCACCAGAAAGAAATGCTCGCCATGCAAGGCAAGATCTTTACCGCAGGCATGAACCACGAAGGCATGGACCACGGCCAGATGAACCATGGCGCCCATGGCCATGACACCGGCAACACCGTGCTGGTGCAGCCTGGCCAGCGCGCCGAGCTGACCTGGACCTTCCGCAAGGCCGCCCCCATCGAGTTTGCCTGCAACGTGCCGGGGCATTACCAGGCCGGCATGGTCGGGCCGTTGACCATCGAGTGACTTGCGCTCCAAGGCGCAGGGTAAAACCGGTAAACTAGGTGCATTTCCGAACCTTCAGGTCAGTTTCCATGCACCCTGCTGCCGAACACTCTCCGCTGGGCAAGTCCAGCGAATACATCGCCACCTACACCCCTTCGCTGCTGTTTCCGATCCCGCGCACGGCCAAGTGGGCCGAACTGGGCGTGACTGCCCAGACCCTGCCGTGGCAGGGCGTGGACTTCTGGAACTGCTTCGAGCTGTCCTGGCTGCTGCCGTCGGGCAAGCCGGTGGTGGCGATTGGCGAATTCGCCATCCCGGCCGATTCGCCGAACATCATCGAATCGAAGTCGTTCAAGCTCTACCTCAACTCGCTGAACCAGACCGTGTTCGCCTCGATCGCCGAGCTGCGCGCGTGCCTGGAAAAGGACCTGTCGGCAGCCGCGGGCAAGCCCGTGGGCGTGCAGGTGCACACCCTGGCCGAGGTCGAGGCGCAAGGCGTGACGGCGCTGCCGGGCCTGTGCATCGATGCGCTGGACGTGGCCATCAGCAATTATGAGCAGCCGCAGCCTGAGTTGCTGCAGTGCAGCCCGGACCGGCAGGTGGAAGAAACCGTACACAGCCACCTGCTCAAGTCCAACTGCCCGGTGACCGGCCAGCCGGACTGGGGCAGTGTGGTGGTGGAATACAAGGGCAGGGCGCTGGACCATGCCAGCCTGCTGACCTACCTGATCAGCTTCCGCCAGCACGCCGACTTCCACGAGCAGTGCGTGGAGCGGATTTACCTGGACCTGAAGAACCTGCTGCAGCCGGAGCACCTGACGGTGTACGCGCGTTATGTGCGCAGGGGTGGGCTGGATATCAACCCGTACCGCAGCACCGGGGCGATCAGCCCGAAGAATCTGCGCCTGGTTCGTCAGTAACGTGCAATGGCAGGGGCCGCAAAGCGGCCCCTGGTTGTTTCAGATACCCATGCTGTGCAGCGAGTTGGCAATGCTGCGCAGGGTGGCGGTGAGGTCGGGGTGTTCGGCCTCGAAGCGCTCGATCGCCAGGTTCACGCCATCGACCAGGTTGTTGTCCGGGGTGGCTTCCTCGATTTTCAGCTGCGCCTCTATCTGCCTGGCCTCCTCGTGCAGCGCGGCCAGTTCTTCATCGGTAAGCGGTACGTTTCTATCCAGTTGCTCGCGCAAGCTGTTCAGGCGCTCTTGCAATTCGCGGGCAGGCATTGGCTGTTCTCCATCAATGGCTTGGCAAGGCATGGACCTCAGCGAAGCGGCAAAGGTTCGCACCTGTCTCCAAGCGTAATCCACTCGCCGTCGCTTTGCATGATCCGCATCAACGGCCTGGATCAGGGTTTTTCACCCTTGCGCCGGCGCTGGGCGATGTCCACCAGGCAGGTGTCCAGCGCTTCGAGGTGGTCGATCACCGAATGCACGCCCAGGCCGAACAGCTCGAGGGTGGCCTTGCCGCGGGCCAGCTCCTGTTCTTGCGCGCTCATGGCCTGCCAGTGCTGTGAGCCCAGGTCGCAGGAAGGGCTGCAGGCGGCCAGGCCGATGGTCCACAGCCCGGCATTGAGGCCCGACTGCAGCAGGCGCGGTTCGCCGCTGACCAGCACGCAGCCGTCCAGGCGTTGGCTGTCCAGGGTCATCAGGGCCTGCCAGCAGGCATTGGGCGCCGGCCACTGCACGGCATTGACCCGCTGGCCCGGCAGCCAGTCCGGCAAAACGCTGGCCAGGCGCTGGCTCTGGGTGTTGCTCAGGTCATCCAGCCAGATGCACGGCACTTGCTGGCGGCGCAGGCTGGCCAGGGCCTCGAGGGCGCCGGGGGCGGGCAGGGGGCTGCCGTTGGCAGCCTGGACCAGGCAACCGCGCAGGCCGAACAGCACAGCGGTGAAGGCGGATGCATCGTGCATGGCAACGTCCCTGAAATAGTCCGCAGGCTAGGCGCTGATTGTTACGGTGCTGTGACGGCAACAGATGTTCACAAAATATTGAGCAAAAATGTGTAAAGCTGTTTATCAGCCCGCAAGCCTCTATACTGCCGCCTTACCAGCTGCGCGACCCGTTGCGCTTGCGGCCAAGAATTCTGATGGAGAATCATCTATGCGTAGGATCGGTGCCGGTGTGATCGAGCGAGTCACCCAGGCCTTTGTCTGTGCCAGCTTGCTGCTGGCACCCGTGGCGGCCACCCAGGCAGCCACCGAGGAGGATCCCTGGGAGGCGGTCAACCGACCGATCTTCCGCTTCAACGATACCCTCGACACGTATGCCCTCAAGCCATTGGCCAAAGGCTACCAGGCGGTCACCCCGCAGTTCCTCGAGGACGGCATTCACAACATCTTCCGCAACCTGGGCGATGTCACCAACCTGGCCAACAACCTGCTGCAGTTCAAGCCGCATGCCGCGGGCGTGGACACCGCGCGGTTGATCGTCAACACCACCTTCGGCCTGGGCGGTTTCTTCGACGTCGGCACCAAGATGGGCCTGACCCGCAGCGACGAAGACTTCGGCCAGACCCTGGGCTACTGGGGCGTGCCGAGCGGCCCCTACGTGGTGATCCCGCTGCTGGGCCCGAGCACCGTGCGTGACGGCCTGGCCAAGTACCCGGACACCTACACCGAACCCTACCGCTACATCGACCACGTGCCGACCCGCAACTCGATCTTCGCGCTGGACGTGGTCGACACCCGTGCCAGCCTGCTGTCGGCGGAGAAGCTGATCCAGGGCGACAAGTACATCTTCATTCGCAATGCCTACCTGCAGAACCGCGAGTTCAAGGTCAAGGACGGCGAAGTCGAAGACGATTTCTGATTCATGCCCTGACTAAAAAGGCGACCTTCGGGTCGCCTTTTTAGTCACTGTGCTGGCCTTTCTTATAACTGCCGGGAATTTGCCGTTCAAACTGCAGGCGACTCGACCCTCGTATGCTTGAAACCCCTGGCGGATGGGAGTACCGTCTGCGCCTTACGAGGTACCTCTGCCGGTTGCCTGGCCTGCGTAATTGGCCTACAACTCAAGTAGAGCGTTACTACCAAGAATTCCAGCAGTCGGATGTCAGCCTTGCAGACGCCCCTGCATCACCCCAAATCGGCGCCGTTCGCCCACATGCAGAAAATCAGTGCAACGCTGCTGATCATCGATGATGACGACGTGGTCCGTGCGAGCCTCGCCGCCTATCTGGAAGACAGTGGCTTCAGCGTCCTTCAGGCCAGTAACGGCCAGCAGGGGCTCCAGGTCTTCGAAGAACACCAGCCTGACCTTGTGATCTGCGATCTGCGCATGCCGCAGATGGGCGGGCTCGAACTGATCCGCCAGATCAGCGAGCGAGCGCCGCAGTTGCCGGTGATCGTGGTCTCGGGTGCCGGGGTGATGAGCGACGCGGTCGAGGCCTTGCGCCTGGGCGCCGCCGACTACCTGATCAAGCCACTGGAAGACCTGGCCGTGCTCGAGCACTCGGTGCGCCGGGCACTGGACCGTTCGCGCCTGGTGCTGGAAAACCAGCGCTACCGCGACAAGCTCGAAGCGGCCAACCGCGAACTGGAGGCCAGCCTGCACCTGTTGCAGGAGGACCAGACCGCCGGTCGCCAGGTGCAGATGAACATGCTGCCGGAGAGCCCCCGGGCCCTGGGTGAGTTTGCCTTCGAGCACCAGATCATCCCGTCGCTGTACCTGTCGGGCGATTTTACCGACTACTTCCGCGTGGATGATCGGCGCATTGCCTTCTACCTGGCCGATGTGTCGGGGCATGGCGCATCGTCGGCCTTCGTCACGGTGCTGCTGAAGTTCATGACCACGCGCCTGCTGTTCGAATTCAAGCGCAACAGCAAGCTGCGCGAATTCAAGCCCTCGGAAGTGCTTAGCCACATCAACCGCGGGCTGATCAACTGCAAGCTGGGCAAGCATGTGACCATGGTCGGCGGGGTGATCGACGAAGAAACCGGCCTGCTGACCTACGCCGTGGGTGGCCACTTGCCGCTGCCGGTGCTGTATACCCCGGGCCAGGCGCGCTACCTTGAAGGCCGTGGCCTGCCGGTGGGGTTGTTCGAAGAGGCGACCTACCAGGACCTGGTGATCGAGTTGCCGCCGCAGTTCAGCCTGAGCCTGATGTCCGATGGCATTCTGGACCTTTTGCCGGGTGACACGCTCAAAGATAAAGAGGCCGCCTTGCCGGATATCGTCAAGGCAGCGGGTGGCAGCCTGGATGGGCTGCGCCAACGTTTCGGATTGGCTACGCTTGGGGAGATGCCGGATGATATCGCCCTATTGGTGTTGAGCAGGAACCTTCAATGAGTACCGGTAGAATTCAGTTCGCCGAGCAGAGCGGTACCTTTGTACTGAAATTCGTCGGTGAGGTGCGCCTGACCCTGTGTTCGGCGCTGGATGCGACGATCGAGAAGATCTTCACCGCGCTGAACTTCTCGGCCATCGTCATCGACCTGACCGAGACCGAGAGCATCGACAGCACCACCCTGGGCCTGCTGGCCAAGCTGTCGATCCTGTCGCGGCAGAAGGTGGGGCTGCTGCCCACCGTGGTCACCACCAACCCGGACATTTCGCGCCTGCTGCAGTCCATGGGCTTCGATCAGGTGTTCAACATCGTCGATCGCCCGGTACCGTGCCCGGAATGCCTGACCGACCTGCCGTCCCAGGACCAGAACGAGGATGTGGTGCGTTCCAAGGTGCTGGAGGCGCACAAGATCCTCATGGGCCTGAACGACTCCAACCGTGAAGCCTTCCATGACCTGGTAAACGCCCTGGAGCGCACCTGATCTTCAGCCTGCTGCGGCCGCATCGCCGGCAAGCCGGCTCCCACAGGTAAATGACCAGCCTGCTGGCAGTACGGATCTTCTGTGGGAGCCGGCTTGCCGGCGATGAGGCCAGCGCAGCCACCCCCGTCACTCCCGCCGAATGAATTCGGTCGCCTCACCGCCCTCGGCACTGAGCTGAAACACCCGCACCGGCCGCCCCTGTTCATCGAAGAACACCTGCCCC
>NZ_BQIP01000030.1 GCF_021602585.1 Pseudomonas faucium
ATTCTTCGCTCATGGGGGTCCTTGCGGGGTCGATTCTGGAGTCCGACTCCAATTGTGAGTTCGAGCGAATAGTGGCTTGTTGATGTCGGTCAACCCACGCTGCCGCCAGGCCTGCCCGCTGGCGGATTCTGTGGCTCACCGGCCGAGAAACACTTTACATGCACAGCCTGTCGTACAGCTTGTGAAGCGTGGCAGGGCGGAAGCTATAATCGCGGCATGCTGAATCCAGACGAAATCCGCCCCCTCTTGAAGCAGTGGGTCACAAAGGTGATGAGCCACGAGCCCGGTGATGTGTTCATCGAGGAGCTCTGCTTCATTGATAAAGCCAGGCGAGCGGACTTGGTGCATGCCAATGGCAGGCTGACGGCTTTTGAAATCAAGTCCCACGCAGACACATTGCTGAGATGGGCCGGGCAGCAAGATGCCTATCTGGCCTGTTTTGATGAGGTATGGCTTTGCTGTCATTCTCGACATCTGGTCAAAGCACTAGAGGTGTCCGCCGCTAATGTGGGCATTCTCGTGGTTGATGATTTCTCTGGTATGGCGATGGTTCGCAAAGCGAAGGCGAACAGAAAGCAAGAGAAGTTTCACCTGACCGGGTTTCTATGGCGGGATGAGCTTGACCGCCTTGCGCGTGCACATGGCGTGCAGGTTAAAAGCAGGGATCTTATAAAGACAGTGCGCCAGGCTGTGAGTGACGCACTGTCATTGGAACAGATCAGAGAGTTCGTGCTGAGTATATTGAAGCGGCGCTATTCCTAGATCAGGTCGTCCAGTTCATCTGGGTCTATCGGTTCAAGTGCAGTGTGCTGACGATCCAGGATGGACTTCAGCATCGCGCAAATGTGTTGATTGATTCTATATCCATTCCAAGTGCCGTTATTGCCATAGCCTGTTGAAGTGGCAACGATCCTTGCATACTCCTTGGTCGCCCAGCAAAAATCATCCTGATGATACCCGGGGAGCGCTCTTATTTCTCTGGCAATATCAATGTAGTTATTGAACTCCTTATCGCCACCTTTGCGTCGTTGCCACCACTCGGTTGGGGTGTAATAGCAGCCAAACGGTAGCACGGGCATGCCTGCCACATATTCGATTGCCGCCGTGGGGTTCGTTGCCGCGTAGTCACCGTAAACCACCTGGGTGCCGGAGATACTCCTGTTGACCGTTGATTGCCATGCGATGTCGGTGCAGGTAGCTGACCTCGACGAGTTAGAGGCGGGCTTGTGCGTAGGGAAGGAGGTGCTCAGCAGAATGATGCTGGCGGGCGCGTAGGCTGCGATGTCCCTGATGAAATGATCGAACTCTGATCCCGTTGCAGTGCTGGACGGGGGAGACGCAATGTAGTCGACAATGACATGGGCTTCTCCAGGGTGAGTCAATGAGTCCAGTAATGAAAACAGGCGATTGCGAGAGATGCTCGTTGGCTTTTCTGGGCAGAATACGCGAATCGCTATTTCGTCAAAGTCGCGTTCCAGTGCAAGGCCAAGCTGAATCACATCTCGTTGAGGATCATCGTCCGTCCAGGAGATAACGGGGATAGCGAGAGAGGCTGTGGTATGGATGTCGTCGAAAAATGCCTTTTTTCGTTCGAACGCATTCTTGGGGTTATGTAAATCATTGTCGGCAATGAACGCCTCAAGCCTATCCAATCTGCCCCTGGATATGTCGATGAAAAATCGGTGTTCAGTCCAATCCTTTAGGAAGGACTGAAGATGCTTGTCGTCTTTGCCGCGCATATCCAGCAGTGGGGTAAAGTGATCTCTTCTTTCTGGCTCCAGATTGACCAGAGCCTTCACATCATTTAGTCCGACGCGTAAACAGGCGGAATACTGCATATTGCTCTCCATGCAAACTGTGGTCTTGAATTTCGGTCCACAGTAAACGTAGCGTACTTGCTAAGCTCTGCAAGGATTCTAATTTGCGTATTTATGTTTCAATTTATATATAAGATTTAGTTGTGAGGAGATTTTGTAGGAGAAATCGTTTTTTGGATTGCGATGTTTGTCGAAGTGTTGAACGGTGCAAGGCCGAGGAAGAGATGGCTTTGTACCTGGAGACTTGCCTTGAAGAAAAAGACCTGCATCGCTCGCTGCTGCCCTGGTCGGTCTTGCGAGAGCACTGGGATGCCTATGCTGAGGTGTGATGATCGTGCGGTCGTAGCGGCTGGGTAGGTGGGTTGCTGTGGCAGCCGATGCCGGGCAGGGACCTGCCAACCCTGCAGCAAAAATCGCAGGCAACAAAAAACCCGCACTAGGCGGGTTTCTTGTTGTCGCTTCGGGTAACTTTGCAACCACCAGAAGCTTGAAGGTGGTGCCCAGAGACGGAGTCGAACCGCCGACACGAGGATTTTCAATCCTCTGCTCTACCGACTGAGCTATCTGGGCGACGAGGTGAATTAAATAGATTTCCAGACCGCTCGTCAACGACTTTTTGAAAAAATTTTAAATTAATTCCGTCGCTTACGATTTTTGGGGTCATTCGGCCGGTGGAACGTAGCCTTCGGCCTGGGCGTAATCTTCGCCGGCGAAAAACTTGTCCATCTCGCCCTGGAGGAACTTGCGGTCCTCGGCGTTCATCATGTTCAGGCGCTTTTCGTTGATCAGCATGGTCTGGTGCTTCTGCCAGTCGGCCCAGGCCTTCTGCGAGATGTGATCGAAGATGTCCTGGCCCTTGCTGCCTGGGTAAGGCGGGCGGTCCAGGCCTGGCAGTTCTTCTTTGTACTTGCGGCACATCACGGTGCGGGTCATCGGGCGTCTCCTGCAATCAGTTCGTCGGCCGCGCGTTTGAGCAGCTTCTTCACCGGGGCGGCGAGGCCCAGGCGCGGCGGGGTGGCGAGGTTATACCAGAGCCAGTCGGCCTCGGCCACGTGCTGGCCGACCGGGTCGACGCGCACCAGCCAGGGCTCAATGGCCAGCTGGAAGTGGCTGAAGGTGTGGGTCAGGCCGTCAAGCGCACGGCTGTCGGCCAGGCGCAGGCCGTGCTGGTAGGCGAGGTCGTCGAGCTGGGCGATGTCGTCCAGCTCCGGCAGGCTCCACAGGCCACCCCACAGGCCGCTGGAAGGCCGGCGGTAGAGCAGGATCGCGCCTTCGTGGTTGGCCAGCAGCGGCATCAGCGTGCGCCGTTGTGGCAGCGCCTTGCGTGGCTTGGGTTCGGGGTAACGGGTTTCTTCACCGTGCAGGTGCGCTTCGCAGCCGCGCTGCACCGGGCAGATCAGGCAGCTGGGCTTGCTGCGGGTACACAGCGTGGCGCCCATGTCCATCATCGCCTGGGTGTAGTGGTTGGCGCGTTGCTGCGGGGTGAAGCGCTCGGCGGTGGCCCACAGCTGGTTGGCTACCTTGGGCTCGCCCGGGTAGCCGGCCTGGGCGGTGTAGCGGGCCAGCACGCGCTTGACGTTGCCGTCGAGGATCGGCGCGCGGATGCCCATGCTGATGCTGGCGATGGCACCGGCGGTGGAGCGGCCGATGCCGGGCAGCTCGGTGAGCAGCTCGACGCTGCGCGGAAACTCGCCGCCATACTGCTCGACCACCACCTTCGCCGCCTTCTGCAGGTTGCGCGCACGGGTGTAGTAACCCAGCCCGGTCCACAGGTGCAGCACTTCGTCTTCCGGCGCCTCGGCCAGCGCCTGCACGGTCGGCAGGGCCTGCATGAAGCGGTCGAAGTAGTTGAGCACGGTGCTGACCTGGGTCTGCTGCAGCATGATTTCCGACACCCACACCCGGTAGGGGGTGATGCCCTGTTGCCAGGGCAGGTCGTGGCGGCCGTGCTGGTCGTACCAGGCCAGCACGGCGCTGGAGAACTGCTCTGGGCTCATCGCTTGAACAGCCCCTTGAGCGTTTCTTTCAGTTCTGGGCTCACTTTGTCTCCGAGTTTTTCATCGAGCTTTTCATCGATCTTGTCTTTGAGGCGGTTGCCGGCCAGTTTCGCCGCGACCTTGCCCAGGCCGTCCTGGTCCAGGCGGCAGGCCTTGGCGCCCAGCTCCAGCGGGCCACGGCAGCGCAGCGGCACTTCGACGCCGACATAGCGTTCGTTGACCTGGCAGGCCGGGTCCGGCATGGCGCGCTGGTCGCCTTCGACGATCACGCCGACGTTGTAGTCCATGCCCAGCACACGCAGGTCGAGGTCGCCATGGCCGTTGACGGTAAGGCCCGGGATGCGCGCCTTGAGGTCCGGGTTGCTGGCGACGCCATTGCGCACCACCAGGCTGCCGCGCAGTTCCTGGAACGGGGTGTCCTTGCCGCGCGGTTCGCCACTGAGGGTCTTGCGGTTGAGGGTGGCGATGGCCTGGCACAGCTGTTGTTCCAGGTTGGCGTTGACCAGCACACCGTCGTTGATGGTGAAGTTTGCGCTGCCGTTGAGGGTGTCGACCAGTGCCTTCTGGCTGTTGCCGGTGGCGGTCAGGTCGCTGTTGAGGGTCAGCAGGCCTTTGACTGGCGGGGCCTGCTCTTTGCCTTCGCGCTTGATGAAGTGCTCGACCGGCACGCGGTTGATCTTGGTATTCAAGCCAACCTGCGGCACCGCAGGGCGCACGTCGACGCTGCCCTTGGCTTCGAAACTGCCGTTGTAGAGGCCGCCGCGCAGGCTTTGCAGGGTCAGCAGGCCGCCCTGGCTGGTGGCCTGAAGCTGGGCATCGCTGATCGGCAGCTTGTCCAGGGTCAGCGCGCCGAAGGCCAGGTCCGCTTGCAGGTCGAGCTCGCGCAGGCGGTCCACCGGCAGCAGCTTGTCATTGCTCCAGGCCACCTGGGTCGGGGCGTTGGGCAGCGGCGAGGTGCCGGGGTTGCCCACGGCGCTGGCTTCTTGCTGCTGCACTTCGCTCTGGCGCGCGGCCGTGGCGCCCTTGGCCTCTTCGCTCTTGGCCGGCAGGTAGCGGTCGGCGTCGAACTTGTCGCCCTTGAGCTGCAGGCGCAGGGCCTGCTTGGCGAAGTCGTCCACGGCCACGCGGCCGGTGAAGGTGCTGTCGTCCAGTTTTACCGCAAGGTCGGCCAGGGCCAGGCTGTACGGCGTGCCCTGCAGGCGGGTCACCAGCTCCAGCTTGGCGAAGGCGGCCGGGTCGTTGGTGGCCGGCAGGGGGCGGCCGATGCTGTCGAGGAAGGTGCGCAGGTTGAACTGGGCGATCGACAGGCCACCGCTGAGCTGCGGGGCTTTGTCCAGGTCGCGCAGGTTCAGCTCGCCGAGGGCGCGCAGCTGGTTGGCCGAGACTTTCAGGCCGTTCCAAGAGGCGACGTTGGCGGCCATGTCGACCAGCAACTGGCCCTGGGCGGCGAAGGTCACGGTCTTGCCGCCGGTAGGCTCGCCCGAGGTTTCGCCCGACAGGCGCATGTCTTCGAAGTTGTAGCGCTTGAGCTTGCGGTCGAAGCGCAGTTCGCCGGCAAGCTCGGTACGGGCCTTGATGTTCGGCTGGCTGGCGCTGAGGAAGGCACTGGCCTTGAGGGCGATGTTGGTGCCCTCGTGAACGGGGCCGGTGCTCAGCTGGATGCTTTCGGCGCTGTAGCTCTTGCCGTTCTGGGCATCGGTGTACTGCACCCGGGCGTTGTTCACGGTCAGGCTGTCGATGTCGAGCTTGACCGCACGCTCGCTGCCGCTGTCGGCAGGTGCGCCGGGTTGTTCGGCGGGGGCCGGTGCGTTGCTGCTGGTGCCGCCCTGGGGTGGCAGCGGCTTGCCGATGTCCTGCCAGTTGCCATGGCCTTGCTCATCGCGCACCAGGGTCAGGTTCAGGCCTTCGACGCGCACGTCGCTCATCTGCACTTCGCGGCGCAGCAAGGGCAGCACGCGTACCGACAGGCCGAGCATCTGCAGGTCGGCAAACGGCTCGGTGGGCTTGTTCAGGGTGGCGATGCTGGCATCGTGCAGCTCCAGGCCCAGCCAGGGGAACAGGCTCCAGCCGATATCGCCATTGAGGGTCAGCTCGACATGGGCCTTGTCGCGCGCCAGCTGGCGGATCTCGTCTTTGTAGTCGTTGGGATCGAAGAGGTGGGTCAGGGCAAAGCCCAGTGCCACGATGATCAGCAGCAACCCGAGAAGCCCCAGTCCCAGGATTTTGCCGAACGCTTTCATGGGCGAGTCCTTGTAGTCCGTTTTTGAATTCAAGCGGTTGAGTATAGCGCCGCCGGGGTAGGGCCTGAGTATCCGACAAGAGATACAGGCCATTTCCTACTAATGGATCAGGTAGTGCGGCTTTCGACAGCCTGAGGGCGGGCAGTTCCGTCCGTTTATGGGAGAGACGCGACCCTGCATCAGATTGCCACTATCTCAGGTGTTGCTGATACCCTTGCGCCGCTTGCGTGGAGCGCCGCGACAGATTGTCGCGGGCGTTGCCGCCAACGGCCGCGTTTCACCTTGTGTGCAGCCAGAAGAGCCGGGCATTCAATCCGCGGGCATCGTCTACCTACAAAAGGATCGAATCCATGAACAGCAGTATCACGGCAGGGGCCGCCGCCAGCGCGCCGGGCTTCCTGTCGAAGGAGCGCATCATCGCCCGCCCGGGCTTCAACCGCTGGCTGGTGCCGCCGGCGGCCCTGGCCATTCACCTGTGCATCGGCATGGCCTACGGCTTCTCGGTGTTCTGGTTGCCGTTGTCCCAGGCCATCGGCATCACCGCCCCGGTCGCCTGCTCGGCCGACATGGGCTTCATCGCCCGCCTGTTCAGCGCCGAGTGCGACTGGCCGATCTCGATGCTGAGCTGGATCTACACCCTGTTCTTCGTCTTCCTCGGCTGCTCGGCCGCGGTGCTCGGCGGTTGGCTGGAACATGCCGGCCCGCGCAAGGCTGGCCTGGTGTCGGCACTGTGCTGGTGCGGCGGCATGCTGATTTCGGCGGTCGGGGTAAAAACCCACCAGCTCTGGTTGATGTGGCTGGGCTCCGGGGTCATTGGCGGTATCGGCCTGGGCCTTGGCTACATCTCGCCGGTCTCGACCCTGATCAAGTGGTTCCCGGACAAGCGCGGCATGGCCACCGGCATGGCGATCATGGGCTTCGGCGGCGGCGCCATGGTGGGTGCACCCTTGGCCACCGCGCTGATGGGCCACTTTGGCAACGAGCATGAAGTTGGCGTGTGGCAGAGCTTCGTCGCCATGGCCGCGATCTACTTCGTGTTCATGACCGCCGGCGCCCTGGCCTACCGCGTGCCGCCCACCGGCTGGAAGCCCGAGGGCTGGACCGCGCCGCTGAAGAAGGCCAACGCGATGGTCACCGACCGCCACGTGCATGTCAGCGTTGCGTGGAAAACCCCGCAATTTGCGTTGATCTGGCTGGTACTGTGCCTGAACGTGTCGGCCGGTATCGGCATTCTCGGCATGGCCTCGCCGCTGTTGCAGGAAGTGTTCGCCGGCAAGCTGCTGGGCAACGAGCTGACCTTCAGCGAGCTGAACCCCGCGCAGCTGGCGCAGATTGCCGCGATCGCCGCCGGCTTCACCGGCTTGCTGAGCCTGTTCAACATCGGCGGGCGCTTCTTCTGGGCCTCGTTCTCCGACTACATCGGCCGCAAGAACACCTATTTTGCCTTCTTCGCCCTGGGTGTCGGCCTCTACAGCCTGGTGCCGAACATGGGGCACCTGGGCAACGTGGCGCTGTTCGTGGCGGCGTTCTGCATCATCCTGTCGATGTATGGCGGCGGTTTCGCCACGGTGCCGGCGTACCTTGCCGACCTGTTCGGCACGCAGATGGTCGGTGCCATTCACGGCCGCCTGCTGACTGCCTGGGCGGCGGCGGGGGTGCTGGGGCCGGTGCTGATCACCTACCTGCGCGAGTACCAGCTGGCGGCGGGCGTCGAGCGGGCAGCGGCTTATGACATGACCCTGTACATCCTCGCCGGCCTGCTGGTGCTGGGCTTTATCTGCAACATGCTGGTGCGGCCGGTGGCGGATAAGCACTTCATGAGCGACGCCGAACTTGCCGCCGAGCGGGCGCTGAGCCATGACAAGGGCGCCGATGGCGGCCGGTCGCTGGAGTGGCACGCTGCGCCGGGGAGCCTGCCGCTGGTGCTGGTGGCCTGGGCGGTGGTGGTGATTCCGCTGGCCTGGGGGGTGTGGGTCACCCTGCAGAAGACGGCGGTGCTGTTCCATTGACGGCCTCATCGCCGGCAAGCCGGCTCCCACACGAGCTCTGTGATGTTCGAGATCTGTGGGAGCCGGCTTGCCGGCGATCGGGCTGCAAAGCAGCCTCCGGCATTGCCATATGTCATCCGCGTTTCAAGCTGGCGCGTTCTGGGCCTATAATGGAGCCCTTTTCGCCCAATGATTTTGCGGAGCTGGTGATGGTCGAACGTAAGGCTTCCGTCGAGCGCAATACCCTGGAAACCCAGGTCAAGTGCTCGATCAACCTCGATGGCAGTGGCAAGGCTCGATTCGATATCGGCGTGCCTTTCCTTGAACACATGCTCGACCAGATCGCCCGACATGGGCTGATCGATCTGGATATCGAGTGCAAGGGTGACCTGCATATCGACGATCACCATACCGTCGAAGACGTCGGTATCACCCTGGGCCAGGCATTTGCCCAGGCCATCGGCGACAAGAAGGGCATCTTCCGCTACGGCCACGCCTACGTGCCGCTGGATGAAGCGCTGTCGCGGGTGGTCATCGACTTCTCCGGCCGCCCTGGCCTGCAGATGCACGTGCCGTACACCCGGGCCACGGTCGGTGGCTTCGATGTCGACCTGTTCCAGGAGTTCTTCCAGGGCTTCGTCAACCACGCCCTGGTGAGCCTGCACATCGACAACCTGCGTGGCCACAACACCCACCACCAGATCGAAACCGTGTTCAAGGCTTTCGGCCGCGCCCTGCGCATGGCCATTACCCTGGACGAGCGCATGGCCGGGCAGATGCCATCCACCAAGGGATGCCTGTAAATGCAGACGGTAGCCGTAATCGACTATGGCATGGGCAACCTGCACTCGGTGGCCAAGGCGCTGGAGCACGTAGGTGCCGGCAAGGTCGTGGTCACCAGCGACGCGGCCGTCATCCGCGAAGCTGACCGTGTGGTGTTCCCAGGCGTCGGCGCGATCCGCGACTGCATGGCCGAGATCCGCCGCCTGGGCTTCGACAGCCTGGTGCGTGAAGTCAGCCAGGACCGCCCGTTCCTCGGTATCTGCGTGGGCATGCAAGCACTGCTCGAGCACAGCGAAGAGAACCAGGGCGTCGACTGCATCGGCCTGTTCCCAGGCCAGGTGCGCTTCTTCGGCAAGGGCCTGGAAGAAGACGGCGAGCACCTGAAAGTGCCGCACATGGGCTGGAACGAGGTCAGCCAGACCATCGACCACCCGCTGTGGCACGACATCCCCGAGCGTGCGCGCTTCTACTTCGTGCACAGCTACTACATCGAAGCCGGCAAGCCGGGCCAGGTGGTCGGCCGCGGCCACTATGGCGTCGACTTCGCCGCCGCGCTGGCCGATGGTTCGCGTTTCGCCGTGCAGTTCCACCCCGAGAAGAGCCATACCCATGGCCTGCAGCTGCTGCAGAACTTCGTGGCCTGGGACGGGCGCTGGTAAATGAGCAGGTCGAAGGCCAAGGCCCCGGTCATCACCCTGGCCCCCGAACAGGAGCGCGAGGCGCTCGATACCCTCAAGCGTTTTCTCGAAGACCGTTTCGAGTTGCAGCTGGGGTCGTTCGAAGTGGCCGAGGTCCTCGACGTGTTCAGCAAAGAGATTGCACCCCATTACTACAACAGGGCGATTGCCGATGTTCAGCTGCACCTCAAGGAGCGGTTCGAGAGCATCGAAAGCGACCTGTGGGCACTCGAGAAGCCCTGAAACCCAACAAATAGACAGGTTCCCAAGATGCTGATTATCCCCGCTATCGATCTGAAGGACGGTGCCTGCGTGCGCCTGCGCCAGGGCCGCATGGAAGACTCCACGGTATTCTCCGACGACCCGGTGAGCATGGCCGCCAAGTGGGTCGAGGGTGGCTGCCGCCGCCTGCACCTGGTCGACCTCAACGGCGCCTTCGAAGGCCAGCCGGTCAACGGTGAAGTGGTTACCGCCATCGCCAAGCGCTACCCGACCCTGCCGATCCAGATCGGCGGCGGCATCCGTTCGCTGGAAACCATCGAGCACTACGTCAAGGCTGGCGTGAGCTACGTGATCATCGGCACCAAGGCGGTCAAGCAGCCGGAGTTCGTCGCCGAAGCGTGCAAGGCGTTCCCGGGCAAGGTCATCGTCGGCCTGGATGCCAAGGACGGTTTCGTCGCCACCGACGGCTGGGCCGAAGTGAGCACGGTGCAGGTGATCGACCTGGCCAAGCGTTTCGAGGCCGATGGCGTCTCGGCGATCGTCTACACCGACATCGCCAAGGACGGCATGATGCAAGGCTGCAACGTGCCCTTCACCAAGGCCCTGGCCGAAGCCACGCGCATTCCGGTGATCGCCTCGGGCGGCATCCACAACCTGGGTGACATCAAGGCCCTGCTGGACGCCAAGGCCCCCGGCATCATCGGCGCCATCACCGGCCGTGCCATCTACGAAGGCACCCTCGATGTCGCCGAGGCCCAGGCCTTCTGCGACAACTACCAAGGCTGAGGACTGAACCATGGCACTGGCCAAGCGCATCATCCCTTGCCTGGACGTGGACAACGGCCGGGTGGTCAAGGGCGTCAAGTTCGAGAACATCCGTGATGCCGGCGACCCGGTGGAAATCGCCCGCCGCTACAACGAGCAGGGTGCCGACGAAATCACCTTCCTCGACATCACCGCCAGCGTCGATGGCCGCGACACCACGCTGCATACCGTGGAGCGCATGGCCAGCCAGGTGTTCATCCCGCTGACCGTGGGCGGTGGCGTGCGCACCGTGCAGGACATCCGCAACCTGCTCAACGCCGGTGCCGACAAGGTTTCGATCAACACCGCCGCGGTGTTCAACCCCGAGTTCGTGGGCGAGGCGGCAGACCGTTTCGGTTCGCAGTGCATCGTGGTCGCCATCGATGCCAAGAAGGTTTCCGGGCCGGGCGAAGCGCCGCGCTGGGAGATCTTCACCCACGGTGGGCGCAAGCCGACCGGGCTGGATGCCGTGGAATGGGCGAAGAAGATGGAAGGCCTGGGTGCCGGCGAGATCCTGCTGACCAGCATGGACCAGGACGGCATGAAGAACGGCTTCGACCTCGGGGTTACCCGGGCGATCAGCGATGCGCTGGGGATCCCGGTGATTGCCTCGGGTGGTGTGGGTAACTTGCAGCACCTGGCGGACGGGATTCTGGAAGGGCATGCCAGTGCGGTGCTGGCGGCCAGTATCTTCCACTTTGGCGAGTACACGGTGCCTGAGGCCAAGGCCTACATGGCTTCGCGCGGGATCGTGGTTCGCTGATGGATTGCTGGGAGGGCTTTGCCCTCCTTTCGCGACACAAGGCCGCTCCTACAGAGGTACGCATTTTCCTGTAGGAGCGGCCTTGTGTCGCGAAAGGGCCGCAAGGCGGCCCCAACAGCTTCACCCGTGGTTCTTGCCAAGCAAGGCGTGATAAAGCTCGGTATCCCCCAAAATCCCCACCACCTTGTCGTTGTCCTGCAACACCAGCTTGTTGCCGGTCTGATAGCGAATCCGCAGCGCCTCGCGCATGCCGATGTCGGCATTCACCAGCGTCGGCCGACGCTCCAGCAAGTCCACATCCTGCCCCGGCGCCCAGTTCTGCAGGTCCAGCCCGTTCTGGCCCTGGCGCGCACGCTTGAGCGAACCGCCTTCGCCAAGGTCCAGCCACGAATCGATCCCCGGGTCCAGGCACACCGAGCCATTGATCCGCTTGCAGTTGTCCAGGGTGCGCATGAGGCTGCGGCCGCACAGCACGTTGAGTGGGTTGGTATGGGCAACGAAGGTGCGCACATACTCGTCGGCCGGGTTGAGCACGATCTCTTCCGGCTTGCTGTACTGGATGATCCGCCCATCCTTCATGATGGCGATGCGGCTACCCAGTTTCAGCGCTTCATCGAGGTCGTGGCTGACGAACACGATGGTCTTGCTCAGCTTGTTCTGCAGCGCCAGCAGCTCGTCCTGCAGGCCCTGGCGAATCAGCGGGTCGAGGGCCGAGAACGGCTCGTCCATCAGCAGGATGTCGGCGTCCATCGCCAGCGCCCGGGCCAGGCCCACGCGTTGCTGCATGCCGCCGGAGAGTTCGTCCGGCTTCTTGTTGCGCCACTGGGTCAGGCCCACCAACTCGAGCTTCTCATCCACCAGCTTGCGCCGTTCCTTTTCCGGCCGGCCCTGCATTTCCAGGCCGAAGCTGATGTTCTCGCGCACCGTCAGCCAGGGCATCAGGGCGAACTTCTGGAACACCATGGCGATGCGCTTGGTGCGCATCATCTTCAGTTCCGCCGGGGTGCAGTGGGCGATGTCGATGTGCTTGCCTTCGTGCTCGACGAACAGCTTGCCGCGGCTCACGGTGTTGAGGCCGTTGATGCAGCGCAGCAGGCTCGACTTGCCCGAACCGGACAGGCCCATCAGCACGCAGATCTCGCCCTTGTTGATGTCCAGGTTGGCCTTTTCGACCCCCACCACCAGGCCGGTCTGCTTGAGGATCTGCTCGCGGGTCTTGCCCTGGTCGAGCAGCGCCAGCGCTTCGCGCGGCTTGTTGGAGAAGATGACGTCGACGTCTTCGAAGCGAATGATGCTCATGCCTCACCCCTTACCGGCAGTTCCGGTTGCTTGCAGATACGGTCGAGCATGATCGCCAGCAGCACGATCGCCAGGCCCGCTTCGAAGCCCAGGGAGATATCGGCGGTGTTCAGTGCGTTGACCACAGGTTTGCCCAGGCCGTCGGCGCCGACCAGGGCGGCGATCACCACCATCGACAGCGACAGCATGATGCACTGGGTGACGCCGGCGGCGATGCTCGGCATCGCATGCGGCAGTTCGATGCGGGTGAGCAGTTGCCGGCGCGAGCAGCCGAAGGCCTTGCCGGCGTCCAGCAGTTCCTGGGGGACGTCGCAGATGCCCAGGTAGGTCAGGCGAATGGGCGCGGCAATGGCGAACACCACCGTGGAAATCAGCCCCGGCACCACACCCAGGCCGAACAGGGTCAGGGTAGGGATCAGGTACACGAAGGTCGGCACCGTCTGCATCAGGTCGAGCACTGGGCGCATGGCGGTGTAGAACATCGGCTTGTGCGCGGCGAGGATGCCCAGCGGCACGCCGATGGCCACGCACACCACCGTGGCGAAGGTGACCTGCGCCAGGGTTTCCATGGTTTCCTGCCAGTACCCCAGGTTGAGGATCAGCAGGAAGGACAAGGCGACGAAGACGGTCAGTGCCCATTTGCGCTGGATCAGGTGCGCAAGGGCGGCGAACAGGGCAATGAGCACGAACGGGTTGAACCAGGTCAGGGCGCTGGTGACCCCGTGGATCATGAATTCCAGGCCTTGGGCGATAGCGTCGAAGTAGCTGGCGCCGTTCTGGGTCAACCATTCGACGAATGAGGCGATGTACTGCCCCAGGGGTATTTTCTGATCGATAAGCATGATAGCGAGCTTCCACCTGCAAAGATTGAAATCAGTCCGGGGCGGGCACGGCCGCGCCCCGGCGGTGTTGCTACAGCGCCTTGCGTTATTGCGTCAGTTTGGCCTTGGCCGCTTCCAGGCCGGGTTTGCCATCCACGGTGGTCACGCCGGCCAGCCAGGTGTCCAGCTTGCCGGGGTTGGCCTTGAGCCACTTCCTGGCGGCGTCGTCGGGCTTCATCTTGTCGTCCAGGACATAGCCCATCATGGTGCTTTCATCCTTGAGCTCGAACGACAGGTTCTTCAGCAGCTGGCCGACGTTGCTGCATTCGTTGACGTAGCCCTTGCGGGTGTTGGTGAGCACGGTGGCCTTGCCGAACTCGGGGCCGAAGAAATCATCGCCGCCGGTGAGGTACTGCATCTTGAAGCGGGTGTTCATCGGGTGCGGTTCCCAGCCCAGGAACACGATCGCCTCGCCGCGCTTCTGCGCCCGGTCGACCTGCGCCAGCATGCCGGCCTCGCTCGACTGCACGATCTTGAAGCCGGCGTCCTTCAGGCCGAAGGCGTTCTTGTCGATCATGCTCTGGATGGTGCGGTTGCCGTCGTTGCCCGGTTCGATGCCGTAGATCTTGCCGTCCAGTTCCTTCTTGAACTTGGGAATGTCGCTGAAATCCTTCAGCCCCTTGTCATACAGCGCCTGGGGCACGGCCAGGGTGTACTTGGCGTTTTCCAGGTTGGCGCGAACCGTTTCGACGGTGCCGGCGTCGCGGTACTGCTTGATGTCGTTCTCCATGGTCGGCATCCAGTTGCCGAGAAACACGTCCAGGTCCTTGCCGGTGGCCAGCGACTTGTAGGTCACCGGTACCGAGATCATGGTGGTGTGGGTCTTGTAACCCAGTGCTTCGAGCACAACGCTGGTGGTTGCGGTGGTCACGGTGATGTCGGTCCAGCCGACGTCCGAGAAGCGTACCGTCTGGCACTGCTCGGGTTCGGCGGCGTGGGCCAGCAGCGGTGCCGATAGCAACGCAACCAGCAACAGCGAGGGTGAACCTTTCATGGATGGACTCCTGTGATTTTATCTTCGGGTTCGCGCGGGTCGCCGGGCTTTCTCAGGGTCCGGTCGACCAGGCCTGCAGAGGGCAGGTTGCGAGGCCGTGCAATACGAGTCGCTTTCGATAATCCTCCAGCGCCGGGCTTACGCCTACTGGTGGGGTCGTAACCAGTACCGAACGGGTCGCATCCAGTACGGGCGATGTCGCATATGGGTTTTTCCATCCTCACGGCCGCATTTTTGCGTCACCAGGGCGCTGGAAAACGGCGCACGGCTGGGCAAAACAGCGCGGCGCTGGTGGACAAAAGTACGTCGGTTGCAGACGGCGAGGAGGGCGTCAAAACCCCGATGATGCGTGCATTCGTGGCGGCTCGCAGCTTCAGCCTAGCAGTTGCCCCGCCCTGCGCATGGCGCGCAGAGACAAGCCCAGCAAGAGGTGAAGCGACAATGGCCATCAGCGTGTTCGACCTGTTCAAGATCGGTGTCGGGCCTTCCAGCTCCCACACCGTCGGCCCCATGCGCGCAGGCGCCCTGTTCGTCCAGGGCCTGCGCGAACGCGGCGAGCTGGAGCGGGTGAAGCGGGTGGAGGTGCAGCTGTATGGCTCGCTTTCGGCCACCGGCATTGGCCACGGCACCGACAACGCCACCATCATGGGCCTGATGGGCGAATGGCCGGACGCGATCGACCCGGCGCAGATCACCCCGCGCATCGCCGACCTGCGTGAAACCGACACCCTGCTGCTGGACAGCCGCCTGCCCATCGAATTCGTCTGGGCCCGCGACATGCGCCTGCTGGACGAGAACCTGCCGTACCACCCCAACGCCATGACCCTGATCGCCGAAGGCGAGCAGGGCGAGCTGCACCGCGACACCTACTACTCGGTGGGCGGCGGTTTCGTGGTCGACGCCGCCCAGGCCGCCAGCGGCGTGCTGGATGCCGACCAGACGGTACTGCCCTACGACTTCAACAGCGCCGCCGAGCTGCTGCGCCTGTGCAAGCAAAACGACCTCAGCGTGTCGCAATTGATGATGGCCAATGAGAAGGTCTGGCGCAGCGAGCAAGAGATCCGCGCCGGCCTGCACACGCTCTGGCAAGCCATGCAGGAGTGCGTCAACAACGGCCTCAAGCACGAAGGCACGTTGCCTGGCGGTTTGAACGTGCGCCGCCGCGCCGCCAAGCTGCACCGCAGCCTGCAGGAGATCGGCAAACCCAACGTGATCGGCTCGACCATGAGCGCCATGGAGTGGGTGAACCTGTTCGCCCTGGCGGTCAACGAAGAGAACGCCGCCGGCGGGCGCATGGTGACCGCGCCCACCAACGGCGCGGCCGGCATCATCCCGGCGGTGCTGCACTACTACATGCGCTTCAGCGATGCGGTGGACGAGTCGTGCGTGGTCGATTTCTTCCTGGGTGCTGCTGCCGTGGGTATTTTGTGCAAGAAGAATGCGTCGATTTCCGGTGCCGAGGTGGGCTGCCAGGGCGAGGTCGGTTCGGCCTGCGCCATGGCGGCGGCGGGCCTGGCCGAAGTGCTGGGGGCGACGCCGCCGCAGCTGGAGAATGCGGCCGAGATCGCCCTGGAGCATAACCTGGGGCTGACCTGCGACCCGGTGGGTGGGCTGGTGCAGGTGCCGTGCATCGAGCGCAATGCGATTGCGGCGGTGAAGGCCATCAATGCGGTGCAGATGGCCTTGCGTGGCGATGGCGAGCACTTCATCTCGCTCGACCAGGTGATCCGCACCATGCGCGACACCGGGGCCGACATGCATGACAAATACAAAGAGACTTCGCGTGGTGGCCTGGCGGTCAGCGTCATCGAATGCTGACACCCTGGGCTGTCCCCATCGCCGGCAAGCCGGCTCCTGCAGGTACCCACTGCATTCACAACGGGCACCACTGATTCAGTGGTGCCCTGTTCCAGGGCATGGCCGGCCGTCGGATGTCGCGATTGGTATGGGCGTTGTCGGTGACACTCAAGAGTGTCGTTTCTGGAAAACCCACACTGCGCGTGTCACTAAACTGCTCAACCGTTACACGCATCGCACTAACTCGCCGGTTTTAGGCGATTGACAACCTCGATGCAAGACCTTGAATTGCCCAACAATGGCGTCGTTTTCAGGTTTTTTCGAATGGCCGTTCAACTTCAGGCACGGCGTTTGCGTTGAGATTGGCAGACCACCCCCGGAAAATGACCGAGGGGTCAATAACAAGAAATCAGTGCCCGCCTGAGGCACGCCCAGCATTGTGTGAGGAGAAATCGCGATGACGTCGTACACCTCCGGGAATCCAACCCAGAACCGCACAGCACCCCAGTCCATCGGGTTTCTTCTACTGGACAACTTCACCCTCATTTCCCTGGCTTCGGCCGTCGAGCCGCTGCGCATGGCCAACCAGCTGTCCGGCCGCGAGCTGTACCGTTGGCACACCCTGACCGTCGATGGTGGCCAGGTATGGGCCAGCGATGGCCTGCAGATCACCCCGGATGCGGCCATCGGCAATGCACCGCCCGTGGACACCGTGATCGTCTGCGGGGGTGTCGGTATCCAGCGTTCGGTCACCCGTGAGCACGTCACTTGGCTGCAGGCCCAGGCCCGCCAGTCGCGCCGGCTGGGCGCGGTGTGCACCGGCAGCTGGGCGCTGGCCTGTGCCGGCCTGCTCGATGGCTTCGATTGCAGCGTGCACTGGGAATGCCTGGCGGCGATGCAGGAGGCCTTCCCGCGGGTGAACATGAGCACCCGCCTGTTCACCCTCGACCGCAACCGCTTCACCAGCTCCGGCGGCACCGCGCCACTGGACATGATGCTGCACCTGATCAGCCGCGATCACGGCCGCGAGCTGTCGGCGGCGATCTCCGAAATGTTCGTCTACGAGCGCATCCGCAACGAGCAGGACCACCAGCGCGTGCCGCTCAAGCACATGCTCGGCACCAACCAGCCGAAGCTGCAGGAAATCGTCGCGCTGATGGAAGCCAACCTCGAAGAGCCGATCGACCTGGATGAATTGGCGGTGTACGTGTCGGTGTCGCGCCGCCAGCTCGAGCGGCTGTTCCAGAAGTACCTGCACTGCTCGCCGTCGCGCTACTACCTGAAGCTGCGCCTGATCCGCGCGCGGCAGCTGCTCAAGCAGACGCCGATGTCGATCATCGAGGTGGCGTCGGTGTGCGGCTTCGTCTCCACCCCGCACTTCTCCAAGTGCTACCGCGAGTACTTCGGCATTCCGCCGCGCGATGAGCGGGTGGGTTCCAATACCGCGCAGCAGGTGGCGATGATGCCGATTCCGCAGGCCATGGCGCTGTCGCCGCACAGCGGGCCGATGGCGGCGCTGAGCCAGGCGCGCAACGAGTCGACCTTTGCCAGTGTGAGGCTCTGAAACCGCGCTGGCCCCATCGCCGGCAAGCCGGCTCCCACAGGTAACCCACAGCCCTTGAGCTCAGTGGGGTACCTGTGGGAGCCGGCTTGCCGGCGATAGGGCCAGTACAGGAAAAGCCGATCAGGCGCGCTTGTTGAACTGCGCCAACGCCGGCAACAGCTGTTTGTCGATGGCCTGGCGCACCGCCGGCAAGATCGTCGCGCTGCCGGTATACATCTGCTCGACCATGCCCTTGAGCGCCCGCGCGTTGGGCTCGGTCAGCCCCCGCACCACCGCTTCGCAGGCCTGCTCGGCACTGGCCCCGGCCGGAATGTCGAAACCGCGCGCGCGCAGGTGGCCTGCCAGGTCGTCCTGATCAATCAAATCCGCATGCATCATGGCTGTTGTCCCTTTTATCGCGAAGAGAGTGCTGCTTGATTCACATCGATTCTGTGACGCGCACGGCAGCCCCGCAACAACAGAATGCCGCCATGGCTGCTTTGGCTAAGAACAGGTCGTTTACGGCTAAATCCCGCGCCCGGCAAGCCTGCACACTGAAGCCATTCACGGTACCAGAGGGTTTGGTCACCCTCGCTCACGCACAGTGGATGTTGCTCGCTCTTGGCCCCGCTGGCTCACGGCTTTGCGGGGCTATTTTTTTGCCCCGCAAACACCCGTTGTCAGGCCTTCGCGGGAAGGCCGATCACCCGGCCGGTGAACGCAGGCGCAGGCAGATCCTGCTGTTCAGCCAGCAACCCTTGCAGCAATTCGACGCTGCGCTCAGCGAACGGCGAAGACTTCGGCCCGGCCAGGTCGACATGCAGCAGCATCTGCTCGCTGGCCGCCAGGGCCTCGTCGAACCCCGCCCGATGCAGGCTGTGGTAGACATGCAGGCGCTTGCGGTCGAAGCCGACGATCTGCGTCTGCACCCACACCTCGGTGCCCAGCTTCACTTCGTGCAGGTAGTTGATGTGAGCTTCCAAAGTGAACAGCGAATTGCCACTCTGCCCACGGCTGTCGGCATCCAGGCCGATGCGCTCCATCAGCGCATCGGTGGCATAGCTGAAGATCAGCAGGTAGAAGGCATCGCGCAGGTGCCCGTTGTAGTCGACCCAGTCCTCCTGGACGGGGGTGCGGTAAGTGGTCAGTGCGGGCATCGTGCGCTCCTCAGTCGCCAAAGGCCATGCCGTGCTTGGCCTTGCTGGTCTTCACCGCGTCCAGCACCGCCAGCAGGGTGTCATCACGATAGCGCTCCAGCGCGGCGATGCTGCGTTCGCCCTGTTGCGCCGAGGTGCCGTCCACCACGTCGTCGATCAGCTTGTCGGTCAGCTCGGGGGCTGGCAGGTAGGTCCAGGGCAGTTTCAGCGCCGGGCCGAACTGCGACATGAAGTGGCGCATGCCCGCATCGCCGCCAGCCAGGGTGTAGGTGAGGAAGGTGCCCATGAACGACCAGCGCAAACCGGCGCCGAAGCGGATGGCATCGTCGATTTCGCCCGTGCTGGCGACGCCGTCGTTGACCAGGTGCAGCGCCTCGCGCCACAGCGCTTCGAGCAGGCGGTCGGCGATGAAGCCCGGCACTTCCTTGCGCACGTGCAGCGGGCGCATGCCGAGGGCGGTGTAGATGGTTTTTGCCGCCTCGATGGCTTCGGGCGCGGTGCGGTTGCCGCCGACGATCTCCACCAGCGGCAGCAGGTACACCGGGTTGAACGGGTGGCCGACCACGCAGCGCTCGGGGTGCGTGGCCGATTCGTAGAACTCGCTGGGCAGCAGGCCCGAGGTGCTCGAACCGATGATGGCGTCAGGCTTGGCTGCGGCGCTGATCTTGGCGTGCAGCTCGAGCTTGAGGTCCAGCCGCTCTGGCGCGCTTTCCTGGATGAAGTCGGCGTTGCGCACGCATTCCTCGATGGTGGCCACAAAGGTCAGGCGCTCGGGTGATGCGCCTGCGGCCAGGCCCTGCTTTTCAAGCGCAGGCCAGGCGTTGGCGATGCGCTTGCGCAGCGCCTGCTCGGCACCCGGTGCCGGGTCCCAGGCGATCACGTCCAGGCCGTGGGCGAGGGCGCGGGCGACCCAGCCGCTGCCGATCACGCCGCTACCCAGGGCGGCGAAGGTCTTGATCTCGGTGATGAAGGGCATATCGGTCTCCAGTAGGGATCAGCGGCGCTTGAGGTTCATTTTTTCCCGGCCTTCTGCCGGGCTGAGTACGCGGCCACCCATGCGGGTGATGATCTCGGCGGCGCGCTCCACCAGCTGGCCGTTGCTGGCCAGCACGCCGCGGTCCAGGTACAGGTTGTCTTCCAGGCCCACCCGCACGTTGCCGCCGAGCAGCACGGCTTGCGCTGCCATCGGCATCTGCATGCGGCCGATGCCGAAGCCGGCCCAGGTGACGTTGGCCGGCAGGTTGTCGACCATCGCCTTCATGGTGGTGGTGTCGGCCGGTGCGCCCCAGGGGATGCCCAGGCACAGTTGGAACAGCGGGTCTTGGAGCAGGCCTTCTTTGATCATCTGCTTGGCGAACCACAGGTGGCCGGTGTCGAAGATTTCCAGCTCGGCCTTCACCCCCAGTTCGGTGATGCGCTTGGCGCCGGCGCGCAGTTGCGCCGGGGTGGAGACGTAGATGGCGTTGCCGTCGCCGAAGTTGAGGGTGCCGCAGTCGAGCGTGCAGATTTCCGGCAGCAGCGCCTCGACGTGGGCCAGGCGCTCCAGCGGGCCGATCAGGTCGGTGCCGGGGCCGAATTCCATGGGCGATTCGCCTGGGCCGATTTCCAGGTCGCCGCCCATGCCGGCGGTGAGGTTGACGATGACGTCCACGTCGGCTTCGCGGATGCGTTCCATGACTTCGCGGTAGAGGTTCACGTCGCGGCTGAAGCGGCCGGTTTGCGGGTCGCGGACGTGGCAGTGGACCACGGTGGCGCCGGCTTTGGCGGCTTCGACGGCGGCTTCGGCGATCTGCTTGGGGGTGACCGGGACCAGGTGGCTCTTGGCGACCGTGTCGCCAGCGCCGGTGAGGGCGCAGGTGATGATGACGTCGTGGTTCATCGTGTGTTCCTTGTGGGGTCGGTTGAGGCTTTTCGCGGATGAATCCGCTCCTACAGGGGGCGGCGCTGCCCCCTGGCCAAAAGGTTTTGTAGGAGCGGATTTATCCGCGAGGCGATCTGTCAGTTGGCGCTGAGCTTGAGGTTGTCTGCGGCCGGCTTGCCATCGAAGGTGGTCACACCCTCAAGCCAGCGGGCCTTGTCGTCGGGGTGGTCCTTGAGCCACTGGCGGGCCGATTCCAGCGCGTCCTTGTGGTCGAGCAGCGGCTGCATCATGCGGCTCTCGTCCTCGGCGCTGAAACTCAGGTTGGCCAGCAGGCGGTGGGCGTTGGGGCAGCGGTCGGCGTAGTCCGGGGCGGTCACCGTCCACACCGTGGCGCGGCCTTCGTCCGGGCCCAGGGCATCCTGGCTGTCGCCCAGGTAGGCCATGTCGATGTTCACGTTCATCGGGTGCGGCGCCCAGCCGAAGAACACCACCGCTTCCTTGCGCCGCACGGCGCGGTCGACGGCGGCGAGCATGCCGGCCTCGCTGGACTCGACCAGCTGGAACTTGCCCAGGCCGAACTGGTTCTTGGTGATCATGGCCTTGATCTGGGTGTTGGCGCCCGAACCTGGTTCGATGCCGTAGATCTTGCCGCCCAACTCCTTGTCGAACTTGTGGATGTCGGCAAAGGTCTTCAGGCCCTTGTCATACAGGTACTTGGGCACTGCCAGGGTCGCCCGCGCATCTTCCAGGCTCGGCTTTTCCAGCACCTTGACCTGCTGCGCGTCGATGAATGGGGTGATGGTCTGGGTCATGATCGGGTTCCAGTAACCCAGGAACATGTCCAGGCGCTTGTCGCGGATACCGGCAAAGATGATCTGCTGCGAGGCGCTGGTCTGCTTGGTCTGGTAACCCAGGCCGTCGAGCAGTACCTGGGCCATGGCGCTGGTGGCGATGACGTCGGTCCAGTTGACCACGCCCAGGCGCACGTTCTTGCAGGCCGCGGGCTCGGCGGCGAAAAGCGGGGTGGCGACGATGCTGCTCAGGGCAAGGGACAACAGGCTGCGGCGGATCAAGCTGTGCATGGTGGCTCTCCATCGGCAGTGCATATTGTTATGGTGGGCGGCCTCTGCGGGCCGTGTGAATAAGCTACGCGGGCGGCGGGGTGGAAAATCGCACCCTGGCGACCAACACTTGCACGCAAGCGACCACCTTCACTGTGGAGCATTCGATGCCGGACACCATCCACTTCCTATTGCTGCCGGGCTTTTCCGCCATGGGCTTCATCAGCGCCCTGGAGCCGCTGCGGGTGGCCAACCGTTTTCGCGGCCCGTTGTACCGCTGGCGCGTGCTCAGCCTGGACGGTGGCGCGGTGCAGGCGAGCAATGGCATGTCGGTGAATGCCGATGGCGCGCTGGCGCAGGAGGCGCCGGGCAAGATGTTGCTGGTGGTGGCCGGCTTCGACCCGCTGGCGCATTACGGCGTGGCGCTGCAGCAGGGCCTGCGCCGCTTCGACCACGACGGCGTGATCCTCGGCGGCATCGACACCGGCGCCATGCTGCTGGCCGAGGCCGGCCTGCTCGATGGCTACCGGGCGACCTTGCACTGGGAGGCGCTGGACGCCTTCAAGGAGCGCTACCCAAGGTTGCAGGCGACCCAGGAGCTGTTCGAGATCGACCGCCGGCGCATCACCTGCGCTGGCGGCACGGCGTCGATCGACCTGATGCTCGACCTGATCGCCCAGGCCCATGGCAGCGAGTTGGCGGTGCAGGTGTCGGAGCAGTTCGTGCTCGGGCGCATCCGCCCGCGCCAGGACCACCAGCGCATGCAGATCGCCAGCCGTTATGGCCTGAGCAACAAGAAGCTGGTGAAGGTGATTGGCGAGATGGAGCGCAACCTGGAGCAGCCGCTCAATACCCAGGTGCTGGCCGATGCGGTGCAAGTGACCCGGCGCCAGCTGGAGCGGCTGTTTCGCCTGCACCTGGAGGACACGCCCAGCGGCTTCTACCTGCGCCTGAGGCTGGACAAGGCGCGGCAGCTGTTGCGTCAGACCGACATGAATGTGCTGGAGGTGGCGGTGGCGTGCGGGTTCGAGTCGGCTTCGTACTTCACCCGCTGCTACCGGGCGCGGTTTGCCCGGTGCCCCCGGGAGGATCGGCTGGCGCGGGCGGTTTGAGGGGTGTCAGTGGCGGCCTCATCGCCGGCAAGCCGGCTCCCACAAAAGGCTGTGGCGTCACTTGTGGGAGCCGGCTTGCCGGCGATGAGGCCGGTGCAGGCTACTGCTGCCCGATGGTCTGCAGGTACTCCGAGCGGTCATCGCTGCGCTGCGCCACGCAGGTGTTCCACGCCGCCTCGAAGGCCTTGCTCCCGGGTTTCTCGGCGTAGGTCTCGACCTTGCAGTCGGCATCACGCAATTGCGTCCAGAGCTTTTCGGCGGCGTCCATGCGCTCGACCAGCGCCGTGGCCTGGGCCGCTTCGTCGGCATACTGGTCGCGAATACGCTGGGTCAGGTCGTCATACGCCAACTTCAACTCACGCTCGGCGGTCTGCTTGTTGAACGCCGCGCAGGCATAGGTCTGCTGGTCGGTTTCAACGTTGTCGCACGGCGTGCTCTCTTCCTCGCCGGCCTGGGCCACGCCGACCACCGCCAGCAGTACCAGCCATGCCAATGATTTCATCCGTTTTCTCCTAAACAGGCTGACGAATCGCAGGGATTCTCGCTCACCCCACGACAAGACGATAGCTCCCTGACGAAATGTTCATGAAACGCCCCAACAGGTCGTTATCGAGACTGTCTCTCATCCCCAGGCGCCGGGCCAGACGGGCCGATGTCGCGCATTGACGCTTTCGGCAAACCCCCTGTCGTTTTTGCATCGGGGCGCCTTGGGGCACAGGCATATGCTGGCCCCAAAGCGCCGGCACATCGTTCGGTGCGACCCAACTCAATAAAAGGGGACAGCCTGATGAGCCCAGCCGAACTGCACGCCGACAGCATCGTCATCGACGGTTTGATCATTGCCAAATGGAACCGCGAGCTGTTCGAAGACATGCGCAAAGGCGGCCTGACCGCAGCCAACTGCACCGTGTCGGTCTGGGAAGGGTTCAAGGCCACCGTCGACAACATTGCCGCCAGCCAGAAGCTGATCCGCGAGAACGGCGACCTGGTGATGCCGGTGCGCACCACCGCCGACATCCGCAAGGCCAAGGAGCTGGGCAAGACCGGCATTCTTTTCGGCTTCCAGAACGCCCATGCCTTCGAAGACCAGATCGCCTACGTCGACGTGTTCAAGCAGCTGGGCGTGGGCATCGTGCAGATGTGCTACAACACCCAGAACCTAGTCGGCACCGGCTGCTACGAGCGTGACGGCGGGCTGTCGGGCTTCGGCCGCGAGATCGTGGCGGAAATGAACCGCGTGGGCATCATGTGCGACCTGTCCCACGTCGGCTCCAAGACATCCGAAGAAGTCATCCTCGAATCGAAAAAACCGGTGTGCTACTCGCACTGCCTGCCGTCGGGCCTCAAGGAGCACCCGCGCAACAAGTCCGATGCGGAGCTCAAGTTCATCGCCGACCACGGCGGCTTCGTCGGCGTGACCATGTTCGCGCCGTTCCTGGCCAAGGGCATCGACTCGACCATCGACGACTACGCCGAAGCCATCGAGTACACCATGAACATCGTCGGTGAAGACGCCATCGGCATCGGCACCGACTTCACCCAGGGCCACGGCCAGGACTTCTTCGAATACCTGACCCACGACAAGGGCTACGCCCGTCGCCTGACCAACTTCGGCAAGATCATCAACCCGCTCGGCATTCGCACCGTCGGCGAGTTCCCCAACCTCACCGAAACCCTGCTCAAGCGCGGCCACTCCGAGCGCGTGGTGCGCAAGATCATGGGCGAGAACTGGGTCAACGTCCTCAAGGACGTCTGGGGCGAGTAAGCCGCTCTCCACGCCTGATAGCCCCTGCCAGCAACGCCGGGGCACCCACATAAAAAATTTTATGGAGTTGAGTTTCCATGGCCAAGATCGCCCCGCAATTGCCAATCGAAGTCGACAGCGAGACCGGTGTCTGGACCAGCGACGCCCTGCCGATGCTGTACGTGCCGCGGCATTTCTTCGTCAACAACCACATCGGCATCGAAGAAGTGCTGGGCGCCGACGCCTACGCCGAGATCCTCTACAAGGCCGGCTACAAGTCGGCCTGGCACTGGTGTGAAAAAGAAGCCGAGTGCCATGGCCTGGAAGGCGTGGCGGTGTTCGAGCACTACATGAAGCGCCTGAGCCAGCGTGGCTGGGGCCTGTTCCAGATCCAGGACATCGACCTGGACAAAGGCACCTGCAGCGTCAAGCTCAAGCACTCGGCGTTCGTGTACGTGTACGGCAAGTGCGGGCGTAAGGTCGACTACATGTTCACCGGCTGGTTCGCCGGCGCGATGGACCAGATTCTCGCTGCCCGCGGCAGCAAGATCCGCACCGTGGCCGAGCAGGTCTACGGCGGGTCGGAAGAAGGCCACGAAGATGGCCTGTTCGTTACGAAGCCGTTGTAAGCCGGAGATAGCGTCATGGCATTCGAAGCAATGTTCCAGCCGATCCAGATCGGCAAACTGACCATCCGCAACCGCGTGCTCAGCACCGCGCACGCCGAGGTCTACGCCACTGACGGCGGCATGACGACCGACCGCTACGTGAAGTACTACGAAGAGAAGGCCAAGGGCGGCATCGGCCTGGCCATCTGCGGCGGCTCGTCGGTGGTGGCCATCGACAGCCCGCAGGAATGGTGGGCCTCGGTCAACCTGTCGACCGACCGCATCATCCCGCACTTCCAGAACCTGGCCGACGCCATGCACAAGCATGGCGCCAAGATCATGATCCAGATTACCCACATGGGCCGCCGCTCGCGCTGGGACGGCTTCAACTGGCCGACCCTGATGTCGCCCTCGGGCATCCGTGAACCGGTGCACCGCGCCACCTGCAAGACCATCGAGGTGGAAGAGATCTGGCGGGTGATCGGCAACTACGCGCAGGCTGCGCGGCGTGCCAAGGAAGGTGGCCTGGACGGCGTCGAGCTGTCGGCGGTGCACCAGCACATGATCGACCAGTTCTGGAGCCCGCGGGTCAACAAGCGTACCGACGAATGGGGCGGCACCTTCGAAGGGCGCATGAAGTTCGGCCTGGAAGTGCTCAAGGCCGTGCGCGCCGAAGTCGGCGACGACTTCTGCGTGGGCATGCGCATCTGCGGTGACGAGTTCCACCCCGATGGCCTCAGCCACGAGGACATGAAGCAGATCGCCGCCTACTACGACGGCACCGGCATGCTCGATTTCATCGGCGTGGTCGGCTCGGGCTGCGACACCCACAACACCCTGGCCAACGTCATCCCCAACATGAGCTACCCGCCGGAGCCGTTCCTGCACCTGGCGGCCGGCATCAAGGAAGTGGTCAAGGTCCCGGTGCTGCACGCGCAGAACATCAAGGACCCGAACCAGGCCACGCGCATCCTCGAAGGCGGCTACGTGGACATGGTCGGCATGACCCGCGCGCACATGGCCGACCCGCACCTGATCGCCAAGATCAAGATGGGCCAGATCGACCAGATCAAGCAGTGCGTCGGTGCCAACTACTGCATCGACCGCCAGTACCAGGGCCTGGATGTGCTGTGCATCCAGAACGCCGCGACGTCCCGTGAATACATGGGCGTGCCGCACATCATCGAGAAGACCACCGGGGTCAAGCGCAAGGTGGTGGTGGTCGGCGCCGGCCCGGCCGGCATGGAAGCGGCCCGCGTGGCCGCCGAACGTGGCCACGACGTGACCCTGTTCGAGAAGAAGGAGCAGATCGGCGGGCAGATCACCATCGCCGCCAAGGCACCGCAACGTGACCAGATCGCCGGCATCACCCGCTGGTACCAGCTGGAGCTGGCGCGCCTGAAAGTCGACCTGCGCCTGGGCACTGCTGCTGACGTGGCGACCATCCAGGACCTGCGCCCGGACGTGATCGTGCTGGCCGTGGGCGGGCATTCGTTCCTCGAGCAGAACGAGCACTGGGGCGCCGCCGAAGGGCTGGTGGTCAGCAGCTGGGACGTGCTCGACGGCAAGGTAGCGCCGGGCAAGAACGTGCTGGTGTACGACACCATCTGCGAATTCACCGGCATGTCGGTGGCCGACTTCATCGCCGACAAGGGCAGCCAAGTCGAGATCGTCACCGACGACATCAAGCCGGGCGTGGCCATGGGCGGCACCACTTTCCCGACCTACTACCGCAGCATGTACCCCAAAGAAGTGATCATGACCGGCGACATGATGCTGGAGAAGGTCTACCGCGAAGGCGACAAGCTGGTGGCGGTGCTGGAAAACGAATACACCGGCGCCAAGGAAGAGCGTGTGGTCGACCAGGTGGTGGTGGAAAACGGCGTGCGCCCCGACGAAGCGTTGTACTACGCGCTGAAGGAAGGGTCGCGCAACAAGGGCCAGATCGATGTGGAGGCGCTGTTCGCCATCAAGCCGCAGCCGATCCTCAGCCAGCCGGGCGAGGGCTACCTGCTGTATCGCATCGGCGACTGCGTGGCCCAGCGCAACGTGCACGCGGCGATCTACGACGCCTTGCGCCTGTGCAAGGATTTCTGATCGCACCGCCGTTGTAGAGGCGGGACTGGCCCCCCTGTAGGAGCGGCCTTGTGTCGCGAAAGGGCTGCGAAGCGGCCCCAAGGTCTTCGCAGCAGCCCCAAGATCTTCGCAGCAGCACAGATCTTGGGGCCGCTTCGCGACCCTTTCGCGACACAAGGCCGCTCCTACAGGGGTCCGCGCCGCCCTTGAGAGCGGCGCAAGAATTGAGCTGTTGTTGTGGGAGCCTCCCATGTTGAACACCCTGCTACCCATCCTGCTGTTCGCGGCCCTTGCCCTGGCGCTGCTCGGCGCCCTGCGCCGGGTGCGCATGTGGCGCCGCGGCCGGCCGGCCAAGGTCGACCTGCTCGGCGGCCTGCTGGCCATGCCGCGGCGCTACCTGGTGGACCTGCACCACGTGGTCGAGCGCGACAAGTACATGTCCAAGACCCACGTGGCCACCGCCGGCGGCTTCGTGCTGTCGGCCGTGCTGGCGATCCTGGTGCATGGCTTCGGCCTGCACAGCAAGATCCTCGGCTACGCCTTGCTGGTGGCCACGGTGATCATGTTCTGCGGCGCCATCTTCGTCTTCAAGCGCCGCCTGAACCCGCCCTCGCGCCTGTCCAAGGGCCCGTGGATGCGCCTGCCGAAAAGCCTGCTGGTGTTCGCCGCCAGCTTCTTCATCGCCACCTTGCCGGTGGCCGGCATCCTGCCGGCCAACAGCGGTGGCTGGGTGATGGTCGGCGTGCTCGGCCTGGGCGTGCTGTGGGGCGTGTCGGAGCTGTTCTTCGGCATGACCTGGGGCGGCCCGATGAAACACGCCTTCGCCGGTGCCCTGCACCTGGCCTGGCACCGCCGCGCCGAACGCTTCGGCGGCGGCCGCTCCACCGGCCTCAAGCCGCTGGACCTGGAAGACCGCAACGCCCCCCTGGGCGTGGAAAAACCGACCGACTTCACCTGGAACCAGCTGCTGGGCTTCGACGCCTGCGTGCAGTGCGGCAAATGCGAGGCCATGTGCCCGGCGTTCGCCGCCGGCCAGCCGCTGAACCCGAAAAAACTCATCCAGGACATGGTCATCGGCCTGGCCGGTGGCACCGACGCGCAGTTCGCCGGCAGCCCGTACCCCGGCAAGCCGATCGGCGAGCATGGCGGCAACCCGCACCAGCCGATCGTCAACGGCCTGGTCGATGCCGAGACGCTGTGGTCGTGCACCACTTGCCGCGCCTGCGTCGAGGAATGCCCGATGATGATCGAGCACGTCGATGCCATCGTCGACATGCGCCGCCACCTCACCCTGGAAAAGGGCGCGACCCCGAACAAGGGCGCCGAGGTGCTGGACAACCTGATCGCCACCGACAACCCGGGCGGTTTCGCGCCCGGTGGTCGCATGAACTGGGCGGCCGACCTCAACCTGAAGCTGCTGTCGGAGGTGAAAACGACCGACATTCTGTTCTGGGTCGGCGACGGCGCCTTCGACATGCGCAACCAGCGCACCCTGCGCGCGTTCGTCAAGGTGCTCAAGGCCTCCGGCGTGGACTTCGCCGTGCTCGGCCTGGAAGAACGCGACAGTGGCGATGTGGCGCGGCGCCTTGGCGATGAAGCGACCTTCCAGCAACTGGCCAAGCGCAACATCCAGACGCTGGCCCAGTACAAGTTCCAGCGCATCGTCACCTGCGACCCGCACAGCTTCCATGTGCTCAAGAACGAGTACGGCGCACTGGGCGGCGACTACCAGGTGCAGCACCACAGCACCTACATCGCCGAGCTGATCGCGGCGAACAAGCTCAACCTCGGCCAGCACAAGGGCGGCAGCGTCACCTACCACGACCCGTGCTACCTGGGCCGCTACAACGGCGAGTACGAAGCGCCGCGCGAAGTGCTCAAGGCATTGGGTATCGAGGTGCGCGAGATGCAGCGTTCGGGCTTCCGTTCGCGCTGCTGTGGTGGCGGCGGCGGTGCGCCGATCACCGACATCCCCGGCAAGCAGCGGATCCCCGACATGCGCATGGACGACATCCGCGAAACCCAGGCGGAGCTGGTGGCCGTGGGCTGCCCGCAGTGCACCGCGATGCTCGAAGGCGTGGTCGAACCGCGCCCACAGATCAAGGACCTCGCCGAGCTGGTGGCCGATGTGCTGATCGAAGAGGACACCGCCGCGACCCCAAAGTCGCCAGCGGTCAAACGTGAACCTGCGGAGGTGCACTGATGAGCGACATCATCCGCCGCGACCCACGCGCCGAGTGGATTGCCCGTAACCGCCTGCACCCGCTGCATGCAGCGCTGCAGACGCAACAAACCCGCTGGATGGGCCCCAACGGCCTGCTGCGCAAGAACCCGCATGCCATCGCCGCCGGCTTCATCGGCCCCAATGGCATCAAGCGCATCGACCGCAGCGGTGCCCAGCAGGGCACCGGCGTCGGTGGGCGGCGCAGTGCCGCTGCCGAAGTGCAATTGCCGCTGCACCAGGTGCCGGCGCCGGCATTCTTCATCGCCGTGGTGCCGGACATGGTCGGTGGCCGCCTGAGCAGCCACGACCGCGACCTGCTCGGCCTGGCCCACAGCCTGGCCGGCAGCGACGGCGCGGTGCTGGCGGTGGTGTTCGGCGAGCACAAGGAAAGCAACTTTTCCACAGCTGGTGTCGACCGCCTGCTGGTCATCGAGGGCGAGGCCTTCGCAGGTTATGCACCGGAGCAATTAGTGCAAGGCCTGCGGGCTGTGGATAACCAGTTCACCCCGCGCCACTGGCTGCTGCCCGACAGCCGCAGCGGTGGCGGCGAACTGGGCCGGCGCCTGGGTGCGGCGCTGGGCGAGCGCCCGGCGACGCGGGTGTGGCAGGTCAAGGACGGCCAGTGCATCGGCCGCGCCGGTGCCGGCCAGCAGGATCTGCAACGGGCCGTGCCGCGCCTGATCCTGGGGGCGGCCGAGTGCGCCGAACCGGTCAGCGAAACCCGCCACGAGGCGTTGCCGGTGGAGTTGTCCACAAACGTGGCGCGCAGCCTGTCGCGTATCGAAGACCTCGGCTCGGTGGCCGTGGACCCGGCGACCATCGCCATGGCCGAGGCCGAGTTCATCGTCTCCGGCGGCAACGGCGTCAAGGACTGGGCCCTCTACCACAAGGCCACCGCAGCGCTCGGCGCCACCGAAGGCGCCTCGCGGGTGGCAGTGGACGATGGCTTTATGCCGCGCAACCGCCAGGTGGGCGCCACCGGTACCTGGGTCACGGCACGGGTTTATGTGGCTGTGGGTATCTCCGGTGCGATCCAGCACCTGCAGGGCATCGGTGCCTGCGACAAGGTGGTGGCGATCAACATGGACCCCGGCTGCGACATGATCAAACGGGCCGACCTGTCGGTGATTGGCGACAGTTCGGCGATTCTTGAGGCACTGATCGAGGCTGTGGAAAACTTCCGCAGCGGCGGCCAGCGCGACGCGGCATAAGGGCACGAGCATGAGTACGAAAGTCATCAGCCTGGTTTCCATCGGTGCCCACCCCAGCTCCGGCCGCGCCCGCCGCGCCGAGCAGGACGCACGCGCCGTGGAGCTGGGCTTGCAGCTGGCTGGGGATAACTTGCAGGTGGTGCATGCCGGCGACCCGCGTGAAGAAGCGCTGCGGGCCTACCTGGGCATGGGCCTGGATCATCTCGACGTGCTGGAGCAGCCGGCCGGCGCTGATGTGCTGGGCGTGCTCGGCGATTACCTGCGCGATGCCGGCGCCCAGTTGGTGCTGACTGGCAGCCAGGCCGAAACCGGCGAAGGTTCTGGGATGCTGCCGTTCCTGCTGGCGGAGAAACTGGGCTGGCCGTTGGTGGTGGGGCTGGCCGAAGTGGAATCGATCGACAACGGCACTGCCCAGGTGCTGCAAGCCTTGCCACGGGGGCAGCGGCGCCGGCTGAAGGTGCGCCTGCCGCTGCTGGCGACTGTGGATAACGCCGCGCCCAAGCCGCGTCAGAGCGCCTTTGGCCCGGCGCGCCGGGGCGTGCTGGCGGCGCGCAACGTGGCCATCGTCGAAGACGAACTGCTGGGCGAGGCCGAGCTGCAGCCGGCGCGGCCGCGGCCCAAGCGGCTCAAGGTGATCAAGGCCAAGAGCGGTGCCGACCGGATGAAGGCGGCCACGGCCAAGGCCAGTGGTGGGGGAGGCAAGGTGCTGAAGGATGTTTCTCCACAAGAAGGCGCCGAGGCGATTCTCAAGCTGCTGGTGGAAGAGGGCGTGCTGCGCTGACACGCGCCTGTGTAGGAGCGGCCTTGTGTCGCGATGGGCTGCGCAGCAGCCCCGGCAATCTCGAGTCGGTTCGGCAGCCTGGGGCCGCGTTGCGGCCCATCGCGACACAAGGCCGCTCCTACAGCAGCCCTCGCTTTACATTGAACGCCCAGCAACTCAAGCCTTCGACAATCGGATCGAACGTCACCCGCTCTCCCTCCAGCAGCTGTGCATTACCCGCCATCAGGATCGCAATACGCGTCACGAAGTAGTCCCCGCTACCGTCATCTGCCTTGATCACTCCCACTCCGTTTACTCCATGGAACCACTTCACAGTGCCGACCAGGCGCCTGTGCATAAGTGACCTCGCATCAATGGCATTTAGCTTGCCTGTAATCAATCACGAAGCCGAAGCAAGCGAAACTGGCAAAAATGTCAGGTGCCTGCGCAAGTTGCCCACGGAATCTGTTTGCCAAGGTGTGGATAAAGTGTTGGCGTATGGCTGTAGGCTCTATTCCACGTGGCCTGCAAGGCGTTGATCAAAAACTGATCATGGCGAAGTATCCACACGGGATACATCACGCTGATGCACTTAGCGATTTTACCCACAATCGCTGTTAGCCGGTCTGTGGATAATATGTTCGATATCGCCTGCAGGCCACGCAGATCAATCCTTTCGCAGGTTTGGTCAAAAAACGCTCAAAACCTACGATAGATGCTGGATTCTTTGAAAACCGCTACTTATCCACAATGCGGTTGCCAGGGCTTGAGCAGTTGCTCACAAACTCTGTTGGTGTATCTGTGGATAAGGTGTATGGAGTCCGCTGCAGCCCAATAGGCATGGTGCCTTGCCTGATTTGAACAAATAATGATCAGCGAACTGCCTGGTATTTGTGTCAGTAGGCAAACCTTCAAGTCATCGCTACGGTACTGCAAACAGTTCAAACCTGTGGATAACGTATGGCGACCTACTTGTTGACGACAGACCTGCAACGCTCGGTGTTACCAGGCCTGCAGGCTTATTCACCTTACGGCTTCATGCAAGCCAACTCGGCACTGACGCTTGGTTTTTGTGGCCAGCACCGCCATTCGTCCACCGGAAACTATCCGTTGGGCAATGGCCGTCGCTTCTATAATCCGGCCCTGATGCGATTCATGACGTACGACTCGCTCAGCCCGTTTTCCAAGGGAGGTATCAATGGGTATGCCTACTGTGGCGATGATCCGGTAAATCGGCATGACCCAAATGGGGCATTCTGGGGCGTCATACTCAGGGGCATTGGCGTGCTCTCCAGCGCTGCCACCTTCGGCGGCGCGTTCGTTCGAACAATGAAGAATATAGTCGGGCGCAGGGCGGCTTCGCGGGGCGTTAGCGGGGGGGCAAACCCTCATAAGGAGCTAACGACTCTGGCCAGGGTTTCGAACCAGCAGTTCAGCATGACTGGCGCGTTTGGTGTGGCCGGGCAGGTGGTCGCTGCCGCCAACGGGGTGACCCCAGGTATTCAGAATGCTGTGGATGTATTGGCTTTAGGAAACATGGTCACGAATCTGAGCGGCGGTTTGACAGGCAATTGGGCCGCAGGAACAGAAGTAGTCAACTACTTGCGAACTTATCCACGCGACATTCCTGGGGTATTGGGGGAGACGTTCATGGATTTGACGATGTTGGACGAGATGCTCTCTACCCTAGGCCGTGGGTTTACACACGTAGGCAGTGGACTTGCGGAAGCTGCGAGCAGGATCAGGTCGTTACGATCGACGCCCCATGTTGTCGCGGTGTAGGAAATTGCCCGAGCATTCGGTTCGCCTTGCGCGCTCCAGATGTTAAGTCCGGAGCGCTGCCAGGTCACCGGCGATGGTTTACTGCGCCTGCACTTCTTTCAAGTAAGGCGCAGGCTCCGCCCCCAGGTTGGCCAGCACACGCTCGCTGTACCAGTCGATGAAGTTCACCACGCCAAACTCGTAAGTCTTCGAGTAAGGCCCGGGCTGATAGGCGCTGGAGTTGATCCCGCGCTGGTTCTCTTCGGCCAGGCGGCGGTCCTGGTCGTTGGTGGCGTCCCACACCTTGCGCATGCGCTCCGGGTCGTAGTCGACGCCTTCGACCGCATCCTTGTGCACCAGCCACTTGGTGGTGACCATGGTTTCCTGGGCGCTGATCGGCCACACGGTGAAGACGATCATGTGGTCGCCCATGCAGTGGTTCCACGAGTGCGGCAGGTGCAGGATGCGCATCGAGCCCAGGTCCGGGTTCTTGATGCGGCCCATCAGCTTCTGGCAGGCCTGCTTGCCGTCCATGGTCATCGACACGGTGCCCTTGAGCAGCGGCATGCGCACGATGCGGTTACGCAGGCCGTGGCTCTTGTGCAGGTACGGGATCTTCTCGGCTTCCCAGGCGGCGGCGGAGGCGGCCACGTGGTCCTTGAAGTCCTGGCTGGCGCGCGGGTCGTTGGTGTCGTCCCATTCCAGAAGGGTTTGCAGCAACTCGGGGTGCGAACCGTTGCAGTGGTAGCACTCGCGGTTGTTTTCCAGCACCAGCTTCCAGTTGGCCTTTTCCATCAAGGTGGTTTGCACCGCCACCTTGGCGTTGTCCATCTCGTAGGGCTCCATGTAGTGGTCCAGGGTGGCCAGGAACTCATCGATGGCAGGCGGGTTCTGCGCCAGGCTGATGAAGATGTAGCCGCCGGCGACCTTCACGTTCACCGGTTTCAGGCCGTACTGGTTCATGTCGAAATCGGCGCCCATTTCGGTGCCGGCGAACAGCAGGCGGCCGTCCAGTTCGTAGGTCCACTGGTGGTACGGGCATACCAGCTTGGCCACCTTGCCCTTTTCGCTGACGCACAGGCGCGAGCCGCGGTGGCGGCAGACGTTGTGGAAGGCATGCACCTTACCTTCGGCGCCGCGCACCACGATGATCGGGTTCTTGCCGATCTGCAGGGTGATGTAGTTGCCCTTTGCCGGGATCTCGCAGGTCATGCCGGCGATCAGCCATTCCTTGTGGAAGATCTCCTGCATGTCGATCTGGAACAGACGCTCGTCGGTGTAGAAAGGCTGGGGCAGCGAGTAGGTGCGCTCGCGGGTCTGCAGCATCTGGGCGGTGGCCTTGCGTGCAGGTTCCAGTGGATCGCCCAGGCTCAGGGTTGCGGTGACGTCCATCGTGTATTCCTCGGGGCCGTGTGCGGCCGGCAAAAGGTGGCTAATCGTTGTTGTGGTGCCGCAAGGCTGTGTGTCGCGAACAGCCGTTTCTTTTGCCGTGGAGTGTGCGTCCGAAGGCGGCGCGAACCGTATCCATGGGCGACATGGCCGATTTGAATTACGACGCCCCAGCCCTTGTAGCACGGGGCTGGTCGCGATAAGCACGCCGATGTCGCAGGCAGGAATGTACGTCGCCTTCAGCTTGCGCATTATCCCAGCCATAAAAAGGCCAATTGTCGGCCGCTGGAGAAGAACATGTCCGATACCTTCCTCAATCCGGTCAGCACCCAGACCTGGGCCAACGGCCGCCACATCGTGCGCTGCGTCAAGGTCATCCAGGAGACCTGGGACGTGCGCACCTTCTGCTTCATGGCCGACCAGCCGATCATGTTCTTCTTCAAGCCCGGGCAGTTCGTGACCCTGGAGCTGGAGATCGAAGGCAAGCCGGTGATGCGCTCGTACACCATCTCCAGTTCGCCGTCGGTGCCCTACAGCTTCTCGATCACCGTCAAGCGCGTGCCCGGCGGGCTGGTCTCCAACCACCTGCACGACACCATGCACGAAGGCGCCGAGCTGCCGGTGCACGGCCCGGTCGGGCTGTTCAACGCCATCGACTTCCCGGCGGGCAAGGTGCTGTACCTCTCCGGTGGCGTCGGCATCACCCCGGTGATGTCGATGGCGCGCTGGTTCTACGACACCAATGCCAATGTCGACATGGTCTTCGTGCACAGCGCCCGTTCACCCAAGGACATCATCTACCACCGCGAACTGGAGCAGATGGCGTCGCGCATCCCCAACTTCAGCCTGCACATCATTTGCGAGAAGCACGGCCTGGGCGAGCCCTGGGCGGGCTACCGCGGTTACCTGAACCAGCGGCTGATGGAGCTGATTGCGCCCGACTACATGGAGCGCACGGTGTTCTGCTGCGGCCCGACGCCGTACATGACCGCGGTCAAGCGTATGCTCGAAGCGGTCGGTTTCGACATGAAGAACTACCACGAGGAATCGTTCGGTGCGACGCCGGCCGAAGCCAAGGCCGACGCCGTGGAGCACGCCGAGCAGGCGGCCGACGCACCGGAAGTGGCGGCCGCGGACCTCAACCTGGTGGAGTTCATCGGCAGCGAGAAGAGCATCCGCGTCGCCCCGGGCGAGACCGTGCATGCGGCGGCGGCGAAGGTTGGGCTGATGATCCCCAAAGCCTGCGGCATGGGCATTTGCGGGACCTGCAAGGTGCTCAAGCTGGGCGGCGAGGTGGAGATGGAGCACAACGGCGGGATAACCGAAGAGGATGAAGCCGAGGGGTACATCCTGTCGTGCTGCAGCGTGCCGAAAGGGGATGTGCGGATCGATTACTGATCCGAGATTTTGGGGCTGCTTTGCAGCCCAATCGCTGGCAAGCCAGCGCCTACAGTGGCAGCAGTGCTGCACCGATTCCTGTGGGAGCCGGCTTGCCGGCGATTGGGCCGCAACGCGGCCCCAGCGGTATCAGGTCCTGAAGCGGGCGACCAGCCCATTCAAGTCCACTGCCAAGCGCGAAAGCTCGGCACTGGCGGCGCTGGTCTGATGCGCCCCAGTCGCACTCTGCACCGACAGGTCATTGATGTTCACCAGGTTGCGATCCACCTCGCGCGCCACCTGCGCCTGCTCTTCCGCCGCACTGGCGATCACCAGGTTGCGCTCGTTGATCTGCGCCACCGCCCCGGCAATGCTGTCCAGCGCCAAGCCCGCGCCACGGGCGATGTTCAAGGTCGACTCGGCGCGTTCGGTGCTGGTGCGCATCGACTCCACCGCCTGCTCGGTGCCGCCCTGGATGCTGCCGATCATCCGCTCGATCTCGCTGGTCGACTGCTGGGTGCGATGGGCCAGCGCGCGTACTTCATCCGCGACCACGGCAAAGCCGCGGCCGGCTTCACCGGCGCGTGCGGCCTCGATGGCCGCGTTCAGGGCGAGCAGGTTGGTCTGGTCGGCCAGGCCACGGATCACGTCGAGCACCTTGCCGATATCGCGTGACTGCTCGGCCAGGTGGGTGATGAGCTGCGCTGTGGCCTGCACGTCGCCGCTCATGCGCTCGATGGCGCCGACGGTTTCCATGACCAGGTCACGCCCATCGCCGGCCGAGCGGCTGGCTTCGCCGGACGCCTCGGATGTGCTAACGGCGTTGCGCGCCACTTCTTCCACGGCGCTGGTCATCTCGGTGACCGCAGTGGCGGCCTGTTCGATTTCGTTGTTCTGCTGCTGCAGGCCACGGGCACTCACGTCGGTGACGCAGTTCAGCTCTTCGGCGGCAGAGGCCAGCTGGGTGGCCGAGCCGGCAATCAGTTGCAGGGTGTCGCGCAGCTTGTCCTGCATGCGGGCCATGGCGCGCAGCAGGCGGGCGGCTTCGTCGGTGCCTTCGGCGCGGATGATGTGGGTCAGGTCGCCGTCGGCGACTTGTTCCGCGGCCTTGAGGGCTTCGTCGATCGGTTTGACGATGCTGCGGGTGAGCAGGAAGGCGCAGAGGAAGGTCAGCACGGTGGCCGCGACCAGCAGCCCGATCACCAGGGCGAAGGCCGCGGCGTACTGGCTGGCGGCGGTGTCGTTGGTGTCGCGGGTCTGGTCGGTGTTGATCTTCACCAGGGTGTCCATGACCTTGTTGATCTGCTCGGAGTTGGCCAAAAGGTCGCGGTTGAGCAGGTCTCGCAGCTCATCGGTACGGTTGGCCTGGCTCAGGCTGCGCATGCGCGCCTCCAGCTGGCGGTACTGGCTGAGCAGCTGGGTGTACTGGTCGAAGGCCGCCTGCTCGTCGGCGGCGCCGATCATCGGCAGGTAGGCCTGGCGGGCGCGGTCGATCTGGGCGTTGCGCTGGTCCAAAAGGTTGAGGGTGTCGCGCTGCACCTCAGGCTCGCGGTTGAGCAGCAGGCGGTAGGAGAGGGTGCGCATGCGCAGGTTCAGCGCGGTCAGCTCGTCCAGGGTCTTGATGCTGGGGATGCTGATGTCCTCGATGGCAATGCCGGCCTGGCGGATGTTGCCCATCTGCATGAGCGAGAAGATGCCGAGGCCGAGCATCAGCACGCCGATCAGCGAAAAGCCGAGCAAGGCGCGCGGGGCGATGTTCATGTTGCGTAGAGACATGGGGGAAGAGTCCAGGCAAGGAAAGAGGGCGCAATCCATGCGACAAAATAAGACGTACCTGGGCTATCGGTCGTGACCGGTGAGTCTTGAGTGCGCGCGGCGAAAATTGTGAGGCAGCTATCTATTTACCTGACCGGCGGTTGACCCAAGTCGGAACAAGGCGCCGGTTACCCTGTCAATCTCGCGGTAAGAAACCTTGAGAATCCGTTATTTAATGGCGATGGCTCACACTTTTCTTTATCGTGTGCGCCCTTTGCAACAACCCGAGATATCCCCATGCTGGAAGCTTCCCTGAATCAACTCGAGCAACTGGTCAGCGACCTGATGCAGAAAAACGCTCAACTCACCGAGCAGAACACCTCCCTCGGCCAGGAACTGGCCCAGGCCAAGGAAGAAAACGAGACCCTGCAGCTGTCGCTGATGGAGCAGGAAGAAAAGCACGGCGCGACCGCCGCCCGTATCCAGGCGCTGGTTGACCGCGCCAGCGCAGGTGTCGTCGGCGCATGAGACTGCAAGCGCAGCCGATCAATGTCGTGTCGATCCTCGGCAGCGACTATTCGATCAAGGCGCCTGAAGGCCAGGAAGAAACCCTGGCGCAGGCAGTGCGGATGCTCAATACCGCCCTGGCCGAGACCAAGCGTCAGTACCCGAGCCTGATCGGCGACAAGCTGCTGGTACTGGCCGCCCTCAACTTGTGTTCCAAGCAGGTCGAACTGCAGCAGGAACACCAGCAGACCCTCGAGCGGACCCAGGCGCAGATCGATGCCACGGTGGACGCCATCGTTCGGACCATCGCCGAACAATAACCAGCACACGACATCGGCCTTGTAGGAGCGGATTCATCCGCGATTGCGTCAGTGGACTCACTACCGCATCGCGGATAAATCCGCTCCTACAAGGTGCACTTGTTTGCTGCAGATCACTGGAATAACTGGATACTCAAGTGTATACACTTTCCGTAAAACAATAATTAACGGGGAGTGGGGCATGCGGATCTGGCGTAAAAGCATCCAGTGGCAGTTGATCGCAAGCATGGGCGCTGCCCTGCTGGCGAGCATCTTGGTGGTGGTGGTGATTTTCACGGTGGCGCTCAACCGCCTGACCGAACGTTATCTGCTCGACACGGCGCTACCGGCCAGCGTCGAAGCCATCCGCAACGACATCGAGCGCATGCTCGGCCAGCCCTTGGTGGCCGCCGCCGACATTGGTGGCAACACCCTGCTGCGCGACTGGCTGGCAGCCGGTGAAGACGCCGCCGAGCGCCCCCGCTTCATCGAGTACCTTGAAGCCGCCAGGCAACGCAACCACGCCTTTACGACCATGTTCGCCGCGACCGAAACGGGCCATTACTACAACGAGAAAGGCCTCGACCGCACCCTCAGCCGCGAAAACCCCCACGACACCTGGTTCTACCGCTACATCGACAGCGGTGCCGAGCGCGTGCTCAACATCGACATCGATGGCTCCACAGGCGAGCTTGCGCTGTTCATCAATTACCGCGTGGAAAAGGACGGCAAGCTGGTGGGCGTGGCGGGCATGGGCCTGCGCATGAGCGAGCTGTCGAAGCTGATCCACGACTTCAGCTTCGGCGAGCGTGGCAAGGTCTTTTTGGTGCGCAACGACGGGCTGATCCAGGTGCACCCCGACCCTGCCTTGAGCGGCAAGCGGCAACTGGCCGAGCAGCTCGACGCACCCGCCGCCCAGGCGCTGCTCACCGGCGACCAGACCTTGCGCAGCAACCGTTTCCAGCGCGACGGCGAGGCCTATCTTGCCCTGGGCCTGCCCCTGCGCGATTTGAACTGGACCCTGGTCGCCGAGGTGCCGGAGGCGGAAATCTACGCGCAGATGCACCAGGCGCTGTGGCTGACCACCTTGATCGGCGGCGCCGTGGCGCTGCTTTCGCTGCTGCTGGTGGTATGGCTGGCGCGCGGCTTGGTGAAGCCGATCCGCCGGGTCACGGCGGCGCTGGTGCAGATCGGCAGCGGCGCGGGTGACCTCAGCCATCGCCTGGATGATTCTCGCCAGGATGAACTGGGCGACCTGGCCCGCGGCTTCAACCGCTTTCTCGACAGCCAGCGCGGCCTGATCGGCGAAGTGCTGAGCACCACCGAGCGCCTGCACGTTGCCGTCGAGCAGGTGACCCAGGTGGTGGACAACACGGCCGAGCGCTCGGGCCGGCAGCAGGAAATGACCGAGATGGTCGCCACTGCCGTGCACGAGATGGGCCTGACCGTGCAGGAAATTGCCCGTAATGCCGGCGATGCTGCGCAAGCCTCGCAAGCGGCGCGTGACGAAGCGCTGCAGGCGCGCGATGTGGTGCAGCGCTCGATCCAGGGCATCGAGGGCATGTCGGGCGACATCGGCAAGGCGGCGGATGCGGTCGGCCAACTGGCCGGTGAAGTGGCCTCGATCGATGAGGTGCTGGCGGTGATCCGCAGTATTTCCGAGCAGACCAACCTGCTGGCGCTCAATGCCGCGATCGAGGCCGCAAGGGCAGGGGAAATGGGCCGAGGCTTTGCCGTGGTTGCCGATGAGGTGCGCACCCTGGCCCGGCGCACGCAGCTGTCTACCGATGAGGTGCAGCAGATGATCCAGCGGCTCAAGCAGGGCGCGGGGTCGGCGGTGACGTCGATGCAGGCGGGGCAGCAGGCCACGGGCAGTGGCGTGGAGTTCAGCCAGCGCACCGGCTCATCGTTGGGCGCGATCACCGATCAGGTGGAGCACATCAGCGACATGAACCACCAGGTGGCCACGGCGACCGAAGAGCAGTCGGCGGTGACCGAGGAAATCAACCGCACGGTGCAGGGGATATCGGATCTGGCGCGGGAAACGGCGGCGGAAGTACAGGGGTGCCGCGAGGAGTGTAAGGCGTTGCGTGGGTTGGCGGATGATCTTGCGCGACAGATGGGGGGCTTCAGGCTTTAGATCGGTGGTGGCCCTATCGCCGGCAAGCCGGCTCCCACAGGGCAAACCACTGCCTTCGAGCGCAGCGCGGTACCTGTGGGAGCCGGCTTGCCGGCGATTGCGATCTGTCAGGCGCCGATGATGGCGCGGATGTCCGCCGCCAGCTCGCGCACCCTGGCTTCCTCGGTATCCCACGAGCACATGAACCGCGCCCCACCGCTGCCGATGAAGGTATAGAAGCGCCAGCCCTTGGCACGCAGTGCCTCGATCGCAGGCTCCGGCATCTGCAGGAACACCCCGTTGGCCTCCACCGGGAACATCAACTGCACCCCTGGCAGATCGCTCACCAACGACGCGAGCAACTGCGCGCAGCGGTTGGCGTGGGCGCCATGGCGCAGCCAGGCGTCATCTTCCAGCAACCCCACCCACGGCGCGGACAGGAAGCGCATCTTCGACGCCAGCTGCCCGGCCTGCTTGCAGCGGTAGTCGAAGTCATCGGCCAGGTCGCGATTGAAGAACAGGATCGCCTCGCCCACCGCCATGCCGTTCTTGGTACCGCCAAAGCACAGCACATCGACGCCGGCCTTCCAGGTCAGCTCGGCCGGGCTGCAGCCCAGGAACGAGCAGGCATTGCTGAAGCGCGCGCCGTCCATGTGCAGGTTCAGGCCCAGCTCCTTGCAGGTGGCGCTGATCGCCTTGAGCTCGTCGGGGCGGTACACGGTGCCCACTTCGGTGGCCTGGGTGAGGGTGACCACACGCGGCTTGGGGTAGTGGATGTCCTGGCGCTTGAGCGCCACTTCGCGGATCGATTCGGGCGTCAGCTTGCCGTTGACGCTGGGCGCGGTCAGCAGCTTGGAGCCGTTGGAGAAGAATTCCGGCGCGCCGCATTCGTCGGTCTCGACGTGGGCGGTCTCGGAGCAGATCACGCTGTGGTAGCTCTGGCACAGCGAGGCCAGGGCCAGGGAGTTGGCGGCGGTGCCGTTGAAGGCGAAGAACACCTCGCAGTCGGTTTCGAACAGTTTGCGAAAGTACTCCGAGGCGCGCTCGGTCCACTGGTCGTCGCCGTAGGCGCGTTCGTGGCCGGTGTTGGCCTTGGCCATCGCGGCCCAGGCTTCGGGGCAGATGCCGGAATAGTTGTCGCTGGCGAATTGTTGGCTCTTGTCTGTCATGGCACGGTCCTGTGAACGACGCAGAAGCGCACTCTAAACCATTGCTGAAACGGTTGCCTATACAACCCACTTCATGGGCCCTATCGCCGGCAAGCCGGCTCCCACAGGGCAAACCACTGCCTTCGAGTGCAGCGCTGTACCTGTGGAAGCCGGCTTGCCGGCGATAGGGCCAGGGTGAACAACCCCAAAGCCAATGTCGTAAACGCGCCATTGCAAGGCGTGCGCAGGCATCTGACCCACCCCGGCCAGTCATACCATCGCCACAAAGGGCCACAGTGCCTTACAGACAAGAACAGATCGCTGCCGGGAGAAACATGATGTTCAGCAAGCAAGACCAGATCCAGGGTTATGACGACGCACTGCTGGCGGCGATGAATGCCGAAGAACAGCGCCAGGAAGATCACATCGAGCTGATCGCCTCGGAGAACTACACCAGCAAGCGCGTAATGCAGGCCCAGGGCAGCGGCCTGACCAACAAGTACGCCGAAGGCTACCCGGGCAAGCGCTACTACGGCGGTTGCGAGCACGTCGACAAGGTCGAGGCGCTGGCCATCGAGCGCGCCAAGCAGCTGTTCGGCGCCGACTACGCCAACGTCCAGCCGCACTCCGGCTCCTCGGCCAACGGCGCGGTGTACCTGGCCCTGCTGCAGGCCGGCGACACCATCCTGGGCATGAGCCTGGCCCACGGCGGCCACCTGACCCACGGCGCCAAGGTGTCGTCCTCGGGCAAGCTGTACAACGCCGTGCAGTACGGCATCGACACCAACACCGGCCTGATCGACTACGACGAAGTCGAGCGCCTGGCCGTCGAGCACAAGCCGAAGATGATCGTCGCCGGCTTCTCGGCCTACTCCAAGACCCTCGATTTCCCACGCTTTCGCGCCATCGCCGACAAGGTAGGCGCCTTGCTCTTCGTCGACATGGCCCACGTCGCCGGCCTGGTCGCCGCCGGCCTGTACCCCAACCCGATTCCGTTCGCCGACGTGGTCACCACCACCACCCACAAGACCCTGCGCGGACCACGTGGCGGCCTGATCCTGGCCAAGGCCAACGAAGAGATCGAGAAGAAACTCAACGCTGCGGTATTCCCTGGCGCCCAGGGCGGCCCGCTGATGCACGTGATCGCCGCCAAGGCCGTGTGCTTCAAGGAAGCGCTGGAGCCCGGCTTCAAGGCCTACCAGAAACAAGTGATCGAAAACGCCCAGGCCATGGCCCAGGTGTTCATCGACCGCGGCTACGACGTGGTCTCCGGCGGCACCGACAACCACCTGTTCCTGGTCAGCCTGATTCGCCAGGGCCTGACCGGCAAAGATGCCGACGCCGCCCTGGGCCGCGCGCACATCACCGTCAACAAGAACGCCGTACCCAACGACCCGCAGTCGCCGTTCGTTACCTCGGGCCTGCGCATCGGCACCCCGGCCGTCACCACCCGCGGCTTCAAGGTTGCCCAGTGCACCGCCCTGGCCGGCTGGATTTGCGACGTGCTCGACAACCTCGGCGATGCCGACGTCGAAGCCGATGTGGCGAAGAACGTCGCTGCGCTGTGCGCCGACTTCCCTGTTTACCGCTGAGTGGAGCAGACGACCATGCAACGCTATTCGGGCTTCGGCCTCCTCAAGCACTCCCTCAGCCACCACGAAAACTGGCAGCGCATGTGGCGCACGCCGACCCCCAAGAAGGTCTACGACGTGGTCATCGTCGGCGGTGGCGGCCATGGCCTGGCCACGGCCTACTACCTGGCCAAGGAACACGGCATCACCAACGTCGCGGTGATCGAGAAGGGTTACCTGGGCGGCGGCAACACCGCCCGCAACACCACCATCGTGCGTTCCAACTACCTGTGGGACGAGTCGGCGCACCTGTACGAGCACGCCATGAAGCTGTGGGAGGGGCTGTCCCAGGACCTCAACTACAACGTGATGTTCTCCCAGCGCGGCGTCTACAACCTGTGCCACACCCTGCAGGACATGCGTGACTCCGAGCGCCGCGTCAGCGCCAACCGCCTCAATGGCGTGGACGGCGAGCTGCTCAACACCGCCCAGGTCGCGGCCGAAATCCCGTACCTGGACTGCTCCAAGAACACCCGCTACCCGATCCTCGGCGCCACCGTTCAGCGCCGTGGCGGCGTGGCCCGCCACGATGCCGTGGCCTGGGGCTTCGCCCGCGCCGCCGACGCCCTGGGCGTGGACCTGATCCAGCAAACCGAAGTGATCGGTTTTCGCAAGGAAAACGGCGCGGTCATTGGCGTTGAAACCAACAAGGGCTTCATCGGCGCCAAGCGCGTCGGCGTGGTCACCGCCGGTAACTCCGGGCACATGGCGCGCCTGGCGGGCTTTCGCCTGCCGCTCGAATCGCACCCGCTGCAGGCACTGGTGTCCGAGCCGATCAAGCCGATCATCGACAGCGTGATCATGTCCAACGCCGTGCACGGCTACATCAGCCAGTCCGACAAGGGCGACCTGGTGATCGGCGCCGGCATCGACGGCTGGGTCGGCTACGGCCAGCGCGGTTCGTACCCGGTGATCGAGCACACCCTGCAGGCCATCGTCGAGATGTTCCCGAACCTCTCGCGGGTGCGCATGAACCGCCAGTGGGGCGGCATCGTCGACACCTCGCCGGACGCCTGCCCGATCATCTCCAAGACCCCGGTGAAGAACATGTTCTTCAACTGCGGCTGGGGCACCGGCGGCTTCAAGGCGACCCCGGGCTCGGGCAACGTCTTCGCCGCGAGCCTGGCCAAGGGCGAGATGCACCCGCTGGCCGCGCCGTTCTCCATGGACCGTTTCTACAACGGCGCACTGATCGACGAACACGGCGCTGCCGCCGTCGCCCACTAACCGGAGCCACCGTCATGTTGCATATTTTCTGTCCCCACTGCGGCGAGCTGCGCTCCGAAGAAGAGTTTCACGCCTCTGGCCAGGCGCACATCGCCCGCCCGCTGGACCCCAACGCCTGCTCCGACGAAGAGTGGGGCACCTACATGTTCTTCCGCGACAACCCGCGCGGCATCCACCATGAACTGTGGGACCACGTTGCCGGCTGCCGTCAGTACTTCAACGTCACCCGCGACACCGTGACCTACGAAATTCTGGAAACCTACAAGATTGGCGAGAAGCCGCAAGTGACCGCCGCTGGCAAGCAGAGCGCCGCACCGTCGACCGTCAAGGGCCAAGGGGAAAAAGTATGAGCCAGACCTATCGCCTCGCCAGCGGCGGGCGCATCGACCGCAGCAAGGTCCTGAACTTCAGCTTCAACGGCAAGACCTACCAGGGCTATGCCGGTGACAGCCTGGCCGCCGCGTTGCTGGCCAACGGCGTCGACATCGTCGGGCGCAGCTTCAAGTACTCGCGCCCGCGCGGCATCATCGCCGCCGGTACCGAAGAACCGAACGCCATCTTGCAGATCGGCTCCAGCGAAGCCACCCAGATCCCCAACGTGCGCGCCACCCAGCAGGCGCTGTACGCAGGCCTGGTCGCCACCAGCACCAACGGCTGGCCGAACGTCAACAACGACGTGATGGGCATCCTGGGCAAGGTCGGCGGCAGCATGATGCCGCCGGGTTTCTACTACAAAACCTTCATGTACCCCAAATCGTTCTGGATGACTTACGAGAAGTACATCCGCAAAGCCGCAGGCTTGGGCCGTGCGCCGCTGCAGAACGACCCGGACAGCTACGACTACATGAACCAGCACTGCGACGTGCTGATCGTCGGCGCCGGCCCTGCGGGCCTGGCCGCCGCGCTGGCCGCCGCACGCAGCGGTGCCCGGGTGATCCTGGCCGATGAGCAGGAAGAGTTCGGCGGCAGCCTGCTCGACTCCCGCGAAACCCTCGACGGCAAGCCTGCCGCCGATTGGGTCAACGCGGTGGTCAAGGAGCTGGAAAGCCTGCCGGAAGTGACCCTGCTGCCCCGCGCCACGGTCAACGGCTACCACGACCACAACTTCCTGACCATCCACGAGCGCCTCACCGATCACCTCGGCGACCGCGCCCCGATCGGCCAGGTACGCCAGCGCGTGCACCGCGTGCGTGCCGGCCGCGTGGTACTGGCCGCCGGCGCCCACGAGCGGCCGCTGGTGTATGGCAACAACGACCTGCCGGGCAACATGCTGGCCGGTGCCGTCTCCACCTACGTGCGCCGCTATGGCGTGGCCCCGGGCCGCAAGCTGGTGCTGTCGACCAACAACGACCACGCCTACCGCTGCGCGCTGGACTGGCACGACGCCGGCCTGCAAGTGGTGGCCATCGCCGATGCGCGCCACAACCCGCGCGGCTCGCTGGTTGAAGAAGCGCGTGCCAAAGGCATCCGCATCCTCACCTCCAGCGCCGTGGTCGAGGCCAAGGGCAGCAAGCACGTGACCGGCGCCCGCGTGGCCGCCATCGATGTGCAGGCGCACAAAGTCACCAGCCCAGGCGAAACCCTGGATTGCGACCTGATCGCCACCTCCGGCGGCTACAGCCCGGTGGTTCACCTGGCCTCGCACCTGGGCGGCCGCCCGGTGTGGCGTGAAGACATCCTCGGCTTCGTGCCGGGCGATGCACCGCAAAAGCGTGTGTGCGTGGGCGGCGTGAATGGCGTCTACGCCCTGGGTGAGGTGATTGCCGATGGTTTCGAAGGCGGCGTGCGCGCAGCCACCGAAGCCGGTTTCAAAGCCACCGCCGGCGCCCTGCCCAAAGCCGTGCAGCGCAAGGAAGAAGCCACCGTGGCGCTGTTCCAGGTGCCACACGACAAAGGCACCGCCCGCGCGCCGAAGCAGTTCGTCGACCAGCAGAACGACGTCACCGCTGCGGCCATCGAGCTAGCCACCCGCGAGGGCTTCGAGTCGGTCGAGCACGTCAAGCGCTACACCGCGCTGGGCTTCGGCACCGACCAGGGCAAGCTGGGTAACATCAACGGCCTGGCCATCGCCGCCCGTTCGCTGGGGATCAGCATCCCGGAAATGGGCACCACCATGTTCCGCCCCAACTACACCCCGGTGACCTTCGGCGCTGTTGCCGGGCGCCACTGCGGCCACCTGTTCGAGCCGGTGCGCTTCACCGCCCTGCATGCCTGGCACGTGAAGAACGGCGCCGAGTTCGAAGACGTCGGCCAGTGGAAGCGCCCGTGGTACTTCCCCAAGGCCGGTGAAGACATCCATGGCGCCGTGGCCCGTGAATGCAAGGCCGTGCGCGACAGCGTGGGCCTGCTCGACGCCTCGACCCTGGGCAAGATCGACATCCAGGGCCCGGACGCGCGCGAATTCCTCAACCGCATCTACAGCAACGCCTGGACCAAGCTCGACGTGGGCAAGGCCCGCTACGGCCTGATGTGCAAGGAAGACGGCATGGTCTTCGACGACGGCGTGACTGCCTGCGTCGGCGACAACCACTTCTACATGACCACCACCACCGGCGGCGCCGCCCGCGTGCTGCAGTGGCTGGAGCTGTACCACCAGACCGAATGGCCAGAGATGAAGGTGTACTTCACCTCGGTCACCGACCACTGGGCCACCCTGACCCTGTCCGGCCCCAACAGCCGCAAGCTGCTTGGCGAGCTGACCGACGACATCGACCTGGACAAGGACGCCTTCCCGTTCATGACCTGGAAGGAAGGCACCGTCGCCGGCGTACCGGCCCGGGTGTTCCGCATCTCGTTCACCGGCGAGCTGTCGTACGAAGTGAACGTGCAGGCCAACTACGCCATGGGCGTGCTGGAGAAGGTGATCGAGGCGGGCAAGCAGTACAACCTGACCCCCTATGGCACCGAGACCATGCACGTGCTGCGCGCCGAGAAGGGCTTCATCATCGTCGGCCAGGACACCGACGGCTCGATGACCCCGGACGACCTCAACATGAGCTGGTGCGTGGGCCGCAACAAGCCGTTCTCGTGGATCGGCCTGCGCGGCATGAACCGCGAAGACTGCGTGCGCGACAACCGCAAGCAGCTGGTGGGCCTCAAGCCTGTGAACCCCACCCAGTGGCTGCCTGAGGGCGCCCAACTGGTGTTCGACCCGAAACAGCCGATCCCGATGGACATGGTCGGCCACGTCACCTCCAGCTACGCGGCCAACTCCCTGGGCTATTCGTTCGCCATGGGTGTGGTCAAGGGCGGCCTCAAGCGCATGGGCGAGCGCGTGTTCTCGCCCCAGGCCGACGGCAGCGTGATCGAGGCCGAGATCGTTTCTTCGGTGTTCTTCGATCCGAAGGGTGAGCGGCAGAACGTTTGACTCCGGGCCCTGTGGTGAGCCGGCCGGCCCCATCGCCGGCAAGCCGGCTCCCACAGGAACGATGCAGATCTGAAGGCTGATGCTGTACCTGTGGGAGCTGGCTTGCCAGCGATGAGGCCGGCAAAGGCCCCACAAGACAGATGTCTGCATCGCTTCGACGAACCAGAATTCAAGGCAGGTAAGAAATGAGCGCTATCAACGTCTTCCAGCAAAACCCCGGCAGCGATGCCAAGGCCCAGTCGCCACTGCACCACGCTGACCTTGCCAGCCTGGTCGGCAAAGGCCGCAAGAACGCAGGCGTGACCCTGCGCGAGAAGAAGTTCCTCGGCCACCTGACCCTGCGCGGCGACGGCCATGACCCGCAATTCGCCGCCGGCGTGCACAAGGCCCTGGGCCTGGAGCTGCCCGTGGCCCTGACCGTGGTCGCCAACGCCGAGATGTCGCTGCAGTGGATGGGCCCCGACGAGTGGCTGCTGATCGTGCCCGGTGGCCAGGAGTACGCCGTCGAGCAGAAACTGCGCGCCGCCCTCGAAGGTCAGCACATCCAGGTGGTCAACGTCAGCGGCGGGCAAAGCCTGCTGGAGCTGCGCGGCCCGAACGTGCGCGAAGTGCTGATGAAATCCACCAGCTATGATGTGCACCCGAACAACTTCCCGGTGGGCAAGGCAGTTGGCACCGTGTTCGCCAAGTCGCAACTGGTGATCCGCCGCACCGCCGAAGACACCTGGGAGCTGGTGATTCGCCGCAGCTTCGCCGACTACTGGTGGCTGTGGCTGCAGGACGCGTCGGCCGAGTACGGCCTGAGCATCGAAGCCTAAGGAGAACATGGCATGAGTCGGGCACCGGATACCTGGATTCTCACCGCCGACTGCCCGAGCATGCTCGGCACCGTCGACGTGGTGACGCGTTACCTCTTCGAGCAGCGCTGCTACGTCACCGAGCACCACTCCTTCGATGACCGGCAGTCGGGGCGCTTCTTCATTCGCGTCGAATTCCGCCAGCCGGACGATTTTGACGAGGCGGGCTTTCGCGCCGGCCTCGCCGAGCGTAGCGAAGCGTTCGGCATGGCCTTCGAGCTGACCGCCCCGAACCACCGCCCCAAGGTGGTGATCATGGTGTCCAAGGCCGACCACTGCCTGAACGATTTGCTGTATCGCCAGTGCATCGGCCAGCTGGGCATGGACGTGGTTGCGGTGGTGTCCAACCACCCCGACCTCGAACCCCTGGCGCACTGGCACAAGATCCCCTATTACCACTTCGCCCTCGACCCCAAGGACAAGCCGGCGCAAGAGCGCAAGGTGCTGCAGGTGATCGAGGAAAGTGGCGCCGAGCTGGTGATCCTTGCCCGCTACATGCAGGTGCTGTCGCCCGAGCTGTGCCGCAGGCTCGATGGCTGGGCGATCAACATCCACCACTCGTTGTTGCCCGGCTTCAAAGGCGCCAAGCCTTATCACCAGGCGTACAACAAGGGCGTGAAGATGGTTGGGGCGACCGCGCACTACATCAACAACGACCTGGACGAAGGGCCGATCATCGCCCAGGGCGTGGAGGTGGTGGACCACAGCCATTACCCCGAGGACTTGATTGCCAAGGGGCGGGATATCGAATGCCTGACCCTGGCGCGGGCGGTGGGGTATCACATCGAGCGGCGGGTGTTTCTCAATGCCAACCGGACGGTCGTTCTGTAGAGGCTGTTCGGGCCTTATCGCCGGCAAGCCGGCTCCCACAGGTCTGTGGGAGCCGGCTTGCCGGCGATTGGCCCCACCCCTTTGGGGCTGCCGTAAAAAGGTATCTCCCTGTCGCTTCCAGTCACTGCGACATCGCCCATCAGGCCCACAATTCCCTGCATCCCAGTACCCGATGCCGCCCACGGATGGCGGCGCGTTCAACCACCGCTGCATAAATACAAATCAAGCGAGGTAAGAGCATGTCTGGCAATCGTGGAGTGGTGTATCTCGGCGCTGGCAAGGTCGAAGTACAGAAGATCGACTACCCGAAAATGCAGGACCCGCGCGGCAAGAAGATCGAACACGGCGTCATCCTCAAGGTGGTCTCCACCAACATCTGCGGCTCCGACCAGCACATGGTCCGCGGCCGCACCACGGCCCAGGTCGGCCTGGTCCTGGGCCACGAAATCACCGGTGAAATCGTCGAGATGGGGCGTGATGTCGAGCGCCTGAAGATCGGTGACTTGGTGTCGGTACCGTTCAACGTCGCCTGCGGCCGCTGCCGCTCGTGCAAAGAGATGCACACCGGTGTGTGCCTGACCGTAAACCCTGCCCGCGCCGGGGGTGCCTATGGCTATGTCGACATGGGCGACTGGCCCGGCGGCCAGGCCGAATACGTGCTGGTGCCCTACGCCGACTTCAACCTGCTGAAACTGCCGGACCGCGACAAGGCCATGGAGAAGATCCGCGACCTGACCTGCCTGTCCGACATCCTGCCGACCGGCTACCACGGCGCCGTCACCGCTGGTGTTGGCCCAGGCAGCACCGTTTACGTCGCCGGTGCCGGCCCCGTCGGTTTGGCGGCTGCGGCTTCGGCGCGCCTGCTGGGCGCGGCCTGCGTCATCGTCGGCGACCTCAACCCGGCGCGCCTGGCGCACGCCAAGGCCCAGGGCTTCGAAGTGGTTGACCTGTCCAAGGACACCCCGCTGCACGAGCAGATCGTCGACATCCTCGGCGAGCCCGAAGTCGATTGCGCGGTCGACGCGGTGGGCTTCGAGGCCCGCGGCCACGGCCATGAAGGCGCCAAGCACGAGGCCCCGGCCACCGTGCTGAACTCGCTGATGCAAGTGACCCGCGTTGCCGGCAGCATCGGTATCCCGGGCCTGTACGTGACCGAAGACCCGGGCGCGGTCGATGCCGCCGCCAAGATCGGCGCGCTGAGCATCCGCTTCGGCCTGGGCTGGGCGAAGTCGCACAGCTTCCACACCGGCCAGACCCCGACCATGAAGTACAACCGCCAGCTGATGCAGGCGATCATGTGGGATCGCATCAATATCGCTGAAGTCGTTGGCGTGCAGGTCATCAGCCTGGATCAGGCGCCGGAAGGGTATGGCGAGTTCGATGCGGGTGTGCCGAAGAAGTTTGTGATCGATCCGCACAAGACCTTCAGTGCGGCGTGATGTGAATTAGAAAAACCCCTCAGATGAGGGGTTTTTTTTGCACTTCAATAATCGAACCGTCGGCTGTAGTAAGCGCTACTTCTCAAGTCCAGTGCATGTTGCACGAAGTCGGGGAGGGTGGGACTGGCAGCGCGACTGCCCGTCGGTGTGGAGTCTGTTGAAGCGTCTGTTGACATCGAGGAGTCGGAAGAATAGCGGCGCGCTCGAGGCACAGTGCCTTGAAGTGGCTGACGAGGTAGCTGAATGGGAGCGGGCTCCCGTAGCGCTTGCTGTGGTGCCTGAATGCTTGAGTGGGGGGCTGTCACTGGCCTTGGGCTTGGCGCGACGGGCATTCGCTGCCGAGATGGCCGAGGTAGGGATGAAACGATGACCATCATTGCGTTGGTACCGGTGAAAGGCAATGGGCGCTGGCGGAGTCCAAGAAATTTGGTAATGGCTTTTGCCAGCATGGGCAGGCGAATATGGCCTGACGGGTCGACGTGGTTGACAGGATCACCTAGGCAATAACAGTAAGTGTTCAGCCCTGCCACTGAAAAAGGGCCCCAGCTATCAGGCGCGCAAAAGCGCATGAGTGTCGAGTTGAAACCCCGGTAACCATTGCCTAACAATGACCCTGTAATAGCGTGGTCATAACGCTCGCCATTGAACCCAAGCAGCGTCAGGGGAGAAGGCAAGGTGGGGTCATGGCCATAACTTGAATAGGCATGAGGCTCCTCTTCCTCTTCGCTAGCCACCTGCAGCACAGACCCTTTGTCGTCCGTTGCCAGCAGCCCGGCGCTGGAGGCTTCGCCGGCCTGCACCTCGGCCAGCGGCATCGCGGCATTGCGGAAGATAGCGCGGTGCTGGTCGCCGTGTTTGACGGTGATCAGCTTGTCGCCTTGGTAGAAAAACTGGGTGTTGCTCAATGATTTGCTCATGGCTTCGGATCCTTGAGTGCTGCACGTCGAGTATCGGGTGGGTTATCTACAGGCGCTAGCCGCGAATCTTTTTCAATTCATCGTTTGAGGCGTTGATTTTCTTTCTAAATATGTCAATTTTATCTCTAAGCTGTGCGACTTTGGTTTTCTCTTGCCGGGGAACGAATTGATGGATGATTTGTTTTTCAAGAATGCCAGCATTAAGTTTTGACACTTCTTTTATTAGTGCGGATCGCGTGGGTTCTAAGACGCTAAGTTCTCGCATGATTAATTCTGCATGGGCGCGTTCATCGGTTGGGCGGTAAGGAACGCTCTGCGTCTTGCTGTCAAGCTGGCGTTGCTGTGGTAAGGCGCTTTTAGCGCCCAGTGGTGCTGAGCTAGTGTATTGGGCAGCTTGCATAGCGGCGTTCTGAGAGTACGCAGGCTTTTGCACGGGTGCGTTGGAAGCGGGCGCTCTGAACTTTATCGGTGAAGTGCCGGATGGGTCTATTTGGTTTATAGGGTCGCCGTTGCAATACCCGTAGGCGTTCAACCCGCCTGCTGCAAAAGGGCTTAGATAATCGGGGGAAAAGAATCGCATCAGTGTTGGTTGGTAGGCGCGCTGGCCTTTACCTAATAAATAGGCGCCCAGGCGCAAGTAGCAGTGTTCGCCAGTGAAACTGAGCGATGTCAGGGCCGAGGGAAGGTTCGGGGCATGGCCATAGGCGGAATAATGGTGTTGCTCTGCTTCGTTTGCCACCTGGACCTCGAGCACAGAGCCTTTTTCATCAATGGCCAGTAGCCCTCTTTCCGATGTGTCCCCGGCCTGCCATTCGGCTAAGGGAAAGTCGGCACTGCGCAAGATGGTGCGCTGCTGGCTGCCCTGTCTTAGGCTGACGAGCTTGTCGCGTTGGTAGAAGAACAGTGTGTCGTTCAATGACCTGCTCATGGCTTCGGCCCCCTGCAGCGATGATGGAAACGTTGTCCCAGGGGTCATTTTGAACAGCCGCCAGATTAATGAAACTGGCAAAAATAACAGGTGCCGCCGGGGCATTCGCTCGCGCCCTTGCCCCGGCATTGGGCCTATCAGTGCATCATTCCAAGCTCGGCATCATCGAGCAGCGCCTTGGCCATTGCGCTCAGGTAGTGAGAGGCCCAGAGCAGTTGCTGGTCGCCTTCCATCAGGCCGGTGAGGGTCATGTCGCGCACATAGCCCATCAGCTCCGAGGCTTGTTCGCGGGCACTTTGGCAGGGGATGCCAGGGGCGATGCAGAACAGTGGTTGGGTTTGGCCTTGGGCCTGGAAGAAGAAGGTCTTGCCTACGGTGGTTTTGGTGTTGTCAGTGGTCATTGTTCGATCTCCCTGAAAGTGCTTTATCGCCTGGCCTCATCGCCGGCAAGCCGGCTCCCACAAGGCCCTGCGCATGGCCTGAGGCCTGTGGCTTTCCCTGTGGGAGCCGGCTTGCCGGCGATGAGGCCAGACCAGGCAACACATGGCCTCAACCCTAGTGCAGCGTCCGCGGCTCCGCCGGCATCTGCACCTGGATCAGCGCCGACTCGAGCAGCACCCGCAGCGCTTCGAGTTCATGCATCGTGGCCATCATCAGAATCGAAACCGGCGACTTGGGTTGCAACAGAATTGCCTGGTGCGCGACGGTCTGGGCGCACAGGGCATAGTCCGTGGCCTGGAGGAGGGTGTCTTCGAGGGAATGGGAGTTGTGAGGTGGATCGGGGACGATTTTCAGCATCATTTTTGTTCCTGAAAAAAGGCCACCACCATCTGCTGTCAAACAAGAGGGTGGCAGCTGTGCATGGGTTGACAGACCGGTAGGAACAAAAAGCAAAAGCACCCGGCGCACACGAGGTGCCCCACGCACAGCCGCCATAAAGGCAAAGCCATCTGCTTTTTGACCTAGTCGGCCTGTCAAAGCCGGTCGCCGCTTGCGCAACGACCGCCCGAGACTAGTGCGCAACCCAGGTCACCGCAATGGCTTGAGGGGGACGGCAGTATGTTTCAGAAACGTCCTACAAGAAATAGGATAAATCGTAGATTTTTTGCGGAAAAACCGCTCAGCGTGATCTTCCCATTACAGCGAAGGACACGAAATGTGTGAAGGCAGCCCCCGGCGATGAAGCCTGGATTATTTATTTCGACGCCGGATGCGGTTTTGGATTCTTTGAGCGGAAGTATAATACTTCCCGTTAACTATATATCCGCGATCGGCTGGAAAGTCCTCAACGGCGGTTTTAAGTATTTTGCTTTTAATTCTCCCGTTGTGCTGAGTGACAAGGCTTGCGTTCACTGAGTCTATCGTGAGGTCGTCGGGGATGAGTTGGGGGTCGTTCACACTGAATCGAGGGTCCGTTACCCAGGAGTCTATATCACCCACAGTAAACCCGCTTGGAATGCGCTCAGGGTTGTCGGTAGTAAAACGACTCGTTGCGCTTTGGCTCGAGGATAGCGATGTGTGAAGTGAGGACAGCGTTTCAGTCATGGAAATCATAGAATAAGTATTGACGGATACGTTATCCATCGGAAACCTTGATCTTCGATTTTGTTCCGGACTACTGGCTTGTGGGGCAATGCTGGGTGCCTGAGCCGTTGTGGGTAGGTTGGGGGATTGCCGTGGACGCCTCAAGCCAAGCCTATTTCTAATGCCCTTGGATAATCTCCTGAAAAAGCCGGAGTGTCCGCTTGGGTCGGTCGTGTTTACCGGATCCCCATTGCAGTAGGCATAAGCGTTCAAGCCCCCTAGGCCAAACGGGCTCAAATTGTCAGGGCAGTGGAAACGTAGCAGGGTGGGGGTGAACGCCCTATAACCTGCGCCCAACAAGTAACTTTGTATCAAAGGCTCTAGCATTTCACCATTGAAGCCATTCAGTGTCTTGGTTGATGGCATCGTTGCAGCGTAGCCGTAGGCGGTAAAAATATGCGCTTCGCGCTCGGCGTCATCTTCCACGCATAGAACAGAGCCGTTTTCATCCGCGCATAGCAAGCGAATGCTATCGCTATCCTGTTCAGCAAGGCATTGATTGTATCCGCGGAAAATCCCGAGGTCGCGGTTCCCCCTTCTCACAGTGGCAAGTTCTTTCCCTCTATAAAAGAGCCTCGTTCTGTCTACACACTTTTCCATGGCAAAGCCCTGCACGTGGGGGGAACTACAGTATTGGCTCTCCTCAATGCACTGGCTACTAGCAAAAATGTCAGGAAGGCATATCGATTAGCGGCGTTGAACAATTGACGACAGTTGGTGCGGAACAAACCCTCCAACCCCAAGTCAAACGCCTCGTTTCCCCGGCCATCCCGGCCCACGAGGTCCCTCCCGATGAAAGCATTCACCCTGGCAACCCTGATGACCCTGGCCGCAAGCCCGGTGTTCGCCTTCAACCTCAGCGACGCCGCCAATGCCGTGTCGGCCATGCAGAACCAGAAGCAACAAGGCCAGGTGCAGGCGCCCGAGGCGCAGGCCAATCGGCTCAATACCTTGGGCAGCCAGCTGAAGAGCACTCCCGAACAAGCCGTGGGCGGGGCGGGGGCCATGCT
>NZ_BQIP01000031.1 GCF_021602585.1 Pseudomonas faucium
CCTCGTCATCCTGTCCCGGAAATTAGCCAGAATTGCGTTCGCCCTGATGAAAAACCAAAGCGAATACATCAGTAACGGGGGCAAAAAACTTTGCCCCCAACCATAGAATCTCCCACAGGTACACCACAGTTCTCGAACGCTGTGGTCTACCTGTGGGAGCCGGCTTGCCGGCGATTGCGGTCTGTCAGGCTGTCGGCGCAGTGGCGAGCATCGACGGCCGCTCGCTCACCTCGGCATACCACGCCGCCAACCCCGGCTGGCGCTCGCGCCAACCGAAATCAGGCTGGCGCAAATCCAGATACCCCAGCGCACAGGCCACGCCAATCGCCGCCAGGTCGAAGCCCGACATCAGCTCCGGCAGGTGCTCCTGCTCCAGGTTGGCCAGGCTGCGGCGGATCTTCTCGCCCTGCGCCTGCAGCCAGCCCTCCCAGCGCTTGGCCTCCGGGCGCAGGAAGCTTTCATAGCGCGACGACACCGCCGCATCCATGATCGCATCGGCCTGGGACGCCAAGGTCATGCGCCGCCAGCGCGCCGAGCCCTCGCGGGGCAGCAGTGGGTTGCCCACATGCTGCAGGTCCAGGTACTCGCAGATGACCCGGCTGTCGTGCAGCACGGTGCCGTCTTCCAGGCGCAGGGCCGGGATCTTGCCGATCGGGTTGCCCTGGTTGAGCTGCGCGTCGCCGCTCACCGGGCTGATGTTCACTGGCTGCAGGGCCACCCGGTCAAGCTGGCCGGTCTCGTGCAGCACCACCATGACCTTGCGCACGAATGGCGACAGCGGCGAGTGGAACAGGGTCATCGTGGCCATGGCTCAGTTGCCTTGCAGGCTGGGTGGCAAGCACACGCCGGTGCCGCCGATGCCGCAGTAGCCTTCCGGGTTCTTGGCCAGGTACTGCTGGTGGTAGGCCTCGGCGAAGTACACGGTCGGCGCCTGGTCGATCTCGGTGGTGATCTCGCCGTAGCCGGCCTTGGTCAGCTCGGCCTGGAAGGTGTCGCGGCTGGCCTTGGCTTCGGCGAGCTGCTCTGGCGAGGTGCAGTAGATGGCCGAACGGTACTGGGTGCCGATGTCGTTGCCTTGGCGCATGCCCTGGGTCGGGTTGTGCAGCTCCCAGAACATCGCCAGCAGCTCGCGGTAGCTGACGCGGTCCTTGTCGAACACCACCAGCACCACTTCGGTGTGGCCGGTCAGGCCGGAGCAGACTTCTTCGTAGGTGGGGTTAGGGGTGAAGCCGCCGGCATAGCCGACCACGGTGCTGACCACGCCTTCACGCTGCCAGAAGCGGCGCTCGGCGCCCCAGAAGCAGCCCAGGCCGAAGATGGCGAAGTCGACGCTGCCTTCTAAGAACGGGCCGAGCAGGGGGGTGCCTTCGAACACGTAGTGGAACTCGGGCAGGCTCATCGGGGTTTCGCGGCCGGGCAGGGCTTGCTCGGCGGTTGGCATGACGTTTTTGTTCACCAGGATTTCCGAACGCAGGACCATGGCCGTTCCTCTGTGTTTTCAGTTGGATAGGTGTTGGTCTCATCGCGGATAAATCCGCTCCTACAAATGCGTGTAGGAGCGGATTTATCCGCGATGAGGCCCGAATGGACTCTATAGTGCCCGAGCTTTACGCAGCTGTCAGTCCATTGGACCGCGCGGATAGCGCTTGAGTTTTTCCGCCAGCTCACGCCCCGGAATCGGCCGGTCGAACAGGTACCCCTGGCCCACATCGCAGCGGTGCCGGCGCAAGAACGCCAGCTGCTCCGACGTCTCGATCCCCTCGGCTACCACCTTGAGCTTGAGGTTGTGGGCCATGGCCACCACCGCCGAGGTGATCTCCATGTCGTCCTGGTTGTCGGGGATCTCGTTGATGAAGCTGCGGTCGATCTTGATGATGTCGATCGGAAACTTCTTCAGATAGCTCAGCGACGAGTAACCGGTGCCGAAGTCGTCCATGGCCAGGGTCAGGCCCAGGGCCTTGAGCTCGTCGAGCTGGCGGTGGGTGTCTTCGGTGGCCTCCAGCAGCAGGCCTTCGGTCAGCTCCAGCTCCAGCAGGTGCGGGGGCAGGGCTTCTTCCTTGAGGATCGAGCCGATCGAGGCCACCAGGTCGGGGTCGGAGAACTGCTTGGGCGAGAGGTTGATGGCCACGTGCAAATTGCCCATGCCGGCCTCGCGCAGCTGCTGGCTCATGCGGCATGCCTGGCGCACCACCCACTTGCCGATGGGGATGATCAGGCCGGTTTCTTCGGCCACGCTGATGAACTGGTCGGGGCGGATCATGCCGCGCTCGGGGTGGTTCCAGCGCAGCAGCGCCTCCAGGCCCAGCAGGCGGCCGCTGCGCAGGCACAGCTTGGGCTGGTAGAACACCTCCAGCTCGTTCTGGGTCAGGGCGCGGCGCAGGTTGTTCTCGACGAACAGCTTGTAGCTGGCCTCGGCATTGAGCACCTCGGTGAACACCTGCACCTGGTGCTTGCCATTGGCCTTGGCCTTGTGCAGGGCCAGGCCTGCGTTCTTCATCAGGCTGGTCGGGTCGCTGCCGTGCAGCGGCGCGCAGGCCAGGCCCACCGAGGCGGTCACGTTGATCAGCTGGTTGTCGACGAACATCGGCTTGTCGAGCGTGCGCAGCAGTTGCAGGGCAACGCCCTGGCCGTCTTCCAGGCTGGTTTCGTCGAGCAGCACGGCGAATTCGTTGCTGGCAAAGCGCGCCAGCACGCCGCCGGCGCTGAGGCTGTTGCGCAGGCGCCGGGCCAGGCTGATCAGCAGCTTGTCGCCGGTCTGGTGGCCGAGGCTGTCGTTGATCCGCTTGAAGTTGTCGATGTCCACCAGCAGCAGGCAGGTGGGGCTTTCGCCTTCGCGGGCGAAGCGTTCGTCGAGGCTGCGGATGAAGGCCGGGCGGTTGCCCAGGTTGGTCAGGTTGTCGGTGTAGGCCAGGCGCTCGATGCGCTGCTGGGCCAGCTTGGTCTGGGTGACGTCTTCGTAGATGCCGATGTAGTGGGTCAGCTCGCGGTTGTCGCCATACACCTTGGAGATCGACAGCTGGCCCCAGTAGGGCTCCAGGTTCTTGCGCCGGCTCTTGAATTCGCCTTGCCAGCTGTTGCCCATGGCCAGGCTCGACGGCGAGTCGAACAGCAGTTCGCTGAGGTTTTCCAGCGCTGGCAGCTCGGCCAGGTGGTGGCCCTGGACTTCCTCGGTGCTGTACTGGGTGATCGCCGTGAAGCTGGGGTTGACGTACTCCACCACGCCGTCGCGGTTGACCAGCAAAAAGGCGCTGGCGCTTTGTTCCACGGCGCGCTGGAACAGGTGCAGGGCGCTGGCGGCGGTGCGCCGGTTGTGGTTGGTGATGACCTGGGCGAACTGGTCGGCCAGCTCGCCGGCAAAGGCGATTTCATCCGACTGCCAGGCCCGTGGCTGGCCGGTCTGCTCCAGGCACAGCACGCCGACCACCTGGCCATCGACGCGGATGCTGGCGTCGAGCATGGCGTTGTTGTCGGCCAGCAGGCTTGCGGCCAGCTCACGGGTGCGCGGGTCGTGGTTGGCGTTGTGCGCATCGATGGCGCGGCTGGCGTGGAGGGCGTCCAGGTAGTCGGGGAAGCGGCTGGCGTCGATGGCCTCGGGCAGGCGATGCACCTGCTCGTTGCGCAGCCAGGCGCTGATCGGCTCCAGGCGCTGGTCTTCCAGGTGCCAGATGCTGGCGCTGTCGACCTTGTAGATTTCGCAGGCGCTGCGGGTGATCAGCTGCGCGGCTTCGAGCAGCGAGTTCTCGGCGCTGTAGCGCTGGCGGGCCAGGCGCAGGATCAGGTCCTGCTGGCCGCGCACGCGCTCCAGGTGTTCGAGCTGCTCCTGCTGAGCGCGCTGGTTCAGTTGCAGGGCCAGTTCCAGGCGGTTGTTGCGTGATTCCAGGGCCGTGGCATCGAGCTCGTCGTCTTCGTCGTCCAGCACCGTGAGGAAGCCGCGCAGCAGCTGGCGGTTGTGCTGCTTGAAGGCTTCGCCGGTTTCCAGCACGCGCAGGGTGCGCGCCTGGGCGTGCAGGCTGTAGCGCACGCGGTAGTAGCTGCGCTGGTTGAGCTGCAGCTGGATGTCGTCGTGCAGGCGGTAGCGCGCCTCGGGCTCCATGAGGCTGGCATACGGCGCGTCGATCAGCGCGCACAGGTCGGAGGCCGGCAGGCCGAACTGCTGCTCGCAGGCCGGGTCGAGGTAGAGCATGGCCCAGGTGGCTTCGTTGAGCCTTTCGAAACGCAGCATGCCGAGCCGCGAGGGCACGGGAAGCTGCGTGACGACCTCGGCCGCCACACGGCTGGCGGCATCGGGTTGGCTTTTCATCGAAGACTCGCTTGAAGAGGGAGACGCGGCCTGGGCGGCGGCGCATCTGGCAAGGTTGCATCATGTCCCCAAGGCTGGCAAGCGGCCATGTGGGGTGTCATGTATATGTTTTCGGCGGCAGGGCGGGAATCCTTAGGGGTGCTGGAAAATGGGGGCCGCTTTGCGACCCTTTCGCGACACAAGGCCGCTCCTACAGATGACCGCGATCTGTCTGTAGGAGCGGCCTTGTGTCGCGAAAGGAGGGCAAAGCCCTCCCAAAAAATCGCAGGCAAAAAAAAGCCCCGCCAGATGACGGGGTTGAGGTACGAGCGTGGCAGCTCGAAAAGGGTACCTGCCTCCGCGAAGGGAGGCAGGCTGGCTGCGTGTTACAGCAGCATGGTGCGGATATCGCCCAGCACGTCGCCCAGGCGCTTGGTGAAGCGCGCGGCGGCGGCGCCGTTGATCACGCGGTGATCGTAGGACAGCGACAGCGGCAGCATCAGCTTCGGCTGGAAGGCCTTGCCATCCCAGACCGGCTGCATGGTTGCCTTGGACACACCGAGGATCGCCACCTCAGGCGCGTTGACGATCGGCGTGAAGCCGGTGCCGCCAATGTGGCCGAGGCTGGAGATGGTGAAGCAGGCGCCCTGCATGTCGTCGGCCGACAGCTTCTTGGTGCGGGCCTTCTCGGCGAGCGCGGCAGCTTCGGCAGCCAGCTGCAGCAGGCTCTTCTGGTCGACGTTCTTGATCACAGGGACCAGCAGGCCGTCCGGGGTGTCCACGGCAAAGCCGATGTGCACGTACTTCTTGCGGATGATGGCCTTGCCGCTTGGCGCCAGCGAGCTGTTGAAGTCCGGCAGTTCCTTGAGCAGGAAGGCGCAGGCCTTGAGCAGCAGCGGCAGCACGGTCAGCTTGACGCCAGCCTTCTCGGCCACGGCCTTCTGCGCAACGCGGAAGGCTTCGAGCTCGGTGATGTCGGCGGAGTCGAACTGGGTCACGTGCGGCACGTTCAGCCAGCTGCGGTGCAGGTTGGCGGCACCGACCTGCATCAGGCGGGTCAGGGCCACTTCTTCCACTTCACCGAACTTGCTGAAGTCCACGGCCGGGATCGGCGGGATGCCAGCGCCGCCGGTCGCGCCAGCGGCTGCTGGTGCTTCCTTGGCCTTCTGCATCATCGCCTTGACGTAGACCTGCACGTCTTCTTTCAGGATGCGGCCGTGCGGGCCGGTGGCCGCGACAGCGCCCAGCTCGACGCCGAACTCACGGGCCAGCTGGCGGACCGCCGGGCCTGCGTGAACCTTGGCGTTGCTGCCGGCAGCCGGTGCGCTGGCAACCGGTGCAGGGGCAGCGGCCGGGGCGGCAGCGGCAGGCGCGGCAGCTGGAGCAGGCGCCGCTTCAGCCTTGGCAGGTGCGGCAGCGGCCGGAGCCGGTGCGGCAGCCGGGGCAGCGCCAGCCACCTTGAGCTTGAAGATCAGGTCGCCAGTGCCGACTTCATCTTCTAGCTTGCACAGCACTTCTTCGACCACGCCAGCAGCCGGCGACGGGATCTCCATGGAGGCCTTGTCGGACTCCAGGGTGATCAGCGACTGGTCGGCTTCGACGGTGTCGCCGACCTTGACCAGCACTTCGATGATCTTGGCCTTGCCCGACGAGCCGATGTCCGGCACGTGGATGTCCTGCACGCTGGCGGCAGCCGGGGCTGCAGCAGGCGCAGGGGCGGCTTCGGCAGGCTTTTCAGCCGCAGCCGGTGCAGCAGCAGGGGCCGCGGCCGGAGCCTCGGGCGCCGCAGCGGCGCCCTCGGCTTCCAGCACCAGCAGTTCGTCGCCTTCTTTCAGGCGGTCGCCCAGCTTGACCTTCAGTTCCTTGATGACACCGGCCTTGGGCGCCGGGATCTCCATGGAGGCCTTGTCGGACTCCAGGGTCAGCAGGCTCTGGTCGGCCTCGATACGGTCACCGACCTTGACGAACAGCTCGATGATTTCACCTTCACCGCTGCCGATGTCAGGTACGCGAATGAGTTCGCTCACTTAAAAATACTCCTCAGCAGTCCAGTGGGTTGCGCTTGTCCGGATCGATGCCGAACTTGACGATGGCGTCGGCCACCACCTTCGGTTCGATCTCGCCACGGTCGGCCAAGGCTTCCAGGGCAGCCAGCACCACGAAGTGGCGGTCGACTTCGAAGAAGTGACGCAGCTTCTTGCGGCTGTCGCTGCGACCGTAACCGTCGGTACCCAGGACTTTGAACTCTTTGCTCGGTACCCACTGGCGAATCTGCTCGGCGAACAGCTTCATGTAGTCGGTAGAGGCGACAACCGGGCCTTTGCGGCCGGCCAGGCACTGCTCGACGTAGGTCTGCTGTGGCTTCTGGCCAGGCTTGAGGCGGTTGGCGCGTTCCACGGCCAGGCCGTCGCGACGCAGTTCGTTGAAGCTGGTGACGCTCCACACGTCGGCACCGACGTTGAACTCTTCACGCAGGATCTTCGCCGCTTCGCGAACTTCGCGCAGGATGGTGCCGGAGCCCATCAGCTGTACGTGGTGCGCGGCTTCGCGGGTGTCTTCCTCGAGTAGGTACATGCCCTTGATGATGCCTTCCTCGACACCGGCCGGCATGGCTGGCTGCTGGTAGGACTCGTTCATCACGGTGATGTAGTAGAAGATGTCCTGCTGCTCTTCGGTCATCTTCTTCATGCCGTCCTGGATGATCACCGCCAGCTCGTAGCCGTAGGTCGGATCATAGGTGCGGCAGTTCGGGATGGTCCCGGCCATCATGTGGCTGTGGCCGTCTTCGTGCTGCAGGCCTTCACCGTTGAGGGTGGTACGGCCGGCGGTACCGCCGATCAGGAAGCCACGGGTACGGCTGTCGCCAGCGGCCCAGGCCAGGTCGCCGATACGCTGGAAGCCGAACATCGAGTAGAAGATGTAGAACGGCAGCATCGGCTGGTTGTGGCAGCTGTACGAGGTACCGGCAGCGATGAACGACGACATGGCGCCGGCTTCGTTGATGCCTTCCTCGAGGATCTGGCCCTTTTTGTCTTCGCGGTAGAACATCACCTGGTCTTTATCGACTGGCTCGTAGAGCTGGCCGACCGACGAGTAGATGCCCAGCTGGCGGAACATGCCTTCCATGCCGAAGGTACGGGCTTCGTCCGGGATGATCGGGACGATGCGCTGGCCGATTTCCTTGTCCTTGACCAGCTGCGCGAGGATACGCACGAAGGCCATGGTGGTGGAGATTTCGCGGTCGCCCGAACCGTCCAGGATCGCCTTCAGGGTTTCCAGTGGCGGGGTCGGCACGCTGAAGCTCTGGGCACGGCGCTGAGGCACGAAACCACCCAGTGCGGCGCGGCGCTCGGCCAGGTACTTGGCTTCGGCGGAACCTTCTTCTGGCTTGAAGAACGGCAGGTTCTCAAGCTCGGCATCCTTGACCGGGATGTCGAAGCGGTCACGGAAGTGACGCAGGCTGTCGACGTCGACCTTCTTGGTGTTGTGCGCGGTGTTCTTGGCTTCGCCAGCACCGGTACCGTAACCCTTGATGGTCTTGGCCAGGATGACGGTCGGCTGCTCTTTGTGGTTGACCGCCTGGTGGTAGGCCGCATAGACCTTGTACGGGTCGTGGCCGCCACGGTTGAGCTTCCAGATCTCGTCGTCGGACAGGTCTTCGACCATGGCCTTGAGCTCTGGGGTGTTGAAGAAGTGCTCACGCACGTAGGCGCCGTCTTTGGCCTTGTAGTTCTGGTACTCGCCGTCGATGACTTCGTCCATGCGGCGCTGCAGGGCACCGTTGGTGTCCTTGGCGAACAGTGGGTCCCAGAAGCGGCCCCAGACGACCTTGTTGACGTTCCAGCCACCGCCACGGAACACGCCTTCGAGTTCCTGGATGATCTTGCCGTTGCCGCGAACCGGGCCGTCGAGGCGCTGCAGGTTGCAGTTGATGACGAAGATCAGGTTGTCCAGCTTCTCGCGGCCAGCCAGGGCGATCGCGCCCAGGGATTCCGGCTCGTCGCACTCGCCGTCGCCCATGAAGCACCAGACCTTCTGCTTGCCGGCCGGGATGAAGCCACGGGCTTCCAGGTACTTCATGAAGCGCGCCTGGTAGATCGCCTGGATCGGGCCCAGACCCATGGAAACGGTCGGGAACTGCCAGAAGTCAGGCATCAGCCAGGGGTGCGGGTACGAAGACAGGCCTTTGCCGTCCACTTCCTGACGGAAGTTGTTCATCTGGTCTTCGTTGATGCGCCCTTCCATGAAGGCACGGGCGTAGACGCCTGGCGAAGCGTGGCCCTGGAAGAAGATCAGGTCGCCGCCGTGTTCTTCGGTCGGGGCCTGGAAGAAGTAGTTGAAGCCGATGTCGTACAGGGTGGCGCTGGAGGCGAAGCTGGAGATGTGGCCGCCCAGGTCCGAATCCTTCAGGTTGGTGCGCATCACCATGGCCAGCGCGTTCCAACGCACCATCGAGCGAATGCGGCGTTCCATGAACAGGTCGCCAGGCATGCGTGCTTCGTGGGTGACAGGGATGGTGTTGCGGTATGGCGTGGTGATTGCGTATGGCAGCTGGGAGCCACTGCGGGTGGCCAGCTCGCCCATGCGGGTCATCAGGTAATGAGCGCGGTCTTCGCCTTCTTTGTCGAGGACCGACTCCAGGGCATCCAGCCATTCCTGGGTTTCGATTGGATCGAGGTCTTGCATGGCTTGCTCCAGGGCGGAAAGGCCACCAGAATCGGGGGCCTGAGTTTGCGACTGGCCTTATGGGCAGACGTCGTGAATTCTTGGATTGCCGGAGTGTGCACCGGCGGCGTGTAGTTTTACTACATTTGCTTTCGCATTTCATGCTTTTGCACGGTCGGGGTAGTAGTAAAACTACACAAATGCGACGTTTGGTCGCACCTTGGCTTGTGAGGAAAAACGTTCATGTTGGTTGGCTTTGTGTCGCGAACGGGTGATTCTTGATGTTTATTGCCAATGATTCGTTTTTTTCAGCTATTTCCAACTTTTGTACGACAGTCCAACCGTGGTCCAGCCTCCCCGTGGCCGCATTTACCCCTCTCTTTCACGCCGATCAAGGATAGACCATGCGCCTGCCTTTGCCGCTCGAACTGCCTGCCACCCTGCAACCGCTGGTCGCGCGCAACCAGCAGTTTCTGCTCGATGCCCTGGCTGGCCATCCTGAGCTGGACCTGAACAGCTGGAGCGCGGCGCAACGCCTGCAATTCGACCAGGTGGCGGCGGCCAGCGACTTCGTCCTCGGCCTGGCCCAGCGCGAGCCGGCGCTGCTGTTTGCGCTGCTGGCCAGCGGCGAGCTGGAGCGGCGTTATGCTGCGGGCGAGTTGCGCGGGCACGTCGCCGCCGCAGCCCAGGCGGCGCAGAGTGAAGAGGAGCTGGCGCGCAACCTGCGCCGCGAGCGCAACCGCCAGCAGCTGCGCATCATCTGGCGCGACATCACCCGCCAGGCCGAACTCGGCGAAACCTGCCGCGACCTGTCCGACCTTGCCGATTCGGCCATCGACGAAGCCTATCAATGGCTGTACCCGCGCCATTGCCAGCAGTTCGGCACGCCGATCGGCAACCGCAGCGGCCAGCCGCAGCACATGGTGGTGCTGGGCATGGGCAAGCTGGGGGCGGTGGAGCTGAACCTGTCGTCGGACATCGACCTGATCTTCGCCTTCCCCGAAGGCGGCGAGACCGAAGGGGTCAAGCGTTCGCTGGACAACCAGGAGTTCTTCACCCGCCTGGGCCAGCGCCTGATCAAGGCGCTCGACCCGGTCACCGTCGACGGCTTCGTGTTCCGCGTCGACATGCGCCTGCGCCCCTATGGCTCGGCCGGTGCCCTGGTGCTCAGCTTCAATGCCCTGGAGCAGTACTACCAGGACCAGGGCCGCGACTGGGAACGCTACGCGATGATCAAGGCGCGGGTGGTGGCTGGCGATCAGGCCGCCGGCGCCCAGCTGCAGGAGATGCTGCGCCCGTTCGTCTACCGCCGCTACCTGGACTTCTCGGCCATCGAAGCGCTGCGCACCATGAAGCAGCTGATCCAGCAGGAAGTGCGGCGCAAGGGCATGGCCGACAACATCAAGCTCGGTGCCGGCGGCATCCGCGAGGTGGAGTTCATCGCCCAGGCCTTCCAGTTGATCCACGGCGGGCGCGACCTGAGCCTGCAGCAGCGGCCGCTGCTCAAGGTGCTGGCCACTTTGGAGGGCCAGGGCTACCTGCCGACGGCGGTGGTGCTGGAGCTGCGCGAGGGCTATGAGTTTCTGCGCTACACCGAGCATGCCATCCAGGCCATCGCCGACCGCCAGACGCAGATGCTGCCGGACAGCGACCTCGACCGTGCGCGGGTGGCCTACATGCTCGGCTATGCCGACTGGGACAGCTTCCATCAGCACCTGATGCACTGGCGTGGCCGGGTCGACTGGCACTTCCGCCAGGTGATTGCCGACCCGGATGACGAAGACGGCGAGGGCGAGCTGGTGGTGGGCGGCGAGTGGTCGCCGCTGTGGGAGCAGGCACAAGATGAAGAAGCCGCCTGCCGGCAGTTGCAGGAGGCCGGCTTCGAGCAACCGGCCGAAGCCCTGCGGCGCCTGACCGGGCTGCGCGCCAGCCCGCAGTTGCGCTCGATGCAGCGCATTGGCCGCGAACGCCTGGATGCCTTCATCCCGCGTCTGCTGGCCCAGGCTGTGGAACACGATAACCCGGACCTGGTGCTGGAGCGCGTTTTGCCGCTGGTCGAGGCCGTGGCGCGGCGCTCTGCCTACCTGGTGCTGCTCACCGAAAACCCCAGCGCGCTGCGCCGGCTGCTGACCTTGTGCGCCGCCAGCCCCTGGATCGCCGAGCAGATCGCCCGCTACCCGCTGCTGCTCGATGAGCTGCTCAACGAAGGCCGGCTGTTCAGCCCGCCGATGGCGCCGGAGCTGGCGGCCGAGTTGCGCGAGCGGCTGACGCGCATCCCCGAGGACGACCTCGAGCAGCAGATGGAAGCGCTGCGCCACTTCAAGCTGGCCCACAGCCTGCGCGTGGCCGCCTCGGAAATCAGCGGCAACCTGCGCCTGATGAAGGTCAGCGACTACCTCACCTGGCTGGCCGAGGCCATCCTCGACCAGGTGCTGGCACTGGCCTGGCGCCAGACCGTGGCCCGCCACGGCCAGCCCAAGCGCAGCGACGGCAGCCTGTGCGACCCGGGCTTCATCATCATTGGCTACGGCAAGGTCGGTGGCCTGGAGCTTGGCCACGGCTCGGACCTGGACCTGGTGTTCATCCACGATGGCGACCCGCAGGCCGAAACCGACGGCGCCAAGCCGATCGACAGCGCGCAGTTCTACACCCGCCTGGGCCAGCGCATCATCCACCTGCTGACCACCCAGACCAACTCCGGCCAGCTGTACGACGTCGACATGCGCCTGCGCCCGTCCGGCGCCTCGGGGCTGCTGGTCAGTTCGCTGGGCGCATTCGAGCGCTACCAGCAGAACGAAGCCTGGACCTGGGAGCACCAGGCGCTGGTGCGGGCCCGCGTGCTGGTGGGCTGCAAGCAGCTGACCGCGGCATTCGAGAGCGTGCGCGCCAAGGTGCTGGGGCAGCCGCGCGACCTCGACAAGCTGCGCGTCGAAGTCAGCGAGATGCGCGCCAAGATGCGCGACAACCTGGGCACCAAGGCGACGGCCGCAGGCACTGCCAGCAATGCGTTCGACCACGGCATGGCGTTCGATATCAAGCAGGACGCCGGCGGTATCGTCGATATCGAATTTATGGTGCAATACGCCGCTCTGGCCTGGTCCCACGACCATCCGGCCATTCTCCGATGGACCGATAACATCCGCATTCTGGAAGAGCTGGAGCAGGCGCAGTTGATGCCAGCCAGCGATGCGATCCTGCTGCGCGAGGTGTACAAGGCGTTTCGTTCGGCTTCGCACCGCCAGGCCCTGCAGAAGCAGGCCGGGGTGATCGACGCGACGCAGTTTGCCGATGAACGCCGCGAAGTGCGGCGGATCTGGGGGCAGTTGGGGTTGACTTGAAGTCTGTGCTGGCCCCACCGCGGATAAATCCGCGCCTACGCCGCCTGTAGGAGCGGATTTATCCGCGATGGGGCCAGCACAAACAGCATCTACCCCTCGGTGGTACACTGTCCGCCACATAGCCTGAATATAAAGAGGGGAGGCCAGGCTGTAATGCAGCCTGCAGCCTCCCCGAGCGTTTCTGGACTAAGCATGAGAATACTGATCATTGGCCCCAGCTGGGTCGGCGACATGGTGATGGCGCAGACCCTGTTCCAGTGCCTGAAACAGCAGCACCCCGACTGCGTGATCGACGTCCTGGCCCCCGAGTGGAGCCGGCCGATCCTCGAACGCATGCCCGAGGTGCGCCAGGCCTTGAGCTTCCCGCTCGGCCACGGCGCGCTGGAGCTGGCCACGCGCCGGCGCATCGGCAAGTCCCTGGCCGGCCAGTACGACCAGGCCATCCTTTTGCCCAACTCGCTGAAGTCGGCGCTGGTGCCGTTCTTCGCCGGCATCCCCAAGCGCACCGGCTGGCGCGGCGAAATGCGCTTTGGCCTGCTCAACGACGTGCGCAAGCTGGACAAGGCCCGCTACCCGCTGATGATCGAGCGCTTCATGGCCCTGGCCTACGCGCCCGGTGCCGAACTGGCGCAGCCCTATCCGCGGCCCAGCCTGCAGATCGAAGCCGCGAGCCGCGAGGCGGCCATGGCCAAGTTCGGCCTGGAGCTGGACCGCCCGGTGTTGGCATTGTGCCCCGGCGCCGAGTTTGGCGAGGCCAAGCGCTGGCCTTCCGAGCACTATGCCGAGGTGGCCGACGCGATGATTCGCCAGGGCTGGCAGGTGTGGCTGTTCGGCTCGAAGAACGACCACGCCGTCGGCGAGCAGATCCGCGGCCGGTTGATCCCGGGGTTGCGGGAGGAGTCCTACAACCTGGCGGGCGAAACCTCGCTGGCCGAGGCCATCGACCTGATGTCCTGCGCCGATGCCGTGGTGTCCAACGATTCGGGCCTGATGCACGTGGCCGCCGCGCTGAACCGCCCGCTGGTGGCGGTGTACGGCTCCACGTCGCCTGGCTTCACGCCACCGCTGGCAGAGCAGGTGGAGATCGTGCGCACCGGCATCGAATGCAGCCCGTGCTTCGACCGCACCTGCCGCTTCGGCCATTACAACTGCCTGCGCCTGCTGGAGCCGGGCAAAGTCATCGCTGCCCTGCACAGCCTGGGCGGGCCGAACCTGATCGATGCCGTGGCCGAGGTCGACTAAGTGCGGGTACTGATCATCAAGACCTCGTCGCTGGGTGATGTGATCCACACCCTGCCGGCGCTCACCGATGCCGCCCACGCGATCCCGGGCATCCGCTTCGACTGGGTGGTGGAAGAAGGCTTCGCCGAAATCCCCAGCCGGCATCCGGCGGTCGACCGGGTCATCCCGGTGGCCATCCGCCGCTGGCGCAAGAACCTCTGGCAGACCCTCAAGAGCGGCGAGTGGAAGGCCTTCAAGCAGCGCCTGCGCGAGCACAAGTATGACCTGGTGATCGACGCCCAGGGCCTGGTCAAGTCGGCCTGGCTGACCCGCTACGTCAAGGCCCCGGTGGCCGGCCTGGACCGCTTCTCGGCGCGTGAAGGCCTGGCCAGCCGCTTCTATGACCGGCGCCTGTCGGTCGCGGTCGGCCAGCATGCGGTGGAGCGTGTGCGCCAGCTGTTCGCCATGGCCCTGGCCTACGACCTGCCGGAAGGCATCGGCAACTACGGCCTGGACCTCGACCGCCTGCAACTGCCGCCGGCGGCACCCTACGTGGTGTTCCTGCACGGCACTACCTGGGCGACCAAGCACTGGCCCGAAGCCTACTGGCGCGAGCTGGCCGAACGCCTGGGCCGGCGCAAGCTGCAAGTGCGCCTGCCATGGGGCAACCCGGCGGAGAAGGCCCGTGCCGAGCGCATTGCCCAAGGCTTGAACAACTGCCAGGTGCTGCCCAAGTTGAACCTTGCCGGCGTCGCCCGCGTGCTGGCGGCAGCCAAGGCCTGCGTGGCGGTGGACACCGGCCTTGGGCACCTGGCCGCGGCGTTGGATGTGCCGACCATTTCCCTGTTCGGCCCGACCAACCCGGGCCTGACCGGCGCCTATGGCCGCGTCCAGGTTCACCAGGCCAGCGACTTCCCCTGCGCGCCGTGCCTGCAGAAAAAGTGCACCTACAAACCGAGCGCCGACGACCTGCGCCGGTTCGATCTGAAACGCGAGTGGCCGCTGTGCTTCACTCGCCTGAATCCCGAGCATGTGGCGAGCCGCTTGAGCGCGCTGCTGCTGGCTGAGGATGTCCGTTGATGCAACTGGCTTTCGTGCTTTACAAGTATTTCCCCTTCGGCGGGCTGCAGCGCGACTTCATGCGCATTGCCCTGGAATGCCAGAAGCGGGGCCACCAGATCCGCGTCTACACGCTGATCTGGGAGGGTGATATTCCGCCGGGCTTCGAGGTGCTGGTAGCGCCGGTCAAGGCGCTGTTCAACCACCGGCGCAACGAGAAGCTCAGCGCCTGGATGGCTGCTGACCTGGCCAAGCGCCCGGTCGACCGCCTGGTGGGCTTCAACAAGATGCCGGGGCTGGACGTGTACTACGCCGCCGACGGCTGCTTCGAGGACAAGGCCCAGACCCTGCGTGGCGGCCTGTACCGGCGCTGGGGCCGCTACCGGCACTTTGCCGAGTACGAGCGGGCCGTGTTCGCCAAGGACGCGCACACCCAAGTGCTGATGATTTCCGAGGTGCAGCAGCCGCTGTTCATCAAGCATTACGGCACCCCGGTGGAGCGCTTCCACCTGCTGCCGCCAGGTATTTCCCAGGACCGCCGCGCGCCGGCCAATGCCGCCGAGATCCGCGCCGAGTTTCGCCGGGAATTCAACCTGGGCGATGACGACCTGCTGCTGGTGCAGATCGGTTCGGGCTTCAAGACCAAGGGCGTGGACCGCAGCCTCAAGGCCCTGGCCGCGCTGCCCTCGGCGCTGCGCAAGCGCACCAGGCTGATGGTCATCGGCCAGGACGACCCCAAGGTGTTCCAGCTGCAAAGCGCCACCCTGGGCCTGGGCGACCAGGTGCAGTTCCTCAAGGGGCGCAGCGACATCCCGCGCTTCCTGCTCGGCGCCGACCTGCTGATTCACCCGGCCTACAACGAGAACACCGGCACGGTGCTGCTCGAAGCCCTGGTGGCCGGCCTGCCGGTGCTGGTGTCCAAGGTTTGCGGCTACGCCCATTACATCGCCGAGGCCGACTGCGGCCTGGTGCTCGACGAGCCGTTCGAGCAAGAGCAGCTCAACCGCTACCTGCAGCGCATGCTCGATGAGCCGCAAGCGCGCGCCGAGTGGTCGCGCAACGGCCTGGCCTTTGCCGAGACCGCTGACCTGTACAGCATGCCGCAGCATGCTGCCGACGTGATCCTGGGGCAGGAGACCGCATGAAGCTGATACTGGCCGAACCCTTCAAGCGCCTGTGGGCCGGGCGTGACGCCTTCGAGGCCGTGGAAGCGCTGCAAGGCGAGGTGTACCGCGAGCTGGAAGGGCGCCGCACGCTGCGTACCGAGGTCGATGGCGAGGGCTTTTTCGTCAAGATCCACCGCGGCATCGGCTGGGGCGAGATCTTCAAGAACCTGTTCACCGCCAAGCTGCCGGTGCTCGGCGCCGGCCAGGAATGGCAGGCCATCCAGCGCCTGCATGAGGTGGGTGTGCCGACCATGACCGCCGTTGCCTATGGCGAGCGCGGCAGCAACCCGGCGACCCAGCACTCGTTCATCGTCACCGAAGAGCTGGCGCCGACCATCAGCTTGGAAGACTTCAGCATCGACTGGCTCAAGCAGCCGCCCGAGCCACGCCTCAAGCGTGCGCTGATCGCCGAAGTGGCGAAGATGACCGGCGGCATGCACCGCGCCGGGGTCAACCACCGCGACTGCTACATCTGCCACTTCCTGCTGCACACCGACCGCCCGGTGACGGCGGACGACTTCAAGCTGTCGGTCATCGACCTGCACCGCGCCCAGACCCGCGCCACCGTCAGCCGCCGCTGGCGCGACAAGGACCTGGCCGCGCTGTACTTCTCGGCGCTGGACATCGGCCTGACCCAGCGCGACAAGCTGCGCTTTCTGCGCGGGTACTTCCAGCGCCCGCTGCGCCAGGTGCTTGCCGAAGAGGCGGCGCTGATCGCCTGGCTCGAGCGCAAGGCGCAGAAACTCTACGACCGCAAGCAACGCTATGGGGATGCACTCTGATGGCGAGTTGGAACCTGGCGCCAGGCTATGAACACCTGGCGGCGGACTTCGGCAGCCTCGATGCGGTATTCGCCCTGCAGGGCGAACGCCTGACCCGTGACCCCATCAGCGAGGTCATCCGCATCGAGCGTGGCGGCGTCCACTATTACGTCAAACGCTACACCGGCGCCGGCAAGCACATGCGCCGCTACCTGGGCCGGCCGCGGATCAAGGCCGAATGGCAGAACCTCAAGCAGTTCGCCAAGTGGGGCATCCCCACCGCCGAAGTGGTCGCCTGGGGCCTGGAGCGCAACGGCCTGGCGTTTGGCCGCGGGGCGATGATCACCCGCGAGCTGCCCAACACCGAAGACCTGTCGGCGCTGGCCGAGCGCAACGACCCGCGCCTGGCCGACCGCCACTGGGTCGACCACCTCAGCCGCCAGTTGGCCCGGCACACCCGGGTGATGCACGAGCACCGCTTTGCCCACAACGACCTGAAATGGCGCAACCTGCTGGTCGACGACAAGGGCACGGTGTTCTTCATCGACTGCCCGACCGGCGACTTCTGGCGTGGCTTCATGTGGCGCCACCGCATGGTCAAGGACCTGGCGTGCCTGGATAAGGTCGCCAAATATCACCTGTCGGCGACCCAGCGCCTGCGTTTCTACCTGCAGTACCGTGGGCGCGAGCGCCTGAACCTGCGCGACAAGCGGCGCATTCGTCAGGTACTGAGCTTCTTCGAGGGAAGGGAATGACCGATTACCTGGCCAGCGCGGACATCGCGCTGCTCAAGCGCCATGGCCTGAACGATTTCGAGGCGCTGTGGGCGCTGCAGCTCGACGCCGTGGATGAACCCAACACCGGCCGTGGCGGCTGGAGCAGCGTGTTTCGCCTGGAGCTCGAAGGCAAGGGCTACTACCTCAAGCGCCAGTGCAACTACCTGACCCGCACCCTGCACCGGCCCTTGGGCGAACCGACCTTCGCCCGCGAGTTTCGCAACATCAGCCGTTACCAGAAGCTGCAGATCCCGGCCTTGCAGGCGGTGTTCTACGGCGAGCGCAAGCAGGGCGGCGAGCACCGGGCGATGCTGATGACCCGCGCGCTGGACGACTGGAGCGACCTGGAAAGCCTGCTGGCACAGTGGCCGCAACTGGCCGACGCCGAGCGCAGCGGCATCCTCCAGGCCACCGGCCAACTGGCGCGCACGCTGCACAGCGCAGGCCAGGTGCACGGCTGCTTCTACCCCAAGCACATCTTCCTGCGCCAGCGCCGTGACGGCTGGGACGCGCAACTGATCGACCTGGAAAAGACCCGGCCGCTGCTGTTCGGCAAGCGTGACCGGCTCAAGGACCTGGAGCCGCTGCTGCGCCGCGCCCGTGCCTGGAGCGAGGCGGACGTGCGCCAGCTGCTGGCCGCCTACCTGGCCAAGCCGGCCGACAGCGCCCTGGTCGGTACCTGGCTGCAAGGCCTGACGCAACGCCGTCGTGAAAAAGAGGCCCGCTGATGCGTTTGTCTGAATTGAAAGCCACCGGCCGCAGCCCATCGCTGCCGCTGTCGGTGACCCTGGCCGATGCCGCTGGCAGCGCCGAGCTGCAGCTGCTGAGCCTGCTGCGGGTATTGCCCGGCCAGCGCTACGTGGGTGCTGGCGTCTGGCGTGGTACGCCGGTGCTGGCCAAGCTGCTGGTGGGCAATAGCGCCGCCCGGCATTTCCAGCGCGAGCTGGAGGGTGTGAAACTGCTGGCCGAGCAAGGCCTGACCACGCCCAAGCTGTTGGCCGACGGCCTGAAGGAAGGCGAGGGCGGCTGGCTGCTGTTCGAGTACCTGGACGGTGCGCAAAGCCTGGCCGATGCCTGGGCCGCGGTGCAAGACCTGCCAGTGCTGGCCGACGAGCAGCACCTGGTGCTCGGTGAAGCGCTGACGGCCGTGGCGCAGATGCACGCCAAGGGCCTGTGGCAGGAAGACCTGCACCTGGACAACCTGCTGCGCCATGGCGGCCAGCTGTACCTGATCGACGGCGCCGGCATCAAGGCCGAAACGCCGGGCCAGCAGCTGTCGCGCTCGCGTGTGCTGGAAAACCTCGGGGTGTTCTTTGCCCAGTTGCCCAAGCGCCTGGAGCCCTTCATCGAAGAGCTGCTGGTGCATTACCTGCTGGCCAATGGCGAGCATGCCTTGCCCATGGAAGCGCTGCAGAAGCAGGTGGACAAGGTGCGCAACTGGCGCCTGAAGGACTACCTGGAAAAGGCCGGCCGCGAATGCACGCTGTTCAGCGTCGAGCGCAGCATGTCTGGCCTGCGGGCCATTCGCCGTGGCGAAGTGCAGGCCATGCTGCCGGTGCTGGAGCAGGCCGATGCGCTGATCGACCAGGGCCATTTGTACAAGACCGGCGGTGCGGCCAGCGTGGCACGCATCGAGGTGGGTGGCCGCACGCTGGTGCTCAAGCGCTACAACATCAAGAACACCGCCCACTGGTTCAAGCGCTTCTGGCGCCCGAGCCGTGCCTGGCATTCCTGGATCGAAGGCCACCGCCTGGAGTTCCTCGACATCGCCACGCCGCGCCCGCTGGCGGTGCTCGAGCAGCGGGTGATGGGCCTGCGCAGCCGGGCGTTTCTGGTCACCGAATTTGCCGATGGCCCGGACCTCACCGCGTGCTTCGCGCCGTTCGTGGAAAACGGCGATGCGCCTGAAGAGCAGGTCGATGCGCTGGTGCACCTGATGCAGCAGCTGATTCGCGAGCGCATCAGCCATGGCGACTTCAAGGGGCACAACCTGTTCTGGCAGAACGGCCAGTGGTCGCTGATCGACCTCGATGCCATGTGCCAGCACGCCACCCAGCTCAGCTTCGCCCCGGCCTATGCCCGTGACCGTGCGCGGCTGCTGCGCAATTGGCCAAGTGGCAGTGCCTTGCACCAGCGGCTTGACCGGTTGCTCCCGAAGCTGGACTGACGCAACACACTCCCGCCTTTGTGGTAGCCGGCAAGCCGGCTCCCACAAGAACTGCTGCTCAGTCACTGGTCAGCCTCAACGGCGCCAGAACAGTGCCCGTGCGCTGAGCAGCGCGGGTATGCCGAGCCCGACCCAGGACAATACATCCCAGCCGCCGTCGCCGAGCAGCGCGGCGAACAGGCCGCCGGCGCCCAGCAAGGCGATCAGCAGCGGCCAGGTGAACAGCCGCCAGGTGGATTGCGATCGGTGGCTCATGGGCGTGCTCCCTTGCCTTTGCGCTGCTTGCCCCACCACAGGTACAGGCCGCTGATGAGCACGACGATGGTCAGCACATCGAGCACGGCCCAGAGGACCTGCATCGGCCGCCCGCCGTAGTCGCCAAAGTGCAGCGGCTGCGACAGGCCCATGGCGTCCATGTACCAGGGGCGCTCGCCGACTGCCGTGACCGCCAGCGTGCGGGCGTCGATCAGCACCGGGGTCCACAGGTGCGAGGTCAGGTGCGTGGCGCCTTTCATGAACACGGCGTAGTGGTGTTCGCTGGAGAAGCGGGTGCCGGGGAAGGCGATGAAGTCCGGGCGCATGCCCGGGGCGGCCCGCTCGGCGATGGCCAGCAGCTCGCTGGCTGGGGCGCGTTCGGTCAGCGGCGGCGCATCGCGGTACGGGGCGACCATGGCGGCCAGGCTGTCGTTGCGCCAGGCGGCGATGACCAGGTCGGAGAGCGCGCTGATCACCCCGGTGACCCCCACGGTCAAGGCCCAGGCCAGGGTGACCACGCCAATCAGGTTGTGCAGGTCGAGCCAGCGCAGGCGGCGCGACTTGTCGTGGCGCACCGTGGCGAACGCCAGGCGGCGCATGAACGGTGCGTAGAGCACCGTGCCGGAGACGATCGCGACGACGAACAGCACGCCCATGAAGGCCAGCAGCAGCTTGCCCGGCAGGCCGGCGAACATGTCCACATGCAGGCGCAGCATGATCATCATGAAGCCGCCGTTGGCTGCCGGCATGGCCACGGCCTCGCCGGTACGGGCGTCGAGCATGAAGGTGTGCGACGAATTGGGTTCGGTGCCGGCGGTGGCGGCCGTGATCGCCATCACGCCATTGGGCTCGTCTTCGTCGAAACCGAAGTACTGCATCACCTCGCCAGGGCGGTGCTGCTCGGCCTTGATCACCAGTTGCTGCATGTCCAGGTGCGGGGTGCCGGGCGGCAGCTCGCGCAACTCGGCGGCATCGCCGAGCAGGTGTTCAAGCTCGTGGTGGAAGATCAGCGGCAGGCCGGTGAGGGCCAGCAACAGCAGGAACACCGTGCAAACCAGGCTGCTCCAGGTATGGATCACGGACCAGCGGCGGATGGTTGGGCTTTTCATTACATTTTATTTCTCGACGTTCAGAAAGACCAAAGCCGCCCACGGGGGGGCGGCTTGGCCGGCGAGCTCACAGCGTCAACTGCTTACCACTTGTAGGTGGCACTGGCGACCACGCTGCGCTCGTCGCCGTAGTAGCAGTAGTAGCCGTCGCAGGTGGAGATGTAGTCCTTGTTCAGCAGGTTGGTGGCGTTGACGGCCACCGAGGCGCCCTTGAGGCTGTTGTCCAGGCGGCCCAGGTCGTAGTGCACGGAGGCGTCGAACACGGTGTAGGCGTTGGCCTTGCCCAGGTAGGTATTGGCCTCGTTGCCGTAGGTGTTGCCGGTGTAGCGGGCGCCGGCGCCGATGCCGAAGCCGTCGAGCACGCCGGTGTGCCAGGTGTAGTCGGCCCACAGCGAGGCCTGCTGGTTGGGCATCAGCTGCAGGCGGTTGCCTTTGTACTGGCCGTCCTGCACTTCCGATTTGGCCAGGGTGTAGGCCGCGATCACCTTGAGGTTGTCGGTGACGTCGGAAACGGCTTCCAGCTCCAGGCCACGCACCTTCACTTCGCCGGTCTGGCTGGTGATCGGCACGCCGCCGACGTTGTTGGTGACCGAGACGTTTTTCTGGGTCAGGTCATACACGGCTGCCGACAGCAGGGTGTTGGAGCCCGGCGGCTGATACTTGATGCCCAGCTCCCATTGCTTGCCTTCGGTGGGCTTGAACGACTTCTCCGGGTCGGCGTCGGCGTGGCTGGCCGGCTGGAACGACTCGGCGTAGGACAGGTAGGGCACGAAGCCCGAGTCGAACACGTAGCTGATGGCGGCGTTGCCGCTGAATTTCTTGTCGCGCTGGGTGTTGGTGGCGTCACCCTTGTTGAAGAACTTGGTGCTGGTATGCACCCAGTCTTCACGGCCACCGAGGGTCAGGCGCCAGTTGTCCAGGGCCATCTGGTCCTGCACGTAAACGCCGGTCTGGCGGGTTTTCTGGTCGTAGTCGTAAAACGCCGTGGAGCGATCAGGGCGGGTGATCGGCAACCCGTAGATCGGGTTGTTGACGTTGCTGTCCGGCACGTTGAAGCCATAGATCGACAGGTAGTTGTTGTTGACGCGCTGGTGGTCGAGGCCGAGCAGCAGGGTGTGGCTGACGTCGCCGGTGGCGAAGTCGGCCTGGAAGTTGTTGTCCACCGCGAACTGGCTGATGTCTTCATCGGTGTTGGTGGACATGCGGCTGACGGTGCCGTCGTCTTTCACCGGGCCGCCGGGCTCGTAGTAGGCGCCGGGCGTGATGACCTGGAAGGCCAGGTCCGACTTGGTGTAGCGCAGGTTCTGGCGGAACTGCCAGACATCGTTCAGGCGGTGCTCGAAGGCATAGCCCAGCGCGTAGTAGGTGCGGTCGTAGAACTCGTAGTCCGGGTCACCGAGGTTCTTGTGATGCGAGATCTTGCCGAAGGGCATGTCGATCTTGGTGCCCTGGATCGGGCGGAACTGGCTGGTGGCGCCGGTATCGTCGCGGGTGAACTGGGACAGCAGGGTCAACGAGGTGTCGTCGTCGATGTTCCAGGTCAGGCTCGGGGCGATGTTGTAGCGCTTGTCGTCGATGTGGTCGATCTGCGTGCCGCCGTCACGGATCACGCCGCTGACGCTGTACAGGAACTGGCCCTGGTCGTCGATCTTGCCGGTGCTGGCGAAGTTGATCTGGCGGTGGTTGTCGCTGCCGTACTGCAGCTCGATTTCATGTTCGCTCTGCGCCTGCGGGCGGCGGCTGACCATGTCCAGCAGGCCGCCGGGCGGGGTCTGGCCATACAGCGAGGACGCCGGGCCGCGCAGCAGGGCGAGGCGGTCGAGGTTCCAGGTTTCGGCTTTCGGGTTGGCGTACACCCCGCGCGGCAGCGGCAGGCCGTCGAGGAACTGGGTGGGTTCGAAGCCGCGCACGCGCATCCAGTCATAGCGGGTGTCGCTGCCGTAGCTGGCCGAGACGATGCCCGGCATGTAGCGCACCGCGTCGTCCAGGCTGTGCACGCCGCGGTCGCTCATCTGCTGGCGGGTGGCGACGGAGATCGAGCGCGGCACTTCCACCAGCGCGGTATCGGTCTTGGTGCCGGCGGCGGTGCGCTTGGCAAGGTAGCCCTCCACCGGGCCCCAGGCGCTTTCGCTGTCGCTGCTGGCGTTCACGCTGGTTTCCGGCAAGGCCAGGCTGCCATCGGGCACGGCCACCAGGCTGTAGCTGCCGACGCTGCTTTGCTGCAGTTGCAGCCCGGTGCCGCGCAAGGCCGCCTGCAGGGCGCCGAGGCCGTCGTACTGGCCGTTGACCGGGGACGAGTCGCGGCCGCTGACCAGTGCCGGGTCGATGGCCAGGGCAATGCCCGACTGGCTGGCGATCTGGTTCAGGGTGCTGGCCAGCGGGGCGCTGGGCAGGTTGTAGGCGCGCGGGGCATTTTGCTCGGCGGCGAACAGGGCAGGGCTGGCCAATGGCGCGGCCAGGCCGATGGCCAGGGCCATCAGGCTGGGACGCAGGAAACGATCAACGGCACGGGACATGCAGCGGGCTCCTCGACGGATAAGTGCTTTCTGCTTCCTTGCCGAGCGAGATTTCAGAAGTGACAGGGGTAATCTGAAAAAAAGTGAGAATTGTTTGGTTTTGGTTGTGGGCTGTTCCGGCCCTATCGCCGGCAAGCCGGCTCCCACAGGAAAGTCACCGCTCAGAGGGGCTGTGCTTTTCTCTGTGGGAGCCGGCTTGCCGGCGATGAGGCCACTACGGTTGGAACTACTTGGGAACTACTTGGGAACTACGGTCACCCACCATTGCGTATGCCGCTCGACCTTGACCGGCAACGCCGGCACCAGCGAAGCCAGCGCCAGGTCGGTATCGGTCAGCGGGAAACTGCCCGACACGCGCAGGTCGGCAACTTCATCCGCCACGCCCAGGTGCCCGTTGCGGTACTGGCCGAGCTTGGCCAGCAGGTCGGCCAGGCGCACGTTGTCGACCACCAGCATGCCGCGGGTCCAGGCATCGGCGCCGGCCTGCACCGGGCCGACATGGCCCAGGCCATTGCTGCTCATCAGCACCTGCTGGCCCTCGTGCAGCACTTGCTCGTCGCCGCTGTTGAGCGGCATGGCGGCGACCGAGGCCTGCAGCACTTCCAGGCGCGTGCCGTGGTCTTCGCGGCGTACCAGAAAGCGCGTGCCCAGGGGGCGCAGGCGGCCATCGTCGGTGCGCACCAGCAAGGGGCGAGGGTCCTGGTGGCCGGTTTCCACCGAAATCTCGCCCTGGTGCAGCACCAGCACGCGCTGTTCGCCGGCGTAGTCGATATCGACCGCCGTGTGGCTGTTCAGGCTCAGCAGGGTGCCGTCTTCCAGGCGCAGGGTGCGCAGCTCGCCGGTGGCGGTGCGCTGGTCGGCCAGCCAGTAGCTGGGCTGCAGCGACGGCGCGCCGAGCCAGCCGAGCAAGGTGCCGAGCAGGAGCATGCCGGCCAGGCCGCTGCCGGCCCTGCCGATGCGCCGGCGCAGGCTGACACGTGATTGCAGCAGGGCCTGGCGGGCGGGGCCGGCGGCGGCGCTGACGCGCTGGTCGAGCACGCCAAGCTGGCGCCAGGCGCGGGCGTGTTCTTCGCTGGCGGCGTGCCAGCGCATGAATTCGTTGCGTTCATCGGCCGTGCCGCTGCCCTCGTCGAGGCTCAGTTTCCAGGCAATGGCGGCTTCCAGGACTCGGGCTGAAACCGGTGCAGCGTTCACGTCGGCTCCCCGTACAGGGCGATGTAGCACTGGCGCATGCCTTGGGCGATGTACTGGCGCACGCGCGACACCGACACCCCCAGGCGCTCGGCGATCTCGGCGTGGCCCATGCCGTCCAGGCGGTTGTGCAGGAAGGCGGCGCGGGCCTTGCTCGAGAGCTTGCCGAGCAGGCGGTCGATGGCCTTGAGGTCTTCGAGGATCAGGTGCTGGATTTCCGGCGAGGGGTGTTCGGCTTCCGGCAGGCGCGCCAGTTCGGCCAGGTAGGCCTGCTCCAGTGCGGCGCGGCGAAAGTGGTCGAACATCAGGCCCTTGGCCACGGCGGCGAGGAAGGCGCGCGGTTCGCGGGGGGTCTCCAGCTGTTCGCGGCCGAGCAGGCGCACGAACGTGTCCTGGCTCAGGTCTTCGGCACGCTGACGGCAGGCCATGCTGCGTTGCAGCCAGGCGAGCAGCCAGCTGCGATGGTCGCGATACAGCGCACCGACCAGATTGGCGTGTGGGCTTGGTGCAGAAGACACGCAGCGTCCCCCCGGAACGAATGCATTAACTAACGATAATTATTCGCGATTGTTGCAGAGGCGGGGGGTGGGGTGCAATGGACGCTTATCGGATTGCCAGTATGGCAGGGGGATCGAAGGGGGCAGGGCTGGCCCTATCGCCGGCAAGCCGGCTCCCACAGGTACAGCGCCAGCCTTGATTTTTGGGAGCGGCTTGCCGGCCTAAAGGCCATGGTTCTGCAGCTTGCGCCGCCGCCACCCGCGCAGCCGCTGCTCCAGCTGCAATGGGCTGTCGAGCTGCTGGCGGCGTGCCTGGCTGAGCAGGATCAGCGCCAGTTCCGCCGTCACCTGGGCATCGGCGCTGGCGTGGTGGCGTTCGTCGATCTGCAGGCCAAAGCGCGCCACCCAGTCGTCCAGCCCGGCCTCGCGCAGCACGGTATCGGGGTTGAGCATCGGCGCCAGTTCGGCCACGTCGAGAAAATGCCCTTGCAGCCGGTAGCCCAGGCTCTGCTTCAGCGCCCGGGCCAGCATGCGCTGGTCGAACGGCGCGTGAAACGCCAGCACCGGGCTGGCGCCGATGAATTCGAGCAGCTCGAGCAGCGCTTCGGCCGGGTCGCAGCCTGCAGCCAGGGCGCTTGGCCCCAGGCCATGGATCAGCACGCTGGCGTTGGTCTTCTGCAGCGGGCGGTGCAGGGTGCGCTCGAACTGCTGGGAAAAGTCGATGGCGCCATCTTCGATGGCCACGGCGCCGATCGACAGCACCTGGTCGCGGTTGGGGTTCAGGCCGCTGGTTTCCAGGTCGAGCACCACCCAGCGCTGTTCGCGCAACGAACACACACCCAGCGGCGCCGCCTTGGGCAAGCGCGCCAGCCGCTCGCGCGCGGCGTCTGCGAGCGGCACGCTGACCGGGCGCAGCCAGGCGAACAGGCTCACAGCTGGTACCGCAGGGCCAGGCTGCTTTGCAGGCGCTGGGCCTGGCGCAGCGACTCGCGCAGGATGCGCCGGTCCAGGTGGTTGAGGCTGTCCGGGTCCAGGCGGTTGGAATAGGGCAGGTTGTCGCGGGTCTGGCACTGGTGCTGCTGCATGCGGGTTTGCTGGATGAAGTGGTAGGCCTCTTCGTAGGCGGCGCCATCGAGGGCTTCGATCACGCCTTGCTCGACCAGCTGGCGCAGGCGCTCCAGGGTATTGCAGGCGCCAATGCCGTTGGCCAGGGCCAGCAGCCTTGCGCCATCGACGAAGGGGGTCAGGCCCTGGACCTTGAGGTCGAGGGTGGCGGCCTTGTCGTTGCCCTGGCGGGTCAGCACGAACTCGCGCAGGCGCCCCACCGGCGGCCGCTGGCGCAGAGCGTTGTCGGCCATCATGCGCTGGAAGATGCGGTTATCGGCCACTTGCTCGAGCAGTTGCTGGCGCAGTTGTTCGCCACCTTGCTCGTTGCCCCAGACCACGCGCAGGTCGAAGTAGATGCTCGACGCCAGCAGGTTTTCCGGGCTGGCCTCGCGCACGAATCCGGCAAAACGCCGGGCCCATTCGGCGCGCGACAGGCACAACTCGGGGTTGCCGGCCATCACGTTGCCCTTGCACAGGGTGAAGCCGCACTGGGCCAGGCACTGGTTGATGTATTGCGCCAGCGGCAGCAGGCGGCTGCGAATGGCCTGGGCCTCGGTGGCGTCGGCGGCCTCGAACAGGATGCCGTTGTCCTGGTCGGTGTGCAGGGTCTGTTCGCGGCGGCCTTCGCTGCCAAAGCACAGCCAGCTGAAGGGCACGCCGGGGTCGCCGCGTTCGGCCAGGGCCAGCTCGATCACCCGGCACACGGTATGGTCGTTGAGCAGGGTGATGATCTGGGTGATCTGGGTTGAGGAGGCGCCGTGGGCGAGCATGCGCTCGACCAGCTGGCCGATTTCGCCGCGCAGCGAGACCAGCGTCTCCAGGCGCGGCGCGTGGCGGATGGTGCGCGCCAGGTGCACCAGGTCGACCCGCTGCAGGGAGAACAGGTCACGCTCGGACACCACGCCGCACAGGCGCTGGTTGTCCACCAGGCAGACGTGGGCGATGTGCCGCTCGGTCATCGCCATGGCCGCGTCGAAGGCGCTGGCTTGCGGGCTGAGGTAGAACGGCTTGGCGGTCATGTGCCGGTCGATCGGCGCCCCCAGGTCGGCGTCGGCTTCGGCCACCACCTGGCGCAGGTCGCGCAGGGTGAAGATGCCCACCGGGTAGCGCTGCGGGTCGACCACCACGATGCTGCCGACCTGCTGCTCGTGCATCAGCCGCACGGCGTCGCGCAGGGGGGTATCCGGGGTGCACACCACCGGGTGGCGCATGGCCAGTTCGCCCAGCGGCGTGTTCAGCGAATACTGGGTGCCGAGGGTTTCCACCGCCCGCTGGCGCACTTGCTGGTTGACCTGCTCGAGCAGGCTGCTGACGCCGCGCAGTGCAAAATCTCGAAACACATCCGACATCGAGAACAGGCGGATGAAGGCCGATTTGTTCAATTGCAGGCAAAAGGTGTCTTCGCCGGCCAGGTGTTCGGTGCGGGTGGCGCGCTCGCCAAGCAGGGCTGCCAGCGGGAAGCATTCGCCGCTGGTGATCTCGAAGGTGGTTTCCACGCCCGGCTTGACCAGGTGCTGGCGCTCGCCGACCACGCGCCCCTGCTTGACGATGTAGAAGTGCTCGACCGGGCCGTCCGCCGGTTTGAGGATGCTTTCCCCGCTGGCGTAGAACCGCAGCTGGCACTGTTCCACCAGAAAGCCCAGGTGGCTGTGCTCCATCTGGTTGAACGGTGGGAAGCGCTGCAGGAACTGCAGGGTGCCCTGGATGTTCTGCAGGACGGCAGTCCTGCCCGCCTGGCTGTAGGCGTCCTTTTTGCTCATGAAACTGACCGTATCGCTACGCCGAACTATATATATCTATATATAGGTGCCGGCCTTGTTGTTCTCGGCCCCCATGGTCGGCTTGCCGCCGTGCGGTGCCCATTGGACGTAAGTCTAGGGGCGTGCTGTGATCAATTTCTCAAGGCGTGGTCATACCGGCTGAGCGGGCTATTTTTTTGACGAGACGACCATGGTTGAGCATGACGACATCCTGAGTGAAGCGGAGCGTGAAGCATTGGCCGTGGTGAGTGCGCCGGTGGCACCTAAACCTGTGGTGCTGGTGGTGGATGACAACCCGGTGAACAGCGAGGCTCTGTGCCTGTACCTCAAGAGCCGGGGCATCGACTGCATGATGGCCGATGGCGCCCAGGAGGCGATGTTCAAGCTGCACTACGAGCCGCGTATCGCCTTGATGATCACCGACCTGCGCATGCAGCCCAAGGATGGCCTGGAACTGATTCGTCAGGTGCGTGAGTCGGAGCGGGCGGCGTTGTCGATCATCGTGGTGTCGGGCGACACCGATGTGAAGGAGGCGGTGGACGTGATGCACCTGGGGGTGGTGGACTTTCTGCTCAAGCCGGTGGACCTGGGCAAGCTGTTGGCGCTGGTGAAGAGGGAGTTGAAGATCGAGTGATGCAGGGTTGGGGCTGCTTTGCAGCCCTTTCGCGACACAAGGCCGCTCCTACAGGGATCACTGTGTAGGAGCGGCCTTGTGTCGCGAAAGGGCCGCAAAGCGGCCCCCTGCAATTTACAACCCGTTACGCGCCTTGAACTCGCGACGACGACGGTGCAGCACCGGCTCGGTATAGCCGTTCGGCTGCTTGGCACCTTCCACAACCAGTTCCACAGCCGCCTCGAACGCGACGTTGCCGTCGAAGTTCGGCGCCATCGGGCGGTACAGGGCGTCACCGGCGTTCTGTTTGTCCACCACCGCAGCCATGCGCTTGAGGCTTTCCAGCACCTGCTCCTGGCTGACCACGCCATGGCGCAGCCAGTTGGCCAGCAGCTGGGCCGAGATGCGCAGGGTGGCGCGGTCTTCCATCAGGCCGACATCGTTGATGTCCGGCACCTTCGAGCAACCGACGCCCTGGTCGATCCAGCGCACCACGTAACCGAGGATGCCCTGGGCGTTGTTGTCCAGTTCGTTGCGGATCTCTTCGGCCGACCAGTTGGTGTCGGCAGCCAGCGGGATGGTCAGGATGTCGTCGACCGAGGCCGGCACGCGCGAAGCCAGTTCGCGCTGGCGCGCCTGCACATCGACCTTGTGGTAGTGCAGGGCGTGCAGGGTCGCGGCGGTTGGCGACGGTACCCAGGCGGTGTTGGCGCCGGCCAGCGGGTGAGCGATCTTCTGCTCGAGCATCGCCGCCATCAGGTCGGGCATGGCCCACATGCCCTTGCCGATCTGCGCACGGCCTTGCAGGCCGGTGGCCAGGCCCACATCGACGTTGTTGTTCTCGTAGGCGCCGATCCACTTCTCGTTCTTCATGGCGCCCTTGCGTACCACGGCGCCGGCTTCCATGGAGGTGTGGATTTCGTCACCGGTGCGGTCGAGGAAGCCGGTGTTGATGAACACTACGCGCTCGGCGGCGGCCTTGATGCACGCCTTGAGGTTGACCGTGGTACGGCGCTCCTCGTCCATGATGCCGACCTTGACGGTGTTGCGCTTCATGCCCAGCAGGTCTTCGACGCGGCTGAAGATTTCGGCGGCGAACGCCACTTCTTCGGGGCCGTGCATCTTCGGCTTGACGATGTACACGCTGCCGGTGCGGGTGTTCTTGCGGCTGGTGTTGCCGTTGAGGTTGTGCAGGGCGATCAGGTTGGTGAACAGGCCGTCCTGGATGCCCTCGGGGATTTCGTTGCCCTGGGCATCGAGGATCGCCGGGTTGGTCATCAGGTGACCGACGTTGCGCACGAACAGCAGCGAACGGCCGTGCAGGGTGACGCTGCCGCCATTGGGCGCGGCGTACTCGCGGTCCGGGTTCATGGTGCGGGTGAAGGTCTTGCCGCCTTTGCTCACGCTTTCGGCCAGGTCGCCTTTCATCAGGCCCAGCCAGTTGCGATAGACAATGACCTTGTCGTCGGCGTCCACGGCGGCCACCGAGTCTTCGCAGTCCATGATGGTGGTCAGGGCCGATTCCATCAGGATGTCTTTGACGCCGGCGGCGTCGGTGCTGCCGACCGGGGTGCTGGCGTCGACCTGGATCTCGAAGTGCAGGCCGTTGTGCTTGAGCAGCACGGCGGTCGGCGCGGCGGCGTCGCCATGGAAGCCGATCAGCTGGGCGTCGTCACGCAGGCCGCTGTTGCTGCCGCCTTTGAGGGTGACCACCAGCTTGCCGCCTTCGATGCGGTAGGCCGTGGAGTCGACGTGCGAGCCTGCTGCCAGTGGCGCGGCCTGGTCGAGGAAGGCGCGGGCGAAGGCGATGACCTTGTCGCCGCGGGCCTTGTTGTAGCCCTGGCCTTTTTCCGCACCGCCTTCATCGCTGATGGCGTCGGTGCCGTACAGCGCGTCGTACAGCGAGCCCCAACGGGCATTGGCGGCGTTCAGGGCGAAGCGGGCGTTCATCACCGGCACGACCAGCTGCGGGCCGGCCATGTGGGCGATTTCTTCGTCGACGTTCTGGGTGGTGGCCTGGAAGTCTTCGACTTGCGGCAGCAGGTAGCCGATTTCCTGGAGGAAGCTTTTATAGGCGACGGCGTCATGGGCCTGGCCTTTGCGCGCCTGGTGCCAGGCGTCGATCTTGGCCTGCAGCTCGTCGCGCTTGGCGAGCAAGGCTTTGTTCTTGGGAGCGAGGTCGTTGATGATCTTCTCGGCACCCGCCCAGAACTGTTTGGCATCGATGCCGGTTCCAGGAATCGCTTCGTTGTTGACGAAGTCGTACAGGGCCTTGGCGACCTGAAGGCCACCGACGTGAACGTATCCAGTCATTGCTTGCCTCACCTCTGCTCAGCTATTTCGCTTTCGCTCTTCTGTATTAAGCCTGTAGCGCTTCTCTAAACACGGCACCAGTGCCTGCCCAGTCATCCACGAGCGCGGCGGGGTGCAGCTCGCCAGACGCGCTGGCGGGCGGTTTGCGTATTTTCACAGGCGCCTTGGCAGACATCGAAACGACGTTTTGTAGTCCGCGCCGATGCATACTACATGAAGCAGCAGGCAGGTAAACATCGGACTAAAAGCGTCGCTCTGCGACCGATTGGTCGCGTAGGGTCACGCTGGGAATTGGTATGTTCGCAAAAAACCGGTGGATTGTTCCAGATAAATCTTGAAACAGTACACGATTAGTTGCGCGGACTGCCCTGCGGCAGGTTGCCGCGCCTTGCCTATACTGAGTCGATCCCCCGAATTTTCGCCGCTTTGCGCGGCTGCACGCAGAGGAAGTCGCTGTGGATCATCTTGTACTCACCGTGATCGCTCCTGACAAGGCTGGCCAGGTCGAACGCATTGCCCAGTGCATTGCCGACCACAACGGCAACTGGCTGGAAAGCCGCATGTCGCGCATGGCCGGGCAGTTCGCCGGAATCTTGCGGGTGGCGGTGCCGGCCGAGAACTACGACGAGCTGGTGAAGTCGCTGCAGGCCCTGAGCCAGTACAGCATTCGCGTGCTGATCGCCGAAAGCGGCATCGAGCCCTCGTGCACCTGGAAGCCGATCGCCATGGAACTGGTGGGCAATGACCGGCCCGGCATCGTGCGCGATATCACCCGCCTGCTGGCCGACCATGGGGTGAACCTGGAGCGCTTCACCACCGAGGTGCGCCCGGCGCCGATGAGCAGCGAGCCGCTGTTCCATGCCGATGCCTTGCTGGCGCTGCCGCTGACCCTGTCGCTGGATGAGCTGCAGCGCAAGCTGGAGAGCCTGGCGGATGACTTGATGGTGGAGTTGAAGCTGCGCCCCGAAGATTGAGCAGGCGATTATCCCGAATATGCGGGGATGGCCCTGTGGATAAGCTGGGGGCGCACCTCGCCAGCCCAACAAGGGCGAGCCCTCCCGCCGTTTGAGCAAAAAACACCCAGTTTTCAGTGGCTTGTGCACAAACGCCGGGGACCAGGGTGTGGATAACCTCTGGAGATCTCTGCGCAGGCCACGAACCACGTGGCCTGCATAGATGTGATCATTTTTTGATCAGGCGCGCTTGCGCAAATTCAGCCACGCATCGACGCTGTACAGCGCCAGGCCCGCCCAGATGCACACGAACGCCACCAGGCTGCTGGGCGACAGGTGCTCGTCGAACAGCCATACCGCCTGCATCAGCACCAGGGTCGGCGCCAGGTACTGCAGGAAGCCCAGGGTGGTGTAGGGCAGGTGCCGCGCCGCAGCGTTGAAGCACACCAGCGGCACCAGCGTCACCGGCCCCGCCGCCATCAGCCACAGCGCCTCGCTGCTGGTGTAGAACGAAGGTTGTGCGCTTATCGCGGTGGGGTGCAGCAGCAGCCAGCCCAGCGCCAGCGGCACCAGCATCCAGGTCTCGACCACCAGCCCGGGCAGCGCGGCGACCGGCGCCTGCTTGCGGATCAGGCCATAGAAGCCGAAGGTCAATGCCAGCACCAGCGATACCCAGGGCAGGCTCCCCACCTGCCACACCTGCTGCGCCACCCCCAGCGCCGCCAGGCCCACGGCCAGCCATTGCAGGCGGCGCAGGCGCTCGCCCAGCAACAGCATGCCCAGCAGCACGTTCACCAGCGGGTTGATGTAGTAGCCAAGGCTGGCTTCGAGCATGCGGCCGTTGTTCACCGACCATACATACGTCAGCCAGTTTGCGGCGATCAACGTGCCACTGAGGGCGAGGATGGCCAGGCGGCGCGGGTTGTCGCGCAATTCGCGCCACCAGCCGGGGTGTTTCCACACCAGCAGCAACAGCGAACCGAACAGCGCCGACCAGAGCACCCGGTGGACGATGATTTCCACCGCCGGAACGCTCTGGATCGCTTTGAAGTACAGCGGGAACAAGCCCCAGATGATGTAGGCGCCAAGGCCCAGGAGGTACCCGCGGCGCGGGTTTGCGGCGTGCATGCAGAATCCTTGCTTAGGAAGCTAATTGAAGCGACGCCCATTGTAGACAGAGCGCGGCGCGCTTCTAGAACAATTTCAGCGGTTGTTCATCCAGCGCGGCCAGTTGCTCGCGCAGGGCGAGAATCTGGTCGCCCCAGTAACGCGGCTGGCCAAACCAGGGGAAGCTCGGCGGGAACGCCGGGTCGTCCCAGCGCCGCGCCAGCCAGGCGCTGTAGTGCAACTGGCGCAGGGCGCGCAGGGGCTCGATCAGGGCCAGTTCGCGCGGGTCGAAGTCGTGGAATTCGTTGTAGCCATCGATCAGCTCGGCCAGTTGCCCCATGCGCTCTTCGCGGCTGCCGGCGAGCATCATCCACAGGTCCTGCACGGCCGGGCCCATGCGGCAGTCATCGAGGTCGACGACGTGGTAGACCTCGTCGCGGTGCATCAGGTTGCCGGGGTGCAGGTCGCCGTGCAGGCGGATCACCTGGTGGGGCGTGCGGGCGTAGGCGTCTTCGACGCGCTTGAGCAGGTCGCGGGCTACCGATTCGAAGGCGGGCAGCAGCTCCTTGGGCACGAAGCCACCGTCGAGCAGGGTGTTCAGCGAGGCGTGGCCAAAGTTGTCCACAGCCAGTGCCTCACGGTGCTCGAACGGGCGTGTCGCGCCCACGGCGTGCAGGCGGCCCAGCAGTTGGCCCAGGCGGTAGAGCTGGTCGAGGTTGCCGGGCTCAGGTGCGTGGCCGCCGCGACGCGGGAACAGGGTGAAGCGAAAGCCCTGGTGTTCGAACAGGGTCTGGCCTTCGTGCTGCAGCGGTGCGACCACGGGCACTTCGCAGTCGGCGAGTTCGGCGCTGAAGCGGTGCTCTTCGAGGATCGCGGCATCGCTCCAGCGGCCCGGGCGGTAGAACTTGGCGATCAGCGGCTGCGCATCCTCGATGCCCACCTGGTAGACGCGGTTCTCGTAGCTGTTCAGCGCGAGGACGCGGGCATCGCTGAGAAAGCCGAGGCTTTCCACGGCGTCCAGGACCAGGTCGGGGGTAAGTGTAGCGAAGGGGTGCGACATGAGTGCTCCGGGGCTGGCTGCAAGGCCTCATGGTATCAGTGCCGGCCCTTTCGCGGGGCAAGCCCGCTCCCACAGTATTGCCCCTCGGCGGTGAACCTGTGGGAGCGGGCTTGCCCCGCGAACCGCGCGCAGCGCGGCCAGCCTAGACCGGTACCCCCAGCAACACCGACGACGGATGAAACTGCACCCGCACCGGGCTCCCCGCCTGCACCTTCTGCTGCGCCAGCCACTGCGCTTCGGCAAATGCATACAACGTCTGCCCATTGCTCAGCGCCAGGCGCACTTCACTGGGCTCGTGGCCATCGACCAGCACTTCTTCGACGGTGGCTTCAAGCACATTGCTGCCTGCCTCTGTCTCGTCGCCGGCCCCCAGCAGCTGCACCCAGCCCGCCTTGAGCAGCGCCACCACCATGGTGCCCAGGGTCAGCTCCAGGCGCGCAGTGCTGTCATGGGTGATCAGCGCAGCGATTTCCAGCCCGCCACCCAGGGCCAGGCTCACCCGGTCGTGCCGGCCTTCGCGGCGCAGGCCGCTGACCTGGCCCTGCAGCTGGTTGCGCGCGCTGGTGCGCAGCATCAGACGCCCGAGCAGGTCGAGGTCGCTGGATTCTTCTGCGGCTTCAAGCAGCTGGGCCTGCAGGTTCTGCAGGCGCTGGTACAGGCGCAGCACCCGCTCGCCTTCGGCCGAAAGGCGCGCGCCGCCGCCGCCGCGGCCACCGGTGCTGCGCTCGACCAGCGGCTGGCTGGCCAGGTTGTTGAGTTCGTCGATGGCATCCCAGGCGGCTTTGTAGCTGATGCCGGCCGCCTTGGCGGCGCGGGTGATCGAGCCTTGCTCGGCGACGTGCTGGAGCAGGGCGATGCGCTGCGGGCGGCGGGCGATGTGTTGGGTGAGCAGGGCAGGTAGGGACATGGGCTTGGCGGTCATGGGCTGATGGCACGACGGTGCCTTCGTGCCGGTGCACAGTCAAGCCTGGCCCGGCTTTGGCGTGCGCGCCAGGCAGTAGACATCGACGCGCCGCGCGCCATCCTTGTGCAGAAGCTGGGCAATCGCCTGGGCCGTGGTGCCGGTGGTGAGCACATCGTCGACCAGGGCGACATGCCTGCCCTGGAACATGCCTGGGCGCTGCAGGCTGAACGCCTGGCGCAGGTTCCGGCGCCGCGCCTTGGCATCCAGCCCCTGCTGGGCAGGCGTGTCGCGGGTGCGCAGCAGCAGGCGCTCATCGCAACGCACATTCAGCTGTGACGAGAGCCAGCGCGCCAGCAGGCCGGCCTGGTTGAACCCCCGTTCACGCAGCCGCCGCCGGGCCAGCGGCACCGGCAACAACAGCTCGGGCACCGCCAGCCCTTCGGCATAGCGGTGAAGCAGGCCATGGCCCAGGAGTTCGGCCATCAACCGCCCAAGCGGCCATTGCCGGCGGTGCTTGAAGCGGCTGATCAAGGTGTCCACGGGAAACCCGTAGTGCCACAACGCGACGACATGTTCGAAGGCCGGAGCACACCGGCTGCACGGGCCGCAGGTCAAGCCGGCCATGGGCAGCGGCAGCGCGCAGCGCACGCAGTGCTCGTCCAGCCAGGGCAGTTCCTGCTCGCAGGCCGCGCACAGGGGGTAGGGCTGTTCGGCCGGCTCGTCACAGAGCAAACAGCGATGGTTAATATTTGTACAGTTGTAAACCAGTGCTTTTACATGCGGTTGACAGTTCATAAGCCTTCCATGACTATGCGAGCTATCCGTGATGCGCTGGCGGGCATTCCTGTCCCGGCGCCAGCTACAGCCTAAACAAGGAAACGCCGATGAGCGCCAGCACAACTGCTACAACACGTCACGACTGGTCCCTGCCAGAGGTCAAGGCACTGTTCCAGCAACCGTTCAACGACTTGCTGTTCCAGGCGCAGACCGTGCACCGCGCGCATTTCGACCCCAACCGTGTGCAGGTCTCGACGCTGCTGTCGATCAAGACCGGCGCCTGCCCGGAAGATTGCAAATACTGCCCGCAGTCCGGCCACTACAACACCGGGCTGGAAAAACAGAAGCTCATGGAAGTGCAGAAGGTCCTGGAAGAGGCCGCCCGGGCCAAGGCCATCGGCTCCACGCGCTTCTGCATGGGCGCTGCCTGGAAGCACCCGTCCGCCAAGGACATGCCCTACGTGCTGGAGATGGTCAAAGGGGTCAAGGCCATGGGCCTGGAAACCTGCATGACCCTCGGCAAGCTCGACCAGGAGCAGACCCAGGCCCTGGCCCAGGCCGGCCTGGACTACTACAACCACAACCTCGACACCTCGCCTGAGTTCTACGGCAGCATCATCACCACCCGCACCTACGGCGAGCGCCTGCAGACCCTGGCCTACGTACGCGATGCCGGGATGAAGATCTGCTCCGGCGGCATCCTCGGCATGGGCGAGTCGCTGGATGACCGCGCCGGCCTGCTGATCCAGCTGGCCAACCTGCCCGAACACCCGGAGTCGGTGCCGATCAACATGCTGGTGAAGGTGGCCGGCACGCCGCTGGCCGAGGAAGAAGATGTCGACCCGTTCGACTTCATCCGCATGCTGGCAGTGGCGCGCATCCTCATGCCCAAGTCGCACGTGCGCCTGTCTGCCGGCCGTGAGCAGATGAACGAGCAGATGCAGGCCCTGGCCTTCATGGCCGGTGCCAACTCGATCTTCTACGGCGAGAAGCTGCTGACCACCGCCAACCCGCAGGCCGACAAGGACATGCAGCTGTTCGCGCGCCTGGGCATCAAGCCCGAAACGCGTGAAGAGCATGCCGACGAAGTGCACCAGGCCGCCATCGAGCAGGCGCTGGTCGAGCAACGCAGCAGCGAGCTGTTCTACAACGCAGCCTCGGCCTGAGATGGCCTTCGATCTGGCGGCGCGCCTGGCCGAACGGCGCGCCGCTGACCTGTATCGGCAGCGGCCGTTGCTGGAGAGCCCACAGGGGCCGCAGGTGGTGGTCGATGGCCAGCCGTTGCTGGCCTTCTGCAGCAATGACTACCTGGGCCTGGCCAACCATCCCGAGGTGATCAAAGCCTGGCAGGCCGGCGCCGAACGCTGGGGCGTCGGCGGTGGCGCCTCGCACCTGGTGATAGGCCACAGCACGCCGCACCATGCCGTCGAAGAGGCCTTGGCCGACTTGACCGGCCGCCCGCGCGCGCTGCTGTTTTCCACCGGCTACATGGCCAACCTCGGCGCCATCACCGCCTTGGTGGGGCAGGGCGACACCGTGCTGCAAGACCGCCTCAACCACGCCTCGCTGCTCGACGGTGGCTTGCTCAGCGGTGCGCGTTTCAGCCGCTACCTGCACAACGACGCAGCCAGCCTGGCCACCCGCCTGGAAAAGGCCACCGGCAATACCCTGGTGGTTACCGACGGGGTGTTCAGCATGGACGGCGACCTGGCCGACTTGCCGGCCCTGGCCAAGGCCGCCCGGGCGCGGGATGCCTGGCTGATGGTCGACGACGCCCACGGCCTGGGTACCTTGGGCGCGCAGGGCGGTGGTGTCGTCGAGCACTTCGGCCTGGGCGTGGAAGACGTGCCGGTGCTGATCGGCACCCTGGGCAAGGCGTGCGGCACCGCGGGTGCATTCGTCGCCGGTAGCGAGGACCTGATCGAAGCGCTGGTGCAGTTCGCCCGGCCCTACATCTACACCACCAGCCAGCCACCGGCACTGGCCTGCGCCACGCTCAAGAGCCTGGAGCTGCTGCGCCGGGAAACTTGGCGGCGGGAACACCTGGCGGCGTTGATTGGCCAGTTCCGCCAGGGCGCCGAGCAGATCGGCCTGCAGCTGATGGACAGCCCGACGCCGATCCAGCCGATCCTGGTCGGCGACAGTGCAAAGGCCCTGCGCCTGTCGCGCATGCTGCGCGAGCGCGGGCTGCTGGTTACCGCCATTCGCCCCCCCACCGTGCCTGCCGGCAGCGCACGCCTGCGCGTCACCCTGAGCGCGGCGCACAGCCAGGCGCAGGTGCAGCTATTGTTGAATGCATTGGCCGAGTGTTATCCACAACTGGAGGCCGCCGATGCGTAACCGACTGATCCTTCTGCCCGGCTGGGGGCTGGGCACCGCTGCCCTGGAGCCGCTGGCCGCCAGCCTGCGGGCCCAGGACGCCCGCCTGCAGGTCGAGCTGATGCCGCTGCCGGAGCTGGCCGACGCCGATTTGCAGGCCTGGCTGGAGCACCTTGACCGCAAATTGCCCACCGACACCTGGCTGGGCGGCTGGTCGCTCGGCGGCATGCTTGCCAGCGAACTGGCGCGCAAGCGTGGCGACCATTGCTGCGGCTTGCTCACCCTGGCCAGCAACCCCAGTTTCGTCGCCCGCCCGGGCTGGCCCCACGGCATGGCCGCAGACACCTTCGGCACCTTCCTGGACGGTTGCCGCAGCCATACCTCGGTCACCCTCAAGCGCTTTCGCACCCTGTGCAGCGACGGCGCCCAGCAGCCGCGCACGCTGTTGCGCCAGCTTGGCGTGGGTGTGCCGGATACCGACCCGCTGTACCTGGCCAGCGGCCTGCAAGTGCTGGCCCAGCTCGATACCCGCGAAGCCCTGCAGGCCTACGGCGGCCCGCAGCTGCACCTGTTCGCCGGCAGCGATGCGCTGGTGCCGGCGGAAGCGGCCAAGGCCCTGAGCGAGTTGCTGCCCGACGTGGAAGTCGGGTTGGTCGAAGACAGTTCCCACGCCTTCCTGCTGGAATACCCACAGGAGCTGGCGGCGGGTATCAAGAGTTTCCTGCATGAGAGTGGCGATGACTGACCTTTCCCATCCAACCCTGCCTGGCACGCTGCCGGACAAGCGCCAGGTGGCGGCTTCGTTCTCCCGCGCGGCGGCCAGCTACGACAGCGTGGCGGCATTGCAGCGCGCCGTGGGCGTGAGCCTGCTGGAGCAGCTGCCGAGCGACCTGGCGCCTTCGCGCTGGCTCGACCTGGGCAGCGGCACCGGCTACTTCAGCCGGGTGCTGGCCGAGCGCTTTGCGCCTGCCAGCGGTGTGGCGGTGGATATCGCCGAAGGCATGCTGCGCCACGCCCGTGGCGAACAGGGTGGCGCGGCCTATCACGTGGCAGGCGATGCCGAGCGCCTGCCCCTGGGCGATGGCAGTGTCGACCTGGTGTTCACCAGCCTGGCGGTGCAGTGGTGCGGCCAGTTCGCCAGTGTGCTGAGCGAGGCGCAGCGGGTGTTGCGCCCAGGCGGCGTGCTGGCCTTCAGCAGCTTGTGCGTCGGCACGCTGGATGAGCTGCGCGCCAGCTGGCAGGCGGTGGACGGCATGGTCCACGTCAACCGCTTCCGCCGCTTCGAGGATTACCAGCGCCTGTGTGCGGCCAGTGGTTTGGAGCAGGTTGGCCTGCAGCGCCAGCCCCATGTGCTGCATTACCCGGATGTGCGCAGCCTGACCCATGAACTCAAGGCGCTCGGCGCCCATAATCTCAACCCTGGCAGGCCTTCCGGGCTGACCGGGCGCGCCCGTATGCAGGGCCTGCTGCAGGCATACGAGACGTTTCGCCAGCCCCAGGGGCTGCCAGCCACCTATCAGGTGGTCTATGGTGTGATGCGCAAGCCACGGGCATGAGAGGAGTGAAATGAGCCAAGCCTATTTCATCGCCGGCACCGATACCGATGTCGGCAAGACCACGATCGCCGCAGGCCTGTTGCATGCGGCACGTTTGCAGGGCTTGAGCACCCTGGGCGCCAAGCCGGTGGCCTCCGGCTGCACGGCCACGGCCAAAGGGCTACGCAATGCCGATGCCCAGGCGCTGATCGACGAAAGCACGCTGAAGCTGGCCTATGAGGCGGTCAACCCGTTTGCCTTCGAGCCTGCCATCGCCCCCCATGTGGCCGCGCGCGAGGCGGGCGTGGCGCTGGAAGTGCCGGCGCTGCTCAAGGCCATGCGCCATGTGCTGGACCAGGGGGCGGATTTCACCCTGGTCGAAGGCGCGGGTGGCTGGCGGGTACCGTTGTCCGACCATGCCAACCTCTCCGACCTGGCGGTTGCGCTGAAACTGCCGGTGATCCTGGTGGTAGGCGTGCGCCTGGGGTGCATCAACCATGCCCTGCTGAGCGCCGAGGCGATTGCCCGCGATGGGCTGCAGCTGGCGGGTTGGGTCGCCAACATCATCGAGCCGCGTACCTCGCGCCTGGAAGAGAACCTGGCCAGCCTGGCCGAACGCCTGCCGGCGCCTTGCCTGGGGCGTGTGCCGCGGCTCAAGGTGGCGAGCGCAGACGCGGTGGCAGAACACCTGCAGCTGGACCTGCTGGACTAGCGGGCATGCCCAGGGTCTATCAGCTAGCACTAGGCCATTAGCGATTTAAACGGGCCTTTTGCGTCATGGCCTGCTTTAATTGCCAGTGTTCCTATCCAGCGTCATTGGAGTTCTGACATGGAAATCACCGGTAGCTCCGCCTACTACGCGGGCCTTGGCGCCATCCAGGCCGGGCAGAACCGCATCGACCAGGCCGCCGGCCAGATCGCCAACACCACCGTCGAACGCGCCGCCACCAGCCAGTCCAGCGACTTCCAGGCCGAGCGCCTGCGCGGGGTTGATCGCAGCCAGCAGATGGACTTGGCGACCAGCACCGTGCAGTTGGCCCTGGGCAAGACCGAAGTCGAGCTTGGTGCAAAAGTCGCCAAGGCTTCCGACGAAATGCTCGGCCGCTTCATCGACACCTACGCCTGATCCAACAATCAGCAGCCCCTCAAACTTGTGGGAGTGGGCTTGCCCGCGAATGCGTCAGAACGGACATCCACTGTTGTCTGGGCCGGCGCTTTCGCGAGGCAAGCCCGCTCCCACAGTCGTTTATGGGCAGGATTTTCCCTAATGGCTGATATGCCATTTTTCGTGACTGAAATGGCACCATGGTCCCTCCTTGACATCCGGCGATGCTAAACGTAAGTTTCAAACAACTGTTTGACCGAAAGCCACCAAGAGCTGGTCGGTATCGGCGGTCTCCCCAGAACTCATCACAGAGGTTCATCGCAATGCCTGATTACAAAGCCCCCTTGCGTGATATTCGTTTCGTCCGCGACGAGCTGCTCGGCTACGAGGCGCACTATCAGAGCCTGCCGGGTTGCCAGGACGCAACGCCAGACATGGTCGACGCGATCCTTGAAGAAGGCGCGAAATTCTGTGAACAGGTGCTGGCCCCGCTGAACCGCGTCGGCGACCTGGAAGGCTGCACCTGGAGCGAGTCGGGCGTGAAGACGCCGACCGGCTTCAAGCAAGCCTACGAACAATTTGTCGAAGGTGGCTGGCCGAGCCTGGCCCACGACGTCGCCCACGGCGGCCAGGGCCTGCCAGAGTCGCTGGGCCTGGCCCTGAGCGAAATGGTCGGTGGTGCCAACTGGTCGTGGGGCATGTACCCCGGCCTGTCCCACGGCGCGATGAACACCATCTCGGCCCACGGCACCGAAGAGCAGCAGCACACCTACCTGACCAAGCTGGTCAGCGGCGAGTGGACCGGCACCATGTGCCTGACCGAGCCACACTGCGGCACCGACCTGGGCATGCTGCGCACCAAGGCCGAGCCGCAAGCAGACGGTTCGTACAAAGTCTCCGGCACCAAGATCTTCATCTCCGCCGGTGAGCACGACATGGCCGATAACATCGTCCACATCGTCCTGGCTCGCCTGCCCGACGCCCCGGCCGGCACCAAAGGCATTTCGCTGTTCATCGTGCCGAAGTTCCTGCCCAACGCCGAAGGCGGCGTGGGCGAGCGCAACGGCGTGAGCTGCGGCTCGCTGGAACACAAGATGGGCATCCACGGCAACGCCACCTGCGTGATGAACTTCGACAGCGCTACCGGCTACCTGATCGGCCCAGCCAACAAGGGCCTGAACTGCATGTTCACCTTCATGAACACCGCGCGCCTGGGCACTGCCCTGCAGGGCCTGGCGCACGCCGAGGTGGCCTTCCAGGGTGGCTTGAAGTACGCCCGTGACCGCCTGCAGATGCGTTCCCTGACTGGCCCGAAAGCGCCGGACAAGGCCGCCGACCCAATCATCGTCCACCCGGACGTGCGCCGCATGCTGCTGACCATGAAAGCCTTCGCCGAAGGCAACCGCGCGATGGTGTACTTCACCGCCAAGCAGGTGGACATCGTCAAGTACAGCCAGGACGAGGAAGAGCGCAAGAAGGCCGATGCCCTGCTGGCCTTCCTGACCCCGATCGCCAAGGCCTTCATGACCGAAGTCGGCTTCGAGGCCGCCAACCACGGCGTGCAGATCTACGGTGGCCACGGCTTCATCGCCGAGTGGGGCATGGAGCAGAACGTGCGCGACAGCCGTATCTCCATGCTGTACGAAGGCACCACCGGCATCCAGGCACTCGACCTGCTCGGCCGCAAGGTGCTGATGACCCAGGGCGAAGCGCTCAAGGGCTTCACCAAGATCGTGCACAAGTTCTGCCAGGCCCAGGAAGGTGTCGACGCGCTCAAGGAATTCGTCGAGCCGCTGGCCGCGCTGAACAAGGAGTGGGGCGAGTTGACCATGAAGGTCGGCATGGCCGCGATGAAAGACCGCGAGGAAGTGGGCGCCGCTTCGGTGGACTACCTGATGTACTCCGGTTATGCCTGCCTGGCTTACTTCTGGGCCGACATCGCCCGCCTGGCAGCCGAGAAGCTGGCAGCCGGTACCAGCGAGGAGGCGTTCTACACCGCCAAGCTGCAGACCGCGCGCTTCTACTTCCAGCGCATCCTGCCGCGTACGCGTACCCACGTGGCGACCATGCTGTCGGGTGCCAATAACCTGATGGCGATGGACGAAGAAAACTTCGGCCTGTCCTACTAAGCCGCAAGGCTCTACAGAAACCCGCCTGCCCTCACCGGCAGGCGGGTTTTTTCATTCTGGCCTGCTTAAAACTGGTTACAACAAAACCTCAAGCGCAGCGCCCCCATGGCCGTTAACCCAGGTTGTCCTCATCTATTCATGTGCGCTGCCGATGAAGTAAGGGCACAATGCCATTATTGATCTGCCGGGTCGGAGATTACCCTTGTTTCGTCTAAACGCTGTACGCGCGAGCCACTTCCTGCCTTCGCTGGTTCTATTGTTGGCAGGGCTTGCGGCGGCTTACGTAAGAGACCTCAGCGTCTTCTTCACCTCACTGTTCAACGTGCTGCCCACGTTGGTTCTGCTGCTGGGCGGTGCTTATTGCGCCGTATACCGTCGCCAGCGCGAACTGTTTCTGATGGTCACGGTATATATCGCCTACTTCCTGCTCGATACCCAGACCGACTATTACCGCGACAACGGCCGCGTGCGTGAAGACGCAGCGGTGATCTTCCACCTGGTCTGCCTGCTGCTGCCGGCCTTGTACGGCCTGTTCGGCGCGTGGCAGGAGCGTACCCACCTGGCCCAGGACCTGCTAGCCCGCTTCGCCGTGCTGTTTGCCGTCGGCAGCGTGGCGGTGGCGCTGGAGCAGAGTTTCCCCGAAGCCTTGCTCAGCTGGCTGGCGGAAATCCGCTGGCCATCGCTGCATGGCCAGTGGATGAGCCTGATCCAGATGGTCTACCCGCTGTTCATCGGCGTGTTCATCCTGCTGGTGGTGCAGTACCTGCGCGAGCCCAGGCCCTTGCATGCGGCGCAGCTCATCGGCCTGGTGGGCATTTTCTGGATGTTGCCCAAGACCTTCATCCTGCCGTTCACCCTGAACATCATGTGCAGCCAGGTGATGCTGATGATCGCTGCCGCGGTTTCCCACGAGGCCTACCAGATGGCCTTCCGTGACGAGCTGACTGGCCTGCCCGGGCGGCGCGCGCTGAACGAGCGCATGCAGCGCCTGGGGCGCAACTATGTGATCGCCATGACCGACGTCGACCACTTCAAGAAATTCAACGACACCCACGGCCACGATGTCGGTGACCAGGTGCTGCGCCTGGTCGCCAGCCGCTTGTCGAAGGTGACCGGTGGCGGGCGCGCCTATCGCTACGGCGGTGAAGAGTTCGCCCTGGTGTTTGCCGGCAAGACGGCAGAGGAATGCGTGCCCCACGTGGAAGCGGTGCGCGAGATGATCGCCAACTACGCCATGCAGTTGCGCGACCAGAACAACCGCCCGCAGGACGACTCGGCAGGGCGCCAGCGCCGCAGCGGCAGCGGCGGCGGCACGGTGTCGGTGACCATCAGCATCGGCGTGGCCGAACGCCAGGCCGAACACCGCAACCCGGAAGAAGTGCTCAAGTCGGCCGACCAGGCGCTGTACAGCGCCAAGGGCGCCGGGCGCAATTGCGTCATGGTCCATGGGCAACAATCGCGGCGCGGGGCGGTGCGAATGGCGTGACCGAATGTGACTATATGGTCGCGTGATGACCCTATGTCTCGCAAAAGTTGTTCGGTTACACTGGATTCAACCCCGTGCCGCGGTCAACAGTGACCGCCCCCGACCCGACTAGCGAGAGGTTGTGATGGCTGACTATAAAGCGCCCCTGCGCGACATGCGCTTCGTTCTGAATGAAGTCTTCAAGGTGGCAGAGCAGTGGGCGCAGCTGCCCGAGCTGGCCGAAGCGGTCGACGCTGAAACGGCCCTGGCCGTGCTGGAAGAGGCCGGCAAGGTCATCGGCAGGAGCATTGCCCCGCTCAGCCGCGCCGCCGACGAAGAAGGCTGCCACTGGGACAACGGCGCGGTGCGCACCCCCGCCGGCTTCATCGAAGCCTACAAGACCTACGCCGAAGGCGGTTGGGTCGGCGTGGGCGGTGACCCGCTGTTCGGCGGCATGGGCATGCCCAAGGCAATCTCCGCCCAGGTCGAGGAAATGGTCAACGCCTCGAGCCTGGCCTTCGGCCTGTATCCGATGCTGACCGCGGGCGCCTGCCTGTCGATCAACGCCCACGCCAGCGAAGCGCTCAAGGAAAAGTACCTGCCGAACATGTATGCCGGCGTCTGGGCCGGCTCCATGTGCCTGACCGAGCCCCATGCCGGCACGGACCTGGGGATCATCCGCACCAAGGCCGAGCCCCAGGCTGACGGCAGCTACAAGGTCAGCGGCACCAAGATCTTCATCACCGGCGGCGAGCACGACCTGACCGAGAACATCATCCACCTGGTGCTGGCCAAGCTGCCGGACGCGCCGGCAGGGCCCAAGGGCATCTCGCTGTTTTTGGTGCCGAAGTTCCTGGTCAATCAAGACGGCAGCCTCGGCGCCCGCAACCCGGCCACCTGCGGCTCGATCGAGCACAAGATGGGCATCCAGGCCTCGGCCACCTGCGTGATGAACTTCGACGAAGCGTTCGGCTACATCGTTGGCGAGCCCAACAAGGGCCTGGCGGCGATGTTCACCATGATGAACTACGAGCGCCTGGGCGTGGGCATCCAAGGCCTGGCCTCGGCCGAACGCTCCTACCAGAACGCCGTGGAGTACGCCCGCGACCGCCTGCAAAGCCGCGCCCCCCTTGGCCCGCAGGCGAAGGACAAGGTAGCCGACCCGATCATCGTGCACCCGGACGTGCGGCGCATGCTGCTCACCATGAAGGCACTGATCGAAGGCGGCCGCGCCTTCTCCACCTACGTGGCCATGCAGCTGGACAGCGCCAAGTACAGCGAAGACCCGACCACGCGCAAGCGCAGCGAGGAACTGGTAGCCCTGCTGACCCCGGTGGCCAAGGCGTTTCTCACCGACCTGGGCCTGGAGTGCACGGTGCACGGCCAGCAGGTGTTCGGTGGCCATGGCTACATTCGCGAATGGGGCCAGGAGCAATTGGTGCGTGATGTGCGCATCACCCAGATCTACGAAGGCACCAACGGTATCCAGGCCCTGGACCTGATGGGGCGCAAGGTGGTGGCCAGCGGTGGCGCCTACTACCGGCTGTTCTCCGATGAAATCCGCCAGTTCATCGCCAGCGCCGGCAGCGAGCTGGACGAGTTCGCCAAACCCCTGGCCGCCTACCTGGACCAGCTGGACGGGTTGACCGAGTGGGTGCTTGCACAGGCCAAGGGCAACCCGAACGAAATCGGCGCCGCCTCGGTCGAGTACCTGCACGCCTTTGGCTATGTTGCCTATGGCTACATGTGGGCATTGATGGCGCGCGCCGCCAAGGCGGGCGAGGGCGACGAGACGTTCTATGCGGCCAAGCTTGGCACTGCGCGCTTCTACTTCGCGCGCCTGTTGCCGCGGGTGACTTCACTGGTGACGTCGGTGAAGGCGGGCAGCGAGTCGTTGTACCTGCTGGACGCCGAGCAGTTCTGATTGATGTCAGGTTGCCTGTAAGCATTTTCCTACATGACGCGGTGACTTTTCGCCACTGGTCTCAGATTGGATCCACGGTTACTCTTTGTACATGGACGTTGCGCAGGAAGCGCAAAGGACAGAACAGGGACAACGAAGGATTTCCTGCCAGGACGGTGGGGCGATAGGGATGTCACAGGGAAACAGTCTGGAAAACCCCGCTTAGGCGGGGTTTTCTTTGTGCGCGTGTTTTATCCGCCCAGCACATCCAGCGGTGAGGCCCCCAGCGGCCTGGCATCCGCCTCCTCTTCCAGCAAGTTGCGCAGCAACTCCACCGAAGCCTGCTGGCGCTGTGCATCGCGAAACACCAGGCCGACCTTGAGCGGCACCCGCGGTTCGCTCAACGGCTTCCACAGCAGCCCCTGGTCATCTTCGGCAGCATCCTTGGCCCGCCCCGGCAGGATCGTCGCCAGCGCGGTATGCGCCAGGCTGTCGAGAATCCCCCCCATGTTGTTCATCTCCGCCTGCACCTGAGGGCGGCGGCCCTGGCTTGCTAGCTGCTCCTTCCAGATCTGGCGGATCTGGAATTCCTCGCCGAGCATCAGCATTGGCAACTCTGCGGCCTGGCGGATGGATACCTTCTTGAAATCCTTCAACGGGTGGGTATCGGGGATGACCAGTTGCAGTTCATCTTCGTACAGCAACATGCCGTGCAAGCCGGGCTGGCGCGGTGGCAGGTAGCTGATGCCGATGTCCAGGCTGCCGTTGAGCAGGCGCCGCTCGATCTCCAGCCCCGACAGTTCATAGATCTGCACCACAAGGTGCGGCTGGGCCTTGCGCACCCGCTCCAGCAGCTGCGGCACCAGGCTTGGCCGCACGGTTTGCAGCACGCCGATGGCCAGCGTGCGCAGCGACTGGCCCTTGAAGTTGCGCATCGCCTCATGGGCGCGCTGCAGGCCGTCGAGCAGGGGCAGGGCGTGGTTGTACAGGGTATGCGCCGCCAAGGTCGGCAGCAGGCGCTTGTTGCTGCGCTCGAACAGGCTCAGGTCGAGGCTGTGCTCGAGCTGGCGGATCTGTTGCGACAGCGCCGGCTGGGACAGGGACAGGCGTTCGGCGGCGCGGCCGACATGGCCTTCTTCATACACCGCGACGAAATAACGCAGTTGGCGAAAATCCATAAGTAACACTTATCGAAAAAGCTGGAAAAACGGAATGGCCGCAAGCGCGGCCGACGCCTAGTCTATCGCCGTATTGCAACGGGTTACAGCGAGCAATCAAGGCATTGTTACCCCGTTTGAAAAACACTTTTGATAGGCAAGGCAAAATATTCATGCGCCGGCACCAAGACCGGACCCTGGCCGCCCTTTACCGTGATTGGTTGGAGCCCCGATGAACCTGTTCAACCTGCGCCGCTCGGCTCCTGCCGCGGTCGCCGAGCCCAAGCGTGCGCCGGTGCTCGAAGCGGACGTGCCAGCGCCGAGCCGCGAGCGCCTGATGCCGGGCAGCACACGGGCCGAGCATGTGTTCGTGCGTGGCCAGGGCTCCTGGCTGTGGGATGACCAAGGGCGTGCCTACCTGGATTTCACCCAGGGTTGTGCCGTCAACAGCCTGGGCCATAGCCCCAGCGTGCTGGTCAAGGCGCTCGGCAGCCAGGCCCAGGCGCTGATCAACCCAGGGGCCGGCTACCACAGCCGTGGCTTGCTGGCGTTGGTCGACCGCCTGTGCCGCAGCACCGGCAGCGACCAGGCCTACCTGCTCAACAGTGGCGCCGAAGCCTGTGAAGGGGCGATCAAGCTGGCGCGCAAGTGGGGCCAGCTGCATCGCAATGGTGCCTATCACATCATCACCGCCACCCAGGGCTGCCATGGCCGCAGCCTGGGCGCGCTGTCGGCCTCCGACCCGCTGCCCTGCAACCGCTGCGAGCCGGGGTTGCCGGGTTTCAGCAAGGTGCCGTTCAACGACCTGGCGGCGCTGCATGCGCAGGTCGACTCGCGCACCGTGGCGATCATGCTCGAGCCGATCCAAGGTGAAGCCGGCGTGATTCCGGCCACCCAGGCGTACCTGCAAGGCGTCGAGAAGCTGTGCCGCGAACTGGGCATCCTGCTGATCCTCGACGAAGTGCAGACCGGTATCGGCCGCTGTGGCGCGCTGCTGGCCGAGCAGACCTATGGTGTGCGCGCCGACATCATCACCCTGGGCAAGGGCCTGGGTGGCGGCGTGCCGCTGGCGGCCTTGCTGGCCCGTGGCAGTGCCTGCTGCGCCGAGCCCGGCGAGCTGGAAGGCAGCCACCATGGCAATGCGCTGATGAGCGCCGCGGGCCTGGCGGTGCTCGATACCGTGCTGGAGCCGGGGTTCTTCGAGCATGTGCAGGACAGCGGCCGCCACCTGCGCGATGGCCTGAGCCGCCTGGCAGGGCGCTACGGCCAGGGCGAAGTGCGTGGCCAAGGCTTGCTCTGGGCCTTGCAGCTGCAGGAGAACCTGGCCCATGACCTGGTTCAGGCAGCGTTGCAAGAAGGGCTGCTGCTCAATGCACCGCAAACGGATGTGGTGCGCTTTTCGCCGGCACTGACCGTGAGCAAGGGCAACATCGACGAGATGCTCCTGCGCCTGGCCCGGGCCTTTGCCCGCCTGCATGCGCAACAGCATGCCCGCCGCGAAGTCTCGGCGTAACACGAATTCAACGAACCGTCTGGCGTTCCTGCGCATCGCCCTTGGCCTGTTTCATTTGGCCAGGGGCGTTTTTTTTTGCCTGTGGAACCTCTGTCTGGCGCAGCTAGTCTCTGTTTAGACCCTTTGAGGAGAGACTCGCATGGACTTCATTCGCATCATCATCGCCATCATCCTGCCGCCACTGGGTGTGTTCCTGCAGGTGGGGTTCGGCGGCGCGTTCTGGCTGAATATCCTGTTGACCTTGCTGGGGTACATTCCGGGCATCGTGCATGCGGTGTACATCATCGCCAAGCGCTAAGCGTTACTGGCCCAGCACCCGGCAATAGAACTTCCACTCGGCTTCCAGCGCATGCGCAAGGTTCTCGGCCTTGCGCAGGCCATGCCGTTCACCGCCATAGAAATGCCCTTCGGCCTCGACCCCGTTGGCCTGTAGCGCCTCCAGCATCGAGCGCGTCTGCTCCGGCACCACCACCGCATCCAGCTCACCCTGGAAGAAAATCACCGGCACCTTGATCTGCGCGGCATGCAGCAGCGGGGTGCGCTGGCGGTAGCGTTCGGCATCGTGCTGCGGGTCGCCGATCAGCCAGTCCAGGTAATCGCCTTCGAACTTGTGCGTGGCGCGGCCCAGGGCAATCGGGTCGCTGACGCCATACAGGCTGGCGCCGGCACGGAAAACATCCTGCAAGGCCAGGGCACACAAGGTGGTGTAGCCGCCGGCGCTGCCGCCGCGAATGAAGGCCTTGTGCCGGTCGATCATGCCGCGCGAGGCCAGGTGCTCCACAGCTGCGCAGGCATCCTGCACATCGCTTTCGCCCCAGCGCAGGTGCAGCGCCTGGCGATACGCGCGGCCATAGCCGGTGCTGCCGCGGTAGTTCAGGTCGGCGACGGCAAAGCCGCGTTGGGTCCAGTACTGGATGCGCGGGTCGAGCACCGGGTAGCACGCGGAAGTGGGGCCGCCGTGGATGAACACCACCAGCGGCGCCGGGCCTTGCGCGTGCGCGGGCGGGTAGAAGAAACCATGGGCGGTGCTGCCGCCGCTGCCGTAGTGGATCGGCTCGGGCAGGCTGATGCGCTCGGCCGGCAAGACCTCGGCGCCGCCGGCAAGGATGCGCACCTCGTGGCTGGCGCGGTCGATGGCGATCACGGCGGGCGGGCTGATCGGCGAGGCGGCGATGGCGTAGAGCTGCGCGTCATCCATGGCCAGGCTGCGAAAACGGGTGTAGGCGCTGGCGTAGCGTTCCACCTGGCCATCGGCGCGGCGCAGCCCCAGCTGGCCGAAGCCGTCTTCGAACCAGCTCGCCAGGTAGCTGTGCGGCCCCATGGCCAGCCAGGTGCTGGCGCCGAGCTGCCAAGGCGCTGCGGCGTGGTCGGCGGGCTCGGCCGGCAAGGCTTGCCAGCGCCCGTCGACTTCGCCCCACGGCTGCCAGAACCCGTTGCGGTCCGACAGGCAATACAGCCGGCCCTGGGCATCGAAACGCGGTTGCTGCAGGGATTCGTCCGTGCCGGCCACGCAGCGGGCCGGGCCCCAGGCGCCAATGGCGCTGCGCTCGCGGCACATCAGCCGGGTGATGGTCCAGGGTTGTGCCGGGCGGTCCCACTCGACCCAAGCCAGCCGCGAGCCATCATCGCTCAAGGTGGGCGAGGCGTAGAAATCGGCGCCTTCGGCCAGTACTTCGACCCCGTTTTCGTCGAAGGCCACCAGGCAATGCTGCACACCTTGTCCGTGGCGCTCCTGCACCGCCAGCACGTTGCCGTCGTGCCACTGCAGGTCGCCGTAGCGGCAGGCGTCATCGTGCGTCAGTGCGCGGGGTGTGCCGCCATCGAGTGGCTGGGTGTAGACCTGCTGGTCCTGTTCATTGACGAACAGCAGCCCGTCGCCCCCCAGGCAGAAACTGCCGCCGCCATACTCGTAGACCCGGCTGCGCACACTGAAGCCATCCGGCGTCAGGCAACTGGCCTGGTAGCCATGCCAGCGCCATACCCGGCAGGCGCCATCGGCCGGCCGGAACTCGTTCCAGAACAGCCCTTGGGCACTGACTTTGAGCTCGGCGAAATCGGTGCCGGCGGCGACGGCCTGGGCGGCGCTGAATTCAGCCGCGGGCGATGACACGGGAGTTTCGTTCATTGCGGAAGGTCATCTGTTCAATGGCGAGCTCGGCGGTTTGCGCCTCCTCGCGGGCCTTGAGGATGATGCCGTGGTCGGGCGACTTGGCGCACACCGGGTCGGCCTTGCTGGCGTCGCCGGTGAGCATGAAGGCCTGGCAACGGCAGCCGCCGAAGTCCTTTTCCTTCTCGTCGCAGGAGCGGCAAGGTTCGGGCATCCAGTCATAACCGCGGAAGCGATTGAAACCGAACGAGTCGTACCAGATGTGGTGCAGGTCGTGGTCGCGCACGTTGGGGAACTGCACCGGCAACTGCCGGGCGCCATGGCAAGGCAGGGCAGTGCCGTCCGGGGTGATGGTCAGGAACAGGCTGCCCCAGCCATTCATGCAGGCCTTGGGGCGCTCTTCGTAGTAGTCGGGGGTGACGAAGATCAGCTTGCACGGGTGGCCTTCGGCCTTGAGCTTGGCGCGGTACTCGTTGGTGATGCGCTCGGCGCGCTCGAGCTGCTCGCGGGTGGGCAGCAGGCCCAGGCGGTTGAGGTGCGCCCAGCCATAGAACTGGCAGGTGGCGAGCTCGACGAAGTCGGCTTCCAGGGCGATGCACAGCTCGATGATGCGGTCGATCTTGTCGATGTTGTGCCGGTGGGTGACGGAGTTGAGCACCATCGGGTAGCCATGGGCCTTCACCGCACGGGCCATTTCCAGCTTTTGCGCGAAGGCCTTTTTGGAGCCTGCCAGCAGGTTGTTCACCTGCTCGTCGCTGGCCTGGAAGCTGATCTGGATATGGTCCAGGCCTGCCTCCTTGAACGCGGCGATGCGCGCCTCGGTCAGGCCGATGCCCGAGGTGATCAGGTTGGTGTAGTAGCCCAGCCGGCGGGCCTCGCCGATCAGTTCGGCAAGGTCCTGGCGCACCAGCGGTTCACCGCCGGAGAACCCGATCTGCGCCGCGCCCATTTCGCGCGCCTCGGCCATCACCTTGAACCACTGCGCGGTGCTCAGCTCCTGGCCTTGCTGGGCAAAGTCCAGCGGGTTGGAGCAGTACGGGCACTGCAGCGGGCAGCGGTAGGTGAGCTCGGCCAGCAGCCACAGCGGCAGGCCGACCGGCACCTCAGGCGAGGCTGATCCAGTGTTCGGCACGGGCCACCTCCATGAATTGCTCGATGTCGTCGGCGACTTCGGGCACACCAGGGAATTGCTGTTCAAGTTCGCCGATGATCGCCGCCACGTCGCGCTTGCCGTCGATCAGGCCGCCAATCAGGCCGGCGCTGTCGTTGAGCTTGATCATGCCCTCGGGGTACAGCAGCACGTGGCCCTTTTGCGCCGGCTCGTACTGGAAGCGGTAGCCGGGGCGCCAGTTGGGTACCTGTTTGCGGTCAAGACTCATAGGGCGATCCCCTTGTGCCACACCCGTTGCTGGGTGACGGAATGATAAGGCGGGCGGTTCAGCTCGTAGGCCATGCTCATGGCATCGAGCATGCTCCAGAGGATATCCAGCTTGAACTGCAGGATTTCCAGCATACGCTCCTGGCCGGCCCGCGTGGTGTAGTGCTGCAAGGTGATCGCCAGGCCGTGCTCCACGTCACGCCGGGCCTGGCCCAGGCGGGTGCGGAAGTACTCGTAGCCGGCCGGGTCGATCCACGGGTAGTGCTGCGGCCAGCTGTCCAGGCGCGACTGGTGGATCTGCGGGGCGAACAGCTCGGTCAGCGAGCTGCTGGCCGCCTCCTGCCAGCTGGCGCGGCGGGCGAAGTTGACGTAGGCGTCCACGGCAAAGCGCACGCCAGGCAGCACCAGCTCCTGGGAGCGCAGCTGGTCGGGGTCCAGGCCCACGGCCTGGCCCAGGCGCAGCCAGGCTTCGATGCCGCCGTCCTCGCCGGGCGCGCCGTCATGGTCGAGCAGGCGCTGGATCCACTCGCGGCGCACTTCGCGGTCCGGGCAGTTGGCCAGGATCGCGGCATCCTTCATCGGGATGTTGACCTGGTAGTAGAAGCGGTTGGCGACCCAGCCCTGGATCTGCTCGCGGCTGGCGCGGCCCTGGTACATCGCCACGTGGTAGGGGTGGTGAATGTGGTAGTAGGCGCCCTTGGCGCGCAGGGCCTGTTCGAATTCGGCCGGGGACATTGGCAATGCGTCGCTCATGGCGCCTCCTTACAACTCGATGCTCATGCCGTCAAAGGCCACTTCAACGCCGCGGCGCTGGGCTTCGGCCCGCTCCGGGGAGTCTTCGTCGAGAATCGGGTTGGTGTTGTTGATGTGGATAAGCACCTTGCGCTGGCGCTCGAAGCCATCGAGCACCTCGAGCATCCCGCCAGGGCCGTTCTGGGCCAGGTGGCCCATTTCGCGGCCGGTGCGGGTGCCGACGCCGCGGCGCTGCATTTCGTCGTCCTCCCACAGCGTGCCGTCCACCAGCAGGCAGTCGGCGCCGTGCATCATCGCCAGCAGCTTGTCGTCGACCTGGCCGAGGCCGGGGGCGTAGAACAGCTTGCCGCCACTGCGCGTGTCTTCCACCAGCAGCCCCAGGTTATCGCCCGGGTGCGGGTCGAAGCGGTGCGGCGAGTAGGGCGGGGCGGCGCTGCGCAG
>NZ_BQIP01000032.1 GCF_021602585.1 Pseudomonas faucium
CCACGCAGGCCCTCGTCATCCTGTCCCGGAAATTAGCCAGAATTGCGTTCGCCCTGATGAAAAACCAAAGCGAATACATCAGTAACGGGGGCAAAAAACTTTGCCCCCAACCATAGAATCTCCCACACCGTCCCTGCAGGGCATGGGCCCCGTGGGAGCCGGCTTGCCGGCGATCAAGGCGACGCGCTCTCCAGCTGCGCTATCATGTCGCCAGCTGTTTTCAGGTTGAGTTAAGGACCGGTGGTTAATCTGCACCCCGTAGACACATTTGCACACCTCGATGGAGAGACCCCATGAAAACTCTGACTGCCCTGTTCACCGCCGCTGCACTGGCCTTCGGTGCCAACGTTGCCCTGGCCAAGGACGTTCAGCCTGACGAAGTGGTCAAGCTGGTCAACGACAAGACCATCAAGTCGCTGGATGAACTCAAGGCGGCGGCCATGGCCAAGCACCCAGGCGCCACCGTCAAGGATTCGGAGCTGGAAAACGAATACGGCCGCTACATCTACAAGGTCGAGCTGCGTGACCAGCAGAACGTCGAATGGGACGTCGACCTGGACGCCAAGACCGGCGAAGTACTCAAGGACGCACGAGACAGCTGATGATCCACATCCCCCGGCCGGCGCGTTACCTGGCGCTCTCGCTGCTGGCCGTCTGCTCCCTGGCCGTTGCCCGCGACCTGGACCAGGATGAAGCCCTCAAGCTACGCCAGAAAGGCATCATCCTGCCGCTCGAACAACTGCTCGACACCGCCCTGGGGCGTTACCCCGGGGCGCGTCTGCTGGAGGCCGAGCTGGAAGAAGACGATGGCCGCTACGAATACGAGGTCGAGCTGCTGACCACCCAAGGGGTGGTGCGCGAGATCAAGCTCGACGCCAGCACCGGTGCCCTGCTCAAAGACGAGGAAGACGACTGAATGCGCCTGTTGCTTGTAGAGGACAACGTCCCCCTGGCCGACGAACTGACCACCGCCCTGCAGCGCCAGGGCTATGCCGTGGACTGGCTGGCCGATGGCCGCGATGCGGTGTACCAGGGCCAGAGCGAGCCCTATGACCTGATCATTCTCGACCTCGGCCTGCCAGGCTTGCCGGGCCTTGAAGTACTGGCCCAGTGGCGCGCCGGCGGCCTGGCCACCCCGGTGCTGATCCTCACCGCGCGCGGCTCGTGGGCCGAGCGCATCGAAGGGCTCAAGGCCGGGGCCGACGACTACCTGAGCAAGCCGTTCCACCCCGAAGAGCTGCAACTGCGCATCCAGGCCTTGCTGCGCCGGGCCCGGGGCCTTGCCAACCAGCCCAAGCTCGAAGCGGCCGGCCTGCACCTGGATGAAAGCCGCCAGTGCGTGAGCCGCGACGGAGTCGACATCCAGCTCACCGCCGCCGAGTTTCGCCTGCTGCGCTACTTCATGCTGCACCCGCAGCAGATCCTGTCCAAGAGCCACCTGGCCGAGCACCTCTACGACGGCGAGACCGAGCGCGATTCCAACGTGCTTGAAGTGCACGTCAACCACCTGCGCCGCAAGCTGGGCCGCAGCGTCATCGAGACGCGCCGCGGGCAAGGCTACCTGTACGCCGGGCACAACGCATGAAGTCGATCCAGGCGCGCCTGAGCCTGGGCCTGGTGGCCGTGCTGGTGGTGGTCGGGGTGTTGCTGGCGCAGCTCACCCTGTGGCTGTTCGAGGCCGGCTTGCAGCGCTACCTGGAAAACGGCCTGCGCAAGGAAAGCGAGAACCTGCTGGTGGCCCTGGTGCGCGGGCCTTCAGGGCTGCAGCTGGATGAGCGGCGTATTTCCGCAGCCTACCAGCGCCCGTTCTCGGGCTATTACTTTCGCATCGACTTCGAGCAGGGCACCTGGCGCTCCCGTTCGCTGTGGGACCTGGACATGCCCAAGCCGGCTGCGCCGGGCCTTTCCGACAGCCACGAGCTGGGCCCGGAAGGCCAGCAACTGCTGGCCTTGCGCGCCGATTACCGGCGCCTGGGGCAGAACATCTCGATCAGCGTGGCGCAAGACTACTCGCCGGTGCGCGAAAGCTTCCGGCGCCTGCAGCAGATCGGCCTGGGCATGGGGCTGGTGGCCCTGCTGCTGGTGCTGGTGCTGCAACGCATCACCGTCACCCGCTCGCTGCGCCCGCTGGAGCGCGCGCGCCAGCAGATCGCCCAGTTGCAGCAGGGCCAGCGCTCGCAGCTCGATGCCGAGGTGCCCAGCGAGCTGGCGCCGCTGGTGGGGCAGATCAACCACCTGCTCAGCCACACCGAAGACAGCCTGCGCCGCTCGCGCAATGCCCTGGGCAACCTTGGCCATGCGCTGAAGACGCCGCTGGCGGTGCTGTTGAGCCTGGCCTCCAGCGAGCGCCTGAACGGCTTGCCCGAAGTGCGCGCGCAATTGCGCGAGCAGCTCGAGCAGATCCAGCAGCGCCTGGCGCGTGAGCTGAACCGCGCGCGCCTGGCCGGCGATGCCTTGCCGGGGGCGCAGTTCGACTGTGATGCCGAGCTGCCGGGGCTGCTCGCCACCTTGGGCATGATCCATGGCGAAGGGCTGCTGCTGGAGCGGGATGTGCCGCCGGGGCTGGTGCTGCCGTGGGACCGCGAGGATGTGCTGGAGCTGCTTGGCAACTTGCTGGACAACGCCTGCAAGTGGGCGGACAGCGAGGTGCGCCTGGGCATTGCGCCTGCTGGCAACGGCTACCAGGTGTGGGTCGACGATGATGGCCCGGGCATTCCTGAAGGCCAGCGCTTGCAGGTGCTGGAGCGTGGGTCGCGGCTGGATGAGCAGGTCGATGGGCATGGGTTGGGGTTAGGCATCGTGCGCGATATCGTCGATGCCTGGGGTGGGTCGCTGGCTTTGCTGGAGAGCCCTTTGGGCGGGTTGCGGGTGAGCATCGAATTGCCGCGCAAGGGGCGTTGATTGGTGTTGGCCCTATCGCCGGCAAGCCGGCTCCCACAGGAATATCGCAGGTCTTGAATGCGGCACTCACCCTGTGGGAGCCGGCTTGCCGGCGATAGGGCCATATCAGCACTGCAAAAAAATTGCAGTACAGGCGCATTTTTTTGAATTGGCCCAACCCCACCGCCACCCGGCACAATCCCCCCACGAAACCCTGCGGTTTCCATCTCTCCACGGACGGAGCCCCCTAGGGCCCAGGCCACCCCGGCTGGGCTTTCTTTTTAATCAAAGAAAACCGACACGATCACCCACATGCCTGCCTCGCGTCCCGAAAGTCGTCTGCAGCGGCTGTTGCCTGCGCCCCTCAACATCCCCCCCAAACAATGGCTGCGTGCCGCGATCGGCGCACTGCTCGGCCTGTTCCTGGCCGGCTGGCTGACCAGCCTGGCCTACGGCCCGAGCATCGCCTTGCACCTGCTCGGCCCGCTGGCCGCCTCGGCGGTGCTGGTGTTCGCCGTGCATTCCGGGCCGCTGGCCCAGCCCTGGCCGGTGCTCGGCAGCTACGCCCTGGCGGCCGTGGTGGGCCTGGCCCTGCGCGAGGCCTTCGGCGCCGAGCTGTGGGTGGCGGCCGCGGCCCTGGGCCTTTCGCTGCTGGTGATGTGCCTGTTGCGCTGCCTGCACCCGCCAGGTGGCGGCGTGGCGGTGAGTGCGGTGCTGGCCGACTCGGGGCTTACGGCCCTGGGCGACCACCTGCTCGAACCGGTGATGCTCAATGCGCTGATCCTGGTAGCGGTGGCGGTGCTCTACAACCGCCTGACCGGCGTGCGCTACCCCAAGGGCGCGGCGCCGCGCAAAGACCTGCACCACACCCACGACCCCTTGCCCAGCGAGCGGGTCGGCATCCGTGGCGCGGACCTGGACCAGGCCCTGGAAGAGCTCGGCGAATTCGTCGACGTCACCCGCGACGAACTCGAGCGCATCATCCTGGCCACCGAACAGCACGCCCTGCAGCGCAGCCTCGGTGGCATCACTGCCGCCTCGGTGATGTCGCGCGATGTGCAGTTCGCCAGCCCCGACACCACCCTGGAGCAGGCCTGGGCCATGCTCGCCAGCCATCACCTCAAGACCTTGCCGGTGCTTGAGCAGGGCAAGCTGGTCGGCATCGTCAGCCTCAGCGACCTGGTCGGCCCGGCCATGCAGCGGGGGCGCTTCAGCTGGCGCGGCCTGTTCGGCCGCAAGGCGGTGCGCATGGAGCAGGTGATGAGCCGGCGGGTGGTCAGCGTCGGCAGCGCGCACCCGCTGGAGCGCCTGTTGCCGCTGTTGTGCGAGCAGGGCCTGCATTGCCTGCCGGTGCTCGATGGCGACCAGCTGGTGGGGGTGATTACCCAGACCGACCTGATCGCCGGCCTCAAGCGCCAGTTGCTCAGCGCTGGCGGCGCTGTTTCAGATCACCGGGTCCCAGCGCTGTGACCAATCGCTGGCGCCGGCCTCCACCAGCCGGCGCAGCACGGCAAAGGCCTGCTGCAGGGCTTGGCTGTCGCGCTCGCGCTGGTACACCAGGTAGGTGGGGTAAGTGAATTCCGGCGCCTGAGGTACCCGCTCGAACACCCCGTTATCCAGGTAGGCCTGCACCACGCGGGTACGGAAATAGCCACTGCCGCCCTGGTCGAGAATGAACTGCAGGGCCAGCGGCCCGAGGTTGAAGCTCAGCGCCGGGCGGGCGCAGTCGGGCAGGGCGGCGTCGTGCTGGCGGCGGAAGGCTTCGCCCCAGTCGATGTAGATGTACGGCTCGGGCCGATCGACCCGGCGCACGCGGATCAATTTCTCCTCCATCAGCTGCTCCACCTGCAGGCCCGGGCCATAGGTCGGCTGGTACACCAGCGCGGCATCCAGCAGGCCCATCTCCACCTTGCGCAGCAGCGACTCGCCGTCGCTCACCTCGCTGCGGATGGCATGGCTGGGCAGTTCGCGGTGCAGGGCGCTGACCCAGTCCAGCAGCATCGGGTTGCCCAGGCTCACCTCGGCACCCACGTGCAGCAGCTGCTGGCAGCCCTGGGGCAAGGGCAGGTCGCGGCGGGCCGCTTCCCAGGTCTGCACCAGCTGGTTGGCATAACTGACGAAGGCCTCGCCGTCGCTGGTCAGGCTGGCGCCACTGCGGCTGCGCACGAACAGCTGGCAACCCAGCTGCTGCTCCAGGCGCTGCACCCGGGCGGTGATGGCGGTCTGCGACACGAACAGGCGTTCGGCGGCGGCGACCAGGCTGCCGCAGCGCACGACTTCCAGAAAGGTACGGGCCTGATCGATGTCCATGCTGTGCTCGGTGAAAAAGAAGGTTGCCTATTCTAGAGCCTTTGCACCGTAGTGGGGCGGGCGCCGTTGCCGGCGCTGCAAATCTGCATATGGGTTGTGACTTTAGTCCCATGGCGGGCCCGGCGTGGCGGGCCATACTCAAGGTTCGCCCTTCAATAACAACAAGTACCGGGTTTTGTCACCATGAGCTACCAGCACAGCTACGACCATTCCATCGCCGACCCAGCCAGCTTCTGGGCCGAACAGGCCGACCAACTGGCCTGGTACCGCAAACCTTCCCTGGCCCTGCAGGAAAACCCCGATGGCACCCATCGCTGGTTCGCCGATGGGCGCCTCAACAGTTGCTACCTGGCCCTCGATCACCAGATCGAGCAAGGCCGTGGCGAGCAGACGGCGCTGATCTACGACTCGCCCGTCACCGGCCTGCAGCAGTCGTTCACCTACCAGCAACTGCATGACCAGGTGGCGCGCCTGGCCGGCCTGCTGCGTGCGCTTGGGGTGGGCAAGGGCGATGGGGTGATCATCTACATGCCCATGGTGCCCCAGGCGGCCATGGCCATGCTGGCCTGCGCGCGGATCGGCGCGGTGCATTCGGTGGTGTTCGGCGGCTTTGCCGCCAACGAGCTGGCCCTGCGTATCGACGATGCGCGGCCGACGCTGTTGCTCACGGCGTCCTGTGGCCTGGAGTTCGAGCGGGTGATCGAGTACAAGCCGCTGGTCGACCGCGCCCTGCAACTGGCCCGCCACCAGCCCCGCCATGTGCTGGTGCTGCAGCGGCCCCAGGCCCGTGCCACGCTGCAGGCCGGGCGTGACCTGGACTGGGCTGAAGCGCTGGTGGATGCCCAGCCGGTCGCCCCGGTGGCGCTGGAGGCCGGTGACCCGCTGTACATCATGTACACCTCCGGCACCACCGGCAAACCCAAGGGCATCGTGCGCGAAAACGGCGGCAATGCGGTCGCCCTGCGCTACGCCATGCGCCACATCTATGGCATGCAGGCGGGCGACGTGTGGTGGGGCATTTCCGATGTCGGCTGGGTGGTGGGCCATTCGCTGATCGTCTACGGGCCGCTGATGAGTGGCTGCACCACGGTGTTCTACGAGGGCAAGCCGATTCGTACCCCGGATGCCTCGGCCTATTGGCGGGTGGTCGAGCAGTACCGGGTCAATGCCTTGTTCTGCGCGCCTACCGCGATGCGTGCGATCCGCAAGGAAGACCCGGACGGCGAGCTGATCCGCAGGCACGACCTGAGCTCGCTGCGCCAACTGTTCCTGGCTGGGGAGAAACTCGACTCCAGCACCCACGAATGGCTGCAGCGGGTCAGCGGCAAGCCGGTGCACGACCACTGGTGGCAGACCGAGACCGGCTGGCCGGTCACCGCACCGTGCGTGGGCCTGGAAGGCAGTGCGGCGCGCCCGGGCTCGAGCAACCGGGCGGTGCCGGGCTACCACGTGCAGGTACTGGACGACGACGGCCACCTGCTCGGCCCGAACCACCAGGGCGCCATCGTCATCGCGCTGCCGCTGCCGCCAGGCTGCAGCCAGACCCTGTGGGGCGATCACGAACGTTACCTGCAGGCGTACCTGCACACCTACCCGGGCTACTACCACACCGGCGATGGCGGCTACCTGGATGACGAGGGTTTCGTCTACATCATGGGCCGTACCGATGATGTGATCAACGTGTCCGGCCATCGCCTGTCCACCGGCGAGATGGAGGACCTGGTGGCGCGCCACCCGGCGGTGGCCGAGTGCGCGGTGATTGGCGTGCACGACGAGATCAAGGGGCAGGTGCCGCTGGCGCTGGTGGTGCTCAAGGATGGCGAGGGCATCGCCGAGGCGCAGTTGCTGGTGGAGCTGGTGGGCAGCGTGCGCGAGGAGATCGGGCCGCTGGCGTGTTTCAACCGGGTGCGCCTGGTCAAGCGCTTGCCCAAGACCCGGTCGGGGAAGATCCTGCGTGCAGTGCTGCGCAAGATTGCCGACGGGCAGGCCTATGTGCCGCCGTCGACGCTGGATGATCCGGCGGTGCTGGGGGAGATCGAGGGGGTGCTGGCGGATTTGCCCAGGGCAGGGTGAGGCTTTGGCTTCATCGCCGGCAAGCCGGCTCCTACATTGAGCCTGTGCTGCCCCCTGTGGGAGCCGGCTTGCCGGCGATGGGGCGCTAAGGCCCGACCCGATGCAACTGCCCCAGCCGGCTGCGGGTACGCATCAGGTCGGCCAGCGGCCCACCCAGGCTGTCCTCGAGCGGCCGCCGGCCGATCACCGTCACGTGCCGGTCCTGGTCATACAGCACGTCCACCAGGTTGACGAAACGCTGCTGCGCCGCCAGCGTGCATTCGGACAGGTCATCCAGCCCCTCGATGATCCACTCCTCGTACTGCCCCGCCAGCACCAGGTAATCGATCACCGCCGTGGCCTTCTCGCACAAGTCGTCAAAGGCGAACAGCGCCCGCCGGCCATCCACGGCCAGGGCGCGCAAGGGGCGCTTGTTCACCTCGAGCAGCACCGGCGGCCCAACTGGCACATTCAACGCCAGGCGCTGCGCCGCATCCCCAGGCCATACATAGTGCCCGCGGGTAAAACGCTGGTGCTCGCGGTTGGCCGGCAAGCTGCGAAAATCGGTATCGCCCGCCACCTCCAGCACCTGCATGCGGCCATTGATCAGGCGGATCACCGGCAGGAAGCGTTCGTGATACAGCGGGTTGGGCAGTAGCCCCTCGGGTGCGTAGTTGGAGGTCACCAGCAACAACACGCCGCGCTCGAACAATGCATTGAACAGCCGCGTGAGCAGCATGGCGTCGCCAATGTCATGCACGTGGAATTCATCGAAGCACAGCACCTGGCAGTCGCCCAGCAGCTCGTCGAGGGTCGCCCCCAGCGCGTCATCCAGCAGCCGGTGGCGGTGCATGCCCTGGTGCAGGCGGGCAAAGAAGTCATGAAAGTGCAGGCGCTGCTTGGCTTCGACCGGCACGGCCTGGAAAAAGCCATCGAGCAGCCAGCTCTTGCCGCGGCCTACCGAACCGTACAGATAAAGGCTGCGAGGCTGGCCAGCCGGCAAGGCCGCCAGTTGCTCGGCCATGCATTGGATGACCCGGCGCTGGCCTTCGCTGAGTACGTAGCCGCGGCTGTGCGCCTTGTCTTCGAACCAGCCGAGCAGTTCGCCCTGGGCATGCGGCGCACTGCGCAGGCGCTGGCCGAGCTGGCGCAGTGGGGTAGGGATCCAGGCGGGCAAGACGCAGCTCCTCGGGCAATGGCGGGCAGGCCGCAGCTTGCCCGAGGCGGGCGGATTTGACCAATGGAAAAACTGCCGCGGATTGATCGCCTGCCGCGATAGGTCAGGCCTTGCGTTCCAGTTGGCGCTCGATCATGTACTTGACGGTCAGGCGACGTTCCTTGAGCTGGCGCAGGTCGTCGTCCTGGAAGTTGCCTGCGGAGATGGATTCGGCAGCCAGCACCTGGTTGTCGATGTCCATGTACTCGTCGAGCAGGCGGTCGAGGGCCTGGTCCTGCTGGCGGCGTTGCTGGACGATCTCGCGAGGGTAGTGCAAGTCCTGGTACAGGTCGTGGGAAACAGGCATCGGGGGCTTCCTTGGTAATTGCAGTTCGCTTACCTGATTGGAAAGGTGGAATGCGATTGTGTTGGCGCAAGGCAGCGGAAAAACGACGGATGGTTGGCCGCGATGCCCAGAAATCGGCAGGCGAACACTAACTTGCTGTTTTAAAGCATTTTTTTTACGTCAGGGGGTTCACAGGTTAAAAGAATGTTGTTAAAGTGCCGCGCATTCCAAGACAACAACCCAGTTGTCACCTCGTTGGAATTGTCAGAGCAGCATCAGCTGCATCCGATACAGGGGCGTCGCCAAGCGGTAAGGCAGCAGGTTTTGATCCTGCCATGCGTTGGTTCGAATCCAGCCGCCCCTGCCATTTTATCAATACTTGCTTCCTACTCAGTGCAGATGACGTCGGCGCTGGGTTTTCGCGTTTCTGGCGTTTGGGCTGGCCTCATCGCCGGCAAGCCGGCTCCCACAGAGGTTGCACCGCTGCTTTGTGGGAGCCGACTTGCCGGCGATGGGGGGCAGTGCAGCCTACCGGTTGACCCTCAGCAGCTCATCCAGCACCCGCGCCAGCTCCTCGGCCTGTACCGGTTTCTGCAGCACCAGGCTGCCCGGCAGGTCCAGCCCCTGCAACTCGGCATAGCCGGTGAGAAACACCACTGGCAAGCGCGGGTGCCGTTCGCGCGCGGCCACGGCCAGCTGCGCGCCGTTGAACTCGGGCATGGCGAAGTCGGTGAGCAACAGGTCGATGCCTTCATCGAGCAAGGCCAGCGCCTGTTCGCCGTTGTGGGCCTGGCGCACCTGGTAGCCATACTGGCGCAGCACATCGCCGAGCAGGTCGCGCACCAGGTGGTCGTCGTCCACCAGCAGCACCGTGCGGTCGCGGCCACTGTCGCCATTGGCCTGGTCCAGCACCGGGGCAACCGGCTCGCAGGCCTCCTGGCCTTTCACCGCCGGCAGGTACACCGCCACCTGGGTGCCATGGCCTGGCTCGGTGTCGATGCGCACGCCGCCACCGGACTGCTTGGCGAAGCCGAACACCTGGGCCAGGCCCAGGCCCGAGCCCTTGCCGATGTCCTTGGTGGTGAAGAACGGCTCGAACACCTTGGCCAGCACGTCCTCGCTCATGCCACAGCCGGTGTCGCGGATGCTCAGCATCACGTATTCGCCAGGCTCGGGGTCTTCCGGGCGCTGCGCGCGGGCCTTGATCCGTGTGTTGCGGGTCGACAGGGTGAGCTGGCCGCCCTCGGGCATGGCATCGCGGGCGTTGATCGCCAGGTTGAGGATGATCATTTCCGTCTGGGTCGGGTCGGTCAGCGCCTGCCACAGGCTGTGGTCCAGGTCCAGGCGCACGGAAATGTTGCCGCCCAGGGTGCGGCGCAGCAGCTCTTCAAGCCCGCCCAAGGTGCGGTTGAGGTTCAGCGGCACCGGCTCCAGGCGCTGGCGCCGGGAGAAGGCGAGCAGTTGCGAGGTCAGCTTGGCGCCGCGCTCGCCGGCTTCGCGGATGTGGGTGAGGCGCGAGCGGGCCTTGGCCACATCGCCCTTGGCCAGGTCGCGCTCGAGGAAGCTGGAGCCGGTGAGGATCACCGTCAGCAGGTTGTTGAAGTCATGGGCCACGCCTGCAGTGAGCTGGCCTACCGCTTCCAGGCGCTGCATCTGCTGCAGGGCGGCCTCGATGCGCTCGCGCTCGGTAATCTGCTCGCGCAGGCGGTCGTTGGCCTCGGCCAGGCCCAGGGCGGTTTCCCGCTCGCTGGTGATGTCGCGGGCCACCACATAAAGCAAGGTGTCTTCCGGCACCACCACCCACGACAGCCAGCGCAGCTGGCCGCTGGCATGGCGGATGCGGCCGACGAAGCGGGCGCTGGTGCGGCCGTGGGCGAGCGCGGCCAGTTCGGCCAGCAGCGATTCCTGGTCGGGTTCGGGCAGCAGCTGCAACAGCGAAGCCTGGCTCAGGCGCTCGCGCGAGAAGCCCAGGCTGGCTTCCCAGGCCGGGTTGAGGGCGACCGGGGTGAGGTCCTTGTTGAGCACCGCGAGCAAGTCCTGTGACAGCTCCCAGGCGCGGTCGCGCTCACGGGTGCGGCGCTCGACCCGCTCGCCGAGCATCTCGTTGAGCTGCTTGAGCGCCTGGGTCGCCAGGCGCTGGGTGTGGATGTCCTGCAGCACGCCGGAAAACCGCGTGCACTGGCCATCGACGAACTGGCACTGGCCGCTGCTGAGCAACCAGCGCGGCTCCAGGCCCCGGGGCTGGGCGATGCGAAACTCGACGCGGTACAGGCCGTCGCTGTCCGGGCGCATGGCCTGCTCGACGGCGTTGCGCACCCGCGCCAGGTCGTCCGGGTAGATGCCGGCGTAGAACACCGCCAGGGTCATCTCGGTGTCCACCGGCAGGCCGAACAGGGTCTTGCAGCGGTCGTCCCAGATCAGCAGGTTTTCCTGCGGGCGCAGGTCCCAGGTGCCCATGCCGGCGGCATCGATGGCGATGCGCGCGCGCGCCTCGACATCGGCCAGCGCCTCTTCGGCGCGCCGCCGCCGCTGGCGCTCCTGCACCTCGGTCAGGGCGCGGCGCACGGCCTTGGGCAGCAGCGGCAGGTTTTTCTTCAGCACATAGTCGGTGGCACCCAGGCGGATCATCTCCACCGCGTGCTCTTCGCCGTAGATGCCGGAAAGGAAGATGAACGGCGTGTCCGGGGCCAGGCGCTGGGCAATGGCCAGTACATCGGTGCCGGACGAGCCTGGCAGCACGCAGTCGCAGAGGATCAGGTCGTAGCGGCTTTCGAGCAGGGCATGCTCGGCGGCCTGGTGGTCGAACACCAGCCGCGAGCGGATCTGCAACCCGCTGCGCTCCAGGCTCAGCAGGGTCAGTTCGGCGTCCATCGAACTGTCTTCGACCATCAACAGCTTCAGCGGCGTTGGCAGCATCTTCGCAATGGCCTCAGTTGCTGCCGCGCCGGTTCAGGCGCAGGGATCCGGGTGGTGGTTCGTTGAGCACCGCCCAGAACACCCCGAGGTCGGAGATGGCGGCGACGAACTCCTTGAACTCCACAGGCTTGACCACGTAGGCATTGACGCCCAGTTCGTAGGCGCGCTCCAGGTCGGGCTCCTCGCGCGAGGAGGTCAGCATCACCGTGGGGATGCTGCGCAGCTCGGCGGTGGCGCGCACTTCCCTGAGCACTTCCAGGCCGTCGACCTTGGGCAGTTTCAGGTCCAGCAGGAGCACGGCGGGGTTGCCGTCGTCGCGGTCGGCATAGCTGTTGCGGCGCAGCAGGTAGTCGAGCGCTTCGGCACCGTCACGCAGGACGATGACTTCGTTGGCCAACTGGCTGCGCTCCAGGGCCAGGAGCGTGAGTTCCAGGTCCCGGGGGTTGTCTTCTACCAGCAGGATGGGCTTGAGCATGATGGTACGGGTGCCTCAGTTTGTTTCGGGATGACGGGGAAGGGTGAAATGGAAACACGCGCCCTGGCCGACCTGGCCTTCGGCCCAGACCCGGCCGTCGTGGCGCTCGATGATCCGGCGCACGCTGGCAAGGCCGATCCCGGTGCCTTCGAAGTCTTCCATGCGGTGCAGGCGCTGGAACACGCCGAACAGTTTGTTGGCGTAGGCCATGTCGAAGCCCACGCCATTATCGCGAATATAGACCTCGATTTCGCCCTTGTGCTCGCGCGCGCCGATCTCGATGCGCGCCGGGGTGCGCTCGCGGGTGTACTTCAGGGCATTGGCGATCAGGTTGTGCAGGGCCAGGTTGATGAACGCCGGGTCGCCGTGCACCTTGGGCAGCGCCTCGATGGCCCAGACCACCTCGCGGCCTGCGTAGTCTGGCGCCAGGTCCTGGCGAATGGCGTCGACCAGGGCATTGAGGTCGACATCCGACAGGCGCAGGGCCGAGCGGCCCATCTGCGAGAAGTTCAGCAGGTTGTCCACCAGGCTGCCGGCGAAACGGGCGGCCTCCTCGATGTGCGCAAGGAAGCGCCGGCCGCGTTCGCTCATGCCCTGGCCTTCGATTTCGCTGAGCAGCTCGGTGTAGCCGGCAATGTGCCGCAGCGGCGCGCGCAGGTCGTGGGACACGCTATAGGAAAACGCCTCCAGCTCCTTGTTCGAGTGGCGCAGCTCATTGGTCAGCTGCGCCAGCTCCTCGGCCTTGCGCAAGACGATGCCGAGCACGGCGCTGCGCAGTTCCTGCACGCCTTCGATGATCAGCGGGTCCCACGCCTGGCAGTAGCCGCCGACCTGTTCCTGCCAGTGCTCGAAGCTGTGCCGCGGGTTGAGCGCGCCCTGCGGGCCGATCTGCTTGTCGGGCCGCCCGGCCCAGTGCACCGTGCGCACCTGCTCGGGGCGGAACCACAGCAGGTAGTGCGAGTGGATCTGCGAGATCGCCACCGCCAGCACGCCGCCGGCATGTGCGGCCAGTTCGGGCAGCTCGTCGATGTCGCGGCGCACGTTGTCGCTGTGGAACACCGTTTCACCGCCGCGCCGGGCCAGCCAGTCGACCAGCGCATTGACCTGGGCGGCGGGCGGCGTCAGGCCGAACAGGTCGCAGCGCTCGGCGGAGATCACCGCGGCGCCGCTGGCGCCGGCAAAATCCAGCAGCACCTGGGGCAGGGCGCGCAGGCCGTCGCTGACACTGTCGTGGTCGGCCATGGCGGAAATCATCCGCACGATGTGCTGGCGCAGGTCGAGCAGCTGGCGGGTATTGGCGTGGGATTCGCGCGATTCGATCTGCAGCGACAGCACGCTGGCCAGCAGCTCGCAGGCGGTGCGGGTGCGCAGGTCGACCGCGCGCGGTTGCGCGTGGTGGCACGACACCAAGCCCCAGAGCTGGCCATCGACCACGATCGACAGCGACATCGAGGCCAGGGTGCCCATGTTGCGCATGTACTGCAGGTGCACCGGCGACACGCTGCGCAAGGCGGCGAAGCTCATGTCCAGCGGCTTGCCGGTGCGCGGGTTGAGCGCAGGCAGCAGCGGCGAGGCCTGGTAGTTGGCGTCCTCGATCACCCGGATGCGGTTGACCCGGTACAGCTCGCGGGCCTGGCGCGGGATGTCGGAGGCCGGGAAGCACAGGCCCAGGTAGCACGGGTAGCCGTCGTCGGCGACCTCGGCCAGCACCTGGCCGTTGCCCTCGGCATCGAAGCGGTAGGCCTTGACCCGGCCAAAACCGGTGATGCGCTTGAGTTGCCGCACGGTCTGCTGCAACAGCGCCTGCAGGTCGCCAGCGCCGTTAAGGTTGCCGACGAACTCGCGCACCAGCGGGTAGTAGTCGCCGTGGTCGGCGAGCTCGGCGGGCAGGCTCAGGGGTTCGAATTCGACGATCAGCACCTGGTCGTGACGGTGGGCCAGCAGGCGCAGCTTGTCGCTGAACGGGGCGTCGGGGCGCAGGCGCACATCGCCCAGGTGAAAGGGGAATATCTGTTCGACGGGCAGGCGCTGCAACTGCGCGCGCAGGTCGAAGCTGGCGCTGACCACTTGGGCGAAGCTGCAGCCGATCAGCGCCTGCGCGGCCACGCCCAGCCAGCGCTCGGCGTTTTCGCTGGCCTGGAGGATGCGCAAGCCCGGTTCGTCCAGCACCAGCATGAAGCCCTGTGGCTGGATGCTGCCCGGTACCTGGATGGGTTCCTGGGCGCAGCGTTCCACGGCTTGGGCAAGTAGCTTGTCTGCGGTGCTCAATGAATACGCTCCTGTCATGTTCGTCCATGCCTGGCGCATGCGATTGATACTGGCCGGCGGCCCGAGCTGCACCGTACCAGAATGTGCGCCGCTCTGCCGGCCCATGGCCATTGGAGGCGCAGGAAGGGCAGGGGTTCGCTGCCGAACGGAAAAATGTTCGCTGCCGTTCATTCTTTATCGCTAGCACCAAAGAATGGCACCCAGCCAGTAAGGGTTTTTCCCGTGGCTGCTACGCTCAAATGCAGAAGAAAAGAGCAAGGAACACGCCGTGACGGAACGCTTTCTGGCCGCGCTGTTGGGCCTTTCGTTGAGTGGCCTGGCGGGGGCGACGGACTTTCTCGTGGAGGTGCGCGTGCAGGTGCAGCGTGGCTGCATGCTGGTCGGCCAGCAGCGCGACGCCGGTGCGCAGGCCCTGGGGCAGATCGACCTGGGGCTGGCGGCGCGCCTGGATGGCCCTGACGCCCCGCTCAGCGGCGTGCTGCTCAACCGCCGCCCGCCGCGCCTGGAATGCAACCCCGACACGCCGTACCAGGTACGCATCGACGGTGGCCAGCACGGCGGCGTCGGCGAATTGCGCTTCCTGGCCAGCGACGATGCCAAGGCCCGGCCGATTCCCTATCGCCTCTACCGCGACCCGGCCTGGCGCGACCCGGTGGTGGTCGGCGAAGCCCACGCGGCGCGGGTGCCGGACAGCGGCACGGTCGAGCTGCCGCTTTACGCGCGGATCGACAAACTGGCCTGGGTGCCCCGCGCCGGGCAGTACGCCGACCTGCTCAAAGTCACGGTCACCTGGTAGCGAGGCCGCCATGCACAAGGACGTCACGCCATGAACCGCACCTCATTGCTGTTGCTCAGCTTGGGCCCGCTGCTGTTGCCGGCGGGCACCGTACATGGCACCACCACCGGCTTCATCCAGGCCCGCCTGGTGATCAGCGCCGCCTGCCAGATCAACAGCGGCGACCAGCCACCGGCCACCCTGGGCAACCCCGGCTTGATGGATTTTGGTGACCGCGGCCCGAACTGGGACCGGCCATTGCGCAGCCGGGTCGACGAGGCCGGCGGCGAGGGCAGCCTGCAGATCAGCTGCACGCCCCAGGTCAGGGCCTTCAATGTGCGCATCAACGGCGGCATGAACGGCAGCGATGGCGTGCGGCGCCTGAGCAACGGACGCGAAACCATCCCTTATCAGTTGGCTGTGGACCCCGGCGGCAACAGCCGCTACGGCATCGGCCAGGCCCGAGCCTTCACCATCAGCAGCAGCGAGCAGATTCCGATCCCGATCTACGGCGTAGTGGTGGCGCAACCGCGCGCGCTGCCTGCCGGGCTGTACCGCGACACCTTGAGAGTGACCCTGGACTGGTAACAACCGCAAGGAGACCCCGATGCGAACGAACCTGACCCATTGCATCCTCGCCGGCCTTGGCCTGGCCATGGCCGCCCACGCGCAAGCCGCCACGGTGACCGGCACCATCAGTTCCACCCTGACGCTGATCTCCGCCTGCCAGGTCAATGGCAGCGGCGGCACCTCGGGGCTGAACTTCGGTGCCCTCAACTTCGGCACCCAGGACGCTCTGTTCACCACCGCCAACGGCCAGGTGCTGGGCGGTGGCGGCGGGGCCATGAGCATCCTCTGCTCTGCCGGCACGGTGCCGGCGATCCGCGTGCGCGCGGGCAGCCACGATGGCCAGTCGCCCGGTGGCACCCGGGCGCTTGCCGATGGTGCCGGCAACTTCGTGCCGTATGACTTCTACACCGACGCCGGGCACTCCCAGCTGCTGGCCATCGACGGCACCATCACCCTGCCGACCAGTACCGGCGTGGCGCAGACCGTCAACCTGTACGGCCAGGCCCGCGGCAAGGCCGGCCTGCCGGCGGGGGTGTACACCGACACGGTGGCTGTCGAGCTGTCGTTCTGAGGCGCGGCCATGAACGCCTGGTTGGGTGGCTGCCTGACGGGGCTGGGCCTGGCGCTGGCGACGCCGCTGGACGCGGCGACCACCAGCAGCTTCCAGGTGAGCGCGCAGGTTGTCGCCGGCTGCCTGGTGGGCGGCGGCGTGACCAGCTATGGCGTGCTCGACTTCGGCACCCAGTCGGCGCTGGCCACCTCGGCCCTGAGCACGGCCCTGGGCGGCACCACGGTGACCTTCCAGTGCACCCCCGGGGTGAGCCTGAGCATGAGCCTGGACGGGGGCCAGAACAGCGCCAGCAACACGCGTTACCTCAAGCGCAGCGGCGGCACGCAAGTGCTGGCCTACCAGCTTTTTCGCGATGCGGCGTTCAGCCAGGCCCTGGGCATTGGCCAGAGCGTGGTGGTGAGCTACAGCGACCCGACGGCGATCAAGCTGCCGGTCTATGGCCGCACGCAGCTGACCGGCACCCTGCCGGCCGGGACCTATACCGACGTAGTGCAAGTGACGGTGAGCTGGTGATGGCACCGCCACCCCAGACAAGCAACCAAGGAGAGCGGCATGCGGGCAGGCGCGAAGTGGGCGCAGGGGTTGATCGGGTTGTTGCTGTTGGCGAGCGTGCCCGCGGGGGCGGCCACCTCGGTGCTGATCTGGCCCATCGACCCGGTGCTGGAAGCTGACCAGAAGGCCGGTGCCTTGTGGCTGGAAAACCGCGGCAGTGCGCCGGCCAGCCTGCAGGTGCGGGTGTTCGCCTGGCGCCAGGGCGATTACCAGGAGCAGTTCCAGGCCCAGCGCGAGATCATCGGCAGCCCGCCGGTGGCCAACATCGCCCCCGGGCAGAAGCAGCTCATCCGCCTGACCCGCACCGGCAGCTCGCCCGCCGGCCAGGAGCAGGCCTACCGCATCATCATCGATGAAATCCCCTCGCCGCTGCCGGCCGATACCAATAGCCAGGGTGCCAGCGCGGCCATCCGCCTGCAGATGCGCTACTCGGTGCCGCTGTTCGTGTATGGCGAGGGCCTGTGGGGCAAGCCGGACCCGGAGGGCAAGCGCAGCGCCAGTGGCGTGGGCAAGCCGCAGTTGAGCTGGCGCCCGGTGACGGTGCAGGGCAAGCCTTATGTCGAGTTGCGCAACACCGGCCCGGTGCACGCCCGCCTGACCGACGTGGTGGTGCAGCAGGGTGGCCAGGCCCGGCCATTGGCCGAAGGGCTGCTCGGCTATGTGCTGCCCGGCGCCAGCATGCGCTGGCCGGCGCCGGTGGCAGCGGCAGGGCTCAAGGGGAGGGTCAACGGCCAGGAAGTGGCCGAAGCGATCCGCCAGGAGTGATGAGCCGGTTACCCAATGAGGGCCCAGGGAGGACCCAGCAATGGTCGGAATCCGTGCGTGAAGTGGTGGTCACGGGCCACCCGGTGTTGCCTTGGCCTGGCCCTGTTCGGCCCGGGCCTGGCGCTGGCCGACGACCTGCCGCCGCCGCCCACCGAGGCCGCCGCGGTGGCCGACGCCACGCTGTACCTGGACCTGCTGGTGAACCAGATGCCCAAGGCTGAACTGGTGCCCGTGCAGCAACGGGCCGGGCGCCTGTACCTGGGCAGCGAGGTGCTGCGCGCCGCCGGGATCAAGCTGCCGGGCGCCCCCCAGGGCGAAGTCGCACTCGATAGCGTGGCGGGCCTGCACAGCGACTACGACAGCCCCAACCAGCGCCTGTTGCTGCAGGTGCCCCCGGCCTGGCTGCCGGACCAGCAGGTGGGCGATCGCAACCTGTACCCGCCCAGCGAGGCGCGCAGCAGCTTCGGGGCCTTGTTCAACTATGACCTGTACCTCAACGACACCGACGACGGCGGCACCTACCTGGCGGCCTGGAACGAGCTGCGGCTGTTCGACAGCTGGGGCACCTTCGCCAGCACCGGCCAGTGGCGCCAGTCGTTCAACGGCGCGCCGGGTGATGACAGCCGCCAGGGTTTCCTGCGTTACGACACCACCTGGCGCTTCACCGACGAACAGCGGCTGCTGACCTATGAAGCCGGCGACTTCGTCACCGGTGCCTTGCCCTGGACCAGTTCGGTGCGCGTCGGTGGCCTGCAGCTGTCGCGGGATTTTGCCGCGCGCCCGGACCTGGTCACCTACCCGCTGCCCGCGTTCGCCGGCGAAGCGGCGGTGCCGACCTCGCTGGACCTGTTCATCAACGGCTACAAGTCCAGCACCACCGAGCTGCAACCTGGGCCCTACACCCTGACCAACGTGCCGTTCATCAACGGCGCCGGCGAAGCGGTGGTGGTGACCACCGATGCCCTCGGCCGCCAGGTGTCCACCACCTTGCCGTTCTATGTCACCAGCAGCCTGCTGCAAAAGGGCCTGTCGGATTTCTCGGTGGCCGCCGGCAGCCTGCGCCGCGACTACGCGGTGGAGGATTTCAGCTATGGCCCCGGCGTCGCCTCGGCCAGCCTGCGCCATGGCATCAGCGATTTCTTCACCCTGGAAAGCCACCTCGAAAGCGCCGAATCGCTGTTGCTCGGCGGCCTGGGCGGCAACATGCGGCTGGGCAATTTCGGCGTGCTCAACGCGGCATTGGCGCAGAGCCAGTTCGACGGTGACAAGGGCCACCAGGTTGCCCTGGGCTACCAGTACAACAGCCAGCGCATCGGCTTCAGCTACCAGCGCCTGCAGCGCCATGGCGAGTATGCCGACCTCAGCCGCGTCGACACCCCCGAGATGCAGCTGAGCCAGCGCAGCGAGCAGGTCACCCTGAGCCTGAACCTCGACCAGTACGGCAGCCTCGGGGCCGGCTATTTCGACGTGCACGCCGGTGACGGCACGCGCACCCGGCTGGTCAACCTGAGCTGGAGCAAGCCGCTGTGGGGCAACAGCAGCGTCTACCTGTCGGCCAACCGCGAGGTCGGCGACAGCCAGTGGGCGGTGCAGGCGCAACTGGTGATCCCGTTCGACTTCAACGGCACCCTGGCAGTGGGGCTGGAGCGCAACAAGGACGGCGAAGACCTGCAGCGGGTCAACTACAGCCGCGCGGTGCCGGTGGGCACCGGCGTGGGCTACAACCTCGGCTACGCCACCGGCAGCCACCGCGCCGACTACCGCCAGGCCGACGTCACCTGGCGCCTGCAGTCGGTGCAGTTGCAGGCCGGGGTATACGGCAGCAGCGGCGAGATGACCCGCTGGGCCGATGCCAGCGGCTCGCTGGTGTGGATGGACGCCGGCGTGTTCGCCGCCAACCGCATCGACGATGCCTTCGTGGTAGTGAGTACCGACGGGTACGCCGATGTGCCGGTGCGTTACGAGAACCAGGAAATCGGCCGCACCGACAAGCGCGGGCATCTGCTGGTGCCCTACAGCAGCGGCTACTACCGCGGCAAGTACGAGATCGACCCGATGGACCTGCCGCCCGATGTGCTGGCCCCCGAGGTGGAGCAGCGCGTGGCCGTGCGCCGTGGCAGCGGTTACCTGCTGGAGTTCCCGCTCAAGCGCGTGCTGGCGGCCAGCATCGAACTGGTGGACGGCAGCCGCCAGCCGCTGAAGCTGGGCAGCAAGGTGACCCACCAGCAAAGCGGCAGCCAGGCCGTGGTGGGCTGGGATGGCCTGGTGTACCTGGAGAACCTGTCGGCGCATAACAACCTGCAGGTCGCGATCGAAGGGGGCGGGCAGTGCCAGGTCGAGTTTGATTTGCCGCCGGGGCAGGGCTCGATTCCCTTGATCGGCCCACTGGAGTGCCGATGAACAGGCTTGTGCGATCTGTGCTGGGCGGCCTTGTGCTGCTGTCGGCAGGTTCCGCCTGGGCGGCATGCTCGGTTGTGACGACCAGTCCGATCGCGTTAGGTACCGTCAACTCGACTGCCGTTCGCACCACCGTACAAAACGCTTCCACCACCAATGCGGGGTTGCAATGCACCGGCTCGCTGCTGAGCCTGCTCACTTCCTCCGACCATGTCTGGCTCACCATCAGCTCCAGCACGGGTGGCCTGGTGGGGCCGACGGGCGATGTCATCGGCTACACCCTGTACGCCGACAACAGCACCAACTACCCGATCGCCCGCAACGTGCAGTTCGACCTGGCGCGCAATGGCATCATCGACCTGCTCGGCCTGCTGGGCAGCTCCACGCCCAAGACCGTGCCGCTGTACTTGCGCACCCAGGTCGGCAGCAATGTGGCGGCGGGCGTGTACCGGGAAGCGCTGACTGTCGCCTGGAGCTGGAATTACTGTTCGGGGATTGGCATCGGCAACGTCTGCCTGGGGCGCGATATCGGCTCCGGCAACCAGACCCTCAACGTCAGCCTGACGGTGAGCAACGACTGCCAGATCACCACGCCCAACATCAGTTTCGGCAGCGCGCCGGTGGTGGCCGGGTTCGGTACCGTGAACCAGAGCGTGAGCCTGTCGTGCACCAAGGGCAGTGCCTACACGGTGGGGCTGGATGATGGGCAGAATGTGTCGGGCGGGCGCCGCAGGATGAAGTCCAGTGCCAGCAATTACCTGGCCTACGACATCTTCAAGAGCGCCGGCACCACGCGCTGGGGCTCGGTGAGCACGGCGCGGCGGGCCAGCAGCGATGCCGATGTGAACCCGGGGTTGGGCACCGGCACCGGCAGCCAGGTGTTCAACTACAACGCCAAGGTCTATACCGACCAGGGCACGCCGCCGGCGGCGAGCTATACCGACACGGTGGTGCTGGATGTGCAGTTCTGAGCCGATATCTCGCGCAGCCTTCATCGCCGGCAAGCCGGCTCCCACAGGTACATCGCAGGTCTTCAGTGGGAGCCGGCTTGCCGGCGATGGGGCCAGTAGCCTCAACGCAAATCGTCGACCATCTGCAAAAGGGTCTGCAGCACCGCCCCCGCCAACGCCTTCGACCGCTCCCCCGACCAGCCGGTAACCGGGTTGGGCGCATCGTCATGGTCCTTGAACGGCATCTCCAGGGTCAGCGACAGGCAGTCATGCGCCATGCCCACCGCGTTGCACGCCAGCGTCGTGTTGGCCTGCTCCGGCTCATCGCGGGTGTAGCCATGTTGGGTCTGGAAGTCCGCCGTAACGCTGCACAAGGTGCTGCGAAACTGCTCTTCCAGCTTGGCCAGGCGCGGCGTGTACCCCGGGTTGCCCTCGCAGGCGGCGGTGAACACATGGGGGATTTCCTCATCGCCATGCACATCGATGAACGCATCCACCCCGTACTGCTTCATCTGCGCCTGGGCGAAGAACACCTCCGGGGTCGCCTCGACACTGGCGTCCTGCCAGGCACGGTTGAGGTCCTTGCCCTTGAAGTTGGTGCGCAAGTGGCCGAGGAAGGCGCCATCGGGGTTCATGTTCGGGATCAGGTACAGGTCGGCTTTGGCCAGCAGCGCCTGCACCGTCGCATCATTGCTTTGAAGCCGATCGATCACCCCCTCCATGAACCATTCGGCCATGTGCTCGCCGGGGTGCTGCTGGGCAATCAGCCACAGCTTGCGCTTGCCTGCCGCGCCGTTGCCGGCGCGCAGCAGCGGGATATCGCGGCCCTGCACGCTGCGCCCGTGAGCCAGCAGCTCGACGCCCGGAATCTGCTGCGCCCGCTCGATCAGCTGGTTGTGGCGCGCGCGGGGGTAAGGTTCGAAGTAGGCGAACCAGGCCTGCTCGTGCTCAGCCTTGAGCTCGAACGACAAGGCCTTGCCATCGAACTGGCTGGGCACGCGGAACCAGGTGTGCTGGTCGTAGGAAGCCACGGCGTTGTAGCCGGCCCAGGCGTTCTTGTAAGAAGACTCGCTGGCGTTGCCCAGGCTGAAGCGGTGGGCCTGGCCGGGAGTCAGGCCGCTGACCTTGAAGTGGAACCACTGGAAGTGGCCGCTGTGGGTGTCCGGGCGAATGGCCAGGTGCACGTTGGACGGATTGCTGGCGTCCACGACCTGGATGTTGCCGGAGTCGAAGTCGCAGTCGATCTGCAGGGGGGACAGCGTCACGGTCATTGGCGGGCTCCTTGGGATTTGTTGTGGGGGTACTGTACACCGCTTGATCAGGTAGCTGGACGCTAAAAGACAGTTAGCGCATTCGATCAGTCAGCTACCGATCCCTCAACAAATCTGGACGCTCAAGATGACCGTCATCCCGCCCATTGTGCTTAGTGCCGAGATGGGCGCTGGGTCAGGCCCAGTAACCGAACAGCAACACCGCCGCTACGCCCAGGCCTACGGCCAGCGAGCAGCCACCCAACGATATCGCCGCGCGCCCTTGCCGGTACCAGCCGTCGTGCCCCAGCTCGCGCGCAGGGGCGAGCAGGCTGCGCCAGCGCAGTTCGGTGTCATGGAAGGCTTGCAGGTGCGCCGGCTCGGCATCGAGCCAGCGGCGAAAATCGATGCGTTCGCAGGAGGTCGCTTCAGGGCTTTGCAGGCGCACATACCATTGCGCAGCGGCGCTGGCCACCGCATCGCCGTGTGGGCGGGTGGTCTGCAAGGCCTGGTTCATGTGCCGCTCGATGCTCAGCAAGGGCAGGCCGAGGCGGGCGGCGATGCTGGCGAAGTCGAGGTTGTCGAGGCGGTTGAGCAGGAACACTTGCTGCACGCGCCGGGGCAAGCGCTTGAGGCCATGCAGCAGTGCATCGTCGGCAGCCTGCTCGGCCGCGGGCGTGGGGTGCTCAAGGGGCAGCAGCAGACGGCTCATGGACAGCTCCTTGCTCAAGAGGGTGGGGATGGGGGCATCATCCGTGACGCGCCACCAGAGTAGGCGAAACGAGATTGATTCTCAAGTGCTGATTCCGCAAAGTTTTGTAATGAGCGTTCACGCTCTGACACACTTTTGCTATCATGGCGGCCATCAACGATCTTCATTAGCCTGAAGAGCCAAAAAAAAAGACCCGGCAAAAAGCCGGGTCAAAAACCGTGATTAGCCTGATGAGGAGATAATCTGGAGCGACCTAAGCTCCGGGTTATCCAGCAGATCTCGCGATCAGCTGAGTGCAATAATAATCGTTATCATTTGCCAGTCAAATGAATTTTCATTTATTCGGTAAAAAACTTTTACCGATGCGCTTCCTCGTTGCGGTACCCGGCGCCCTTGCCGGTACCCAGCCTCACGTTTCTCCCTTCCGTTATGCCTCTACAACCCGCCGTTTACCGTGTGCTTGTGCTCGAGCAGCGCCCTGGCCATGTCCATCATGTGCATCAGCGTCAAGATCAGCTCGCGCGTGCTGCCTTCCTGATGAATGGCGGTTTCGTGGGCCGTGGCGGCGGCGCAGCGCAGCAGGGAAATGGCGTGTTCCTGTGCCTGTTCGTTGCCGACCCCTTCATGCAGGGTCCAGATCTTGTTGTGCTCGCTGGGGCGGGTGGGGTTGGGGTTGAGGTAATAGTCGAGAGCGCGGCGGGCGGCTTCGCTGTCGAGATCTGTTACGTCGTTTTTCGTGGGTTTCATCCTGATACCTGCGCATGCCAATAGGGAAAAGCTTCTGGTCGAGTCTAATACTTAAGGTATTTAAAGGCATTTCGATAAATAATACTGAATGTTTATTGAGCGCCAGAAGGCAGTCCGTATCGTGCCAGCGATGAATATGGATAAATGGATTGCCCTCGTCCGTGACCGGATGGAGGAACTCGATATCTCCCAGGAACAGCTCGCCGAACGTGTCGGGGTGTCCCAGGGCAGCGTGGGGCACTGGGTGAACAAGCGGCGCCAGCCCAAGGTCGATTCGATGAACCGGGTGTTCGTCGAGCTGGGCATGCCCCACTACCACGTCAGCCTGCAGCTGCGGGTACTTGGCCAGGTGGGCGAGGACAAGGGGCGCTATGTGGTCGATGAGGACGATGACGACATCGACCTGATGCAATACATCGTGTGCTTTCGCTACCCGCTGCGGAACTGGGATGCGCTGGCCGAAGCGGCGCCTGAAGAGGGTACGGTGTACGAGCAGACCGAGTACCTGGCCCAGGGCAAGGCATTCTGGCTGACCGTCGAGAATGACGCGATGAGTTCGGCCAGTGGCCGCAGCGTGCCCCAGGGCATGCGGATCCTGGTGGACCCTGGGCTTGAGGCCGGGCCTGGGCGCCTGGTGATTGCGCGCCAGCCTGGCAAGTCGGCGATCCTGCGCGAGTTGGCCGAAGAGGGTGGGCAGCGGTACCTGAAGGCGTTGAACAGCACCTATCCGGCGTTGGTATGTGAGCCGGGGTGCGAGTTTCTTGGGGTGGTCGTGCGGGTGCACGGGGTCTTTTAAAGCTTCGTTGCTTGTACTGGCCTCATCGCCGGCAAGCCGGCTCCCACAAGGCCAGCGCTGTGCCTGTGGGAGCCGGCTTGCCGGCGATGGGGCCGCAAGCGGCCCCTCACTCCACCAGTTCGACCAGCACCGTCCCTTCGCTGACCATATCCCCTTCCTGGCAGAACAGTGCCTTCACCGTCCCCGCCTGCGGCGCGCGGATGCTGTGCTCCATCTTCATCGCCTCCAGCACCACCAGCGCAGTCCCAGCCTCCACCGCCTGCCCAGGCTCCACCAGCACCCGCACGATGCTGCCGTTCATCGGCGCACCCAGCCCGCCTTGCTGGCTGTGGCTGGCTTCGGCTTCGGCAATCGGGTCGAAGGCCTCGATGGCATGCACCTCGCCATCCCAGCGCAAGTACAGCGTGCCGCCCCGGCGTACCGCCAGATGCCGGCGACGCACACCCCCCTGGTCCTGCCCAAGCTGCTCGCCCTCGAGCTGCCAGGCCGAGGCCGCGCTGCGTTCCAGCGCCACGGCCTGGCATTGGCCGCCGCTTTGCAGGTGCAGGCTGCTGCGCGCCGGCAAGCCCAGGCGCAGGCCACTGCGAGGTGCCCAGGGCGAGTGCCGGTCATCGGCACGCTCATGCGCCGCCTGGCCCTGCAGCCAGGCCTCGGCGGCGGCTTCCCAGAAGGTGGCGGGCAAGGCGTGCGGGGCTGGCAGCAGCACCTGCTGGTGACGCGGGATGAACCCGGTGTCCAGCTCGGCTGCGGCAAATGCCGGGTGCGCGAGGATGCGGCGCAGGAAGGCGATGTTGGTCTTCAGCCCGCCAATGGCGAACTCGTCGAGCATCGCCAGCAAGCGCAGGCGGGCCTGTTCGCGGTTCTCGCCCCAGGCGATCAGCTTGCCCAGCATCGGGTCGTAGAACGGCGACACCACATCCCCTTCGCTGACCCCACTGTCCACCCGGCGGCCTTCGCCCGGCGCCGACTCGCGGTACAGCGCCAGGGTGCCGGTGGCCGGCAGGAATTCGTTGGCCGGGTCTTCGGCATACAGGCGCACTTCGATGGCATGGCCAATCAGCGGCACCTGCGCCTGGGTGATCGGCAGCGCTTCGCCGCAGGCCACGCGGATCTGCCAGGCCACCAGGTCAAGGCCGGTGATGGCTTCGGTGACCGGGTGCTCCACTTGCAGGCGGGTGTTCATCTCCATGAAGAAGAATTCGCCACGGGCGTCGAGCAGAAATTCCACGGTGCCGGCGCCGACATAACCGATGGCCTGGGCGGCGCGTACCGCCGCCTCGCCCATGGCCTGGCGCAGCGCTGGGAAAAGGCCCGGGGCCGGGGCTTCCTCCACCACCTTCTGGTGGCGGCGCTGGATCGAGCAGTCGCGCTCGTTGAGGTACAGGCAGTTGCCGTGCTGGTCGGCGAACACCTGGATTTCCACGTGGCGCGGCTTGAGCACGTACTTTTCCACCAGCATGCGCGCGTCGCCGAACGAGGCCTGTGCCTCACGCTGGGCCGAGGCCAGGGCGTCGGCCAGCTGGCTTTCCTCCTCGACCACTTTCATGCCCTTGCCGCCACCACCGGCGCTGGCCTTGAGCAGCACCGGGTAGCCGATGCGCTCGGCGGCGGCGCGGAAGGTTTCCAGGTCCTGGGCTTCGCCGTGGTAACCCGGCACCAGCGGCACGCCGGCCGCTTCCATCAAGGCCTTGGCCGCCGACTTGCTGCCCATCGCATCGATGGCGCTGGCCGGTGGGCCGAGGAAGATCAGCCCTGCCTCTTCGATGGCGCGGGCGAACCCTGCGTTCTCGGACAAGAAGCCATAGCCCGGGTGGATCGCCTGGGCGCCGCTGGCCTTGGCCGCGGCCAGCAGTTTCTCCACCACCAGGTAACTTTCGGCGGCCTTGGTGCCGCCCAGGTCGACACGGATATCGGCCTCGCGGCTGTGCCGTGCGTCACGGTCGGTGGCGCTGTGCACGGCCACGGTGGTCAGGCCCATGGCCTTGGCGGTGCGCATGACCCGGCAGGCGATTTCGCCGCGGTTGGCGACCAGCAGGGTGGTCAGGGTGGGGCGGCTCATGGGCGCGGCTCCTTCTTGTGCTCGGTTTGCCAGGCGGGGCGGCGTTTTTCCAGGAAGGCGTTCAAGCCTTCCTGGCCTTCGGCGCTGACGCGGATGCGGGCGATGGTGTTTTCGCAGTAGCGGCGCAGGGCCGGGCTGAGTTCGCCGTCGTCCACTTCGCGCAGCAGGTCCTTGGTGGCGCGCAGGGCTTGCGGGCTGTTGAGCAGCAGGTTGTCGACCCAGGCCTCGACCTGCGCCTGCAGCTCGCCGGCCGGGTACACCTCGGCCAGCAGGCCCAGCTCGCGGGCACGCACCCCGCTGAAACGCTCGGCGGTCAGGGCGTAACGGCGCGCGGCGCGCTCGCCGATGGCCTTGACCACGAACGGGCTGATCACCGCCGGGGCCAGGCCGATGCGCACTTCCGACAGGCACAGCTGCGCATCGTCGGCGCCGATGGCCATGTCGCAGCAGCTGATCAGGCCCAGGGCGCCGCCAAAGGCCGCGCCTTGCACCACCGCCAGGGTCGGGGCCTTGAGGCGGTGCAGGGCGTACATCAGCTCGCCCAGCTCATGGGCGTCGTCCAGGTTGCGGTTGAAGTCCAGCTGCGCCGACTGCTGCATCCAGGCCAGGTCCGCGCCGGCGCTGAAGTGCCGGCCACGGCCGCGCAGCAGCAGGAAACGCAGCTCGGCGTCTTCGGCCAACTGATCCAGGGCCTGGATCAGCTCGCCGATCATCTGCGCGTTGAAGGCGTTGTTCTTGTCCTCGCGGCTCAGCCACAGGGTGGCGAAACCACGGGGGTCGCGAGTCACTTCGATGGTGCTGAAATCGCTCATGGGTCACATCCGGAAAATGCCGAAGCGGCTCTGTTCGATCGGCGCGTTCAGCGCGGCGGACAACGCCAGGCCAAGTACGTCACGGGTTTGCGCCGGGTCGATGACGCCGTCGTCCCACAGCCTTGCGCTGGAGTAGTAGGGGTGGCCCTGGTGCTCGTACTGGTCGAGGATCGGCTGCTTGAGTCTTGCCTCGTCCTCGGCGCTGAAGGCCTGGCCGCTGCGTTCGCTCTGCTCGCGCTTGACCTGGGCCAGCACCCCGGCCGCCTGCTCTGCGCCCATCACGCCGATGCGTGCATTGGGCCACATCCACAAAAAGCGCGGGTCGTAGGCTCGGCCGCACATGCCATAGTTGCCGGCGCCGAAACTGCCGCCGATGATCACCGTGAACTTCGGCACCTGGGCGCAGGCCACCGCGGTCACCAGCTTGGCGCCGTGCTTGGCGATGCCGCCTTCCTCGTACTTCTTGCCGACCATGAAGCCGGTGATGTTCTGCAGGAACAGCAGCGGGATGCCGCGCTGGCAGGCCAGCTCGATGAAGTGCGCGCCTTTTTGCGCAGCTTCGGCGAAGAGGATGCCGTTGTTGGCCAGGATCGCCACCGGGTAGCCGTGCAGGTGGGCGAAGCCGCACACCAGGGTGGTGCCGAACAGGGCCTTGAACTCATCGAACAGCGAGCCGTCGACCAGGCGCGCGATCACTTCGCGCACATCGAATGGCTGCTTGGCATCGGCCGGTACCACGCCATACAGCTCGTCGGCCGCATACAGCGGCGCCACCGGTGCCAGGCGCTGCAGCTTGCCGAGTTTGTGCCAGTTGAGGTTGGCGACGCTGCGCCGGGCAATGGCCAGGGCGTGCTCGTCGTTGTCGGCGTAATGGTCGGCCACGCCGCTGGTGCGGCAATGCACGTCGGCGCCGCCGAGGTCTTCGGCGCTCACCACCTCGCCTGTGGCGGCCTTCACCAGAGGCGGGCCGGCGAGGAAGATGGTCGCCTGCTGGCGCACCATGATCGCCTCGTCGGCCATGGCCGGCACGTAGGCGCCACCGGCGGTGCACGAGCCCATCACCACGGCGATCTGCGGGATGCCCAGGGCGCTCATGTTGGCCTGGTTGAAGAAGATCCGCCCGAAGTGCTCGCGGTCCGGAAACACTTCGTCCTGGCGTGGCAGGTTGGCGCCACCGGAGTCCACCAGGTAGATGCACGGCAGGCGGTTCTGCAGGGCGATGGTCTGCGCGCGCAGGTGCTTTTTCACCGTCAGCGGGTAGTAGGAGCCGCCTTTGACCGTGGCGTCGTTGGCCACGATCATGCATTCCACGCCTTCGACGCGGCCGATGCCGGCGATCACGCCCGCTGCCGGCACGTCTTCGCCGTACACCTCGTGGGCGGCCAGCTGGCCGATTTCGAGGAACGGCGAGCCGGCATCGAGCAGGCGGTCGATGCGTTCGCGCGGCAGCAGCTTGCCGCGCGAGGTGTGCCGCTCCTGGGCCTTGGCCCCGCCGCCCTGGGCCACCTGGGCGAGCAGCCCGCGCAGGGCCTGGACTTGTTCGAGCATGGCCGCGCTGTTGCCGGCGAACTCTGCCGAACGCGGGTTGATCTGGGTGTGCAAGGTAGCCATGTGCGCCCGTCCCCTTGTGCTCAGCGGGTTTCGTTGAACAGTTCGCGGCCGATCAGCATCCGGCGGATTTCGCTGGTGCCGGCGCCGATTTCGTACAGCTTGGCGTCGCGCAGCAGGCGGCCAGCCGGGAATTCGTTGATGTAGCCGTTGCCGCCGAGAATCTGGATCGCTTCCAGGGCCATCTGGGTGGCGCGTTCGGCGGTGTACAGGATCACCCCGGCGGCGTCCTTGCGGGTGGTCTCGCCACGGTCGCAGGCCTGGGCCACGGCGTACAGGTAGGCGCGGCTGGCGTTGAGCTGGGTGTACATGTCGGCGATCTTGCCCTGGATCAGCTGGAACTCGCCGATGCTCTGGCCGAACTGCTTGCGGTCGTGAATGTAAGGCACCACCAGGTCCATGCAGCTTTGCATGATGCCGGTCGGGCCGCCGGAGAGCACCACGCGCTCGTAGTCCAGGCCGCTCATCAGGACCCGCACGCCGCCGTTGAGCTGGCCGAGGATGTTTTGTTCAGGCACCTCGACGCCGTCGAAGAACAGCTCGCAGGTGTTGGAGCCGCGCATGCCCAGCTTGTCGAACTTGTTGCTGCGGCTAAAGCCTTTCCAGTCGCGCTCGACGATGAACGCGGTGATGCCGTGCGCGCCCTTGTCCAGGTCGGTCTTGGCGTAGATCACGTAGGTGTTGGCGTCGGGGCCGTTGGTGATCCAGGTCTTGCTGCCGTTGAGCACGTAGTGGTCGCCGCGCTTTTCGGCGCGCAGTTTCATCGACACCACGTCGGAGCCGGCGTTGGGCTCGCTCATGGCCAGGGCGCCGATGTGCTCGCCGCTGATCAGCTTGGGCAGGTATTTGAGTTTCTGCTCGTGGGTGCCGTTGCGGTTGATCTGGTTGACGCACAGGTTGGAGTGGGCGCCATAGGACAGGGCCACCGACGCCGAACCACGGCTGATTTCTTCCATCGTCACCACGTGGGCCAGGTAGCCCAGGCCGGCGCCGCCATATTCCTCGGAAACGGTGATGCCCAGCAGGCCCATGTCGCCGAACTTGCGCCACATGTCGGCGGGGAACAGGTTGTCGTGGTCGATCTGCGCGGCGCGCGGCGCCAGCTCGGCGGCGACGAAGCTGCGTACCTGGTCGCGGAGCATGTCGATGGTTTCGCCCAGGGCGAAGTTCAGGGAGGGGTAATGCATGTGGGCACCTTCTTGTTCTTGAAATTAGGAAACACCGTAGCTCATGGGCTTTGCACCGAGCGGTGCGGACCGGCAAGTGCGGATGTCGTTCATCACCTTTACGTTAACGTAAACCTGCCTTTGGTCAGTGTCAATCCGCTCATCACCTTTACGTAAACGTAAATCTGCGCCAGAGTAATTGGCGCTCGCTTCAGCCGTGCCCAGAACAACCACAAGAAGGGACACCCATGAGTCAACCCAGCTACACCCGCGGTCGTCAGGACCAACCCTTGCTGACCCTGACCATCGGTCAGGCCTTCGATGCCACCGTGGCCCGCCATGCCGAAGGCGAAGCGCTGGTGGTGCGCCACCAGGGCCTGCGCTACACCTGGCTGCAATTGGCCGAGCAGGTCGATATCCACGCCCGCGCGCTGATGGCCCTGGGGGTGGATACCGGCGATCGCGTCGGCATCTGGTCGCCCAACTGCGCCCAGTGGTGCATCCTGCAGCTGGCCAGCGCCAAGGTCGGCGCCATCCTGGTCAACATCAACCCGGCCTATCGCGTGGGCGAGCTGGAGTATGTGCTGCGCCAGTCCGGGTGCCGCTGGCTGGTGTGCGCCGACGCCTTCAAGACGTCCGATTACCATGCCATGGTCCAGCAGCTGGTGCCGGAGCTGGCCAGTGCCGGCGTCGGGGAACTGGCCAGCGAAGGGCTGCCGGAGCTGCGCGGTGTGGTCAGCCTGGCGGCCAACCCGCCGTCTGGGTTTGTGCCTTGGCAGGCGCTGGCCGAGCGGGCAGGGCAGACGCCTATGGAGGCCTATCAGGCGCGCCAGGCAACCCTGCAGTTCGACCAGCCGGTGAACATCCAGTACACCTCGGGCACGACCGGCGCGCCAAAGGGCGCCACGCTCAGCCACTACAACATCCTCAACAACGGCTTCATGGTCGGTGAAAGCCTGGGCCTGACCGCCGGCGACCGCATGGTTATCCCGGTGCCGCTGTACCACTGCTTCGGCATGGTCATGGCCAACCTCGGCTGCATCACCCACGGCAGCACCATGGTCTACCCCAACGATGCCTTCGATGCCGAGCTCACGCTCAAGGCCGTGGCCGAGGAGCGCGCCAGCATCCTCTATGGCGTGCCGACCATGTTCATCGCCATGCTCGACCACCCGTCACGCACGCAGCTCGACCTCTCGACCCTGCGCAGCGGCATCATGGCCGGCGCCACCTGCCCGATCGAGGTGATGCGCCGGGTGATCGACCAGATGCACATGGCCGAGGTGCAGATCGCCTATGGCATGACCGAAACCAGCCCGGTGTCGCTGCAGACCGGCCCCGACGACGAGCTGGAGCTGCGCGTGACCACGGTCGGGCGCACCCATCCGCAACTGGAAACCAAACTGGTGGACGCCGAAGGCTGCATCGTCGCCCGCGGCGAAATCGGCGAACTGTGCACCCGCGGCTACAGCGTGATGCTCGGCTACTGGAACAACCCCCAGGCCAGCAGCGACGCCATCGACCCGGCCGGCTGGATGCATTCGGGCGACCTGGCGGTGATGGACGAGCAGGGCTATGTGCGCATCGTCGGGCGCAACAAGGACATGATCATCCGCGGTGGCGAGAACATCTACCCGCGTGAGCTGGAGGAGTTCTTCTACACCCACCCGGCCGTGGCCGATGCCCAGGTTATCGGCATACCGTGCAGCAAGTACGGCGAGGAAGTGGTGGCGTGGATCAAGCTGCATCCGGGGCATGTGGCCAGCGCCGAAGAGCTGCAGGACTGGTGCAAGGCGCGCATCGCGCACTTCAAGGTGCCGCGGCATTACCGGTTCGTCGAGGAATTCCCGATGACGGTGACCGGCAAGGTGCAGAAGTTTCGCATGCGCGAGATCAGTGTGGAGGAGCTGACTGCGTAGTGACCTCAAGGCCCCATCGCCGGCAAGCCGGCTCCCACAGACTCAGTGCAATACCTGTGGGAGCCGGCTTGCCGGCGATAGGGCCAGTAAAACCTACGCAAAATCCTTGTCTACGCTTAGACCTTCACCGGTGGCTCATCACTCGGTGGGTCCCCCACCGTCGGCGGTACGGTCGGCTTGATCGGCAGCTCGTCCGGGTCTTCTTCCGGCACGGGCGGCGGCAGGCTGGGGTCGTCGATGTTGGGGTCTGGTGTTTCCGGTGGAATGGGAATGTTCATGGCCTGACCTCGCGTGGGGTGGATGTGAAGAGGTAGTGCAGGCTTCGACTGCGGGCTGCTGCCATTCGCTCAATCTTTTTGAACCCCCACGCCTGTGCCCGGCTCTGAACCCTTACCGCCACCAGCCTAAGGGAGCAAGGTCCGATGTCACGAAACGAGCCCTTCGAAAGCGTGCCCATGGCAAACGACCACCCGGACCAGGCCGTGAGCCTGTCCCAGGCGCTGCTCGCGCCGCGCATCGTGGTCGAGGACACCCAGCCGGTGCTCGATGGCGGCACCTTCGCCGCCAAGGCCATCAGCGGCCAGCCGGTGGCGGTCAGCAGCAAGGTCTACAGCGATGGCCACGACCGCCTGGCGGTGGTGCTCAACTGGCGCCAGGCCAACAGCCGGCGCTGGCACTGCGTGCCGATGCATTCGCCGGGCAATGACCTGTGGCTGGCCGAGTTCACCCCCCTCGAACTGGGCCCGCACCTGTTCAGCATCGAAGCCTGGATCGACCCCTTCGCCACCTACTGCTATGACCTTGAGAAGAAGTACCACGCCGGTGTCGAGGTCAAGCTCGAACTGGAGGAGGGCAGGCTGTTGCTGGGCCAGGGCGCGGCGCGCAGCGAAGGGATATTGCGCGAGGAGATCGAGGCCTTGCAGGCGCGCCTGCCGGGCTTGCCGGTGGACGAGCAGGTGGCGCTGCTGCTGGGCGGCGAGGCCACGCGCCTGATGGTCGAGGCCGAGCACCGCAGCTACCTGACCCGCAGCGTCGAGTTCCCGCTCGATGTCGACCGCCCGGCGGCGCAGTTCGCCAGCTGGTACGAGCTGTTCCCGCGCTCGATCACCGACAGCCCCGAGTGCCACGGTACCTTCAACGACGTGCACGAACGCCTGCCGATGATCCGCGACATGGGCTTCGACGTGCTGTACTTCCCGCCGATCCACCCGATCGGCACGCAGTTTCGCAAAGGCCGCAACAACGCCCTGCGCGCCGAGCCCGGCGACCCGGGCAGCCCCTATGCCATCGGTAGCGCCGAGGGTGGCCACGACGCCATCCACCCGCAGCTGGGCACCCGCGAAGATTTTCGCCGCCTGGTCGCCGCCGCGGCCGAGCATGGCCTGGAAATCGCCCTGGACTTCGCCATCCAGTGCTCCCAGGACCACCCCTGGCTCAAGGAGCACCCCGGCTGGTTCAGCTGGCGCCCCGACGGCACCATCCGCTACGCCGAGAACCCGCCGAAGAAGTACCAGGACATCGTCAACGTCGACTTCTACGCCGCCGAGGCCGTGCCCTCACTGTGGCTGGCGCTGCGCGATGTGGTGGTCGGCTGGGTCGAGGAGGGGGTCAAGACCTTCCGCGTCGACAACCCGCACACCAAGCCGCTGCCGTTCTGGCAATGGCTGATCGCCAATGTGCGCAGCCAGCACCCCGAGGTGATCTTCCTCGCCGAGGCCTTCACCAAGCCTGCGATGATGGCGCGCCTGGGCAAGGTCGGCTACGCCCAGAGCTACACCTACTTCACCTGGCGCAACACCAAGCAGGAGCTGCGCGAGTATTTCGAAGAACTCAACCAGCCGCCGTGGAGCCAATGCTACCGGCCGAACTTCTTCGTCAACACGCCCGACATCAACCCGTTCTTCCTGCACACCTCGGGCCGCGCCGGCTTTCTCATTCGCGCAGCCCTGGCGACCATGGGCTCGGGCCTGTGGGGTATGTACTCGGGCTTCGAGCTGTGCGAAGCCACGCCGCTGCCAGGCAAGGAGGAGTACATGGACTCGGAGAAGTACGAGATCCGCCCGCGCGATTTCACCCAGCCCGGCAACATCATCGCCGAGATCGCCCAGCTCAACCGCATCCGCCGGCAGAACCGCGCCCTGCAGACGCACCTGGGGGTGGCGTTCTTCAACTGCTGGAACGACAACATCCTGTACTTCGCCAAGCGTACCGCCGAGCGCGACAACTTCATCCTGGTGGCGATCAGCCTCGACCCGCACAACGCCCAGGAGGCGAGCTTCGAGTTGCCGCTGTGGGAGCTGGGGCTGGACGACAACGCCGATACTCTGGGCGAAGACCTGATGAACGGCCACCGCTGGACCTGGCACGGCAAGACCCAGTGGATGCGCATCGAGCCCTGGCACCAGCCGTTTGGCATCTGGCGCATAGAGAAAGCCCGCTAGAAACCACGCTGGCCTTGTAGGAGCGGCCTTGTGTCGCGAAAGGGGTGCGAAGCGCCCCCAGGTTCTCAGCGACGCTTACATTGCAGGGGGCTGCTCCGCACCCCTTTCGCGACACAAGGCCGCTCCTACAGGCAACTGCGTTGAACCAGAAACACCAAGGAGTCGCACATGGCCAAGCGTTCCCGCCCGGCAGCCTTCATCGACGACCCGCTGTGGTACAAGGACGCCGTGATCTACCAGTTGCACGTCAAGTCGTTCTTCGACGCCAACAACGACGGCATCGGCGATTTCGCCGGCCTGATCAGCAAGCTCGACTACATCGCCGAGCTGGGCGTCAACACCCTCTGGCTGCTGCCGTTCTACCCCTCGCCGCGGCGCGACGACGGCTACGACATCGCCGAGTACAAGGCCGTGCACCCCGACTACGGCAGCATGGCCGACGCCCGGCGCTTCATCGCCGAGGCGCACAAGCGCGGCCTGCGGGTGATCACCGAGCTTGTCATCAACCACACCTCCGACCAGCACCCCTGGTTCCAGCGCGCGCGCCACGCCAAGCGCGGCAGCAAGCTGCGCAACTTCTACGTGTGGTCGGACGATGAGCAGAAATACGACGGCACGCGGATCATCTTCCTCGACAGCGAAAAGTCCAACTGGACTTGGGACCCGGTGGCCGGCCAGTACTTCTGGCACCGCTTCTACTCGCACCAGCCCGACCTCAACTTCGACAACCCGCAGGTGCTCAAGGCCGTCATCGGCGTGATGCGCTTCTGGCTCGACCTGGGCGTCGACGGCCTGCGCCTGGACGCCATCCCCTACCTGATCGAGCGCGATGGCACCAACAACGAGAACCTTCCCGAAACTCACCAGGTGCTCAAGGCGATCCGCGCCGAAATCGACGCCAACTACCCCGACCGCATGCTGCTGGCCGAGGCCAACCAGTGGCCCGAGGACACCCGCCCGTATTTCGGCGAAGGCGATGGCGACGAATGCCACATGGCCTTTCATTTCCCGCTGATGCCGCGCATGTACATGGCGCTGGCCATGGAAGACCGCTTCCCGATCACCGACATCCTGCGCCAGACCCCGGAAATCCCGGCCAACTGCCAGTGGGCGATCTTCCTGCGCAACCACGATGAGCTGACCCTGGAGATGGTCACCGACCGCGAGCGCGATTACCTCTGGAACTACTACGCCGAAGACCGCCGCGCGCGCATCAACCTGGGCATCCGCCGCCGCCTGGCGCCCTTGCTGCAACGCGACCGCCGGCGCATCGAGCTGCTCACCAGCCTGCTGCTGTCGATGCCCGGCACGCCGACGTTGTATTACGGCGACGAGCTGGGCATGGGCGACAACATCTACCTGGGCGACCGCGACGGCGTGCGCACCCCCATGCAGTGGTCGCCGGACCGCAACGGCGGGTTCTCCAGAGCCGACCCGCAGCGCCTGGTGCTGCCGCCGATCATGGACCCGCTGTACGGCTTTCAGACCGTCAACGTCGAGGCCCAGTCCCACGACCCGCATTCGCTGCTGAACTGGAACCGCCGCCTGCTGGCGGTGCGCAACCAGCAGAAGGCCTTCGGCCGCGGCAGCCTGCGCACGCTCACCCCGAGCAACCGGCGCATCCTGGCTTACCTTCGCGAATACACCGACGCCCAGGGCAACAGCGAAACCCTGCTGTGCGTCGCCAACGTCTCGCGCGCGGCGCAGGCGGCGGAGCTGGAATTGTCACAGTACGCCGGCAAGGTGCCGGTGGAGATGCTCGGCGGCAGCGCCTTCCCGCCGATCGGCCAGCTGCCGTTCCTGCTCACCTTGCCGCCCTATGCCTTCTACTGGTTCCTGCTGGCCGAGCACGACCGCATGCCCAGCTGGCACGTCCAAGCCACCGAGGGGTTACCGGAATTGACCACATTGGTACTGCGCAAACGCATGGAAGAACTGCTCGAAGCGCCGTCGCGCGACACCCTCGAAGGCTCGGTACTGGCGCAATACCTGCCCAAGCGGCGCTGGTTCGCCGGCAAGGAAGGCCCGATCGACCAGGTGCGCCTGCGTTACGGCGTGCGCTTTGGCACCGCCAGCACGCCGGTGCTGCTCAGCGAGATCGAGGTGCTCGGCGATGGCGTGGCCAACCAGTACCAGTTGCCGTTCGGCTTCCTGCCCGAAGAGCAGATCAACACCGCGCTGCCACAACAGCTGGCATTGTCGCGGGTACGCCGCGGCCGCCAGGTCGGCCTGATCACCGATGCCTTCGTCCTCGAGCCGTTCATCCGCGCCGTGCTGCGCGCCTGTCAGGATGGCCTGCGCCTGCCATGCGGCAACGGCCAGGGCGAGCTGCGCTTTGCCTGCACCGAGCAACTGGCCCGGCTGGCGCTCGATGAGCAAAGCCCGGTGCGCTACCTGAGCGCCGAGCAGTCCAACAGCTCGGTGGTGGTGGCCGATCGCCTGGTGCTCAAGCTGATCCGCCGGGTCAATGCCGGCATCCACCCGGAGCTGGAGATGAGCGCCTACCTCACCGCCGCCGGCTTTGCCAACATCTCGCCGCTGCTGGCCTGGGTCAGCCGCGTGGACGAAAGCGAGGCGCCGCACCTGTTGATGATTGCCCAGGGTTACCTGAGCAACCAGGGCGATGCCTGGGCCTGGACCCAGAACACCCTGGAGCGGGCGATCCGCGACGAGATGGAGCCGCCCAGCAGCGACCCCGACGCGCACACCGACGCCCTGGCCGAGCTCGGCGCCTTCGCCGGCTTGCTCGGCCAGCGCCTGGGCGAGATGCACCTGCTGCTGGCCGCGCCCAGCACGGACCCAGCCTTCGCGCCGCGCGCCAGCGATGCCCAGGACAGCGCCCGCTGGAGCACGCAGATCAACACCGAACTGGCCCACGCGCTGGACCTGCTGGCCCAGCACCGCGAGCACCTCGACAGCGACAGCCAGGCCCTGGTCGACGACCTGCAGCAACAGCGCGAAGGCCTCGCCCAGCACATCGACGAGCTGGCCCATCAAGCCCAGGGCGGCCTGCTGATGCGGGTGCACGGCGACCTGCACCTGGGCCAGGTGCTGGTGGTGCAGGGCGATGCCTACCTGATCGACTTCGAGGGTGAGCCGTCGCGCCCGTTGCAGGAGCGCCGGGCCAAGCACAGCCCTTACAAGGATGTCAGCGGCGTGCTGCGATCCTTCGACTATGCTGCTGCGATGATCCTGCGCAGCGCCTCGGCGGTAGACCTCTCCGAGGCCGCGCGGCAGGCTCGTCAGCGGGTCGCCCGGCAGTACCTGCACCAGTCGCGCCACGCCTTCGTCGAAGCCTACGGCCTGGCCACCGCGGCCATGCCCCATGCCTGGCAACAGGCCGAGGGCGAGCGCGCCGCGCTGGAGTTGTTCTGCCTGGAAAAGGCCGCCTACGAGATTACCTATGAAGCCGAGAACCGGCCTAGTTGGCTGGCCGTGCCTTTGCATGGCCTGCATGGATTGATCAGTACCTGGGGAGAGTCATAGATGAATGCAAGCACGCGTGACAACGGTGGCCTTCGGCAGCGGGAGCTCGATGCCCTTGCCCGCGCCGAGCACGCCGATCCGTTCGCAGTACTGGGCCCCCATGGCGATGGCGCCGGCGGCAGTTGGGTACGGGCGTTCCTGCCGGGTGCCCTGAGCGCGCAGGTGCTCGCCCGGGATGACGGACGGGTGCTGGCCGAAATGGTGCAGGGCAGCCTGCCCGGGCTGTTCACCGCGCACCTGGACCAGGCGCAGGCCTATCGGCTGCAGATCGTCTGGGCCGGCGGCGAGCAGGTCACCGAAGACCCTTACAGCTTCGGCCCGCAATTGGGCGACATGGACCTCTACCTGTTCGCCGAAGGCAACCACCGCGACCTGTCCGGGCGCTTTGGTGCGCAGCCGACCCAGGTCGATGGCGTCGATGGCGTGTGCTTCTCGGTGTGGGCGCCGAATGCGCGGCGGGTGTCGGTGGTGGGCGATTTCAACAATTGGGACGGGCGCCGCCACCCCATGCGCCTGCGCCACAGCGCCGGGGTCTGGGAGCTGTTCATTCCGCGCCTGGGCGTGGGTGAAACCTACAAGTACGAAGTGCTGGGCAAGGACGGCATCCTGCCGCTCAAGGCCGACCCGCTGGCCCGCGCCACCGAGTTGCCGCCCAGCACGGCGTCGAAGGTGGCAGGCACCTTGAGCCACCAATGGCACGACCACGACTGGATGGAGCACCGCGCCCAGCGCCATGCCTACAGTGCGCCGCTGTCGATCTACGAGCTGCATCCCGGCTCCTGGCAGTGCGAGCTGGACGATGTGGGCGAAGTGTCGCGCTTCTACAACTGGCGTGAGCTGGCCGAGCGCCTGGTGCCCTACGTGCAGCAGCTCAACTTCACCCACATCGAGCTGCTGCCGATCATGGAGCACCCGTTCGGCGGCTCCTGGGGCTACCAGCCGCTGTCGATGTTCGCGCCGACCTCGCGCTATGGCAGCCCGGAAGATTTCGCGGCGTTCATCGACGCCTGCCACCAGGGCGGCATCGGCGTGATCCTGGACTGGGTGCCGGCGCATTTCCCCACCGACGAACACGGCCTGGCGCGCTTCGATGGCACCGCGCTGTACGAGTACGACAACCCGCTCGAGGGCTTCCACCAGGACTGGAACACGCTGATCTACAACCTGGGCCGCAACGAGGTGCGCGGCTTCATGCTGGCCTCGGCGCTGCACTGGCTCAAGCACTTCCACATCGACGGCCTGCGGGTCGATGCGGTGGCCTCGATGCTGTACCGCGACTATTCGCGCAAGGCCGGGGAGTGGGTGCCCAACCGCCATGGCGGGCGCGAGAACCTCGAAGCCATCGACTTCATCCGCCACCTCAATGGCGTGGCGGCCGTCGAGGCCCCGGGTGCGTTGATCATCGCCGAGGAATCCACGGCCTGGCCGGGCGTCAGCCAGCCGACCCAGCAGGGCGGCCTGGGCTTTGCCTACAAATGGAACATGGGCTGGATGCACGACACCCTGCACTACATCCAGAACGACCCGGTGCACCGCGCCCACCACCACAACGAAATGAGCTTCGGCCTGATCTACGCCTACTCCGAGCATTTCATCCTGCCGATCTCCCACGACGAGGTGGTGCACGGCAAGCACTCGCTGATCGACAAGATGCCCGGCGACCGCTGGCAGAAGTTCGCCAACCTGCGGGCCTACCTGACCTTCATGTGGACGCACCCTGGCAAGAAGCTGCTGTTCATGGGCTGCGAGTTCGGCCAGTGGCGCGAGTGGAACCACGACCACCAGCTGGACTGGTACTTGCTGCAATACCCCGAGCACCAGGGCGTGCAGCGCCTGGTCGGTGACCTCAACCGGCTGTACCGGGACCTGCCGGCGTTGCACGAGCAGGACTGCCAGCCCCAGGGCTTCCAGTGGCTGATCGGCGATGATGCGCACAACAGCGTGTTTGCCTGGCTGCGCTGGAGCAGCCAGGGCGAGCCGTTGCTGGTGGTGGCCAACTTCACCCCGGTGCCGCGCGAGGGGTATCGGATTGGCGTGCCGTTCGGCGAGCGCTGGCAGGAGCTGCTCAACAGCGATGCCGAGCTGTATGCGGGGTCGAATGTGGGGAACCTCGGGGCGGTGGAGAGTGACGAGGTCGCCAGCCATGGGCAGCCGCTGTCGCTGGCCTTGAACCTGCCGCCGCTGGGGGTACTGGTGATGAAGCCGGCTTGATTGGCTGCCTGTGCTGGCCCTATCGCCGGCAAGCCGGCTCCCACAGATATCCCAGGGCTGCTGGGGACCCTGTGGGAGCCGGCTTGCCGGCGATAGGGCCGCAACGGTCTACCAGCGCATCCGCACCCCGAGGCTGCCAATCAACCCGTTCAGGTCGTTGTCATCCACATCGCTGCTGTAGTCGGCACTGACGAACAGCGCCACTGAAGGCGTCACCCGCGCCACCAGCCCCAAGCCCAGTTCCACCGTGGTCGAGTACCGCGAGCTGGAGATCTTGTCCACCTGGTCCAGCTTGACCTCGTCGGCATTGCTGAAGTCGTACCACACGTTGGTTCGCACATAGGGCTCGATCGGCATGCCCTTGACCTCGTAGCGCCCGGACAACTTGGCGCCGACCCGGCCGCTCCAGGTCGGTTGGCTGTCGAAGGCCTGCAAGGTCTGCGCCTGCACCTGGTTGCCCGGGAAGAACTGCTGGTTGATCAACTGCGCCTGCGGCTCGACCACCCAGCCGCCGCCCAGGCTGATGGGGAACCCACCCTCCACGGAAAAGGTCATGGCATGGCCGCTGTCATCCAGGCGCTGGCCGTTGTCGCCGCGGCCCTGCACATCGATGCGCGAGCCCATGGCCACGGCATCCAGGTGCCAGCCCTGGGCGTGGGTCATGCTCCAGTACATGCCCAGGCTCTCGCCGCTGAGGTTGACCGCATTGCGCTGCTTGTCGCCAAGCAGTGGCCGGGCGCCGCTCAGGCTGCTTTGCAGGTTGTTGTGGCCAACGAAGATCCCCGCCCGGTGCACGTTGCCATCGGCGGTTTCACGCACGAACAGATCCGGGCCAATCATCAGCTGCTGGCTGGGCGCTTCGAGCTGCTCTGGCGGCTGCGCGCCGGGCCGCGAGGTGGTGGGGAAGAACTGGCTCCAGGGGCTGGCCATCAGCATGGGAGCCACCAGGGCATGGCGCTCGCTCATCTGCTCGCCGAAGGCAGCCAGCGTGCCCAGGCTCAGGCCGCTGGCGCTGACCGGGTCGAGCGACAGTTGCTGGGGCTGCGCCGGCTGCTGCAGGAAGCCCGGGGACATGGGGTCGTCCTGCAGGTCGAAGGCGAAGGTTTCCACCGGGGTTGCCAGAAGCATCGACGTGGAAACCGCGTAGAAAATACGATCGAAGCGCAACGAGTTCGAGGTTCTTTTCATGGCGGATATCCTCTGGTTTCTTGTTGTACAGCCCAAGCACCTGGCCGGTTGTCACGAGCTGTACGGCAAGAACAGTGGACGAACCAAACCCTCGCGCCCGCTTTCGCGAGCGCGCAGGAAGGCGCGAGCTAGAGGCCCGGCGCACGTTTTCAACGACTAGGTAATAGTTCAGCTAAGGTGAGGCGGGGGGCTGCGTCAAGAATGTGTTAAGCCATTGTCGAGGTTCTGTGAAAGGCATCAACGCATTGATTTTCGGGGTAAATGAGAGGGGGATAGTGGGGTTCGTTATTTGCCGCTGCGTGGCTATGCCGAATGATTGCTACAACCTGACTTCCACGGCAAGTGGCAGGTGATCGGAAAGGTGCGTCCAAGGCTTGTGGCTGAGGATTTTCGGTGCGTGGCTTTCGGCATTGCGCAGGTAGATGCGGTCCAGGGCCAGTAAAGGCAGGCGCGCCGGATATGTGCGTGCAAGCATGCCATGGTGGCGTTCGAACGCTTCGTGCAGGTCGCGCTGCAGGCGCAGGGTGCGGTTGCCGCGCAGTTTCCAGTCGTTGAAATCGCCGGCGATGATCACCGGGGCGCCTTCGGGCAGGCCGTCGAGCAGTTTGCGCAGCAGCTGCAATTGCTGCTGGCGGTGGCTCTCCAGCAACGACAGGTGCACGCAGATGGCGTGCACCTGGTGCTGGCCGGGTACGTCGAGGATGCAGTGCAACAGGCCGCGGCGCTCGGGGCCGGTGATCGACACGTCGAGGTTGCGGTGCTCGATGATCGGGTATTTGGACAACAGCGCGTTGCCGTGGTGGCCATCGGGGTACACGGCGTTGCGCCCATAGGCGAAGTCGCTCCACATGCTGTCGGCAAGAAACTCGTACTGCGAGGTCTGCGGCCAGCCTGGGTAGCGCGCGGCATGGCGGTCGTGGCTGCCGAGCACTTCCTGGAGAAACACCAGGTCGGCCTGGGTGCTGCGCACCGCCTCGCGCAGTTCAGGCAGGATGAAGCGCCGGTTGAAGGCCGTGAACCCCTTGTGCGTATTCACCGTCAGCACCCGCAGCCGCTGCACGGCTGGGGCCTGGTCGACGCTGGCGAAACCTGGACGACCGGTTTCGGGGTTCACGGTGCCTCCTTGATGGCAGCCTATGGATAGTCTTGGGACAGGCCCAGGCCGCCCCGGTTCAGTCTTCCTCGTGCTGCAACACCATCAGCAGGAACGAGCGCCCCTTGACCTCGAAGGTGCTGTCGAACTGCAGGTGCTGGGGTTTGCGCATCTCCGGCCGGTCGGTGTCGACCAGGCAGCTCCAGTACTCGCCCTCGGGCACGGTCGGCAACTGGAACGGCACCACATCATGGTGCGCGTTGACGATCAGCAGCATGGTCGCCTCCGACCCTGGCCGGGCAATGCCGCTGACCTGCGCGCGCCCGTCGATGAGCATGCCCAGGCAACGCCCGTGCGGGTCTTCCCATTGCTCCACGGTCATCTCGCTGCCATCGGGGGCCAGCCAGGTGACGTCCTTGACCCCGATCGCCTCGTTGTAGTCGCCGACCAGAAAACGCGAGCGGCGCAGCACCGGGTAGGCCAGGCGCAGGCGGGTCAGGCGCTTGACGAAGGCCAGCAGCTCCTTGCCGTTGTCATCCAGGTCCCAGTTGATCCAGCCGATCTCGCTGTCCTGGCAGTAGGCATTGTTGTTGCCATGCTGGGTGCGGCTGAACTCGTCGCCGGCGACGATCATCGGCGTGCCCTGGGCCAGCAGCAGGGTGGCGAAGTAGTTGCGCATCTGGCGCATGCGCAGGGCGTTGATCTCGGGGTCGTCGGTGGGGCCTTCGACGCCGCAGTTCCACGACAGGTTGTTGTCGGTGCCGTCCTGGTTGTTCTCGTCGTTGTCCTCGTTGTGCTTGCTGTTGTACGACACCAGGTCGCGCAGGGTGAAGCCATCGTGGGCAGTGACGAAGTTGACCGAGGCGTAGGGGCGCCGGCCGCGGTTGTTGAACATGTCGCCCGAGGCGGTCATGCGCGAGGCGAAGTCGGCCAGCTGGCCTTCGTCGCCTTTCCAGAAGGCGCGCACGGTGTCGCGGAAGCGGTCGTTCCATTCCGCCCAGCCTGGGGCGAAATTGCCCACCTGGTAGCCGCCCGGGCCACAGTCCCAGGGCTCGGCGATCAGCTTGACCTGGCTGAGCATCGGGTCCTGGCGGCAGGCGACGAGAAAGCCGTGGCGCTCGCTGTAGCCGTCGTGGTAGCGGCCAAGAATGGTTGCCAGGTCGAAGCGGAAACCGTCCACGTGCATTTCGCCGGCCCAGTAGCGCAGCGAATCGGTGACCAGCTGCAGCACGCACGGGTGGCTCAGGTCCAGGGTGTTGCCGGTGCCCGAATCGTTGATGTAGAAGCGCTTGTCGTCGGGCATCAGGCGGTAGTAGGAGGCGTTGTCGATGCCGCGCATCGACAGGGTCGGGCCACGCTCGTTGCCTTCGGCGGTGTGGTTGTAGACCACGTCCAGAATCACCTCAAGCCCGGCGTCGTGCAGGTGCGCGACCATCTCCTTGAACTCGGCGATCTTGCCGCTGGCCAGGTAGCGCGGGTGCGGCGCGAAGAAGGCGATGCTGTTGTAGCCCCAGTAGTTGTTCAGGCCCTTGTCGAGCAGGTGCTGGTCGTTGACGAAGGCATGGATCGGCAGCAGCTCGATGCTCGATACGCCCAGGTCCTTGATGTGCTTGAGCAGCTCGTCGTTGGCAAGGCCGGCGAAGGTGCCGCGCAGCTCCTCGGGAACCGCCGGGTGGCGCATGCTGATGCCACGGGCATGGGCCTCGTAGAGGATGGTGCGCTCCCAAGGGATCTGCACGCGTTGGTCGCGGCCCCAGGTGAAGGCCGGGTCGATCACCTTGCACTTGGGCACGAAGGGCGCGCTGTCGCGTTCATCGAACGACAGGTCGCCGTCGGGGTGGCCGATGGTGTAGCCAAACAGCGCCTCGGACCATTTCAGGCTGCCGACCAGCTGCTTGGCGTAGGGGTCGATCAGCAGTTTGTTGGGGTTGAAGCGGTGGCCGTTCTGCGGCTCGTAGGGGCCGTGCACGCGGTAGCCGTAGATCTGCCCCGGGTGGGCGTCGGGCAGGTAGCCGTGGTAGATCTCGTCGGTGTATTCGGGCAGCTCGATGCGCTCGATTTCATGCTCGCCGGTGTCGTCGAACAGGCACAGTTCGACCTTGGTGGCGTTGGCCGAGAACAGGGCGAAGTTGACACCCAGGCCGTCCCAGGTGGCGCCGAGGGGGAAGGGCATGCCTTCGCGGATGCGCGACGGGGCGACGGAGCGGGTTTTCTTCGGGGTGCGGGGGCTCATGGCAGTCCTCGATTGGCCGGGGGAGTGGGGTGTCAGTGAGGGCCCCATCGCCGGCAGTAGGCTTCTTCACCGCCCGCGGCTTCTTCGCCGCAGCCGGTTTAACCCCCGGCAGCGCTGCCGCCTTGGGCTCGGCAGGCGCCTTGGGCTTGGCCGCCGCCTTCTTGCGTGGCGCAGCCTTAGGCGCTAGCGCCTCGGCCTCGGCCAGCTTGCGCGCCATCTCCCAGTGGCGGTCTTCCTGCCCGGCAGGCTTACCCTCCGACTCCCAGATCTGATAGGCGAATTCGCGAACACGTTTTTCATCGACACTCATCATGACGCTCCTGATGCTCAAGATTGTTGTATCAACAGATTGACCGGAAACTCCGCCAGTACCGCGCGCAACATCAGTTCCTTTGAAGGGCTGACAGCGGCACTTGGGAAAAGTCCCGTCGAGTTGGCAGGTGACAAGGCAAACGGCAGGATCACCCGGGTGTCGTCCCAGTTCTGCGCCGGGATCAACGGTGTCGTGGCGCCGCCCAGCAGGCCACTGGCCAGGCGTGGGGCGACGATGATGGCGCGCTGGCCTTCACCCAGGCGGGCGAATGCCAGCACCTGGTCGGCATGCCGGCCCTGCACGGTCAGTGGCAGGTAGGCGCCGCGGCGGAACAGTTCGGCATGGGCCTGGCGGCAGTCCAGCACACGGGCCACCAGGGCCTGTTTGATGCGCCCGTCGCGCCAGTGCGCGAGCAGCTCGGCCGGCGTGCTGGCGTCGTCCAGGGTGCGCCGCCTGCAAGCGTAGTCCACCGGCTGGCGGTTGTCCGGGTCGACCAGGCTGAAATCCCAGTACTCGTTGCCCTGGTACAGGTCGGGCACCCCCGGCACGGTCATGCGCAGCAGCGTCTGCACCAGGCCGTTGAGTGCGCCGGGGCAGGCGATCAATTGCGCGGCATCGGCCAGCGACTGGCGCAGCTGCTGGTTCTCGCGGGCGAGCAGCAGGCCATCGACATAGCCGGCGCAGGCGGCTTCATAGCCTTCGTTGGGGGCGTTCCAGCTGCTGCGCAGCTTGGCCTCGCGCAGGGCCTTCTGCTGCCACTGGCGGATGCGCGCGGCGTAGTGCTGCAGGGCGGCGCCATCGTTCAGGTCCAGGCCTAGCGGCCAGCTGCCGAGCAAGGTCTGCAACAGCAGCATCTCATCACCCGGGCTCGGCGCCAGGCCATCGTCCAGTTGCTCGCGCAGCGGCGCGGCCAGCTCGCGCCAGTGCTCCATGCGGCTGGCCAGCCAGGGGCCGCGTTCGCTCAGCACCGCCAGGCGTGCGCGGGTGTCTTCGCCGCGCTTGTGGTCGTGGGTGGCGGTGGCCAGCAGGTTGTCGGGGAAGTCGCGCAGGCGGCGCTGGGCTTCGTTGTGGAAGTACTCAGGGCCGGCGCTGAAACGCTCGGCCTCGAAGCCCACATCGTTGCGCGACAACAGCCGCGCCGAGCGGTAGAAGGCAGTGTCTTCCACGGCCTTGGCCGCGCTCGGCGCGGTGAGCTGCTGGAAGCGCACGCAGGCATGGCGCAGGTGCTTGCGCGGGCGGCCAGGCGGCAGCTGGCGCCAGGGTTGGCCACCGAGCCAGTGCGCCAGCTGCTCGAGCAGTGGCCAGTCGGCTTCGGCGAGGTCCTGGCGGGCATCGGCCAGGGCCTGCTGGAAGAACTTCTCGTCCTCGGCCGGGCGGCCACAGGCGTTGAAGTAGGTGCGGTACACCGGGTAGTGCGCCACCAGCGCCTGCAGCGCCCGGCGGATGGCGCCGAGGGTCAGGTCGCGGGTCATCAGGTCGTCGCGGGCCACCTGCAACAGCGCCTGGGCCACCGATTCGCAGTCGCCGGCCAGGCTCGCGTTGAGCACCAGGTGGCGGGCCTGGCGCACTTCCTCGGCGAACGCCGGGCGCTCGCTCAGGGCGGCCCAGAGCTCGGTCAGCGGTGCCTCGCCGGCCGGGTCGTGCTGCAGCAGCGACACCTGGTTCATGAACTCGTAGCCGGTGGTGCCGTCGGTGAGCCAGTCGCGGTGCAGGTGCTCGCCCTGGCCGAGGATTTTTTCCACGTAGATCGGGAAGTGCTCCAGCGCCGCCGACAGGGGCCGCCTGGCGAGCAGCCCGGTGACCCGCCGGCGCAACTTGCGGCAGTAGCCGCGCGGGTCGGCCAGGCCGTCGATATGGTCGATGCGCAGGCCGTCCACCAGGCCGCGCTCGATCAGCTCGAACAGCTTGGCGTGGGTGGCCTCGAACACCACCGCGCGCTCCACCCGCAGGCCGCCCAGCTCGTTGATGTCGAAGAAGCGCCGCCAGTTGATGTCGTCGGCGGCGGTACGCCAGCTGGCCAGGCGGTAGGTCTGGCGCTCCAGCAGCAGGTGCAGGCGCTTGAAGCCGTTTTCGCAGCGGCTGTCGAAGGCCACCAGCGCCGATTCCAGGTCGGCGCCTTCAGCCACCAGGCGCGCCAGTTCGGCGTGCAACGGCACGGCGGCGGCCAGCGGCTCGGCGGCGTCGCTCAGGGCGGTGAAGTGCTCGGCCAGCGCCTGCAAGGCCGGCTCCGGGCTCAGGGAAAGGATCCAGCCGTAATCGACCGGGCAGATGGGGAAGCGGTGCTCATGGTGGGCCACCTGCAGCACGCCCTGCTGGGCGTCGAACTGCAGCGGCATCTCGCCGTTCTTCAGCACCAGGCCGTAGTCGTTGGCCAGGAACGGCAGCAGCAGTTGGCCCGCCAGCAGCGGGTCGCTGGAGTGCCACTGGATGTCGAAGAACTCGGCATAGGGGCTGCGCCGGCCCCAGGCCAGCAGGCTCTGCCACCAGGGGTTGTCGGCGCCGCCGACAGCCATGTGGTTGGACACGGTATCGAGGATCAGGCCCATGCCGTGCTGGCGCAGGGCGGCCACCAGGCGCTGCAGCGCAGCCTCGCCGCCGAGCTCCGGGTTGACCTGGGTCGGGTCGACCACATCGTAGCCATGGCGTGAGCCGGCGCGGGCCTTGAGGATCGGCGAGGCATACACATGGCTGATGCCCAGCTGGGCGAAGTAGGGCACCAGCGGCACGGCGTGGTCGAGGGTGAAGTCACTGTGAAATTGCAGGCGCAGGGTCGCGCTCAAGGGCTTCATCGGTCACGCTCCCAGGCTTGTTCGCGGGCCTGGGCCAACAGCTCCAGGCGGCGTGCGGCATCGTCATCGTCGAGCAGTTCGCGCACCGGCGCGGCGAAGCGCCGGCGCCAGTTGGGGTGGCCTTCGGTGGTGCCGGGCAGGTTGGGTTGCTCATCGCTGCCCAGCAGGTCTTCAAGGGGGATCAGCACCAGCGGCGCGCGGGTGTGGCCGACGTAGCGGATGGCGGCATCGATCAGCGCGTCGTTGTCCGCCTGCGGGCCGTAGTTGGCTTCCAGGGTGCGGCGCAGGCCGTCGCGCTCCTTCTGCCGCTCGTGGCGCCAGTGCAGTTCGGTGGCGGCGTCGATCAGCTTCAGGCGCTGGCTCCAGTCGATGTCGCGGCTTTGCAGCCAGCCGGCCAGGGGCGCCAGGTCGTGGGTGCCGGTGGTGGCCAGGGCATCGTCCGGCCAGTCGAGAATCGGCTTGAAGTGCCCAGGCTGGGTCTGCTCGAAGGGCAGCACGCGCATGCCCAGCACGTGCTTGGCGGCCAGCGCTTCACGCAGGCCTTCGGGCACCGTGCCAAGGTCTTCGCCGAGGATGATCGCCTGGTGGCGCGCCGATTCCAGGGCCAGCAGGCGCAGCAGGTCCTGCAGCGGGTAATGCAGGTAGGCGCCTTCGCTGGGCTTGCAGCCGCGGGGGATCAGCCACAGGCGGCGTAGGCCCATCACATGGTCGATGCGCAGGCCGCCCGCGTGCGCAAGGTTGGCCCGCAGCATCTCGATGAAGGCGCGGTAGCCATTGCGCTTGAGGCCTTCGGGGGAGAAGGCGCAGATGCCCCAGTCCTGCCCCGAGCGGTTGAGGATGTCCGGTGGCGCGCCGACCTTGAGGTTGGCCAAGAGCTCGTCCTGGCGGCTCCAGGCCTGGCTGCCGGCACCGTCGGCGCCCACCGCCAGGTCGGCGATCAGGCCCACCGCCATGCCGTTGCTGCGCGCCGCTTCCTGGGCGCGTTGCAGGCTGCGGTCGGCCAGCCACTGGCAGAAGGCGTGGAACTCGACCTTGGCCGGGTAGGCGTTGGCGAAGGCTTCGACCTCGGGGTGGTAGGGGTCGTGCCAGGCGCTGGGCCAGTTGCGCCAGTCACCGCCCAGGCCGTGGTCCACGGCTTGCGCCTGCAGCACCTCGAAGCGGCAGTGGTGCTCCAGGGCCTGGCCGGCCGCGGCGCGGAAGCTGTCGAAGTCCTTGCGCAGCGGGTGGTCGCCCTGGCTGAAGTCCTGGTACAGCGCCTGCAGCAGGCTCAGGCGGGCGTTGGCGGCCCGAGGCCAGTCGACCAGCGGTTGCTGTTCCAGGTCTTCGAGGGCCTGCTCCAGGCCGCAGGCCTCGATGGCCATGCGCACGGCGCGCTCGCCTAGCACGGCGGCGGGGCTGGCATAGAGGGTGTTGAGCAGCAGGCGGCTGGAGGGCGAATAAGGGCTGTAGTGCAGTTGGTCAACCGCCGACAGGGCATGGATCGGGCTGATGGCCAGGGCATCGGCGCCGCGCTCGGCGGCGCTGCGTGCCAGTTGCTCCAGGGCCAGGCAGTCGCCGAAGCCGCCATCGCCGCTGCGCCGCAGGCTGTAGAGCTGCACGGCGAGGCCCCAGCAGCGTGGTGGTGGTGGTTGCACCGCGTCTTCCAGGCTGTGGCAGCGCGCAGGCGCCACGGCCAGGGTGAAGCGCTGGCCTTCGATTTCCACCTGGTGGTAGCCGACGGGCAACACACCGGGCAGGCGCGCCTGGCTGTCGAGGGCGACGTTGCGCTGGCTGCCATCTTCCAGGGTGCAACGCGCGGTGCTGGCGGGCTGGAAGTAGTGCGCCAAGGCCAGCGGCTGATCCACGTCGGCGGTCAGCAGTGGTGGCAGGTGCTGGCTGTCTTCGGCGGTTGCCACCGCCTGTAGGCTGCTGTGCACCTCGTGGTCGTCGCCAGCCGGGTGGCCCAGGCCAGCGAGGACCTTGCGCAGCACCTCGTCGCTGACCTGTTGTGGCCGGTTGTTGGCATCGACCCAGTCGCGGGCAAGGCCCACGCGGGCGGCCAGGCGGTGCAGGGCGGTTTCGCTCATGGGCTCTCCTGGCCAGGGGCAAGCAGGCTGACCACGCAGCTGTAGGCCGACAGTGCGGTGTCTGGGTGCGTGGTGTCGCTGCTGTCGTAAAGGCGCCGTTCGGCGGCGGGCAAGGTGACTGCCTGGGGCGTGGGCGCAAGGTTCAGGTCGATGCGCAGGGTCTTGCCATCGCCCAGGCGCCAGCGTGCGGTCAGGGCCTTGTCGCCCAGCACGTCGGCGCCCAGCGCGCGGCTGCCGGGCAAGTGCGGGATCACATGGATGCGGCGCAGCGCCAGCAGCTGTTGATAGAGGCCGTGCCAACCGGCGATGACTTCCTGGCGCTGGGGCCGTGAAGCTTCGAAGGTCTGCTCGGCGTTGGGGTCGGGGATGCGTTCGCGCTGGGCCGGGTCGGCGAAGGCGTTGAAGTGGGCGAACTCGCCGCGCCGGCCTTCGCGCACGGCATCGGCCAGTTCGTCGTGGAAGTCGGTGAAGAACAGAAAGGGCCGGCAACTGCCGTCGTCGTCGCCCATGAACAGCAGCGGGATCATCGGCGCCAGCAGCAGCAGGCCAGTGGCTGCGCGCAGGGCCTGGGGCGGGCACAGGCGGGTGAGGCGCTCGCCCAGGGCGCGGTTGCCGATCTGGTCGTGGTTCTGCAGGAACAGCACGAACGAACTGGGCTCCAGGTGGCCGCTGGGCTCGCCGCGTGGTGTGCCGTGGCGGTTGGCCTGGCCCTGGAACACGAAGCCTTCGGCCAGGCAGCGGGCCAGCTTGTCGATCGGCCGCTGCTGGTAGTCGGCGTAGTAGCCTTCGGTTTCGCCGGTCAGCAATACGTGCAGGGCGTTGTGGCCATCGTCGTTCCACTGCGCATCGAAGCCCTGTTCGAGCAAGGATGCCTGGTTGTGCTCGTTCTCCAGCACCAGCCACACGTGCCGGCCTGGCTCGATGGCGGCGCGCACACGCTGTGCCAGTTCGACGAGAAAGTCCGGTGCATCGATGGCGTGCACAGCGTCCAGGCGCAGGCCGTCGCAGCGGTATTCGCACAACCACATCAGGGCATTCTGGATGAAGAACTCGCGCACTTCGGCGCGGCGAAAATCGATGGCGGCGCCCCAGGGCGTCTGCCGGTCCTCGCGAAAGAACGCGCTGGCGTACTGGTGCAGGTAGTTGCCGTCGGGGCCGAAATGGTTGTAGACCACGTCCACCAGCACCATCAGGCGCTGGCCGTGGGCTTGATCCACCAGCGCGCACAGTTGCTCGGGGCTGCCGTAGTTGTGCTGCGGTGCATAGGGCAGCACGCCGTCATAGCCCCAGTTGCGCTCGCCGGGGAACTGCCCGATGGGCATCAGCTCGATGGCGCTGATGCCAAGCTCGGCCAGGCGCGGCAACTGCCGGGCGACGCCGTCGTAGCCTTGCAGCACGCCGACGTGCAGTTCCTGGATCACCGCTTCGTGCCAGGGCCGGCCATGCCAGGGGTGTTGCCAGGCATAGGCCTGGGTGTCGACCACCTGGCTTGGGCCCTGCACCCCTTCGGGCTGGTAGCGCGAGGCCGGGTCGGCCACCTGCAACTGGCCATCGATGCGGTAGTGGTAGCGGTCCCCGGCCTGGCAGGGCGCCACGCCGGTGAACCAGCCATTGTCTTCGCGCAGCAGCTCGATTGCCGGCTGCTGCTGCAACTCCAAGCTCACGCTGCGCGCATCGGGCGCCCACAGGGCGAAGCGCGCCGACGTGGCGTCCAGAAGGTGTGCGCCATGCCTGTGCATCTTCGACTCCCCGCTCAGTAGTGGCTGAACTGTGCCTGCTTGACCAGGTCCTCGTAGAGGCGGGCGTAGGGTTCGACCGCCTGGCACCAGTTGAACGGCTGGGTCATGGACAGGCAGCGCATGGCATTGAGCAGGTTCTTCTTCCCATAGATATAGAAGGCCCGGCTCAGCGCCTCGCGGTAGCTTTCCACGGTCGATTCGTCGAACAGAAAACCCGTGACGCCGTTCTCGATGGTGTCGGCCAGCCCGCCGGTGTTGCGCGCCACCGGCAACGAACCGAAGCGCTGGGCGTACATCTGGCTCAGGCCGCAGGGCTCGTAGCGCGATGGCATGAGCAGGAAGTCGCTGCCGGCGAACATGCGCCGGGCATCGGTTTCGTTGAAGCCGATGCGCACGCCGATGCGGCCCGGGTGGCGCAGCGCCAGTTCGCGCATGGCTTGTTCTTCTTCCGGCTCGCCGCGGCCGATGATGGCGATCTGGCCGCCTTGCTCGACGATGTAGTCGGCCACGCCCAGGGTCAGGTCCAGGCCCTTCTGGTACACCAGGCGCGAGACCACGGCGAACAACGGGCCGCTGGACGGTTCGAGTTCGAACAGGCGGCGCACCGCTTCGGCGTTGCGTGCCTTGCCCTCCCAGTCGTTGATGCTGAAATTGTGCTGCAGGTGGGTGTCGGTGGCCGAATCCCAGCTCTCATCGATGCCGTTGGGAATGCCGCCGAGCAGCCCTTGCTGGGCCTTGCTGGCGAGAAAGCCGTGCAGGCCGCAGCCGAATTCCGGGGTGGTGATTTCACGGGCGTAGGTGGCGCTGACCGTGGTGATGTGGCTGGAGTAGGCAAGGCCGGCCTTGAGGAACGACAGCTTGCCGTAGAACTCCATGCCTTCCTGCTGCATGGCATGGTCGGGGATCGCCAGCTCCGGGCTGCAGGCGCGGCTGTACACACCCTGGTAGGCCAGGTTGTGGATGGTGAACAGGGTCGGCGTATTCAGGCCGCGCCAGTGCATGTAGGCCGGGGCCAGGCCGGCAGGCCAGTCGTGGGCGTGCACCACTTCGGGCTTCCAGTGGATCTTGCCTTCGCCGGCAGCGATTTCGGCGGCGGCCAGGCCCAGGCGGGCGAAACGGATGTGGTTGTCGGGCCAGTCGCGACCGTTGTTGGCACCATAGGGCGTGCCGTCGCGCTGGTACAGCTCGGGGCAGATGAGCACGTAGATGACCAGGCCGTCGGCCATGTCCATGCGGCCGATCTTGCACGGCGGCAGGGCGGCGTGGCCACCGAGTTCGCCGACGATATGGATGGGGTTGTCGCTTTCCATCACCTGGCTGTAGCCGGGGATCAGTACCCGCACATCGTGCAGGTGCGCAAGGGCCCGGGGCAGTGCGGCGGAAACGTCGCCCAGGCCACCGGTTTTCACAAGGTCAGCGATCTCCGAAGTGACGAACAGGATCTTGCGCTTGTTCGGGTTGTGCTGGCGCTGGGCGCCGGGTGCCTTGGCTGTCGTGGCGAAGCCTGGGGTGAGGGGTTCGCGGTTTTCCGGGTTGAATGAATCTACGTGAGGTTCGACAGCGGCACTGATCATACTTCTCTCCGTCCCTATGTTGTGGCCGGGTGCTGGCACCCGTTGCTCTTGTTTCGTTGTTGGTTTTCTCTGGTTCGTATCTTCGTAGTGCGGTCCTTGCCCCAGGGTCGTGCGCGCAGGCACGGCGCAATCGGCATTCCGGCCGAAGGCGAGTGAGCGGGTTGGGG
>NZ_BQIP01000033.1 GCF_021602585.1 Pseudomonas faucium
AGATCAACTTCGAAGGCGACAAGTACCTGTGGGACGACTTCGCCTATGCCACCCGCGATGGCCTGATCGGCGCGCTGCGTTTCGTCGACGATGCCGCCACGGCGCGTGACCGAGGCGTTGCCGGCGATAGGGCCGGTACACGCCCAGCCAATACCACTGCCATACACCATTCCAATAACAATAAAAGGTCCTTGGTCATGCATAACCCCGCCCTGCGTTCGCTCGCCTGTTGCTGACAGGTCACTGCCTAGTAATCCCTCCCCAGGCTGTCCCATCAGGAACCCTCGAGCATGACGAACCTCACCCAAGAGCAGCACCTCGAAACCCCCACCAAGCGCTACTACTACGAGTGGTACGTGGTCACCCTGTGCATGGTGGCGTACATCTTCTCCTTCGTTGACCGGCAGATCCTGGCGCTGATGATCGAGCCGATCAAAGCCGACCTGCAGCTCAGCGACACCCAGTTCAGCCTGTTGCATGGCCTGGCGTTCTCGCTGTTCTACGCCTTCATGGGCATGCCCATCGCCTACCTCGCCGACCGCTTCTCGCGGCCGCGCATCATCGCCGTGGGGGTGATCTTCTGGAGCATCGCCACCGCCACCTGCGGCCTGAGCAAGAACTTCGTGCAGATGTTCCTCGCCCGCATCGGCGTGGGGGTGGGCGAGGCTGCGTTGTCGCCTTCGGCCTATTCGATGTTCAGCGACATGTTCCCCAAGGAAAAACTCGGCCGCGCCGTGGGCATCTATTCGATCGGCTCGTTCGTCGGCGGCGGTGTCGCGTTCCTGGTCGGCGGCTACGTGATCACCTTGCTCAAGGATGCGCAAACCATCGAGGTGGCCGTGCTCGGCGCCATGAAGGCCTGGCAGCTGGCGTTCTTCATCGTCGGCCTGCCGGGGGTGATCGTCGGCCTGCTGGTCTGGCTGACGGTGCGCAACCCAGAGCGCAAAGGCGCGCAGCTCGATGCCGACGGCCAGGTGCGCAAGGTCAGGCTCACCGACGGCCTGCGCTTCATCGGCCGCCATCGCCAGACCTTCAGCTGCCACTACCTGGGCTTTTCGTTCTACGCCATGGCGCTGTTCTGCATGATGAGCTGGACGCCCGCGCTGTATATCCGCAAGTACGGCATGAGCCCGCAAGAGGCCGGCTTCATGCTCGGCACCATCCTGCTGCTGGCCAACACCACCGGCGTGGTGTTCGGCGGCTGGCTCACCGACCACCTGGCCAAGCGTGGCTACCGCGATGCGGCCATGCGCACCGGGGTGATCGGCGCGCTGGGCATGCTCGTGCCGGCGGTGCTGTATTCGCAGGTCGAACCGCTGTGGCTGTCGGTGACCTTGCTGGTGCCGGCGATGTTCTTCGCCTCGTTCCCGATGCCGGCCTCCACGGCGGCCATGCAGATCCTCTCGCCCAACCAGGTGCGCGCGCAGGTGTCGGCGGTGTTCCTGCTGATCAGCAACCTGCTGGGGCTGGGCCTTGGCACCACGCTGGTGGCGCTGATCACCGACCGCTACTTCGGCGCACCGGCGGCGGTCGGCTCGTCGATGTCGATCGTCAGCTGCGGCGCGTCGCTGCTGGCCATCGTGCTGCTGGCCAAGGGCTGCAAGTGCTTCCGTGACAGCCTGCAGCGCGAACACGCCGCCGAGGCTTGAGATGCTCGAGCGCTTCCCGCTGCTCGACTCGCGCGATGTGGCCCAGATGCAAGTGCAACTGGCCCGCTACCTCTGCCCGCACCGGTTGCGCGTGCTCAATGGCACGCCGCCGCGCCTGCAGGCCAGCGGCGTGGCCTTTGCCGGGGCCTGGCTGCTGGAGCTGGACTATGACGTGCCGGTGGAAGTCAGCCTCGACGGTGGCGGCGCGCACTACCTGTTCCGCACCACCTTGCAGGGGCAGTGCGAGGTGACCCACGGCCGCCACCAGGCGGCGGTGGCGGCGGGCGGGCTGAGTGTCAGTTCGCCGTTCGCCAGCAGCCGCATCGTCACCGGCGGCGCCTGCCGCAACGCGGTGCTCAGCCTGCCGCGCGAGGCGCTGGAGGTGCAGTTGCAGCACCTGCTGGGGCGCAGCCTGCGTCAGCCGCTGGCGTTCGCCGTACCGCTGGCGGCGACGCACCCCGGTGTGCACGCCTTGGCCGCTGCGCTGGACTACCTGTGCAGCTTGCTGGCGCTGGAGCTGAATCTGGCACCCCTGCGCCAGGGCCTTGCCGACCACCTGGTGCAACTGCTGCTGACCCAGTTGCCGCACAACTATTCCGATGCGCTCTGCCAGGGTGCCGGCACGCCGCTGCCCGGCCCCGTGCGGCGGGCGCGCGACCATATCGAAGCACACCTGGACCAGCCGCTGACCCTGGCGGCCCTGTGCGCGCTCAGCGGCGTGTCGGTGCGCACCCTGCAGACCGGCTTTCTCAAGTTCCTCGGCCAGACCCCGGTCGAATACATCCGCGAGCGGCGCCTGCTCGCGGTCAACCAGGCGCTGCAGCGCGGCGAGGGCAGCGTGACCGAGGTGCTGCTGCGCTTTGGCATCAACAGCCCCGCGCACTTCACCCGCCACTACCGCCAGCGCTTCGGCTGCCGGCCCTGCGACACGAAACTGCGCAATCGCTAGCCTGCCTGCGTGATCGGATGCGCGGGCCGGGTGGGTGCTGGCTAGCATCGGCCTACCTTCAACACGCGGAGCGAACCCCATGAATGTCACGATCCTTGGCGGCGGCCACGGCTGCTATGCAGCGGCCGTCGAAATGGCCGAACGCGGCCACCACACCCGCCTGTGGCGGCGCGACCAGGCGGCGCTGCAGGCGCTGCAAGCGATTGGCAGCCTCACCGTGCGCGACTACCGCGGCCGCCGCCAGGTCGCCTTGGGCGAGCGCTTTGCACTGGTCGCCGACCTGGCCCAGGCCCTGGAAGGCGCGGACCTGGTCGTCATCCCGCTGCCCTCCACCAGCCATCCGGCGCTGGCCGCCGAGGTGGCGCCGTTGCTGCGCGATGGCCAGGTGGTGTTCCTGCCGCCGGGCACCTTCGGCAGCTATGTGTTCGCCAAGGCGCTGCACGCCTGCGGCAACACCGCCGAAGTCGCCTTCGCCGAAACCGGCACCTTGCCGTACCTGGTGCGCAAGCACGGCGCCGACCAACTGGTGATCAGCGCCTACGCCACTCGCCTGCCCACCGGCGTGCTGCCCAGCCGGCTGTCCGCCCATGCCTTCGCCGTGCTGCGCGAAGCCTACCCCAGTGTCGAGCCCATCGAGAACGCCCTGAGCGGCGCGCTGATGAATGCCGGGCCGATCATCCACCCGCCGCTGATCCTGATGAATGCCGGCCCCCTGGAGCATTTCGAGTCGTGGGACATCCACAACGAAGGCACCCAGCCGTCGATCCGCCGGGTCACCAACCAGCTCGACGCCGAACGCATGCGCGTGCGCGAGGCACTCGGTTACCCGGCCCCGCACTTCCCGCTGGCCGACCACTACAACACCGACCAGGGCGATGAGTGGATGTATGGCCGCGGCGCCCACGGCAAGCTCAACGACAGCGGCGACTGGCGCGAGAAGATCGACCTGCAGCAGCACCGCTACATGCTCGAAGACACCCGCCTGGGCCTGTCGCTGCTGGTGTCGGTCGGGCGCTGGGCCGGCGTCTCGACCCCGGTGGCCGAAGGCTTGCTGGCGTTGGCCTCGGCGGTGACCGGGCGCGACCTGTACGGCGAAGGGCGAACCCTGGAAAACCTCGGCCTGGCGGCGCTCGACCGGGCGCAGATGGCCGCCATGCTGCACGGCGGGGTGGCGCCATGAATGCCCCGTTGCGGCACATCGCCGTGGTCGGTGCCGGGCGCATGGGCGAGGGCATCGCCCTGGCCTTTGCCCAGGCCGGGCTGCAGGTGAGCCTGATCGACCTCAAGCAGCGCGCGGCGCAGGCGGACCATTTCCTGGCGCTCAGGCGCAATCTTGAAGCCGAGGCGCACAGCCTGGTGGCCCTGGAGCTGATCGGCAGCGTGCAGGCCGAACAGCTGCTGGCGCGCATACAACTGCTCACCCGAGCGCAAGGCGAGCCGGCCCTGGCGGACTGCCGGCTGGTCTTCGAAGCGGTGCCGGAAGTGCTGGCGGCCAAGCGCGAGGCCATGGCCTGGATCGACCGGCATGCCCCGGCCGACGGCATCATTGCCTCGACCACCTCGACCTTCCTGGTCACCGAGCTTGCGCAGATGGTGTCGGCGCCGCAGCGCCTGCTCAACGCGCACTGGCTCAACCCCGCGCACCTGATGCCGCTGGTGGAGGTGTCGCGCAGCGCGCAGACCTGCGAGGCGAAGCTTGCCGAGCTGCTGGCGACCTTGCAGGGCATCGGCAAGGTGGCGGTGGTGTGCAACGCGGCGCCCGGCTTCATCGTGCCGCGCCTGCAGGCGCTGGTGATGAACGAGGCGGCGCGCATGGTCGAGGAGGGCGTGGCCAGTGCCGAGCAGATCGACCTGGCGGTGCGCAGCGGTTTCGGCCCGCGCTTTTCGGTGCTCGGCCTGCTGGAGTTCATCGACTGGGGCGGCGGCGACATCCTCCACCACGCCTCGGCCTACCTCAGCCAGCACCTGGGCGAGCGCTACCAGGCGGCCCAGGCCGTGCGCGACAACATGGCCGCCGGGCGCAACGGGCTGCGCGAAGGGCTGGGCTTCTACGACTACCGGCACATCGATGTGCCGGCCTATCGCCAGGCGCGCCTGGCCGCGCTGGTGCAGCGGCTGCGCCAGGCAGGCCTGGCGCCGTACTTCGCATCAGGCCTTGAAGCGCTGGATGAGCCCTTGCTGCTCTGACGCCAGGTCGTTCAACTGCTGGCTGATGCCGGCCGAGCGCTCGGCCTGGCCCGACAGCGAAGCGGTGACATCGCGCACCGCTTCGACGTTGCGGTTGACCTCTTCGGCGACGCTGCTCTGCTGTTCGGCGGCGCAGGCGATCTGCACGTTCATGTCGCTGATCACGCTGACCGCCTGGCGAATCTGCGCCAGGGCATCCAGGGCCTGGCGCGCCTGTTCGGCATTGGCCTGGGCCTGCTCGTGGCTGTGCTGCAGGCTGCGGGTCACCTCGCGGGTGCCGGTGCGCAGGCCGTCGGTGATGGCGCCGATTTCCTCCACCGAGGCCTGGGTGCGCTGGGCCAGCCCGCGCACCTCGTCGGCGACCACGGCAAAGCCACGGCCGGCTTCCCCGGCGCGGGCAGCCTCGATGGCGGCATTGAGGGCCAGCAGGTTGGTCTGCCGGGCGATCGACAAGATCACCGCCATCACCGTGCCGATCTGCTCGCCGCTGTTGGCCAGGGCGTGCAGGCGCTGCATGCCGTCGCTCATGTCATGGGCCAGGGCCTGGATGCTGGCGCTGGCGTGCTCGATCACCTGCAGGCCATCGCCGGTGGCCTGGTCGGCATTGCGCGCTGCGGCCGCAGCCTGGGCGGCGCTGTGCGCCGAGGCCTGGGCCGTGGCCGACATCTGCTGCAGCGCGGCGGCCATCTGCTCGATCTCGCGCAGTTGCTGCTGCATGCCGGCGTTGGTCTGGCTGGCGATGCGCGCCGACTGGTCGGCGGTGTCGCGGGTGTCGCGCACCCCGGCCTGCACCTGGGCGATCACCGGTTGCAGGTGTTCGAGGAAGCGGTCGAAGGCGCGGCTCAGGCGCCCCAGCTCATCGCGGCCGGGGTAGGCCAGGCGGCGGGTCAGGTCGCCTTCGCCTTCGGCGATGTCTTCGAGCACCTGGGCCACGTGCAGCAGCGGCCGGCTGACGCTGCGGGCGGTCAGCCACATCATCAGCACGCCGAGCACCGCGACGCTCAGGCCCAGGCCGACCTGCAGCGCCAGGCTGCGCAGACACTGGGCGCGCATCTGCGTTTGCAGCGCCGCTACCGGGGCGCCCAGCACGGCCTTGGGCACGCTGACCAGCACGGCCCAGGGGCTGGCGTCGGGCAGCGGCTGGATGGGCACCAGCATGCGCATGTCGCTGGCGTCTTCGAAGGTTTGCCCATGGCCTGCGCGAATGGCATCGAGCATGGCGGCGGCGTGTTCGGGGTGGCGCGCCGTGAGCAAGCTGCCCAGGCGCTCGGGGTGGCGGCTGTCACCGGCCAGCAGGCCGGCGGTGCTGACGATGGCGATATCGCCCTGGCCCTCGTAGAGCGCGGCGCTGGCGGCTTCGGCGTCGCGCTGCAGCGCGCCCAGGTCGATGTCCAGGCCGATCACCGCCACCACCCGGCCCTGGTCGAGCAGCGGCAAGGTCAGGCTGGTGACCAGCCGCGCGGTGCCGCTGGAGCTGTCGACGTAGGGCTCCAGCAGGCAGGGCTTGGCGGCCTTGCGCGAGCAACTGAAGAAGGCATTGAACGGCGCCCCGCTGGGGCCGGGCGAGGTGTCGGCGAGCAGTTGTTCGTCACCTGGCACGGCCTGCAGCTGGCCGGGGGCCGATTGCAGCCAGTACAGGGCGAAACGGCCCTGGTCGTTGCTGCCCCGTGCCAGCTGGCCGGCGAAGTCGGCATCGCGGCCATCGAGGGCGTTGCGGTCGAAGGTGATGAACAGCCCCAGCAGCTCCGGCCGCCCGGCCAGGGCCTGGTGCAGCACCTGGGTGAGGTCGCTGCGCAGCTCGCCCGCAGGCACCCGGCCGCCTGCGGCGCGCTCGCGCAGGTGCATGACCTGGCGGCCGACGCCTTCGGCGAAGGTGTAGGCGCGGGCGAAGCCCTGCTGAATCTGCAGCGCCTGGGCCTGGCCTTCGGCGCGCAGGTTCTGCCGCGCCGCGGCCAGCAGCATGTCGCTGGCACTGGCCTTGGCCTGGTCCTCGCTGGCCTGGCGCTGGGCCAGGGCGAGGGTGGTGAGCAGTACGACAACGGTGGCCAGGCACAGGCTGGCGAGCAGGGTGATCTTGTTATGGATGCTCAAGGCGTTGGTCATGTCGTTGTTTTCCGCGACGCGAATTGGGCTCGCGGCAGGCTACCGGGGCGGCAGCGGCAACGGTATGCCTGCGCGGGCAATTGGCAGGCAGCGCCAAGAGGTTGGCACGCCTGGGCAATCGCGGCTTCAGGCAAGCGGCGAGAAGGGCGCGGGCAGGTACACCACCGACACCATCTTCTGCAGTTGCGCCGCCGAGTTTTCCGGCGGCCACACCCCATCGCGCACGGCGCGGGTGCGCACGTCGAGGCGTTGTTCGAGGCTGGCGTAGGGCCAGATGTGCAGGTAGCGCGGCACGCGGCCACTGGTGGCGTAGAACGCCGCGTACACCTGGGAGTAGTCAGCCCCGGTACGCGGGCCGACGGCCTTGCGCCAGCCGGCCAGGGTCGGGGCCAGGCCCGAGCTCACCAGGTCGTACTCGCGCAGCTCGAAGAACGGCCCGTGCTTGCCGGGTGTCAGTGGCTGCAGGAAGGGGAACAGACGGTAGTCGTCGATGTGCTGCTCGAGGATGAACTCGCCGATGCCGAAGGCATCGCTGGCGAGCAGCACGCGCTGGCGTTCGCTGGCCTGGGCCTGGGCATCGGTGAAGCGGCGCAGCACGGCAATGGTGTTTTGCGGGCCGATTTCCGAGAGCCAGCAGCCGACCAGCTCGACCCCGTCGCCGGCCTCCTGCAAGGCGGCTTGCAGGCGCGGCAGGGCCATAGCCTGGGTGCGCACACGCAGGGTGAAGCGCAGCAGTTCGTAAAGGTCGGACATGGCGGTGGTTCCTTGGTTTGCAATAAAAGCGCCCGAACCCTCCCCGCACGGAAAGGCCCGGGCAAAAACGGTGCGCGGCGGCTACCAGAACTTCCAGGTGTAGGAGGTGATCAGGCGGTATTCGTCGTAGTCGGCGCCGTACTTCTGCTGGGTGTGGATGTTCTTCAGGTCGAAGGCCAGGTCCTTGAGCGGGCCGCTCTGCACCACGTAGTTGAGCATGATGTCGCGCTCGCTTTCCTGGTCGCGGTCAAGGCCCGCGCCGCGGTCCACATCGGTGCCCCGGGTATAGCGGGTGAACAGCTTCAGGCCCGGGACGCCCAGGGCTGCGAAGTTGTAGCCGTAACGCAGCGACCAGCTGCGCTCGTCCGGGCGCAGGAACGGGATGCTGCCCCAGTTCGGCAGCCACAGTTGCGGCACGTAGCCGTTCAGGGTCGGGAACACCGTGTCACCGGTCATGCGCTGGTAGACCACGCCGACGGTGTGGCCGCTCTTTTCCACGCTCACCAGGCCGTAGTAGGCGCGGTTGTCCACCGGGCCGCTGCGTGCGGCGCCGTCTTCCTGGTTGTTGAAGTAGCCGATGTCGGTCTTGAGCTGGTAGCCGTCGGCAAAGCGCAGGGTGTGCTTGATGCCGGCGTAGTCCTGCTTGTAGATGTCGTTGAGCACGCCGTGGAAGTAGCTGCCTTGCAGGTCGGGGGTGAGTGCATAGGTGGCGCCGGCGAAGTCCAGGCCGTCGCTGTCCTGGCTGTCGCTGGTGCCGTAGCGGTACAGGCGTTCGTGGTTGGACGACTCGCGGGTGACGATCGACCAGAACCGCCCGCCGACCAGGGTCAGCTTGTCGATGTCGCGCGATTCGATCACCGCGCCCTGGTAGAGGGTATCGAGCTGGCGGCTCGGGTCGTTGGAGGCGACCGGGTAGAACGGCCGCTGGTCACCGACCTTGAGCACGCTCTTGGCGTACTTGAACTTGAGCGTGGCGCCGCCACGGCTGTAGTCGTCGGAGGTTTTCTGGCGGTGGCGGCTGTAGGGCAGCGAGCCGTCGTTGCCGGTGGCGTCCAGGCGCACGGCGTATTGCCCGTCAAGGTCCAGGCCGACCGCCACTGGGGTGTCGGTGTAGCCGGACTCGAACTGCAGGTCGAAGCCCTGGGACCAGTTGCCGGCCTTGGACGCCGGGGCATCGTGCTGGGTGTAGTTGCGGTTCAGGTAGAGGTTCTTGATGTTCAGCGAGAGGTGGCTGTCATCGACCAGGTCGGCCAGGCCGACCTGGGGGAGGGCGCACGCCAGGCACAGGCACAACGGTTTTGCACGCAGGGGCCATCGCAGTTCCATGGGGGTATTCCTGGAGGTGTGATCAGGACAAGTACCGGGGCAGTGATGCAACTGGGCAGGAAGGGCCGCAGGTCGGTTGCCTGCTTGTCTGTCACGTTGTTCTTGTTGTTTTGGGTGTGCGGTGCACGACAGCAACGCTAATGGGCCAGCGCAGGCGGCTCAATGACAGGGGCGGGCAAAGTCGTTGCGTTTAGCGCAACGACCTGGGCGAAGGTCACAGCACCTTGCGCATGGCCTTGGCCATTTCGGTCGCCAGCGCCCGGCTCAGGTCGTCCAGGGTGCGGCCGCGGCGGGTGACGACCTGGATGTCGGTGGCGTTCATCTGCGCGCAGTCGACCGCCAGCGCCTTGAAGGTGCCGCCCTTGAGCTCGTCGATGATCGGCAGCTCGGCGAGCAAGGTCGCGCCCAGGCCCGAGCGGACGAAATCGAGGATCACCGCCAGCGAGTTGGAGGTCAGCGTCGGCACGATCGCGACCCCCTGCGCCTGGCAGGCGTCGTCCACCAGCTCGCGCACGCGAAAGTTGGCGCCGGGCAGCACCAGCGACTCGCGGGCGATGTCGGCGAGGCTGACCCGGCTGCGTTCGGCCAGGCGGCTGTCCCGGTGCACGATCAGGCGCAGCGGCTGGGCCAGGCTGAACAGCCGGCTCAGGCAGGCCGTGGGGCTGGGCGCGAACACCACGCCCAGGTGGGCCTGGTCGCTCATCACCAGGCGCTGCACCTCCAGCGAAGGCGCGCTGATGATCTCGGCCTTGTGCGCGCCATGGGCCTGGAGAAAGCCCTGCAGCGCGTTGATCGCCCGCGCCCCGAGCAGGCCTTCGCCGATGGCGATCACCGTCGAGGCCTGCTGCTGCTGGCGCAGGGCGTCCAGGCGGCTGAGCAACTGGCTGTGCTGGCGCTGGCGCTCGACGTAGTAGTCCACCGCGGCCTCGCCGGCGTGGGTCAGGCTGATGCGGTGGGTGTCGGGGCGCACCAGCTCGATGCCCAGTTCCGCTTCGAGCCGGGCGATCTGCCGGCTGACCGAGGAGGTGGCGACCCCCAGGGCTTCGGCGGCGGCGCGCATGGAGCCTTTGTCGTGGCTCAGGTGCAGGTAGCGCAGGCGGTGATCCTGCAGTTCGATGGGGCGGGTGGGCATGGCCTCGACCTCGGGGTGTGCACGCCAGGCATGGCGGGGGTGCTGTTCTGATTGTTCTTGTGGGCGCGATGCCCAGCCATGCTACACCAGCTTTTTTATCTCCGAAATCATGTGAAAAGTGTATTAAAAATTTTTCGACATATCGCCAGGCCTGGTTAGTTTTTTTGGCTAGCCAGCTGCTTCGAAATTCATCTTTAAAGCCGATAAAAATCAGATAGATAGCCTTGTTTTGCGGTGCTGGTCGGGCATGCGTCCGTCGAAAAAATGCGTTTTTAAGCGTGAAAATTCAATTGACAATTCACGTAATTGGCCGCAGATTTTTGTCACCGGCACCCAAAACAAGAGAGACAGAACATGCCGCACGATCCCGCCTTTGCCCCCTTGCATGGCCGCTACCTTGCTGCAGCGAGCCCTGCCATTTCGCCTCCTGCCCACCGACACCTGCCAGAACCACAACACCGCGCCTGAGACGGAGAAAGTCCATGGATTCGCTTTGCCTGCGTGCTGCGCCCGAGTCGGCGCTTGCCAGTGGCCCTGCCTTCGAGGCTTTGCTGGACGGGGTTCGTGATCGAGCCCGTCTGGGTGAGTTCGATCGCCAACGCCATATTTCCCGCGACGTGATCGATGCCTTCAAGGCCCACGGCGTCTACCGTGCCCTGGTGCCCAAACGCTTCGGCGGCCTGCAATGCTCGCCCGGCGAGTTCTGCGAGATGGTCGAGCGCATCTCCCACGCCGACGGCTCCGCCGGCTGGGTGGCGAGCTTCGGCATGAGCCCGGTGTACCTGGCGGCGCTGCCGCTGGAGACCATCGCCCAGATCTACGGCAACAGCCCCGACACCGTGTTCGCCGGGGGCATCTTCCCGCCGCAGCCGGCCGAGATCGTTGCCGGAGGCTTCAAGGTCAATGGCCGCTGGAAGTACTCCAGCGGCTCCATGGGCGCCGACATCGTTGGCGTCGGCATCGCCCCGCGCAACGGCGACAAGCTCGACCTGCCGCGCCTGGCGGTGCTGCCCCGCAGCCAGGCGCGCATCGAAGAAACCTGGGACACCGTCGGCCTGCTCGGCACCGGCAGCCACGACCTGCTGGTCGAGGATGTGGTGGTGGGCGAGCAGTGGACCTTCGTGCGCGGCGGCAAGCCGAACCTGGACGAGCCGTTCTTCCGCTACCCGTCGCTGTCGTTCGCCACCCAGGTGCTGTCGGTGGTCGGCCTGGGCATCGCCCGCGCCGCCCTCGACGAGCTGTCGGGCATGGCCAGCGGGCGCATCTCGGTCACCGGCGCCCCGGCCCTGGCCGACCGGCCGCTGGCCCAGGTTGATGTGGCCAAGGCCGAGGCCGCGCTGCGTTCGGCCCGGGCGTTCTTCTACGAATCGATCGAACGCGCCTGGCAGCACGTGCTGGCCGGCGACCCGGTGCCGATCGAGGTCACCAACCTGTTGCGCCTGTCCTCCACCCATGCCGCGCGCGTCGCCGCAGAAGTGGCGCGCAGTGCGCAGCTGCTGTCGGGCATGACCGGCATCTACAACGAAAGCCCGCTGGCCCGCTGCGTCAACGATGCGCAGGTGGTCACCCAGCACGCCTTCATGGGCGACGTCACCTACCAGAACGCCGGGGCGATGTTCTTCGGCAAACAGCCCCTTCCGGGCTACCTGTAACTCTCGGGATACCAGTCATGAGCGATAACAAAGCCTTGCGCGTGCTGTTCTGCATGGGCATCAACCAGAACTTCTTCGACGCCGCGCGCGAGGAGCAACTGCAGGTGTGGGCCGCCTTCAGCGCGATGTGGAACGCCATCCACGACCTGCCCGGGGTGAACGTGCTGGGCAACATGGACGACGACCAGGGCATGGTCGGGCCGTCCGATGGCTTCCCCTGGACCACCTACCTGCTGGCCGATGTGCCGGACATCCAGACCGTGCACGCCGCCTGCAACCTGTTCCGCACCACCGCCGTGGGCGAGGGGCCGTACAAGCTGTGGCGCTATGCCAAGGTCGAGGCCCGTGTCGGCCGCGAACTGATCATCCAGCGCGCCTGAGAAGAGGACTTATCCGTGACCAACCTGATTCCCGCCGTCAACCTGAGCGTCGACCCGGCCGAGCTGGTGCAGCCAGACCGCGTCCACACCTCGCTGTACACCGACCCGGCGCTGTTTGACGCCGAGCTTGAAAAGATCTTCCACAGCACCTGGATCTGGGTCGCCCACGAGAGCGAGATCCCCGAGGCCGGCAGCTACAAGACCACCTACATCGGCAAGCAGCCGGTGATCGTCGTGCGCGACCGCAAGAAGGCGGTGAACGTGCTGCTCAACCGCTGCCGCCACCGCGGCGCCACGGTGTGCGAGCACAAGAAGGGCAAGACCAACAGCTTCGTCTGCCCCTACCACGGTTGGGGCTATGCCCTGGACGGCTCGCTGCGCGGCGTGCCGCACCCGGAAAGCTACGGCGACTGCCTGGACAAGGCCGAGCTGCCACTGGTGAGCCTGCGTACCGAAAGCTACGCCGGGATGATCTTCGCCACCTTCAAGGACGACATCGAGCCACTGGAAGACTTCCTGGGCGCTGCGAAAAAGTGGATGGACCTGTTCATGAAGCAGGGCGCGGGCTACGGCATCAAGGTGCCGGGCGAGCACCGCTTCCGCTTCCCCGGCAACTGGAAGATCCAGCTGGAGAACACCACCGACGCCTACCACTTCCCGCTGGTGCACAAGAGCTTCCTGTCGTCGGTGGATGAACAGACCCTTGAGCTGTTCGACTTCGTCAAAGGCCCTGGCTACGTCGAGGACCTGGGCAACGGCCACAGCGTGATGGTGATGATCCCCGAGCTGGTCGACCTGGAAGCCGACCTCGACAAGCCGATCCCCGAGCGCTTCGAAGCGCTGGCCGCCGAGCTGCGCGACGAGGGCATCGACGAGCCGCAGGTGCGGCGCATCGTGCGTGCGGTGGGCGGGTCGGGCTTCAACCTCAACCTGTTCCCCAACGTGGCCTGCTCGATGGCGTTCTTCCGCGTGCTGCAGCCGATTTCGGTGACCGAGACCGAGATCCACCACTCGGTGATCACCATGGACGGCGGCCCGGCGGCGGCCAACCGCTACCGCCTGCGCCTGCACGAGCACTTCCAGGGCCCGATGGGCTTTGGTACCCCGGACGATTCCGAGGCCTGGGAGCGCGTGCAGAAGGGCGCCAGTGCCGGCGAGAACCTGTGGATCATGCTCAACCGTGGCTTGCCCGGCGAGCGAGCCAGCGAAGATGGCCTGGTTTCCGACGTGAGTGCCGAAACCGGCATGCGCGCGGCGTACCAGCAGTGGAAAAAGATGATGAGCGCGGAGACCAAGTGATGAACCTCAACCTACTCAACGAAGTCACCGCGTTCATCTGGCAGGAAGGCGACATGCTCGACCACGGCGAGTACGAAGCGTGGCTGGCGCAATGGACCGCGAAGGGGACGTACATCATCCCGATCAACCCGAAGGAAACCGACTACGAGAACACCCTCAACTACGCCTACGACGACCACCACATGCGCCGCCTGCGCGTGCAGCGGCTGATTGGCGGCGAGTCGATTTCCACCAGCCCGCAGCCGCGCACCGTGCGCAGCATCTCGCGCATTCGCGTGCTCGGCGATGACGGGGTCAACGTGACCGTGCGCGCCGCGCAGAACATCCGCGAGTTCCGCAAGGAAAGCCTCAAGCACTACACCGCCGACCTGACCTACACCCTGATGCGCGCCGAGGGTGGGTTCAAGATCGCGCGCAAGGTGATCAGCCTGATCAACAGCGACGATACCCTTGCCGGTATCGGCTACATCCTGTGAGGGCCCGGCCATGAACCAAGTTGCATTGGTAACCGGGGCCGGGCAGGGGCTGGGCCGGCGCTTCTGCGCCCGGCTGCTCGCCGCAGGCTTCGACGTGGTGGTCTCGGACCGCGACCTGGCCTTGGCCCAGGCCACGGCCGAGCAGCTCGCAGGGCAGGGCGGCCGTAGCTTGGCAGTCAAGCTCGACGTCGCCAGCAAGGCGGACTTCGAGCAGGCCCTGGCCCAGGTGCTGGAGCACTTCGGCGCCCTGCACGTGGTGGTCAACAACGCGGCGGTGACCAAGACCACGCCGCTGATGCAGATCAGCCCGGAAGAGTTCGACGCGGTGGTCGGCCTGAACCTGCGCAGCGTGTTCCTCGGCTGCCAGGTATTCGGCGCGCACCTGGCCGAGCGCGGCTACGGGCGGATCATCAACATGGCCTCGCTGGCCGGGCAGAACGGCGGCACCGCCACCGGCGCGCACTACGCGGCGAGCAAGGGGGCGATCGTCACCCTGACCAAGGTCTTCGCCAAGGAATTCGCCGCCCGCGGCGTCACCGTCAATGCCATCGCCCCAGGCCCGATCGACTCGCCGGCGGTGCATGCCGCGGTGCCGGCCGAGCGCCTGCCGGGGCTGCTGGCGAACATCCCGGTGCAGCGCCTGGGCGATGCGGATTTTCTTGGCGACCTGATCGTGCAACTGGCGCGCCCCGAGGCCTACTTCACCACCGGGGCGACCTGGGACGTGAACGGCGGCCTGTACATGCGATGAATCACAACAGGACACCGCTGATGAACGAACAACTGTTGAACGTGATCGTGCGCAAGCGCGAGATCCAGGGGGCCGATGTGCTGGTCCTCGACTTGGGCCGGGCCGATGGCGCGGCGCTGCCTGCTTTCGAGGCGGGGGCGCACGTGGACATCCACGTGGCCCCGGGCCTGGTGCGCCAGTACTCGCTGTGCAGCGACCCGGCGGACGCTTCGCTGTATCGCCTGGGGGTGCTGAAAGACCCGGCCTCCCGTGGCGGCTCGGTGGGGGTGCACGAGGTGCTGGTGGAAGGGCGCGAGGTGCAGATCAGCACGCCGCGCAACCTGTTCCCGCTGGCTCCCGATGCACGCCGCTCGATCCTGCTCGGTGGCGGCATCGGCATCACGCCGATGATCGCCATGGCCCATGCCCTGCACCAGCAGGGCGCCGATTTCGAATTGCATTACTGCGGGCGTTCGCGCAGCCGCAGCGCCTTCCTCGAGGCCTTGGCCAGTGCGCCCTTCGCCGGGCGGGTGGCCACCCACTTCGACGACGAAGACGCCGCCCAGCGCCTGGACCTGCCTGCGGTGCTGGGCGCCGCCCAGGCCGGCACCCACGTCTACACCTGCGGGCCGTCGGGCTTCATGGACTGGGTGATCGGCGGCGCGCGCCAGCAGGGCTACGCCGAGGACCACATCCACAAGGAGTACTTCCAGGTCGAGGTGGATGCCAGTGGCGCCAGCTTCGAAGTGGTCGCCGCGCGCAGCAACAAGACCGTGCAGGTGGCCGAGGGCCAGAGCATCCTCGAGGCCCTGGCCCAGGTTGGCATCAAGATCGACATCTCCTGCGAGCAGGGCGTGTGCGGCACCTGCATGTGCGAAGTGCTCGAAGGCGAGCCGGACCACCGCGACGTGTACCTGACCGATGAAGAAAAAGCCGCGAACGACCAGATCCTGGTGTGCTGTTCGCGGGCCAAGTCCAACAAGCTGGTGCTGGATATCTGAGGAGCATGACCATGGTTGACGTAACCCAATTTCGCAACGCGATGGCCATGCTCGGTGGCGCCGTCTCGGTGATCACCACCGATGGCCCTGCCGGGCGCTTCGGCTTCACCGCCTCGGCGGTGTGCAGCGTCACCGACGCGCCGCCGACCTTGCTGGTGTGCATGAACCGCGCCTCGTATTCCAACGAGCAGTTCAAGGCCAACGGTGCGCTGTGCGTGAACGTGCTGGCCGGCACCCACCAGGACCTGTCGGGGGCCTTCGCCAACCGCCACCTGAGCATGGAAGAGCGCTTTGCCACCACCCACTGGACCGTGCTGCAGAGCGGCGCGCCGGTGATGCACGAAGCACTGGTGAACTTCGACTGCCGCATCGTCCAGGTGCACGAGGTGGGCTCGCACAGCATCTTCTACTGCCAGATCGAGGAAATCCGCCACGGCGGCGCCGATGATGGGCTGGTGTATTTCAACCGTGCCTATCACCGCGTGTGCGAGGCCTCCAAGGCCTGCTGAAACCTAGCGCCCGCGCCGCCGCGAAACCCGGGCCTCGATGTTCTTGCGGCCGATCAGCAACGGTGGTTTCTCCACCACCGGCTCGTCGGCCAGCCACTTGTACATCACCAGGCAGTCCACCAGGCCCAGGCGGGCGTGGCGAAACGCCTTGGGCAGGCGGCCGACGGTGTCGAAGCCAAGCGTGTGCCACAGCGCCACGGCCGCTTCGTTGCTGGCCACCACCGAATTGAACTGCAGTGCCAGGAAGCCTTCCTGGCGCGCCAGCTTCTGCGAGTGCTCGCACATCAGGCGCGCCACGCCACGGCCACGGGCGGCCTCGGCGACCATGTAGCCGCAGTTGCCGACATGGCCACCGGGGCCGGCGGCATTGGCCTTGAGGTAGTAGCTGCCAAGCAGTTCACCGTCGGCTTCGGCCACCAGCGTGTGCACGGGCAGCTCCAGCCACAGCTGGCGGGCTTGTTCCAGGCTCAGGGCCGGGTCGTAGGCGTAGGTTTCACGGGCCTGGACGATGGCCTGGAAGGTGGGCCAGAAACGCGCGAAGTCGTCGGGCGTCATGGGGCGGATGTGAATCATGGCGGTACCTGTGGGGGCTAGGGCGCCAAGTCTGAGAGGCGCGGCGCCGTCGCGCAAGGGCGGCGACGCCGCAGGCGGCTCAGCCGCCGGCCTTGCCCACCGCGTCCATGGCGCGGGCCGAGTAGACCAGCGCGGCACCGGCATTCATCGCCACGGCCACGCCCAGGGCCTCGGCGAGTTCTTCACGGGTGGCGCCTTGCTTGAGCGCCTGCTGCGAATGCACGGCGATGCAGCCGTCGCAGCGGGTGGTGACGGCCACGGCCAGGGAGATCAGCTCGCGGGTCTTGGCATCCAGGTGGTTGGTCTTGGCACCGGCGCCGCTGGCGGTCATGTAGCCGGCCACGGTGTCGGGGGACAACTGCTTGAGATCGCCGATGCCGGCCATCAACTGCTTACGGTAGGCGTCCCAGTCCATCATGCTCATCGTCTTCACCTTGGGGAGGTTGCGAGTGGAGCTATGAGGCTAGTCGAAGATGGCGGGGTCTGTGCGGGCCTCATCGCCGGCAAGCCGGCTCCCACGGGGTGTAGCTGTGGGAGCCGGCTTGCCGGCGATAGGGCCGAAAGGGCCAATCAGATATAGACGAACACCAGCACCAGCGCCGCCACCACCAGCCATTTCTCCAGGTAGTAGCGCATGCGGTTGCGCTTCTTCAGCGCCTTGCCGCGTTCGCGGATCTTGTAGATGCGGGTGAACAGGCGGTTGATGCCGCCGGTCTTGTCGTTGGCATCGTTCGGCGCTGCCGCCGCGGCCATCACGTTGCGGCTGAACCAGCGGTTGAACGCGGTGGCCCAGCGGTACTTGAGCGGGCGCTCGACGTCGCAGAACAGGATGATGCGGTTGTGCTCGGTGGTGTTGGCGGCGTAGTGGATGTAGGTTTCGTCGAACACCACACCCTCACCGTCGCGCCAGGAATACTTCTCGCCGTCCACGTCGATGTAGCAGCCATCGTCGTTCGGCGTGTCCAGGCCCAGGTGGTAGCGGTAGGAGCCGGCATACGGGTCGCGGTGGCGCACCAGCTTGGCGCCTGGCGGCAGGGTGGCGAACATCGCCGCCTTGACCGTGCCGATGCCCTGCAGCAGCTCGGTGGTGCGCGGGCACAGGGTCATCGCCGACGGGTGGCTTTCGCCGTACCACTTCAGGTAGAAGCGCTTCCAGCCGGTCTTGAAGAACGAATTGAAGCCGACGTCGTCATAATTGTCGGACTTCTTGATCTCGCCCACATGCAGCAGGCGCTGGGCTTCCTCGCGAATCTCCTGCCAATGGTCCTGCAGCGGCTGCAGCTCGGGGAAGGCTTGCACCGGCAGGTAGGGCTTGGCCGGGTGCTTGGAGAACAGGTAGAGGAAGCTGTTGACCGGGGCCAGGAAGCTTGAGTGGTCACCGAGCTGGCGAGTCAGCTTGTGACGTACCCGACCGCGCAGGTGAACATAGGCGATCGAGAGGACGAAGATCAGTACGAGTGCAATTTTCATGGACGATTCTTTGTCGAAAAATGGCCATGCGCCATGGCATAAGCCCGCCAGCATAAACAATCATGGGGCGAGTTTGTAGATATTGTTGGCCGATTGACGGGCGACTTAGGTGTAATGCCCTGCAGACTGCACAAACGTTTTAGTACAAGGAGCAACCATGGTTCAGGCCATGCGCCCCAGCGGCGCCCCCTTCAAGCGGCTGTTCTTCGCCTTGCCGGTTGCCGATGCCCAGCGCCGGGCGCTGGCCCAGTGGCGGCGCGGCCTGAACCTGCGCAGCGGCAAGCCGGTGGCGAGCGAGAACTTCCACCTGACCTTGCTGTTTCTGGGCGATGTGGACGCCGCGCAGGTGCCGGCGATCTGCGCCGCGGTGGACAACATCGCCCGCCCGGGCGCGCCGCTGCGCCTGCTGCTCGACCAGTTGAAGGCCTGGCCACGGGCCAATGTGCTGGTGCTGGAGCCGCAAGAGGCGCCGCCGGCGTTGCGCCAGCTGGTCTATGGGCTGCAGCAGGCGCTGCTGCCCATGGGCTTTGCCGAGCAGGCCCGTGAATACCGCCCGCACCTGACCCTGTCACGCGAGTTTCGCGGCCAGGCGCCTGAAGCCACGGTGGCGCCCGACTTTTTCCTGACGGCCCGGCACTTCACGCTCTTCGAGTCGCGCAAAGGCCAGTACTGGCCGCTGGCGCAGTGGCCGTTGACGGCATGAGAGCGGATCAAAACTCGGGCGTGTACTTGACCGTGAACATGAAGTTGCGCGGCTCGCCGTAGTTGTTGCTGCCGTTGAGCTGGTTGAAGCCGGCCACCCAGTACTTCTTGTCGAACAGGTTGTTGCCGTTGACCGCCAGGCTTACTTCAGGCGTCAGCTGGTAGGCCAGGCGCGCGCTCCACACGGTGTAGCCGGGCACGGTGTAGGTGCGCTCGTAGCCCAGGGTGTGGCTCTGGGTGGTGAAGCCCAGGCCCGTGCTCCAGCGCTGGCCGTCCAGCGGCAGGGTGTAGTCGGCCCAGGCGCGCAGCATGTGCTTGGGCGTCCACTGGCTGTACACGCGGCCTTCTTCCTCCGGGTCGTCGAGGAACTTGGTGGTGTTGTAGGTGTAGCCGGCAAACAGTTGCAGGCCGCTGAGCACTTCGCCGCTGATCTCGGCCTCGATGCCCTGGCTGCGCACCTTGCCGGCGGCGGTGGAGCAGTACCAGTCATCGCAGGCAAAGCCTGAGGCCACGTCGGTGACGGCGCGGTTTTCCTGGTCGTAGCGGAACAGCGCCAGCGAGGCGTTGACCCGGCCATCGAGCAGCTCGCCCTTCAGACCCGTCTCGTAGTTGCTGCCGATCACCGGCTTGAGCGGCTGGTTGTTCACCGCGCGTTCGGTCTGCGGCACGAACACGTCGGTGTAGCTGGCGTACCAGGCCCATTCGTGGGTCAGGTCATAGACGAAACCTGCGTAGGGCGTGACTTCGCCGGTCTCGGTCATGCGGCTGGTGGGGTAGCGGGTGCCAGGGTCGCTATGGCTGTCGAAGTCGATCGAGTCCCAGCTGTAGTCGAACCAGCTGACCCGCGAGCCGACGATCAGGGTCAGGTCGTCGCTGGGCTTGATGCGCCACACGCCATACAGGCCCTTCTGGCGGATGTCGTAGCTGGCCTTGTTGGCGCGTGCCAGCTTGCCGTCGAGCAGGCTGTCGCGGCTGGGCTCGGGGCGGTGGTGGTCGATGTCGAAGAGGCTGTCGCCCGAGGCGTCGAAGTTGCGCCAGTAGGCGTCGTCGGAGGTCAGCTTGGAGTAGTTGCCGCCGACGGTGATTTCGTGGGCCAGGGGGCCGGTGTCGAAGTGGCCGACCAGGTTCATGTCCAGGCCCAGCTTGGTGTTGTGAAAATCGGTGATCCAGTCGGCGTAGGTGATACCGGTGCCATCGGCTTTCACGCCCTGGCCGGTGGACTGCACGCGCTGGTGCGTGGAGGTGTTGGTTTCGTCCATGCGCACGGCGGCGGCCTTGAACGCCCAGTCGTCGTTGAAACGGTGCTCCAGGTCCAGGTAGTAGGTGGTGACGTCGGTTTCGGCGCGGCTCCAGCGGGCGCCGGTGAAGGTCGAGCGTGGCAGGTCGACCGGCTTGCCGTCGGCATAGCGGGGGATGCCGCGCAGCATTGGCCGCGACTGCTGGCGGTTGTAGCTGATGCCGCCGCCCACCGTGGTGGCGTCGTTCAGGTCGATGTCCAGCGCGCCATACAAGGAGTGGGACTTGCCCCACTGGTAATCGATGAAGCTGTCGCTCTGGTCCTCGTCGGCGACCATCCGGCCGCGCACCCGGCCGTCGTCGGTCAGCGGGCCGCCGGCGTCCAGTTGCAGGCCGTAGTGGTCCCAGCTGCCGGCCTTGCCGGTGACGCTCACGGTCGGCGTGGCCTGGCCGCGCTTGCGCACCAGGTTGATCGCACCACCCGGGCTGCCGGTGCCTTGCAGCAGGCCCGAGGCGCCGCGCAGCACTTCGACGCGGTCGAAGAACACCAGGTCCTGGGTCGCCCAGTTGCCCAGCGAGTAGTTGTTGCGCGGGATCGGCACGCCGTCGTATTGCCAGTCGTCGATCTGGAAGCCGCGCGAGGTCACCACCACGCCCGGGCCGATGCCCTGGGCGCCGACGATGCCGGTGGTGTGGTTGAGGGCGTCCTGCAGGTCGGTGATGCCTTGGTCATCGAGCTGCTTGCGGGTAATCACCGTGATCGACTGGGGGATTTCCTTGAGGCTGTGGGTGCCCTTGCCCAGGGTGACCGCACGGGCGGCATACGAGCCGCTGCCTTCGCTGGTGGCGTCGAGGTAGTCGTCGGTGATGCTGGTGCTCCCCAGCTCCAGTGCATCACCGCCTTGGCTGGCCGGGGCCACGCTGAAGTGCCCGCTGCTGCTCACCCGCAATTGCAGGCCGCTGCCGGCCAGGGCCGCTTGCATGGCTTGCTCGGCGCTCATCTGGCCGACCACGGCCGGGGCCTGCTTGCCCCGTACCAGCGCAGGTTCCAGGGCGATGATGGTGCCGCTCTGGCTGGCAATACGGTTGAGGGTGGTGGCCAGGCTTGCGGGCGGCAGGTCGAACGCCAGGGCCTGGGCCTGGGCAAGGGCGTGGAAACTGGTGAGGGCGGCGACCAGGGGCAGGGCGCGGGGCCAGAGGTTGTGCACGGAATTCTCCCGATTGTGTTGGCTTGTCAGGAGATAGGTGCAACGAGAAATGAAAACCGGACACGCTTGATAATGATTTTCATGATTATTTTTGCGCAGGGCCGATCAGGGTCAGCCACGGGCCATAGTGCTCGACGCTGATCGGCAGGCTTTCGGCCAGCGCCTGCAGGGCTTGCCGGGGCTGGTCGAGGGGGAATACGCCTTGCACCCGCAGGTTGCGCACCGCAGGGGCGACCCGCAGGTAGCCGCGCTGGTATGGGCGCAGGGCATCGATCACCGCTTGCAGCGGTTCGTCGAGCACTTCCAGGCGGCCATCCAGCCAGGCGGCGCGCTGCTGTTGCTCATCGGCCAGCGCTTCGATGGCGTTGCCGTGCAGCAGCGCCGCCTGGCCCTGTTGCAGGTCGAGCCATTGGCCGTCGGGCAGGCTGGTGCGCACGCTGTGCTCGAGCACCACGACCCGCGTGGCGGTGGCTTCCTGGCTGACCAGAAAACGCGTGCCCAGGGCCTGGGCCTGCCCCTGGGCAGTGCGCACGCGCAAGGGGCGGCGGGGGTCGGCGGCAACCTCGATCAGCAGCTGGCCCCGGCGCAGCACCAGCAGGCGCTGCCCGGCGTCGAAATACAGGTCCACGGCGCTGGCGCTGTCGAGGCTCAGGCGGCTGCCGTCGGCGAGGGTGAAACTGCGGCGCTCGCCACTGCCGGTATGCAGGTCGGCCAGCCAGTTCTGCGCCGTGTCGCTGCGCCAGCCGCCCCACAGGGCGCCACCGCACAGCCCGACACTGGCCAGCGCCGCGAGCACGTCACGCCGCGAGTGGGTGGGCTGCAGCAACACTTGGCGCGCCTCGGCGGCATGGCCCGGGGCGCGTTGCTCCAGGGCGCGCAAGGTGGCGACCGGCTTGCCCAGGCGGCGCTGCAGGCGCTCCCAGGCCTGCTGGTGGGCCGGGTCCTGCTGCAGCCAGTGGGCCAGGCGTTGCAGCAGGGCGTCGTCGGGCGTGCGGGCGTTGAGCGCCACCATCCAGTCGATGGCCTGTTCGCTGACCGCGTCGAGCTTGCCGCGGCTCACGGCTGCACCTCGCACAGGTAGCACTGGCGCAGGGCCTGCTTCATGTAGCGGCTGACGGTGCGTTCGCTGATCTGCAGCCTGGCGCCGATGTCGACATAGCTCATGCCATCGAGCTGGCTGTACAGGAAGGCGGCCTTGACGATGGCGGGCAGGCCGTCGAGCACCTGGTCGATGGCCACCAGCGCCTCGATCAGCAGCAGTTGCTCTTCGGCGCTGGGGGCCACCGGCTCAGGCAGCAGCGCCAGGCGCTCGAGGTAGGCCTGTTCGAGCTGGCGGCGGCGGTGGCGATCGAAGATCAAGCGCCGCGCGATGGTAGAGAGGTAGGCGCGCGGTTGCGCGATGCTGTCGGGGTCCACGCGCGCGCCGAGCATCTGGCAGAAGGCTTCGGCGGCGGTGTCCTCGGCGTCGGCGCGGTTGCGCAGGCGCTTGTGGATGTGTTGGAGCAGCCAGCGGTGGTGGTCGCTGAAGAAAAAGCCCAGCTTGCGGGTCGACGTGCTGTCCAACGGCTGACATCCAAGTGTGAGTGTGAATCGTTCTCAATATTAGCCGGGTCGCTGGATGCCTCGCAATGGGGCGGCATCGAACAGTTGCTCGCCCAGCTGCCGGGCGCTGGGCAGCAGCAGTGCGGCGGCGGGGCCTTCGCTGTCTTCGAGCAGGGTCGAGCTGAGCACTTCGGCGCCGCAGTAGTCGAAGATGCCGTGCTCGATCTGCACGCGCATCGCTTCGCCATAGCCGTGGCGCTGGAAGGTGCCGGCATCGGCGCCGGCAATGGCCACCAGGTGCACCTTTTTGCCGCGCAGTTTCTTGACGATGCTGCCGTTGTCGTAGGCAAACGCCCAGCCGTGGCTGAACACGCGCTCGACCCAGCCTTTGAGCAGGGCCGGCAGCGACCACCAGTAGATCGGGTAGACCAGCACCAGCGTATCGGCGCTGTCGATGCGCGCCTGTTCGCGCAGCACATCGGCCGGTGGTGCGGCCTGGCCGCGGTGCACGGCGTGGTCGGCGAAGCTGAAGCGCGGGTCGAAGCCTTCGCTGGCGAGGTCGACGATCTCGCTGCTGTGGCCGGCGCTGGCCAGGCCGGCGGCGATTTGCTGGGCGAGGGCGTGGGTAAGGGACTGTGGGTCGTGGTGGCCGATGACGATCAGGGCGTGCATGGGGTTCTCCTGGGGATGTTATCTACTTTAGGTAACCTACTATTGGTAAGTTACTTTTGGTAGGATCCAGGTGTCAAGCGGTGATTGATTGGGGCCGCTTTGCGGCCCATCGCGGATAAATCCGCTCCTACAGGCCCCTGCAATTACACAGGCAAACTCTGATAAGGCAGCTCATCCCCCGGGCTGCGTTCGAACTGGCGCTTGTACTCGCGGCTGAACTGCGAGGTGCTCTGGTACCCCACCCGGTGCGCCGCCTGCGCCACCCCAAGCCCTTCGCCAATCAGCATCTGCTGCGCCTTGAGCAACCTCAGGCGCTTGAGGTACTGCATCGGCGCCATGTCGGTGCAGCGCTTGAAGTGCTCATGAAAGGTCGACACGCTCATGTTGGCGCGCGCCGCCAGGTCCTCGACGCTCAGCGGCTCGCTGTAGTGCTCGCGCAGGTGGGCGAGGGCGGCGGCGATGCGGGCGAAGTGCCCTTGCTGTTCCACCAGTGCCCTCAGCACCCCGGCCTGCGGGCCGCGCAGCGCGGTGTACAGCACCTCGCGCACCCGCGCAGGGCCGAGCACCTTGGCATCCAGCGGGTCCTGCAGGCAGCGCAGCAGGCGCTCGACGCTGTCGCGCATCGGCGCATCCAGCGCAGCCGAAGTCATCGACTGGGGCGTTTGCGCCTGCACCGGCGCGCCGGGCGCCAGGCCCATGCTCTGCACCAGCTCGCTGAGCACGCCGCGGTCGATATCCACCGCCACCCCCAGCAACGGCGCCTCGGCGGTGGCGAAGGTTTCGCACATGAAGGGCACCGACAACGCCTGCACCAGGTAGTGGCCGGCGCCGTATTCCAGGGTCCGCGGCCCCAGGCGCGCCAGTTTGCTGCCCTGGGCCAGGATCATCAGGCTCGGCTCGTACAGCTGCGGGCTGCTGGCCACATAGTGCTCCCAGCTCAGCACCTGCACCTGGGGCAGGTGCGTGGGCACGAAGCCTGGGCGGGTGGCCAGGCAGCGGATCAGGGTGCACAACGTGGCGTTGGCGTCGACGTGGCGAGTCAGTTCCATGATGAACCAGGGCAGAGAATCAGACACTGGCATCATCGCAGATTGAAGGCCAGGCGCCAGGTGGCCAGGGCAAGGTTCGGAGAATCAGGCATGCATGCCGGAGAATCTGCCGTGGGCAGGGCGGTTTTCGGCGCGCAGAATTCGCCGCCTGAATCGTTTCACTTCTATGCGAGGTCCTGCATGTATACCGCCATCGGTTACGCCGCCCAAACCCCCACCAGCCCCCTGGCCCCCATGACCTTCGAGCGCCGCAGCCCGCGCCCGGACGACGTCGCCATCGACATCCTGTACTGCGGTGTGTGCCACTCCGACATCCACCAGGCGCGCAACGAGTGGGGCATCGCCGTGTACCCGCTGATGCCCGGCCACGAGATCATCGGCCGGGTCACTGCGGTCGGTGCGCAGGTCACCGGGCACAAGGTCGGCGACCTGGTCGGGGTCGGCTGCATGGTCGATTCCTGCCGCCACTGCGAGGCCTGCGCCAAGGACCTGGAGCAGTACTGCCTGGAAGGCCCGACCATGACCTACGCCACCCCCGACCGGGTCGACGGCAGCAACACCCTGGGCGGCTACTCCAGCAGCATCGTGGTCAGCGAGCATTTCGTGGTGCGCATCCCGGCCGGCATGGACCTGCCCAGCGCCGCGCCGATCCTGTGCGCCGGCATCACCACCTACTCGCCGCTCAAGCACCATGGCGTCGGCCCTGGCCACAAGGTCGGCATCCTCGGCATGGGCGGCCTGGGCCACATGGGCATCAAGCTGGCCAAGGCACTGGGCGCCGAAGTGACCTTGTTCACCCGCTCCCAGGCCAAGGCCGAAGAAGCCCGTCGCCAGGGCGCCGACCATGTGATCGTGTCCACGGATGATGCGCAGATGCGCGCCGCTGCCGGGCGCTTCGACTTCCTGCTCGACACTATCCCGGTGCAGCACGACCTCAACCCGTACCTGGAAACGCTGAAGTTCGACGGCGTGCACATCCTCGTGGGCCTGATCGAGCCGATCGACCCGGCGCTGCATGCGGCCAACCTGGTGCTCAAGCGCCGGGTGCTGGCGGGGTCGTTGATTGGTGGCATCGCTGAAACCCAGGAAGTGCTGGATTTCTGTGCCGAGCATGACATCCGCTGCGATATCGAGATGCTCGATATCCGCAATATCAACCAGGCCTACGAGCGCATGATTGCCGGGGATGTGAAGTACCGGTTCGTGATCGACATGGCCACGTTGCAGGGCTGATTGCTGTCTGCTGCGCCGCCATCGCCGGCAAGCCGGCTCCCACAGGTGATGCACAGGCCTGAGGGCAGTGGCTTTCCTGTGGGAGCCGGCTTGCCGGCGATGGCGGCGCAGCAGATCTACCAGACCAGCGCCCTGTCCAACCCCTTCCAGAACAACCAGCGCCGCACCTCGCCATGCTCCCCGGTACCGATCTGCCACTCAGGCCGCCCAGCGCCCAGGGCAATCACCGATATGAACCCGGCATGGCTCGCCGCAACCAGGGTGCGCCCGTCCGCGCTGATGTCCATGGCGCTGATGGTCGAGCCCAGGTAATGCTGCCAATGCTCCGCCCCGTCCTCGCCAAACGCCCGCAGGTAGCCATAGGCATCGCCGACGATGTATTCGCCATTGCCCGCCACCCCGGCGTACACCCGCGCGCCCTCCTGCAGCAGCGGGGTGCGTGGGTCTTCGCTGTAGTACTCGGTATCCAGCCCCGGCAGGTCGGCCACGCGCACGCCCAGCGTGCCGCCGTTGTAGAAATGGCAGGCGTTGACGATCAGCTGGTCGCCCTTGCGGTTGAACAGGGCGAAGTGCGGGTATTCGCCGCCCGGGCCGATTTGCGCAAGGGGTTGCAGCTGCTCGTCCAGCACCAGGTGCCGGCTGCTCTGCTCACCCAGCACGATCAGCCGGCCATCTGGCGAGACTGCGCCATGCTCCATGGACAGGCCCAGGGCGATGTCGTCAGGGTCGGTGCCTTCGGCCAGCTCCTCGAGCACCTGCGCCGCACTGGGCAGCAGGCGCGTGGCGCCCTCGGCGGCCAGCACGAAAATGCCCTCGGCGCTGACCAGCAGCACCCGCTGGCCATCGGCGAAGGGCACCAGCGTGGTGGGGGTCGGCGGCAGGTCCAGAGGGTCGAACGGATAACCCGTTGGCAACCCCTCCAACCCGTTGGGCCAGGGCAGGCGGGCGACCAGCGGGCCGCCCCAGCCATCGCTGACCCTGACCCCTTCGGCGTTGGCCAGGGCGAAATAGCGGCGCTGCGGGCAACGGCCGAAATGATCGATACCGATCACCGGCGTCACGCCGTGTTCGCCGATGCGCACCACCTGGCCTTTCTCGTAGGGCATGCCGATGCGTGCCAGCAGGCTGCCGTCATCGAGCAGCAGCACCGTGCAGATGCCTTGCCCGTGTTGATCGAGCAGTGGCACCAGCGGCTGGTGCGCGGGCGGCCAGGCGGCGCGGAAGGCCTGGCGCCGGGTTTCGTCGACGCCTGGCTGGTTGATGGCCTGCAGGGCCGCCTGCCAGGCCTCGAGCAGGTGTTCGGTGGCCGGGGCCTGGGGTTCTTCGAGGTCGTCCCAACCGTGTTCGCGGCCTTGCGCAACGTAGTGGTTGATGGCCTGGGCATAGGCCGTGACCGCTTGCTGCCACTGCTGCTGGGGGTGTTGCTTGTCCATGGACGGATCACACTCCTTGTTCCGTTTGCCTTCAGACAGACCGCGCATGGTACCCGCAATCCGCCCACGGTTGTGAGGCCCGGCATTGGCGCGTACCATGCCCGCATTCCCCCAATAACAAACCCGTGCCTCAGCGCGGCCGATACTTGGCCCCTGACGCGCGTCCTTTCGCCATGCCTGCGGAGAAAGCATCCCACCCATGAACGGACCCCTACCCAACGACCTGCCACCGACGGTCGGCAGCGGCAGTTGGCTGAGCGTGATCGCGCTGGCCCTGGCTGCCTTCATCTTCAACACCACCGAGTTCGTGCCGGTGGCGCTGCTCAGCGACATCGGCAGCAGCTTCGACATGAGCACCGCCCAGGTCGGCCTGATGCTGACCATCTACGCCTGGGTGGTGGCGCTGGCTTCGTTGCCGATGATGCTGCTCACGCGCAACGTCGAGCGCCGCCGCCTGCTGTTGTTCGTGTTCCTGGTGTTCATCGCCAGCCACGTGCTGTCGTGGCTGGCGCAGAGCTTTGCCATGCTGCTGCTCAGCCGCATCGGCATTGCCCTGGCGCATGCGGTGTTCTGGGCCATCACCGCCTCGCTGGCGGTGCGCGTGGCACCGCCTGGCCAGCAGGCCAAGGCGCTGGGCCTGCTGGCCACCGGCACGACCCTGGCGATGGTGCTGGGCATTCCGCTGGGGCGGGTGGTGGGTGAGGCGCTGGGCTGGCGGGTGACCTTCCTCAGCATTGCCGGGGTGGCGCTGGCCACCATGCTGTGCCTGATGAAATCGCTGCCGCTGCTGCCGAGCCAGAACTCCGGCTCGCTGCGCAGCCTGCCGGTCCTGTTCAAGCGCCCGGCGCTGGTGATTACCTATGCGCTGGTGACCTTGGTGATCACCGCGCAATTCACTGCCTACAGCTACATCGAGCCGTTCGCGCTGCATGTGGCGCAGATCGGTGGCGAGCGCACCACGCTGGTGTTGCTGCTGTTCGGTGGCGCCGGGGTGTTCGGCTCGCTGTTGTTCAGCCGCTACAGCGACCGCTTCCCGCATGGCTTCCTGGTGGGTTCGATCGGCTTGCTGGCTGCTTGCCTGCTGTTGCTGCTGCCGCTGTCGGGCAACTTCTATGCCTTTGCCGCGCTGAGCATGTTCTGGGGGATTGCGATTTTGAGTTTCAGCCTGTCGTTGCAGTCCAAGACGCTGAAGCTTGCGTCCGATGCCACGGATGTGGCGATGGCGCTGTTTTCCGGGATCTACAACATCGGCATCGGCGGCGGGGCGTTGCTGGGGAGTATCGTCAGCAGCCAGATGGGCGTGGCCGATATCGGCATGGTCGGCGGCAGCGTGGCGGTGGCCGGGTTGCTGCTGGCGGTGGCCAGTACCCGGCGCTTTCGCGAGGCGCTTGGCAGGTGATTGAGCTTTAGGGCCCATCGCCGGCAAGCCGGCTCCCACGGGTACTCCAGTATTTTGTGGGAGCCGGCCTAGAAGCTCAGCCCAGCAGCGCGGCCCAGGCCGACACCAGCAACATCCCCGCCAACCCCCGGTTGAACCACAGTAACCGCCCCGGTGCCTGCAGCCAGCGCGCACTGCCCACCCCCAGCAGCGCCCAGGCCGTCATGCACGGCAGGGCGATCAGCAGAAACACCAGCGCCAACTGCCACACCGGCAATGCAGGCGCCGCGAACACGCCTATCACCGCCACGGCCATCATCCACACCTTGGGGTTCACCACCTGCAGGGACGCGGCGCTCCAGGCACTGAACGGCTTGTCTGCGCCGACCTCCAGCGGCTGCTGCGCGCTGCGCAGAATGCGCCACGCCAGCCAGCTCAGCCACAGCACGCCGGCCCAGCTCATCAGCTGCTGGGCCAGCGGGTGGCGCAGCAGCAACTCGCCAAGGCCCAGCCCGACCAGCAGCACCACGGCCGCCGCCGCCGCGCAACCGGCCAGGATCGGCGCCACGCTTGCGCGCAGGCCCAGGCGCGCGCCATGGGCGAGGATCAGCAAGTTGGTCGGCCCTGGGCTGATGCTGGCGACCAGGGCGAAGAGGATGAACGGCAACAACGAATGGGACATGGTCAACGGCTCCGAATGATCAGAGCCCCATGCTCGGCGATTGCCTGGCGTCAGTCTGGAAGGTTTGAGCAGCGCCGGCGGTAGTCGGCCGGGGTCAGCTGGTAGGCACGGCGGAACCAGCGCCCCAGGTGGCTCTGGTCGGCAAAGCCCAGGGCCATGGCCACGTCGCTGGGCGTTTGGCCCTGGGCCAGCAGGCGCCGGGCACGGGCCAGGCGCAACTGGATCAGGTAGGCGTGCGGCGCCAGGCCGAAGGCCGCCTTGAACGCCCGGGTCAGGCGGAAGCGGTCGACGCTGCAGGCCTGCGCCAGGTCGTCGAGGCTGATGTCCTGGTCGAGGTGGGCATGCAGGTAGTCCCGCGCCCGCTGAGCGGTCAATGGCAGGCGCGGGTCGGGGTTCAGGCGCTTGCGCCAGTGCAGGTGGCGGGTGAGGCAACTGAGCAGGTCATCGGTGGCGGTCTGCCGAACGATGCGCAGTTCCTCGCCATGCACGGCCTGGAAGGCGCGGGCGGTGGCACCGGCCAGGCGCAGGTCGTGGCACAGCGGGTCGGCGATGCTTGGCAGGCTGTCGCTTGGCGCCTGCTCGAACAGCGCGCGCAACTCGGCCTCCAGCCAGTGCGGCTGCAGGTACAGGGTGGAGTAGGTGAAGCCCTCTTCGGTGGGGGCGTGGCCATTGTGGATGTCGCCGGGTTCGAGCAGAAACACATGCCCCGGCGTGCTGTGGTGGCGCACCTTGCGGCAATCGAACTGCTGCACGCCTTGCTCGGTGAAGCCGACCAGGAAGCTGTCGTGCCAGTGCGGGTCGTAGGCATGGCCGACGAAATGCGCACGGACCGACTCGATGCCGGTGCCGGCGTCTTGCTTGAGGTCGATCCAGTTGGGCATGGCGGTGGGGCTGCTGTGGTACAGGGCAGTACACCTTAGCGCGTCGGCGCCGACGGGTTTAGAACATTTGTGCAGGCTGCAGGGCGCTGAAGCGCTCGCGCAGCCACAGGTGCAGCTGCGAAACCGCAGGCGAAAGCTGCTTGCGGTGCGGGCACACCAGGGTCACCGGGGTGAGCTCGCCGGGGTGCTCCGGCAGCAGCACCTGCAGCTCGCCGGCCGCCACGTTGGCGCTGACATCCAGCCACGACTTGTAGGCAATGCCTTCACCCAGCAACGCCCAGCGCCGCACCACATCGGCGTCGTCGCTGAACAGCGGGCCACTGACCTGCACCGTGCGGTTGCCGAGGCGCCATTTGTCATACACGCGCCCCAGCTGCAGGTACAGCAGGCAGGCATGCTGTTGCAGGTCGTCCAGCTGCTGCGGGCGACCGTGGCGCGCCAGGTACTCCGGCGAGGCCACCAGCACCCGGCGGTTCCACGGCGCCAGCGGCAGGGCGATGTAGTTAGCGTGCTCGTTGAGGCCGTAGCGGATGGCCACGTCCACCGGGTCGCGGAACAGGTCGGCGACCTGGTCGGAAAGAAAGAAGCGCAGGCTCAGGTCGGGGTGGTCGCGGCGAAAGTCACTCAACCACGGCAGCAGGATATTACGCCCAAGGTCCGAAGGCGCCGACACCTGCAGCACGCCGCGCAGGGTGCTGTGCGCGCCGTGCAGGTTGTCGCGCCCCTGGCGCAGGCTTTCCAGCACGTTGAGCGCGGTGGGCAGGTACAGCTCGCCTTCGGCGGTCAGGCGCAGGCTGCGGGTGGTGCGGGCGAACAGGCGCACATCGAGGTCGCGCTCCAGGCGCTTGATGGCGGCGGCGACTTGCCCGGGCAACAGGTCGGCCTCGTGGGCGGCGGCAGTGAAACTGCCCAAGGCGCTGCTGCGCACGAAGAGTTCGAGGTCGGTGATGCGCAGCATTTTCACTCCAGAAGATAAAGTGTTCCTGCATTTTGCCGGTTTTTCTTATCTGCAGGAAAGATAGTATGCGGCCCATGTCCTCATCCCATTATCGGAGTCACCCCATGGATACCGTCTCGCTGGCCAAGCGCCGCTACACCACCAAGGCCTACGATGCTGCGCGCAAGATCCCCCAGGCCACCATCGATGCCTTGCTCGAGCAACTGCGCCATAGCCCCTCGTCGGTCAACTCGCAGCCTTGGCACTTCGTCGTCGCCGACAGCGCCGAGGGCAAGGCGCGCCTGGCCAAGAGCACTGTCGACGGGTATGCCTACAACACGCCGAAGATTGTCGATGCGTCCCATGTCATCGTGTTCTGCACCCGCACCGAGATGACCGAGGCGCACCTGGACACGCTGCTCGATCAGGAAGCCGCCGACGGGCGTTTTCGCGATGAGCAGGCCCGCGCCGGGCAGAACCAGAGCCGCCGTCACTATGTGAACCTGCATCGTTTCGAGCACAAGGATGTGCAGCACTGGATGGAGAAGCAGACTTACCTGGCGCTGGGCACCGCGCTGCTGGGCGCCGCCGCCCATGGGCTGGACGCAACGCCGATCGAGGGTTTCGACAGCAAGATCATGGATGCCGAACTGGGGCTGCGTGAGCAGGGGTACACCAGTGTGGTGGTGTTGAGCCTGGGTTATCGCAGCGAGGCGGACTTCAATGCCGGGTTGAACAAGTCGCGGTTGCCGGCTGCCAAGGTGTTCACCTTCCTTTGATGGGGGCGTGAAGGTGTATGCCGTGATTGTGATGGTGTACTCGAGATCGAGCGCCGCCCGCGCGGCGCATCGCGGATAAATCCGCTCCTACATTTGTTGCAACGTGCCATGGTCTGTCAGGCCATAGTTGTCCGCTTTTGCCGCCCGCCGAGATATTGCGTCGTACAAACAAGGCTGGCAACCATGGCCTATCAGGCATTGGCACGTTGCAACAAATGTAGGAGCGGATTTATCCGCGATGCGCCGCGCGGGCGGCGCTCGGTCTAAAACCCACAAAAGATCTCAAGCCAGGCCTCAGCTCACAGCACCTCACCTCACCACAACGCCCCCGCCCCCGCCGCAACCACCCGCGCAAACACCTCGATCGCCTTGTCCACGTCCGCCTCACGGGTAAACCGCCCGATGCTGATGCGCACGCTCTTGCGCGCCCGCTGCTCATCCAGCCCCATGGCCAGCAGCACATGCGATGCTGCATTGCTCGCCGAATTGCACGCCGAAGTCGTCGACAATGCCAACTCGCTGGCTAGGGCCAGGCTGTTGAACCCCGGCGCCTCGATGCACAGGTTGAGGGTGTGGGGGATGCGCTGCTGCGGGCAACCATTGAGGCTCACCCCAGGCAAAGCCAGCAACCCTTCGCGCAGGCGTCGAGCCAGCTGGTCCAGGCGCTGGTGCTCGCTATCGCCCGGCTGCCCGGCGAGGGCGAAGGCGCTGCCCATGCCGACGATCTGGTGGGTCGGCAGGGTGCCCGAACGCAGGCCACGCTCGTGGCCGCCGCCGTGAATCTGCGCGCGCATCAGCGCCCGCGCACGCGGGCCGACGTACAACGCACCGATGCCCTTGGGGCCATACACCTTGTGCGCCGAAAACGACATCAGGTCGACCGCCGTGTTGCGCAGGTCGATGGCCAGCTTGCCTACCGCCTGGGCCGCGTCCACGTGCAGCAGTGCGCCATGGGCGCGCACCCGCTCACCGATGGTGGCGAAGTCGGTGACGGTGCCCAGTTCATTGTTCACCGCCATCAGCGACACCAGGCGGGTATCGGCGCGCAGGGCCGCTTGCACCGCGTAAGGCTGGATCAGGCCCGCCGCGTCCGGGGCCAGGCGGGTGACGGCCCAGCCTTGACGCTCCAGTTCGTTGACGGTATCGAGCACGGCCTTGTGTTCCAGCTGGCTGGTGATCAGGTGGCCGGGCTCGCCGATGCCCTGGGCGATGCCCTTGAGCGCGAGGTTGTTGGACTCGGTGGCGCCCGAGGTCCACACCAGTTCGTCGGCACTGGCGCCAACGCGCTCGGCCACTTGCCCGCGGGCCTGCTCGACCGCGTCACGGGCTGCCTGGCCGTAGGCATGGCCGCTGGAGGCGGGGTTGCCGAAATTCACTTGCTGGCCGAGGCAGGTGAGCATGGTTTCGATCACCCGGTCGTCGACCGGGGTGGTGGCGGCGTAGTCGAAATAGAGGGGGGCGCTAGGCATGGGGGCGGGTCCGTTGCTGTCGTCGTGGAATCGTCGATCGTGGCAGCAAGCGTACCCGCGCTTGGCGAGATGGTTTTGTCCTTTTCTTGATGCTTGAGGGGTTGGGTGGAGAAAATTTTTCTCCTTTATGTCAGCCAAGTAGAAATTAATTCAAGCTGGCGCCAATGCCCGTTCTTCTTCGGCCACCACCCGCTCGCACAACTCGATGATCTGCTCGCGCATCCAGCGGTTGGCCGGGTCCTGGTCGGTGCTTTCGTGCCAGTACAGGTGGGTTTCCAGCGGCGGCACGTCAACTGGCAGCGGGTGGTAGCGCAACTGGTGGCGGCGGGCGAAGCGCTCGGGCACGGTCATCGCCATGTCGGTCTGCTGCAGCACCTGGGAGGCCATCAGGTAGTGCTGCGAGCGCAGGGCGACCTTGCGTTGCACGCCCATCTTGCCCAGCGCCAGGTCGACATAGCCCAGGCCGTTGCGGCGGCTGGAGATATGGATGTGGGTCATGCCCAGGTAGGCATCGAGGGTGAGCTTGGCGTCGGCCAGCGGGTGGCCCGGGCGCAGGGCGCAGACGTAGCGGTCGTGGATGAGCTTGACATGACGCACCTGCGGGTCGGTGTTCAGCGGCGCGTCGACGGCGAAGTCCAGGCGCCCGGCGGCCAGCTCCTTGGTGGTTTCTCGGCGCTTGCACAGGAAGCTTTCGATCAGCACCGACGGGGCCAGGCGACGCAGGCGCTGGAACAGCGGCGGCAGGATCACCGCCTCGGTGAGGTCGGTCATGCTGATGCGGAAGGTCTTGTTGGCCTGCTGCGGGTTGAAGATGCGGCTTTCCTGCACCGAGGTGCGCAGCAGCGCCAGGGCGTTGCGCACCGGGCCGATGATGTTCTGCGCCATGGGCGTGGGCACCATGCCCTGGGCGGTGCGCACGAACAGCGGGTCGTTGAAGGTTTCGCGCAACCGCGACAGCGCGTTGGACACCGCAGGTTGGGTGATGCCGACGATTTGCCCGGCGCGGGTCAGGTTGGCTTCGGTGTAGATCGCGTCGAAGACGATGAACAGGTTGAGGTCGACCTTGCTGAGGTTCATGGGCGCCGCTCTTTGTTGGAATTATCGGCCGATCATATATCGGTTATGAATGTTTATACACGTAGAAAATAGACTAGGTGGATTGAGGCCGGCTGCTCTAGGCTCTGCCCATGTACTTCCAACCGTGAAGGTAGCCCCGATGGATTTCGCCTATTCGCCCAAGGTCCAGGCACTGCGCGAGCGTGTCACCGCGTTCATGGACGCCTATGTCTACCCCGCAGAAGCGGTGTTCGAGCGCCAGGTCGCCGAAGGTGACCGCTGGCAGCCCACCGCGATCATGGAGGAACTCAAGGCCAAGGCCCAGGCCGAGGGCCTGTGGAACCTGTTCTTGCCCGAGTCCGAATACGGCGCCGGCCTGAGCAACCTGGAATACGCGCCGCTGGCGGAAATCATGGGCCGCTCGCTGCTGGGGCCGGAGCCATTCAATTGCTCGGCACCTGACACCGGCAACATGGAGGTGCTGGTGCGCTATGGCAGCCCAGCACAGAAGCAGCAGTGGCTGGAGCCGCTGCTGCGCGGCGAGATCCGTTCGGCCTTCGCCATGACCGAGCCGGACGTGGCCTCCTCGGACGCCACCAACATGGCCGCCACCGCCGTGCGCGAGGGTGACGAGTGGGTGATCAATGGCCGCAAGTGGTGGACCTCCGGCGCATGCGACCCACGCTGCAAGGTGATGATCTTCATGGGCCTGTCCAACCCTGATGGCCCGCGCCACCAGCAGCATTCGATGGTGCTGGTGCCAACCGATGCGCCAGGTGTGAAGATCGTCCGGCCGCTGCCGGTGTTCGGCTACGACGACGCACCGCACGGCCACGCCGAAGTGCTGTTCGAGAACGTGCGCGTACCTTACGACAACGTGATCCTCGGTGAGGGCCGCGGCTTCGAGATCGCCCAGGGCCGCCTGGGGCCGGGCCGCATTCACCACTGCATGCGCTCGATCGGCATGGCTGAACGCGCGCTGGAATTGATGTGCAAGCGCGCCGTCTCCCGCACCGCCTTCGGCCGCCCGTTGGCGCGGCTGGGGGGCAACGTCGACAAGATCGCCGACTCGCGCATGGAAATCGACATGGCGCGGCTGCTGACGCTGAAGGCCGCCTACATGATGGACACGGCCGGCAACAAGGTCGCCCGCAGCGAAATCGCGCAGATCAAGGTGGTGGCGCCGAACGTAGCCTTGAAGGTGATCGACCGGGCGATCCAGATGCATGGCGGGGCAGGGGTGAGCGGCGACTTCCCGTTGGCGTACATGTATGCGATGCAGCGCACCTTGCGCTTGGCGGATGGGCCGGATGAAGTGCATCGGGCGGCGATCGGCAAGTATGAGATTGGCAAGTATGTGCCGGCGCAGATGATGCGTAGCGGGCGGTAGCTGATTGCTTTGCGGGACAGGCGCAAGGGTTGTCCCGCATTGCTGGTTCAGGACTCTTTCTGAGCAGTCTTTTCGCAGTTTCTGTAGGTGCTGGTAGTGAACAGCACAATTACAGAAACCAGCGCCAGCGCTCCCCAGCCATAGGCATAGGTGCCAAGGCTGTCTCGCGATAGGCCAATGATCGGCGGTATCAGAACTACGGAAACCTGATTGGCTGTCATGGCCATCCCCAGCGCGAAACCCTTGCGATCTTCGGGAGCGGTCTCTGCTATATAGGCCACCCAAGGGCCATACCAGCCGTAGGCAAAGAAGCCCGTCACCGCCATGAAAGCACTCAGGATTGCCAGGTTCTGGGTTTGCAGAAAGGGTAAAACTACCAAGATGGCGGTTACCGCGCCCAGGCAAGTCATCACGGGGTAGTACCGTCCAGCCTTGCAACGGTCGCTCCAGGCCGCCAGGATAATTCTGCCCGCGATACCGGCTCCCAGCACCACGAAGAACAGCATGGCGGCAACGGAATTTTCAAGGCCTAGCGAAGTGTGGAGGTATAACACCAGAAACACCGAAATGGCGTACTGGGAGGCGGTAAGGCTGGCACCAGACAACATGATCTTTCTCATGGAAGGGTGCGATGCCATCGACAGTCGTGACAGCGCCGCCAACTTTAGATCGATCGGTTTTTTTGCGATGCGGGGTTGTGTTTGGGGTGTTTTGTAAAGCGCCATGAATACAAGCGCACCAAACAAGGCGATCAGCCCGCCCGCGAGGAAAGCTGCATGAACCGAATATTGGATGGCAATGAATGGAAGCAGCAGTGCAGCCATTGCGCCGCCAAGGGGCAGTCCGGCTTGTCGTATACCCATGGCGAAACCTAGCTGGTTTCCTTTGAACCAATTGGAGACGGACTTGCTCCCCCCGGGTTGGGCAGTGCTGTAACCGAAGCCTAACAGGATGAGCGCTATAAGCAGTTGCGCATAGGCGTCAGCCAGCGCGGCCGCGCACAGCGAGGCGCCCACGATCAATGTGCCAATGCCTACAACAAAGCGTTCGCTGTATCTGTCCAGCAGCTCGCCTGCAATCAGAAGGCCAGCCAGCGGGATCAATTGTGCAGCGGAAATCAGCATGCCTATTTGCCAGTCGCTGAGGCTCATCTCGGACTTGACATTCGATGCGATGGAGCCGAAGCCCTGGACGAAGAAGCAGGCACAGGCTTGAGCGAATGTGGCTGTAACTAAGATCACCCATCGATAGGGATTATTAAGGGTATCCAACTGCCTGGTCTCATTCCGAGGGGTGGGAATGAGAAAGTAGGAATTTGGAGAGGGGTAGTCAATCTTTCATAATGTAGGGTTTTTCTTCTTATGATATGAGAGTAGTGAAGGCCGCTTTAGAAAAACAAATCACGCATGGTTGCTAGCCATGCGTGATTCTTGATGTGGCACTTCGAAGGTTCAAGTCCGCAACTCGGGATCCTTTTCCTTCACCTGAGGCGCAGCGTTTTCGCTCACTATCGATTCATCTTCCACCGCCGGTTTTTCTCCCCGCGTCTTGATCAACGAAACCACCACCCCACCCAGCAACAACCCGAACGTCACCCCCAACGACAACAGCGCCGGCACCTTACCGACCATGCCGTGGTAGAAGATCTTGCAGCCAATGAAGATCAGCACCAAGGCCAGCGCATACTTGAGGTACACAAACCGGTGCATCAACGCCGAAAGCGCAAAGTACAGCGAGCGCAAGCCCAGGATGGCGAAGATGTTCGAGGTGTAGACGATGAACGGGTCCTGGGTAATGGCGAAGATCGCCGGCACGCTGTCGACGGCGAATACCAGGTCGGCCAACTCGATCAGCACCAGCGCCAGGAACAAGGGCGTGGCATAGCGCAGTGCCTTGCTCTGGCCCGGCGGGGTAAGGCGCACGAAGAAGTGCGCGCCGTGGATCTGGTCGGTGACGCGGATGTGCCGGCGGACGAACTTGAGGATCGGGTTGTTGGCCAGGTCCGGATGGCTGTCTTCTTTGGACAGGGCCATCTTCACCCCGGTGAACAGCAGGAAGGCACCGAAGATATAGAGCACCCATTCGAAGTTCTGCACCAGGGTTGCGCCCACGCCGATCATGATCGCGCGCAGGAACACCACGCCGAGGATGCCCCAGAACAGCACCCGGTGCTGGTAGCGGCGGGGGATGGCGAAGAAGCCGAAGATCATCGCCATGACGAACACGTTGTCCATCGACAGCGACTGCTCCACCAGGAACCCGGTGTAGAACTCCAGCGCCGACTGCGCGCCCAGCTCGTACCAGACCCAGGCGCCGAACAGCACGCCGACGCTGAAATAGCCTGAATACAGCAGCAGGCTCTCGCGCATTTCGATTTCGCGGTGCTGGCGGTGCAGCACGCCCAGGTCGAGCACCAGCAAGGCAATGACGATGGTGAGAAACACCAGCCACAACCAGGTGCTGGTGCCGAGCAAAGGTGAAGTGAGGAATGTCTGCAGAGCTGTCATGAGCCCCTCCTTGAATGTCGACGTTGCTTGGCAACAGTGATCCGACATGGCGGCGCGGTTGCCGTCAGAGGGGCCCGGTATCACGTGGATTTGAGCCTAGACCCAATAAAGCGTGATGCCGAATGGCGCGATGTTACAAAACTTTGCCTGCCAGGGCGGCGGTCAAGGCACCCACTGCGCCCGGTCGGCAATGGCTTGCGCCCGTTGCAGCAGTTCGCCAGCACCAGCCTCACCGGCCACCGCCAGGCGCAGCCTGCCCAAGGCCCGGCCCTGTATGCGCTCGATCGAACCTTCAAGCAGGCGCACCTGCGAGCCCAGGGCGGCGGCCAGCAACCCCAGGTCCGGCTCGATGCCTTTCACACCGGTGAAATGCAGCTCCAGGTGCGCCTCGTCCGTGGCCTGGCGCGGGCGCTCGTGGCTGCCCAGCAGCAACTGGCTGACCGCATGCTGCGGCGCCCCGAACACCTGCCACACCTCGCCCTGTTCGACCACGCTGCCGTGCTCCAGCACGGCCACGCGGTCGCACAGGTCGCGGATCACTTCCATCTCGTGGGTGATCAGCACGATGGTCAGGCCCAACCGCTGGTTGATGTCGCGCAGCAGCGCAAGGATGGCGCGGGTGCTTTGCGGGTCGAGGGCCGAGGTGGCCTCGTCGCACAGCAGGATGTCCGGTTGCAGCACCAGCGCACGGGCAATGCCTACCCGCTGTTTCTGCCCGCCCGACAGCTGCGCCGGGTAGGCATTGGCCCGCTCGGCAAGGCCGACCAGTTGCAACAGTTCGCTGACCCTGCGGGTGCGCTCCGGCGCCGGCACACCGGCCATCTGCATCGGCAGCGCGACGTTATCGGCGACCGTGCGGCTGGCCAGCAGGTTGAAGTGCTGGAAGATCATCGCCACCTTGCGCCGCAAGTTACGAAGGCCGGCAGTCCCGAGCGCGGCGATGTCCTCGCCGTCGAGCAACACCTGCCCGTCGCTGGGCGTTTCCAGGCGGTTGAGCAAGCGCAGCAGGGTGGACTTGCCCGCGCCACTGCGGCCGATGATGCCGAACACCTCACCGCGGCGGATGTGCAGATCGATGCCTTGCAGCGCCGGCAGGTCGCCATAGCGTTTGTGCACCCCGCGCACTTGCAGTTGCGCGGTTGCAGCCAGAACTTCTTGGGGAAAGCGGGTCATGGGTGACGTTCTCGCTGGTCAGAAACCCGGGGCGATCTGCCCTTTGTAGCGGGTCAGGATGAAGTTGCGAACCTCTGGCGAATTCAGCGCCTTGGCCAGTTTCTGCAGGCCTTCGTCGTGCAGGTTGTCCGGGCGCGCCACCAGGTATTCGACGTACAGGTCCTTGCCCTTTTCGACGATCAGCGCGCTGCTGGTATCGATGCCGGCTTCCAGGGCGTAGTTGGCGAAGACGAACGCCAGGTCCACCTGCTTCACCGAGCGCGCCAGCATGGCGCCTTCCAGTTCGCGGATCTTCAAGTGGTGCGGGTTGGCGGTGATGTCGCGCTGGGTCGACTGCGGGTTGCTTGGCTCCTTGAGGCCGATCAGCCCGGCTTCGGCCAGCAGCACCAGGGCCCGGCCGGTGTTCACCGGGTCGTTGGGGATGGCCACGCTGGCGCCATCGGGCAGCTCGGCGATGCGCTTGTACTTGGCCGAATAGGCGCCGAACGGCTCGATGTGCACGCCGACCACCGGCACCAGGTCGGTGTGGCGAGTCTTGTTGAAGTCATCGAGGAACGGGCGGTACTGGTAGTAGTTGGCGTCCAGGTTCTTCTGCGCCAGTTGCAGGTTGGGCTGGATGAAGTCGTTGAACACCTTGATGTCCAGGTCGACGCCTTCCTTGGCCAGGGTGGGTTTGACGAACTCGAGGATCTCGGCGTGGGGGACCGGGGTGGCGCCGACCACCAGGTGCTCGGCCGCGTGCGCGGCGAAGCTGTTGGCGGCGATGAGGGTGGCAAGGGCAGCAAGGGTCTTTTTCATGGCAGTGTCCTGAAAGGGTTTGGAGTCAGCGTCGGGTGAAATGCCGAACAAGGCGGTCGCCGCCCATCTGCAGCGCCTGCACCAGCACGATCAGCAGCAGCACGGTGGCCACCATCACGTCGGTCTGGAAGCGTTGATAGCCAAAGCGGATGGCCAGGTCGCCCAGGCCGCCGCCACCGATCACCCCGGCCATGGCGGTGTAGTCCACCAGCACGATGGCCGTGACGGTGACGGCTGCGAGCAGCCCGGTGCGGGCCTCGGGCAGCAGGGTGTGCCAGATGATCTGGCGGATGCTGCCGCCCATGGCCTGGCTGGCTTCGACCAGGCCCCGGTCGACTTCACGCAGGGCGGTTTCCACCAGCCGCGCGAAGAACGGCGTGCAGCCCACCACCAGCGGCGGGATGGTGCCGCGCACCCCCAGCGAGGTGCCGGTGAGCACGGTGGTGAGCGGGATCAGCACGATCAGCAGGATGATGAACGGCAGCGAGCGCAGCACGTTGACCAGCGCCGACAGCACGCGATACAGCGGTGCATTGGCCAGCAGCTGGCGTTGCCCGGTGAGGTACAGCAGCACCCCCAGCGGCAGCCCGAACAGCACCGTGAAGCCCAGCGCGGCGCCGAGCATGCTCAGCGTGTCGATGCAAGCCTGGAGGATTTCCACCCAGTCCAGGTTCGCCAGCAGCTCGTTCATCGCCGTGCCTCCTGGCGCAGCGTCGCCACCGGATGCGGCGCGCGCAGGCGGTCGCCCTGGCCGAACAGTTTGTTGCGCAGGGTGCCTTGGGCGTATTCGCGCTTGAACAGCCCACGCGCCTGCAGCTCCGGCACCAGCAGGTCGACCACGGCGGTGAAGGTTTCCGGGGCCACCACGCTGGCCAGGTTGAAGCCATCGACATCGGTGTCCTCGACCCATGCCTGCAACTGGTCGGCCACGGTCTGCGCCGAACCGACCAGCACCGGCCCGTCGCCACCGATGGCGCAGTAGTCGGCGATCTCGGCGGCGGTCCAGGTACGCGAAGGGTCGGCCCGGGTGAATGCCTCGACGACGGACTGGATGGCTTCGCTTGGGACTTCGCGCAGCACCTGGCCCGGTTCCAGCTTGGCAAAGTCGATGCCGGTCCAGCCCGACATCAGGGTCAAGGCGCCTGTGGCACTGGCGTATTCGCGGTACTCGCGCAGCAAGGCCAGGGCAGCTTCATCGGTTGGTGCGACGATCACCGTCAGCTGCTCGAAGACCAGCACGCTGTCGGCCGCCCGGCCCGCTGCGACGGCGGCCGTGCGCAAGTCGGCGACCTGCTTTTTCAATACTGCGCGGGTTGGCGCTGCGACGAACACGCATTCGGCGTTGCCGGCGGCGAACGCCCGGCCACGGCTGGAGGCGCCGGCCTGGTAGAGCACCGGCGTGCGCTGCGGCGATGGCTCGCTGAGGTGAAAGCCGGGCACCTTGAAGTAGGTGCCTTCATGCTCGATGCCATGCACCTTGCGCGGGTCGGCGTACACCCCGCTGGCCCGGTCGGCGCACACCGCATCGTCTTCCCAGCTGGTTTCCCAGAGCTTGTAGCAGACCTGCAGGTATTCCTCGGCCAGGGCGTAGCGCTGGTCGTGGCTAAGCTGGTCGCGCTGGCCGAGGTTGCGTGCGCCGCTGGCCAGGTACGAGGTGACGATGTTCCAGCCGGCGCGGCCCTGGGTCAGGTGGTCCAGCGTGCTCATGCGCCGGGCGAACGGGAACGGGTGCTCGAACGACACCGAGGCGGTCACGCCAAAACCCAGGTGGCGGGTGGCGGCGGCCATGGCCGGCACCAGTTGCAGCGGGTCGTTGACCGGCACCTGGGCGGCGTTGGCCAGGGCCGCGTCGGCGCTGGCGCCATATACGTCGTACACGCCCAGCACGTCGGCGATGAACAGGCCGTCGATGCAGCCGCGCTCCAGGGTTTGGGCCAGCTCCACCCAGTAGTGGATATCGGTGTAGCGCGTGGCCTGGTCGCGCGGGTGGCGCCACAGGCCCGGCGACAGGTGGCCGACGGTGTTCATGGCGAAGGCGTTGAGGCGAATCTGCTTGGTCATGGCGCGGGCCTCAGTTCCAGTCGTGGCGGGCCGGCTTGATGCCATTCAAGGCCCAGTTGCCGACCAGGTGGTACTTCCAGCGCACCGGGTCGTGCAGGGTGTGCACGCGGGCGTTGCGCCAGTGGCGGTCGAAGTTGTGGCGGGTCAGCGAAGAGCGCGTGCCGCCCAGCTCGAACAGGCGGTTGCTGGCTTCGATGGCCGCTTCGGTGGTCAGCACCTTGGCCTTGGCCACGGCCAGCGAGGCGGCGGCGACGTTGTCTTCGTCGGGCGCGGGCTTGGCCTTGTCCATGACCCAGCCGGCACGTTCGAGCAGGGCCTCGGCGGCCTCCTGGCGGATCTCCAGGGACCCGACCTGGATGATCGTCAACGGGTCATCGCTGGCGCGCTCGACCTTGGCGTCGATCCACGGGCGGGCGTGCTCGCGGACGAAGGCGATGGTGTCGTCCAGCGCTGCGCGGCCGATGCCGGCGTCGATCGCGGCGGTGGTCAGCTGGGCGAACGGGCCGGCCAGGGTCGGGCCTTCATAGGAGCGGTAGCTGGGGAACAGGTTGAAGGCCGGCACGCGCAGGCCGTCGAGCAGCACCGTGCCGCTGGAGGTGGTGCGCTGGCCCATGCTGCTCCAGTCGTCGACGATCACCAGCCCAGGGGTGCCGCGCTGGACGAAGGCGAGCTGGCCACGGCCCTGTTCGTCCAGGGCCAGCACGCCGAGCCAGTGGGCGTACAGCGAGCCGGTGCAATAGCCTTTGCGCCCGTCGATGCGGTAGCCATCACCTTCGGCGACCAGCCGGGTGCTGATGTCCTGCACGGTCTTGCCGCCGGTTTCGGAAAGGGCATTGGCGAAGCGGTTGCCTTTCAAGGCCAGGTCGAAGAAGAAACGCTTCTGCGCCTCGCTGCCTTGCAGGCGGATGTCTTCGAGCAGGCAGTAGTGGTTCTGCGGGATCTGGCCGAGCGAAGGGTCGGCGGCAGAGACGATGGCGATCACCTGCGCCAGGGTGGCGAAGGACACTTCGGCGCCGCCGTACTCACGGGGCACGGTGATGCCCCACAGGCCACTGTTGGAGTAGGCATCGACGATATCGGCGGGCACCGCGCGGTTGCGGTCGCGCTCGGCGGCGCCTTCGCGCAGCAGGGCGGCGACGCGGTGGGCGATGGCGATGGCTTCGTCGTCGTCGGCGATCAGGTGGGCGTTGGGGTGGCGGATGTCGTAGTGCGCAGAGACGGTTTCAGTCGGCATGTTGACCTCGGAGACTGGATGGTTGAATCCATGTCTGCAGGGCTCATGCCAGAATCAAATGCCTTTGAAATCAGGCGATTGGCGCGACTAACGCAGCCTTTGTGTTGCGCCGCACGAACAAGTGTTGAAGGGCTGTCTGCCGTGCAACAGTTCCCTCGGCAACACTGGCGCGGCTGTGCGCCTCAGTACACCCACACTTCGACCCGGCGATTGCGCAGGCGCCCTTGCTCAAGGTCGTTGCCCGCCACTGGCAGCTCATCGCCCATGCCGGTCACCTGCAGCACTTCGACGCCATCGCGCGCCAGTTCACGGCGTACCGCCTGGGCCCGCAGGCGCGAGAGCAGGGCGGCGCGGCCTGGGGTTTCCTTGGGGTCGCCAAAGCCCACCAGCACGGCCTTGCTTTGCAGCTTGCCTGCCTGGCGCAGGTAGTCGGCCACCCGCTGCACATCGCGCAGGGCTTTGTTGTCGAGGCTGGCGCTGCCTTCCTGGAAGCGGAAGTTCACGCTCAGGCGCTGGGCCTGCTGGGCCAGGCTGCGATAGCGCGGCGGCATGTCGGCCTGGGCCGGCACCGGCTGCGCATTGATCTGCTGGGACACGAAGCCCTGCTCGGCGACGATGGCCTGGCCGGCCGGGCTCTGCGCGAAGTCGGCCAGGGCCTTGGCCTGGGGCTTGGCGTTGGCCGGCAGGTAGAGGTAGAGGCGGCGCGACAGCGGGTAGTCCTCGCTGGCCACCAAGGGGCGCTCGGGCAGCATGGCCGGGGCGTCGCCTTCGGCGATGGCCAGCACCTTGGCACCGTGCACGGCCGCCAGGCTGCTGAAGCCGATGGCCTGGCGGTCGGCGAGCACTCGCGCAGCCAGCTCGTCGCTGGCCTCGAAGCGTTGCACTTGGGCTGCCAGCGTTGCCTGATGGGGCTCGAGCACCAGGGCCTTGAACGTCTCGAAGGTGCCGGAGCGGTCGTCGCGGGCATACAGGTGGATGGCGCCGCCGGCCACGCCGAGCTGCTCCCAGCGCTGGATCTGCCCGGCATAGATCTGCGCCAGTTGCTGGGTGCTCAATTGCGGCAAGGGATTGTCCGGGTGGACGATCACCGCCACGCCGTCCAGGCCGATGACTTGCTCGGCGCGTGCCGCACGCAGGTCGCCGAGGGCCTTGAGCTGCTGCGCCTCGGCATCGCTGATGGGGCGTGAAGAGGCTGCCAGGTCCGCATCGCCGCGGCCCAGGGCGGTGAAGCCGGTGCTCGAACCGTGCGCCGCGATGTCGATGCGCAGCGCCTGGCCCTGGGCGTCGTGGGCGGTGATGACGGTCTCGTTGGCCAGCGCACCGGGGCGTTGTTCGATGGCGCTGGCCTGTTGGGCGCGCAACTGCCCTTGCACCAGCGCCGGCATCAGGGCGGCACCGATGGTGTTGGAGCCCTGCACGCGCAGGTGGGCGGGTTCGGCAAGCGCCGTCAGGGGCAGCAGGGGAAGGAGCAGGAGCAGCAGGCGCAGCATGCCGGGCTACCTTTGGCATAGAGTTGGCCGGCAGATTACGACAGCGGCGTGACCGAAATGTGACGGTTGCGGCCCCATCGCCGGCAAGCCGGCTTGTATGGTGATACTCGAAGGGGTGGTGGGACGACAAAGCCGATTCTGACTGTTAGCCGCAGTACAGACCGTGGGAGACCTCGCCCCACCCCTTCACCAAAGCGCCGATA
>NZ_BQIP01000034.1 GCF_021602585.1 Pseudomonas faucium
GAAACCCTAAACTTGGCTCAGCAATCTCAAATGACTATGTGATTTCTCGCATGGCCACTTGTGATGCTGATAATCTTTTTGACTATCAGTCCGTACTCACAAGCACCCACACGAATTGCTTGATTCAGTTTGTTAAAGAGCGTTTGGTTAAGAGCTTTTCGTCTCAACCGAGGCGCGCATTCTACGCTTTCCTCAGAGCCTGTCAAGCGTTTATTTTGAAGTTTTTTGCGAGAAACTCGTTTAGCTTCAAACACTTGGCTCGCTGCGATCTCTCGTAGCGGGAGGCGAATCATACAGCGTTTAGAAGCGCTGTCAACCACCTTTTCAACCGCTATCGATCAGTCGATCGAAGCACCTCCAGCACTACCTGGACTAAGTAACTCATTGAATCTCAAGGAGTTTCTCGTTCCGACTACGCTGGAAGTGGGGCGCATTATAAGGGGATTCGAGACCCCGTCAAGGCTTAATTTCAAGAAACCTGGTTATTGCCGAAAACAAAGCGGGGCGGCCTAAAGGCCGCCCCGCTTTTACTTGCATGCCTTATTAAAGGCTAGGGAACGCGAACTGCGACGCCTCATGGCTGGCACGCTGCGGCCAGCGCTGGGTGATCGCCTTGCGGCGGGTATAGAAGCGCACACCATCCGGGCCATACGCATGCAGGTCACCGAACAGCGAACGCTTCCAGCCACCGAAGCTGTGATAAGCCACCGGCACCGGCAGCGGCACGTTCACACCGACCATGCCCACTTCGATCTCGTCGCAGAACAGGCGCGCGGCCTCGCCGTCACGGGTGAAGATGCAGGTGCCGTTGCCATACTCGTGATCGTTGATCAGCTGCATGGCCTGCTCCAGGCTGCTCACCCGCACGATGCACAGCACAGGGCCGAAGATCTCTTCTTTATAGATGCGCATCTGCGGGGTCACCTTGTCGAACAAGGTACCGCCCACGAAGTAGCCATCTTCATTACCCGCCACGCGCAAGCCACGGCCATCCACCACCAGCTTGGCGCCGGCGGCAACACCGTCGTCGATGTAGCCCACTACCTTGTCACGGGCAGCAGCAGTCACCAGCGGCCCCATGTCCAGGCCGCACGACGTGCCGGCGCCGATCTTCAGCGCCTTGATCTGCGGCTCCAGCTTGGCGATCAGCGCATCGGCAACCTGGTCGCCCACACACACAGCGACGGAAATGGCCATGCAACGCTCACCGCACGAACCGTAGGCTGCGCCCATCAGTGCGCTGACGGCGTTGTCCAGGTCGGCGTCAGGCATCAGCACGGCGTGGTTCTTCGCGCCGCCCAGGGCCTGCACACGCTTGCCGCGCTTGGTGCCTTCGGCGTAGATGTATTCGGCAATCGGCGTCGAACCCACGAAGCTCAGGGCCTTCACTTCTGGCGCCTCGATCAGCGCGTCCACAGCTTCCTTGTCGCCGTGCACCACGTTGAGGATGCCTTTGGGCAGGCCGGCCTCGAGCAGCAGCTGGGCAATGAACAGCGTCGAGCTCGGGTCACGCTCGGACGGTTTGAGGATGAACGCGTTGCCGCAAGCGATGGCCAGCGGGTACATCCACAGTGGCACCATGGCCGGGAAGTTGAACGGCGTGATGCCGGCCACCACGCCCAGCGGCTGGAAGTCCGACCAGGCATCGATGTTCGGGCCGACGTTACGGCTGTACTCGCCCTTGAGCACTTCCGGGGCGGCGCAGGCGAACTCGACGTTCTCGATGCCGCGCTTCAATTCGCCGGCCGCGTCTTCCACGGTCTTGCCATGCTCTTCGCTGATCATCTGCGAGATCTTGGCCTCGTTCTGCTCCAGCAGTTGCTTGAAGCGGAACATCACCTGGGCGCGCTTGGCCGGTGGGGTGTTGCGCCAGGCCGGGAAAGCGGCCTTGGCGGAGTCGATCGCTTCCTGCACGGTTGCGCGGCTGGCCAGCTCGACCTTGCGTACCGCCTGGCCGGTGGAGGGGTTGAAGACATCGGCGGTGCGCTCACCCTTGGTAACCAGCTCGCCGTGAATCAGGTGCTGAACAATGCTCATGCATAACTCCAGATAAAGAAGGTTGAAGCCAGCGCGCGATCAGCTCGCGCGCCTTGCGTCAAAATCAGAAAGATCAGTCGATCTTGTTCAGGGTTTCACCGACCGCGTCGAACAGGCGGTCCAGTTCCTGCGGCTGGGTGTTGAAGGTTGGGCCGAACTGCAGGGTGTCGCCACCGAAGCGTACATAGAAGCCGGCTTGCCACAGCTTCATCGCCGCCTCATACGGACGCACGATGGCATCGCCATCACGGGCGGCGATCTGGATCGCGCCGGCCAGGCCGTAGTTGCGGATGTCGACGATGTTCTTGGTGCCTTTCACGCCATGCAGCAGCTTCTCGAAGTGCGGCGCCAGCTCGGCGGCCGACTGCACCAGGTTTTCCTTCTGCAGCAGGTCGAGCGCGGCGATACCTGCGGCGCAGGCGACCGGGTGAGCCGAGTAGGTGTAGCCGTGGGGGAATTCGACGGCGTATTCCGGGGTCGGCTGGTTCATGAAGGTCTGGTAGATCTCGCTGCTGGCGATCACTGCGCCCATCGGAATGGCGCCGTTGGTCACCTGCTTGGCGATGCACATCAGGTCCGGGGTCACGCCGAACGCTTCGGCGCCGGTCATCGCGCCCATGCGGCCGAAGCCTGTGATCACTTCGTCGAAGATCAGCAGGATGTTGTGCTGGGTGCAGATTTCACGCAGGCGCTTCAGGTAACCCTTCGGCGGCGGCAGTACACCCGCCGAGCCTGCCAGCGGTTCGACGATCACGGCCGCGATGTTCGACGCATCGTGCAGCTCGATCAGCTTGAGCATCTCATCGGCCAGGGCGATGCCGCCCTCTTCCGGCATGCCCTTGGAGAAGGCGTTCACCGGCAGCACGGTGTGCGGCAGGTGGTCGACGTCCAGCAGCTGGCCGAACATCTTGCGGTTGCCGTTGACGCCGCCCAGGCTGGTGCCGGCGATGTTCACCCCGTGGTAGCCACGGGCACGGCCAATGATCTTGGTCTTGGTCGCCTGGCCTTTCAGGCGCCAGTAGGCGCGCACCATCTTCAGCGCGGTGTCGGCGCACTCGGAACCGGAGTTGGTATAGAAGACGTGGTTCAGATCACCCGGGGTCAGTTCGGTGATCTTTTCAGCCAGCTGGAACGACAGCGGGTGGCCGAACTGGAACGCCGGGGAATAGTCCAGGGTATTGAGCTGACGGGTGACCGCGTCGGCAATTTCCTTGCGGGTATGCCCGGCACCGCAGGTCCACAGCCCCGACAGGCCATCGAAGATCTTGCGCCCCTTGTCGTCGACCAGGTAGTTGCCCTCGGCCGCCACGATCAGGCGTGGGTCACGGTGGAAGTTGCGGTTGGCGGTGTAAGGCATCCAGTGGGCATCCAGCTTGAGCTGGCTGGCGATACCGGAAGGAGCGGTTTCGGGCATGTTCATCGGCGGTTCCTCGAAAGACGAATAGGCAACGATGGATGTTGTTGCAGCTAAATTCGCACGCAGATAAAGTCTGAAAAAGCCTACATTTCTAATCTTCAGATAGAACAAGACTAAACTGATGAGCCGACGCCCCGATCCTCTGGCACAGGTCAGCGATTTCGATATCCGCCTGTTGAAAATCTACCGAAGCGTCGTCGAATGCGGCGGTTTCTCGGCTGCCGAGAACGTGCTCGGCATTGGCCGCTCGGCCATCAGCCAGCAGATGAACGACCTTGAGCAGCGCCTGGGCTTGCGCCTGTGCCAACGCGGCCGCGCCGGTTTCTCGCTGACCGAGGAGGGCCGCGAGGTGTACCACTCGGCGCTGCAGCTGCTCAGCGCGCTGGAAACCTTCCGCACCGAGGTCAACGGCCTGCACCAGCACCTGCGCGGCGAGCTCAATATTGGCCTGACCGACAACCTGGTGACCCTGCCGCACATGCGCATCACCCATGCCCTGGCCGAACTCAAGGACCGCGGCCCGGACGTGCGCATCCAGATCCGCATGATCGCCCCCAGCCAGGTCGAGCAAGGGGTGCTCGACGGCAGCCTGCATGTTGGCGTGGTGCCCCAGACCAGCCCGCTCTCCGGCCTCGAATACCAACCCTTGTACAGCGAGCGCTCGCTGCTCTACTGCGCCGTCGGCCACCCGCTGTTCTATGCCGACGACCAGCAGGTCGACGATGAGCGCCTCAACAGCCAGGAAGCCATCGCGCCCACTTTCCGCCTGCCCGCCGATATCCAGGCGCACTACCAGGCACTCAACTGCACCGCCAGCGCCTCGGACCGTGAAGGCATGGCGTTTCTGATCCTCACCGGGCGCTACATCGGCTACCTGCCCGACCATTACGCCACGTTCTGGGTCCAGCAAGGCCGCCTGCGCCCGCTCAAGCCGGCCCAGCGCTTCTACGACCTGAGCCTGAGCTGGGTCACGCGCAAGGGCCGGCGGCCGAACCTGGTGCTGGAAAGCTTCCTGGAAAGCCTGGCTGCGACACGCTGATGCCTGCTTGTGCCGCTAATGCTTGTCACTTGCGCGCAGGCAGGTAATCTTGTCCGACATCCGTTGCCACAGACCTGTACGGAATCGTCCATGACCCTAGAAGTCCCTGCGCATCGCCTTTCCGCCTCGGGCAAGCCCGCCGGCCGCATCCGCCAGAAGAACGAACAGGCCATCATCCAGGCCGCCGAAGACGAATTCGCCCGTCATGGCTTCAAAGGCACCAGCATGAACACCATCGCGCTGAAGGCCGGCTTGCCCAAGGCGAACCTGCATTACTACTTCACCAACAAGCTGGGCCTGTACATCGCCGTACTGAGCAACATCATCGAACTGTGGGACAGCACCTTCAACGCCCTGAGCGTCGAGGACGACCCGGGCGAGGCGCTGAGCCAGTACATCCGCACCAAGATGGAGTTCTCCCGGCGCAACCCGCAGGCTTCGCGGATCTTCGCCATGGAAGTGATCAGCGGCGGCAGCTGCCTGACCGAGTATTTCAGCGCCGACTACCGCGAATGGTTCCGCGGCCGTGCTGCGGTGTTCCAGGCCTGGATGGATGCCGGCAAGATGGACCCGGTCGACCCGGTGCACCTGATTTTCCTGCTCTGGGGCAGCACCCAGCACTACGCCGACTTCGCCACCCAGATCTGCCAGGTCACCGGCCGCAGCCGCCTGACCAAGCAAGACATGGAAGATGCGAGCAGCAACCTTATCCACATCATTCTCAAAGGATGCGGCATCGCGCCGAGCGCCTGACTTCTCTATATGCCTTCTACCCTGCTCGACCTCTGCGAGTTTCGCGAGGAAATCCGCAAGAGCCGCTTCATCACCCTGGCCGGCCCGATCACCAGCGCCGCCGAGGCGATGAGCTTCATCGAACGCCACAGCGACCTCGCCGCCACCCACAACTGCTGGGCCTGGAAGCTCGGCGCACAGTACCGCAGCAGCGACGATGGCGAACCCGGAGGCACCGCCGGGCGGCCGATTCTGGCCGCCATCGAGGCGCAGGATTGCGACCAGGTGGTGGTGCTGGTGATCCGCTGGTACGGCGGTATCCAGCTGGGCACCGGTGGCCTGGCCCGGGCCTATGGCGGCGGGGCCAACAAGTGCCTGCAACAGGCGCCGAAACGGCTGCTGGTGCAGCGCAGCGAATTTGCCTGCAGCTGCAGCTTCAGCGAACTGGCCCTGGTGAAGCTGCGCCTGGCCGAGGTGGATGGCCTGGTGCTGGACGAGCAGTTCACCGCCAATGGCGTTGACCTGCGCATTGCCGTCGGCGAAGCCCACCTAGCCGCCTTGCAACAGCAATTGGCAGACCTGAGCCGCGGGCGAATCCTCCTCGAAGCGTGTTGAAGGTTGCACACAACAACTGTGGGCCCGCCTGTGGATAAGCTTGGGGCACTCATCTGCAAGCCTTGCCATTCAAGGCCTGCAGAGCATTGAGCATATTTTGATCACCGTTTGATGACAGTCGCAAGCGGTTGACTTGTCAAGTGTTATCCACAGTCGAAAAGCCGGATGCCGTCATACCCTCACCCGCGCTTGCACACATTAACTGTGGATCAGCCTGTGGATAACCCGTTAGCCAACAAGCCAAGCGCCCGGCTCTGCACGGCCTTGACGCAACTGGTCAATTTTTAACCACCTTCGATGCAGGCGGATGTCCCGAGCCTGCAGTATCCTCAATGTCTTTTTCCCCGATAAAGGAATGGTCCCATGGCTGATTCAAAGACTGCCCTCATCATCGGCGCCTCCCGCGGGTTGGGCCTGGGCCTGGTGCAGCGGCTGCAGGAAGATGGCTGGCACATCACCGCCACGGTACGCGACCCCAAGAAACCCGGCGCGCTGGGTGAAGTTGCCGGTGTACGCATCGAGCAGCTGGAGATGAACGACACCGCCCAGCTCGATGGCCTGAAGCAACGCCTGCAAGGTGAAATGTTCGACCTGGTGTTCATCAACGCCGGTGTCATGGGGCCCCTGCCCCAGGACCTGGAAAAGGTGCAGCAACCAGACATCGGCGCGCTGTTCATGACCAATGCCGTGGCGCCGATCCGCGTTGCCCGTCGCTTGGCCGGCCAGGTCCGCCAGGGCAGCGGCGTGCTGGCGTTCATGAGCTCGATACTGGGCAGCGTGACCATCCCCGACGGCGGCGAGATCTGCCTGTACAAGGCCAGCAAGGCCGCGCTGAATTCGATGATCAACAGCTTCGTGGTCGAGCTGCAACGCCCGGATCTCTGTGTACTGGCCATGCATCCCGGCTGGGTGAAAACCGACATGGGCGGCGAAAACGCCGAGATCGACGTGCTCACCAGCACCCGCGGCATGCTCGAACAGGTCAAGGCCCACAGCGGCAACGGCGGCCTGCGCTTCATCAACTACAAGGGTGAAACCCTCACCTGGTGAGCCGCCTCTGATCGGCGGTTGGCGCAATGCAGGCCTGGCCAAGCGCAATGCCTGGTCAGGCCCTGTAGAATGGCGGCAACCGTACCTGATTGAGATAGCCACCTATGTATGACTGGTTGAACGCCCTGCCAAAGGCCGAACTGCACCTGCACCTCGAAGGTTCGCTCGAACCCGAGCTGCTGTTCGCCCTGGCCGAGCGCAACAAGATCGCCCTGCCCTGGAACGACGTCGAAACCCTGCGCAGCGCCTATGCCTTCAACAACCTGCAGGAATTTCTCGACCTTTATTACCAGGGCGCGGACGTGCTGCGCACCGAGCAGGACTTCTACGACCTGACCTGGGCCTACCTGCAGCGCTGCAAGGCACAGAATGTCATCCACACCGAGCCCTTCTTCGACCCGCAGACCCACACCGACCGGGGCATCCCGTTCGAGGTGGTGCTCAATGGCATCAACCACGCGCTCAAGGATGGCCGTGAACAACTGGGCATCAGCAGTGGCCTGATCCTGAGCTTCCTGCGCCACCTCAGCGAAGAAGAAGCCCACAAGACCCTCGACCAGGCCTTGCCCTTCCGTGACGCGTTCATTGCCGTTGGCCTGGACAGCTCGGAAATGGGCCACCCACCGAGCAAGTTCCAGCGCGTGTTCGACCGTGCCCGCAGCGAAGGCTTCGTCGCCGTCGCCCATGCCGGCGAAGAAGGCCCGCCCGAGTACATCTGGGAAGCCCTCGACCTGCTGCAGATCAAGCGCATCGACCACGGCGTGCGCGCCATCGAGGACGAGCGCCTGATGCAGCGCATCATCGACGAGCAGATCCCCCTCACCGTGTGCCCATTGTCCAACACCAAGCTCTGCGTGTTCGATCACATGAGCCAGCACAACATCCTCGACATGCTCGAGCGCGGCGTGAAGGTGACGGTGAACTCCGATGACCCGGCGTATTTCGGTGGCTACGTGACCGAAAACTTCCACGCCCTGCACACCCACCTGGGCATGAACGAAGACCAGGCTCGCCGCCTGGCCCAGAACAGCCTGGACGCACGCCTCGTGTAACCGGGCCGTCAGCCCACCTGCAACGTGCTGACCCGGGCAATGCGGTTGATCTGCTGGATACCTTCGGCGGAAATCTGCATTGCCCGCGTGCCTTCCGGCTCGCGCATCCAGCCAGACTGCAGGAACAGCGTGAGCAATGCACGCCCAAGGCTGCCCCCCAGATGCGGGCCCTGGTTGCTCCATTCGCTGCAGTGGCAGATCACGCAGCCTTGCTGCTGGCGTGGCGCCAAGGCGTCGATGTAGACCCCTATGCGCGCCAGCGCCAGGCGCCCTTCATCGCTGACCATCACCTGCCGCTCGCTGCCCTCCAGCCAACCCGCGACCACCAGGCGGTGGTACAGCTCGCCGGCCAGCTCACCCCCCAAGTGATCACCACAACGACGCGCCCGGCGCATCGACATCGGCATCTGCGCAGGCTTGGCGCGCTGCTGCCCATCACTGCCGAGCTGCACACTGGCCAACGCTTCGACGGCTGCGCCGACCTGGGGCGTGGCCAGCCTGAAGTAGCGTTTGCGGCCCCGCGCTTCGAGCCTGAGCAAGCCTGCCGAAGACAGCAGCGACAGGTGCGCGCAGGCAGAGGATGAGGACAAGCCGGCCATCATCGCCAGTTCGTCGGTCGGCCGCGGCGTGCCATCGATCAACGCCCACAACATCGCACTGCGCTTGGGGTCGGCCATCAGGCCGGCAATCTGACTGATACTGCTGACTGCATTCATGTCCTGTAACTCCCTGCAAATCACATCTGATTTCCAATGGCCAACCGTGGCAACGCCGATCGCCCTCGGCAGGTGCCAGCCGCGGCGCTCGCCCCGCAGTATAAGCCGCACGCAGGCCCGCCCCGCAGGCGGGCCACGGGCGGCGCAGGCAAAGTGAATGTGGGTAGGGGAACCCTTGAGCGCCGAGCATGGCAAGGCGGCTGGGGCACAATGGCCCGTCAGAGGAAGGAAGCCGCCGGCTGGCAGGGAAGAAACAGCGCAGGAGGAAGAATGGCCCCAGGCATCGCAAGGACTCTGCCGACAACGCCCTTCCTCAAATAACGCAGATTAAAGCGAACCTTCTACACGCTTGCAGGCCTTGCAGCGGCCCGCACCTTGACCGCCAGTCAGAACACTGCACCAAGCCATGGCGAGGGGGCACTGCGGCGCTACACTAGTCCCGCTCTCCCCCCAATTCGAAGGTATGCCGCGATGAAGATTGTCGTCAGTGCGTCAAACCGCAACCCCAACTGCCCATGGCAGGTGAGGCTCGACCAACATGTGGTGAGCTTTCGCAGCGAGGCCGAAGCACGTGCCTTCGTCGCCACCCTGGAAACGCGCCTGCAGGCGCCTCATGCGCTCATGCCGGACGCCTGGCCTGCAAACCCCGGGTCAGTAGCGCGACACTGACCACCAGTGCCCCGCACAAGCTGATCACCAGGGTCATGGGCACCGCGCTGCCATCGTGCAGCAGGCCGACCAACGCTGCCGCTGCGGCGGCGACGCTGAACTGCAGGCAGCCCATCAACGCCGAAGCGCTGCCGGCCCGCGCCCCCTGGCCGCTCATGGCGCAGGCCGAGGCGTTGGGGATGATGCAGCCAAGGCTGGCGATGCAGACGAACAGGGGCAGCAAAAGTGGCCACAACTGCGCCGGGCGCATCGCGGCCACGCCGAGCATCACCAACCCCGCCGCCAGGTACACCCACACCGCCCGCACCAGCAGGAACGCCGGGCCGCGCTTGGCCAGCAGGCGGGCGTTGACCTGCGCGACCAGGATGAAACCCGCCGCATTGGTGCCGAACAGCCAGCCGTAATGCTCTGCCGGCACGCCATAAAGTTTGATAAATACGAAAGGTGAACCGGCGATGTAGGCAAACATCCCGGCGATAGCGATTCCGCCGGTCAAGGCATGGCCGATGAACACGCGATCGGCCAACAGCCGCATGTACTGGCGCAGCGCCCCCGACAGCGGCTGGCGCGGGATGTGCGCCGGCAAGCTCTCCGGCAGGCCCAGGCTCACCGCCAGTAGGCAGGCCGCACTGAACAGGCTCAAGGCGAGGAAGATCGACTGCCAGCCCGCCACGTTGACCAGCACGCCGCCGAGCATCGGCGCAAGGATCGGCGCCAAGCCCATCACCAGCATCAATTGCGAGAACACCTTGGCCGAAGCCACCGGGTCGCACTTGTCACTGACGATGGCCCGCGACAGCACCATGCCGGCACAACCGCCCAACGCCTGGACGAACCGCGCCAGGATCAACGTATCGAGGTTGGGCGCATAGGCGCAGGCCAGCGATGCCAGGGTGAACAGCCCCACACCGAACAACAGCGGCTTGCGCCGGCCGAAGCGATCGGCCACCGGGCCATAGGCCAGCTGGCCGAGCGACAGGCCAAGGAAGTACGCGGCCAAGGTGGCCTGTACATGTTTTTCGTCGGTGGCGAACGCCTGCGCCATGGCCGGGAAGGCGGGCAGGTAGAAGTCGATCGCCAGCGGCCCGAACGCACTCAATGCGCCCAGGATCAGCACCATTCGCAGGTTCATCAGGAATCCATAGCAGGCTAAGCAAGCGCGTAAGTCTACCTGCAGTGGACCCCTTCAGTATGAAAACATTTGCAACAAAACAGCCCCGGGGCTCAGGCCACCTCGGCCTGGTAACCCTCTTCACGGATTGCCGCCAACAGCTGTTCAGGCGCCAATGCGCTGTGCACGCGCACCTCCTTGGCGGCCAGGTCGACTTCCACCTGCGCCTGCGCATCCTGCTCCTGTACCGCGCGGGTCACCGCTTTCACGCAATGGCCGCAGGTCATGCCTTGGACGTTGAACACTTGCATGGGTATTGCCTCCTTGTGGGTTTTGCCCAGTTTCAAGCTTGCCATCGGGGCAAGGTCAAGTTCTGCGGCCAACGGCCGGGCTGGAAATCTGCGCAGACCTCGGCCAAGCTGCGCCTTTGACGATTCAGGCAAGCAGGAGATTTTTTCATGTTCAGGGCAGCAGCGAGCGTTGTCGGGCTACTGGGTGCGCTGGCGGCAGTGCCGCCGGCCTTGGCCGAGGGCAATTCGGACTACAGCGTGCTGATCATTTCCCGGGAGCGCCTTGAAGTAGCCACCAGCTGCGAAATCGGCATCTACCTCAACGACCAGCTGTCCGGGCGAGTGTTCCAGGAGCAATCGGCCTCCTTCAACTTGCCGCCTGGCCCGGTCGATGTGCGCCTGCGCCTGCTGCCCGGGCAGATGCCCGGCTGCGCCCCAGGCATCGAGGACCAGCGCAGCACGCGCCTGAACCTGCAGGTGGGCCAGATCAACAAATACCGCATTGCCATGGGCCACAATGGGCTCGAGTTGAAGCGAGCCGGCCTGGGCTATTGACCTTCCCCGCATGGCAAGGTTGATGCTGCAGGCCAGTCCACGGAGGAAAGCCATGCCCGCATCCACCACTTTTGACCTGCCGATCTCCGGCATGACCTGCGCCAGCTGTGCTGGCCGTGTCGAGCGCGCCCTGCGCAAGGTCAGCGGCGCCGAACAGGTCAGCGTCAACCTCGCCACCGAACAAGCCCGCGTCCAGGCCCCGGCCGGCAGCCTGCCGGCCCTGGTCGATGCCGTGCGCGGCGCAGGCTACGGCGTACCCACCCGCACCCTGGAACTGCAGATCGGCGGCATGACCTGCGCCAGCTGCGTCGGCCGTGTCGAGCGCGCCCTTGGCAAGCTGCCGGGCGTCGAGCAGGTCAGCGTCAACCTGGCCAGCGAACGCGCCCACCTCGAAGTGCTCCAGGCCCTCGATGACCAGCTGCTGATCGCCGCCGTCGAAAAGGCCGGCTACAGTGCCAGCCTGCCGCAGGCGCGGCAGGATGAGCAGCAGGCCGCCCAGCGCCGCTTGCGCAACGACCGCCTGGCAGTCGGCGCTGCCCTGTTGCTGGCGCTGCCCCTGGTATTGCCGATGCTGGTGCAACCGTTCGGCCTGCACTGGATGCTGCCGGCCTGGGCGCAGTTCCTGCTGGCAACGCCGGTGCAGTTCATCCTCGGCGCCCGCTTCTACGTGGCGGCCTACAAAGCCGTGCGTGCCGGTGCCGGCAACATGGACCTGCTGGTGGCCCTGGGCACCAGCGCAGGGTACGGCCTGAGCCTGTACCAATGGGCCCAGGCGCCGGCTGGCATGGAGCCGCACCTGTACTTCGAGGCCTCGGCGGTGGTGATTGCCCTGGTGCTGCTCGGCAAGTACCTGGAAAGCCGCGCCAAACGCCAGACCGCCAGCGCCATCCGCGCGCTCGAAGCGCTGCGGCCAGAGCGCGCCGTGCGCCTGGTCGAGGGCCGTGAAGAGGACGTCGCGATCGCCCAGCTGCGCCTCGGCGACCTGGTGCTGGTCAAGCCCGGCGAGCGTTTCCCGGTGGACGGCGAAGTGGTGGAAGGCAGCAGCCACGCCGACGAGGCGCTGATCAGCGGAGAAAGCCTGCCCGTGCCCAAGCAACCCGGCGACAACGTGACCGGCGGCGCCATCAATGGCGAAGGCCGGTTGCTGGTGCGTACCCAGGCGGTCGGCACGGAAACGGTCCTGGCGCGCATCATCCGCCTGGTCGAAGACGCCCAGGCAGCCAAGGCGCCGATCCAGAAGCTGGTTGACCGGGTCAGCCAGGTATTCGTCCCCGCGGTACTGGTGCTGGCGCTGCTCACCCTGCTCGGCTGGTGGCTGGCCGGTGCGCCGCTGGAAACCGCACTGATCAACGCAGTCGCCGTGCTGGTGATCGCCTGCCCATGCGCCCTCGGCCTGGCCACGCCTGCAGCCATCATGGCCGGCACCGGCGTCGCCGCGCGCCACGGCATCCTGATCAAGGACGCCGAAGCCCTGGAACGGGCCCACGCAGTGAACCGGGTGGTGTTCGACAAGACCGGCACACTCACCTCGGGCAGCCCCCGCGTGGTACACAGCCAGGCGCTGGGGGGCGACACCGCCGAGTTGCACCGCCTGGCCGGCGCGCTGCAACGGGGCAGCGAACACCCCTTGGCCAAGGCGGTGCTGGAGGCCTGCAGCGAGCAGGGCCTGGAGGTTCCGGCGGTAACCGACAGCCAGTCCCTCACCGGCCGCGGCATCGCCGGGCGGGTAGACGGCCGCGAGCTGGCCCTGGGCAACCGCCGCCTGCTCGACGAAAGCGGCCTGCAGCCTGGCGCCCTGGCCCCTATGGCGCAAGCCTGGGAAACCGAAGGCCGCACCCTGTCGTGGCTGATCGAGCAAGGTGCGCAGCCCCGCGTGCTGGGCCTGTTCGCCTTTGGTGACAGCCTCAAGCCCGGCGCCGAGCAAGCCATCACCACCCTGCACGCGCAACACATCACCAGCCACCTGCTGACCGGCGACAACCGCGGCAGCGCCAAGGTGGTGGCCGAGCGCCTCGGCATCGACGACGTGTACGCCGAAGTGCTGCCGGCCGACAAGGCCGCCACGGTCGCGGCCTTGAAGCAGGACGGCGTGGTGGCGATGGTCGGCGACGGCATCAACGATGCCCCGGCCCTGGCCGCCGCCGATATCGGCATTGCCATGGGCGGTGGCACCGACGTGGCCATGCAGGCCGCCGGCATCACCCTGATGCGCGGCGACCCACGGCTGGTGCCTGCGGCCCTGGAAATCAGCCGCAAGACCTACGCGAAAATCCGTCAGAACCTGTTCTGGGCGTTCATCTACAACCTGATCGGCATCCCCCTGGCCGCACTGGGTTACCTCAACCCGGTGCTGGCAGGCGCAGCCATGGCGCTGTCCAGTGTCAGCGTGGTCAGCAATGCCCTGTGGCTGAAAACCTGGAAACCCACCAGCACCTCGCAGGAGGAGGCCCCATGAACATCGGCCAGGCGGCCCGCCGCAGCGGGCTCAGCACCAAGATGATCCGCTACTACGAATCCATCGGCCTGCTCAAGCCGGCCACCCGCAGCGACAGCGGCTACCGCCTGTACCAGCCGCAGGACCTGCACAGCCTGGCGTTCATCAAGCGCTCGCGCGACCTGGGGTTCTCCCTGGACGAAGTGGGCAAGCTGCTGACCCTGTGGCAGGACCGCCAGCGCGCCAGTGCCGACGTCAAGGCACTGGCCGTGCAGCACATCGACGAGCTGAACCGGCGCATCGAGGAGTTGGTCAGCCTGCGCGATACCTTGAGTGAGCTGGCCGCCCACTGCCAGGGCAATGACCGGCCCGATTGCCCGATTCTCAAAGACCTGGCCAATGGCGGCGAGTGTTGCCATTGAGGCTTTTGGCCAGTTGGCCAGCTATTTGGTATGCCATATTAGCCTAGTACCGACCGAATAGTCGCCAAATGCGGCTTCGCCCAATAAATACGGGCATTTTCGCTCAAAAAATCCCGGACGCTGCCGATGCATGAAGCATCGCGTGTCGATAAAAACAAACTCCGGGAGCGTCGATGAACATCAAACAGAAACTGACCTGGGCATTCGCGGTCATCGCCGCGCTGCCCATCGTCCTCGTGGCCACCCTGGTGGTCATCAACCTGCGCGGCGAAGCCCGCGACGGATTCCTCGACAGCAGCAGCCGCGAGATCCGCCAGGTCAGCAATGCCATGAACCTGTTCTTCCAGGGCATCACCCAGAACGTCGACTACCTGGCCAGCCTGCCAGAAGTCACCGGCGCGGGTGCCGACATCAAGAAGCACATCAGCGCCGATGCCGCGCAGATCCCTACCGGCGAGCAGGACAAGGTGCTGTTCGAGCTGTTCACCCGCCTGGCCAACAGCCATTCGGACTACGCCTACGTGTCCTACGGCCTGAAGGACGGCGGCTACGCGTTCTGGCCCGGCGACCCGAGCATGAGCAACTACGACCCACGCACCCGTCCGTGGTACCAGACGGCCATGGCCAACCCCGGCAAGACCCTGCGCACCGCCCCGTACTACTGGGCAGGCGATGACGCAGTGCTGGTCAGCACCGTGCGCGCCGTCGCCAACCAGCTCGGCAACCCCGGTGGTGTGGTCAACATCGACGTGTCGCTCAAGGGCCTGACCGAAATCGTGCAGCAGATCAAGCTGGGCGAAAGCGGCTACCTGATCCTCATGGAAAACAACGGCAACGTGATGGTCGACCCGCGCGATGCCAGCCACAACTTCAAGCAGCTGGCGAGTTTCGGCGAGGGCTATGCCGAGCTGGCCAAGGCCGGCAAGGGCCTGGTCGAAGTCGACCTGGGCGGTGTGCGCTACATGGCCAACGTCTACCCCGACGAGAAACTCGGCTGGACCTTCATCGGCCTGATCCAGCAAAGCGAAGTGATGCAGACCACCACCCGCCTGACCTGGCTCATCGGCACCATCGCGCTGGTGCTGGCGGCCCTGTTCGCCGTGGTCGGCACCGCCTTCGCCAAGCTCATCGTGCGCCCGATCAACAGTGTCACCAGCGGCCTGGAAGACATCGCCCAGGGCGAAGGCGACCTGACCCGCAACCTCGATGTGCGCGGCCGCGACGAAACCGCGCAACTGGCCAACTGGTTCAACCAGTTCCTCGGCGCCATCCGCAGCCTGATCCAGCACATCGGCTCGGCCGCCAGCAAGATCCTCAGCACCTCCAGCAGCTCGACCCGGGTTTCCAGCGACATGGCCGAGGCCGCCGGGCGCCAGCGCGAGGCCGTGGACATGGTGTCCACCGCGTTCCACGAAATGGTCGCCACCGCCAACGAAGTGGCGCGCTCCTGCAGCCAGGCCGCGCAATCGGCCGACAGCGGCCAGCAACAGGCCCGTGAAGGCCAGCAGCAGATCGATGCGGCGGTGCACAGCGTCGACCGCCTGAGCCAGGAAATCGAACAGTCGGCCCAGTCGATCCAGCAGCTGGAGCGCGACAGCAACGCCATCCAGTCGATTCTCGGCACCATTCGCTCGATCGCCGAGCAGACCAACCTGCTGGCCCTCAACGCCGCGATCGAGGCCGCCCGGGCAGGCGAACAAGGCCGCGGCTTTGCCGTGGTGGCCGACGAAGTGCGGGCGCTGGCCAAGCGCACGGCCGACTCCACGGCAGAAATCGACGGCCTGCTGGGCAACCTGGCCAGCCGCACCGCCGAGGTGGCCGAGCAGATGCACGCGAGCCTGGAAGTGTCGCAGCAGTCGGTCAGCCGCATCGGCCTGGCCCGCGACAGCTTTGGCCAGATCCGTGAGTCGGTGGACATCATTCGCGACATGAACACCCAGATCGCCACGGCGGCGGAAGAGCAGCACCAGGTGGCCGAGGACATCAACCGGCATATCAGTCAGATCCATGGCGATGCGCAGTTGGTGGCGGAACTGGCCCAGGCCGCGCGGCAGGATTCGGAGAGCCTGGCCGGGTTGTCAAACGAGCTGGATTCGCTGGTGCGGCGTTTCCGCACCTGACCTGCAGTGCCCCCATCGCCGGCAAGCCGGCTCCCACAAGTACTGCGCATGCCGCTATACCTGTGGGAGCCGGCTTGCCGGCGATGGGGCCAGTACAGGCAACCTACAGCTTCAACTCACCCGGCGTAGCGCCAAACAACTGCTTGAAGGCAGCGATGTAGGCCGAAGTCGAGTCATAACCACACCCCAGCGCGGCCTCGGTCACGCTCTCCCCCGCCTCCAGCAACGCCAGCGATGACAACAGCCGCATCCGCTGGCGCCAGTTGCGAAAACTCAAGCCGGTTTCCCGCTGGAACAGGCGCATCAAGGTCTTCTCCGAACAGCCCAGCTGCAGCGCCCATTGCTGCAAGGTCTGCAGCTGGTCCGGCGCGGCGATCAGGCCATTGCACAGCGCCAGCAGCCGCGGATGACGAGGCAGGGGCAGCGAGAAACTCACTTCAGGCAGCGTGCGCAGCTGGTCGAGCAACACCGCCACCAGCCGTGCCTCGCTGCTGTCACCTTCCGGGTAATGCGCCGGGTACAGGCAGAACTGCTTGATCAGCTCGCGCGCCAGGGGCGTCACCTCCAGCACCCGGCACTGCGCCGCAGCCCAGGGGCAGGCGTCGCGGCGGATATACAGGCTGCGCATTTCGGCCTGCCCGGTGGTCACCACTTCGTGCTCGGCATCGGCCGGGATCCACACGCCCCACTGCGGCGGGGCGAAGTAGCTGCCGTCGCGGGTGTACACACCCAGCACGCCGCTGATGGCGTAGGAAAACTGCACCCAGTCGTGGCTGTGGCAAGTGGTCCAGGAGCCGGCGCCGAGGCTTTCGGCGCGGGCATAGAGAGGCCTGGGCAGGTGGTCCAGGGCGGGGATGGCGCGGGGGTGTCCGATGCTCGGCATGGTGGTTTCTTATAATTCCGACCAGACAAGCCTAACACCTGCGGCCACGCTGTCGCCCCTTTCGCCGGCTGTGGGAGGCGGCTTGCCGGCGAAGGGCGCGACGCGGTCTCAGCGCTCCACAATCATGGTCACGCCCTGCCCCCCCGCCGCACAGATCGAGATCAGCCCACGCCCCTTGCCCGCCGTCGCCAACAGCTTGGCCATGTTGGCCAGGATCCGCCCGCCGGTGGCGGCAAACGGGTGCCCTGCCGCCAACGAGCTGCCCTTGACGTTGAGCTTGCTGCGGTCGATCGCCCCCAGCGCAGCATCAAGCCCCAGGTGCGTGCGGCAGTACTCGGCATCTTCCCAGGCCTTGAGCGTGCACAGCACCTGGGCGGCGAAGGCTTCGTGGATTTCGTAGTAGTCGAAGTCCTGCAGCGTCAGCCCATTGCGCGCCAGCAACCGCGGCACGGCGTACACCGGCGCCATCAGCAGGCCTTCCTGCCCTTTGACGAAATCCACCGCCGCCGTTTCACCGTCGACCACATGGGCCAGCACTTCGAGCCCATGCGCCTGGGCCCATTCCGGCGTGCCCAGCAGCACCAGCGAAGCGCCATCGGTCAGCGGCGTGGAATTGCCGGCGGTCAGCGTGCCCTGACCGCTGTGGTCGAACACCGGCTTGAGCTTGGCGAGCTGTTCCAGGTCCAGGTCCGGGCGCAGGTTGTTGTCACGCGCCAGGCCCAGAAAAGGCGTGAGCAGGTCGTCCTGCCAGCCCTCGGCGTAGGACGCGGCCAGGCGCTGATGGCTGAGCAGCGCCAGCTCGTCCTGTTCGGCCCGGCCAATCTGCCAGGCCTGCGCCATGCGCTCGCAATGCTCGCCCATCGACAGCCCGGTGCGCGGCTCGCCATTGCGTGGCAGCTCCGGCTTCAAATGGGCCGGGCGCAGTTGCAGGAAGGGTTTGAGCCGCTCGCCCAGGGTCCTGCCGCGGTTGGCTTGCAGAAGGATGCGGCGCAGGCCCTCGCTGACGGCGATCGGCGCGTCGGAGGTGGTGTCCACGCCGCCGGCAATGCCCGATTCGATCTGCCCCAGGGCAATCTTGTTGGCCACCAGCAACGCCGCCTCCAGGCCAGTGCCGCAAGCCTGCTGGATGTCGTAGGCGGGCGTGCGCGGCGACAGCCGCGAGCCGAGCACGCACTCGCGGGTCAGGCTCATGTCGCGTGAATGCTTGAGTACCGCACCCGCCACCACCTCGCCCAGGCGCAGGCCATGCAGGCGGTAGCGCTCGATCAGGCCTTCGAGGGTGACGGTGAGCATCGCCTGGTTGCTGGCAGTGGCATAGGCGCCGTTGGAGCGGGCGAAGGGAATTCGGTTGCCGCCCAGGATCGCGACCCGGCGAAGTGAACGCATGCGTGGATTCCTCCTGAAACAATTGGGTCCGTACAGCCTAGGTGTTTTTACCGCATTCGAACGACCTTGCCACAAAGTTGGTCCACACTTGCAAGCTTGCCTTCAGGGAGACCCGCACATGAGCGATCGCTATCTCGGCTTTGCCAACTCCAACCTCGGCCGGCGCCTGGTCGATGCCCTCGGGCTGCCACGCCCGGCGCCACTGGAACGTTGGCAGGCCGGCCGCCTGCGCCCGGTGGAGGGCGCCCTGGTGCTGGGCGGCGGCCCTCTGGCCAGCGCCGTCGAGGCCATCGCCCCGCGCCTGACCGACGAATGCTACAGCTTCAACGGCGAAGGCCTGCAGGCCCCTGCCTGGGTCGCGGGCTTGGGGCCGAAACTCAAGGCCGTGGTGTTCGATGCCAGCCATCTGTCCGACAGCGATCAGCTCAAGCAGTTGCGCGAATTCTTCCAGCCGCTGCTGCGCAGCCTCGCCGCCTGCGCCCATGTGGTGATCCTCGGGCGAGCGCCAGAACAGCTCGACGACCCGCTGGCCAGCGTTGCCCAACGTGCCCTGGAGGGGTTCAGCCGATCACTGGCCAAGGAGCTGCGCAACGGCGCCACGGCGCAGTTGCTGTACGTTGCCGCAGGCGCCGAAAACCAGCTCGAAGGCGCCTTGCGCTTCTTCCTGTCGCCCAAGAGCGCGTTCATTTCCGGCCAGGTGCTGCGCCTTGAACCGTGCAATCGGCAGGTCGAAGACTGGACCCGGCCGCTGGCCGGCCGGCGCGCCCTGGTCACCGGCGCTGCGCGGGGCATCGGCGCCGCCATCGCCGAAACCCTGGCCCGCGACGGTGCGCAGGTCTTGCTGCTGGACGTTCCCCAGGCGCAACAGGACCTCGACGCCCTGGCCGCGCGCCTGGGCGGCAAGGCCCTGGCCCTGGACATCTGTGCCGGCGACGCCGCCGCGCAATTGCTCCAGGCCCTGCCCGAGGGCATCGACATCGTCGTGCACAACGCCGGTATCACCCGCGACAAGACCCTGGCCAACATGACCCCGGAATACTGGGACGCGGTGCTGGCGGTCAACCTCAAGGCCCCGCAGGTACTGACCAAGGCGCTGTTCGACGGCGGCGCGCTGGGCGCGGATGCACGCATCACCCTGCTGGCCTCGGTCAGCGGCATTGCCGGCAACCGCGGCCAGTCCAACTACGCGGCGAGCAAGGCCGGGCTGATCGGCTTCGCCCAGGCTTGGGCGCCGACACTCGCCGAGCGCGGTGGCAGCATCAACGCCGTCGCCCCGGGCTTCATCGAAACGCACATGACCGCCGCCATGCCCATGGGCCTGCGCGAGGCCGGTCGGCGCTTGAGTTCGCTGGGCCAGGGCGGGCGCCCGCAGGATGTCGCCGAAGCCATCGCCTGGCTCAGCCAGCCGGGCTCCGGTGCGGTCAGCGGGCAGGTGCTGCGGGTGTGCGGCCAGGCACTGATGGGGGCGTGAACATGAACCGGCAATGGCACGACCTGCACAGCCCCGACGCCCGCGCCAGCCTGTACCTGCGGGCTGCCAGCAAGCGCAAGATCAGCGGCACCACGCTGCCGGCCACCGGCCTGCGCTGCTTCATCCGCGTAGACCCCGGCAACCTGGCGGCCTACCGCCGGCTCTGTCACTTCATCGACGACGGCCGGTTGCCGGGCACCTACCCGCACGTGATGGCCTTCACCCTGCAGCTGCAGCTGCTCACGGCCCACGACTTCCCGTTCCCGCTGCTCGGCCTGGTCCACCTGCACAACCGCATCGAGGTGGTGCGCCCGCTGGGCGGCATCGACGGGCTGCGCTTCGCAGTCTACGCCGACAACCTGCAGGCACATGCCAAGGGCGGCACCTTCGACCTGGTCACCGAAGCCGAGGACGCCCTCGGCGTGCTCTGGCGCGAGACCAGCCGCATGCTGGTGCGCGGCCTGCACCTCGATGGCCAGCCTGATGCCAGCGAGGCCAGCGAACCCGACGCACTGCCGGAAGCCACCCGCTGGTACTGCGACAGCGACATCGGCCGGCGCTATGCCAAGGTGTGTGGCGACTACAACCCGATCCACCTGAGCGCCGCCAGCGCGCGGCTGTTCGGCTTCCCCAGGGCGATCGCCCACGGCATGTGGAGCAAGGCCATGGCCCTGGCGGCGCTGCGTACCCATATGCCCGCCAGCAGCGGCTACAGCTTCGAGGTGGATTTCCACAAGCCGGTGCGCCTGCCTTCGGAGGTGGTGCTCAGTGCCAGCGCGCCGGGGCCTGCGGGCGAGCTGCGCGTGGATGGGCATGGCGAGCTGCTGCACATGCTCGGGCGTTGGGCGCCACGCTAAGCGCCCCGAATCCGCTTGCTTTGCATCGGGCCTCCCATGAAGCTATGCAGCATTAGGAGACCCCCGATGAACCTGCAAGAACTCACCGAACGCCTGCACCGAATCCGCGACAACAACGACTGGCGCGGCTTCCACAGCCCGAAGAACCTGGCCATGGCCGCCAGCGTGGAAATGGCCGAGCTGGTGGAAATCTTCCAGTGGCTGAGCGAGGACCAGTCGCGCCAGCTGCCGCCCGAGCAGTTGGCCCACGCCGGCCAGGAGGTCGGTGACGTGGTGCTCTACCTGTTGCTGCTGTGCAGCGAACTGGGCCTGGACCTGGAGCAGGTGGTACGCGCCAAGCTGGCCGACAGCGAAAGGCGTTTTGCCCGATGAACGACCGTCATTTCGATGAGCTGGCCACGCGCTTCGCCGAGAAGATCTACGGCGGCGCCAAGGGCGCCATCCGCCTGGCCGTGCTCCAGGCCGACCTGGCCGAAACCCTGCCCGACCGCCCGCTGCGGGTGCTCGATATCGGCGCCGGCCTTGGCCACATGGCGCTCTGGCTGGCCGAGCGCGGCCACCACGTGACCCTGGCCGAACCGGCCGCGCCGATGCTCGAAGGCGCCCGCGCGCGCTTTGCCGAAGCCGGCCAGCACGCCACGTTCATCCAGGCGCCCTGGCAGGACCTGCTCGGCCAGCTCACCGAACCCTACGACCTGGTGCTGTGCCACGCCGTGCTCGAATGGCTGGCCGAACCGCAAAGCATCCTGCCAGTGCTGCACCAGCTCACCGTGCCCGGGGGCTGGTTGTCGCTGGCCTTCTACAACCGCGATGCGCTGGTCTATCGCAACCTGCTCAAGGGCCATTTCCGCAAACTGCGCAGCAACCGCCTGCAGGGTGAAAAGCAGAGCCTGACCCCGCAGAAACCGCTTGATCCACGTGAGCTCAAGGCGCAACTTGAAAGTCTGTGGCAAGTCGAAAGCGAGAGTGGCGTGAGGGTGTTCCACGACTACATGCCCAAGGAATTCCAGGACAAGGCCGAGTTGCTCGACCTGCTGGAAATGGAACTGGCCCACCGCCGTCACCCAAGCTTTGCCGGGCTGGGCCGCTACCTGCACTGGATGTGCCGCCCCCGCTGACCCGCCCGCCGGGAGGAATACATGCCGTACCGTCCGTTGTGCCTGGCCCTGCTGCCGTTGGCCCTGGCCGCCTGCCAGGCCAGCAACCCCTACGTTGCCAGCAGCCGCCCGCTGCCACCGGCCCCCGCCCAGGCGGCCAACACCTTCGACGCCAGCGCCTACCCGGCGCCGGCGCGTGACTACGGGCATTACCGCAGCTGGAGCTGGCGCAACGGCCAGCTGCCTACCGGCACGGCCAATGCCGACCCCGGGCAACTGGCCGACGCCGTCAGCGGCGCCCTCGACCAGCACGGCCTGCGCCCGGCCCGGGGCAGTGCCGGCGACCTGCTGGTAAGTGCCGACATGCGCCTGGAGCGGCGCCTGCGCCAGGTGCGCGACTATGACTACTACGACCCCTACTACGGCCCCTACCCCTACGGCGGAGTCGGTGTCGGTGTCGGTGGCTACCGCAATGGCTACGGCGGCTATGCCAGCGTGCCGATCGTGCGCACCTACGAAGTGGAGGTGATGGTGGTGCGCATCGACCTGTTCGATGCCCGCAATGGCGAGCCGGTGTGGAGCGCGAGTGCCGAAAGCGGCAGTGACCAGAGCTCGCCGCGCGATCGCGAAAGCGCCCTGCGCGAATCGGTGCACAAGGCGCTCAACGGCTATCCTCCCAGTTAACAGTTAACGGAGAACCATCATGTTGCGCCGCCTCGTTCTACTGTCGTTCGCGCTGCTGCTTGCGGCCTGCTCGAGCAACAACGTTCAGCAGGATTTCGACGCCAGCCGCGATTTTGCCGCCTACCGCAGCTGGGCATGGCAGGAACCGGGCCTGCAATACCGCCCGGATGACCCACGCATCAAGAGCGACCTGACCGAGCAGCGCATCCGCCAGGCCGTGGATGAACAGCTCGACCAGCGCGGCCTGCGCCCGGCCCAGGGCAACCGCCCGGCCGACCTCAAGGTACGCGCCTACCTGATCGTCGAGCAGCGCCAGCAACAGATCACCACCAACTACGGCGGCGGCTGGGGTGGCTACTGGAACGGCTACTGGGGCGGCCCGATGTACAACGAGACCCGCAGCGTCGACTACAAGGTGGCGACCATCCAGGTCGACCTGTTCGATGGCCACGACGGCAAGCTGGTGTGGCGCGGCAGCGCCGAGCAGATCATGAACAACTACCCGCCAAGCCCCGAAGAGCGCAACAGCGCGATCCAGAAGACCGTGGCCGAAGTGCTCAGCCATTACCCCCCTGGAAGCAAGAAATAGCCAGCACATAGCCCGTTCGTCAGATCGCGTCTACCCTGTTTAGGAAACCTGACTGAACGGGTAGCAGTGTTCAACGAATAAGGACTGCCAATGCAAAGCATTGTTCTCCTGATGTGGCTTGCCTTGTGCACTGAACAAGATATTCGCGAACGCCAGATCGCCAATTTCCTCACCCTGGGCGTCGCCGCCTGCGCCCTGGCCTGGCTGTTCGTCACCGGCCACAGCTGGATCGGCGCCGACGCCAGCGACGCCGGCTGGGCCCTGGCCATCGTCATGCTGCTGACCCTGCCCGGCTACATGCTCGGGCGCTTCGGCGCCGACGACGTCAAGCTGATGGGCGCCCTGGCCTTGGCCACCAGCCCGCAATACGTGCTGGGCACCTTCATCGGCGCCGGTGTCAGCGTGCTGTTGTGGCTGCTCACCCGCAGGCGTCTGTGGACCCTGCTCAACCCTAAGGTAAAGAAGCGCTTGCAGACCCTGACCGAGCAAATGGGCGACAAACAGGCCTTCGTCCCCTATGTGCTGACCGGCTTTCTGCTGACCGCAGTGTGGATCCAATAATCGTTCCTGCGGTCCGATACCTTGTACATGCCTTGTACAGAATCGCCAGCAGCGTCTACTTTTAAGCTGCCAGAGCGTCTGGTCCGGGAGCTGGGCCGTATAAGAACAGGGAGTTGATCGTGAACAAGTCAGTCAGTGAGGTGAAAGTCCTGGTAGTCGACGACCAGGAAATGATCGTCGAGCAGTTGTGCGAGTTCCTCGAAAGCCATGGCCACCCCTGCGTGGCCGCCTTCTCCACCGACCAGGCCATCGAACGCTATGTGGCCGACGAAGCCATCGGCCTGGTGCTGTGCGACCTGCACATGCCCGATCGCGATGGTATCGAGCTGGTCCGGGCGCTGAAGGAGGTTGCCGGGCGCCAGCGCATGTTCGAGGCGATCATGCTCACCGGCCGTGCCGACAAGCAGGACGTGATTCGCGCCCTGCGCGAAGGCTTTGCGGACTATTACCAAAAGCCCATGGACCTCGACGAGCTGCTCGAAGGCTTGCGCCGCCAGGAGCAGATACTGCTCGAGCGCAAGGCCAACTTCCGCGACCTGGGCAACCTCAACCAGCGCCTGCAGGACCTGGCGGGCTCGATCGATGAGCTTTACCAGGACCTCGAGAAAGCCCGCGGCCAGGGCGTGCACCGGCGCTCCACCGATGTCGAGGAAGCCGAAGGCGACCTGCCCGCAGCGTTCGAGAAACTCTCGCCACGCCAGCTGGAAGTGGCGCGCCTGGTGAGCAAGGGCAAGACCAACTACCAGATCGCCTGCGAGCTGGGCATCACCGAGAACACCGTCAAGCTGTACGTCTCGCAGGTGCTGCGCCTGACCCACATGCACAACCGCACCCAGCTGGCGCTGGCGCTGACCCCCAGCTCTTCGCCGGTACACCTGCGCTTCACCACCCACTGACGCCCAGGCTCAGCATCGTTCGCGGCGCTCGCAGTTCGAACGCCGTCCTGCGCGCTACTCGTTGACCTGGAAGGCGACCCGCGCGGTGGCGCCGGTTTCGTCCAGGGCACTGAGTTCATGCTGCCCCACCCGCTCGAAGCGCACCTGCAGGCTGGCCTGCCCCTCGGTCTCGCCCAACGGCTGGCCATTGAGGAACCACCAGCGCCGCCCACCGCCGCCAAGGGCCGACACCTGCAGCTGCAACGGCTCGCTGCTGCTGGCCGGGCGGCGCAGGTTGTCGCCGGGGCGCACGCCAACGATCGACAGCGGCGGCGCACTGGCCGGCACCTGTGGCGGGCAGCTCGGGTCGATCGCCGGCAGCCGCGCCGCCCGCTGCTCGGCACGCGGCAACCAGGGCTCCAGCGGCGCCGGCCACAGGGCAATGTCGCGCTGCACGGCGCCCGCGCAACTGCCATCCACCCGCAACCCCTGGGCATTGACCCATACCGGCTCGCGCAAGCCCAGCCCGAGCGGCTGGTCGGCCGCCTGCAGGGTCGGTGGCGTGGTGCCGTCGAGGGTCCAGGCAAAGCGCTGGCGGCGGCAGTTGGGGTCCAGGCGCGCCAGCGGCTGCCCCAGCGGCCAGCAGATCGCGGCCACGCCCACACTGTCGGGCACCCGCTCGGCCGGCACGCTGATGCCACGCTGACTGTCGCGGTTGCTCAGCAAGTCATGCACCTGCAGCATCAACGGCGCCGCCGACGCCAGGCCGAACTGCCCCGGCACCGGGGTGCCATCGGGCCGGCCGATCCACACGCCGATCAGGTAGCGCGGGCCGACGCCAATCGACCAGGCATCGCGAAAGCCGTAGCTGGTGCCGGTCTTCCAGGCCAGCTGCGGGCGCTGCACCAGCTCGGCATGCGGGTCGCGGTCCGGCCGCGCCTGGCCGCTGAGGATGCGCCGGATGATCCACGCCGCCCCCGGCGACAACAGGCGCCGCTCCAGCAGCGGGTCCTGGGGCTGCAGGCGCACCTTGGCACTGTTGCCGGCCCGGGCCAGCGCGGCATAGCCGCCGACCAGCTCTTCCAGGCGGCTGCCGGCGCCGCCGAGAATCAGCGACAGGTTGGGCTCGGCCAGCGGCGGCAGCGCCAAGGGCATGCCGGCCATGCGCAGTTGCGCGGCGAAGCGCTTGGGCCCGTAGGCTTCGAGCAACTGCACCGCCGGCAGGTTGAGCGACAGCGCCAGCGCCGAGCTGGCCGATACCGGGCCACTGAAGCCCATGGAGAAGTTGCCGGGGCGGTAGTCGCCGTAGCGGCGCGGCACATCCTGCAGCAGCGACTCGGAATGGATCAGGCCGTCGTCCAGGGCCATGCCGTAGAGAAACGGCTTGAGGGTCGAACCCGGTGAGCGCAGCGAGCGAACCATGTCGACATGGCCGAAACGGCGCTCGTCGGCGAGGTCGATCGAGCCCAGGTAGGCGCGCGTCGCCATGCTTTGCGCATCCACCACCAGGATCGCCGCCGAGGTGCGTTCCGGCAGGCGCGCACGCCAGCCCAGCAGCAGGTCTTCCAGGCGCCGCTGCAGGGCGGCGTCCAGGGTGGTGCGGATCAGCGGCGGGCTGCCGGGGGTGTTCAGGCGTCGTGCCAGCAGCGGCGCCAGCGCAGGCTCCTGACGTGGCGCCAGCAACAGCGGCTCTTCGCGCGCTTCGCTGATCTGCTGGGCGGGCCAGACCTGATACTCGGCCAGGCGCTGCAGCACCTTGTCCCGGGCGCGCTGGGCACGCGCCGGGTGGCGGTCCGGGCGCAAGCGGCTCGGCGCCTGGGGCAGCACCGCCAGCAGCGCCGCTTCGGCAGCGGTGAGGTGCTGCGGCGACTTGCCAAGGTACGCCCAACTGGCCGCTGCCACGCCCTGCAAGGTGCCGCCGAACGGCGCGCGGTTGAGGTAGAGCTGCAGGATCTCGCGCTTGGACAGGTGCCATTCCAGCTGCGCCGTGCGCCACAGTTGCCGCAGTTTCCCGGCCAGGGTGCGGTCGTGTGGGTCGAGCAGGCGTGCCACCTGCATCGACAGCGTGCTGCCGCCCGACACCACGCGCCCGCCGCGCAGGTTCAGCCACGCCGCCCGCACCAGCGCCAGCGGGTTGACTCCCGGGTGGTGGTAGAACCAGCGGTCCTCGTAGGTGAGCAGCGCCTGCAGGTAGTAGGGCGACACCTGTTCCGGGCTGACCGGATAGCGCCATACCCCGTCGGCATCGGCAAAGCGCCACAAGGGCGTGCCGTCCTCGGCCAGCACCACCCGCGCCAGGTCGTCTGCCGGCATGGGCAGCGGCCACAGGCGGTCGGCCAGCCACAACAGGCCGCACAGCAGCGCGATGGCGATGGCACTGGCGCGCAGCAAGCGGCCCGCACGGGTGCGCGGTCGAGCTAAGCTAGGCATCGGGGAACCGACCTGGCCAGGTAAAGGCCAAAGGCTTGAAAGCGGCAACTCGCCGAATCGTTCATCAGGAAGCAACTATGCATGTAGAAGGTTTTTTCGAGTGGCTTGGCCAGGCGCTGGGGGCGTTGATCCGCTTTGTCGTCGATGCGCTGAGCGGCCTGTTCAACCTGCTGGCCAATGCCGGCGGCAACTTCATCGATGGCCTGGCACGCACCCTGGGCATGGACACTTCGCTGGTCAGCATCCTCGCCCTGATCGTTGGCCTGATGCTGCTGTACTCGGCAATCCGCGCCTTCATGCGCGCCTCGATCATTCTCGGGATCATCTGGCTGGTGCTGGGGTTGTGGGTGATGAGCTGGGTGATTCACTGACCTTGAACCCATCGCCGGCAAGCCGGCTCCCACGGGCCTGTGGGAGCCGGCTTGCCGGCGATGGGGCCAGCACTACCGCGCCTTGACCGTCATCTCGCCCTGCCCTTCGCCCACCGCCTGCAGGTTCGGCCGGTACATCGACTCCACCTGCGCCGGCGGCACGCGGTAGGTGCCCGGGGTCACCGCCCGCGCCAGGTACAGCAGGTGGGTGGTGCCATAGCCATCGAGCTTGAGCGCCGCCACGTAGCGGTCATCGCGGTACTCCTGATGCACCACGCTGGCGTTCTGCATCGACTCCCGCCACTCTTTCACCGCACTGCTGGCGTTGTCCAGGCTGGCGGCGCTCTGCGCCAGGTTCTGGTTCTCCAGCTCCAGGCCCGCCGGCAACAGGTCTACCACCAATGCATCCGGTACCCGTTCCTGGGCTTTCAATGCCAGGTGCACCAGCACCAGGTCGCCACTGCGCAGGTTGTGCAGGTCCAGCGGCTGGCCATTCATGCCCAGGTATTCGCGGCGAATCTCCATGCCATTGCCGCCTGCAGCAGGTGCCTGGCGCGGGTAGCCGGAGAGCGTGAGCTGCTGGTAGAGCGTGGCGCTGCCTTCGTTCTGCACGCTCAAGGGCGATGCCAGCAGCGGGCCTTCGAGCTTCATGCCGGCGTCGTCGTTGCTGAACTCACGCACCTCACCGGCACTGTCCAGGCGCGCGCGCCACTGGCCTTCCGGCTTGCCCAGCAGGCCACGGCCTGCCAGGTACAGGGCATTGCGCTCCTGGGTCGACAGCCAGCGGTTGGCCGCCAACTCATCGGACAGGGCAAACAGGCGCTGGTCGACCTGGTCAGCGGCCAGGCTGCTCTCCTGCAACAGCGCCAGGATCAGCGCCTGGTCGCGCAGGCTGCTGCCGTAGTCGGCCATCCAGCCCTTGCTGCGGCTGATGCCAAGGCCGGCTTGCAGCGCTTGCTGCGCGCGCGGCTTGTCGCCCATCTTGTCCAGCGCCACGGCCAGCTGCACCAACGGCAGGCCCGAGCGCGCATCGGCACGCCGTTCGAACAGGCTGCGCAGGGCGCCCAGCGGCGCCTGCTGGTTGCGCGCCAGCACCAGTGCGGCGTAGGCCTGCACGGCAAAACGGGTGTGCTCGGCGTTTTCGCTGTAGTCCACCTCGATCAGGTTGCGCTCCTGCAGGTAGCGCAACAGGCGTTCGTTGGCCTTTTTCAGCGCTTCGGCCGGCACGCCATAGCCCTGGTCACGGGCGCGCAGGAGGAAGTCGGTGACATAGGCGGTCAGCCAGTACTCCTCCTCGCTGTCGGCACTCCACAGGCCGAAGCTGCCGTTGTAGCGCTGCATGCCCAGCAGGTGCTCGATGCCCATCTCGATCTTGCGCTTGCGCACGTCTGCCGGCTCGCCCTTGATGCCCAGGCGCTTGAGGCTTTCGGCATCGGCGTAGAGCGATGGGTAGAGGCCGCTGGTGGTCTGCTCGAGGCAGCCGTAGGGGTAGGCTTCGAGGGCGCGGATCTGCTCGGCCAGGTTCAGCGGCGGGCGGCTCGACAGGGCCAGGCTGGCTTCCAGGCCAGCAGGCTCGAAGGCCGCCAGGTCGGCGTCCGGCAGGGTCCACGGCTGATCCTTGAGCGCTACCCGGTAGTGCTTGAGCATCGCCGGGTAGGCCGGGCGGATGCCCAGGGTCCATTCGCGGGTGAAGGCCGTGGCCGGCTCACCCGGCAACTGCAGGCCATTGACCTGCACCTGCACCTTGCCCTGCCCCAGGCCGCCCTGGGCCTGCACCGGAATCATCAGTGTGCTGCGCTGGCCCTCGGCCAGGCTGACGCTTTGCTGGGCGCTCGCCGTCAGGCTCAACGGGCCTTCGGTGCTGACCTGCACGGTCAGCTGCTGGGCCTGGCCGGAGAGGTTGGCCAGGTCCAGCGCCAGCCGGGTCTGGTCGCCACCGGCGAGGAAGCGCGGCGCCGAGAGTTCGGCAATCAGCGGCGCGGCCACCACGGTCTTGCCTTCGGCCATGCCGAAGTGTTCCTCGGTCCAGGCCTGGGCCATCAGCCGCAGTTCGCCATTGAAGTCGGGGATATTCACCGTCGCCTGGCCTTCGCCCTTGTCGTCCAGGGTCACTGGTAGGCTCTGCTGGGCGACGATGGTCACCGTGGTGTTCGGGCGCTTGCCGCCTTTGGCCATCGCCGCGTCGCCGCCGAACGCCAGGCTGGCCAGGCGGCCCTGGCCGGCTTCGATGAGCTGGCCGTAGATGTCCAGCTGGTCGGCGCCGTAGGCCTTGCGGCCGAACAGGCTGGCGAATGGGTCGGGGGTCTTGAAGTCGGTGATGTTGAGGATGCCCACGTCGACCGCGGACAACAGCACATGCACCTGCTTGGGAATGCCGCCGTCGGCGTTGGCAGCCTTGAAGCGCACCGTCAGGGGTTGCTTGGGCCGCATCTTCTCGGGCGCCTGCAGGCTCAGCGCCAGCTTGCGCTCGGCGCGGGCCAGCGGCAGGTGGAGGACGCCGACCGCGCGTTTGGGCGTGGCGTTGGCCTTGCGCTCGCCCGGGCGAATCACCAGGGCGCTGAGGTACAGGTCGTGGCGCGCCCAGTTCTTGTCGAGCTGGACCTCGAAGGTCTTGCCTTCGGCCGGTACCTCGATTTCCTGCCACCACAGCGGGCCATCGCTGGACTCCACCATCAGGTAGCCGCTACCGGCGGCGGGCGGGGTCACGGTCACCTTGGCCGTGGCGCCGTCGGCATAGGCCGGCTGGTCCAGCGCCAGCTTCACCTGGTCGGGGCGCACCGCACCGCCTTCGGCGTTGTCCTGGGCGCGGTAGCCGGCCCAGAAGCGTTCGCTGGAAACCAGGCCAGTCTGCGGGTCTTCCACCTCGACGCGGTACGGCCCCCACTCCACCTGGAAGTTGAGCTTGGCGGTGGAGCCCGCCTCGACGTCGAGGGTCTGTTCATCCTGGGTGAGGAATTTCTCGTTGTAGGCGTAGCTCCAGCCGTCGCTTTGCGAGTAGTTCCAGTAGTAGTCGCGGCGCTCGCGGATCAGCCGCACCTTGAGCCCTTCGGCAGCGAGCTTGTGGCCGTCACGGTCGGCCACCAGGAATTCGAATTGCACCGGGCCGTCGCTGTCGGTTTCCTCGCCCTCGAACAGGCCGCGCAGCCCGGGCAGGCGCTCGGCAGGCCAGATCGGTTGCTCCAGGCGACGGGTAATCGGGCGGCCGCCGGACTCCTGCAAGCTGGCCTGCACCGTCAGTTGCAGCGGCGAGCGGGCCTCGGCCCAACGGCTTTCGATATCGACCACGGCCTTGCCGGCCTGGTCGAGGGTGACTTCATCGAGTTCCATGTCCTGGTTGAGGTCGGCCTCGGTGACCGAGCCGAACTGGTAGCCGGGCAGCGCCGGCACCGCTTCGCGCAGTGGCCGCAGGTAGGCCTGGCCACTCAGGCGATTGCCCGCGGCCGGGGCGCCATACAGGTAGCGGCCATTGACCTGGATGCGCGCGTCATCTTCCGGCGCAAGCGGCGTGCTGCTGCCCTTGAGCTCCAGCGCCAGGCGCTCGGGCAGGAAGTCTTCGACGAGGAATTCGTACACCTGCTTGCGCCCACCACCGAGGTCGAGCAACAGCTGCCAGCGGCCGGTCGGGGCTTCCGTCGCCAGTTGCAGTTGGTACTGGTACAGGCCGTTGCCATCGGCCTCCCAGACGAACTTGCGGCTGACTTGCTCGTCGGGGCGGCGCACTTCCACGCTGACCGGCTGGGCCTTGACCGGCTTGCCGTCCTGGTCGCGCAGCAGGCCATTGAGCAGCACGGTTTCACCGGGGCGGTACAGGTCACGCGGGCCGAAGATGAAGAACTGCAGCGGGTTGGCCTGGGGGCCGGTGATGTCGAATTCGGCCAGGTCCAGGGCCGCGGTGTTCAGGCGCAGCAGCGTGGTGTGCACGCCCTGGGTAGCGATCAGGGTGTCGGCCTTGGCAGTGATCGGCAGTTGCGCGTGGCCTGCGCCATCGGTGCTGGCCTGGGCCAGCAGCTTGCCCTTGTCGTCGTGCAGTTCAAGGTTGACGCCGCTCAGTGCCTTGCCGCCTTCCAGGGCCTGGGCGAACACGTCCAGGCGGTCGCGGTAGCGGTGGGCGGACACGCCGATGTCGCTGAGGGTGAACAGGGTCGCGGGCTGCGAGTAATCGTAGGTGCCCGAGGCGCGCATTACCGCCAGGTACACACCTGGTGCCTGCAGTGGCTTGATGCCGGCGATGGGCAGCAGCACGGTCTCGCGGGTGTTGCGCGCCGGGTTGAGGTCGAAGCGGCCGCTGTACACCAGCTCGGCCATGTCCAGGGTTTCCTTGGACTGGTAGTAGTACAGGCTGCTGTTGCGGCCCCAGCCGACCAGGAACTGCGACAGCCTGTCCGGCTTGACCCGGAAGAACTCGACATCGACCTTGTCGACGTTCAGGGCGATCACCGGCAGGCCTTCGGCCAGGCGCGTGGGCAGCAGCGAGCCGCGGCTGGCGAAGCCGACCGTGGGCTGCATGTCGCGGGTTTCCAGGCGGGTCACCGATTCGGCGGCCAGCGTCTGGCCATTGACCGCCAGCAGGCCCTTGTCGACGGTGAGCACCAGCTTGCGCTGTGGCTCCAGGTGACGCAGGCGCAGCTCCATCTGGTTGTCGGAGAGCTCCCAGGCGCCGTCGACCTTGCCCTTCACGGTGTCGACCAGGTGCACTTTGCTGGCCAAGTCCTGCTTGGCGTCCAGCGGCACGGAGAAGCTCACCGACAGGCTGCTGGCGCCGTCCAGTTGCACTTCCGAGGCATCCAGAACGCTCAGTTCGCGGCCTTCGTAGCGCTTGGCGAGCACGGCCGGGTCTTCGCGCCGGGCAGCGGGGGCTTCGGCCGGCGCGGCCGCCTGGGGTTTTTCGGCAGGTGCGGGCTTGCCCGGCGTCGAGGAGTCACAGGCACTGAGCAAGGCCAGCGCGCAGGCCAGCAACAATCCTTTGTTGAACATGGAGTGGGAACTCTTTGGCAGCGGGTACGTGAGGGCAGCAACTATAGCGCAACGCTAGGTAGAATAGCGTCCGCCTCCGCACACCCAGGACTTCGCATGGCCTCTCTGACCGCCGACTGGCGTCACTCTCTCACCCACCGCAAGGTGTGGGCCCTGGCCGCGCCGATGATCCTGTCGAATATTTCCGTGCCCATGGTCGCGCTGGTGGACAGCACGGTCATCGGCCACCTGCCCCACGCCCATCAGCTCGGTGCGGTCGCCGTGGGCGGCACGCTGTTTACCTTCATGGTCGGCTTGATGGGGTTTCTGCGCATGGGCTCCACGGGCTTCGCCGCCCAGGCCGCAGGGCGTGCCGATGGCGCGGCGCTGCGCCAGGTGCTTGTGCAAGGGCTGCTGCTGGCGGTGGGCCTGGCCCTGCTGATCGGCCTGCTCGCCCTGCCCTTGAGCCAGTTGGCGCTGCAGGCCATGCAACCGAGCGCCGAGCTGCAGCAGTCGACCGAAACCTTCTTCCACACCCGCCTGCTCGGCCTGCCGGCGGCGTTGGCCAGCTATGCGCTGGTGGGCTGGTTCCTCGGCACCCAGAATGCACGCGCACCGCTGGCGATCCTGCTGACCACCAACCTGCTGAACATCGCCCTCAACCTGTGGTTCGTGCTGGGCCTGGACTGGGGCGTGCTGGGCTCGGCGCGGGCCTCGGTGATTGCCGAGTGGAGCGCCGCACTGCTCGGCCTGGCCCTGACCCGCCCCGCCCTGCGCGCCTACCCCGGGCAGGTCGCCTGGGCCGCGCTCAAGCGCTGGCAGGCCTGGCGGCCGTTGCTGGCAGTCAACCGCGATATCTTCCTGCGCAGCCTGGCGCTGCAGCTGGTGTTCCTGCTGATTACCGTGCAGGGCGCCCGCCTGGGCGAGGCCACGGTGGCGGCCAACGCGCTGCTGCTCAACGGCCTGCTGCTCACTGCCTATGCCCTGGATGGCCTGGCGCATGCCGTGGAAGCGCTGTGCGGGCATGCCATTGGTGCACGCGATGGCGACACCCTGCGCCGATCACTGGTGGTGGCCTGTGGCTGGTCGTTGATCACCAGCCTTGGGTTTGCCGGGTTGTTCCTGCTGGGCGGGCACCTGTTCATCGACCTGCAGACCGACATCGCCAGCGTGCGGGCAGCGGCGTACCCCTACCTGCCCTACCTGGCGGTGCTGCCCTTGATTGCAGTGTGGAGCTACTTGCTCGACGGGCTGTTCATCGGCGCGACGCGGGCGCGGGAGATGCGCAATGCGATGCTGCTGTCGGTGCTGGTCGCACTGCCGCTGGCCTGGGCCATGAGAGGGTTCGGCAACCATGGGTTGTGGCTGGCGTTTCTTGCCTTCATGGCGTTGCGGGCGCTGACCTTGGGGTGGGTTGGCTGGCGGTTGCTCAAAAGAGATCTGTGGCTCCATTGATGTAACTGCATGCGCCTGTAGGAGCGGCCTTGTGTCGCGAAATGAGGGCGCAGCCCTCACCTGCTGCCTCACAACCACACACAATCCCAATGCGGATACTCACCAGCACGCGGCACCAACCCTGCTCGTACAGGATTGGCGATGATGTACCGCGCAGCCGCTCTAACATCCTCCTCCTTGCGCAGTGCCCGGTCATGAAAACCTGGCTGCCAGATATGCTGCCGCTCGGCACCGGCTCGGTAGAGCGCACAACTGCTTCGCGATTTGAAAGCACACATCAAACTCCCCAGGCTCACCGGCCCGAGTTCGATCAACCAATGCAGATGGTCTGGCATCAGTACCCAGGCCAATGATCGGCAATTGCCCTGATGGTCGCTTAGGCGTAGCTGCTGAATAACAGCTCTGGCATATGGCAAGTGCTTGAACAGTGGGGTGCGATTTCGGGTACCGGTGGTGAGCAGGTAGAGCCGGCCAGGCTCGGAGTAGCGGCCCTGACGCAGGCGATGATTGCCTTGACTGTCCATGTCGAGTTCCTTTGAGCAATGTGTTCAAAGGTAGATGGCGGGAGATTGGGGGCGGGGTTGGGTTGTTTCAGGATGTGGGCGGTGAGGGCTTCGCCCTCATTTCGCGACACAAGGCCGCTCCTACAGGGGGGCAGGAGCGGCCTTGGGTATTACGACGAGAGGTACGAGGAGCGGGTCAGGCCCAGGCGCAAGGCGTCGAGGAACTGGGTGCGCTCGCGGGCGCTGATCTTGGCGCTGGCCACCTTGTCGCGGTAGTGGGTCATCAACTCCTCCGGCGACAGGTGCACGTAGCGCAGCATGTCCTCGATGGTGTCGTGGGTCTCGATACCGGCGTGGTACACGCTGCCATCGGCGTTCTGGTAGATGTTCACCGAATCGGTGTCACCGAACAGGTTGTGCATGTCGCCGAGGATCTCCTGGTAGGCGCCGACCAGGAACACGCCCAGCAGGTAGTCCTCGCCTTCGTTGACCGCATGCACCGGCATGCTGGTCTCGATGCTCTGCTCGTCGACGTACTGGTTGATCTTGCCGTCGGAGTCGCAGGTCAGGTCCTGCAGCACGGCGCGGCGCATCGGCTCTTCGTCCAGGCGGTGCAGCGGGATGATCGGCAGCACCTGGCCGATGGCCCAGGTGTCGGGCAGGCTCTGGAACACCGAGAAGTTGCAGATGTACTTGTCGGCCAGCTTGTCGTTGAGCTCGTCCAGCACCTGGCGGTGCGAGCGCTGGCGGGCTTTCAGCGAGTTGTGCAGGCGACGGCAGACGGCGAAGTAGCACTGCTCGGCCAGGGCCTTTTCGGCCAGGCTGAGCTTGCCATCGGCGTACTGCGCAGCCACGTCGCCCATGTAGTGGGTGGCGCGCCAGTAGGTTTCGGTGACCATCTCGATGTCGGTCGGGCCAAGCAGGTCGACCAGCCACTGCACGGTTTCCGGCAGGCTTTGCTTGTTCTCGATCAGCGGCACTTCGTCGTTGTGGCTTTCGACGTCGGTCACCTGGATCACCAGCATGGCGTGGTGCGCGGTCAGCGAGCGGCCGCTCTCGGAGAAGATGTGCGGGTGCGGCAGGCCCTGCGCGTCGCAGAACTCCTTGAGCATGCCCACCACCACGCCGGCGTAGTCGTCCATGTCGTAGTTGATCGAGCTGGCGTTGCGCGAGTGGGTGCCGTCGTAATCCACGCCCAGGCCACCGCCCACGTCGATATGGTCGACCGGCAGGCCCAGCGCACGCAGCTCGCCGTAGTAGCGGATGGCTTCCTTGAAGCCGTGCTGGTAGTCGGCCAGGTTGGCGATCTGCGAGCCCATATGGAAGTGCAGCAGGCGGATGCCCTGGTCCAGGCCGGCATCGCGGAAGCGCTGCACCACCGAGATCAGCTGGGCGGCCGAGAGGCCGAACTTGGACTTCTCGCCCCCGGTGTCGGCCCACTTGCTCGACGCCAGCGACGACAGGCGCACGCGCAGGCCGACCTGCGGCTTGACCTTGAGGTCGGCAGCTTCTTCGATCACCAGGGCCACTTCGGACTCTTTCTCGATGACGATGAACACGTTGTGGCCGAGCTTCTGGCCCATCAGCGCCAGGCGGATGAACTCGCGGTCCTTGTAGCCGTTGCAGACGATGGTGCCGCCCTTGGGCGCCAGCGCCAGCACCGCCAGCAGCTCGGGCTTGGAGCCGGCCTCCAGGCCGATGGAGACGTTCTGCGTGGCGATGATGTTCTCCACCACCGCTTCCTGCTGGTTGACCTTGATCGGGTACAGCGCGGTGTACTGGCTCTGGTATTCAAGGCGCGCGATGTTGGCATCGAAGGCGCCGGTCAGCTGGCGCACGCGGTCCTGCAGGATATCGGGGAAGCGCACCAGCAATGGCAGCGACAGGCCGCTCTGGCGCAGCTCGTCGACCTGCTCGTACAGGTCGATCGGCGCGCTGCCTGGGCCGTTGGGGCGCACTTCGACGCGCCCGGCTTCATTGATGGCGAAATAACCAGCGCCCCAATGGCGGATGCCATAAACACTGCGGCTGTCGGCCACGGTCCATTGGCTACCATCGTCTTTGCGTGTGCGTCGTACGGACATTCAAGTCCCCTATAGAAAAGTCCAAGACACTGCCCCGCAAGGAGGCGGGCGCAGTGTAAAAGCTGAAAATGACGATTCGTCCGTGCCCAGGGGTAGACCCTGGCCACGGCAACGAGTTTAGAAAGCGCGGGGCAAAAAATCGCGGGCAGCCATCAGCCGCCTGATTTTTTTGCCTTGAAGCCTTGTTTGGTCAGCTCACCAATCAGCAGCTCGACATGGTCGCCCTGGATTTCGATGACCCCATCCTTCAGCGCGCCGCCGGTACCGCAACGGCGCTTGAGGGTGGTGGCCAGCTCCTTGAGCTGGTCGAGCGGCAGCGGCACGCCGGTGACGGTGGTCACGGTCTTACCGCCACGGCCTTTGCTTTCACGGCGCACACGGGCAATGCCATCGCCTTCGGGGATGAGCTGCTGCTTGCAGGTGCAGGCGTCCACCGGTTGGCCACAGTCGGGGCAGTGCCGACCGGCATCGGTGGAGTACACGAGACCGCCAAGGGCGGCGAAGGAAGAAGCTTTCTTGGACACTTTTGTTCCTCGGTGCTGAGGACAAAAACTGGTCGACGGGAGCCGACCGCGAAGCCCCACTCTGGCAGGGGCGGCGCTACTGCTGCAAGACTTGCGGCAGCCCGAAAAGGGCGCGCAGTTTAACGATAAATCACGCCGTTGCTAAGTACTGGAATGCGCCATTTTGCGAATGATTTGCGACCCTTGGGCAAAAACCCTGGGGGCCTTTGCCGGCGCTGGCTTGCCGGCGATCACAGCGGCCCGCCAAGGCAGCGCTCAAAGGCTGGCCTTGTAGCGCTGCAATGCCGCCAGCGAGTCGGGGCAATAGGGCTTGACCAGGCTTTCCGCCTCCGCCTGCTCGATCGCCACGAACCTGGCCTCGATCACCTCTTCGGGCTGCAACCGCAGCGGCGCATCCGACACCGCCGAATACACCGCGCACCACAGGTGGTTGCCCGGCTGGTCGAAATAGAAGCGCTCGTGGAACGTCAGCGGCACCCCGGCGATGCCCAGCTCCTCGGCCAGCTCGCGGGCGGCCGAGGCCGCGTAGGCCTCGCCCGCCGCCACCATGCCGCCTGCGGCCACGTCCCAGTAGCCGGGGTAGAGTGCCTTGCTCAAGGTACGCCGGTGCACGCACAGCTCGCCGGCGCTGTTGAACAGCAAAATGAACGTGCAGCGGCCGATCAGGCCACGCTCGCGCAGTTCGGCCCTGGGCAACGCCCCCAGCACCTGGTCGGTTTCGTCCACCCAGGCGACCAGTTCTCGGTCGGAAGCCGCCCGGTGGGCGGCCTCGTTGGGGCTGATGGCCATGCTCAACCCTGCGACAGCAGCTGGCGCAGGTCGATGACCGCAGCGTTGGCCCGGGAGATGTAGTTGGCCATGACCAGCGAGTGGTTGGCCCACATGCCGAAGCCACTGCCGTTGAGCACCATCGGGCTCCACAGCGGCTCTTGCGAGGCCTCCAGCTCACGGATGATCTGGCGCACGCTGACCGTGGCGTTCTTCTTGGCCAGCACGTCGGCGAAGTCCACCTCGATGGCACGCAGCAGGTGCGACAGCGCCCACGCCTGGCCACGGGCCTCGTAGAACACGTTGTCGATCTGCAGCCACGGGGTTTCCACCAGCTCCTCGTCCACCTGCGGCGCTTGGCCGGCGACCACCGATTCGGTCTTCAGGGTGTTGTTGAGCTTGACCCGGCCAACGCTGGCCGACAGGCGCTGGGACAGCGAACCCAGGCGGGTGGCGACATCGCCCAGCCAGTTGTTCAGGTTGTCGGCGCGGGTGTAGAAGATCGCGCCCTTGTCGCCTGCGGCCAGGCGGGTCTGGTAGCGCGTCAGCGACTTGATCCCCTCTTCGAACTCAGACTCGCTCGAAGGCAGGATCCAGCTCTTGTTGTCGAAGTTGAAGCGCGGCTCGGCCTTGGCCAGGTCGGCGTCCTCGGTGGACTGCGACTGCGAGCGGGCGAAGTCCTTGCGCAAGGCACGGGACAGGTCACGCACCTGCACCAGCACGCCGTATTCCCAGCTCGGCATGTTGTCCATCCACAGCCCTGGCGGGAAGCGGTCGTTGGAAATATAGCCACCGGGCTTGTTCAGCAGGGTGCCGGCCACGGTCTTGAGGGTTTCCACGGTGGTGTAGCCAATCACCATCTGCTGGCCATTGCGCTCGGCCGCCGCCTGGGCGTTCTGCTGCACCGGGAACAGGTCCGGCTCTTCGCTCCAGTACCAGCCCAGGCCGATGCAGACCAGCAGGTACAGGCCGATCAGCGTCCCCAGGGCACGGCTCCAGAGCCCCCCAAGGTAGCTGCGGGCGGCAGCGCCGCGGCCGTCGACACGCTCGCGGGGCTCGGCTTTGGCCTCACGGTTTTTCCAATCCAGCATGGCTTTGTCCTTAATCAGTCACGACGGTTCAGGGCTTGGACCACAGGCTTGCGCCAGGGTGCCACGACAAGCCCGTGTCGCTGCACTATAAAGCAGACACCGCCTTACGCATAAGCGACCAATGAGTCATGAACTGAATAATGCGCTTCAAGGCTTTGTTGACCCAACGCACTCGCGCGTTTGCAAACTGGTGCTAGCATAGAGCCATCATCGCACCTGCACATCCCTCCAATAAGTAGCCAGGACATGACCCACGCCGCGGAGCCGAGCCCCGAGCGCCTAGAGCAGGAGCTCGATCACTTGCTGCAACGCCTTTCGCGCACCAGCCTGCGCAAAGGTGACCAACTCGACCAGCTGGCGCTGCCGCCTGCGCGCAAGCCGGTCTACCTGTTGTTGCAAGACCCCGAGCCCGCCCAGCGCCTGGCGCAGCAGCTCGAGTTCTTCGGCCTGAGCGCGCGGCCACTGTTCGATGCCGAGGCATTGATGGCCGCCCTGGCCGAGCAGATGCCGGCGGCCATGGTCATGGATGTCGACTTCGGCGGGCCCGAGCGTGGCCTGGCCCTGGCCGCGCAGGTGCAGCAAGGCCTGGACAAGCCCATCCCGCTGCTGTTCTTCAGCCTCCACGAAACCGATACGCCCACGCGCCTGGCGGCCGTGCGCGCCGGCGGCCAGGCGTTTCTCACCGGCACCCTGGAGGCCTCGGGCCTGCTGGAAAAACTCGAGATCATGACCAGCACCGCCCAGTCCGACCCGCTGCGCGTGCTGATCATCGACGACTCGCGCACCCAGGCCCTGCATACCGAACGGGTGCTGGGCTACGCCGGCATGACCACGCGCAGCTTGAGCGACCCGATCCGCGCCATGGCCGAGCTTGCCGACTTCCAGCCCGACCTGATCATCCTCGACCTGTACATGCCCACCTGCTCAGGCCCCGAGCTTGCCAAGGTGATCCGCCACAACGACCGCTACGTCAGCGTGCCGATCATCTACCTGTCTGCCGAGGACGACCTGGACAAACAGCTCGATGCCATGAGCGAAGGCGGCGATGACTTCCTGACCAAGCCGATTCGCTCGCGCCACCTGATCACCACCGTGCGCAACCGCGCCGCGCGCGCGCGGCACCTGAAGTCGCGGATGGTGCGCGACAGCCTCACCGGGCTGTACAACCACACGCACATCCTGCAACTGCTCGAAGACTGCAGCTTCCGCGCCCGCCGCGAAAGCCAGCCGCTGAGCTTCGCCATGCTCGACATCGACCATTTCAAGAAGATCAACGACCGCCATGGCCACCCCATGGGGGACCGGGTGATCAAGAGCCTGGCGCTGTTTCTCAAGCAACGCCTGCGCAAGACCGACTTCATCGGCCGCTACGGCGGCGAGGAATTCGCCATCGTCATGCCCAACACCGCGCTGGAAGCGGCGCACAAGGTGCTGGACGAGATCCGCCGGCGCTTCGCCGAGATTCTCTACCCCGCCCAGCCCCACGACCTGCAATGCACCTTCAGTGCCGGCGTGGTGCAGCTCGATGAAGAACTCGATGCCCTGACCATGGCCAGTGCCGCCGACGAAGCCCTTTACCGGGCCAAGCATGCGGGGCGCAACTGCGTGGTGCGCGTCGAGCCGTAGCGAGCCTGCCACCGGCCCGCAAAGCCACCACAGCGATAGCGGCACTGTGCCACTTTTTTATGGCGCCAAGCCGCTGTCGTCATCACCACGTCATAAAACCGCAATAACTTCAGGCACCTACCTCCACTCCCCCGCAGGAAGTTCGCGGCTATGCGCCTGAAGTGGCTGACCAATTTCAACACCCTGTTGCTGGTGACCGTGTGTATCGCCCTGGGCGCGACCCTGTGGTGGTCGCAGCGTGCCCTGGAGCGCCCCTATCAATTGATGGAGCGCTACCTGAGCCTGTCGCAGCAGTTCCAGAACCACACCGCCCGCAATATCGAGGCTTACCTGGGCAGCGGCGATGCCGTGCGCCACGCGGCGGCCATGGAGGCCAACCAGCAGTTGCAGGCGGCGCTGGCCGAACTGCCGGACGAACTGGCCAGCCAACTGCGGCCCAGCCTCGGCTCGCTGAACACCTTCAGCGCCAACGAACTGCTGGCTGCAGGCAAGCTCGCCGGCGACCCCCAGGCCCTGCTGCTGCAGGCCGAGCGCGAGCTGGGCGCCAACTTCGAACAGCTGGCCAGCTACGCCCGCGGCAGCAACAGCGCCGAGGCCAGCCGCTACCTGCTGCCGCTGTTCGATGCCAGCCTGCACCTGGGGCGCCTGTCGCTGGCCCGTGACAAGCTGGTCAGCAGCGGCCGCGCGGAGCTTGCCGATGAAGTGGATCGCGAGCTGCAGCTGATCCGCAGCCAGGCCCAGGTCATCGATGGCCTGCCGCTGCTGGGCGTGACCCGCGCCGCCGAATCCGGTGCCGACGACTTCGCCGCCATGATGGGCCTGGAAACCCAAACCAGTACCGAGCAGGAAGATGTCGCGGTAGCCCTCAAGCGCGACCTGCAGAGCCTGCTCAACCGCTACCCGGCCGAACTGCAGCGCACCCGCGAGCAGATCGAGCGGCGCAGCGCCCTGGCCGCCAGCACCCATGAACGCCTGGATGCCGTGCAACAGGCGATTGCCGGCCTGGAGCCGGAAGTGCGCGGCCAGCACGCCAAGATCGCCAGCGAAGTGCGCCTGATGCAGGGGCTGATGATCGGTTTGATCCTGCTGATCGCGCTGCTCGTCGATACCTTGCAGCGGCGCCTGGCGCGCACCCTGACCAGCCTGGCCCCGGCGCTGTCACGCTGGGCCGAAGGCGACTTCGCCGAGGCCATCGACCTGGGCCGTACCAACCGCGAGCTGCACGACATCCAGGAGTCGCTCAACCGCCTGCGCCACTACCTGGTGGAGCTGGTCGGCACCATCCGCCACAACGCCGAGCAGGTCGCCGGCAGCAGCCATGCCCTGGCCGGCATGAGCGCCGCCCTGCACGACGGCGCCGAACGCCAGGCCGGCGACACCGGGCAGATTCGCGACGCCCTGGGCGAACTGGAAGCGACCATCCAGCAAGTGGCCGGCGATGCCAGCTCCGCCGCCGATGCCAGCCGCGACGCCGGCCGCGCCGTGGAACAGGGCCAGGCGGTGATCGGCCAGAGCCTGTCGGGCCTGCGCGCGCTGGTCGACGAGGTGCAGGGCAATGCCCGCATGATCGAACAACTGGCCGAGGAATCGGCGACCATCGGCGGAGTGCTGACGGTGATCCGTTCGATTGCCGAGCAGACCAACCTGCTGGCCTTGAACGCCGCCATCGAAGCCGCCCGCGCCGGCGAGATGGGCCGGGGGTTTGCCGTGGTCGCGGACGAGGTGCGCTCGCTGGCGCAACGCACCACCGGGGCGACGGGCGAGATCCAGGCGCTGATCGACCGCCTGCAGCAGGCGGCGCGGGGGTCGGTGGCGGGCATGCGGGCGCAGCTCGAACACGCCGAGGCCACCGCCAACCAGGCCCAGGCGGCCGATGGTGCGCTGGATGAAATCGTCAGCGCGATCCGCACCATTGCCGATACGGCGGTGCGCATTGCCGATGTCACGGCGCAGCAGAGCGGCGCGGTGAGCGAGATACGCGACCACAGCGAGCGCATTCATGAGCTGGGCGAGGATAACCTGCAGCGTATTGGCGAAGGGCGTGAGCAGGGCGAGCAGCTGTTGAGCCTGGGGGGCGAGTTGAACCGCGCTGTTCGGGCGTTCAGGGTCTGAGCGTTGCGGCCCTATCGCCGGCAAGCCGGCTTGTATGGTGATACTCGAAGGGGTGGTGGGACGACAAAGCCGATTCTGACTGTTAGCCGCAGTACAGACCGTGGGAGACCTCGCCCCACCCCTTCACCAAAGCGCCGAT
>NZ_BQIP01000035.1 GCF_021602585.1 Pseudomonas faucium
CGTTTATTTTGAAGTTTTTCGCGAGAAACTCGTTTAGCTTCAAACACTTGGCTCGCTGCGATCTCTCGTAGCGGGAGGCGAATCATACAGCGTTTAGAAGCGCTGTCAACCACCTTTTCAACCGCTACCGATCAGACGATCGAAGCACCTCCAGCACTACCTGGATTAAGTAACTCTTTGAAATTCAAGGAGTTTCTCGTTCCGACTACGCTGGAAGTGGGGCGCATTATAAGGGGATTCGAGACCCCGTCAAGGCTTAATTTCAAGAAACCTTAATATCGCTGAAAAACAAAGCGGGGCGGCCAAATGGCCGCCCCGCTTCTATATAGCTACAGCAACTGCCGATCACTCAGCCTTGAGTGTCACCCGGCCAAATGCCTTCTTGCCCGCCTGGCACACATGGGTCGCACCCAGCGCGAACACGAAGTCGCGATCAACCACAGCACCGTCGACCTTGACCGCGCCGCCATTGAGCAGGTCCCGCGCCATTGCCGAGTTCTTCACCAGGCCCGCGCGATTCAGCACGGCAGCGATCGGCAAGCTTTCTGTTGCGCCAACTTCGATCTCAGGCAAGTCTTCCGGCAGCTCGCCCTCCTTCATGCGGTTACCCGCCGCGCGATGCGCATTGGCCGCAGCTTCTTCGCCATGGAAGCGCGCAACGATCTCTTCGGCCAGCTTGATCTTGATGTCACGCGGATTGGCACCATTGGCCACGTCGGCACGGAACTGCTCGATCTCTTCCATCGAACGGAAGCTCAGCAGCTCGAAGTAACGCCACATCAACGTGTCCGGGATCGACACCAGCTTGCTGTACATCACCCCGGGCGCTTCCTGGATACCCACATAGTTGCCCAGCGACTTGGACATCTTCTTCACGCCGTCCAGCCCTTCGAGCAGCGGCATGGTCACGATGTTCTGCGCTTCCTGGCCGTAGGCGCGCTGCAGTTCGCGGCCCATCAGCAGGTTGAACTTCTGGTCGGTACCACCCAGTTCCACGTCAGCCTTCAGCGCTACCGAGTCGTAGCCCTGCACCAGCGGATAGAGGAACTCGTGAATGGCAATCGGCTGGTTGGTGGTGTAACGCTTGTCGAAGTCATCACGCTCGAGCATCCGCGCAACGGTGTACTGCGAAGCCAGGCGAATGAAGTCGGCCGGCGTCAGCTTGTCCATCCAGGTGGAGTTGAAGGCGACCTCGGTCTTGGCCGGGTCGAGGATCTTGAACACCTGCTGTTTATAAGTCTCAGCATTGTCCAGCACCTGCTCGCGCGTCAGTGGCGGACGCGTGGTGCTCTTGCCGCTCGGATCACCGATCATCCCGGTGAAGTCACCAATCAGGAAGATCACCTGATGCCCCAGCTCCTGGAACTGGCGCAGCTTGTTGATCAGGACCGTGTGGCCAAGGTGCAGGTCCGGCGCAGTCGGGTCGAAGCCTGCCTTGATGCGCAGAGGTTGGCCGCGCTTGAGCTTCTCCACCAGTTCCGACTCGACCAACACTTCTTCCGCACCGCGCTTGATAAGCGCCAGCTGCTCTTCAACCGACTTCATAAACAGACCCGCTAGGCTCAGATTCAAGGGGAGCCAACCATACAAGATCGGCCATCAAATACAAGTTTCGCAATGGAATGTGACCTGACCGCAGCTTTGCGGCGTCTACGCGCCCTTGCGTGAAAGTGGATTTGGTTATATTTTATACAGTTATTTCATCTTCATCATGTCATTCATCTTTTCCATATTCACTTTTCTTCAAAGTCACCTTACCTATGACCAACGAAACGCCTAAAGCGCCCCCGCTTTATCCGAAAAGCCATCTGTTGGCCGCCAGCGGCATCGCCGCTCTGCTCAGCCTGGCCCTGCTGGTATTTCCGTCCAGCGAAGTCGAAGCAAAGAAGACCACCCTCAGCCTGGAACTGGAAAGCCCGGCCGAACAACTGAAGGACGAGTCCAAGGCCGCGCCACTGGTGCAGGTCGAAGGCGGTCAAGGCACCCCCTTCGCGCAGATCGAAGGCGCCGAACCCAGCACCGAACAAGCCGCTCAGGAAGCTCCCGCTGCCGAGCAGAAACCCGAAGCCAAGGACCCCAGCCATCGCGAAGTGACCGTCGCTCGCGGCGACACCCTGTCGACGCTGTTCGCCAAGGTTGGCCTGCCGACCAACGCGGTGCATGACCTGCTGGCCAGCAACAAGCAGGCCAAGCAGTTCAGCCAGCTCAAGCACGGCCAGGTGCTGCAGTTCGAACTCGATAAGGATGGCCAACTGGCCAGCCTGCACAGCAAGGTCAGCAACCTCGAAACCATTCGCCTGACCAAGACCGCCAAGGGCTACGCCTTCGATCGTGAAATCAGCAAGCCGGTGGTACGCACTGCCTACGCCCACGGGGTGATCAAGAGCTCGCTGTCGGCCTCGGCCCAGCGCGCCGGGCTTTCCCACAGCATGACCATGGACATGGCCAAGGTGCTTGGCTACGACATCGACTTCGCCCAGGACATCCGCCAGGGCGACGAATTCGACGTGGTCTACGAGCAGAAGGTCATGGATGGCAAGGTGGTCGGCACCGGCAACATCCTCTCCGCGCGCTTCACCAACCGCGGCAAGACCTACACCGCCGTGCGCTATACCAACAAGCAGGGCAACACCAGCTACTACACCGCCGACGGCAACAGCCTGCGCAAGGCTTTCATCCGTACCCCGGTCGATTTCGCCCGCATCAGCTCGCGCTTCTCCGCCGGGCGCAAGCACCCGATCCTGAACAAGATCCGCGCGCACAAAGGCGTCGACTACGCCGCACCACGGGGCACGCCGATCAAGGCCGCCGGTGACGGCCGCATCGAGCTGGCCGGCCGTCGCGGGGGTTACGGCAACACCGTGATCATTGCCCACGGCAACAGCTACAAGACCCTCTACGGGCACATGCAGGGCTTTGCCAAGGGTATCAAGACCGGCAGCAGCGTGAAGCAGGGCCAGATCATCGGTTACATCGGCACCACCGGCCTGTCCACCGGCCCGCACCTGCATTACGAGTTCCAGGTGAACGGCGTGCACGTCGACCCATTGAGCCAGAAGGTGCCGATGGCCGACCCGATCGCCAAGGCCGAGCGCCAGCGTTTCCTGCAGCAGAGCCAACCCCTGATCGCCCGTATGGACCAGGAAAAGGCCACCATGCTCGCAGCGAACAAGCGCTGATCCCATGGCGCTCTACCTGGGGGTGATGTCCGGCACCAGCCTCGACGGGCTGGACATTGCACTGATCGAACAAGGCGAGCAGCCGCTACTGCTCGCCACCCATTACCTGCCCATGCCACCCGACCTGCGGCGCGACCTCCTGAGCCTGTGCAGCAGCGGCCCGGACGAGATCGCACGCGCCGCGCTGGCAGAAAACCGCTGGGCGAGCCTGGCGGCCGAGGGCATCCAGCACCTGCTGGCGCAGCAGGGCCTGGGGGCTGACGCCATCCGCGCCATTGGCAGCCATGGCCAGACCATCCGCCATGAACCTGCCCGCGGATTCACGGTGCAGATCGGTAACCCGGCCTTGCTCGCCGAGCTCACCGGTATCAGCGTGGTTGCCGACTTCCGCCGCCGCGACGTGGCAGCGGGTGGCCAGGGCGCGCCGCTGGTGCCCGCCTTCCACGAGGCGCTGTTCAGCCACCTTGGCAAGCAGCTGGCGGTGCTCAATGTCGGGGGGTTCAGCAACCTGAGCTTGATCGAGCAGGGCAAGCCGGTACACGGTTTCGACTGCGGCCCTGGCAACGTATTGCTGGACGCCTGGGTCGAGCGCAAGCGTGGCCACACCTATGATGCAGACGGTGCCTGGGCAGCCAGCGGCGTGGTACAGGGCGATTTGCTCAATACACTGCTGGGCGACCCGTTCTTCGCCGGCAGCGGGCCAAAAAGCACCGGCCGCGAAGTGTTCAACCTGCCCTGGCTGGACGGCCACCTCGCCCGCCTGCCCGCCTACCGGGACGAAGACGTCCAGGCCACGCTGCTGGAGTTGACCGCGCGCAGCATCATCGACGCACTGCTCAACGCCCAGTCAGGCACGCAGGCCCTGCTGGTGTGCGGCGGGGGTGCCCGCAACGGTGCGCTGATGGCGCGGCTTGCCGGGCTGCTGCCCAATGCCCAGGTCACCAGCACCGGGGAACAGGGCGTCGACCCGGACTGGGTCGAGGCCATGGCCTTTGCCTGGCTGGCCCATTGCTGCCTTGAAGGCATCGCCGCCAACCGCCCCAGCGTCACCGCAGCCAAGGGGCTACGGGTACTGGGCGCAATCTACCCGGCCTGACAGGCTACGCCACAAAGCAAAACGCCGCGCAAATGCGCGGCGTTTTCGTATCGCCCGGCGTCAGATCGAGAACGAGGAGCCACAGCCACAAGTAGTGGCAGCATTCGGGTTCTTGATCACGAAGCGCGAACCTTCCAGGCCTTCCTGGTAGTCCACCTCGGCGCCAGCCAGGTACTGGTAGCTCATCGGGTCAACCACCAGGGACACGCCTTCGCGCTCGACGATGGTGTCATCCTCGGCCACGTCTTCATCGAAGGTGAAGCCGTACTGGAAGCCCGAACAGCCGCCACCGGTCACGAACACGCGCAACTTCAGGCGCTCGTTGCCTTCTTCGGAAACCAGGGTCTTGACCTTTTGCGCTGCCCCTTGGGTGAATTCCAAAGCCGTGGGGGTGAAGGTTTCGACGCTCATGTAGATTCTCCCGGCGCAGTGCCGCCTTAAAACTCGATGACGCGCATTATCCGCTTCTCCGAGAAAATCGGTCAACAATTGTGCGGCTTTAGTCGCGGCAAACAAAAAGGCCCGCACGCGGCGGGCCTTTTCGACGAACCTGGGATTACGGCAGCAGGCCGGCGTGGGACAGGCCCATGCGCTCGTCCAGGCCGAACAGGATGTTCAGGTTCTGCACGGCCTGGCCGGAAGCGCCCTTGACCAGGTTGTCGATCACCGACAGCACCACCACCAGGTCACCGCCCTGTGGGCGATGAACGGCGATGCGGCAGACGTTGGCACCGCGCACGCTGCGGGTTTCCGGGTGGCTGCCCGCTGGCATCACGTCGACGAACGGCTCATCGGCATAGCGCTTTTCGAACAGCGCCTGCAGGTCGACCGAAGTATCGACGACGTTTGCGTACAGGGTGGCGTGAATGCCACGGATCATCGGCGTCAGGTGCGGCACGAAGGTCAGGCCGATGTCCTTGCCGGCAGCCAGGCGCAGGCCTTGGCTGATTTCCGGCAGGTGGCGGTGGCCCTTGACCGCATAGGCCTTCATGCTTTCGCCGGACTCACAGAACAGCGAGCCCACGGCGGCACCGCGCCCTGCCCCGCTGACACCCGACTTGCAGTCGGCGATCAGGCGAGACGGGTCGGCCAGGCCGGCCTCGAGCAGCGGCAGGAAACCCAGCTGGGTGGCGGTCGGATAGCAACCCGGTACGGCGATCAGGCGCGCCTGGCGGATCTTCTCGCGGTTCACTTCAGGCAGGCCGTAGACCGCATCCTTGAGCAGCTCAGGCGCGCCGTGCGGCTGGCCGTACCACTTGCCCCACTCGGTGGCGTCCTGCAGGCGGAAGTCGGCGGACAGGTCGATGACCTTGGTGCCGGCCGCCAGCAGCTCGCCAGCCAGGGCGTGGGCAACACCGTGCGGGGTGGCGAAGAACACCACGTCACACGCTGCCAAAGCCTTGCTGTCCGGCACGCTGAAAGCCAGGCCGTCGTAGTGACCGCGCAGGTTCGGATACATGTCGGCGACCGCCACGCCCGCTTCGGAACGCGAAGTGATGACCGCCACTTCGGCCTGTGGATGCTGTGCCAGCAGACGCAGCAGTTCGACGCCGGTGTAACCCGTGCCGCCGACGATACCGACCTTGATCATAACGCTTGCCCCTTTATCAACGAGCCGACTGGAAAGCGCACGATAATAGGGGTGCAGGGCGCCTGTAACAACTCTTCGGGTGACCCTCCGGGCACTTGGCCTCTACTATCTGACCACCGTGAAAACCTGAAGGAACTCCCTCCATGCTCTATCTATGGATCAAAGCGCTGCATATCGTCAGCGTGGTCTGCTGGTTCGCCGGCCTGTTCTACCTGCCTCGCCTGTTCGTCTACCACGCCCAGAGCGAAGACAGCATCAGCCGCGAACGCTTCATTACCATGGAGCGCAAGCTGTACCGCGGCATCATGAACCCGGCGATGATCGCCACCTATGTATTCGGCGCCTGGATGCTGTACCTCACCCCCGGCTGGCTGAGCCAAGGCTGGCTGCATGCCAAGCTGACCCTGGTGATCCTGCTGACCGGCTACCACCACGTGTGCGGCGCCCAGCGCAAGCGCTTCGCCAGCGGTACCAATACCCGCAGCCATGTCTACTATCGCTGGTTCAACGAAGTGCCGGTGCTGTTCCTGCTGGGCATCGTGATCCTCGTGGTGGTCAAACCGTTCTGACGCACACCCTTCTGCACTGGAGCCTTGCCCATGTCTTTGCCTGCCTCGCTCGAACAACGCCTGCGCTTGCCGGTGATCGCTGCCCCCATGTTCCTGATTTCCAACCCTGATCTGGTCCTGGCCTGCTGCGGCAACGGCATCGTCGGCAGCTTCCCTGCCCTGAACCAGCGCGACAGCGCCGGCTTCAAGGCCTGGCTCGAAGAGATCGAGGCTGGCCTGGCCCAGTTGCATGAGCCCGCGCCCTACGCCGTCAACCTGATCGTCCACCCCACCAACCCGCGCCTGCAGGCCGACCTGGCACTGTGCGTCGAACACCGCGTGCCGATTGTCATCACCAGCCTCGGTGCGGTGAAGGAAGTGGTGGATGCGGTGCACAGCTACGGTGGCCTGGTGTTCCACGACGTGACCACCCGCCGGCATGCCGAGAAGGCCGCCGAGGCGGGCGTGGATGGGCTGATCGCCGTGGCGGCGGGCGCTGGCGGGCATGCAGGCACCTGGAGCCCGTTCGCCCTGGTGGCCGAGATCCGCCAGTTTTTCGACAAGACCTTGCTGTTGGCCGGCTGCATCAACCACGGCCACGAAATCCTCGCGGCCCAGTTGCTGGGCGCAGACCTTGCCTACATGGGCACGCGCTTCATCGCCACCCGCCAGAGCCGTGCGCAGGAGGCCTACAAGCAGATGCTGCTCGACGCCCATGCCGCCGACATTATCCATACCCCCGCGGTTTCCGGCATTCCGGCGAGTTTCCTGCGCCCGAGCCTGGAGCAGGCGGGCTACGACATGGCGGCACTGAAAGCCGGGCACGAACAGGGCAAGCTCAAGCCACTGGACGACGAGGCGAAGGTCTGGAAGACCGTCTGGTCCGCAGGCCAGGGCGTCGGCGAAATCCATGACCTGCCCGACGCCGCCGCGCTCATCCAGCGCCTGCAAGGCGAATACCGTGCAGCGCTGAACCGCAGCCAGGCATTGAGCGCCAAGGCCCTGTAGCAAAAGGCAACACCTTGCCCGGCCAAGTTGTACACTAGGCGCCCTCTTCAGCCCCCAGGAGCCTTGCATGACCCGTTACGCCATGATCACCGGTGCTTCCAGCGGCCTGGGCCTGGCCCTGGCGGAAGCCCTGGCGCGGCGCGGGCGCAACCTGATCCTGGTGGCACGCCATCGCGAGACCCTGGAGCCGGTGGCTATCGAGCTGACCCAGCGCTTCGGCGTCGAAGTGCTGTTTCGCGCCTGCGACCTGAGCCAGCCACTGCGCCTGTCAGGCTTCGTACTGGAGCTCGAGGAAGGCGAACGGCGCATCGACCTGCTGGTCAATTGCGCCGGCCAGCGCACCTACGGCCCGTTCCTGGCCCACGAATGGGCCGATGAGCAGGACCTGCTGGAGGTCAACATCCTGGCCCTGAGCCGCCTGTGCCATGCCATCGGCAACCTGATGGCGGTGCAGGGTGGCGGGCAGATCCTCAATGTCGCCGGCCTTGCGGCAGCGGCACCCGGCCCCTGGATGGCCACCTATGCGGCGAGCAAGGCCTACGTGCTGAACTTCAGCGAAGCGCTGCGCGAAGAGCTCAAGCCCACCGGCATCAAGGTTTCGGTATTGTGCCCAGGCCCGGTGCGCTCGGCGCTGCGGCGCATTCCCCGGCTCGACGGCAACAGCCGCTGCCTGAGCCCCGAGGAAGTGGCCCTGTACACCGTGCGCGCCCTGGCAAAGAACCGCGCGCTGATCATGCCGGTGCGCCGCAACCGCTGGCTGGCCTTTGCCCCACGCCTGATGCCGCGCTGGCTGGCGCGCAAGCTGGCAGGCTTCATCCACCGCCGCTACTGCCCGGTCGGCATGGAATAGCCACTGGGCGAGCGGCGCACGGCTGAGTACACTCGGCCCGACCCTCACCATGGAGCAAGTGCTGTGGACGATCTATTCCTCAAAATCATCAACCGGGAAATCCCGGCGGATATCATCTATGAAGATGACCAGATCCTGGCCTTCAAGGACATCGCCCCAGCGGCGCCGGTACACTTTCTGGTCATCCCGAAGAAACACATCCGCACCCTCAACGACCTGACCGAAGAGGACAAGGCCCTGGCCGGCCATATCCTGTTCACCGCCCAGCGCCTGGCGGTCGAGCAAGGTTGTGAAGAAGGTTTCCGCGTGGTCATGAACTGCAACCCCAAAGGCGGCCAGACCGTCTACCACATCCACATGCATGTACTCGGCCAGCGCCAGATGAACTGGCCACCGGGCTGACCCAAGGCAAGCCCCTCCCGGGCGATTGAGGTAAACTGTCGGGCATCACTTCAGTGGAGGTGCCCGATGGCCACCGAACGTCACTACTCGCCGCTCGACCGCTTGTTGCTGCAGGCCGATACCGCCATGCGCACCTTGCTGCCCTTCAGCGGCCAACCGTCCCGGCCCTCGCCGGCCATCATCCAGCCGGATGTCGAGCTGGACGAAAGCCAGACCCGCCACGTTGCCGGCCTCATGCGCATCAACCATACCGGCGAAGTCTGCGCCCAGGCGCTGTACCAGGGCCAGGCCCTGACCGCCAAGCTGCCGCAGGTGCGCAAGGCCATGGAACATGCCGCCGAGGAAGAAGTCGACCACCTGGCCTGGTGCGAACAGCGCATCCGCCAGCTTGGCAGCCACCCAAGCGTGCTCAACCCGCTGTTCTACGGTATGTCGTTCGGCATCGGCGCACTTGCCGGGCTGGTCAGCGACAAGGTCAGCCTGGGTTTCGTCGCCGCTACCGAGCATCAGGTGTGCAAGCACCTGGACGAACACCTCGAGCAGATCCCCCAGGAAGACGAAAAATCACGGGCCATCCTCGAACAGATGCGCGTGGATGAAGAGCACCACGCCGAATCCGCCCTGGAGGCCGGCGGCTATCGCTTCCCCGCTCCGGTTCGCTTCGGCATGAGCTTGATGGCCAAGGTCATGACCAAGAGCACCTACCGCATCTAAGGGCACGCCCATGACGGACCGCATCGACGCCAAGGACCTGGCGCGCGCCGTGCAAGCCGGCATCCTCCAGCCGGGCCAGGACCAGGCCCTGCTGGACTTCCTGCGCAAGCAACCTGCCGCACGTGGCAACTTCCAGCTGGCTCACGTCGCCTTCTACTTCGGCGCCCTGTTGATCATGGGGGCCATGGGCTGGCTGCTCACCGAAGCCTGGATGCGCATTGGCGACGCCGCCCTGCTGGCCATCGCCACCCTGTACATCGCCCTCATTACCCTGTTCGCCCTGGCCCTGCAAAAGCGCCAGCAACCCATTGCTGCCGGCGTGCTGGCGGCCGTTGCAGTGAGCATCGTGCCGCTGGCCGTGTTCGCCGTCGAACGCCTGGCGGGCTGGTGGCCGCTGGACGATGCGCAAACCGACTATCACCAGTACTACACCTATGTGCAGGGTGGCTGGCTGGTGATGGAGGCGGCCACGGTGCTGGCCGGCCTGCTGATGCTGAGGCTGATTCCCTACCCGTTCATCGTGATGCCCATCGCCGTCGCGCTGTGGTTCATGTCGATGGACCTGAGCGAGTGGGTGTATGGCTCACCGTTCAGCTGGGAGCAGCGGCGCACGGTTTCGCTGTGGTTCGGGCTGGGATTGCTGCTGGTGTTCGTGCTGGTCGACGGCCGTACCCGCGAGGACTACGCCCATTGGGGCTACCTGGCCGGGCTGGCGGCGTTCTGGGGCGGGCTGACGATGATGGAAAGCGACAGTGAACTGGGCAAGGCGCTGTACTGCCTGGTCAACCTTGGCTTGATGGCAATCGCCGTGCTGCTGCGCCGGCCGGTGTTCATGGTGTTTGGCGCACTGGGGGTGGCGGCCTACCTGGGCTATCTGTCTTACGAAGTGTTTGCCGAATCGCTGCTGTTCCCGGTGGTGCTGACGCAGATCGGGCTTGGCGTGATTGGCCTGGGGCTGGCATATCAGAAGCGCCGGGAGCGGTTGAGCCAGGCGGTCAGGGCTTGGCTGCCGCAATGGTTGCTGGCGGCCTTGCCGGCACTGCGTAACTGATTCATGACGCTGAGGCCGCATTTGCGGCCCCAGCTTTTCCGGTTCAACCCAGCTCTACAATCTCGTAGCCGTGGGTAATTTCCACACCAGCGCGCTCCAGCATGATCGACGCCGAGCAGTACTTCTCCGCCGACAGCTCCACCGCCCGCTTGACCTGGGCCTCTTTGAGCCCACGGCCCTTGACCACGAAGTTCATGTGGATCTTGGTAAAGACCTTCGGGTCTTCACTGGCGCGCTCGGCTTCCAGGAAGGCTTCGCAGCTTTCCACCGCCTGGCGGGACTTCTTCAGGATGCTCACCACATCGAAGCTGCTGCAGCCACCCAGGCCGAGCAGGAGCATTTCCATCGGGCGCACGCCCAGGTTGCGGCCGCCAGCCTCGGGCGGGCCATCCATCACCACCACGTGGCCGCTCCCCGACTCACCGAGGAACATCGCTTCACCGGCCCACTGGATGCGTGCCTTCATCTGTCCGTACTCCTGGAATTCGCAAAAGGGTGTCAGCTTAAGCCTTGTATGGCTGTCGGAAAAGCTCAATGCGCGTCGCATTTGTGCCGAAACATCCTGCAGTGTCTGATAAGCTGGCGCCAATTGAATGGCGCGCAGCGTCAATCAATGACTAACAAGAGCCTATGCCTCGCAACGAACAGGATTTCGTGATGGTTGCCTCAGCCCTACCCGCCAAGATCAAGAACATCGACAAGCTGCTGGTGCACTGCCAGCGCCGCCGCTACACCGCCAAGAGCAACATCATCTGCGCCGGTGATCGTGCCGAAACCTTGTCGTACATCATCAAGGGCTCCGTGACCATCCTGATCGAAGACGACGAAGGCCACGAGATGATCATCGCCTACCTCAACAACGGCGATTTCTTCGGCGAACTCGGGCTGTTCGAACCTGCCGACAGCGACCAGCAGCGCAGCGCCTGGGTACGGGCCAAGACCGAATGCGAAGTGGCAGAAATCAGCTACGACAAGTTTCGCGAGCTGACCCGCCACGACCCGGAAATCCTCTACGCCCTCGGCAGCCAGATGGCCCAGCGCCTGCGCAACACCACGCGCAAGGTCGGCGACCTGGCGTTCTTCGATGTGACCGGCCGGGTGGCGCGCTGCCTGCTCGACCTGTGCAAGCAGCCAGATGCCATGACCCACCCGGACGGCATGCAGATCAAGATCACCCGCCAGGAAATTGGCCGCATCGTCGGTTGTTCCCGGGAAATGGTCGGCCGCGTGCTCAAGGATCTGGAAGAACGCAGCCTGGTACAGGTCAAGGGCAAGACCATGGTGGTCTACGGCACCCGTTAATCCCTGGGCAGGGCCGCCAGGACTTCGCGGTATGCCTGGGACAGGCGCTCGAACCAGGGCGCCTGGGGCACCACTTCATGCAAGGCGATATGGCTGTCGGCGCGGCAGCGCTGCTCCAGTTCGCAACACTCGTTGAAGCGGTTGACCGCCGCGACCATCGATTCGCGCTCGTTGTCCAGCAGCAGCGCGCCATGCACCAGCACCACCGGGCGCTTGCCGCCCAGCCCCTGGCGCCAGCGCTGGGCCGTACCGACCAGCTTGCGGCCATTGAGGTTAACGTTGTAGCGGCCATCGCAGAAGGCGCCGTCGATTTCGCCCACCGATGCCACGCCACCCCACTCGCGCAACACATCGCACAGCGGCAGGCACAGGCGCTCGTAGGCGTTTTCGATGCGGCCGTGGTCGCCTTCGCTGCGCGGGGCGACATAGACCAGGGCCACGTTCACCGTCGAATGCGACTGCGGTACCGGCTCACCGCCGGTTTCGCGCAACAGCACCGGCCAGCCGGCAATTGCCAGCTCCGCGCAAGCGGCTTCGAAGTTTTCCAGCCGGCTCATGCGCCGGGGCATGACCAGGGCGTGGTCGGTCGGCCGCCAGAACAGCACGCCGCATTCCTGGTCGCCGCGGCATACGGCGGCCAACAGTTCCTGTTCGGCATGCAGGCCTTGTTCGACGGTGAGGGCCAGGGGTTGATCGATCATTGATCCATCTTTCATGTTGTTTTCCCTGGCCTCTTCGCGGGGCAAGCCCGCTCCCACAGGTTCTTGCTGCACTCAGGAACTGGAGTGTCATTGTGGGAGCGGGCTTGCCCCGCGAAGAGGCCAGAACAGACAGACAAAAAAGCCGGCATAAAGCCGGCTTCGTTTCAATCAGTCCAGTTGCTGAACGGTCTTCTTCACCTGCTCGGGGAAGAACAACCGCTGCAGCTCCAGCCCAGGCTGTTCGGCCCGCATGAATGCCTCGCCGACCAGGAACGAGTAGACCTCGTTGATTTCCATCAGCTCCACATCGGCGCGGTTGAAAATGCCGCTCTCGGTAATGGCCAGACGGTCACGCGGAATGCGCGGCAGCAGGTCGAGGGTGGTCTCCAGGCTGACGTCGAAGGTATGCAGGTTGCGGTTGTTGACCCCCACCAGCGGCGTATCGAGGGTTTTCAACGCGCGGTCCAGCTCATCGCCGTCATGCACTTCGACCAGCACGTCCAGGCCGACGTCCTTGGCGGTGGCGGCCAGCTCGGCCATCTTCACGTCATCCAGCGCCGACACGATCAGCAGCACGCAATCGGCGCCCAGGGCACGGGCCTCGACGATCTGGTACGGGTCGACCATGAAGTCCTTGCGGATCACCGGCAGCGAAACCGCGGCGCGGGCCTGCTGCAGGTATTCATCGGCGCCCTGGAAGTAATCCACGTCGGTCAGCACCGACAGGCAAGTCGCGCCGCCCTTTTCATAGCTGACGGCAATCTCCGCCGGCACGAAGTGCTCGCGGATTACCCCTTTGCTCGGCGAAGCCTTCTTGATTTCGGCAATGACCGCCGGCTGCTTGCGCTTGGCCTGTTCGATCAGCGCATTGGCGAAACCGCGCGGCGCATCGGCAGCCTTGGCCAGGCGCTCCAGTTCGGCAAGGCTGACGCGGGCGCTGCGCTCGGCCACTTCCTGGAATTTACGGGCAATGATCCTTTCCAGCACCGTCGGCACACTCATGCTTCGTTCTCCACCTTGAATACCGCCGTGAAGGCTCCCAATTCCTGCAGCTTCTCCCAGGCCAGGCCGGTGTGCAGGACGTCGTGGGCCAGTTCCACACCCGACTTGAGGCTCATGGCGTGGTCAGCGGCATACAGCGCCGCGCCCGCGTTGAGCACGATCATCTCGGCCGCTTTCTGGCCGTTTTCGGTCTTGCGCCGGCCCAGGGCATCGCGGATCAGCTCCAGCGAAGCCTGCGGGCTCTCGACGGCCAGGCCGTGCAGGCTCTGGCTCTTCATGCCGAGGTCTTCAGGCTCGACCCAGTATTCGCTGATCTGGTCATTTTTCAGTTCGGCGACGAAGGTCGGCGCGGCCAGGCTGAACTCGTCCAGGCCGTCCTTGGAGTGCACCACCAGCACGTGCTTGCTGCCCAGGCGCTGCAGCACCTCGGCCAGCGGGCGGCACAGCGCCTGGGTGAACACGCCCACCACCTGGTGCTTCACACCGGCCGGATTCGTAAGCGGGCCAAGCATGTTGAACAAGGTGCGCAGGCCCAGGTCGCGGCGCGGGCCGGCGGCGTACTTCATGGCGCTGTGATGGCTTTGCGCGAACATGAAGCCGATGCCGAGGCTGTCGATGCAACGCGCAACCTGGGTTGGCGTCAAGTTCAGGTAGATGCCGGCGGCTTCCAGCAGGTCGGCGCTGCCGCTCTTGCCGGACACAGCGCGGTTGCCATGCTTGGCGACCGGGCAACCCGCTGCCGCCAGAACGAACGACGAGGCGGTGGAAACGTTGAAGATGTTGGCGCCGTCACCGCCGGTACCGACGATATCGACCACGCCATCGAGGTTTTTCAGCTCGACCTTGTCGGCCAGCTCGCGCATCACCGAAACGGCACCGACGATCTCGTCGATGCTCTCGCTCTTCATGCGCATGCCCATCAGGAAGGCGCCGATCTGCGCTTCGCTGCACTGGCCGGTCATGATCTGGCGCATGACGCCGCGCATTTCCTCGGTGCTCAGGTCCAGGTGGCCGACGATACGGCTCAACGCGCTCTTGATATCCATGTTCGATCCTTAGCGGCGGCCGCCGGTCTGCTTGAGGAAGTTGGCGAACAGCTCGTGGCCCTGCTCGGTGAGGATGGACTCGGGGTGGAACTGCACCCCTTCGATATTCAGCGTCTTGTGGCGCAGGCCCATGATCTCGTCGACCGAGCCGTCATCGTGGGCGGTCCAGGCGGTCACTTCCAGGCAGTCGGGCAGCGTCTCGCGCTTGACCACCAGCGAATGGTAGCGGGTCACCGTCAGCGGGTTGTTGAGGCCGGCGAACACGCCGAGGTCGCGGTGCTGCACCGGGCTGGTCTTGCCATGCATCACCTGGCGCGCACGCACCACGTCACCGCCAAAGGCCTGGCCGATGGACTGATGGCCAAGGCACACGCCCAGGATCGGCAGCTTGCCGGCAAAATGCAGGATGGCCTCGATGGAAACACCCGCTTCGCTGGGTGTGCACGGGCCTGGGGAGACGACGATGCGCTCGGGGTTGAGGGCTTCGATCTGGGCGATGGTCATTTCATCGTTGCGAATGACCTTCACCTCGGCACCCAGCTCGCCCAGGTACTGGACGACGTTGTAGGTGAATGAGTCGTAGTTGTCGATCATCAGTAACATCGGTTGAACCTCTTGAATCTACTGACTTTGAATTCGAACCTTCCCCGGCCACGCGCGTGGGCAGTGGATGTTTAAGCAAACGGGAAGGTAAACGGGGGCGGGCCGGACGGGCCGGCAGGAGATAAAGTCAGGCGCGCCAACGCCAACGGGCGTGGGCCTTGATTACGCGCATCAAGAGTTTACTGACGATCAACACAGGATAGGTCTCGCTCATACGTCCCGGCACAGTAGCCTACCGGCGCGACGGGCGCAATATGCCCGTAAACACGGGGAAACGAATGGACTTGGGAGCCATGCCCGACGATTTGCTAAGGTCGATCAGGTTGTTCCCATAAAAACAATGAAAAGGATGTTCATCGATGCGCAAAGCACCGCTGCTGCGTTTCACCCTCGCCTCACTGGCCCTCGCCTGTGGCCAGGCCCTCGCCGCCCCCTCGCCCTACTCCACCCTGATCGTGTTCGGCGACAGCCTCAGCGATGCCGGGCAATTTCCCGACCTGGCAGGCGGCACGCCAGGCGCCCGCTTCACCAACCGTGACGCACAAGGCAACTTCGCGCCGGTGTCGCCGATGATCCTTGGCGGCAAACTGGGCTTCAGCGCCAGCGAACTGGGCCCCTCGACCTCACCTGGCAATGCGGCCCGGGGCCTTCCCGATGGCAACAACTGGGCCGTTGGCGGCTATACCACCGGGCAGATCCTGGCATCGATCACCGACACGTCCGAAACCGTGATCCCCCCGGGCCAGCAAGGCGCTGGCACGGTACTGCGCGACCGGCCGGGCTACCTTGCCAACGGCCAGCGGGCCGACCCCAATGCGCTCTACTACCTGACCGGCGGTGGCAATGACTTCCTCCAGGGCCTGGTCAACTCACCGGCCGACGCTGCAGCCGCCGGCGCGCGCCTGGCGGCCAGTGCCCAGGCCCTGCAGCAGGGCGGCGCCCGCTACATCATGGTGTGGCTGCTGCCCGACCTGGGCCAGACTCCCAATTTCAGCGGCACGCCCATGCAGAACCCGCTGTCGCAACTTTCCGCCGTGTTCAACCAGTCACTGGTCAGCCAGCTCAATCAGGTCGACGCCGAGATCATTCCGTTGAACATCCCGCGGCTGCTGAATGAAGCGCTGGCCAGCCCGGCTGATTTCGGCCTGGCCAGCGGCCAGAACCTGGTGGGCACCTGCTACAGCGGCAACAGCTGCGTGGAGAACCCCGTGTACGGCATCAACGGCCTGACACCCGACCCGACCAAGCTGCTGTTCAACGACTCGGTCCACCCCACCATCGCCGGCCAACAGCTAATCGCCGACTACGCCTATTCGATCCTCGCCGCCCCGTGGGAGCTGACATTGCTCCCGGAAATGGCCCACGCCAGCCTGCGTGCGCACCAGGACGAGCTGCGCAATCAGTGGCAGACACCCTGGCAAGCGGTGGGGCAATGGCAACCCTTCGTCAGCACCGGCGCACAGGACCTGGACTTCGACAGCCAGCGCAGCGCCGCCAGTGCAGACGGCCATGGCTACAACCTGACCCTGGGCGGCAGTTATCGGCTGAACGACGCCTGGCGCCTGGGCCTGGCCGGTGGCGCCTACCGGCAGAAACTGGAAGCAGGTGCACAGGATTCGGACTACAAGCTCGACAGCTACCTGGCCACCGCCTTCGCCCAGTTCCGCCAGGACCGCTGGTGGGCGGATGCCGCGCTGACGGCCGGGCACCTGGATTATCGCGACCTCAAGCGCACCTTCGCGCTGGGCGTGAATGACCGCAGCGAGAAAGGCGACACAGATGGCAAAGCCTGGGCCGTGACCGGACGCCTGGGTTACAACCTGGCGGCCGAGGCCAGCAGTTGGCAGCTGGCACCGTTCATCAGTGCCGACTATGCGCGGGTGAAGGTCGATGGGTATGACGAGAAGAGCGGGCGCTCGACCGCGCTGGGCTTCGACGACCAGGACCGCACCTCGCGGCGCCTGGGCGTGGGCCTGCTCGGCAGCGTGCAGGTGCTGCCGAGCACCCGCGTGTTCGCCGAGGTGGCGCAGGAGCATGAGTTCGAGGATGACCGGCAGGATGTGACCATGCACCTGACGACGCTGCCGGCCAACGATATCACCCTGACCGGGTATACGCCGCACAGCGACCTGACCCGAGCGAGCCTCGGGGTGAGCCATGAGCTGGTGGCGGGGGTGCACCTGCGGGGCAATTACAACTGGCGCAAGAGCGATGAGTTAACCCAGCAGGGGGTGAGCCTGGGCGTCAGCGTCGACTTCTGAAAACAGCTGGGGCCGCAATGCGGCCCCATTCGTGTCACTTGGCAGAGGTCTGCTCGGCCAACGCCACCGCACGGAACATCGCCCGGCGCTTGTTGATGGTTTCTTCCCACTCCAGCGCTGGCACCGAGTCGGCAACGATGCCGCCGCCAGCCTGCACATGCAGTTCGCCGTCCTTGATCACCGCCGTGCGAATGGCAATCGCGGTATCCATGTTGCCGTTCCAGGCGAAGTAGCCCACCGCGCCCCCATAGACGCCACGCTTGACCGGCTCCAGTTCGTCGATGATTTCCATCGCGCGGATTTTCGGCGCACCCGACAAGGTGCCCGCCGGCAGGATCGCCCGCAGTGCATCCATGGCGGTCAGGCCCTGGCGCAGCTGGCCGGTGACGTTGGATACGATGTGCATCACGTTGGAGTAACGCTCGATCACCATCTTCTCGGTCAGGCGCACGCTGCCGGTCGACGACACCCGGCCCACGTCGTTGCGGCCCAGGTCGATGAGCATCAGGTGCTCGGCGATTTCTTTCTCGTCCGACAGCAGGTCGTCTTCCAACGCCCGGTCGGCCTCTTCGGTCGCCCCGCGCGGGCGCGTGCCGGCAATCGGGCGCACGGTGACCAGGTTGTCCTCCACCCGCACCAGCACTTCCGGCGAGCTGCCTACCACATGGAAGTCGCCGAAGTTGAAGAAGTACATGTAAGGCGTCGGGTTGAAGCAGCGCAGCGCACGGTACAGGTCGATGGGCGCGGCCTTGAAGTCGATCGACATGCGCTGCGACGGCACCACCTGCATGCAGTCGCCCGCCAGGATGTATTCCTTGATGCGCCCTACCGCGTTCTCGTAATCGTCGCGGGTATAGCTGGAGCGAAATTCCGGCTCGGCCGCCATCGGGCCGCTGAGGTCGAGGCCACGGCGCGGCGTGATCGGCTGGCGCAGGGTTTCCAGCAGGCCCTGCAGGCGTGCCTGGCCTTGTTCGAACGCCTGCTCCTGGGCCGGGTCGACCAGCACGATGGCGTGCATCTTGCCCGCCAGGTTGTCGAACACCACCACGGCGTCGGAAACCATCAGCAGGATGTCCGGCACGCCCAGTGGGTCCGGGTTGGGGCTGGCGCCCAGGCGTTTTTCCACATAGCGCACGCAGTCGTAGCCGAAGTAGCCCACCAGGCCGCCGTTGAAGCGAGGCAAGCCGGGGATGTCAGCGACCTTGTAGCGGTCCTTGAAGGCTTCGACGAAGGCCAGCGGGTCTTCGACGTCATGGCTTTCCACTTCCACGCCATCCTGGAGGATGCTGACGTGGTAGCCGTGCACGCGCATCACCGTGCGCGACGGCAGGCCGATCATCGAGTAACGGCCCCACTTCTCGCCGCCCTGCACCGATTCGAGCAGGTAGGTGTTGGGCTGGTCGGCCAGTTTCAGGTAGATCGACAGCGGCGTGTCGAAGTCGGCCAGGGTTTCGCAGGCCAGGGGAATGCGGTTGTAGCCGGCAGCGGCCAGGCGCAGGAATTCTTCGCGGGTCATGGGTAGCCTCGTGGCAAGCAGCAATAGGGTCGGGCAAGCGGACGGGCCGGCAGGCGCCGGCGGGCAGGAGTCAGGCGCGCCAGCGCCAACGGGCCAGTGCCTTGATGACTTTCATCCAGAATTTGCCAGTGACCGCCACGGGGGACTCTCTGTCTTGTGAGGCTTGAAGGTCCGCCAACGTTATCCCAGTGGCCGGGTCTGCGCAACCGGGCAGCAGCGCGCGCAGGTCGTCGATCACCAGGTTCGGCGATTCTTCATCGATCGGCCGGCCATGGTTGTAGCCATAGCTCAGGCCAACGCACTGCACACCGGCAGCCTTGGCCGCCAGCACGTCGCTGCGCGAGTCACCGACGAACAGCGATTGCTCCGGCGTGACGCCGGCCATTTTCATCACGTGCAGCAGCGCTGCGGGGTCGGGCTTTTTCTCTGGCAGCGTGTCGCCGCCGATGATCCAGCGGAAATAGCGGCCGATCTTCATCTGGTCCAGCAACGGCCCGACGAAGCGTTCGGGCTTGTTGGTGATCAGCGCCATCTCCACGCCCTGCTTGTGCAGCCAGCGCAGGGTATCCTTCACACCGGGGTAGATGACGGTCAGCCCATGGCTGTCGGCATACGCCTCCATGAACAACGCCAGCGCCTGGTCGGCCAGGGCATCGTCCACCGAAGCGTGCTCGATGCCGCCGGCCAGGGCCCGGCGCACCAGCACCTGGGCACCGTTGCCTACCCAGTGGCGCACGGCCTCGAGGCCTGCGGGCGGGCGCCCGAGTTCGAGCAGCATGCGGTCCACGGCGGCGGCCAGGTCAGGTACCGAGTCGATCAGGGTGCCGTCCAGATCGAACATCACCAGCCTGGGCAGCGTCCCCGGGAACAGCTGCTCGAAGCCGCTCATGGGCGCGCCTGGGCCAGTTCGGCGCGCATCTTGGCGATGACTTCCTGGTAGTCCGGGGCATTGAAGATGGCCGAGCCGGCGACGAAGGTGTCGGCGCCCGCGGCTGCGATCTCGCGGATGTTGTTGACGTTGACGCCGCCGTCGATTTCCAGGCGGATATCACGGCCACTGGCATCGATCAGGGCGCGGGCCTCGCGCAGCTTGTCGAGGGTGCCGGGGATGAACTTCTGCCCGCCGAAGCCTGGGTTGACGCTCATCAGCAGCACCATGTCGACCTTGTCCATCACGTACTTCAGGGCATCCAGGCTGGTCGCCGGGTTGAACACCAGGCCGGCCTTGCAGCCGCCGTCCTTGATCAACTGCAGCGAACGGTCGATGTGCTGCGAGGCTTCCGGGTGGAAGGTGATGTAGGTGGCGCCAGCTTCGATGAAGTCGCCGATGATGCGGTCGACCGGGCTGACCATCAGGTGCACGTCGATCGGCGCGGTCACGCCGTACTTGCGCAGCGCGGTGCAGACCATCGGGCCGATGGTCAGGTTGGGGACGTAGTGGTTGTCCATCACATCGAAGTGAACGATGTCGGCGCCGGCGGCCAGCACCTTGTCGACGTCCTCGCCCAGGCGGGCGAAATCGGCGGAGAGAATGGAGGGGGCAATAGCGTAGGGCTGCATGGCGCACCTGTTGGCAGAATCACGGTGGCGCGCATTGTAACTCAGGGAATTGGATACAGGCTGATTGGTATCAATCCGTGTCGACGGGTGTCTCCTTTGTCTGAACCGGCCTCATCGCCGGCAAGCCGGCTCCCACAGGATCTGCACTGCCCTACCTGTGGGAGCCGGCTTGCCGGCGATGAGGCCAGCACAGGCAAGCATCAATCAACCAGGCTGCTGCGTCCTCAGCTTCTCGCTGCGCCCACGCAACCACTCCAGGGTCAGCAACAACACCACCGAGAAGCCAATCAGCAAGGTCGCCGCCGCCGCAATGGTCGGGCTGAGGTTCTCGCGAATGCCGCTGAACATCTGCCGCGGCAAGGTCGCTTGCTCCGGGCCGGCCAGAAACAGCGTCACCACCACTTCATCGAACGAAGTGGCAAAGGCGAACAGCGCCCCGGAAATCACCCCAGGCGCAATCAAAGGCAAGGTCACCCGACGGAACGCCAGCAACGGCGAGGCGCCCAGGCTGGCAGCCGCGCGCACCAGGTTGTAGTTGAAGCCCTGCAAGGTCGCCGACACGGTAATGATGACGAACGGCACACCCAGCACCGCATGCACCAGAATCAGCGAGATGAAGCTGTTGCCCATGCCCAGCGGGGCGAAGAACAGGTAACTGGCCACGCCGATGATCACCACCGGCACCACCATCGGCGAAATCACCAGCGCCATCACCAGCGACTTGCCCGGGAAGTCGCCGCGGGTCAGGCCGATCGAGGCCAAGGTGCCGAACACCATGGCCAGCAGCGTCGCCGCCGGGGCGACGATGATGCTGTTCTTCAGCGCCCGCATCCATTCGGCCGAGGCGAAGAAGTCGTGGTACCACTGCAGCGAGAAGCCCTGCAGCGGATACACCAGGAAACTGCCACTGTTGAACGACAGCGGCACGATCACCAGCACCGGCAGCACCAAGAACAGCAGGATCAGGCCGCACAGAATGCGCAGGCTGTAGAACCACACCCGCTCCACGGGCGACATGTATGGGCTCAGCATCACAAGGCTCCTCAGCTCAGGCGCAGGCGGCTGGCGCCGACCAGCCAGCTATAGATCAGGTACAGCAGCACGGTCGCCAGCAGCAACAGCCCGCCCAGCGCGGTGGCCATGCCCCAGTTGATGCTGGTGTTGGTATAGAAGGCGACGAAGTAGCTGACCATCTGGTCGTTGGGGCTACCGAGCAGCGCCGGGGTGATGTAGTAGCCGATGGCCAGGATGAACACCAGCAGGCAACCGGCGCCCACACCTGCGTAGGTCTGCGGGAAGTACACCCGCCAGAAGCTGGCGAACGGGTGGCAACCGAGCGAAATCGCCGCGCGCATGTAGCTGGGCGAAATGCCCTTCATCACGCTGTACAACGGCAAAATCATGAACGGCAGCAGGATGTGCACCATCGAGATGTACACGCCGGTGCGGTTGAACACCAGCTCCAGCGGCTGGTCGATGATGCCCATCGCCATCAGCGCACTGTTGATCAGCCCGCCCGACTGCAGCAGCACGATCCACGCCGCCACCCGCACCAGGATCGAAGTCCAGAACGGCAGCAGCACCAGGATCATCAAGAGGTTGCTCTGCCGGGTCGGCAGGTTGGCCAGCAAGTAGGCCAGCGGGTAGGCCAGCACCAGGCAGATGGCCGTGATCACCACACCCATCCACAGGGTGCGGGCAAAGATGTCCAGGTAGATGGCCTGGTCAGGCGTGGCCTTGGCCAGCTCGCCGAGGTCGTCGATACGGTGGTCGAGCGCCGCCAGCAGGTAGAACGATGTCACCGAACTGGTATTGCGGCGGATCGCCTGCCAATAGGCCGGGTCGCCCCAACGCTCGTCGAGTGCCTGCAGGGCATCTTTATATGAGGCCGGCTCTTCCTTGAACGGCAGCGCCCGCGCGGTTTTCGCCAACAGGCTGCGGTAGCCGGCCAGTTCCATGTTCAGGCGCTTGGAGAGGTCGCCCAGGGTCTGGTTCTTGCGCGACTCGGCCAGGTCCTGGCCCAGGGCCTTGTACACCTCTTCACCCGGCAAGCTCTTGCCATCCCAGCGGGCGATGGTCTCGACCGTGCGCGGCAGGCCGCCGACCACTTCCGGGTTGCCGACGCTCTTGTACAAAAGCGCCGCGATCGGCACCAGGAACACCAGCAGGAGAAACAGCGCCAGCGGCGCGATCAACGCCTGGGCCTTCCAGCGGTTGACCCGCTCGGCGTGCTTGAGGCGCTGCTTCAGGTTTGGACCTGCGCCTTCGTTCAGGGGCATTGCAATGGCCATGGCGAACTCCGCAAAACAGGCTGAATTTGGGGCTGCTGTGCAGCCCATCGCCGGCAAGCCGGTTCCCACACTACCTCAGCTGTGGGAGCCGGCTTGCCGCCGACGGGCCGCAACAGCGGCTCCTGTCGTTTACTTCGCCGCCCAGGCGTTGAAGCGTTGCTCCAGCTGTTCGCTGTTGTCGGCCCAGAAGGCCACGTCGATCTGCACCTGGTTGGCGATGTTCTCAGGCGTGGTCGGCATGTCCTTCTTCACTGCATCCGCCAGCAGCGGGACGGCCATGGAGTTGGCCGGGCCGTAGGCGATGTTTTCGGAGTAGGTCTTCTGCTGCTCTGGCTTCACGCTGAAGGCGATGAACTTCTCCGCTTCTTCCTTATTCTTGGCGCCTTTCGGAATGGCCCAGGCGTCGAAGTCGTAGATACCGCCGTTCCATACCACCTTCAGGTTGCTTTCCTTCTGCACCGCAGCGATGCGGCCGTTGTAGGCCGAGCTCATGACCACGTCACCCGAGGCCAGGTACTGCGGCGGCTGGGCGCCGGCTTCCCACCACTGGATGCTGGGCTTGAGTTCGTCGAGTTTCTTGAAGGCGCGGTCCTGGCCTTCCTTGGTACCCAGCACTTGATAAACGTCCTTCGGCGCCACGCCGTCTGCCATCAGGGCGAATTCGAGGGTGTACTTGGCGCCTTTGCGTAGGCCGCGCTTACCTGGGAATTTTTTCGTGTCCCAGAAATCGGCCCAGCTGGTAGGCGCGGTCTTGAGCTTGTCGGCGTTGTAGGCAAGTACCGTGGACCAGACGAAGAAGCCCACGCCGCATGGCTGGATGGCGCCCTTCACATAGTCACTTTCTTTGCCGAACAGGGCCGGGTCGAGCTGTTCGAACATGCCTTCGTCACAACCGCGGGCCAGCTCCGGCGACTCCACTTCCACCAGGTTCCAGTTCACGCTCTTGGTATCGACCATGGCTTTGACCTTGGCCATCTCACCGTTGTATTCGCCCGCGGTGATCTTGCCATTGCCGGCCTTTTCCCAAGGCTCGTAGAACGCCTTGACCTGGGCCGCCTTGTTGGCGCCACCGAAGGAAATCACGGTCAGGTCCGCTGCCATGGTCTGGCCGGCGGCGAACAGGCCAAGGGCCAGGGCGGTCAGTTTCAACTGCTTGCGCATTATTATTCTCTCCACAGTACAGGGTTGGTGAAGCAATCCATCAGTGGGCTTCGGCAATCGGATCGAGCGCGCGCGCGTGCTCCACCTCCCAGCCCAGCGGTACCACATCGCCCACGGCCAGCGCCGGGTCGAGCTCGGCAATCGGCTGCTTCACGAAGAAGTCGGCCTTGCCGCAGACCTCCAGGCGCACGCGCACGTGGTCGCCCAGGTAGATGAACTCGGCCACGCGGCCGGAGAAGCGGTTGACGCAGCTTTGGCTGTGGCCATTGAGGCGCACGCGCTCGGGGCGGATCGACAAGGTCACCGGCTCCCCGGCCTGGCCGACATTCACCGCCAGCGCCTCGACCCGCTCGCCGCGCGCCAGCTGCACCTGGCAGCGCTTGCCATCACTGGCCAGCAGGGTACCGTTGATGCGGTTGTTCTCGCCGATGAAGTTGGCGACGAAGGTGTTGCGTGGCTCTTCATAAAGCGTGCGCGGGTCGGCGATCTGCTGGATCTCGCCCTGGTGGAACACCGCCACGCGGTCGGACATGGTCAGCGCCTCGCCCTGGTCGTGGGTCACGTACACCACGGTCACGCCGAGGCGCTGGTGGATGTGCTTGATCTCCATCTGCATGTGTTCGCGCAGCTGCTTGTCGAGGGCGCCGAGCGGCTCGTCCATCAGCACCAGCTGCGGCTCGAACACCAGGGCGCGGGCCAGGGCCACACGCTGCTGCTGGCCGCCGGACAATTGCCCGGGGTAGCGCTTGGCGAAGGCGTCGAGCTGGACCATGTTGAGCACCCGCTTGACCCGCTCGCTGATGTCGGTCTTGCTCAGGTTGCGCACGCTCAAGGGGAAGGCCAGGTTCTCGGCCACCGTCATGTGCGGGAACAGCGCGTAGTTCTGGAACACCATGCCGATGTCGCGCTTGTGCGGCGGCACGTTGTTGATCGAACGCCCCGCCAGCTGGATTTCACCGGCGGTGGGGGTTTCGAACCCGGCGAGCATCATCAGGCTGGTGGTCTTGCCCGAGCCGGACGGCCCGAGCAGGGTGAGGAACTCACCTTTGCGAATGTCCAGGTTGAGGTCTTTGACGATCAGCGATTCGCCGTCGTAGCTCTTCTGCACACCACGGAAGCTGACCAGCGTTTCGCCAGTGGCCGCATTCGAATTCGCCTCGCTCATGCCTGCACCTTCTTGTTGGATGACTGCGTGGCAAAAGACTAGAGCAGGCGCAAGCGCCCGGAAATCGGGGCTGAAGAGAGAATGCCATCATCCGGGTGGAAGAATGCGTGTAGGGATTGCCCTACACGCTTGTCGCAACCAGAACAGTCACACCAGCTTGTGCTCCATGGCGTACTTCACCAGCTCCGCCAGCGAGTTGACCTTGAGCTTCTGCATCAGCCGCGCTTTGTGGGTGCTGATGGTCTTGCTCGACAGCGCCAGTTGCTGGGCGATGTCGTTGACGTTGGCGCCCTGGGCCAGGCGCTCGAACACCGAGAACTCGCGCTCCGACAGCAACGTATGCAGCGGGCGGGTTTCGGTCAGGCCGACTTCGAACACCATGCGGTCGGCCAGCGCCGGGTCGATGTAGCGCCCGCCGCCCGCCACCCGGCGGATCGCCGTGAGCAGCAAGGCCGGGTCGCTGTCCTTGGTGGCATAGCCGGCGGCGCCGGCCTTGAGCGCACGGGCGGCCATCTGCGCCTCGTCGTGCATGGACAACATCAGGATCGCCGGGGGGTTGTCCAGCGCGCGAATCCGCGGGATGGCCTCGAGGCCGTTGACCCCGGGCATGGAAATGTCCAGCAACACCACCTCGCACGGGGTATGGCGCAAGGTCTCCAGCAACTGCTCGCCATTGCCGGCCTCCCCGGCCACGTGCATATCCTTGGCAAGGCCGATCAATTGCTTGATGCCTTCACGGACGATGGTGTGGTCTTCGGCCACCAGCACTCGAATCACGCTTGCTCTCCTCTATCCAAGGGAATGGCCACGCTCAGGCTCGTGCCCTCGCCTGGTTCGCTGTCAAGCCGCATGCTGCCACCGAGCATCAGCACCCGCTCACGCACCCCCACCAGGCCGAACGAGGCCGGCCTGGGTTGATCGTGGCAGAACCCGCGGCCATCGTCGCTGACGGTCATGCGCAAGTAACCGCCTTCGCGCACCAGCTCGATTTCCACGCTGTGCGCCTGGGCATGGCGCATCACGTTGGTCAATGCCTCCTGCAGGATGCGGAACAGCCCGGTGGCCTTGGCATCGCTCAATGCCGGCAGGTGCTCCGGCACCTGTACCAGGCAAGGAATCTGCGTGCGGCTTTCGAAACGCCGGGCCTGCCATTCGATGGCCGAGGCGATGCCGGCGTCGAGAATTGGCGGGCGCAGTGCCGTGGCCACGTCGCGCACCAGCTGGAACAACTGGGCAATCAGGCGCTTCATGCTCGCCAGGCGCTCGTTCAGCGCCGGGTCCAGCTCGGCGAACGCCAGCTCGCACATCGACACTTCGAGCTTGAGCACCGTCAGCATCTGGCCGAGTTCATCGTGCACTTCGCGGGCGATGCGGGCTTTTTCTTCCTCGCGCACGCTCTCCAGGTGCGCCGACAGCTCGCGCAGCTGCTCCTGGGACTTGCCCAGCGCCAGCTCGGCGCGCTTGCCCTGGGTGATGTCCCAGACCACGCCGTCCCACACCACTCGGCCATTGGCCAGGTGTCGGGCACTGGCCTTGATGTCGGCCCAGCGCTGCTCGCCGTCGCGGGTCAGGATGCGCCCCTGCCATGACCAATCCTGGCCGCTGGCGATGGCCAGGTCCTGCACCTGGTGATAATCGGCGCGGTCCTGGGGGTGCACCAGGTTGCGCAGGCCCATCTGCGGGTGCTGGATCTGCGTTGGGGTGTAGCCGACCAGCGCCTCGCTGCCCTCGCTTATGTAGGGGAACTCCGGCTCACCTTCGGCAGGGGCCGGCTCCAGGCGAAACACCAGGCCCGGCACGTTGCCGGCAATGCCCTTGAGCCGCGCCTCGCTTTCACGCAGCGCCGCCAGGGCGCGGTGGCGTTCGGTCACGTCGGCGAGGTAGACCACCAGGTACTCGGCATCGCGAAAGCGCAGGAAGCTCAGCGACAACTCCACCGGCAAGGTGCTGCCATCGGCGCGCAGGCAGTGCGTCTCGAACTGCCGTGCCCCGCCCTCACCGGTGCGCGCGCCCTTCCACAACTGCAGCCAGCGGTCCATGCCAAGGTTCGGCTCGAAGTCGATCAATGGGCGTTCGAGCAGTTCGCTTTCGGCGTAGCCGAGCATGCGCTCCACCGCATGGTTGGCGTAACGCACATGGCTGTCCCAGCTGACCCAGAGAATGCCAACGGTGCTCTGGTCGATGGCGAACTGGCTCAGGCGCAGCGCTTCTTCACGCACCTGCCGCTCGGCCAGCGTTTCCCTGGCTGTCAACAGGCTGCGCTCGAGCTGGCGCTGCTGGCGGCGCTGCCATACCAGGGTGGCCAGGGCGCACAACAGCAGCAGGCCGAACAGCAAGGCCAGGTTCTGCCAGAAGCCGGCCGACTCGCTCAGGCGCGGGTATCTGGGTTGCAGCCAGCGCTGGTGCAGCTGCTCCAGCTCCTTGGCCGGCATGGCCTGCAGGCCGCGTTCGAGCACATCGGCCAGCATCGGCCAGTCACGCCGCGAGCCCACCCGCAGCAACTGCGGCAGGCCGATGTCACCCACCACCACCAGCTCGCTGAACTCGCTTTCCCGCGACAGCCGGCTGAGCTGGGCCTCATCGAGCACCGCAAGGCTCGCCTGGCCGCCGATCACCCACTGCAAGGCCTCGCGCTCAGTGGGCACGCCCTGCAGGTTGAGGTTGGGGTAGTTGCCGCGCAGGTAGTCGGCCAGCACGCTGGGCATGCGCACCGCGACACGCTGGTCGGCATCGAGCTTTTCCAGCTCCACGGCCATTGCCCCGGTGCGTGGCCCCACCACCAGTTGCGGCACGCGCATGTACGGGTCGCTGAACAGCCATTTGCGCAGGCTGGCGGGGGTCTGGGTCAGGCCTGGGGCAAAGTCGATTTCGCCGGCCTGCAGGGCGTGCTCGAGGCTGGCCTGGTCACTGAAGTTGCGCCAGGTCAGGTCCAGGTCGAGCGCCCGGGCCAGCCCGTTCACCAGTTCCACGTTGGCTCCGTAGAGCTGCTGCAGGCGGCGGTCGAACTGGGCATAGGGCGCCTGCAGCACCAGGCCCACGCGCAGGCTGCGGTGGCTGTCCAGCCATTGCTGCTGGGCAGGCTCCAGCGCGACCGCTGGCGGGGCTTGCGGCCTTGCCAAGGCGATCAAGGGCAGCAACAAGCAGCCGATAACCCACAGGCGACGCAATCGCTTCATTCACACGCTCGTCTTGGCAAGGGCGGCCCTGCAGCATGGCCGTCTCGGGCAAATACTATTAGGCTGCCGGTATTATTCTGGCCTTGGGTTGATCCATGTTGACACTTTATCGCACGACGCTGGCAATGTGCTGCCTCGCCTCGCTCCTGCCCCTCGGCGCCCTGGCCGCCGACGCCGAAAAACAACCCGCAGCCGCCGAGGCAAGCGCGGCGGCAGAGCCGCGACCGCCCCTGCTGGAACGTAGCCAGGAAGATGCGCAGGCCCTGGAGCGCCTGGTGCCCAAGGCCGAGCAAGAGACCTTGCAGGCCGGCAACGAAAGCTTCCTGGCGTTGTGGAAACCCGCCAACGACAGCGACCCGCAAGGCGCGGTGATCATCGTCCCGGGTGCCGGCGAGAACGCCGACTGGCCGAACGCGGTTGGCCCGCTGCGGCGCAAGTTCCCCGATATCGGTTGGCACAGCCTGAGCCTGAGCTTGCCCGACCTGCTTGCCGACAGCCCGCAGGCGCGGGTGGAAAGCAAGCCGGCCGCCGAGCCGCAAAAAGACAAGGGCGAGACGGCCCCGGCCAAGGACACCCCGGCCGACGCCAACGCCAACATCGCCCAGGCCACGGCGGCCGATGGCGACGCCGCGCAGGGCACCGACGCCGAACAAGCCAGCGAGCAGAACGACCAGGCCGACGCCGAACGCATCTTCGCCCGCCTCGATGCCGCCGTCGCCTATGCCCAGCAGCACAACTCACGCAGCATCGTGCTGATCGGCCATGGCAGCGGTGCGTACTGGGCCGCGCGCTATCTGAGCGAGAAACAGCCCGCGCAGGTGCAGAAACTGGTGATGATCGCGGCGCAGACCCCGGCGCGGGTCGAGCATGACCTGGAAAGCCTGGCGCCGACCCTCAAGGTACCGGCCGCCGACCTCTACTACGCCACCCGCAGCAGCGACCGCAAGGCCGCCGAGCTGCGCCTGCAGGCCAGCAAGCGGCAGAAGGACAGCCAGTACAAGCAGCTTTCGCTGATTGCCATGCCGGGCAACCTGGGTGCCGAGCAGGAGCAATTGTTCCGCCGCGTGCGCGGGTGGATGGTGCCGCAGGAATAGACCGCGCGGCGCCTATCGCCGGCAAGCCGGCTCCCACACTGACCCTGGCGGCTGTTGGATCCTGGTGGGAGCCGGCTTGCCGGCGATAGGGCCCTCACAGCCCCCGCCGCTTGCGGATCAACGCGTAGGCCTGATGCAACTCCCGGGTCCGCTCGGTGGCCTCGCGCACTTGCGCTTCGCTGGCCCCGGTCCCGGCCAGCTTGTCCGGGTGGTGCCGGCTGACCAGGCGGCGATAGGCCTGCTTGACCCGGTCGCCATCGGTATCCGCCTCGACCGCCAGCAGCCGCAGCGCCGCGGCATAGGTCATGACGCCAGAGGCCACCGGGGCCTTGCGCGGCTCGTATTCCAGCGACATGGCCTGCACCTGACGCCGGCTCAGCCCCAGTTTCTGCCCCCACTCCAGCAGCAGCTCGCGCTCATGCTGGCCAGCCTTGCCATCGGCCCAGGCCATGCGCCAGCACGCGCGCAAGGTGCCTTCGGCGGCATGCGGCTGCAGACGGATACGCCGCAAGTGCGCGCCCAGCCGGTCCTTGCCGGCCTTGCCGCGGTTGAATGCAGCAATCGCTCGCAGGCGCTGCGCCTCGGCCATGTCCAGGCGCACCATTTCCTGGCGGGCCTGCTGGATATGCTGCTCGGCGACCCGCCCATCGCTCTTGGCCAGGCGCCCGAGCAGCACGAACAACAACTCCTCGTCACGCAGGGCCGAGCGCCCGCCCAGGCGCTCGCGCATGTCTGCCCAGCCCTGCACGCGCAGGCGCCGGTCCATGGCCTGGCCCAGCAATGCGCCGAGCAATGCACCGGGAATGCTGGCGACGGCAAAACCCGCACCCAGCCCGATCACCGTGCCTGGCCACCACATCTCAGGCGCGCTCGCCGATCAGGCGCTCGGCCTCGGCCAGGCGCTCCAGGGTGCCGACATCGACCCAGTGGCCGCGGTAATGCTCGCCGCTCACCTGGCCGGCCTGCATCGCCTGGCGCAATAGCGGCGCCAGCTTGAACGCACCTGGCCGGCAGCCTTCGAACAAGCCCGGATGCAGCACCGACAGGCCGCTGAAGGTCAGGGTGCCGGGCGCATCGTCGCCGTCCACCACCCGCTCGCCCTGCAGGCGGAAATCGCCGCGGCCGTGATGGCCGGGGTTATCCACCAGCACCAGATGCGCCAGGCCCTGCAACGGCGCCTTCAGGCGGGTGAAGTCGTAATCGGTCCAGACATCGCCATTGACCAGCAGGAACGGCGCCTCGCCCAGCAGCGGCAGCGCCTTGAAGATCCCGCCCCCGGTTTCCAGGGGTTCGCCCTCTGGCGAATAGCGGATGCCCAGGCCGAAACGGCTACCATCGCCCAGGTGGTCTTCGATCTGCTGGCCAAGCCAGGCGTGGTTGATCACAACCTCAGTCACCCCGGCCGCCGCCAGGGCGCGCAGGTGGTACTCGATCAACGGCTGGCCGGCGACCGGCACCAGCGGTTTGGGGGTATGCAGCGTGAGCGGGCGCATGCGCTCGCCCTTGCCTGCCGCCAGGATCATCGCTTTCATGCACGCGCTCCGGCCTTGAGTTCGGCGATCAGCTGGCCCAGCTCCGCAAGCTCGGGACGGCGGCTGATCACTTCATCTATATAGGCGAAGAAACGCGGCACGTCGGCCAGGTAGCGCGGCTTGCCATCGCGGTGGCAGATGCGGGCGAAGATGCCGATCACTTTCAGGTGGCGCTGCAGGCCCATCAGGTCGCTGGCGCGCTGGAAGTCCTCGAATTCAGGCTGCACCGGGATGCCGGCGGCCAGCGCCTGGCCCCAGTAGTTGCGCAGCCAGCCTTCGACGCGGGCCTGGGGCCAGCTGAGGAAGGCGTCCTTGAACAGGCAGGTGATGTCGTAGGTGACAGGGCCGTAGACCGCGTCCTGGAAGTCCAGCACGCCGGGGTTGGGGCTGCTCTGCATCAGGTTGCGCGGCATGTAGTCGCGGTGAACCAGCACCTTGGGCTGGGCCAGGGCGCTGTCGATCAGCAGCTGGCTGACGCGTTGCCAGGTGGCTTTCTGCGCGTCGTCGAGGGCCTTGCCAAGCTCGCGGCCAACGTACCACTCAGGGAACAGCTCGACCTCGCGACGCAGAAGTGCGTCATCGTAGCTGGGCAGCGCAGCGTCCATCGGCAGGCGCTGGAACGCCAGCAGCGCGGCGATGGCGTCGGCGAACAAGGCGTCGGCGTTGTCGGCATCGATGATGTCGAGGTAGGTCTGGTGCCCTAGGTCGCCCAGCAGCAGGAAGCCGCGCTCCAGGTCCTGCGCATGGATTTGTGGCACATGCACGCCGGCGCTCGCCAGCAGGTGGTCGATGGCGACGAATGGTCGGCAATTTTCCTGGGGCGGTGGGGCATCCATGATCACGAAGCTGCGCCCAGCGCCCTGCCAGCGGAAGTAGCGGCGGAAGCTCGCATCGCTGCTGGCGGCGGTCAGGCTGCCCTCAGGCACCTCGCCCCAGGCGTTGTTGCGGAAAAGCTGATCGAGCTGCTCATCGAGCCATACAGTCAGTTGTTGCAGGCGTACATCGTGTTCAGGCATTACAAGGGTCTCCGACGGCCCTAGCCGTCAAGCGGGTCATGCTTTATTATCCAGCATCTTTTTCAGACCATCGAGAGGCGTGCGGCCCCACACGCGGGCAGATGGCACGCAGGAAGCCCGGACTAATAAGATGGCATTGAAATCCCCCGCGTTTCGTAGAAAGTTTCCGTTGCTGGTGACCGGCGGTCTGCTGGCCATGCAACCTCTGGCCACCCCCTATGCGGTGGCTGCCGAGCAGTTCGACTGCCAAGTGTCCGCCTCCGGTGGTTGGGACTGCAAGCCCAAGTCCCCAGTCAATAACCTGCCTCCGCGCCCCGTGCACGAAGGTGCCGCGCTCACGTCCGGCACCGAAGCCCCGTCGGCTGAAGCCGAAAGCGGCGAAAAACCGATGCTGGTCACCGAGAGCAAGGGCCGTGGCCTGAAGTCGCGCAGCGAAGACTACAGCCACCTGGACTGGGTCCCGCGTGAAAAGCTCACTGCCGCGCAGCTGGCCGAAACCGGCCCGTACTGCGGTGGCGCGTATGTCGAGCCTATCCGCCCTGGCATGGCCGACACCACGCCGAAGGACGAATCGCCGACCTACATCAATGCCAAGGTGTCCAGGTACCAGCAGGAGCAGCAGATCGCTACCCTCGCCGGTGACGTGGTCATGCGCCAGGGCAGCATGCAGGTCGAGGCCGACGAGGCCAACCTCTACCAGACCGAGAACCGCGGCGAGCTCAAGGGCAACGTCAAGATCCGCGACAACGGCTCGCTGGTGGTCGGCGACGAGGCGCAGATTCAGCTCGACACGGGCGAAGCCCAGGTCGACAACGCCGAATACGTGATGCACAAGTCGCACATCCGCGGCAACGCCCTGTACGCCAAGCGTGGCGAAAACGCCATCATCCGCCTCAAGGACGGTACGTACACCACTTGCGAGCCGGGCAGCAACGCCTGGCAGCTGAAGGGCAACAACATCACCCTGAACCCGGCCACCGGCTTCGGTACCGCGACCAACGTCACCCTGCGGGTCAAGGATTTCCCGGTGTTCTACACACCGTACATCTACTTCCCGATCGATGACCGTCGCCAGTCCGGCTTCCTGCCGCCGTCGTTCAGCAGCACCAGCGACACCGGCTTCATGCTGGTCACCCCGTACTACTTCAACCTGGCGCCAAACTATGACGCCACGTTGTACCCGCGCTACATGACCAAGCGTGGCTTGTTGATGGAAGGCGAATTCCGCTACCTGACCAAGTCCAGCGAAGGCCAGTTCGGCGGCGCGTACCTGAACGACAAGAACGACGATCGCAAGGACCAGACTGACTACAAAGATCAGCGCTGGATGATCAACTGGCAGCACAAGGGTGGCCTGGACGAGCGCCTGATGACTGAAGTCGACTACACCGACATCAGCGATCCGTTCTACTTCCAGGACCTTGAAACCGACCAGATCGGCGTGAAGAGCCAGGACGTGGTCAACCAGCAGGGTGCGCTGACCTGGCGGGGTGATAGCTACACCGCTCGCCTGAACATGCACGCCTACGAAATGGCGACCATTTCGCAGATCACCCCATACGACCGCCTGCCACAGATCACCCTTAACGGCGTGCTTCCATTCCAACCGGGTGGCTTGAACTTCGCCTATGAAACCGAGGCTGTGCGCTTCGACAGGGACTTGAAAAAGGGCCCTGTGTTCAACGAAGACGGTGAACTGGACACGACCGCAGGGCCGAACGGGCGACGCCTTGATGAAAACATCTCCGGCATTGCTCGGGCCAACGGCAACCGTTTGAACGTAGCGCCTTCCATGAGCTTGCCAATGCAAGCCAGCTATGGCTTCGTTACGCCGAAACTGAAGTACGCCTACACCCATTACGATCTGGACCTGGACGGCCAAGGCAAGGCTCAAGCTATCGCCCAATCGGCCAATCCGGCGTACGGCAGCTACAACAGCTCTCTGGACCGCGACATCCCGATCTTCAGCGTCGACAGCGGCTTGTACTTCGACCGCAACACTTCGATGTTCGGCACCAATTACCGCCAGACCCTCGAACCGCGCCTGTTCTACCTCTACGTCCCCTACAAGGACCAGAAGGACATTCCACTGTTCGACAGCGGTGAAACGCTGTTCAACTTCGACTCGCTGTTCCGCGACAACCGCTTCAGCGGTGTCGATCGCATCGGTGACGAGAACAAGCTGTCGCTTGGTGTGACCACCCGCTACATCGAAGACAACGGCTTCGAGCGTCAGAACTTCAGCATTGGCCAGGCGTACTACTTCAAGGACCGCAAGGTCCAGCTGCCGGGCATCGACTACCGTACCCGCAAGGACTCGCAGTCCGACGTATCGCCATACGCACTGCTGTACAACTACTACTTCAACCGCGACTGGCGCTTCAATTCGGACTTCAACTGGGACCCGGACAGCCGCAGCACCCGCTCGGGCAGCGCGATGTTCCACTACCAGCCTGAAGACAACCCGAACAAGATCGTCAACGTCGGCTATCGCTACCGTAACGACACCATCGCCTACGACTCCACCACCGGTACCTGGAAGGTGGGCGGCGGCGACTATGGCACGCCGGGCAGCCCGAACTACATCAAGGACTACTACAAGATCCAGCAGCACGACTTCTCGGTCATCTGGCCGGTCGTACCGCAATGGAACGTCATCGCCCGCTGGCAGCACGACTACAACCGCAACCGCACCCTGGAAGCCATGGGCGGTTTCGAATACGACAACTGCTGCTGGAAACTGCGCCTGATCAACCGTTACTGGATCGATTACGACGACTTCAGCCAGGCCACTCCGCAGAACGAAAAAGGCGACCATGGCATCTTCCTGCAGATCGTGCTGAAAGGCCTCGGTGGCGTGGTAGGCAACAAGGTCGAATCTTTCCTCGACCAAGGCATTCAAGGTTACCGTACACGTGAAGACCAAGCTTATTGATCGTCTGCGCCCCGCGTTGCTGGGCGCTGTATTGCTGAGCGGCGTGGCGCATGCCGCACCGCAACCTTTGGACCGTGTGGTGGCCATCGTCGACAACGACGTGGTCATGCAGAGCCAACTGGACCAGCGCGTCCACGAGGTACAGCAAACCATCGCCAAGCGCGGCGGCGGCGTACCGCCGACCAGCGCGCTGGAACAGCAGGTACTGGAACGCCTGATCGTCGAGAACCTGCAACTGCAGATTGGCGAACGCTCCGGCATTCGCATTACCGACGAAGAGCTGAACCAGGCCATCGGCACCATTGCCCAGCGCAACGGCATGTCGCTGGAGCAGTTCCGTGCTGCCCTGGCCCATGACGGCCTGTCGTTCGATGACGCCCGCGAGCAGGTCAAGCGCGAGATGATCATCAGCCGCGTGCGCCAGCGCCGTGTGGCCGAGCGCATCCAGGTATCCGAGCAGGAAGTGAAGAACTTCCTCAACTCGGACCTGGGCAAGATGCAGATGTCGGAAGAGTACCGCTTGGCCAACATCCTGATTCCTACCCCGGAAGCGGCCAATTCGGACGCCATCCAGGCTGCGGCGCGCCAGGTCGGCGATGTCTACCAGCAGCTCAAGCAGGGCAAGGACTTCGGCCAGATGGCCATCGAACGCTCTGCCAGCGAAAACGCCCTGGAAGGCGGCGAGATGGGTTGGCGTAAAGCCGGCCAGCTGCCACCAGACTTCGCCAAGATGCTCAGCAGCATGGCCGTGGGCGACATCACCCAGCCCATCCGCATCCCCAACGGCTTCATCATCCTCAAGCTCGAGGAGAAGCGCGGTGGCAGCGAGAACGTGCTGCGCGATGAAGTGCATGTGCGCCACATCCTGATCAAGCCAAGCGAGATTCGCAGCGATGCCGCCACCGAGCAGCTCGCCGAGCGCCTGTATGACCGGATCAAGAACGGCGAAGACTTCGGCGAGCTGGCCAAGAGCTTCTCGGAAGACCCAGGTTCTGCCCTGAACGGCGGCGACCTCAACTGGGTCGACCCGAACAGCCTGGTGCCTGAGTTCCGCGAGCAGATGGCCAACGCCCAGCAAGGTGAAGTGACCAAGCCGTTCAGAACCCAGTACGGCTGGCACGTGCTGGAAGTGCTGGGCCGCCGCGCCACCGACAGCACCGAGCAGGCCCGCGAGCAACAGGCCCTGAACGTGCTGCGCAACCGCAAGTACGACGAAGAGCTGCAGACCTGGCTGCGCCAGATCCGCGACGAAGCCTACGTTGAAATCAAGCTGCCTGGCGCTGACCAGGCCGCACAGTGAAGCCCCTGCGCTTCGCCGTCACCCCCGGCGAACCAGCCGGCATAGGCCCCGACCTCTGCCTGCTGCTCGCCGCCGACGCCCAGCCTCACCCCCTGATTGCCATCACCAGCCGTGACCTGCTCGCCGAGCGGGCCACGCAGCTGGGGCTGGCCGTCAACCTGCTGGCGGTGCAACCGGGCCAGTGGCCAGAGCAGCCGGCACCGGCCGGCAGCCTGTATGTGTGGGACACCCCGCTGGCAGCGCCCGTAGTGGCCGGCCAGCTGAACCAGGCCAATGCCGCGTTCGTCCTGCAAACCCTGACCCGTGCCGGGCAAGGCTGCATGAGCGGTGATTTCGCCGGCATGATCACCGCCCCGGTGCACAAGGGTGTGATCAACGAAAGCGGCATCGCCTTCTCCGGCCATACCGAATTTCTCGCCGACCTGACCCACACCGCCCAGGTGGTGATGATGCTGGCGACCCATGGCCTGCGCGTAGCCCTTGTGACCACGCACCTGCCGCTGCGGGATATCGCCGACGCCATCACCCCCGAGCGCGTGGAGCGCGTGACGCGCATCCTGCATGCCGACATGCGCGACAAATTCGGCATCGCCAACCCACGTATCCTGGTCTGCGGGCTCAACCCGCATGCCGGTGAAGGCGGCCATCTGGGCCGCGAAGAAATCGACATCATCGAGCCGACACTGGCCCGTCTGCGCCAGGAAGGCATGGACCTGCGCGGCCCGCTGCCGGCCGATACCCTGTTTACCCCCAAATATCTGGAGCACTGCGACGCGGTGCTGGCGATGTACCACGACCAGGGCCTGCCCGTACTCAAGTACAAAGGTTTTGGCGCGGCCGTCAACGTGACCCTGGGCCTGCCGATCATCCGCACGTCGGTCGATCACGGCACCGCCCTGGACCTGGCCGGCAGCGGCAAGGTCGACACCGGCAGCCTGCGCGTCGCCCTGGAAACCGCCTACCAGATGGCCGAGAACCGACCATGAACGAGCAATACCAACACCGGGCGCGCAAGCGCTTCGGCCAGAACTTCCTGCATGACGCGGGCATCATCGACCGCATCCTGCGCGCGATCAACGCCAAGGCCGGCGAACACCTGCTGGAAATCGGCCCGGGCCAGGGCGCCCTCACCGAGGGCCTGCTGGGCAGCGGCGCACAGCTGGACGTGGTGGAACTGGACAAGGACCTGGTGCCGATCCTCCAGCACAAGTTCGCAGGCCGCGACAACTTCCGCCTGCACCAGGGCGACGCCCTGAAGTTCGACTTCAACCAGCTGGGCGTTCCCGCGCGCAGCCTGAAAGTGGTCGGCAACCTGCCGTACAACATCTCCACCCCGCTGATCTTCCACCTGCTCAGCCATGCCGGCCTGATCCGTGACATGCACTTCATGCTGCAGAAGGAAGTGGTCGAGCGCATGGCTGCAGGCCCAGGCGGTGGTGATTGGGGCCGCCTGTCGATCATGGTGCAGTACCACTGCCGGGTCGAACACCTGTTCAACGTCGGCCCCGGAGCGTTCAACCCGCCACCGAAGGTGGATTCTGCGATCGTGCGCCTGGTGCCGCATGAAGTGCTGCCATACCCGGCCAAGGATCATCTGCTGCTGGAACGCGTGGTTCGCGAAGCCTTCAACCAGCGTCGCAAGACCTTGCGCAACACGCTGAAAGGCCTGCTCGACAGCCAGGCCATCGAAGCTGCCGGCGTCGACGGCAGCCTGCGCCCTGAGCAGCTGGACCTGGCCGCTTTCGTGCGCCTGGCCGACCAGCTCGCCGATCAGCAAGCCTGATCCAGCCCTTGCCAACCCCATCGCCGGCATGCCGGCGATGGGGCCTCAACTGGCACTCCCCTGTCTCCCCACGCACTGGCCCTCCCCCCCGCCAATAGCCTAGACTGCATGAATCGCCGTATTCGCGTGTTTGCTCAAGGCCCTTGCATGTCCGACCCCCGCTATCAGATCGACGTCAGCGTCGTGACCCGCTACCTCAAAGAACAATCCGACCCCGAAAGCAGTCGTTTCGCCTTCGCCTATACCATTACCGTGCAGAACAACGGCTCGGTCACCGCCAAGCTGATGTCCCGCCACTGGCTGATCACCAATGGCGACGGTGAAGTCGAAGAGGTGCGTGGCGCCGGTGTGATTGGTCAGCAACCGACCATCGAGCCGGGGCAAAGCCACACCTACAGCAGCGGTGCGGTGATCAGCACCCGCGTGGGCACCATGCAGGGCAGCTATCAGATGTTCGCCGAAGACGGCAAACGCTTCGATGCCGAGATCATGCCCTTCCGCCTCGCGGTCCCGGGGGCCCTGCACTGATGGCCACCTACGCCGTCGGTGACCTGCAGGGTTGCCTGCAGCCGCTCAAGTGCCTGCTCGAACGTGTGCGTTTCAACCCGGCAGTCGATCGCCTGTGGCTGGTGGGCGACCTGGTCAACCGCGGCCCCGAATCGCTGGAAACCCTGCGTTACCTGTACTCGATTCGCCAGTCGCTGGTCTGCGTGCTGGGCAACCACGACCTGCACCTGCTGGCGGCCTGGCACAACGTCGAGCGCCTGAAAAAAAGCGACACGCTGCGCGAAATCATCGAAGCACCCGATGCCGACCTGCTGCTCGACTGGCTGCGCCGCCAGCCACTGCTGCACTACGACGAGCCACGCGGTATCGCCCTGGTGCATGCCGGCATTCCGCCGCAGTGGACACTCGGCAAGGCGCTGGAGCTGGCTGCAGAAGTCGAAGAGGCGCTACGCGATGACGGGCGCCTGAAGCTGTACCTGGACGGCATGTACGGCAACGAGCCGCACAAGTGGAGCAAGAACCTCAGCGGCATCGAACGCCTGCGGGTCATCACCAACTACCTGACCCGCATGCGCTTCTGCACCGCCGACGGCAAGCTCGACCTCAAGAGCAAGGAAGGCCTGGGCACCGCGCCCAAAGGCTACAAGCCGTGGTTTGCCCACAAGGACCGCCGCTCGCGCCACGTGAAGATCATCTTCGGCCACTGGGCCGCGCTCGAAGGCCGCGTCGACGAGCCTGGCGTGATCGCCCTGGACACCGGCTGCGTGTGGGGCGGGGCGATGACCCTGTACAACGTCGACAGCGGTGAATACCACCGCTGCGAGTGTGCCGACGACGGCAACCTGCGCCAGCCTCCACAACCCGATAAACTCAACGTCCACCCCTGAAGGAAGCCGTACCCATGAGCGAATTCAAGCGCATCCCTCCCGAGCAGGCCCTGGCCCTGCGCGCGCAAGGTGCGGTCGTCGTCGACATTCGCGACCCGCAAGCCTATGCCGCCGGCCACATCACCGGCGCCCGGCACCTGGACAACCACTCGGTCGCCGACTTCATCCGCAATGCCGACCTGGACGCGCCAACGCTGGTGGTCTGCTACCACGGCAACTCCAGCCAGAGCGCCGCCGCCTACCTGGTCGGCCAAGGCTTTTCGGACGTGTACAGCGTCGATGGCGGCTTCGAGCTGTGGCGCGCCACCTACCCGGCCGAAACCGCCCAAGGCACGCCCGAGTAATTTTTTCATTTTTACTGCAGCCCGCGCCCCACGCGGGCTTGCGCCTGACCTGACGAACGGTCACTGGCAACTTCCTCGCCGCTTCCCCTTGACCTTGCGGATAACCAACTATTCTTAAGCGCAGGCCATCCAAAAAAAGGGGAGAGCCGGTACACCGGCGTGCGGGTCATCGGTAGCGTTACAGGGTGTTCTGGGGGGTATACAGCAATCGGCGAACCCGGTTGCATGCCAGCATCAGCTGACTGATCCGGCGTCGTCTCCACGTATCGAGCGAGGTGACGTCATGAGTATTTTTAGCCACTTCCAACAACGTTTCGAGTCTACGCGCCAGGAAGAACTCTCGCTGCAGGAGTACCTCGAGCTGTGCAAAGAGGATCGCAGTGCCTACGCATCGGCAGCTGAACGGCTGTTGCTGGCCATCGGTGAGCCGGAACTGATCGACACCTCAACCAACTCCAGGCTGTCGCGCATCTTCTCCAACAAGGTGATCCGCCGCTACCCGGCCTTTGCCGACTTCCATGGCATGGAAGAGTGCATCGACCAGATCGTCTCCTACTTCCGCCACGCCGCCCAAGGCCTGGAAGAGAAGAAACAGATCCTCTATCTGCTGGGCCCGGTAGGCGGCGGTAAGTCGTCGCTGGCCGAGAAACTCAAGCAGCTGATGGAAAAGGTCCCCTTCTACGCGATCAAGGACTCACCGGTCTTCGAGTCGCCGCTGGGCCTGTTCAATGCCACCGAAGATGGCGCCATTCTCGAAGAGGAGTACGGCATCTCGCGGCGCTACCTGAACACCATCATGTCGCCGTGGGCCACCAAGCGCCTGCAGGAATACGGCGGCGACATCAGCAAGTTCCGGGTGGTCAAGCTGTACCCGTCGATCCTCAACCAGATCGCCATTGCCAAGACCGAACCTGGCGACGAGAACAACCAGGACATCTCCGCCCTGGTCGGCAAGGTGGATATCCGCAAGCTCGAGGAATTCCCGCAGAACGACGCCGACGCCTACAGCTACTCGGGTGCGCTGTGCCGGGCCAACCAGGGCCTGATGGAATTCGTCGAGATGTTCAAGGCGCCGATCAAGGTCCTGCACCCACTGCTCACCGCCACCCAGGAAGGCAACTACAACAGTACCGAAGGCCTCGGCGCGATCCCCTACTCCGGGATCCTGCTGGCCCACTCCAACGAATCGGAGTGGCACACCTTCCGCAACAACAAGAACAACGAGGCGTTCATCGACCGGATCTACATCGTCAAGGTGCCGTACTGCCTGCGCGTCAGCGACGAGATCAAGATCTACGACAAACTGCTGGTCAACAGCTCCCTGGCCAAGGCCCATTGCGCGCCGGACACGCTGAAGATGCTCGCCCAGTTCACCGTGCTCTCGCGCCTCAAGGAGCCGGAAAACTCCAACATCTACTCGAAGATGCGCGTGTATGACGGCGAAAACCTCAAGGACACCGACCCGAAAGCCAAGTCGATCCAGGAGTACCGCGATTCCGCAGGTGTCGACGAAGGCATGAACGGCCTATCGACCCGCTTCGCCTTCAAGATCCTCTCCAAGGTGTTCAACTTCGACCCGCACGAGGTGGCCGCCAACCCGGTGCACCTGCTGTACGTGCTGGAACAGCAGATCGAACAGGAACAGTTCCCGGCAGAAGTGCGCGAGCGCTACCTGCGCTACCTGAAGGAGTACCTGGCACCGCGCTATATCGAGTTCATCGGCAAGGAAATCCAGACCGCCTACCTCGAGTCGTACAGCGAGTACGGCCAGAACATCTTCGACCGCTATGTGCTGTACGCCGACTTCTGGATCCAGGACCAGGAATACCGCGATCCGGAAACCGGCGAAATCCTCAACCGCATCGCCCTCAACGAAGAACTGGAAAAGATCGAGAAACCGGCCGGCATCAGCAATCCGAAGGATTTCCGCAACGAGATCGTCAACTTCGTGCTGCGCGCCCGCGCCAACAACAACGGCAAGAACCCGAGCTGGCTGAGCTACGAGAAGCTGCGTGTGGTGATCGAGAAGAAAATGTTCTCCAACACCGAAGACCTGCTGCCGGTCATCAGCTTCAACGCCAAGGCCAGCAAGGAAGACCAACAGAAACACAACGACTTCGTCACGCGCATGGTGGAGCGTGGCTACACCGACAAACAGGTGCGCCTGCTGTCGGAATGGTACCTGCGGGTCAGGAAATCGCAATAAAGCGGCAAGCTACACGCCGTTCGCTCGCAGCTGGCCAACCAGCTTCGGGCGGCGGTGGCTGCTTTGCTGGCTAGTACGTGCAGCAGCTCGTAGCTTGAAGCGTGCAGCTGTTCCCAGCTACCGGAGGGACCATGAGCTACGTTATCGACCGACGCCTGAACGGCAAGAACAAGAGCACGGTCAACCGCCAGCGTTTCTTGCGGCGTTACCGTGAACACATCAAGAAAGCCGTCGAAGAGGCGGTGAGCCGACGCTCCATCATGGACATGGAGCATGGCGAACAGATCAGCATTCCCGGGCGGGACATCGATGAACCGGTGCTGCACCATGGCCGTGGCGGCAAGCAGACCATCGTGCACCCAGGCAACAAGGAATTCACCGCCGGCGAGCATATCGCCCGGCCC
>NZ_BQIP01000036.1 GCF_021602585.1 Pseudomonas faucium
GGGTGATATCGGCGGGGCATGATACCGCGACGAACATCAACGGCATGCCCAATGATCATTCGTTGAAGGTGGACACGGTGTGAGCTGATCAGCCAGGCCTGCGCAAGGTCTTCTGCCTGAGGATGTACAGGCTCACCAGCACCGCGCTGGTGAGCATGAAGGCTCGCGCCCAGAACAGCGGTACCAGGTAGCACGACAGGCCGATGCTCGCCCACATCAGGCCGATGGCGTAGACCTTGCCCTTGAGCGGGATACCTTCGCCACTGAGGTAGTCACCAATCCACGGCCCGAGCTTCGGGTGATTGACCAGCCAATGGTGAAAGCGTGGCGAGCTGCGGGCGAAGCAGGCGGCCGCCAGTAGCAGGAAAGGGGTGGTGGGCAACACCGGCAGGAAGATCCCCAACACCCCCAGCGCGACGCTGAGCCAGCCGATGGCCAGCAACAGGTAGCGCACGGCGGGCTCAGTGGTGGCGTGGCTTGAGCAGCGCCGGCTTCTCTTCAGGGGCGTGCAGCAGCAGGAACAGTGCGCTCAGCGCCTCCGGAATCTGCACGATCATGTCGTCCTGCAGGTTGGCGTTGCTGGCGATGTCGGCGAACTCTGGCTGTTCGTCGAACAGGCCCGAACCGACCATGATCGGCAGCAGCATCTCGCTGACTTCCTCTTCGGCGTTCTCGAACCAGGCTTCCTCGCGCAGGAACACGCCTTCCATGAAACCGATGCACCAGCCGCGCAGGTCGGAATCGTCCGGTTCTTCGGTCAGGTCCAGCTCGCAGGGCAGGTCGAATTCTTCGTCGCTGGCGAGCTGTCGGGCGATGTGGCCCTTGAGCGCTACCAGGGTCGCTTCGATTTCGGTGCGCTGGGCATCGCTGGCGTAATGGGGCTCTTCGGCGAACAGCGCGTCGATCCATTCACGCTCGGGGACGTCTTCCGAGCAGATCGACAGCGCGGTCAGGTAGCCGTGGGCGGCGACGTAGTCCAGCGCTTCTTCGTGCAGCTCATCGGCGTCGAGGAAGGCTTGCAGGCGGGTCAGTTGCTCGGCGAAGGACATTACAGGGCTACCTTGGGGAATAAACGATAGTGAATTCTAGCACCTTGCGGCGACGGCGGTGCAAAGGGAACGTCTGTCACCCGGGCATCCTGCGCCAAGCGGCTCTGCGGTATACTCCGCGATTTTCATGCAGGGGCAGGGTTTCCCGGCCATCTGGCAAAAGCCGCTTACGCATTTGGCGTGTGCGGAGCGGTTTTTTCGTCCAGCCTGTGTCCAGGATGGTACGGCGATTTGGAGTTGCACATGCTCGAACAGGCTCAGCGCGTTCTCAAGGATATCTTCGGCTACGACAGTTTCCGTGGGCGCCAGGCAGCGATCATCGAATGCGTGGCCAGCGGCGGCGACGCCCTGGTGCTGATGCCTACCGGTGGCGGTAAGTCGCTGTGCTTCCAGGTGCCGGGGTTGCTGCGCCCGGGGCTGACCGTGGTGGTCTCGCCGCTGATCGCGCTGATGGACGACCAGGTCGCCACCCTCGACGAGCTGGGCGTCGCCGCTGCGGCGCTGAACTCGACCCTGAGCGCCGAACAGCAGCGCGACCTGGCCGCACGCCTGCGCCGTGGCGAGGTGAAGATGCTGTACCTGGCGCCGGAGCGCCTGGTGCAGCCGCGCATGCTGGAGTTCCTGCGCGGGCTGGACATCGCCCTGTTCGCCATCGACGAGGCCCACTGCGTGTCGCAATGGGGCCACGACTTCCGCCCTGAATACCTGCAGCTCGGTCAACTGGCCGAGCTGTTCCCGCATGTGCCGCGCATCGCCCTGACCGCCACCGCCGACATGCGTACCCGCGAAGAAATCGTCCAGCGCCTGCACCTGCAGGGCGCCGAGCGTTTCCTGTCGAGCTTCGACCGGCCGAACATCTTCTACCGCATCGTGCCCAAGGAGGCGCCGCGCAAACAGTTGATGGCCTTCCTCGGCGAACGCCGTGGCAACGCCGGCATCGTCTATTGCCTGTCGCGCAAGAAGGTCGACGAGACCGCAGCCTTCCTTTGCGAGCAGGGTTTCCCGGCGCTGCCGTATCACGCCGGCCTGGCCGCCGAAACGCGGGCCGCCAACCAGCACCGCTTCCTCAACGAGGAAGGGCTGATCATGGTCGCCACCATTGCCTTCGGCATGGGCATCGACAAGCCCAACGTGCGCTTCGTCGCCCACCTCGACCTGCCCAAGTCGCTGGAAGCCTATTACCAGGAAACCGGCCGCGCCGGCCGTGACGGCCTGCCGTCCGACGCCTGGATGGCCTACGGCCTGCAGGACATGGTGATGCTCAAGCAGATGTTGCAGAACTCCGAGGGCGACGAGCGCCACAAGCGCGTCGAGCAGCACAAGCTCGATGCCATGCTGGCACTGTGCGAAGAGACGCGTTGCCGGCGCCAGTCGCTGCTGGCCTATTTCGACGAAGTGCTCGAGCAACCCTGCGGGCATTGCGACAACTGCATCGACCAGGTCCAGACCTGGGACGCCACCGAGCCTGCGCGCCAGGCCCTGTCGGCGGTGTTCCGCACTGGCCAGCGCTATGGCGTGGGCCACCTGGTCGATGTGCTGCTGGGCAAGGACACCGAAAAGGTGCGCAACTTCGGCCACGAGAAACTTTCGGTATTCGGCGTGGGCAAGTCGCTGGCCGAGGCCGAATGGCGTTCGCTGTTCCGCCAGCTGGTGGCGCGCGGCCTGGTGGACATCGACCTGGAAGGCTACGGCGGCCTGCGCCTGGCCGACAGCTGCCGGCCGCTGCTGCGTGGCGAGGTGGCCCTGCAACTGCGTCGCGACCTCAAGCCGCAGACCGTGGCCAAGACCTCTTCCAGCGGCGGCAGCCCAGCCAGCCAGCTGGTGCGCGCCGAGGAGCGCGAACTGTGGGAAGCCCTGCGCACCTTGCGCCGCAAGCTGGCCGAGGAGCACAGCGTGCCGCCCTACGTCATCTTCCCCGACTCCACCTTGCTGGAGATGCTGCGCAGCCAGCCGACCAGCCTCAGCGATATGGCCCAGGTCAGTGGTGTGGGTGCGCGCAAGCTGGAGCGCTACGGCCAGGCCTTCCTCGAAGTGCTCAATGGCGCCGGTGGCACCGAGGAGGCGCCGAAAGTGGTGCTCGACCTGCGCCACGAACTGGTCAGCCTGGCCCGTGCCGGCATGACCCCGGCGCAGATCGCCGGCCAGCTCAACTGCAGCGAGAAGAACGTCTACAGCCTGCTGGCCGAAGCCATCGGCCGCCAGGAGCTGAGCCTGGACCAGGCACTGGACCTGCCGGAAGACCTGATGATGGAGGTGCAGGACGCCTTCCTCGACGGCGAAGGGGAGCTGCCGCCGGTATCGGCGATTGCCCCGTTGTTCGGCGCGCGGGTTCCAGAAGGCGTGCTGTACTGCATTCGCGCAGCATTGGCAGCGGAGTTCGAGCTGTAATTGAAGACATTTCGGACATCTGCTGACCTTTGTCATCCTTTTTGACGAATAGGGATCGTTTGCGCGGCGGGCAGCCTTGCTTGATGCCACGGGACATGGTTAGCTGACTAATAATTAGTTCTAGTTCATGAGTTGCTTATGCCCCTGACCGACAACCAACACCGCTTCGGCATGCAGCTGGCCCAGATGTCCCGGGGCTGGCGCGCCGAGCTGGACCGCCGCCTGGCCGGGCTCAACCTGTCCCAGGCGCGCTGGCTGGTGTTGTTGCATCTTGCCCGTTTCGAAGAGGCGCCGACCCAGCGTGAGCTGGCCCAGAGCGTCGGCGTCGAAGGCCCGACCCTGGCGCGCCTGCTCGACAGCCTGGAGAACCAGGGCCTGGTACGCCGCCAGGCGGTGATGGAAGACCGCCGGGCCAAGAAGATCCTCCTGTGCCCGCCGGCCAAGCCGTTGATCGAGCAGATCGAGACCATCGCCAACGCCTTGCGCCTGGAACTGTTTACCGGGGTGGATGAGGCGGACCTCGAAGTGTGCATGCGCGTGCATGCGAAGATTCTGGCCAACCTGGAAAAATCCTGAGTTACCGAGGGCGCCCACAAGGTTTGCAGCAAAACCCTGTGGGAGCCGGCTTGCCGGCGATTGCCGCCTAGAAGGTATGCCCCAGGTTCAGGTACACCGCCTGCTCATGCGCACTGTTGGCGCCATAACTCAGGTTCAGCGGCCCCAACGGCGTCTCCAGCCCCAGGAAGACGCTGGCCGCATTGATATACCCACTGTCGAACTCATTGTCGTTGTTCCACGCCCGCCCGCGCTCCAGCGACCCGCCGATGTACAGCGGGAAGTCCAGCGGCAGGTAGGCCCGTGGCGTCAGGCGCCGGTAATAGACCATGCGCAGCAGGCTCACGTTCTGCCCTGACACCGAGTCCTGCCTGAACCCCGACAGCTCCCGCGCGCCGCCAATCACGAAGCTCGAAGTGACCACTTCGGTGGCATCCAGCGTGCGCCCGTAGCGCCCGCCCAGCACCCAGGTGTTCGGCCCGTAGCTGAACGCCTTGTCCAGGTTGAGCAGCCACTGGCGGTAGTTGTCGTCGGAGTCCAGCGACTTGTCGTACTTGCGCAAGGTCAGGCCGATGTCTTCGCCGCTGTGCGGGAAGTACACGTTGTCGAGGGTGTCGAACGAATACTTGAGCTCGTAGAAGCCCTCGTTGAAGCTGACTTTCGGCAGGTCCTGGTCGCCGATGCGCACCTCGGCTTCCCCCCAGGCCTTGCCCGCGCCCAGGCGCACTTCGCCGTAGGTGCCGATCTGCCGGCCCAGGTTGAGGCCAAAGCCATAGCGCTCCAGCCGGTATTCGGCGACCGGGTCGTTGTCCAGGGTCGCTTCGATGTTCTGCGAGCTGAAGTCCAGGTAGGGCGCGATGAAATAGCGCGAGCCCACGTCCAGCGGCTGGTAGAACTCGCTGTACAGCTCCTGCTGGTCACCGATCTGCGCGCGCGTGAGCCACTCGGCGCCGAGCCGGTTGATGCCGTTTACGCGGTAGCTGGCGCCGAGGTTGAAGGCGCTGTCGCCGCGCAGGTCATCCGACAGGTTCAGGCCCAGGCGCAGGTAGTCGGTGCCGCCACGCTTGCCGCGGGCGTTGATCACCAGGGTGTTGTCCTCGCCCTTGTGCACCACGCGGTACTGCACCCGGTCGAAGTAGTCCAGGCCATACAGGGTGCCCATGTCGGTCTGCAGGCGGTCGAGCTCCAGCGGCTCGCCGATCGGCTGGCGAATGTAGTAGCGGATCACATCGTCGCTGACCTTGGAGTCGTTCTCCACCCGGATCGCGGTAATCACCGGGGTGCGCTGGCGCGGTGAGCGGGCCACCGCCAGCTCGGCATCGCCCTCGGGTTGGTGCAGCCCGGCCAGGCGCGGCTCGAGCAGGCGCGCTGCGCGGTAGCCGGCGTCGATCATGTCCTGGGCGCGGCCGAAATCGGTGACGCCAAAGGCCGCCAGCTGCGGTTGGATCAGGATATCGTCGCGGTGCAGGCTGGCCAGTTGTTCCTCGGAGTTGCGCCGGGTCATCAGGGTGATCGACTGGTTGAGCACATCGACCACCGTGGCCAGTTGCTTGCGATCGCGCAGCGGGGTGCCGATATCGACCACGATGGCCAGGTCGACGCCCATCTCGCGGGCCACGTCCACCGGGATGTTGTCGACCATGCCGCCGTCCACCAGCAGCCGGCCGTCCAGCTCGACCGGCGCGAACACCGCGGGGATCGACATGCTGGCGCGGATCACCTGGGGCAGGTGGCCGCGGCTGAACACCACCTTTTCGCCACTGGCGATGTCGGTGGCCACGGCGCGAAAGGGGATCGGCAGCTTGTCGAAGTCGCGGGTGTCGGCGGTGTGGGCCAGCTTGCTTTCCAGCAGCAGCGCCAGGTTCTGGCCCTGGATCACGCCCAGCGGCAGGCCCAGGCTGCCGTCATCGCGAAAGCTCAGCTTCTGCTTGACCAGAAAGTCGCGATCATCCTGCTTGCGCCGGAACGGCACATCCTTGCGTGGCGGGGCGTCGGACAGCGCCTGTTGCCAGTCCAGGGTGGTGGCGAGCTTCTCCAGCTCTTCGACGCTGTAGCCGGAGGCATACAGCCCGCCAACCACCGCACCCATGCTGGTGCCGGCGATGGCGTCGATGCGCACGCCCTGTTCTTCCAGGGCCTTGAGCACACCAATATGGGCCAGGCCCCGCGCCGCGCCGCCGGAGAGCACCAGCCCGACCTTGGGGCGGGCCGGCTCGGTGGCGAGCGCGGTCATGGAGGTGAGCGTCAGCAAAAGGCAGAACAGCAGGCGGTGCATCGTGAGTCTCAAACCCTGGGCCAAAGACCGCTAGTATAAGCGGCCCCATACCTCAGGAGACTTGGCCATGGCCGATAGCAAGCCAGAAATTGTCATCACCTATTGCACCCAGTGCCAGTGGCTGCTGCGCGCGGCCTGGCTGGCCCAGGAACTGCTGAGCAGCTTTGCCGACGACCTTGGCCGGGTGGCCCTGGAGCCTGGCACCGGCGGAGTGTTTCGCATCACCTGCCAAGGCGTGCAGATCTGGGAGCGCAAGGCCGACGGCGGCTTCCCCGAGGCCAAGGTGCTCAAGCAGCGGGTGCGTGACCAGATCGACCCGCAGCGCGACCTGGGCCACAACGACCGCTGATCAGGCGCCTTCGGCCAGGGCCCGCGGTTTGCTCGGCGGCTCGGCCGCCAGGCGGCTGGACAGCACGATGGCGAAGATGATCAAAGCCCCACCCGCCAGCATGCGCAGGGTGGGCGTTTCGGCGAACACCACCCAGGCCACGGCGATGCCGTAGACCGGCTCCATGCCGAACACCACGGCGGCGGTGCGCGCCTTGATCACGGCCAGGCTGGCGACGAACAGGCTGTGGGCGACCCCGGTGCAGAAGATGCCGAGCAGGCCGATCCACAGCCAGTCCATGGGCGCCACCGCCGCCAGGCCCGGCGCGGCCACCGGCAGCAGGCACAGGCCGACCACCAGGTTTTGCCACAGCGCCGCCTGCACCGCGGGCAGGCGGCCGGAGCCGGCGCGGTTGGTCAGCGACAGCAGCGAGAACAGCAAGCCCGAGAGCAGGGCCCAGAGCAGGCCGCCGGTGGCCTGGCTGGCCAGGTCGAAGGAGGGCGTCACCAGCACCAGGCCGATGCTCACCAGCAGTACCAGCAAGGCTTCGTTGCGGCGGATGCGTTCGCGAAACAGCACGCCTTCGAGAATCACGGTGAACGCCGGGAAGCTGGCGAAGCCGAGGGTGGCGATGGCCACGCCGGCGACCTTGACGGCGATGAAGAAGCTGACCCAGTGGCCGGCCAGCAATACCCCGCCCAGCAACAGGCGGCGCATGTCGCGCCCGCTCAGGCGCTGCCAGCCGGGGCCGGTGAGGCTGGCGAACAGGGCCAGGGCAAGCACGGCGAAGGCGGCGCGGCCGAAGACGATGATGGCCGGGCTGGCGCTGGCGGCAAGCTTGCCGAACACGCCGGTCAGGCCGAAGAACAGTGCGCCGATGTGCAGGGCCCCGAGGGCGGTGCGGTGGTTCATGGTGGTCCTTGCGATCTTCGTTGGAGTTGCGGGCCCTATCGCCGGCAAGCCGGCTCCCACAGATGCTTAGCAGACTGTACCTGTGGGAGCCGGCTTGCCGGCGACAGGGCCGGTACAGGCACAGTGTAAAAGCTCAGGCAAACAACATCTGTCGCCAACCTAGCGCCCGTTATCGCCAGACTCTCGCCGCAACGCCAGCGGCGTGCAGCCGAACGCGCGCAGCATCGCCGCTGAAAATGCGCTCTGCGAGCCGTACCCCACCTGCGCGGCGATCTCGCCCAGTGGCAGAGCCGTGCGGATGACCAGCTCCCGCGCCTTGAGCAGCCGCCGCTGGCGAATGTAGTCCATCGGCGTCACCCCGCATTCGGCGCTGAAGCGCGCATGCAGCCGGGCGGTGGACAGCCCGGCGATGCGCGCAAGGTCAGCGACCTGCAGTGGGTACGCCGCCTGCTGCTCGATAAAACGGTCGAACGCGGCATAGGGCAGGCGCTGGCTGGGCGTGACAATGGCCGAAGCCGTGGGGCTGAGGCTGGCCAGCAGCAGCACCGCGCCTTGCCGGGCAATCAAGGGGTCGTCGACCGGGCTGTTGGCCAGCCAATCCACCAGTTGCTGCTGGCGGTTGTCCAGGCCCAGGGCCGCAGGGCGGTCGAGCAGGCGCCGGCTGGCATCGGCGTGCTCACCCAGTTGCTCGAGCAGCCAATGCTCGCCCGGCACATCGAGCACCAGGCAGTGGCTGCCGGTTTCGCTGCCGCAGCTGTGATGGGTGCCGGCGGGCACCACCATCAGGCGCTGGCGGTCGAGCCGCGCCTCATGGCCCTGCACTTCGAAGTCCAGGCGGCCACCCAGGCCGAACACCAGTTGCGGGTGTTCATGGCTGTGGGCGATCAGGTCGTGGCGGTAGTGGCGCAGGGAAAGTATCGGGCCGGCGGTCATGGGGCGTCCTCGCGGGGCAGGCGACCATTGTGCCCCAATCCTCACGCCCCATCACCCGTCACATGGCTGCCACCAACCTGTCATCTGTGCCTGCCAGTCTCCAGCAAACAGCGCCGGAGCCCGCCCATGACCCACGCCGAACTCTCCCGCCCCTCGCGCAAGCAGCGCGTGCGCACGTTGTGGATTTCCGATGTGCACTTGGGCACCCGCGACTGCCAGGCCGAGCACCTGTCGCAGTTTCTCAAGGGCTACCAGGCCGACCGCATCTACCTGGTCGGCGACATCATCGACGGCTGGAAGCTGCGCGGCGGCATCTTCTGGCCGCAAGCGCACACCAACGTCATCCGCAGGCTTTTGACCATGAGCAGGCGCGGCACCGAGGTGATCTACGTCACCGGCAACCATGACGAATTCCTGCGCCGCTATTCCAAGCTGATTCTGGGCAACATCCAGCTGGTGGACGAGGCCGAACACCTCACGGCCGATGGCCGGCGGCTGCTGGTGATCCATGGCGATCAGTTCGATGTCATCACCCGCTACCATCGCTGGCTGGCCTTTCTCGGCGACCGCGCCTACGAATTCACCCTGGTGCTCAACCGCTGGCTCAACCATTGGCGCGCGCGCTATGGCTATGGCTACTGGTCGCTGTCGGCGTACCTCAAGCACAAGGTCAAGGGTGCGGTGAACTTCATCAGCGATTTCGAGGATGCCATTGCCCACGAATGTACCCGCCGCGGCTTTCAGGGGGTGGTGTGCGGGCATATCCACCATGCCGAAATCCGCAAGGTCGGCGAGGTGGAGTACCACAACTGTGGCGATTGGGTGGAGTCGTGCACGGCGCTGATCGAGCACTGGGACGGCAGCATCGAGCTGTATCGGCTGGCCGATGCGCAGGCGCGGCTGGCCGAGCAGGCCGCCGCGCTGCGTGAGCCTGCCTGAGGCACGCTAGAGGCTGATCCTGCCCAGCAGGATGTCACGGAACATGGCGAAATCGCCGATCAGGCTGTACAGCGGATGCTTGAAGGTGGCCGGCCGGTTCTTCTCGAAGAAGAAATGCCCGACCCAGGCAAAACCATAGCCGAACAGCGGCACGGCGAGCAGCAGCAGCCACTTGCCGCTGCCGATGGTATAGGCCAGCAGGGCAATGACCAGGCTGGTGCCGACGAAGTGCAGGCGCCGGCAGGTGGGGTTGCTGTGCTCGCCCAGGTAATAGGGATAGAACTCGGCAAAACTGCGGTACTGCGCGGTGCTGTTCATCGCAATGCTCCGGAATTATCACTTTTTGACAGGATACACGGCGTGGAGCCTGAATCGAGTCTAGAGTCACTGGCGGAGCCGGCCAGTGACAATGGGCGCCAAATGAGTATCCTTAGGTTCACCGCATGATGCGGTCAGAGCATAAGAAGCCTGTCATGAGTGAGAGAACCACGTCAGCCAGCTGGGCATCAGGGATCGTCAAGGCACTCGAGCTGGAAGGGCTCGATTGCCGTGCCATGTTCAAGCAGCTAGGGCTCGACTTCGCCGCCCTCGACGACCCCGACGCACGCTTCCCGCAAGACTCCATGACCCGCCTGTGGCAGTTGGCGGTGGAGTTGTCCGGCAATGAAGCCATCGGCCTGAACATGGCGCGGGTGGTGCGGCCGGCCTCGTTCCATGTGGTGGGCTATGCGCTGATGTCCAGCCGCACCCTGGCCGAAGGCTTCGAGCGGCTGGTGCGCTACCAGCGCATCATTGCCGAAAGCTCCGACCTGAGCTTTCGCCTGGGGCCTGAAGGCTACTCGCTGATTCTTACCGTGCATGGCGACCATCTGCCGCCGACCCGGCACAGCTCGGAGGCCTCGCTGGCGTGTGCGCTGGCCCTGAGCAAGTGGCTCAGCGGCCGCCCCATCCAGCCGCGGCGGGTACTGATCCAGGGGCCGCAACCGAAAAACATCGAGCCTTACAAGGTGGCGTTCCATTCACCTCTGGTGTTCGGCGCCGTTCATGATGCGCTGATCTTCGAACGCGCCGACATGGAAGCGCCGCTGCCCACGGCCAACGAAGCCATGGCGGTGCTGCACGATCGCTTTGCCGGCGAGTACCTGGCGCGGTTTTCCGAAAGCCGGGTCACCCACCGCGTGCGCCAGGTGCTGTGCCGCATCCTGCCCCAGGGCGAGCCCAAGCGTGAAACCCTGGCCCAGGCCCTGCACCTGTCCCAGCGCACCTTGCAGCGGCGCCTGCAGGAGGAGGGCACGAGCTTCCAGGCGCTGCTGGACGACACCCGCCGCGAACTGGCCGAGCAATACCTCGCGCAACCGGGCATGACCCTGCTGGAAACCGCCTACCTGCTGGGCTTTGCCGACCCCAGCAACTTCTACCGGGCCTTCCGCCGCTGGTTCGACGTGACCCCGAGCGAGTACCGCGCCCGCCTGGGCGGGGCGGAAGCGGTGGTGCTCAATGACGCCAGAACGCCGGCATACATAGCACCAGCACGGTGATGATCTCCAGGCGCCCGAGCAGCATGCCGCTGGCCAGGATCCACTTGGCCGCGTCCGGCAGCGAGGCATAGTTGCCGGACGGGCCGATCACCTCGCCCAGGCCCGGGCCCACGCCCGAAACGGTGCCGGCGGCGCCGGTCAGTGCGGTCATCCAGTCCACGCCCAGCAGCGACAGCAGCAAGGCCATGACGCAGATGGTGATGGCGAAGAAGAACGAGAAGGTCAGGATCGAACGCACGATCTCTTCGTCGAGGCGGTGGCCGTTGTACTTCTGCTTGATCACCGCGCGCGGGTGGATCAACTGGTTCAAGCTGGCCTTGAGCAGGATGTAGGCCACCTGGAAGCGGAAGATCTTGATGCCGCCGGCGGTGGAGCCGGAGCAGCCGCCGACGAAGCCCAGGTAGAAGAACAGCATCAGCGAGAAGTTGCCCCACAGGCTGTAGTCGCCCAGGGCGAAGCCGGTGGTGGTGACCACCGAGGTCACGTTCAGCGCCACGTGGCGCAAGGCATCCAGCCAGTGCAGGTTGGTGGTTGCCCAGTACCAGGTGCCCAGCACCAGCCAGGTGACCACCAGCAGGCCAAGCAGCCCTTGCACCTGCTGGTCGCGGATCAGTGCCTTGCGGTTGCCGCGCAGGGTGGCCACATACAGGGTGAACGGCAGGCTGCCAAGGATCATGACCACCACCGCCACCCAGTGCACCGCCGGGATGTCCCATTTGGCCAGGGACTGGTCCGAGGTCGAGAAGCCGCCGGTGGAGATCGCCGACATGGCATGGTTGATGGCATCGAACGGGCTCATGCCGGCCCACCAGAAGGCCAGGGCGCCGAGCACCGAAAAACCGACGTACACCCCGACGATCGACTTGGCGACCATGTGCGAACGCGGCATGACCTTTTCCGAGCGGTCCGACGATTCGGTCTGGAACAGGCGCATGCCACCGATGCGCAGCAGCGGCAGGATCGCCACCGCCATGGCGATGAAGCCGATGCCGCCGAGCCAGTGCAGCATCGAGCGCCACATGAGGATGCCCGGCGACATGCTGTCGAGCCCGCTGAGCACGGTGGCGCCGGTGGCGGTGATGCCGGACATGCTTTCGAAGAAGGCGTCGGTGTAGCTGATGTGCTGGGTCAACAGGAACGGCAGGGCGGCGAACACGCACACCACCAGCCAGCTGCTGACGGTGAGCAGGTACATGTCGCGCGGGCGCAGGTGCACATGCTCGGGGCGGCCCTGCAGGACCATGGCCAGGCCGGCGATGAAGGTGATCAGGCTCGACCAGAGGAACGACGGCATGTCGCCGGTGCGCTCGAAGATCACCAGGGTCGCCATGGGTACGACCATGCTGACTGCCAGGGTGATGAGGAAGATGCCGATGATGAAACCAATGATCCTTAAGGTCGGCAACGCCATGTGATCTGCTCTGACTCTGAACGGAAGGGCGCCATTCTACCTATGGGTCTGGTGATGTAAACGCTAGAATGGCCGCACATTTACCTGCCAGGAGGGTAGCCGATGGAGGCTCTCGACGCATTGCTCAACCGTGTTTCCGTGCCACGCCTGACTGAACCGGCGCCCAATGCCGCCCAGCGCGAGGCGCTGTTCCAGGCCGCACTGCGCGCGCCCGACCATGGCCAGCTGCGGCCGTGGCGCTTCCTGACCATCGAAGGCCAGGGCCGCGAGCAACTCGGGGAGCTGTTCGCCCAGGCGCTGCAGAACAAGGGCGAGGCCAGCCAGGCTGCGCTGGACAAGGCACGTGCGATGCCGTTGCGTGCGCCGTTGCTGATCGTGGTGATCGCCAAGCTGCAGGACCACTTCAAGGTGCCCAAGTCGGAGCAGCGCCTGGCAGCGGGCTGCGCGGCGCATGGCATCCTCATCGCAGCCCATGCCCAGGGCATCGGCGCGGTGTGGCGTACCGGCGACATGGCCTTCGATCCCTTTGTGCACAAGGGGCTGGGCATGGCCGAGAACGAGGAAGTGATCGGTTATCTGTATGTCGGCACGCCGATGGCCGAGCCGCGCACCGCGCCGGTGCTGGAAACTGCAGAGTTCGTCAGCGCCTGGGGCGAGTGATGCATGGGGCCGCTGCGCGGCCTATCGCCGGCAAGCCGGCTCCCACATGGCCAGCGTTGTACCTGTGGGGGCCAGCTTGCCGGCGATGGGCTGCGCAGCAGCCGCCAATAGCCATCAAAAGGTCGTAACCGTCACAGGCAACTCCAGCCGGGCGACAAACCCACCCTGTGGATGATTGGCCAGCACCAGGCTACCGCCATGGCGCTCCGCCGCCTTGCGCGCAATCGCCAGCCCCAGGCCATGCCCCGCCGCTTCCTGCCCCGGCGCGCGGAAGAACGGCTCACCCAACTGCGCCAGGTGCTCCGCCGCCACCCCCGGCCCATGGTCACGCACGCTCACCACGATCCGGCCTTCCTCGCGCCCGGCGCGAATCTCGATCGGCTGCCCGGCAGGGTTGAAGCGCAAGGCATTGCGCAGCAGGTTGTCCAGCGCGCGCTCGATCAGCGTCGGCCAGCCCTGTAAGGTCAAGCCCGGCTGGGCCTCGAGCTTCACCTCCTGCTCCGGCGCGCTGAGCTGGGCATCCTTGCGCACGCTGCCGAGCAAGGCGTTGAGGTCGACAGGTTCGGCATGGGCCTGTTCGGCATCGACGCGGGCCAGGGTCAGGATTTCGCTGATCAGGTCTTCCAGGCGGTCGCACTCACGGGTCAGGCGCGGCCACAGCGCCTGGCGTTGCTCGGCCTCGGCCCGTTCGGCCAGGGCCAGGGCGATACGCAGGCGGGCCAGGGGCGAGCGCAATTCGTGGGACACGTCGCGCAGCAACTGGCGCTGGCTGCCGATCAGGCTCTGCAGGCGGGCGCCCATCTTGTTGAAGTCCTTGGCCAGCACGCCGAACTCGTCACGCCGGGCGGCCAGGCGCGCCAGGCTGTTCTGCTGGTACGTGGCCTGGCCCAGGTCGTGCACGGCGCCGCGCAGGCGGCTCAGGGGGCGGGTGATGGACAAGGTCACCAGCAGGCTGAACAGGGTCAGGACCACCAGCGCGATACCCAGCGCACTCAGCGGCCAGAGCAGGCTTTCGCGGTGCCAGGCGTCCAGTTCGGGGTGGGGGATGCGGTAGATCAGCAGGTAGGTTTCACCGCTCTCGGGGCTGGTGTATTCCTCGGTCAGGCGGCGCCACGGCAGGCGGCGTTGGTCATTGTGCTGGCGCGCCTCGAAGGCTGCCGCGCGGCGCGGGAAGGTGCCGGGCACAATGGCGGCGCCGCCGTCGTCGAGCACCTGCACGTCGATCTTGTAGCGCTCCTTGCGCCGCTCCAGGAATGCCTGGGACGCCTCCACGCCCTCTTGTTCGTAGTGCTTGGCCCAATGGCTGGCCAGGGTATTGAGGCCCGGGTGACGGCTGAGGATCCAGGCGTCCTGGTTGAGCATGTGGCCGAGCAGGATCGACAGGCCGGCAACCAGGGTGATGGCCAGCCAGAAGCTCGCCAGGATGCGCCAGAACAGAGAACGCAAGAGCACCTCCTGTAAACGGGAAAAGCCCGGCCCGCTGGGGAGGCGGGCCGGGCATCGGGGAAGGACAGCTTACTGGGCCTTGCCGGCTTTTTCAGCTTTCCAGGCCTGGAATTCCTTCCACTCGGCCTTGCGTGCTTCACGCGCTTTCTGCAGTTCGTCGAACTTCTTCTGCTGGTCGGGCTTGAGCAGCGCGCGGACCTGGGTGTCGGTCTTGTCGTGGCTGGCCTTGAGCTCGTCCTTCATGGCTTTCTGGTCGGCGGCTGGCAGCTTGGCCAGGTAGCGCTCGGTGATGTCGCGGCGGTCTTTCATCTGCTCGCCCATCAGCTTGCCGATCTGCTGGCGCTGATCGCGGCTCAGGTCCAGCTGGGCGAAAGGCGCATCACCGCGGTGATGCGGGCCGTCGTGGCGCGGGCCGCCTTCAGGCATGGCCATGGCCACGGTCGGCAGGGCGGCGGCGAACATCAGGGCGATAAGGGTCTTGCGCATGGTGTCTCTCCTTTCCAAGGCCGGTGGTTACCGGATGAGCCCAGTCTAGGGAGATCAAGGTCAGGCGCAGTCAGGGGAGGGTAAAGGCTCGGTAAAGATCGGCGGCCTGGGTCAATCAGAGGCTGTAGTAATAGCCGCGGCTGCGCAGGGCGACGATGCGTGGGCGGCCATCGGCATGCGGGCCGATCTTCTTGCGCAGGTTGCTCACGTGCATGTCCAGGCTGCGATCGTACAGGGTCAGCTTGCGGCCCAGGCCGATCTGCGCCAGTTCCTGCTTGTCCAGCGGCTCGCCGGGCTGGCGCAGCAGGGCTTCGAGGATACGGCTCTCGGACAGGGTCAGGCTCATTTCGCGGCCATCGATGCTGACCACGCCACGGACCGGGCTGAAGGCCAGGTCGCCGATCTCCACTTGCGTGGTGGTGGCGGTCGGGTGGCTGCGGCGCAGCACGGCGCGCAGGCGTGCGGTGAGCTCACGAGGGTCGCAGGGCTTGGCCAGGTAATCGTCGGCGCCCAGTTCCAGGCCGAGGATGCGGTCCAGCGGCTCGCCGCGGGCGGAGAGCATCAGCACCGGCAGTTCGGCATGCTCGCTGCGCAGCTGCTTGAGCAATTCCAGGCCGCTGCCGTCGGGCAGCATCACGTCCAGTACCACGGCTGCCGGCGCATGTTCGGCCAGCGCCTGGCGCGCGCTCTGGCCGTCGTGGCAGGCGCGAACGGCAAAACCTTCCTGGGTCAGCCAGCTGCCGAGCAGCTCGCAGAGTTCCTGGTCATCATCAATCAGTAACAGCTCGCTCATGACTCACTCAATTCAAATCGACGGCGTCTGACGTGTCCGCCAGTGGCAAAGATACAGCAGACGCCGCAAATTTTATCGATTACGGCAAGACTTGCTTGAAAGGCTTGACGATCACCTTGTCGTAAACGCCTGCGGCGATGTACGGGTCGGCATCGGCCCAGGCCTGGGCGGCGGCGAGCGAATCGAACTCGGCGACGATCAGGCTGCCGCTGAAGCCGGCTTCGCCGGGGTCGTTGCTGTCGATGGCCGGGTGCGGGCCGGCCAGCACCACGCGGCCTTCGGCCTTGAGCTGTTGCAGGCGCTCGATGTGCGCCGGGCGCGCGGCCAGGCGTTTTTCCAGGGAGTTCGCGACGTCGCTGGCGATGATGGCGTAGAGCATGTCAATCCTTGGTCTTGGAGGTGGAGGGGTCGTCGTGCAGGTGGCGCGACAGGTACACGCCTTGCGCCACCAGGAAGATCACGGTCATGCCCAGGCTGCCGAACACCTTGAAGTCGACCCAGAAGGCCTGGAAGGTGAAGGCGACGAACAGGTTGGCCGCGCCGCAGAAGATGAAGAACACGATCCACGCCAGGTTCAGGCGCGTCCATACCGCATCGGGCAGGGTCAGGGCGTGGCCCATGATGCGCTTGATCAGCACCCGGTCGCCGATGAAGTGGCTGCCGGCAAAGCCCAGGGCGAACAGCCAGTTGACCACCGGCGCCTTCCACTTGAGGAAGGTTTCGCTGTGGAAGGTCAGGGTCAGGCCGCCGAACACCAGGCAGGCGACCAGCGTCAGCCACTGGCCCTTTTCCAGCTTGCGCTGGCGCAGGAACAGCGCGCCGTACACCACCAGCGAGCTGATGATCAGCATCGCCGTGGCGCTGTAGATGCCGCCGAACTCGAAGCTGTGGCCGGCCACGTCGAGGGGCCGTGGGTCGAGCTTGTAGACGATGAAGAACAGCAGCAGCGGGATGAAATCGATGAATTGTTTCACAATGGCAGCCAGAATCGGGATGTGACGGCATAATAACAAACATCGATTCCAGCGAAAGCGCTCCTCCATGAATGTTGATCTGCACTGTCACAGCACGGCCTCCGACGGCGCCCTGTCGCCCACGGTCCTGGTCGCCCGGGCCCATGAGCACGGGGTGCAGACCTTGGCCCTGACCGACCACGACACCCTCGAAGGCCTGCCAGAGGCGCGCCAGGCCTGTGCCGAGCGCGGCATGCGCTGGGTCAGCGGGGTGGAGCTGTCGTGCACCTGGGGCGGTGCGACCATCCATGTGCTGGGCTACGACTTCCCGCTCGACGCCGCGCCGCTGGCCGAGGCCATCGAGGCCTTGCACCGTGGCCGCTGGCTGCGCGCCGAAGAAATCGACAGGCGGCTGGCTGCCAAGGGCATGCCGGCGACCCTCGAAGGCGCGCGTGCCGTGCAGCAGGAGCTGGGCGACAGCGGCAACGCCCCGGCGCGGCCGCATTTTGCCGAGTACCTGGTGCGTGCCGGGCACGTCAAGGACCGCGGCGAAGCCTTTCGCAAGTGGCTGGGGGCGGGCAAGCTCGGCGACGTCAAGCTGCACTGGCCGACCCTTGAAGAAACCGTTGCCACCTTGCGCCAGTCCAATGCCTGGGTGAGCCTGGCCCATCCCATGCACTACGAACTGACGCGCAGCAAGCGCAGGCGGCTGATTGCCGACTATATTCAGGCAGGCGGGCAGGCGCTTGAAGTGGTCAACGGGATGATGCCGGCCGAGCAGGTGGGCACCATGTCCATCCTCACCCGTGAGTTCGGCCTGCTGGCAAGCGCTGGCAGCGATTTCCACGGCCCCGGCACCTGGGGCGAGATCGGTGCCTACCGGCCATTGCCCGAGGACCTGCCACCTCTGTGGCGCCGATTCAGCCATGAACAGCCTTTGGCGGTATGAACAGGACGACTACGTGAGCCAATTTTTCCAGATTCATCCGGAGAACCCGCAGCAGCGGCTGATCCGCCAGGCGGTGGAAATCATCCGCAAGGGCGGTGTGGTGGTGTACCCCACCGACTCGGCCTACGCCCTGGGTTGCCAGATCGGCGACAAGGCGGCCATCGAGCGGGTGCGACGCCTGCGCGGGCTGGACAAGACCCACAACTTCACCCTGATGTGCTGCGACATGTCGCAGCTGGGCCTGTATGCCAAGGTCGACACCGGCATCTTCCGCCTGCTCAAGGCCCATGTGCCCGGCCCATACACCTTCATTCTCAACGGCACCCGCGAGGTGCCGCGCCTGTTGCTGCACGAAAAGCGCCGCACCATCGGCCTGCGTGTGCCGGACCACGCCATCACCCTGGCGCTGCTGGCCGAGCTTGGCGAGCCGCTGATGAGCGTGAGCCTGATCCTGCCGAGTGACAACGAACCGATGACCGACCCCTACGAGATTCGCGAGCGCCTGGAGCACCATGTGGACCTGGTCATCGACGGTGGCTTCGGCGACCTCAAGGCCTCCACCATCATCGACCTGTCCGGCGACGAGCCCGAGCTGATCCGTGAGGGTTGCGGCGACCCCACGCCCTTCCTGGTCAACGCGTGAACCAGGTGGCAGCGCCCGAGGCGCCGGCCGAGCAGGTCGAAGCGCCGCAGCAGTTGCAGTTGGCGCTGGTCTACGGCGAAGCGCTGACCGAAATGCCGGTGGACCTGTACATCCCGCCGGATGCCCTGGAAGTCATCCTTGAAGCGTTCGAAGGCCCGCTGGACCTGCTGCTGTACCTGATCCGCAAGCAGAACATCGACATCCTCGACATCCCCGTGGCGGAAATCACCCGCCAGTACATGGGCTACGTCGAGCTGATGAAGAGCGTGCGCCTGGAGTTGGCCGCCGAATACCTGGTGATGGCCGCGATGCTGGCCGAAATCAAGTCACGCATGCTGCTGCCGCGCTCGGCCGAGGTCGAGGAGGAGGAGGGCGACCCGCGCGCCGAGCTGATCCGCCGGCTGCAGGAATACGAGCGGTTCAAGGCGGCCGCCGAGGGCATCGACGAGCTGCCGCGGGTTGGCCGGGATGTCGTCGTGCCGCGCCTGGAGGCGCCCCAGGCCAAGGTGCGCAAGCTGCTGCCGCAGGTCAGCCTGGAGGAATTGCTGGTGTCCATGGCCGAGGTCATGCGCCGCAACGACCTGTTCGAAAGCCACCAGATCACCCGCGAGACCCTGTCGACCCGCGAGCGCATGGGCGATGTGCTGGAGCGCCTGAAAGGCGGCGCTTTCGTGCCCTTCGTCGAGCTGTTCGGCGCCGAGGAAGGCAAGCTGGGCGTGGTGGTGACCTTCATGGCGATTCTCGAGCTGGTCAAGGAGTCGCTGATCGAACTGGTGCAGAATGAGCCTTTTGCGCCGATCCATGTGCGGCTGCGCGCCGAGTCTGTCGAAGAAACCGATGAACCTGAATGACCCCCGCGACCTGGCGTCGCTGATCGAGGCGTTTCTGCTCGCCTCGGGCAAACCGCAGTCCCTGGAGCGCCTGTACGAGCTGCTCGAAGAGGCCGAGCGCCCTGAGCCGAAGGTGTTCAAGAAGGCCCTGGAAGTGCTGGGCAAGTCCTGCGCGGGCCGTGCCTTCGAGCTAAAGGAAGTGGCCAGCGGCTACCGCCTGCAGATTCGCGAAGACTACGCCCCCTGGGTGGGCCGCCTGTGGGAGGAGCGCCCGCAGCGTTATTCCCGTGCGCTGCTGGAGACCATGGCCTTGATCGCCTACCGCCAGCCGATCACCCGCGGCGAGATCGAGGATGTGCGCGGGGTGGCGGTCAACAGCAACATCATCAAGACCCTGATCGAGCGCGAGTGGATCCGCGTGGTCGGCTACCGCGAGGTGCCGGGCCGGCCGGCGATGTTCGCCACCACCAAGGCGTTTCTCGACCACTTCAACCTCAAGAGCCTGGACGAACTGCCGGCCCTGGCCGAACTGCGGGAGATGGAACCGGCGCCGTTGCTCGACCCCGATGATGCCCCGGTGCCGGCGCACCTGCAGGCGTTGGCCGATGCCAGCCTGGCGGATGAGGAGGAGGTTGGCGAGCCGAAGGAGGAGACCAGCTTCCGCAGTTTGCTGGTGGAACTGGACGCCATGGAAGAGGGGCTGAAGACTGACTTCGATGATTTGCGCGAAGATGAGCCCAATCCCCAGCCTTGAATTTGCACTGGCGCTATCGCCGGCAAGCCGGCTCCCACAGGTAAAGCACAGGGTTCGCCAGCTGTGATCACCCCTGTGGGAGCCGGCTTGCCGGCGATAGCGCCAGTACAGGCAACCGCAACCACCGGGCAGAAATAACCGCCACCCCCCACGAAACCCACTACCCTGCAGTGCGTTCCCTCACCGAACCGCGTATGATGCGCGGCCTTTTGGCGCATCCGTCGCCAGAAACCCGATTTTTCATTCCTACACCGGGAGGTGCCCAGATGAGTGAGCAAGACCTGCAAAATACCGAAATCACCCCGCCAGCCGGCGAAAAGCTGCAGAAAGTGCTGGCGCGCATCGGCGTGGGCTCGCGCCGTGACGTCGAAGCCTGGATCAGCCAGGGCCGCATCAAGGTCAACGGCGTCGCGGCCACCCTCGGCCAGCGCGTCGACCTGCATGACGCCATCGCCGTCGACGGCAAGCTGATCAAGCGCGAGGAGGCCGCCGAGGCCACCCGCCGGGTGATCATGTACAACAAGCCCGATGGCGAGATCTGCACCCGTGACGACCCGGAAGGCCGCCCGACCGTGTTCGATCGCCTGCCGCGCCCGAAAGAGGGCCGCTGGATCAACATCGGCCGCCTCGACATCAACACCACCGGCCTGCTGCTGTTCACCACCGACGGTGAACTGGCCAACCGCCTGATGCACCCTTCCTACGAGATGGACCGCGAGTACGCGGTGCGTGTGCGTGGCGAGGTCGATGACGAGATGATCGAACGCCTGAAGGCGGGCGTGATGCTCGAAGACGGCCCGGCCAAGTTCACCGACATCCAGAAGGCGCCTGGTGGCGAAGGGTTCAACCACTGGTACCACTGCGTGGTGATGGAAGGCCGTAACCGCGAAGTGCGTCGCCTGTGGGAATCCCAGGGCCTGGTGGTCAGCCGCCTGAAGCGCGTGCGCTTTGGCCCGGTGTTCCTCAACTCCGACCTGCCGATGGGCCGCTGGCGCGAAATGAGCCAGGGCGAAATCGACATCCTCGCCGCCGAAGTGGGCCTGCAGCCAGTGGCGCTGCCTGCCATGAACCTCAAGGCCAAGGACAAGATGGAGCGCCTGCAGCGCAAGTCGAGCCGGCCAATGGGCCGTGGCGAGCGCGTGCGCAACCTGCGCCCGGCGCACGAGGGCGCTGCTGCCGCTGCCGAGCGCCCGGCACGCCAGCCGCGTGAAGAAGCGCCGCGCAAGAGCCGTGGCAGCGCCGTGGCCGAGCGCCCGAGCGACATGCGCAAGCGCCCATCCAAGCCTGAGGGTGACAAGCCAGCCGGCCGCGGTCGCGGCAAGCCGCGTGGCTGATCGGCTCTGGCAGTGATGAAAAGCCAGCCTTCGGGCTGGCTTTTTTGTGCCTGCCTGTGTGGGAGCCGGCTTGCCGGCGATTGCCCGCAACGCGACCCAAGATATTGAAGAAAAAAGAATTTTCTGACGACTGGCAAGTTTTCAAACCGCCCTGTAAAGAAAATTGTACGAATTCGCCAGATTTTTCTGGCCAGGCTGATTTTGTGTAAACAGAACTTGCCGCGCCCGCCCTCGGCGGGTGCCGTCCAGAGCCTGCCCCCTCTTGCCCAAACCCCCGTCCCCAGGCTGTTATAGCCACTATTGCCGTGTGCAAAAGCCCGTCCACAGAGCCGGGCAGACAGAACAACAAATGGAGGCGCCATGTACGCCGATCACTCCGCCTTTCCAGGCTCCCACCACAGGATCGCTGCGTTTTTCCCCTGGGAATTGACGCAACGCGTTGACGCCTGCGCGCTCGCAGGGGTATACAGTGCGCCGCGTTTTACCTGTGACCCTTTTGCGTACCGCGCACTCTTGCTCACCCCCGGTTGATCCGCCCAGGCGGCGCCGCTGGCAAGAAACCCAAGGTAACCACCTTGCCCATTCCGCTGCGCCACGAGCGCGGTGGGTCCGATTCCGTCACAGATAAAAACAATGCAGGTGACTTCGTTCATGAGTGGACAAAACATGCATTCAGGCGAGCTCAAGCGGGGCCTGAAGAACCGCCACATCCAGTTGATCGCCTTGGGTGGTGCGATTGGTACCGGCCTGTTCCTCGGCTCGGCAGGCGTGATGAAATCCGCCGGCCCGTCGATGATCCTTGGCTACGCCATCTGCGGCTTCATCGCCTTCATGATCATGCGCCAGCTCGGCGAGATGATCGTCGAAGAGCCGGTGGCCGGCTCGTTCAGCCACTTTGCCCACAAGTACTGGGGCGGTTTCGCCGGCTTCCTGTCGGGCTGGAACTGCTGGGTGCTGTACATCCTGGTGGGCATGTCGGAGCTTTCGGCGGTCGGCAAGTACGTCCATTACTGGTGGCCGGAGATCCCGACCTGGGTCACCGCGGCAGGCTTCTTCCTGCTGATCAACGCCATCAACCTGATGAACGTGAAGTTCTTCGGTGAGGCCGAGTTCTGGTTCGCCATCATCAAGGTTGCCGCCATCGTCGGCATGATCGGCCTGGGTGCCTACCTGCTGACCAGCGGCAGCGGCGGCCCGGAAGCCTCGATCACCAACCTGTGGGCCCACGGCGGCTTCTTCCCGCATGGCGTCAGCGGCCTGGTGATGGCCTTGGCCTTCATCATGTTCTCCTTCGGTGGCCTGGAAATGCTCGGCTTCACCGCCGCCGAGGCCGACAAGCCGAAGACCGTGATCCCCAAGGCGATCAACCAGGTCATCTACCGCATCCTGATCTTCTATGTCGGCGCCCTGGTGGTGCTGCTGTCGCTGACCCCATGGGACAGCCTGGTCGCCAGCATCGACGCCTCCGGCGGCAGCTATGGCAGCAGCCCGTTCGTCCAGGTGTTCTCGCTGCTGGGCAGCGACGTGGCGGCCAACCTGCTGAACTTCGTGGTACTGACCGCGGCGCTGTCGGTGTACAACAGCGGCACCTACTGCAATGCGCGCATGCTGCTGGGCATGGCCGAGCAGGGTGATGCCCCGGCGGCGCTGGCCAAGGTCGACAAGCGCGGTGTGCCGGTGCGTTCGATCCTGGTGTCGGCGGCGGTGACCCTGATCGCCGTGCTGCTCAACTACCTGATGCCGCAGAATGCGCTGGAGCTGCTGATGTCGCTGGTGGTCGCCACCCTGGTGATCAACTGGGCGATGATCAGCTACTCGCACCTCAAGTTCCGCCAGCACCTCGACCGCACCGGCCAGAAGCCGCTGTTCAAGGCGCTGTGGTACCCGTATGGCAACTACCTGGTGTTGGCCTTCGTGGTGCTGATCCTGGGCATCATGCTGATGATTCCGGGTATCCAGGTGTCGGTGTATGCGATTCCGGTGTGGCTGCTGGCCATGCTGCTGGCCTACATGCTCAAGAGCAAGCGCCAGTCGCAGGGCAATGGAGCTGCCGGTAGCGTGGCCAAGTAAGGGCTGCGCAGGGTAATTGAAAACCCGATGTCAGGAGACTGGCATCGGGTTTTTTGTTGCCTGCACAGTTACAGCGCAGCCCCTGTGGGAGCCGGCTTGCCGGCGATAAGGCCGGTACAGGCAAAAACTGTCAGATCTGTTCCAGCAACCAGCTGCGAAACGCCCGCAGCGAAGGCAGCGCCTCGTTCCTCGGCGGATAGATCAGGTAATAACTGCGCTGGCTGGCGAACGCCGCCCCGGGGCTGAACAGCTCGCCCTTGGCCAGCTCTTCCTCCACCAGGATGCGCGGCACCAGCCCGATGCCGATGCCGGCGCGCACCGCCTGGATCAGGTGCGAGGTGAGCTCGAAGCTCGGCCCCAGGCGCATCGAGCGGTGCGCCAGGCCATGGTGCGAGAACCATTCGCCCCAGGCATGGGGGTTGTTGGCAACGTTGAGCAGCACCTCTTCACTGATCCGTGCCGGCGCCCAGCCATGGGCGTCGAGGCTGGCCTGGGGCGGCAGGATCACCACCAGTTCCTCGGCATGCAGGCGATGGCAGATCAACCCTGGCAGGTCATGGCTGGCCACGCCGATGGCGGCGTCGATCTCGCTGGTGTCGAAGTTGATGGCTTCGATGCGTGAATGAATGTGCACCAGCATCCCTGGGTGGGCACTGTAGAACGCGTGCAGGCGCGGCAGTAGCCACTTGGAGCCGAAGGTGGGCAAGGTGGCCAGGCGCAGGGTGCCGACGCCGGACTGGTAGGCCAGGGCCTGCAGCGTGGCGCTGCGGATGCGCCCCAGGGCTTCGCTGAGCTCGCGCTGGTACAGCCGGCCGACATCGGTCAACTGCACCTGGCGGCCTTCGCGGCGGAACAGGGTCAGGCCCAGTTGCTGCTCCAGCGCCTGCACCTGGCGGCTGACCGCGCTCTGGGTCAGCGACAGTTCCGCGGCGGCGCGGGTATAGCTTTCATGCCGGGCGGCGGCCTCGAAAGCCAGCAGCAACGACATGGACGGGGTCAGGTGGCGGTAATTCATTCACAAAAGTCATCGATAGCGGCAGGATTATCCGTTTGCCCCTGGCGCGAAACTACAGGAACATTGGCCTATACGTCATCCGTGCCTGCATCGACATATGCCGGAATGACAGGATTCCCGTGAATTAGCCCATATCAAGAGGCCATCCTTCGATGATCGCCCAGCTGCCGACCCTTGCGCCGACCGCCGCTTACCCCGAATTCCTCGAAGCCCTGCGCAGCAGCGGCTTCCGTGGCCAGATCAGTGCCGACTACGGCACCCGCACGGTGTTGGCCACCGACAACTCGATCTACCAGCGCCTGCCCCAGGCGGCCGTGTTCCCGCTGGACGCCGACGACGTGGCGAAGGTCGCCACGTTGATGGGCGAAGCGCGTTTTCGCGAGGTCAAGCTGACCCCGCGTGGCGGCGGCACCGGCACCAACGGCCAGTCGCTGACCGACGGCATCGTCGTCGACCTGTCGCGGCACATGAACAAGATCCTCGAAATCAACGTCGAGGAGCGCTGGGTGCGGGTCGAGGCCGGTACCGTCAAGGACCAGCTCAACGCCGCGCTCAAGCCCCACGGGCTGTTCTTCGCCCCTGAGCTTTCCACCTCCAACCGCGCCACCGTCGGCGGCATGATCAACACCGACGCCAGCGGCCAGGGCAGCTGCACCTATGGCAAGACCCGCGACCACGTGCTCGAGCTGCACAGCGTGCTGCTGGGCGGTGAGCGCCTGCACAGCCTGGCGATCGACGATGCCGCGCTGGACCAGGCCTGCGCCGACGCCGGCCGGGTGGGCGAGGTGTACCGCATGGCCCGGGAAATCCAGGAAACCCAGGCCGAGCTGATCGAAACCACCTTCCCCAAGCTCAACCGTTGCCTGACCGGCTATGACCTGGCGCACCTGCGCGACGAGCAGGGCCGCTTCAACCTCAACAGCGTGCTGTGCGGTGCCGAAGGCTCGCTGGGCTACGTGGTGGAAGCCAAGCTCAATGTGCTGCCGATTCCCAAGTACGCCGTGCTGGTGAACGTGCGCTACGCAAGCTTCATGGACGCCCTGCGCGATGCCAATGCGCTGATGGCGCACAAGCCGCTGTCGATCGAGACGGTGGACTCCAAGGTGCTGATGCTGGCGATGAAGGACATCGTCTGGCACAGCGTCGCCGAATATTTCCCGGCCGACCCCGAGCGCCAGACCCTGGGCATCAACCTGGTGGAGTTCTGTGGCGATGAGCCGGCCGAGGTCAATGCCCGGGTCGAGGCCTTCGTCGAGCACCTGCAGCGTGATGCCAGCGTCGAACGCCTGGGCCATACCCTGGCAGAAGGCGCCGAGGCGGTGACCCGCGTGTACACCATGCGCAAGCGCTCGGTGGGCCTGCTCGGCAACGTCGAGGGCGAAGTGCGCCCGCAGCCGTTCGTCGAAGACACCGCCGTGCCGCCGGAGAAACTGGCCGACTACATCGCCGACTTCCGTGCGCTGCTCGACAGCCATGGCCTGGCCTATGGCATGTTCGGCCATGTCGATGCCGGCGTGCTGCACGTGCGCCCGGCGCTGGACATGAAAGACCCGGCCCAGGCCGCGCTGGTCAAGCCGATCTCCGACGCCGTGGCGGCGCTGACCAAAAGCTACGGCGGGCTGCTGTGGGGCGAGCACGGCAAGGGCCTGCGTTCGGAGTACGTACCGGAATACTTCGGCGAGCTGTACCCCGCGCTGCAGCGCCTCAAAGGCGCCTTCGACCCGCACAACCAGCTCAACCCCGGCAAGATCTGCACCCCGCCGGGCAGTGCCGAAGGCCTGACCAAGGTCGACGGCGTGACCCTGCGCGGCGACCTCGACCGCACCATCGACGAGCGCGTGTGGCAGGACTTCCCCAGCGCCGTGCACTGCAACGGTAACGGCGCCTGCTACAACTACGACCCCAACGACGCCATGTGCCCGTCGTGGAAGGCCACCCGTGAACGCCAGCATTCGCCCAAGGGCCGCGCCTCGCTGATGCGCGAATGGCTGCGCCTGCAGGGCGAGGCCAACATCGACGTGCTGGCAGCGGCGCGCAACAAGGTGTCGTGGCTCAAGGGGCTGCCGGCACGGCTGCGCAACAACCGCGCCCGCAACCAGGGGCAGGAAGACTTTTCCCACGAGGTGTACGACGCCATGGCCGGCTGCCTGGCGTGCAAGTCGTGCGCCGGGCAGTGCCCGATCAAGGTCAACGTGCCGGACTTCCGCTCGCGCTTCCTCGAGCTGTACCACGGCCGCTACCAGCGCCCGCTGCGTGACTACCTGATCGGCTCGCTGGAGTTCACCATCCCGTACCTGGCCCATGCTCCGGGCCTGTACAACGCGGTGATGGGCTCGAAATGGGTGGGCAAGCTGCTGGCGGACAAGGTCGGCATGGTCGACAGCCCGCTGATCAGCCGCTTCAACTTCCAGTCCACCCTGACCCGCTGCCGGGTCGGCGTGGCCAGCGTGCCGGCGCTGCGCGAACTGACGCCGGCCCAGCGCGAGCGCAGCATCGTGCTGGTGCAGGATGCCTTTACCCGCTATTTCGAGACGCCGCTGCTGGCCGCGTTCATCGAGCTGGCCCACCGCCTGGGCCACCGGGTGTTCCTGGCGCCTTACAGTGCCAATGGCAAGCCGCTGCACGTGCAGGGCTTCCTTGGCGCCTTCGCCAAGGCCGCCATCCGCAACGCCACCCAGCTCAAGGCCCTGGCCGACTGCGGCGTGCCGCTGGTGGGCCTGGACCCGGCGATGACCCTGGTCTATCGCCAGGAGTACCAGAAAGTGCCGGGGCTGGACGGCTGCCCGGCGGTGCTGCTGCCGCAGGAATGGTTGATGAACGTGCTGCCCGAGCAGGCGCCGACCGCGCCCGGCAATTTCCGCCTGATGGCGCACTGCACCGAGAAGACCAACGTGCCGGCCAGCACCAAGCAATGGGAGCAGGTGTTCGCCCGCCTGGGGCTCAAGCTTGTGACCGAGGCCACCGGCTGCTGCGGCATGTCCGGTACCTATGGCCACGAGGCGCGCAACCAGGGCACCTCGCGGACCATCTTCGAGCAGTCGTGGGCGACCAAGCTGGACAAGGAAGGTGAGCCACTGGCGACCGGCTATTCGTGCCGCAGCCAGGTCAAGCGCATGACCGAGCGGCAGATGCGCCACCCGCTGGAAGTGGTGTTGCAGTACGCCCAGCGCTGACCTTCAAGGCCCTATCGCCGGCAAGCCGGCTCCCACAGAGGCACATTCGTGTTGACTGTGGGAGCCGGCTTGCCGGCGATAGGGCCGCTAATGGTGCCCCTTGATAAGGCCTTCCCGGGCCCGCCGCGCCTGCTGGTAGAGGTACAGGCTCAACACCAGCCCGCAACACGCCGCCGCCGCTGCAAACAGGAACATCGAAGCAAAGCCGAACCCCGACGCCACCGCACCCACCAGCGGCCCGGTGATCCCCAGCGACAAATCGACGAACAGCGAATAGGCCCCCACCGCCGCCCCGCGGTTGGCTGCCGACACCTGGTTCACCGCCTCCACGCCCAGCGCCGGGAACACCAGCGAGAAACCGAACCCGCTCAGCGCCGCGCCCGCGAGTGCCATGTGCGCGCTGGGTGCCAGCCACAGCATCAGCAGCCCCAGGGTTTCCACCGACAGGCAGGCGATTGCCACGCGAAAGCCGCCAATGCGGTTGATCAGGTTGCCGAACAGCAACCGCGCACTGATGAAGCTGGCGCCGAACAGGCTCAGGGTCAGGGCCGCGTTGCTCCAGCCGCGGCTGGCGTAGTACAGGGTGATGAAGGTGGCGATGGTGCCGAAGCCGATCGAACCCAGGGCCAGCCCCGAACCGTGCGGGAAGACCTTGCCCAGTACCCGCAGGAACGACAGGCGCACACCGCTGACGATCGGCGCGGCGCGTTTCGGCCAGGCCAGCAGCAGGCCGATGACGCCCAGCCCGATGATGCTCGCGCCCATGCTCCACAGCCCCAGGTTCTTGACCATCAGCACGCCCAGTGGCGCGCCGACCGCCAGTGCGCCATAGCTGGCGATGCCGTTCCAGGAAATGACCTTGGCGGTGTTGTCGGCACCTACCCGGCCGATACCCCAGCCAATCGAGCCGGCACCCACCAGGCTCTCGGCACTGCCCAGCACCAGCCGGCCCAGCAGCAGGCAGGCCAGGCTTGCCCAGGGCAGGTGGGTGAGGAAGGCGCAGGCCAGCATGAACACGCCGCTCAGGCCGCAGCCGAACAGGCCGTACATGACGGCCTTCTTGCTCCCCAGGTTGTCGATGATGCGGCTGGCGGTGGGGCGGCTGAGCAGGGTCGCCAGGTACTGCACGCTGATGACCAGGCCTGCGACCACGGTGCTGAAGCCCAGGTCGTTGTGCACATAGCCCGGCAGCACGGCCAGGGGGATGCCGATGTTCAGGTAGCCGATGAAGGTGAACAGGACGATGGAAACGACCTGCAAGGTGGTTGCAAGTGAGGAGGGGGAATGCTGTGGCATAGAGGGGCCATGACCGCTGACGCATGATGCCCGACATGATAGCGGGCATGGTCGGGCCATGGGATGAAGCTTTCACGGCCCGCCCAGGCCCGGGTGGTCAATCGGCGTAAGGCAGCAGCCAGGTCACGCCGAAATCGGCGCTGGGGTAATCCAGGCGCAAGCGCGGCAGTACATAGCCGCCGCAGGAGCGGCAGGTGTCGAGCAGGGTGAACACATGGATGTACTGGACGTGCTCGCTCCGTGTCAGTAGTTGGTCGTTGAGGGTAGAGGCAATCAAGCGTTCCGAGTCCAGCGTCCGAGGGTGGGAGCGCTCAACCAGTTGATCGCTGCGGCGCAACACTGGCAGTTGGCTGAAGCGCGGGTCTGGTGCCCTGTCATTCATGTAGGCGCGCGCATCGATGAAGGTGACGGGCGGCTGTTCATTGGGGCTGGGCAATGGGATCGTCAGTGGGTGCCTTCTGCCACCGGAGAGCGAGTAGTAGACCCTGCCGGTGCCGTCGTGCATCTGCACCATGGCGAAGGCCAGGTTTGCGCCACCCAGGTGCTCACGCAACGTCGTGGCCCCCTGTTCTGTGAGCAGTTCAGCCAGGGTTGTCGAAGTGAAGGCTGTTTTGCCGCCTTGGGCAGGCAGCAGGCGATTGAGCACACCGACGATGTGCTGGCCCAGCACTTCATCGACCTCGGCCAGTTGCAACCAATCCGGGATGATGTGCTTGTTCAGCCCGACCACGCCTGAGCGCTGCAGGCCGGTGAGGCCGGTGAGCGCGCGTTGCGGCTGCAACCGAGTGAGGATGTTCTGGGCATATTCGGTCAGCGACTGCTCCTGCAGGTCTTCGAGCAGCTTGATGTAAGGGGATTTGTTGAGCGGCTCAAGGGTATTGTCGTAGCGAATCCAGTCCCGCAGCAGTTGTGCCACGTTGTCGATGTCCTGCTGGAGGTTGGCGTGGGTGGCGACGATTCGGTAAGACTCGCTGACCTCCAGGTAGCTTTCGATCGCGTCTTGGTCGGTGATCCGCTGAAGCCGCCTGCGTTCGGAATGAGGCGCTGTCGCAAGGTCCGCGCGCGGGCTTCCTTCGGCCATGGCCTTGAGTTGGTTGCTTTGCCATTTCCAGGGCTGGTAGGGCGCGCCGTAGATTGCCAGGGTGTCGGCTTCGACCATCAACCATTGTTCGCCGCGCCACTCGATCACCGCGCCCCTGAGCGTGCGCCGATCGGCGATGCCGCGGGCGAGGCCGCCGAGCCGTATCGGTGGGCAGTGGCTGGCAATGAGTGTCACCTGATCCAGTGGCATATCGTCCGGCAGGCCGAACCAGAGCTCGCCACTGGGTTCGACCATGATGCGTCTGTGGTAGGACGGCTGGCTGTCTGCAAGCAAGTAGTTGATGGCGGCTTCGTCGGTGGTGACCTGCTTGAGTACTTTGCCTTTGTTCAAGTGCAGGATCTTGCCATCACGCACCATCAGGGGAGACCAATAACTACGGTTGTCGTTGCCGCGCACGCGTACGACGAAAGGCTCGATACGACGGGTGAGGAAAGCGCGACTTACCTGCTGGCCGAACACGGGGGTGTTCGATTCGATCGCGGGCGGGTTGAAGATGAGCCTGTGCTTGTTCGGGCTGATCGTCTCAATCGTTGGCGCTGAGGCGGTGACGAGGCTGGCGTGGGATAGGCGGTTGGCTACGCCAGGTTGCGAGATCGGGTGCAATCGGTACACGCAACCATTGATCAATGCATCGATCTCATCGGCGTTTCGACGGAGAGTTACCGGCTCTTCGATACCAGCCCAGACCAGGCGATTGCCGTCATCGCTGGCGGAGGTGACGCTGATGGTGGGCGGTGTCAGCCCGGGCACGATCTGTTCGTGGACGGCCATTTCGTCGAACCAGCGCCGGGTGCTCGCAAGCTCCGGCGCACTGTGCCATCTGCGCGGCCCAGGCGCTCGCTCCAGCAGTGCCTCGGGCAAAGGGCCTGACCAACGCCTGGCGATGTTCACGATGCCCTCACGGCTGGCGTTGGCGGCTTGTTGCTCGGCGCCGTGCAGCGCCACCAGCGGGCGCAGCAGCCGGCCGCCCACCCTGATCGCGCTGCCCAGCAGGAACAGCGCGTCCAGGCCGCAGGCCAGCGCTTGCTGGCCACTGCGCACATCGAAGCAGCCAAGCCCGGGCACGTTGTTCTTGAGTAGCTTCCACAGGTAGCGCCCCAGGCTTTCCTGCTGTTGCCTGGCCTGGTGCAGCTCCAGGCGCGTGGCGCCTTTGCCTACTGCGTGCAGGGCTTGCCGGTTGCTGAGCGCGACGGCCTCGGCATAGTGCCTGGCAAGCGCCGCTACCCGCTGTTCGGCCGGGGCTTGCAGGGGCGACTGCAGGCGCGGGAAGTTGGCGACATCCCAGGGCAGTGGCGTGTCATGGAACTGGCTGTAGTTCAGCTCGAGGGTGTCGGTCAGCCGGTGGCGATAGCGGGTGTCGACTTCGCGTGTGGTCCATTGCAGTTGCTCTGGGAACAGTGTCAGCAGGGTGTCGCTCAGGGTGCCTGGAAGCAGGATGAGCAGGCCCTTCGTGGCAACTTCGAAGCGCCATTCGGTTTCTGCGCTGTCGCCGTAGCCGGGAATCCCCCCTTGCACGGGGCCGCAGTATCGGGGCCAGGCCACGGCATGGCAGGCCCAGGGTCCATCGTGCAGGCGCTGCATCAGCTCAGGGTCGAGTTGGCCGAGGCAAGACTGGAAGGTTTTTTCGTAGGCTGCGGTGGCCGTTTTCTGCCAGGCGTCGAACGCGTTTTCGTACCAGGCGTTCATGTCTGGCAGGGTACGATGGGCGTAATTCTCGCCATGGTCCAGGTAGGCTTCCAGGTGCAGTTGCTGGTCGCTGTTGCGCCCGTCGGGGTCAAGGCCGGCCTGCTCCAATTGCCAGCGCGCCTGGGCGACGCGGTCGGGGAGGGTGCGCAGCGCATCGAGGTTCCAGGCCGTCAGGTAGTGATCGTGGATGCGGCGCCATTGCGCAGCGGACCAGGGCGCGGGGTGATCGATGTGCTGCTTGACCTGCGCCCACTCGACCAACGTGTCGTGCAGGGCTTCGTTGGTGAGCGGGTCATCCGCCGCGCTTGGGCGCGTGCCGGCGGCCAGCGCGTGGCTGAAGGTCAGCGGATCACCGCTCGCCAGCAACACCCAGGCGCCCTGGCGCAATTGGGTCCACAGCAGGTCGGGTTCATGGCGGTAATCGGCTGGCCAGTCGTCGAGCAGCAGCTCGGGTGCGAGCCGGCGCATCAGCAGCTCGCTGGCAAGCTGTGCGTCAGCAGTGGTGCAGGCGAGGCTCGCCTGGACGCTGTTGACCAGGTCGTGGCGGATGTCGGCGGCGGGCGTGGAGGCGTTGTCCTGGCTGAACAGGTCGAAATCCAGGAGATAGCCCGGCCGTCGCGTCTGTGGCGGGTAGATCACCTCCAGCAGTGCCTGCTCGGCCAGGGCCAGGTGGCGTGGTTCGGGCGTGCCGTGGGCGGGCCACTGCAGGGTTGCCCCCAGGTTCAGGGCCCAGTCATCGAAGGCGCTGGAGTGAAGCAGCGCATCGAGCACTTGCGCGGGTGAACCCTGCAGCGACGGCCCTGGCAGCCAAGCCTTGCCGTACTCGTTGGGCAAGTGGCCGGCATTGCGTTCCTTTGCGGTTGGCGCTCGGTATCGCCGGCTGTTGGCGTGGACGTCGGTCTGCAGCGTAGCGAACAGTTTGCGCGCCAGGCTCGTGCCAGGGGCGGGCGAGAGGAGGTGCTGCGCAATGGCGGGCAGGTCTAGGTAACCCTCCAGTTGCAAGGCCGGCGAAGCAGGCCTGGGGAGTGTTGGGTGGGTGGGCAGCTCTGCGTAGGCGAGCAATGCGGCAACGATGAACGCATCGCGACGTACCAGGCATTGCTCGTCTGCCCACAGCGATTGGGCGAGGCTGCTGGTGCTGTAAGGCGCTGCCGTCGGCGCCCAGCGAGCAAGTGGATTGGCAGCAGTCAGCAGTTTTTCGGCCAGGGTCGCGTAGAAGCGGGCGCATTGGCTATCGCTCACCGGCGCCTGGGCCGGGCGCTGCAAGGCGGCATTGAGATAGGCCTTGGGGCCAGGGCTTGCGAAGGCGAGGGCGAAAGAGGCGCGAATGGCCTGGTCATCGAGATCGGAGGGGTACAGCGCGGGGAACTCGAAAGCCCGCTCCAGGTGCAGGTTGAGGGAGGTCTTGAGGTCGTGCGGGCCTGAGAACTCGCTGTGCAGCACCAGGCTTTGGGTGTCGAGCGCATCGATCAGCGCAGGCAGGTCATCGTTCGGGGTTTCCGGTGACATGGCGTTGGCTCCTGTTGAAGGGGCCGTCAATGTGCGTACCGGAGGCGAGCGCGAGGTGTTAGCGGGGTAGGGACAGGGCAAGACGGTGTGAAAACGTGATGACGGCGGTTGCCCGCGGGTCAGCCGTTTTCACACAGCCGACGGGATTGCGCGGTTATTCCTGGTCAGCGCTGGATTGATCGTCGCCATCCTCGACGGCAGGCGTCGGTTCGGAGTGAGCGGCAACGGTTGGCTCTTCGGGGTTCAGGCTTGGGAAGGGAAGATTCGGGATTTCATGCATCTCGTCGTTCCTCGCAAGTGTGAGTGAAAAGTCTGCGCCAGGCGCGGTTCGAGCTTCAAAAAGCTGGGGCAGGATACACAAGTCTGGATGACAGTTTGTATTTTTTCCCGGTCGCTTGTCGGTTTTGCGGGCGGATACCGGCCATTTCCCCAATGAAAAAGGGGCCGATGTACGGCCCCTCTTGCGACTTTGCTGCGGGTTACTTGCGGCCTTCGGCCTTCTCGGCAACCTTGTCGGTGCGCGCGCACATGATGAAATCGTTGCGGTGCAAGCCCTTGATCGAGTGGCTCCACCAGGTCACGGTGACCTTGCCCCACTCGGTCAGCAGGCCTGGGTGGTGGCCTTCGGCTTCAGCGATTTCGCCCACGGCATTGGTGAAGTCCAGGGCATGCTTGAAGTTCTTGAACTTGAACACGCGCTCCAGCTCCATGTGGCCGTCGCGTACTTCGATGTTCCAGTCCGGGATCTCGCGGATCAGCTCGGCCAGCTCGTCGTCGGTGACTTTCGGTGCATCGGCGCGGCAGGCTTCGCAATGGGCTTGGTTCAAGGCATTCATGGGTACTTATCCGGTTCGAGTTGTTATGAAGTGGGCTCAGGCAGCCTGCTTGGGTGGAAACTTCGGCGCGTGCAGCCCCAGCTGCATGGCTTGCTGGACCATGCCCATGATGTCTTCGTGGGCCAGGTCGAACAGGCGCTTGAGGTTCGGCAGCACGAAGTACAGCGGCTGCAGGATGTCGATGCGATAGGGCGTGCGCATGGCTTCGATTGGGTCGAAGGCCTGGTGCTCCGGTTCGCCAGACAGACTGTAGACGGTCTCCTTGGGCGAGGAGAGGATGCCGCCGCCGTAGATCTTGCGACCTTGCGGGGTTTCCATCAGGCCGAACTCGATGGTCATCCAGTACAGCCGCGCCAGGTACACGCGCTGCTCCTTGGTCGCAGCCAGGCCGAGCTTGCCGTAGGTGTGGGTGAATTCGGCGAACCAGGGGTTGGTCAGCAGCGGGCAGTGGCCGAAGATCTCGTGGAAGATGTCCGGTTCCTGCAGGTAGTCCAGTTCTTCCGGGGTGCGGATGAAGGTGGCGACCGGGAAGCGTTTGCTGGCCAGCAATTCGAAGAAGGTCTGGAAGGGGATCAGTGCCGGAACCCGGGCAACCTGCCAGCCGGTGGTGGCGCCCAGCACCTTGTTGACCTCGCCCAGTTGCGGGATGCGGTCATGGGGCAGCTTGAGCTGGTCGATGCCGTCCAGGTACTCCTGGCAGGCGCGGCCCTCGATGACTTTGAGCTGGCGGGTGATCAGCGTGTTCCACACCGCATGCTCTTGCTGCGGGTAGTCGATAAAACCGTGCGCATCGGGCTCGCGTGCCACGTATTGCGTCTGTTTCATGTGGCTCTCCTGGTGAGGGCATTCTTGTTATGTCCACGACATGCATCAGGAATATCCCGCAATCCGATCAATTGCACGGGGTGGGCGGGGGTTGCCGGCTGGCCGCTGAGCCCTGGTTCGTAACGATAATTTTACAAAAGTGCCGGCATGTCGGAAAATTCGGCACATGAAGCTGGTGAAGGCAGCGTTTTTGTCAGCTTATCTTTACGGATTTTTCGTGCGGGGTTGAAAAACTTCGCCGTTTCGAGAGCGTTCATGCGTATCAAAGTGCACTGCCAGAACCGCATCGGCATCCTTCGTGACATCCTCAACCTGTTGGTGGAGTACGGCATCAACGTGCTGCGCGGCGAGGTGGGGGGTGACCACGGCAATGCCATCTACCTGCATTGCCCGAACCTCATCAACCTGCAGTTCCAGGCGCTGCGGCCGAAGTTCGAGTCCATCGCCGGGGTGTTCGGGGTCAAGCGTGTCGGGCTGATGCCCAGCGAGCGGCGGCACATGGAGCTCAATGCGTTGCTGGGGGCGTTGGATTTCCCGGTGCTGTCGGTGGACATGGGCGGCAGCATCGTCGCCGCCAACCGCACGGCGGCGCAGTTGCTGGGCGTGCGGGTGGATGAAGTGCCGGGCATGCCCTTGGCGCGCTACGTGGAGGATTTCGACCTGCCGGAGCTGGTGCGGGCCAACAAGTCGCGGATCAACGGCCTGCGCATCAAGGTCAAGGGGGATGTGTTCCTGGCCGATATCGCGCCGCTGCAGTCCGAGCACGACGACAGCGAGGCCCTGGCCGGCGCCGTGCTCACCCTGCACCGCGCCGACCGCATCGGTGAGCGCATCTACAACGTGCGCAAGCAGGAGCTGCGCGGCTTCGACAGCATCTTCCAGAGTTCGCGGGTCATGGCGGCGGTGGTGCGCGAGGCGCGGCGCATGGCGCCACTGGATGCACCCCTGCTGATCGAGGGCGAAACCGGTACCGGCAAGGAGTTGCTTGCCCGCGCCTGCCACCTGGCCAGCCCGCGCGGGCAGGCGCCGCTGATGGCGCTCAACTGCGCCGGCCTGCCGGAGTCGATGGCCGAGACCGAACTGTTCGGTTATGGCCCCGGGGCATTCGAGGGGGCGCGCGCCGAGGGCAAGCTGGGGCTGCTCGAGCTGACGGCGGGCGGTACCTTGTTCCTTGATGGGGTAGGGGAAATGAGCCCGCGCCTGCAGGTGAAGCTGCTGCGTTTTCTGCAGGATGGGTGCTTTCGCCGTGTAGGCAGCGATGAAGAGGTGTACCTCGATGTGCGGGTGATCTGCGCCACCCAGGTCGACCTCTCGGAGCTGTGCGCCCGCGGCGAGTTTCGCCAGGACCTGTATCACCGGCTCAATGTGCTGTCGCTGCATATCCCGCCGCTGCGCGAGTGCATGGACGGGCTCGAAGGGTTGGTGCAGCACTTTCTCGACCAGGCCAGCCGCCAGATCGGCTGCGCCATGCCGCGCCTGGCGCCGGCGGCGATGGACAAGCTGGCGCATTACCATTGGCCAGGCAATGTGCGGCAACTGGAAAACGTATTGTTCCAGGCCGTATCGCTATGTGAGGGCGGGGTGGTGAAGAGCGAACATATCCGCTTGCCGGATTATGGCGTGCGCCAACCGCTGGGCGAGTTTTCCCTGGATGGGGATCTTTCGCAAATTGTCGGGCGTTTCGAGAAGGCGGTGTTGGAAAGTTTGATGGGGGAATACCCAAGTAGCCGGGCATTGGGAAAAAGATTGGGTGTTTCACACACGACCATTGCCAATAAGTTGCGGGATTATTCCCTGGGCAAGTCGGGCGAATGAACTAACAGCGAAGGGGCCCGCAGGCCCCTTGATCAACAGAACTCAGCCGTTGGAGCAGCCGTTGCCCATCACGCGGTATTCAAGAATGTGCTTCTGCCCGTTGGAGTCTTCATAGGTCATGCGGGCGGGCACGACTTCGCAGACGTTTGGCACTTCGCTCATGGAGATGACCCGAGCGATGTCCAGGTGCTGCGAGTAACTGTACTGTTCAACCGGAATCTGCTCGACATCGTTTGCCTCGCCGGCGATCGCCGCGCTGCAAAGACCGCCAAGTACCAATGCCAGTAAAGCTTTCATTTTCTATTTACCTGTCTAAGGTCGTGAGGGGGCACGCGGCGCTTGTGGCGCCGCGAGTACTGCCAAGTTTTCAACTATCGGGATTAGAGAGGGATTAACGTTTGCCTTCGTGGGGGCTGTTACCAGTAGTTAATCGCCTTGCCGTTGCTGGCGAGGTGAATCTTATGCCTCGGTAACTAAGGGAAACAGATAGTGTTTTGATAAAGTTTTTTCGCCTTTTGACAGAATCTGTAACAATCCCTTGGCAAGCTTGCCTTCATTTTCCCCTCCCCGGGCCGCCGGCCGCGGGCTAGAGCCCTCGCCTCGAAGCCCGGAAAAATTTCCCGCCCTCGCTACTACCATCGTCGAATGGCTTTTGCCGCTCTGGTACAGTTACAAACGATTCCATACAAAAACAACTATTACACCGAGGTAACACAGATGAGTGCGGCTCCACTGTATCCCGTTCGTCCCGAGGTTGCGGCCACTACCCTGACCGACGAGGCCACCTACAAGGCCATGTACCAGCAATCGGTGATCAACCCGGACGGCTTCTGGCGTGAGCAGGCCCAGCGTCTGGACT
>NZ_BQIP01000037.1 GCF_021602585.1 Pseudomonas faucium
GCCCCACCCCCAGCCAGGTGCCCCCGGCCTCCAGGTCACGCCCCGCGTGCACCCCAGGGGCGTCCTGCCAGGCGGCCAGGGCCTGGGTCGGACGGGCATAGAACTCGTCACGGTTGGCCGCGACGATCAGCGGCAGGGCATGCCCGGGCCGCCAGGCGAATACGATCAGGCACATAGGTTTGGCCTCTGTGTTTTTTGCCACTCTACCCACTGCGCTGGCGGCGATCCATCCTGTCACGAAGTTCACTAGAGCCTCGAGCCCGCCTTCCGTTACCATGCCGGATTGATTTTCTCGGGGATGACGAATGGAGTTCGTACTCTATCTGCTGTTGGGGGCCTGCGCCGGCGTGCTGGCCGGGCTGTTCGGCGTGGGTGGCGGCATCATCATCGTGCCGGTGCTGGTGTTCAGCTTCACCTTGCAGGGCTTCGATGCGTCGATACTCACCCACCTGGCAGTCGGCACCTCGCTTGCGACCATCGTCTTCACCTCGATCAATGCCGTGCTCGAGCACCATCGCCGGGGCGCGGTGCAGTGGCCGATCTTCGCCTGGATGACCGTCGGCATCCTGCTCGGTGCCGGTATCGGCGCCAAGACCGCCTCGCTGATCCAAGGCCCTCAACTGCAGAAGATCATCGGCGTGTTCGCCCTGATCGTCGCTGCGCAGATGGCCCTGGACCTCAAGCCCAAGGCCAGCCGCGGCATCCCCGGCAAGCCTGCGCTGATCGGCGCAGGCGGGGTGATCGGCTGGGCCTCGGCCATCTTCGGTATCGGCGGCGGCTCGCTGACCGTACCGTTTTTGACCTGGCGCAGCCTGCCGATGCAGCAGGCGGTGGCGACGTCGTCGGCCTGCGGGCTGCCGATTGCCGTGGCCAGTGCCCTGAGCTTCATGTGGCTGGGTTGGGGCAACACGCACCTGCCGGCCCACAGCGTGGGCTATGTCTACCTGCCAGCGCTGGTCGGCATCGCCGTCACCAGCATGTTTTTCGCCCGCTTCGGCGCACGTCTGGCGCACAAGCTGTCGCCGCGCCTGCTCAAGCGCCTGTTCGCCGCGTTGCTGTTTTGCGTCGGGCTGAGCTTCCTGATTTGAACCAAGAGGAATATCCATGCTGCCTTACCCGCAGATAGACCCCGTGGCCGTGGCCCTCGGGCCGCTGAAAATCCACTGGTACGGCCTGATGTACCTGATCGGCATCGGCGGCGCCTGGCTGCTCGCCTCGCGCCGGCTCGCCCGCTTCGACCCCACCTGGTCGCGCGAGAAGCTCTCCGACCTGGTGTTCTGGTTGTCGATGGGGGTGATCGTCGGTGGCCGCCTGGGCTACGTGCTGTTCTACGACCTGCACGCCTACTTGGCCAACCCGACGCTGATCTTCGAGGTCTGGAAGGGCGGCATGTCGTTCCACGGCGGTTTCATCGGCGTGATGCTGGCGGCCCTGTGGTTCGGCAAGCGCAACAACAAGTCGTTCTTCGAGCTGATGGACTTCGTCGCGCCGCTGGTGCCGATCGGCCTGGGTGCCGGGCGTATCGGCAACTTCATCAATGCCGAGCTGTGGGGCAAGGCCACCGACGTGCCCTGGGCGATGGTCTTCCCGCCCTTCAGCGACCCGGCGCAGTTGCCCCGTCATCCGTCGCAGCTGTACCAGTTCGCCCTCGAAGGTGTGGCATTATTCGTGATTCTCTGGTTGTACTCGCGCAAGCCGCGCCCGACCATGGCCGTTTCCGGCATGTTCGCGCTGTTCTACGGTATTTTCCGCTTCATCGTGGAGTTCGTGCGGGTGCCCGATGCCCAGCTTGGCTACATCGCGTTCGGCTGGTTGACCATGGGTCAGTTGCTTTGCGTGCCGATGATCGTCGGCGGCATCTTCCTGATCTGGTTGGCCTACAACCGCAAACCTACGGCCAAACCCGCCGTATGATTTTCACGGCAGGGGCGATCCCCCTGCCGTTCTTGTTACAGGAAAGTCATGAAACAGTATCTAGATCTGGTCCGCGACGTCATCGAAAACGGCACGCTGCAAGGCAACCGCACCGGCATCCGCACCATCAGCCTGCCGGGCGCCATGCTGCGTTTCGACCTGCAAAAAGGCTTCCCGGCCATCACCACGCGCAAGCTGGCGTTCAAGTCGGCGATCGGCGAGATGGTCGGTTTCCTGCGGGGCGTGAAGAACGCCGGTGAATTCCGCGAGCTGGGCTGCAAGGTCTGGGACCAGAACGCCAACGAAAACGCCCAGTGGCTGGCCAACCCGTTCCGCCAGGGGCATGACGACCTGGGCGAAATCTACGGCGTGCAGTGGCGCCAGTGGCCGGGCTACAAGCGCATCCCGCTGAGCAACCCGGCGGCCATCGAAATGGCCGAAAAGGCAGGCTTCCGCCGGATCGCCAAGGACGAGGAAGACGGCCAGGCGTTCGTCATCCTGTACAAGGCCATCGACCAGGTGCGCCAGTGCCTGGACACCATCGCCAACGACCCGGGCAGCCGGCGCATCCTGTTCCACGGCTGGAACTGCGCGCAACTGGACGAAATGGCCCTGCCACCGTGCCACCTGCTGTACCAGTTCCACCCGAATGTCGAGACCAGGGAAATTTCCCTGACCCTCTACATCCGCTCCAACGACCTGGGCCTGGGCACGCCGTTCAACCTCACCGAAGGCGCGGCGCTGCTGTCGCTGTTCGGCCGCCTCACCGGCTACACCCCACGCTGGTTCACCTACTTCATCGGCGATGCCCATGTGTATGAAAACCACCTGGACATGCTCAACGAGCAGCTCAAGCGCGAGCCGCTGGCAGCGCCGAAGCTGGTGATCAGCGACCGCGTGCCGGACTTCGCCAAGACCGGCAAGTACGAGCCTGAATGGCTGGAGAAGATCGAGCCGAGCGACTTCAGCCTGGAAGGTTACGAGCACCATGCGCCGATGACGGCACCGATGGCGGTCTGACTTCATTGGCCCCATCGCCGGCAAGCCGGCTCCCACAGACGCAGGCCTTGTGGGAGCCGGCTTGCCGGCGATGGGGCCTTGGATCAATGCCCGTGGCTACGCCCCACATGTGAATGCTCGGCCTCCGGCACCGATACCGCCCCATTCACTTCCAGTTGCTGCAAGATCGCGCATTCCGCCCCTTGCGCATTGCAGCGCTGACGCAACTCCACCAGCTGCGCCTGCAGCGCCACCAAGCCATCGATCCGTGCCTGCACGTGCTCGATATGCTCATCGATCAACGCATTCACGCTGCCGCACGAGCCTTCAGGGCTGTCGCGCAGGCGCAGCAGGCTGCGGATTTCATCCAGGGTCATGTCCAGCGTGCGGCAGTTGCGGATGAAGGTCAGCCGCTCGACGTGGGCCTGGGTGTACAGCCGGTAGTTGCCGTCGGTGCGGGCGGGTTCCGGCAGCAGTTGCTCACGCTCGTAATAACGGATGGTTTCCACGGCGCAGTCGGTCGCCTTGGCCAGTTCTCCGATCTTCATGGCAAATTCTCCAGCAGATGGCTTGACCCTATAGTGGCTACAGGGTGTTCACTTGGCAACAGGCGAACATTAAGGATGCCCCCATGAACCAGCCTGTCAGCCCCGAACACAAGCACCCCCACGATCATGCCCACGGCGATGACGACCACGGCCATGCCGCGCACGGCCACAGCTGCTGTGGCGCCAGTGCAGCGCCGGCTCCGGTGCAGTTGACCGAGAAGGCCAGCGCCCAGGCGCAGTTGAGCCGCTTTCGTATCGACGCCATGGACTGCCCCACCGAACAGACGCTGATCCAGGACAAGCTGGGCAAGCTGGCAGGTGTCGAGCAGCTGGAGTTCAACCTGATCAACCGCGTGCTCGGCGTGCGCCATACCTTGGCCGGCACCGAAGCCATCGAGCGCGCCATCGAAAGCCTGGGGATGAAGGCCGAGCCGCTGGCAATCGAAGGCGCTGACGCCCCGGTGCAGCCGCACAAGACCCGCTGGTGGCCGCTGGCGCTGTCGGGTATTGCCGCGATCGCCGCCGAAATCGTGCACTTTGGCGCCCTGGCGCCGGAATGGCTGGTGGCCTCGCTGGCCCTGGCGGCGATCCTCGGCTGTGGCCTGGGCACCTACAAAAAGGGCTGGATTGCCCTGAAGAACCGCAACCTCAACATCAACGCGCTGATGAGCATCGCCGTGACCGGTGCAGTGCTGATCGGCCAGTGGCCGGAAGCGGCCATGGTCATGGTGCTGTTCACCGTCGCCGAGCTGATCGAAGCCCGCTCCCTGGACCGTGCGCGCAATGCCATCAGCGGCCTGATGCAACTCACCCCCGACACCGCCACGGTGCAGCAGGCCGATGGCCAGTGGCGCGAGGTGGATGTGCGCGAAGTGGCCATCGGTGCGCAGGTGCGGGTGCGCCCCGGTGAGCGCATCGGCCTGGATGGCGAGGTGGTCAGTGGCCAATCCAGCGTCGATCAGGCACCAATCACCGGCGAAAGCTTGCCCGTGGAGAAAGCCGTCGGCGACAAGCTGTTCGCCGGCACCATCAACCAGGCCGGCGCCCTGGAGTACCGGGTGAGCGCCGCCGCCGGGCAATCCACCCTGGCGCGCATCATCAAGGCCGTGGAAGAGGCCCAGGGCGCGCGTGCGCCGACCCAGCGCTTCGTCGACACCTTCTCGCGCATCTACACCCCGGTGGTGTTCGCCCTGGCCCTGGCCGTGGCCATCATCCCGCCGCTGTTCATGGCCGGCGCCTGGTTCGACTGGGTCTACCGCGCCCTGGTGCTGCTGGTGGTGGCCTGCCCGTGCGCACTGGTGATCTCGACCCCGGTGACCATCGTCAGCGGCCTGGCCGCGGCGGCGCGCAAGGGCATCCTGATCAAGGGCGGCGTGTACCTCGAAGGCGGCCGCAAGCTCGACTACCTGGCCCTGGACAAGACCGGCACCATCACCCACGGCAAGCCGGTGCAAACCGACGCCAAGGTGCTCGAGCCGCTGTTCGAAGGCCGCGCCCAGGCCATGGCAGCCAGCCTTGGGGCGCGTTCCGACCACCCGGTGTCGGGCGCCATCGCCCAGTTCGCCAAGGCGCAGAACTTGCCGCTGAGCGAGGTGAGCGACTTTGCAGCCCTGGCCGGGCGCGGCGTGCGCGGGGTGATCGATGGCCAGACCTACCACCTGGGCAACCACCGCCTGGTCGAAGAGCTGGGCCTGTGCTCGCCAGCACTCGAAGCACAGCTCGATGTGCTGGAGCGCCAGGGCAAGACCGTGGTGCTGCTGCTCGACCGCTCCGGCCCGCTGGCGCTGTTCGCCGTGGCCGACACGGTCAAGGACAGCAGCCGCCAGGCCATCGCCGAACTGCATGCGCTGGGCATCAAGACTGTCATGCTGACCGGCGACAATCCGCACACCGCCGAGGCGATCGCCGCCCAGGTGGGCATCGACCGCGCAGAAGGCAACCTGCTGCCTGCCGACAAGCTGGCCAGCATCGAGCAGCTGTATGCCCAGGGCCACCGGGTCGGCATGGTCGGCGATGGCATCAACGATGCGCCGGCCCTGGCCCGCGCCGAAATCGGCTTCGCCATGGCCGCTGCCGGTACCGACACCGCGATCGAGACCGCCGACGTGGCGCTGATGGATGACGACTTGCGCAAAATCCCGGCGTTCGTCAGGCTGTCGCGCCAAAGTGCGGCGATCCTGACGCAGAACATCGTTCTGGCGCTGGGCATCAAGGCATTGTTCCTGGCGATCACCTTCACCGGCATGGCCACCTTGTGGATGGCCGTCTTTGCCGACATGGGCGTGAGCCTGCTGGTGGTATTCAACGGTTTGCGCCTGCTGCGCAAGTAGCGCCGGTTGCGCACAACAGAGGTCCTGCAATGCTGAGTGCCGAGCTCAAAGCCTTCTACATGGTGGCCCGCCTGGGCAGCATCACCTTGGCCGCGAAGAAGCTCGGGCTCAGCCAGCCCACGGTGACCACGCAGATTCGCAACCTGGAGAGCCAGTACGCGGTGGAGCTGTTCTACCGCGGTGGCCGGCGCTTGGTGCTGAGCGAAGAGGGCGTGCGCCTGTTGCCGATGGTCAAGGCGCTGCTGCAGCAGGAAGCCGACATCGAGTTCGAGCTGCGCAACAGCGGCCATGCCCAGGGCAGCCTGCGCATCGCCGCCACGGCGCCTTATTACATCCTCGACCTGGTGAAGATCTTCCGCGAGCGCCTGCCGCAGGTGGAAGTGGCGGTGGAGATCGGCAACTCCCAGCAAGTGCTGGAAATGCTCGAAGACTACCGCGTCGATATCGCCGCCTCCTCGCAGTTGCTTGAAGATGCGCGCCTGGTGCGGCGGGTGCTGGGCACCGACCCGCTGGTGGTGGCGGTGCACCGCAATCACCCGCTGGCGCATCGCCAGGCGGTGTCCATCGACGTGGTGGCGGGGCATTGCCTGCTGATGCGCGAAAAAGGCTCGACCACCCGCAAGCTGACCGAGCAGATGCTGGACGAGGCCGGGGTGAAGGCCGGGGCCTTGCTGGAGATCGGCAGCCGCGAGTCGATCCGCGAGGCGGTGCTGCGCAATATCGGCATCAGCGTGATTGCCCGCCACGAGGTGCCGCACAACCCCGAACTGCGCGTGCTGACGCTGGAGAACGCGCCGGTGATGCATGAGTACCTGTATTGCCTGAAGGAGCGGCGCCAGGCGCGGTTGCCGGCGGCGTTCCTGGGGGTGGCGCAGGAAGTGGTGGGTTCGCAGTTCTGATAGGGCTGTAGGCGCTGGTGTGGGAGCCGGCTTGCCGGCGATAGGGCCGGCAAGGCCACTACAAAATCTGCCTATACCACTATCGCCCGCTTTTGCCCTAACGCCACAGAACCTTCGCACAGCCTTCCTAGCATGGCCCCATCTGTTCGATGAGGCCTTGCCATGAACCACGCCACTCCGGGCGCACAGATGAAAGTGCGCGGTATCCACAAGCGTTTCGGTGCCTTCACCGCGCTGAACGATGTCTCCCTGGACATCGCCGCCGGCGAGCTGGTCTGCCTGCTCGGCCCCTCCGGCTGCGGCAAGACCACCCTGCTGCGCTGCATCGCCGGCCTCGAACGCCAGGACCGCGGCACGCTGTACATCGGCAACCGCGACATCTCCGAACTGCCGCCCCAGGCCCGTGACTACGGCATCCTGTTCCAGTCCTACGCCCTGTTCCCCAACCTCAGCGTCGAAGCCAACATCGCCTACGGCCTGACCGGCAGCAGCCGTGAGCAGAGCCGCCAACGGGTGGCCGAGATGCTTGAGCTGGTGGGCCTTGGCGGCAGCGAAAAGAAGTACCCCGGCCAGCTCTCCGGCGGCCAGCAGCAGCGCGTGGCCCTGGCCCGTGCCTTGGCCCCGGCGCCGTCGCTGCTGTTGCTCGACGAGCCGATGTCGGCGCTCGATGCCCGCGTGCGCGAGCACCTGTGCACCGAGCTGCGCCAGCTGCAGCGCCAGCTTGGCATCACCACGCTGATGGTCACCCACAACCAGGATGAAGCCATGCTCATGGCCGACCGCATCGCCGTGATGAACAACGGCCAGGTCGAGCAGTACGCCACGCCCCAGGAAATCTACGACCAGCCGGCCACCCCGTTCGTCGCCGAGTTCGTCGGCCAGGGCAACTGGCTGCCGTTCCAGCGCAGCAGCGACAGCCACGCCCAGGTCGGCGCGATGAACATGCGCCTGGCCGCCGGTGCCCCGCGCGCCAGCAGCGGCCGGTTGTTCTGCCGCCCCGAGGCGATCACGGTGAACCCGGTGGTGCACGAGGAAAACCTGTTCCCGGCCAAGGTGCGCGAGATCACCTTCCTCGGCAACCGCTGCCGCATGAGCTTCGAGCTCAAGGCCCTGCCAGGCCACGCCCTGCTCGCCGAGCTGGCCCCCGAAGCCATGCCGCGCCTGGGCTCGCAGGACATCTGGGTGGCGTTGCCGCCACAGAGCCTGCAGGTGTTTGCCTGAGATGGCCGCGCCAATGTCCCTGCCGCTCCCCGACGCCAAGCGCGCACCCTCCAGTGACGTCGCCCTGGGTGATCGGCTGTTCGTGATCGGTGGCAAGAGCCTGCTGCTGGTACTGTTGCTGCTGGCCGTGCTGATGCCGTTGCTGGCGATCTTCTGGCGCGGTTTCAGTGGTGATGCCGGCCAGGGTGGCGGCCTGGTCGCAGCCCGTGCGCTGTTCGCCAGCGAAAACTTCCACTGGCTGCTCGGCAACAGCCTGTCGGTGGCGTTCACCGTGGCGCTGATCGTGATTCCGCTGGCCTACCTGTTCGCCTACGCCCTGCAGCGCACGCTGATCCCGGCCAAAGGCCTGTGGCGAGGCATTTCGCTGCTGCCGTTGCTGGCGCCGTCGATGCTGCCGGCTATCGCCCTGGTCTACCTGTTCGGCAACCAGGGCCTGCTGCGCGGGCTGCTGCACGACAACATCTATGGCTTCTGGGGCATCGTCCTGGGCGAGGCCATCTACACCTTCCCGCATGCGCTGATGATCCTGCTCTCGGCCTTGTCGCTGGCCGATGCGCGGCTGTTCGATGCCGCCTCGAGCATGGGCGCCGGGCCTTGGCGGGCGTTTCGCAGCATCACCTGGCCGGCCACGCGCCAGGCGGTTTTCGCCGCGTTCTGCCTGGTGTTCACCCTGACCATCACCGACTTTGGCGTACCGGTGGTGGTCGGTGGCGATTACCAGGTGCTGGCGCTGGAGGCTTACAAGGCGGTGGTGGGGCAGCAGCAATTTGGCCGCGGCGCGCTGATCGGCATGGTGCTGCTGGTGCCGGCGCTGCTCAGCTTTGCCGTCGATGCCTGGCTGCGCAGGCGCCAGGGCGATGCCATGAGCGGCCGTGCCCAGGTGTTCGAGCCCAAGCCTTCGCGCGGCCGTGACGCCTGCTTCCTGGCCATCGTGGTGCTGGTGTGCGCGGCGCTGCTGGCGGTGATCGGCATGGCGGTGTACTCGTCGCTGGTGACCTTCTGGCCCTACAACCTGACCCTGTCGTTCAAGCACTACATGTTCGAAGACACCGCAGGCGGTGGCTGGCTGGCCTATCGCAACAGCGTGACCATGGCCATCGCCACCGCGCTGATCGGCAGCCTGGTGATCTTCAGCGGCGCCTACCTGATGGAGAAGACCCAAGGCCAGCGCCTGCTCAACCAGGCCCTGCGCCTGCTCAGCTTCATCCCCATGGCGGTGCCGGGGCTGGTGCTGGGCCTGGGCTATGTCTTCTTCTTCAACCTCGCCGGCAACCCGCTGCATGTGTTCTACGGCAGCATGGCGCTGCTGGTGGTGTGCACCATCGCCCATTACCTGACCACCGCGCAGATGACCGCGACCACCGCGCTGCGCCAGCTCGACGGCGAGTTCGAGGCCGCCGCGCTGTCGCTCAAGGCGCCGCTGTACAAGCACTTCGTGCGGGTCACCGTGCCCATCTGCCTGCCGGCGCTGCTGGACATCATCCGCTACCTGTTCGTCTCGGCGATGACCACCGTCTCGGCGGCCATCTTCCTCTACAGCCCCGACACCATCCTCGCCGCGGTGGCCGTGCTGAACATGGACGATGCCGGCAACGTCGGCGGCGCTGCCGCCATGTCCACCCTGATCCTGCTCACCAGCGCTGGCGCCTCGTTGCTGCTGGCCGCTGCTTCACGCGGCCTGTTGCGCCGCTCCCAGGCCTGGCGCCAACGCGCTGCCGGCCATTGACCGACTGCCCACTCTGATAGGAAACGCATCATGTTCAAGCCACTCGCACTTGCCGCTGCCGTATCCGCCGTCTTCAGCCTGCAGGCCTCGGCCGCCGGCACGCAACTGACCGTGTACACCGCCCTGGAGGCCGAGCAGCTCAAGAGCTACAAGCAGGCCTTCGAGAAGGCCAACCCGGATATCGAGATCAAGTGGGTACGTGACTCCACCGGCATCATCACCGCCAAGCTGCTGGCCGAGAAAGACCGCCCGCAGGCCGACGCGGTCTGGGGCCTGGCTGCTTCGAGCCTGGCCATCCTCGACCAGAACGGCATGCTCGAAGCCTATGCGCCGAAGGACCTGGGCAAGATTTCCGCCAACTACCGCGACGCCGCCAACCCGCCAGCCTGGGTCGGCATGGACGTGTGGGCCGCGACCATCTGCTTCAACACCGTCGAGGCCGAAAAGCAGGGCCTGAGCAAGCCGGTGAGCTGGCAAGACCTGACCAAGCCTGAGTACAAGGGCAAGATCGTCATGCCCAACCCGGCGTCGTCCGGCACCGGTTTCCTCGATGTCAGCGCCTGGCTGCAGACCTTCGGCGAACCCCAGGGCTGGGCCTACATGGACGCCCTGCACCAGAACATCGGCCAGTACGTCCATTCCGGCTCCAAGCCGTGCAAGCTGGCGGCAGCCGGTGAATTCCCGATCGGCATCTCGTTCGAGTACCCGGCCGTGCAGCTCAAGCGCCAGGGCGCGCCACTGGACATCGTGCTGCCCAAGGAAGGCCTGGGCTGGGAGATCGAGGCCACCGCGGTGATCAAGGGCTCGCCGAAGGCGGAGGCGGCCAAGCGCCTGGCCGACTTCTCGGCCAGCCCCGCGGCCATGGAGCTGTACAAGGAGAACTTCGCGGTGCTCGCCGCGCCCGGCATCGCCAAGCCGCAGACCGAATTGCCGGCTGACTACGAGCAGCGCCTGATCAAGAACGACTTTGCCTGGGCCTCGAAGAACCGTGACGAGATCCTTGGCGAATGGCGCAAGCGCTATGACGGCAAGTCGGAGAAGGTGGCGCAGCAGTAAGCCAGGCCTACGCTATCCCTGTGGGAGCCGGCTTGCCGGCGATGGACTGACAGCCACCTTGAATTTCACCTGAGGAAACCCAAGCGATGCTCACCCGCGACCAGGTCATCGACAACACCTTCGCGCTCTACCAACGCCATGGCAGCGACGACTACATCGGCGAAGCCATCACCCAGCTCGAGCACATGTCCCAGGCCGCGCAACTGGCCATGGACGAAGGCTTCGACGACGAAGTGGTGCTGGCGGCGTTCTTCCACGATATCGGCCACCTGTGTGGCGGCGAGGGAGACATGGGCGGCTTTGGGGTGGTCAGCCATGAGCGCATCGGCGCCGAGTACCTGCGCCGCTGCGGCTTCAGCGAGCGCATGGCGCGGCTGGTGCAGTATCACGTGGAGGCCAAGCGCTACCTGACCTTGCGTCAGCCGGGGTACTACGCACGGCTGAGCGAGGCGAGCCGGCGGACCCTGGAGTATCAGGGTGGGGTGATGAGCGAGGGGGAGGCGGATGAGTTCGAGCGCGATCCGCTGTTCAAGGTGAGCCTGCGGATGCGCGAGTGGGATGAGCAGGCCAAGGAAGTCGGCGTGCCGCTGATCGACATGGCGGTGCTCAAGGGCAAGGCATTGGCGATGCTCTGAGTTTGGCGGTGTGTGTGCGGGCCCTTCGCGGATAAATCCGCTCCTACAAGGTTGCGCAGACCTTGTAGGAGCGGATTTATCCGCGATGAGGCCCGCACGGCCAACCTCAAATCTGTAGAACCAACGCCTCCAACTGCTCCTGACGCTCCGCCTGGTTCACCCGCGCCCCCGGGTTGAGCGTCGACCATTGCGGGTGCGCCCGGGCCTTGCTCAAGGCCTCGGGCAGCTTGCCTTCGCGCCAGGCCTTTTCATCCAGCGGCCCCAGGCGAATGCTGTCCTGCGCCGCATGCCCGCGATTGTCCAGCGCCACCATCAACTGCTGCTGACGCAAGGCCAGCAGGCGCAGCACGTTGTCGTCCACGGTCAGCTCGCGCTGGCCCTTGAGCTTGCCCATCAACCGCGACCCATAGTTGCGCGCCGTCTGCAGTGCGCCGCCGGCAATGGCCCCGGCCAACGCGGCAGCGCCCAGGGTGATGCCGCCGACCAGCAGGTCGACCCCGGCGCCCGCCGCGGCACCGGCCGCCACGCCGCTGCCCAGGCGCACACCCAGCAGCTTCAGTGTCTCAGGGTTGAACAGGTCATCGCCCCAGCGCCCATCGAGCAGCGGCAGGTCACCGGCGTTGGCGTCTTCACGGCGGAATGCGTAGAGCTTGAGCAACGCCTCGACACAGCGCTGTTCGCGTTGGCGCACCTCCTGGCGCAGGGCCTCGATGGCCTTGGCTTCGGCAGCCGGCTCGGCGGCCACGCTGCGCCGGCAGGCGGCGCAGTCGAGCAGCAGCTCGGCGATCAGGCGCTTGCCGCTGTGCTGGCGAGCCAGGCGCTGCGCCTGCTGGTCGTCGATCAAGCGTTGCAGGGCCGGGCGCGCCTCTTCCAGCAACAACGCCAGGCTTTCGTACAGGCGGCGCTCGCCATCTTCGGGCGGCGCCACGCTGTCGAAGCGCACCAGCGCATGCAGGCCAAGCCGGGCCAGCGCTTCGCGCCATTGCGGTTCGCGGTGCTGGCTGCTGGCAACGAAGTTGAGCACCGGCAGCAAGGGCTTGCCGCAACTGGCCAGCACTTCGAGTTCGTCGCGGTACTTGGCCAGCACCGGTTCACGGGCGTCGATCACGTACAGGCCGGCATTGCTCGCCAGCAACTGGCGCAGCACCTTGGCCTCCTGCTCGAAACGCTGGCGCGCTTCGCTGCCCTGGAGAAAGCGCTCCAGCCGCGCCGGGCCGTCCAGCCGCTCGCCGGGGCGCTCCAGGCGTTCCAGGTAGTCGAGCAGGGCGATGGCGTCTTCCAGGCCGGGGGTGTCGTAGAGCTCCAGCAGCGGTTCGCCATCCACCGACAGCCGCGCGCCCTCCACATGGCGGGTGGTGCTGGGCCGGTGGGACACTTCGCCAAAGCCCACGTCACGGGTGAGGGTGCGCAGCAGCGAGGTCTTGCCGACGTTGGTGTGGCCGACCACGGCCAGTTTCAGCGGCTCAGTCATGGCCATGCTCCAGCCAGGTCAGGGGCGAGGTGTCGGCATGGGGCAGGCCGAGGCGGTCCAGTGCTTCGTGCCAGTCACCCAGGCGCTCGGCATCCAGGGCCTGGCCCTGTGCTGCCTGCAGCAGCCAGATGCGGGTGGCACCGGCATTGCGCGCCAGCTCCGCGAGCAGGGCCAGGCTGCCGCGGTCGGGCGAGCGGCGCGGGTCGCAGGCGATGGCCAGGCGCGCCGGGGGGAAGCGGCTGAGTTGTTCGAGCAGCTTGTTGCGCGACTCGCGGCTGTCGAGCACGCCGGCGTCGGTCACGCCCTTGGGCAGGGCGGGCGGCCAGGGGCGCTGGTCGTCCAGTTCCAGGCCGACCAGCAAGGCGCCACTGCTGCCAGCGTCCAGTTGGCCTGCCTGGAACTGCGGCAATGCCTCGGGCGCTGCATCTTGCACGCCGATGCGTTCGCTGCGTGGCATCAGGGGCTCACGCAGGTGCGCGTAGCCGGGCAGGCTGAGGTCCAGGGCCAGGCGCTGGCGGCCCTGGCGCCAGCGCCACAGGCACAGCGCGAACAGCGCCAGGCGCGGCAGCAGGCCATACACCAGCACCACGCCGAGTAGCCAGCTGGCCCACGCCTGGCGGGCCAGGTCCAGCGCTGGCAGGGTGTCGCCGCTGGCGCGGATCATGGCCTCGTCAGGCATTGCGAAACCCAGCAGCGAAGGCAGCGCGCCGAGTGCGTGGGTCAGTTGGATGAAGGGCTCGGGGGCGAGCAAGGTGGTTTCCCAGACGAAGCCGTAGCGGCGGGTGGCGAGCAGCGCCAGCAGCAGCACCAGTGCGCTGAGCATCGCCAGCAGCCACAGGCCATGCACCAGTGTGCCGAGCAACCAGCGGCTCAGGCGCTGGCGTTGCAGCAGCACCAGCAGCGCCGGCGCCAGGTGCGCGGCCTTGGCGTCGCGGGCGAAGCGCTCGCTCAACCACAACCACAGGCGCCCCAGGCTGGCGCCACTTTCGCCGCTCAGCGCCAGCCCGGCGGCCCAGCCCAGCAGCATCAGCAGGTTCAGCCCGAGCAGGCTGCCCAGGGCCCAGAACACGTTGACCGGGCGTTGCCCGTCGCCAAGGGCGGCAAGGGCCAGGCCGGCGCCGCTGAGCACGGCCATCAGCAGCAAGGCCAGCAGCGCCAGGCGCGCGCCTTGCTTCCAGTGGCGCAAGGCGCGGGTGATGCCGTCACGTTCGGCGAGGCACAGCGCCCGGGTTTCGATGCGCGCCGCCAGGTCGCCGCCCTGCTGGCGGGCGAGGCGGTTGGCCTCCTGGTCCTCCAGGGGGCCGGCGTGTTCCTCGCGCAGGCGCACCGCTTCGGTGAGCCAGCGTTTGTCCAGGGGAGTCAGTGCAGTCACAAGGTCTTCCATTGCACGGTTCAGGGCAGAAGCATAACCCACACGCCGGGTGCTATCCTCGCGGGCATGAATACATCACTCCCCCTCAGCCTGATCGCGGCGCATGCCGAGAACCGCGTGATCGGCATCGACAACTCCATGCCCTGGCACTTGCCGGGGGATTTCAAGTACTTCAAGGCCACCACCCTGGGCAAGCCGATCATCATGGGCCGCAAGACCTGGGATTCGCTGGGCCGGCCGCTGCCGGGACGCTTGAACATCGTGGTCAGCCGCCAGCCGGGGCTGCAACTGGCGGGCGCCGAGGTGTTCGCTTCGCTGGAGGCGGCGCTGGTGCGTGCCGAGCAGTGGGCGCGGGAGCAGGGCGTCGAGGAATTGATGCTGATTGGCGGCGCGCAGCTGTATGCGCAGGCGCTGGAGAAGGGGCTGGTCAGCCGCATGTACCTGACCCGCGTGGAGCTGGCGCCGCAAGGGGATGCCTGGTTCCCCGAGTTCGATTCGCAGCAGTGGCGGCGGGTGTCGAGCGAGGCGCAGGTTGAAGAGAACAAACCTGCGTACCACTTCGAGGTGTGGGACAAGGTTTGAAAAAAGCAGGGGCTGCATGTGCAGCCCCTGTCTGTTTTCAGCTGTGGCTCAGCTCGGCATGCTCGTCATCGGCCAGCACGCCCTTGTCGGTTTCTTTGAGCAACTGGCTGGTCACTACGCCTGCGGTCATCGAACCATTCACGTTCAACGCCGTGCGGCCCATGTCGATCAGCGGCTCCACCGAAATCAGCAGCGCCACCAGCTCGACCGGCAGGCCCATGGCCGGCAGCACGATCAGCGCGGCGAAGGTCGCCCCACCGCCGACGCCGGCGACACCGGCCGAACTCAGGGTGACGATCGCCACCAGGGTCGCGATCCACAGCGGGTCGAAGGTATCGATGCCCACCGCGGGCGCCACCATCACCGCCAGCATCGCCGGGTACAGGCCGGCGCAGCCGTTCTGGCCGATGGTCGCGCCGAACGAGGCGCTGAAGCTGGCGATCGATTGCGGCACACCCAGGCGGCGTGTCTGCGCCTCGATGTTCAGCGGGATGCTCGCTGCGCTGGAGCGGCTGGTGAAGGCGAAGGTCAGCACCGGCCAGACCTTGCGGAAGAAGCGCAGCGGGCTGACGCCGGTGATGGCGAGGATGATGCCGTGCACCACGAACATCAGGCCCAGGCCGATGTACGACACCACCACGAAGCTGCCCAGCTTGAGGATGTCGTCGAAGTTGGAGCTGGCCACCACCTTGGTCATCAGCGCCAGCACACCGTAGGGAGTCAGCTTCATCACCAGGCGCACCAGGCGCATCACCCAGGCCTGCAGGGTGTCGATGGCCGACAGGGCGCGGCCGCCCTTCTCGGCATCGTCCTTGATCAGCTGCAGCGCAGCCAGGCCAACGAACACGGCGAAGATCACCACGCTGATGATCGAGGTCGGCTTGGCACGCGCCAGGTCGCCCACCGGATTGCTCGGCACGAACGACAGCAGCAGCTGCGGGATGTTGAGGTCGGCCACCTTGCCGGCGTAGTCACTGTGGATGGCCTGCAGGCGCGCGCTTTCCTGGACGCCGGCCACCAGCCCTTCGGCGCTCAGGCCGAACAGGTTGGTCAGGGCCACGCCGATCAGCGCGGCGATGGCGGTGGTCAGCAGCAGCGTGCCGATGCTCAGCACGCTGATGCGGCCCAGCGAGGAGGCGTTGTGCAGGCGGGCCACGGCGCTGAGGATCGAGGCGAAGATCAGCGGCATGACGATCATCTGCAACAGGCCCACGTAGCCGTTGCCGACCAGGTCGAGCCAGCCGATGGTGGCCTTGAGCACCGGGTGGCCGGCGCCGTAAACGGTGTGCAGCACCAGGCCGAAGACCACGCCGAGCACCAGGCCGAGCAGCACCTTCTTGGCCAGGCTCCAGTCGGTACGGCGAGTTTGTGCCAGGCCCAGCAGCAAGGCCAGGAACGCCAGCAGGTTGAGAGACAGCGGCAGGTTCATTGAAGCTCCAGGAAAAAGCAGAAGAGGCATCGCCTCTGTGAGCGATTGCGAACGGAAATGCTAACAGCCTGAAAACAAACGAATTTATACCCAAAAGTAATTTGCTTAGGCGCTTATGGAATAACGCTTTGTCGCAAATAGCAATGAACACGGCGTTTATGGCTGCGCGAAGGTCGCTGTGAGGGGCGCTGGGCAGGGTTTGCTGGGCTAGTTTTTCCAGGTTCTTTCAGGAGATTCGCACATGAAGTTAGCGCCGAAAGCCTTGCTGGTGGGTGTGTCCGTGCTGCTCGCTGCCCAAGCCTGGGCCACCGATCTCACCCACTGGCCCGCCGACGCGGCCAGGCAGCTCGATGCCATGATCGCCGCCAACGCCAACCAGGGTAACTACGCGGTGTTCGACATGGACAACACCAGCTACCGCTACGACCTTGAAGAAGCGCTGCTGCCGTTCATGGAGAACCAGGGGCTGCTGACCCGCGACAAGCTCGACCCCTCGCTCAAGCTGATCCCGTTCAAGGACACTGCCGAGCACAAGGAAAGCCTGTTCAGCTACTACTACCGCTTGTGCGAAATCGACGACATGGTCTGTTACCCCTGGGTGGCGCAGGTGTTTTCCGGTTTCACCCTCAAGGAGCTCAAGGCCCAGGTCGACGCGCTGATGGCCTCGGGCAAGCCTGTGCCCAGCACCTATTTCGAGGGCGACCAGGTCAAGGCCATCGAGGTGCAGCCGCCCAAGGTCTTCACCGGCCAGGCCGAGCTGTACAACAAGCTGATGGAAAATGGCATCGAGGTGTACGTGATCTCGGCCGCGTCCGAGGAGCTGGTGCGCATGGTCGCCTCGGACCCCAAGTACGGCTACAACGTAAAACCCCAGAACGTGATCGGCGTCAGCCTGCTGCTCAAGGACCGCGCCAGCGGCGAGCTGACCACCGCGCGCAAGCAGATCAGCGCCGGCCACTACGATGCCAAGGCCAACGAGGGCCTGGAGCTGACGCCTTACCTGTGGACGCCCGCCACCTGGATGGCCGGCAAGCAGGCGGCCATCCTCACCTACATCGATGAATGGAAGAAGCCGGTGCTGGTGGGTGGCGATACGCCAACCAGCGATGGCTACATGCAGTTCCATGGCGTGGATGTGAACAAGGGCGGCATCCACCTGTGGATAAACCGCAAGGCCAAGTACATGGACCAGTTGAACGGCATGATCGCCAAGCAGGCGGTGGCCCAGGCCAAGGAAGGGTTGCCGGTGACGGCGGACAAGAACTGGGTGATCGTGACGCCGGAGCAGATTCAGTAGCCGGGTGGTGAAAGTGCTGGCCCCATCGCCGGCAAGCCGGCTCCCACAGGTAATGCTGTGGTGTATCTGTGGGAGCCGGCTTGCCGGCGATAGGGCCCTAACAGGCAAAAAAAAACCGGCGCTCAAGGCGCCGGTTCCGGTTTCACACCCTCAAGGCCTCACAGCCCGTCGAGCATCGCCTTGTTGCGCACGGCACCCTTGTCGGCACTGGTGGCCAGCAGGGCGTAGGCCTTCAGCGCGGTGGTCACCTTGCGTGGGCGCACTTCGGCCGGCTTCCAGCCCTTCTTGTCCTGCTCGGCGCGGCGCGCGGCCAGCTCTTCATCGCTGACTTGCAGGTTGATCGAACGGTTGGGGATGTCGATCAGCACCTTGTCGCCGTCGCGCACCAGGCCGATGGCGCCGCCAGCGGCGGCTTCCGGCGAAGCGTGGCCGATCGACAGGCCCGAGGTACCGCCCGAGAAGCGGCCGTCGGTGAGCAGGGCGCAGGCTTTGCCCAGGCCTTTGGATTTCAGGTACGAAGTCGGGTAGAGCATCTCTTGCATGCCCGGGCCGCCTTTCGGGCCTTCGTAACGGATGATGACGATGTCACCCGCTTTCACTTCGTCGGCGAGGATGCCGCGCACGGCGCTGTCCTGGCTTTCGAAGATCTTCGCGTTGCCTTCGAACACGTGGATCGACTCATCGACACCGGCGGTCTTCACCACGCAACCGTCCAGGGCGATGTTGCCGTACAGCACGGCCAGGCCGCCTTCTTGCGAGTAGGCGTGCTCGAAGCTGCGGATGCAGCCGTTCTCGCGGTCGTCGTCGAGGGTTTCCCAACGGGTCGACTGGCTGAACGCGGTCTGCGTCGGGATGCCGGCCGGGCCTGCCTTGAAGAAGGTGTGTACGGCTTCGTCATCGGTCTGGGTGATGTCCCACTTGGCGATGGCCTCTTCCATGCTGCGGCTGTGCACGGTCGGCAGGTCGGTGTGCAGCAAACCGCCACGGGCCAACGAGCCGAGGATGCTGAAGATGCCGCCGGCGCGGTGCACGTCCTCCATGTGGTACTTCTGGATGTTCGGCGCCACCTTGCACAGCTGCGGCACCTTGCGCGACAGCCGATCGATGTCGCGCAGGTCGAACGCCACCTCGCCTTCCTGGGCGGCGGCCAGCAGGTGCAGGATGGTGTTGGTCGAACCGCCCATGGCGATGTCGAGCATCATGGCGTTCTCGAACGCCTTGAAGTTGGCGATGCTGCGCGGCAGCACCGACTCGTCGTTGTCGCCGTAGTAACGCTTGCACAGCTCGACGATGGTGCGCCCGGCGGTGAGGAACAGCTGCTCACGGTCGGCGTGGGTGGCCAGGGTCGAACCGTTGCCCGGCAGGGCCAGGCCCAGGGCTTCGGTCAGGCAGTTCATCGAGTTGGCGGTGAACATGCCGGAGCAGGAACCGCAGGTGGGGCAGGCGCTGCGCTCGTACTCGGCGACTTTCTCGTCGGAGGCCGAGGCGTCGGCGGCGATGACCATGGCGTCGACCAGGTCCAGGCCGTGGCTGGCCAGCTTGGTCTTGCCGGCTTCCATCGGGCCGCCGGAAACGAAGATCACCGGGATGTTCAGGCGCAGGGCGGCCATCAGCATGCCAGGGGTGATCTTGTCGCAGTTGGAGATGCACACGATGGCGTCGGCGCAGTGGGCGTTGACCATGTATTCCACGGCGTCGGCGATGATCTCGCGGCTGGGCAGGGAATAGAGCATGCCGTCATGGCCCATGGCGATGCCGTCGTCGACCGCGATGGTGTTGAATTCCTTGGCCACGCCACCGGCGCGCTCGATCTCGCGGGCCACCAGCTGGCCCAGGTCCTTCAGGTGCACGTGGCCCGGGACGAACTGGGTGAACGAGTTGGCGATGGCGATGATCGGTTTCTTGAAATCTTCATCCTTCATCCCGGTGGCGCGCCACAGGGCACGGGCGCCGGCCATGTTGCGGCCTTGGGTGGAGGTCTTGGAACGATAATCAGGCATGAAGCACTCCTGGCGGCTGAATCAGGTCACAAAAAGGGGAGTGAGCTTCTCTTGTCCTTTGCACCGCAGGCCGGTTGCCACTGGCACGGATGGGGGCCGAAGACACTGCGGGATCGCCGCATGCTTGGCCAGAGCTCATAAACCCGCCGGGGGATGACTGGCGATGAATAGCCCGATTCTACACCGCTGGCGCGGCGAAGGAATGGCGATGTGCCCGGGCGGTGATTTCGGCCGAATGAGGTGCTGGTTGTAGGAGCGTTCTGAAACGCCGCCGGCAGGGCTGACAAGCCGCGCCGAGGCTCCTTACTATCCGCCGCGCCGCATGTGCGGCTTCACGAGAAACCCCCTTAATGGACCTTCCCAGTTTCAGTTCATACCGAACCTGCAAATTGGCACTGAGCGCGCCGGCGCCAGGGCTGCCGGCGGCTTGAGTCCCTGTGGCTGAGGCCTGTGGGCGCCTGGGCCGGCGCTTGGAGAACCTCATGCAGCACAACATCGATTTCCTCGATTCCCCCTCCGCCCGTCGCCAGGCCGCCCAGTCCCGGCGCGACTTCCACAAGGGCGCCTCGATCACCAACCACGTCGGCAACCTGCGCGATGCCACGGTCAGCCTGCTGTATCGCAAGCGCGTGCTGTGGCTGGTGCTGCTGGTGTTCGGCAACCTGTTCTCGGGGGCCGGTATCGCGGCGTTCGAAGAGACCATTGCCGCGCATATCGTGCTGGTGTTCTTCCTGCCGCTGCTGGTGGACAGCGGTGGCAACGCCGGTGCGCAATCGGCGACGCTGATGGTGCGCGGCCTGGCGACCGGTGAAGTGGTGCTGCGCGACTGGCTGCGGATGCTCGGGCGCGAATGCGGGGTGGCGCTGGCGCTGGGAGGCACCATGGCGTTGGCGGTGGCCTCGCTGGGGGCGCTGCGCGGCGGGCCGGAGATTGCCGTGATCGTTGCCAGCAGCATGCTGGTGATCGTGTTGCTGGGCAGCCTGATCGGCATGAGCCTGCCCTTCATGTTCACCCGGCTGAAACTTGACCCGGCGACGGCCAGTGGCCCGCTGGTGACCTCGATCGCCGATGCGGCGGGGGTGCTGGTGTACTTCGGGATCGCGTCATACGTGCTGGATATCTGAAAGCAGAAGGGGCCGCAAAGCGGCCCCTTCTTTTTGCCTGGCAGATCAGCTGTTGGGCAGCAGGCGGCAGGTGATGCTCTTGATGTAGCGGGTTTCGGCAATGGCCGGGTGCACCGGGTGGTCCGGGCCCTGGCCGCCGCGCTCGAGCAGCTGCATGTTGCGGTCCAGGTGGCGGGCGCTGGTCAGCAGGATGTTGTTCAGGTCGTCCTCGGGCAGGTGCATCGAGCACGAGGCGCTGACCAGGATGCCGTCCTTGGTCAGCATGCGCATGGCCTGTTCGTTGAGGCGGCGGTAGGCCGCTTCGCCGTTTTTCAGGTCTTTCTTGCGCTTGATGAACGCGGGTGGGTCGGCAATGATCACGTCGAAACGCTCTTCGGCGGCTTTCAGCTCGCGCAGCGCCTCGAACACGTCGCCTTCGATGCAGGTCAGTTTCTCGCTGATGCCATTGAGTGCGGCGTTGCGCTCGACGCCGTCCAGGGCAAAGCCCGAGGCATCGACGCAGAACACTTCGCTGGCACCAAAGGCGCCGGCCTGCACACCCCAGCCACCGATGTAGCTGAACAGGTCGAGCACGCGCTTGCCTTTGACGTAGGGGGCCAAGCGCGCGCGGTTCATGCGGTGGTCGTAGAACCAGCCGGTCTTCTGGCCTTCACGCACCGGCGCTTCGAACTTGACGCCGTTCTCTTCCAGCGGCACCCAGTCCGGCACTTCGCCGTAGACGGTTTCGACGTAGCGCTGCAGGCCTTCGGCATCGCGGGCGGCGGAATCGTTCTTGAACAGGATGCCGCTTGGCTTGAGCACCTGGACCAGGGCGGCGATCACGTCGTCCTTGTGCTGCTCCATGGTGGCCGAGGCCAGCTGGACCACGAGGATGTCGAAGAAGCGGTCGACCACCAGGCCCGGCAGCAGGTCGGAGTCGCCGTAGACCAGGCGGTAGCACGGCTTGTCGAACAGGCGTTCGCGCAGCGACAGGGCGACGTTCAGGCGGTGCACCAGCAGCGACTTGTCCAGCGGCAGCTTGATGTCGCGCGACAGCAGGCGGGCGCAGATCAGGTTGTTCGGGCTCAGCGCCACGATGCCCAGTGGCTTGCCGTTGGCAGCCTCGAGGACCGCCTGCTGGCCGGCCTGGAAGCCTTGCAGCGGGGTCGCGGTGACGTCGACTTCGTTGCTGTAGACCCACAGGTGGCCGGCGCGCAGGCGGCGGTCGGCATTGGCTTTGAGGCGAAGGCTGGGCAGGGACATGACGTCGCTCCGGGAAAAAAGAGCGGGAGTATAACTGGTTGGCCCAGGGATCGGGGCAGGGCTCGACAAAGTGCTAGAATCCCCCGTCCTCAACGAGTGTGCCTGCATGCCCCAAGAACTCAGCGCCGAACAGATCCAGCAAGCCTTGCAAGGCATCACCATTCCGCCGCAACCGCAGATCATGGTCGACCTGCAGTTCGAGCAGTACATGCCCGACCCTGACCTGGAAACCATCGCCAAGCTGATTTCCCAGGACCCCGGGCTTTCCGGCGCCTTGCTCAAGCTGGTCAACTCGCCGCATTTCGGGCTCACCAACAAGATTGGTTCGATCCAGCGCGCGGTCAACCTGCTGGGCAGCCGCTCGATCATCAACCTGATCAACGCCCAGTCGATCAAGGGCGAGATGTGCGACGAAACCATCGTCACCCTCAACCGCTTCTGGGACACCGCCCAGGACGTGGCCATGACCTGCCTGACCCTGGCCAAGCGCACCGGCATCCAGGCCGCGGACGAGGCCTACACCCTGGGCCTGTTCCACGACTGCGGCGTGCCGCTGATGCTCAAGCGCTTCCCCAGCTACATGCAGGTGCTGGAGCAGGCCTACGCCTGTGCCGATGCCCAAACCCGGGTGGTCGATACCGAAAACCGCACCTTCAACACCAACCACTCGGTGGTCGGCTACTTCACCGCCAAGTCGTGGCGCCTGCCGGAGCACATCAGCGCGGCCATCGCCAACCACCACAATGCGCTGGCGGTGTTCCGCGAGGAGTCGTCGCGCAATACCCAGAGCCAGTTGAAGAACCTGCTGGCGGTGCTGAAGATGGCCGAGCACATCTGCGCTTCGTACCGGGTGCTGGGCAACCAGGGCGTCGACCATGAGTGGCAGGCGGTCGGCCCGCTGGTACTCGACTACATCGGCTTGTCGGAGTACGACTTCGAGAACCTCAAACAGAACATTCGCGAGCTGGGCGGGCACTGATCGATGCCAGAACTACCCGAAGTGGAAACCACCCGGCGCGGAATCGCGCCGCACCTGCAGGGCCAGCGCGTCAGCCGCGTGGTGGTGCGCGACCGGCGCCTGCGCTGGCCGATCCCCGAGGACCTCGACGTGCGCCTGTCCGGGCAGCGCATCGTCAGCGTCGAGCGGCGAGCCAAGTACCTGTTGATCAATGCCGAGGTGGGCACGCTGATCAGCCACCTGGGCATGTCGGGCAACTTGCGCCTGGTCGAGCTCGGGCTGCCGGCGGGCAAGCACGAGCACGTCGACATCGAGCTGGAATCGGGGCTGATGCTGCGCTACACCGACCCGCGGCGCTTCGGCGCCATGCTCTGGAGCCTTGACCCGCTCAACCATGAACTGCTGCTGCGCCTGGGGCCGGAGCCGTTGACCGACCTGTTCGACGGCGAGCGCCTGTTCCAGCTGTCGCGCGGGCGCTCGATGGCGGTCAAGCCGTTCATCATGGACAACGCCGTGGTGGTGGGGGTGGGCAACATCTACGCGACCGAGGCGCTGTTCGCGGCGGGCATCGACCCACGGCGCGAGGCCGGCGGGATTTCGCGGGCGCGCTACCTGAAGCTGGCGATCGAGATCAAGCGGGTGCTGGCGGCGGCCATCGAGCAGGGTGGCACGACCTTGCGCGACTTCATCGGCGGTGACGGGCAGCCGGGGTACTTCCAGCAGGAATTGTTCGTTTATGGGCGTGGCGGGATGCCGTGCAAGCTGTGCGGCACGACCTTGCGCGAGGTGAAGCTGGGGCAGCGCGCCAGCGTGTACTGCCCGCGCTGCCAGCGCTGAATTTGCGGCCCCTATCGCCGGCAAGCCGGCTCCTACAGGTTTGTGGGAGCCGGCTTGCCGGCGATAGGGGCGCAGCTGAAATCAGGCCTTGCCGGTGATCCGGCGATACTTGGCCATCAGCTCGTCTTCGGTTTCCGGGTGCGCTTCATCCAGCGGGATGCAGTCGACCGGGCAGACCTGCTGGCACTGCGGCTCGTCGTAGTGACCCACGCACTGGGTGCACAGGTTAGGGTCGATCACGTAGATCTCTTCGCCTTGGGAGATGGCCTCGTTCGGGCACTCGGGTTCGCAGACGTCGCAGTTGATGCAATCGTCGGTGATGATCAGGGACATGGGGACTCCGGCCGGGGCTCTGCGCCCGGGCATGTTCAACGCAATGGGCACAATTGTGCCGCATTCGCGCCCGCAGTGCACGCGGGCGCGATAATCAGGCGTGCAGGCTTACTTCTTGAACCGTTCGGTCAGCGCCTCGGCCACCACCGGGTGGACGAACTTGGCAATATCGCCGCCCAGCGCGGCGATTTCCCGGACCAGGGTCGAGGAAATGAACGAATAGCGCTCCGAAGGCGTGAGGAACAGGCTCTCGACGTCGGGCGCCAGTTGCCGGTTCATGTTCGCCAGCTGGAACTCGTATTCGAAATCGGACACTGCACGCAGGCCACGCAGGAAGACGTTGGCGCCCTGTTCCTTGGCGAAGTGCGCCAACAGGGTGGAGAAGCCGATGACTTCGACGTTCGGCAGGTGCTTGGTGACCTCACGGGCCAGCGCCACCCGTTGTTCCAGCGGGAACAGGGGGTTTTTCTTCGGGCTGGCCGCCACCGCGATGATCACGTGGTCGAAAAGCCGCGAGGCGCGTTCGACCAGGTCGCCATGGCCTTTGGTAATGGGGTCGAAAGTACCCGGGTACAACACTCGGTTCATCGCGTCATCCTGGCTGGGAGTGCGTTGGGGAGTCGGATGGTAGCGCAGCGATTGCGCCCGGCCAAGTCATGCGGCCGGCTGATGGCACTATAGACAGCCGGTGTATTTGTTGTCATGCACTCTGTGCCAGGCGGCTGGCCAGGGCTTCGCTGAGCTTGGCGCTGAGGGCGTACACCGACAATTGCGGGTTGGCGCCAATGCTGGTGGGAAACAGCGAGCCGTCGTGGATCGACAGGTTTTCCAGCTGGTGATGCCGCCCCAGGCTGTCGCACACCGCCTGGCGCGGGTCTTCACCCAGGGCGCAGCCGCCCATCACATGGGCACTGCCCAGCCGCGTGCGGAACAGCTCCAGACGCAAGCCGTCGATCATCCCTTGCGCCTGCGCAAGGCTGGTGGCGGCATGGGCGTCGCTGTGCACCGGGGTCACCTGGGTGGCGCCGGCGGCGAACTGGATCTGCGCCATGCTGTGATAGGCCCGGCGCAGGCCATCGCGCAGGTAGTCGGTGACGGGGTAGTCGAGCACCGGCGAGCCATCGCCGCGCAGCTCCACCGAGCCACCCACGCTTTGCGGGTGGAAACCGTCGCGCAGCAGCGCCAGCATCACGTGGGTATGCGGCAGCTCGGCCATGCGCTGGGCATTGTCGCGGCCATGGCCGCCGAGCAGGGTGCTGGCCAGCGCCGGGTGCAGCGGCGGCACTTCCAGCTTGTAGCCCACCGCGCCGTCGGCCCCGTCCTGCCACTGGAAGTGGTCGCTGTAGATGGACTGCGGGGCGCCGTAGAACGGGTCAATGCGCTGGTCGAAGCGGGCCGCGCTGAAATTCACCAGGTGCAGGAAGGTGCGCTGGCCCAGGCGGCCATGGGGGTCGGGCGCCTGGGAGCGCAGCAGCAGCGCCGGGCTGTTGATGCCGCCACCGGCGAGCACGTAGTGCCGGGCCTGCACCCGGATGCTGCGCCCCGTTGGCTGTATGCCCTGGGCATCCAGGGCCTGGCAGTGCAGCTGGGCGATGCGCTCGCCGTTGTGCTCGAAGCGTTCGGCGCGCGCCAGGTACAGCAGCTCGCCGCCATTTTCGAGCAGGGCGGGGATGCGCGTGACCAGCATCGATTGCTTGGCGTTGACCGGGCAGCCCATGCCGCAGTAGCCGAGGTTCCAGCAGCCGCGCACGTTGCGCGGGATCACCGCCCAGCGGTAGCCGAGCTGCTCGCAGCCGCGGCGCAGCACGTCGTTGTTGGCGTTGGGCGGCATGGCCCAGGGGCTGATGCCCAGGGCCTGTTCGATGCGCTCGAACCAGGGGCGCAGGTCATCCTCGCCCAGGCCTTGCACGCCGTGCACAGCGGCCCAGTGCGCCAAGGTCGGCGCGGGGGTGCGGAAGCTCGACGTCCAGTTGACCACGGTGGTGCCGCCCACCGCGCGGCCCTGGAGGATGGTGATGGCGCCGTCCTTGCTCATGCGGCCCAGGCCTTCCTGGTACAGGCTGGCGTAGGCCTCGTTCTCCAGCAGGTGGAAGTCGCTGCTGGTCTTGAGCGGGCCTTCCTCGATCAGCAGCACCTTGAACCCGGCGGTGCTGAGCATCTGCGCGCTGGTGGCGCCCCCCGCACCGCTGCCGATCACGGCGATATCGGCCTGCAGGGTCAGGTCGTGCTCCAGGCGTGAGGCGTCGTGGGTGATCCAGCCGCGTTCGAGGCCTTGGCGAAACGGGTCAGTGACAGGCATGGCAGGGGACCTTGCTGTGGGTCAGATTTTCGGTGGGCCGGGGTAGCCGCAGGCGGCCCAGGCTTGCGGGCGCTCGTACCAGGCCATTTGCAGCAGTTGCAGCAGCGAGGCGTGGCCCATGCGCAGCAGGTTCAGCGAACTGTCCTGCCAGCGCTGCAAAAATGCCGTCACCTGCTCGCCGTCGGCCTGCTCCCAGGCGCCCCAGACACCGGTCAGCGGCCCGCGGGTCAAGGGCAGGCTGAGCACGTCGAACAGTTGCCGGGTGAGCTTGAGCATTTGCGGGGACAACGCGGCCAGCTTGTGGTCGAGGCTGTGCAAAACCTGCACATCGCTGGCCGCGGTGCCGGCCAGTACCACCGGGATCAACGCCCGCAGCAGCGGCAGGTCGTCGGCGCGCAACACCTGATAACCGCTGGCCGGCGCCTGAGGGCTGCAGCCCACCAGGCTGGCGGTGGCCAGGAAGGCGCTGGCGCCCAGGCTGAAACGCAGCAGATCGCGACGGAGCATGGCGCCGGCCTCAGCGGATGAACAGCTTGTAGACCAGGCGCTGCAAGGCTTTGCCATAGGGCGGGTAGATCAGCCGTGCCGCGTTCAGGCGCTGCTTGGCCAGCACCGCCTTGGCCTTGCTGAAGGTCATGAAGCCCTCGTGGCCGTGATAGTGGCCCATGCCGGAGGGGCCGATGCCGCCGAACGGCAGGTCGTCCTGGGCCACATGCAGCAGGGTGTCGTTCAGGCACACGCCGCCTGAGTGGCTGTGCTGCAGCACATGCGCCTGCTCGGCCCGCGAGTAGCCGAAGTAATACAGCGCCAAGGGGCGCGGGCGCTGGTTGATGTAGGCCAGGGCCTGGTCGAGGCTGTCGTAGGGCACCAGCGGCAGCAGCGGGCCGAAGATTTCGTCCTGCATCACCTGCATGTCGTCGCTCACCTGCAGCAGCAGGTGTGGCGGCAGGCGCCGGCCTTGGCGCGGCTCGTCGGGGTACAGGTCGATAACCTCGGCGCCCTTGGCGCGGGCGTCGTCCAGCAGCTGCTGCAAGCGCTGCAACTGGCGTGGGTTGATGATGGCGCTGTAGTCGGGGTTGTCGGCAATGCGCGGGTAGAAGCGCCGGACGGCGTTGCGGTAGGCATCGCCGAAGGCTTGCAGGCGCTCGCGCGGCACCAGCACGTAGTCGGGGGCGACGCAGGTCTGGCCGGCGTTGAGGGTCTTGCCGAAGGCGATGCGCTCGGCAGCGGTGTCCAGTGGCACGCTGGCCGAAACGATGGCCGGTGATTTGCCGCCCAGCTCGAGGGTCACCGGGGTCAGGTTTTGCGCGGCGGCCAGCATGACCTGGCGGCCGATGCTGGTGGCGCCGGTGAACAGCAGGTGGTCGAACGGCAGCCTGGCGAAGGCCTGGCCCACCTCGACGTCGCCCAGCACCACGCTGACCAGGTCGGCGGGGAATACCCGCTCCAGCAGCGTTTGCAGCGCCTGGGCGCTGGCCGGGGTGGCCTCGCTGAGCTTGAGCATGACCCGGTTGCCGGCGGCCAGGGCGCCGGTCAGCGGGCCGATGGCGAGAAACAGCGGGTAGTTCCACGGCACGATGATCCCGACCACGCCCAGCGGCTGGTACAGCACCCGCGCGCTGGCCGGCTGGAAGGCCAGGCCGACGGCTCTGCGCGCAGGGCGCATCCAGCGCCGCAGGTGGCGTTCGGCGTGGCGGATGCCTTGCACCGAGGGCAGCAGCTCGGCCAGCAGGGTTTCATCGGCGCTACGCCCGGAAAAGTCCGCGTCGATGGCTTCGATCAGCTGTTGCTGGTCCGCCAGCAGCGCCTCGCGCAGGCTTTTCAGCCACTGCCGCCGTTGCGCCAGGGGCGGCATCGGGTTGCCAGCGAACGCCAGGCGCTGGGCGGCGAACGTCGCTTCCAGGTCGGTGTCGGAATGCACAGCAGGCATGGCGATGGGCGAGGTCACGAAGGCATCCTCTTAGGGTTGAGAATGCCTAGAGCCTATACTCTAATTCGTACCATGGTGCGACTTTTTTCCGGCGGCCTGGCGGTGCACGCAAGGCGTGTTACACCGTAAGATGAGCCATTACCGTAAGCCTGCAGACTGGGAGCTGAGCATGGCCCCGCGCATGAAGACCCGAGAGCGCATCGTGCAGAACAGCCTGGAGCTGTTCAACCAGCAGGGCGAGCGCAGCGTCAGTACCAACCACATTGCCGCGCACATGGAAATTTCGCCCGGCAACCTGTACTACCACTTCCCCAACAAGCAGGCGATCATCGCGCTGCTGTTCAGCCAGTACGAAGAGCTGGTGGACAGCTTCCTGCGCCCGCCGCAAGGGCGCGCCGCCACGGTGGAAGACAAGCGTTTCTACCTCAAGGCGCTGCTGGCGGCGATGTGGAACTACCGCTTCCTGCACCGCGACCTGGAGCACCTGCTGGACAGCGACGCCGAGCTGGCTGCCCGCTACCGGCGCTTTTCCGAGCGCTGCCTGCGCCAGGGCCAGGCGATCTACCGCGGCTTCGTCGACGCCGGGATCCTGGCCATGGAGCCTGCGCAGATCGAATCGCTGACCATCAATGCCTGGATCGTGCTGACGTCCTGGGTGCGTTTTCTCAGTACCACCCGCGAACATTCCGCCCACCTGGGTGAAGAAGCCTTCAAGCGTGGCGTCTATCAAGTGCTGGTGCTGGAGCTCGGCTTCGTCACCGCCAACGCCCGCAGCGCCGTGGACGCGCTGTGCCAGGAATTCCACGTACCGTTCAACCAGGCCCTGGAACACTAGCCAGGGCCGTCGTGCCATCGATCAGGAGAGAGTCATGCCCCTTGCGCAATTGATCACCCCGCAACAGCTGGCCGAGCGTCTGGACTCGCCCAAGCTGGTGATCCTGGATTGTCGTTTTGCCCTGGAGGATGTGGATTACGGCCAGCGCAGCTATGCCGAGGGGCATATTGCCGGCGCGCATTTCGCCGACCTGGAAAGGGACCTGAGCGGGCCGGTGAGCAAGGGCCGCACCGGTCGCCACCCGCTGCCCGACCCGCAGCGGCTGGTCGAGCGCCTGCGTGAGTGGGGGCTGGACAACGACAGCGAGGTGGTGCTGTACGACGACGGCCCCGGTGCCTTCGCCGCCCGCGCCTGGTGGCTGCTGGCCTGGTTGGGCAAGCGCACTGGCGTGGCCATCCTCGATGGCGGCCTCAAGGCCTGGCACGCGGCGCACCTGCCATTGAGCCTGGACGCAGCGCAAAAGCGTGAAGGCGCGTTCACCGGCGAGGCAGACGCCAAGCTGCTGATCGATGCCGAGCACCTGGCCAAGCGCCTGGGCAGCCCGGAGCTGACCTTGATCGACGCCCGCGCCTTGCCGCGTTTTCGTGGTGAGGTGGAGCCTATCGACCCGGTGGCCGGGCATATTCCGGGTGCCCAATGTGCGGCGTTTACCGAAAACTTGGCTGCCGATGGGCGTTTCCTGCCGCCGGAGCAGCTCAAGCAGCGCTTTGCCGCAAAGCTTGCCGGGCGTTCACCCGAACACCTGGTGGCGTACTGCGGGTCGGGGGTGACGGCCTGTCACAACCTGTTCGCCCTGGCGTTGGCGGGGTATCCGCTGGGGCGCTTGTATGCCGGCTCCTGGAGCGAGTGGATCAACAACCCGAAACATGGTGTGGCGACTGGCGAGTAAGCAGGCCCGGCCCCATCGCCGGCAAGCCGGCTCCCACAGGCACCCCGCATGCCTTGAGGGCTGCGGGCAACCTGTGGGAGCCGGCTTGCCGGCGATGGGGCCACTGGAAATCTATTGACCTTCCACCAGCCACTGCGCAATCCGCCGCTCAAGGTAGTACCCCGGATTGCGCAGGCTACCCTCGACAAACCCCACATGCCCCCCGCGCTCATGCAGCTCGAAGTGCGTCTGCGGTGCCAGTTCGCTGAGCGTCGGCAGGCTGCTGCGCGACACGAAGGGGTCATCCAGCGAGTGGATGATCAGCGTCGGCGTGCGGTTCTCCCCCAGGTAATAGCGGCTCGATGAGCGCCGATAGTAGTCGTGGGCATCGCTGAAGCCGTTGAGGGGCGCGGTGATCCTGCCGTCGAAGTCCCAGAAGGTGCGCAGGTTGCGCAGCGGCCCCAGGCGCTCCAGCGCGGCCAGGCCCTCGTGGTGGCCCAGGTCGCGGAAGTGGCGCTGCTTGGACTGCACGTAAGCCATCATCTCGCGCATGAAATGCGCCTGGTAGACCTTGGAAAAACCCTGGCCGATGCGGTCGGCGCACTGGTCCAGGCGAAACGGCACGGAAACCGCCACCGCCCCTTCGAGCTGGCTGGCGCTGCCGCTTTCACCCAGGTACTTGAGCAATACATTGCCGCCCAGCGAATAACCCACGGCATACAGCGGCGCCATCGGCCGCTCGGCGCGCAGGTGGGCGACCACTTCTGCCAGGTCTTCGCTGGCGCCGGAGTGGTAGCTGCGGGCCAATAGGTTGGGTTCGCCCGAGCAGCCGCGCCAGTTCACCGCCACGCTGGCCCAGCCACGAAGCTGCAGCGACTGCTGCAGGCCTTTGACATAGGGCGAGTGGGATGAGCCTGTCAGGCCGTGCAGCACCAGCACCAGGGGGGCGTCGGCCTGGTGCGGGCCATGCCAGTCGAGGTCGAGGAAATCGCCGTCCGCCAGCCACAGGCGCTCGCGATTGCGTGCGAGCACCGGCAGCTTGCGCCACAACGGGCCCCACAGGGTCTGCAGGTGGGGATTGGACAGGCCGATGGCCGGGCGGAAGGACGCGGTGAGACTGGGCATGCTGGGCGACTCGTGTTGTGCCTGCCTAGAGTGCCATGAAACCTCACCGCCGTACCTGCGCTATTGGTCGGTTGTGCTGCGCTGCCAGAGGGCGTAGTGCACCTGGCCGGTCTTCTTTTCGCGATGCAGGCGCCAGTTGCCGGGCATCTGCAGGGTCGAGGGCGCCGCTTCGCTCTCGGTGTAGATCCAGGCCTGCTCGCGCAGCCACTGGTTCTGTTCCAGCAGGTTGCAGGTGTTGGCCAGCAGGTCCTGGTGGAACGGCGGGTCGAGGAACACCACGTCGAACTGCAGCTTGGCCGGGCCTTGCAGGTAACGCAGGGCATCGGTCTGCAGGATCTGCCCACGCGGGCAGCGCAGCAGCTCGAGGTTGTTCTTCAGGTTGCTGATTGCGGCCGGGTTGCTGTCCAGCGCCACGGCATCCTCGGCGCCGCGCGACAGCGCCTCGAGCACCAGGGCACCGCTGCCGGTGAAGGCATCCAGCACCCGCGCCCCTTCGATGTGCGGGGCCAGCCAGTTGAACAGGGTTTCACGCACGCGGTCGGGCGTTGGCCGCAGGCCTTCGCCGTCGGGCACCGCCAGGCGGCGGCTGCGCCACTGGCCGGCGATGATGCGCAGGTGACCCTGGCCCTTGCTGTGGCCCGGCTGCGGGCGGGCCACAGCAAGGGCCAGGGTCACCTG
>NZ_BQIP01000038.1 GCF_021602585.1 Pseudomonas faucium
CAACCCCCTCTCCTTGCGCCAAACCACCGGCGGCATCCCGTACTGGCCAATGAACCAGCGGGTAAACGACGTGGGCACGGCAAACCCCAGCAGTTCGGCGATGCGCTGCAGCGGGTAGTTCGAATTGCCCAGGTAACGCAAGGCCAGCTCGCAACGCGCTTCACCCACCAACCCACTGAACACCAGCCCCTGCTCATCGAGCCGGCGCTGCAGGGTGCGCACGTTCATGCCCTGCAACTGGGCAATGTGCTCCAGGGTAGCCCTGCCCGTCGGCAGCCACTGGCGGATCGCCTTGCGCACCGCCTCGACCAGCGACGGCCCGCCGCCCTGCTGCAACGGCGCCAGGTAACGCTGGGCATTGCGCGCCATCGCCGGGTCCGCCTGGCCAGCCCCCAGCTCCAGGTTGGCGTCGGGGCAGACGATGCCGTTGAAGTGGCTGGCAAACACCAGCTCGCAGGTGAACAAGCGCCGATGCAACTGCAGGTTGGCCGGCGCCGAATGGGTGAAGTGCACGCTGTAGGGTCGCCAGTGCCTGCCGAGCAAGGTCGCGCACAGGCGAAACAGCACGCCCATGGCCAGCTCGGTGGCCTGGCGGCTTGGCATGGCGGTGCGGGTCAGCACGTCCTGGCGGATGATCGCCCGGCCGCCTTCTTCCCGCAGGTGAATGGCCACCGACTCGTTCATCAGGTGCCGGTAATGCAGCATCACCTGCAAGGCATCGCGCAGCGAGCGCTGGTGGCACAGCAGCAGGCTGACCGCGCCCAGGTCCGAGAGCTGGCGCGCCGCCGCCATGCTCAGGCCCAAGGTCTGGCAACCGCTGGCGGCCGCAGTGTTTTCCAGCAGGCGCACCGCCGCCTCGCTGCACAGGCGGTGCTCGGCGTGCTGCAGCTGGGCCTTGCTCAGGCCCACCTCGGCCAGCAGCGGCGCAGGGTCGACCCCGAGCTGCTGGCACACCGGCAAGTAATGCGTCAGGGCGCCAGCGCGGATCAGCAGGCTCATTCAGAAACCGACCTGGTCGGCGCCCTTGAGCTTGAGCATCTGCCGCGCCTCGGCGGGGCTGGCCACCTCCAGGTTCAATGCCTTGAGGATCGACACCACGCGCCTGACCTGGTCGGCGTTGCTGCGCGACAGCACCCCCGGCCCCTCCCACAGCGAGTCCTCCAGGCCCACGCGCACGTTGCCGCCCAGGGTCGCCGCCTGGGTCGCCAGCGGCATCTGGTGGCGGCCCGCGCCCAGCACCGACCAGTAGTAGTCGTCGCCGAACAGGCGGTCGGCGGTGCGCTTCATGTGCAGCACATCCTCAGGGTGCGCACCGATGCCGCCTAGCAGGCCGAACACCGACTGGATGAACAGCGGCCCCTTGACGATGCCACGCTCGAGAAAATGCGCGGCGGTGTACAGGTGGCCGATGTCATAGCATTCGATTTCAAAGCGCGTGCCGTGGTCGGCGCAGGATTCGAGGATGTACTGGATCTCGCTGAAGGTGTTTCTGAACACCCGGTCCCGCGAGCCTTCCAGGTACGGCCGCTCCCAGGCGTGCTGGAAGTTCTGGAAGCGTTCGAGCATGGGGTACAGGCCGAAGTTGATCGAGCCCATGTTCAGCGACGCCACCTCAGGCTTCAGGCGCAGCGCCGGCTGCAGGCGTTCCTCCACCAGCATGTTCGGCGCCCCGCCAGTGGTGAGGTTGACCACCACGTCCGAGCGCGCCTTGATGTTGGGCAGAAACTCCATGAACAGGCGCGGGTCCTGGGACGGCTGGCCGGTGTTGGGGTCGCGGGCATGCAGGTGGACGATGGCCGCCCCCGCCTCGGCCGCGCCCACCGCAGCCTCTTCGATCTGCGCGGCGGTCACCGGCAGGTACGGCGACATCGACGGGGTATGGATGGAGCCGGTGACGGCACAGGTGACGATGACTTTGTTCTGCTTGGCAGCCATGGGGTCTCCAGTCAGCAGGTAGGTTGGGTGGATGGGCGGGGCAACCCCGCAGCCACGGCGCGCGCGCGCACCATGTCGTTGTGGTAGTGGCGCCTGGCATAGAGCAGCACCGCCGCCGACACCAGGCTGATCAACGGCACCAGCTGCATCGCGGCGGCCAGCCCGATGTGGTCGGACACCTTGCCGGTGATCAGCGGCCCGCTGGCCAGGCCCAACAGGTTGTTGGCCAGGGTCAGGGTGGCCAGGGCAGTGCCATGCACGGCGGCGTGGGTGAGGTTGCCGACCATGGCGCTGGTCGGGCCGTTGGTGCCGGCCGCAACCATCATGCCCAGGCAGATCAGCACCAGCTGCGCCAGGCCGTGGGGCAAGGCGAAGGCCAGCGACAGCAGCACGCAACTGGCCAGGCAATAGCCGGCGGCGAGGCTGACCTTGCGGTCGGCACGCCGGCGCGCCACGCGATCGCAGAGCATGCCGCAGAGGATGATCCCCACCGCCCCGCACAGCAGGATCACCGCCGACACGCTGCCGGCCTGGTCGGTGCCCATGGCGTAGTAGCGGTTGAGGTAGCTGGGCATCCAGACGATCACCGTGCCGCCAACGAACAGCTGCAGGCCGCTGCCGACATAGGCGCACAGCACCGAGCGGGTGGCGTACAGCGTGCGCAGCGGGCGCTGCGCAGCACAGGCCTGATCGGCCAGCGCCGCCAGGCGCCTGGGCGAGACACGCGCCTCCTTGACGATGGCCGGGTACACCACCGCCAGCATCAGCCCGAGCAAGGCGATCACGGCGAATGCCCAGCGCCAGCCGAGCTGCTGGGCAATGGCGCCGCCCAGGGCGATGCCGAGCACCGAGCCGAACATGCCACCGGCCATGAACGAGCCCTGCAAGGTGGCGCGCATGTGCCGCGGGAACACCGACATCACCACGGCGCCGCCGACGCTGCCGTAGGCGGCCTCGCCCACGCCCACCAGAAAGCGCGCCACCAGCATCTGCTGGTAGTTCTCGGCCAGGGCGCAGCCCAAAGTCGCCAGGCTCCACAGCATGGCCATCAGCACCAGGCTGCGCACCCGGCCGAAACGGTCGGCCAACAGCGACAGCGGAAAGGTCAGCAGGCCGACCATCAGCGCCACGATGCCGCTGAGCAGGCCCAGCTGGCCATCGCTCAGCGCCCAGTCGCCCTTGAGCAGCGGGAACACGGCATTGAGCACTTGCCGCGACATGTAGTCGGAAATCAACAGGCCAAAGGTCAGGGCAAAGACTACCCAGGCATAGCGCCGGGGAATGCCCACGCAAGTTTCGATGCCCTCGTCGGGGCACGGGTGATAGGCGGCCATGCTGCATCCTCATCATTATTCTTGTTGTGGATCGAGCCTGATGCCCGCAGGGCTGCCGGTGCGGCAACTGCGCCCTGCGGGGGTGCACGTCGAACGTGGCGGGGGTTACGCGGTTTCAGCGGTCTTGCGCAGGAAGCCCTGATGGCCGCCGTTGCGGTTCGGCGCGAAGCCATTGGCGGCAAGGCTTTCTTCGACGGTGTCGTAGAACACGCCGATCTTGCTGATTTCACGGGCCTGTTTGGCGGTGGCGATCGGCCGGCCGAACTCGCGCGAGATGCGCACCAGCTGCTCGATCTGCTGCACCGTGGACATCTTCTCGGTTTGCGCCTGGTTCCACAGGTTGTCCTCGATGCCGCAGCGCACGTGCAGGCCCATGGCGATGCCCATCATGTTCACCGGCAGCACGTTGCGCATCGAGCTTTCCACGGTCAGCACCGCGCCGTCCGGCACGGCCCGCACGATGTTGGCCAGGCTGTAGATGTTCGGCACGTCCATGCCGCCGCCGATGGCCACCCAGTTCATCACCAGCGGGCCTTTGTAGATGCCCCGGCGCATCAGGCGCTCGACCGACTCGAAGCTGTTCAGGTTGTAGCACTGGAAGGCGCTCTGGATGCCGGCGGCGCTCAGGCGGCGCACGTGTTCCTCGACCCAGCCCGGCTGCGCCGGCACGGTCATCTCCTTGTAGGCTTCATAGACCGCCGGGTCTTCCATCGAGGTGCCGCGCACGTCCTGGTAGCCCCAGTGCTCGACCACGTTCATCTGCGAGGTGTTGACCGTCACCGTGACCTGGTCGGGCTTGGGGTCGAGCTCGGCGAGCATGTGCCGGGTGTCGTCGCTCAGCCACTTGGCCGCAGCGCCTTCGGTTTCCGGGGCGAAGCTGATCGAGCCGCCCACCTGGATGATCATTTCCGGTACCGCTTCACGCACGCCGGCGATCAGTTCGTTGAACTTGGACAGGCGCTTGGAGCCCTTGCCATCGAGTTCGCGCACATGCAGGTGGAGCACGGTGGCACCGGCGTTGTAGCAGTCCACGGCCTTCTGCACCTGCTCGGCCATGGTCACCGGGATGTCCTCGGGGAAGTCCGACGGCACCCAGGACGGTGCATAAGGGGCCGCGGTGATGATCAGCGGCTGCTGGTTCTCGGTGAACAGGTGGCCATCGAGGAAGTTCATGGGGTGTTCCTTATTGTGATTGTTGGAGGGGTGTCGGTGCACACCGACGGCTAGGGGGCTTCAGCGGCAAGCTTGGCCATTTCTTCCAGCAGGATCGGCGCGCCGAGGCTGCAGGTGTGGATCCCGAGCATGGCCACCGACTGCAGCACCGCGAGGATTTCCTCGGGGCTGGCGCCAAGCTTCAGGGCATTGCGGGTGTGCCGGCGCACGCCGGGGCTGTACATGTGGGTGCACGAGGCGTTCACCGCAATGGCGAGGAATTCGTAGGTCTTGGGGTCGATCAGGCCGCGTTTTACCGGCAGCGCGGCGGTGTGCAGAAACTGCTCGGCCCATTGCGGGTCGAGGTTGACGAAGCTGTCCCAGGCCGGGTTCATCCCGCCGCTGGCACGCAGGTGGTCGAGGGTCGGTGTGGCGGACATCGAGTCATCGGTGAGCGTGGCGTTCATCTGCATCTCCTTGGCGTTTGTCGACACCGCTTGAGTCTGCTAAAACAGGCCAGGCGATATTTAACCTTTCGGGACATCCACACCGCCCCTTTCAAGGACGTGAAACCCCATGGCCAACATGGTCGTCAGCGCTTGCTTGACCCACTACGCCGATGTCGCCCGCGCCCATGGGCTGGAGCCGATCGCCCAGCTCCAGGCCGTGCAGCTCGACCCTGCGTGCCTTGAGCGCAGCGACTTCAAGATCAGCGTCGACAGCGTCTGGCACCTGCTGGAAAACTCCGCCAGCCAGGCCGGCGTGGAAGACTTCGGCCTGCGCATGGCCGAGAAACGCCAGCTCTCCAACCTTGGCCCGCTGGCCCAGCTGATGCGCCAGGAAAGCACCCTGCGCATGGCCCTGGAGACCCTGCAGCGCTACCTGCACCTGCACAATGAAGGCTTCCTGATCCTGATCGAGGAGCGCGACGGCATCGCGGTGATCCGCGGCGAGCAGATCACCCACCAGCAACTGCCGTCACGCCAGTCGGTGGACCTGATGATCGGCGTCACCCACCGCACCCTGAAGACCTTGCTCGGCGACCACTGGCAGCCGCGTTCGGTGTGCTTGCGCCACAGCGCCCCGCAGGACCGCTCGACGCACCTGCGGCTGTTCGGCACCCGGGTGCAGTTCAACAGCGTGGTGGATGGCATCGTCTGCCGAACTGCCGAGCTGGACGCGCCGCTGCCCGGCAGCGACCCGGCGGCAGCGCGCTCGGTGCGCCGGGAGCTGGAGGCGCGGGGGGCGGTGCGTGAAACGGTGGTGGATACCGTGCGGCGCCTGGTGTGGCAGCTGTTGCTGACCGGGCGCTTGTCGGTGGAACAGGTGGCGCAGCAGCTGGGTGTCGACCGGCGCACCGTGCACCGGCGGCTGTTGCGCCATGGGGAGAGTTTCAGCTCGATATTGGACCAGGTGCGCCAGGAGCAGGTGGTCAGGCATTTGCGCGATTCGCGGCATACCCACAGCGAGATTGCCGAGTTGCTCGGGTTTTCGTGCCTGAGTGCGTTTTCGCGGTGGTTCAGCCAGCGGTTCGGGTGCAGCCCGCGGGCTTGGCGCAAGGCGCATGTAGCTTGAGCGCCTGCGCGGGCCCTATCGCCGGCAAGCCGGCTCCCACAGGTACTGCGCCTCACCTGAGATTGGCGAGGGGCTCCCACAGGTACTGCGCTTCACCCGAGATTGACAGGTACCGCGCTTGACCTGAGATCGGCGAAGGTCTATTTGTGGGAGCCGGCTTGCCGGCGATGAGGCCGGTACAGGCACCTCAAACAAGCCTGCCGAACTACAGCGCCGTCTTCCCTCCATTCACATGCAGCACCTGCCCGGTTATGAAGCTCGCCTGGCCCGACGCCACGAACAAGATCGCATCCGCCACCTCCTCAGGCCTGCCAATTCGCCCCGCCGGAATGGTCGCGGCCACCATCGGCAACTTGTCCGCCCCGTCGGCAATGCGCTCCAGCATCTCGGTCGCAATCGGCCCCGGCGCCACCGCGTTCACCCGCACATTGAACTGGCACGCCTCCAGCGCCGCCGACTTGGTGAACCCTTCGATCGCATGCTTGCTGGCCACATACATCGGCGCCAAGGCATTACCCCGGCTGCCCATGGTCGACGACAGGTTGACGATGGCCCCCGCCCCCTGCTCGGCCATCACTCGCAGCTGATGCTTCAGGCACAGAAAGGTCCCCAACGCATTGGCATTGAACGCCGCCGTATAGGCCTCCACCGTCTGCTCGCGGATCGGCCCGCGCGCGCCTTCGTAGCCGGCACTGTTCACCGCCACGTCCAGGCGGCCGAAACGCTCCACGCAACGCGCCACCAAACTGGCCACCTGCGCTTCGTCGCTGACATCGGCCTGCACGAACTCGGCCTGCGCGCCCATCGACTGCAACTCGGCCAACAGCTGTTGCCCGGCGCGGGTATTGCGCCCGGATACGACCAGGCGTGCGCCTTCGCGGGCAAAGGCAATGGCCGTGGCGTAGCCAATGCCTGCGGTGGCGCCGGTGATCAGAACCACTTGATGTTCAAACTGCTTACTCATGGCGGATGTCCGAAAACTAAAGTGAATGGGCCTGCAGTTATAGGGAGTGCGCCATGGCGAAAGTTGACGTATTGGGACACCACCAGGCGGCGTGTCACCAAAGGCAAACCGATTGTCATCCGAGGTCAACAACACCGGCGCCTTGCCTGTCTATCATCCCTGCAGACTCTTGATGAACCGTCGCAAGGACCCCCAACATGAAAGCCATCCAACTGCAAAAGCCAGGCGGCCTGGACCAGCTGCGCCTGGTCGAGCTGCCGCAACCCGCCTCGCCGCAACCCGGTGAAATCCAGGTGCGCATCCATGCCAGCTCGCTCAACTACCACGACCTGGGCGTGGTCATCGGCCAGCTCAAGGTGGACGACAAGCGCATCCCCATGGCCGATGGCGCCGGGGTGGTCACCGCCGTGGGCGCCGGCGTCAGCGAATTTGCCGTGGGCGATGCCGTGGTGTCGTGCTTCTTCCCCCATTGGCAAGCCGGGCGCAAGGTGCCCAGCACCTTCAAGACCGTGCCCGGTGACGGCGTCGACGGCTTTGCCCGCGAATACGTCAACCTGCCCGCCCAGGCCTTCACCCATGCCCCCAAAGGCTATTCCCACGAAGAGGCCGCCACCCTGACCACCGCCGGCCTCACCGCCTGGCGCGCACTGGTGGTCGATGGGCGCCTGCAGGCCGGCGAAACGGTGCTGGTACTGGGCACCGGCGGAGTGTCGGTGTTTGCCCTGCAGATGGCCAAGGCCATGGGCGCGCGGGTGATCGCCACCACCTCGTCAGCGGCCAAGCAGGCGCGCTTGCTGGCACTGGGCGCCGACCAGGTGATCAACTACCGTGAGCAGCCGGATTGGGGCGATGCGGTGCTGGCCGCCACCGACGGGCGTGGCGCCGATATCGTGGTGGAAGTGGGTGGCCCGGGCACCCTGCCCAACTCCATTCGGGCCTGTGCGCCGGGCGGGCACATTGCCCTGATCGGCGTGCTCACCGGCGTCAGCGGCACCGTGCCGACCGTCGAGATGATGCGCAAGCAGCAGACCCTGCGCGGGCTGATCGTCGGCAGCCGTGAACAGCAGCAGGACATGGTGCGCGCCCTGGAAAACTTCAGCTGGCGCCCGGTGATCGACAGCCGCTACCCGCTGGAGCAGATCGCCGACGCCTTCGCCCACCAGCAGTCGGCCCGGCATTTCGGCAAGATCTGCCTGCACTACTGAGTACCCTGGGCGGCGCCAGCGCAGAGCCGGCGCCGCCTGGGCTCAAGCGCCCAGGTGCATCTCGCGGATCAGCTTCTTGTTGATCTTGCCGACGCTGGTCTTGGGAATGTCGGCGACGAAATGCACCTGCCGCGGGATCGCCCACTTGTTGATCTGGCCACTCTCGACGAACTGCTTGAGGTGCGCTTCGAGCCCCGGCTGATCGAGGCTGTCGCCCGGCATGCAGACCACCAGCGCAATCGGCCGCTCGCCCCAATGCTCGTCGGGGATCCCCACCACCGCCACGGCATTGACCGCCGCATGCTGGCTGATCAGGTTCTCCAGCGCCAGGGAGCTGATCCATTCGCCACCGGTCTTGATCACGTCCTTGATCCGGTCCTTGATCTCCAGCACCCCGTGGCGGTCGATCGAGCCCATGTCGCCGGTGTGCATCCAGCCGTCCTGCCACAGTTCGGCGCCCTTTTCCGGCTCGTGCAGGTAACCCTGGGTCAGCCATGGCGAACGCACCACGATCTCGCCCAGCGACTCGCCGTCGTGGGCCACCTCGTTGCCACCGGCATCGACGATGCGCAGGTCGACCATGGCCACCGGGGCGCCGGTCTTGATCCGCTGCGCCACCTGCTCGCCCATGGGCAGGGCCAGGTCTTCGTCGCGCAGGTGGGTCAGGGTCAGCAGCGGGCAGGTTTCCGACATGCCGTAGCCGCTGAAGATCAGCATGCCGCGCTCGCTGGCCTGGCGCGCCAGGCCGTGGGTCAGCGCACTGCCGCCGAGCAGCACCTTCCAGCGGCTGAAGTCGGTGTGCCGGCTTTGCTCGCTGTCGAGCATCATCTGCAGCAAGGTCGGCACGCAGTGCGAGAACGTCACCCCTTCGTCGCGGTACAGGCGCACCAGCTTGTCCGGCTCGTAGCGGCCCGGGTACACCTGCTTGATGCCCAGCACCGTGGCCGTGTACGGCACGCCCCAGGCATGCACGTGGAACATCGGCGTGATCGGCATGTACACGTCGCTGGAGCGCAGCAGCGGCTGGCCGTCGTAGGCGGCGAAGGTGCCCAGCTGGTTCAGGGTGTGCAGCACCAGCTGGCGGTGCGAGAAGTACACGCCCTTGGGGTTGCCGGTGGTGCCGGTGGTGTAGAACAGCGTGGCCACCGACTGCTCGTCGAAGTCCTCGAACACAGCCTCCGGGCTGGCCGCCGCCAGCAGCGCCTCGTACTCGCCGAGCACCGGCAGCGACGTGGCCGCCGCCTCGCCGTCAGTCAGTTGCAGGTAGCCTTTGACCGTGCCCAGTTGGCCGTGGATCTGCTCCAGCAGTGGCACGAAGTCATCGTGCACCAGCACCAGGTCGTCCTCGGCGTGGTTCATGGTGTAGGCCACCTGCTCCGGCGACAGGCGAATGTTCACCGTGTGCAGCACCGCACCGAGCATCGGCACGGCGAAGAAGCATTCCAGCGAGCGGTGGCTGTCCCAGTCCAGCAGGGCCACGGTGTCGCCAGCCTTCACACCGGCCGCGCGCAGCACGTTGGCCAGGCGCTGCACGCGCCGGTCGAGCTCGCGGTAGCTGTAGCGCAGCTTGTCGGCGTAGACGATCTGCTGGTCCGGCTGGTGGCGCACGCCCGACATCAGCAGGCGCTTGATCAGCAAGGGGTAGGCGTAGGCACCGGGTGCCGGCGGCATTATTTTTGTCTTGGCCATGACGTTGTTTCCGATTTTTGTGTTCGATTCGACGAGTAGGCCTGCTGGCTACGCCTGCACCTGCGCTTGCGCACGCGGCACCTGGGCGTTGTCACAGGGTTGGGGTTGGGCCTCGCAGGCGATGGGGGCGGCGGCGACAAAGCGTTTGTCGGGCAGCAGGAAATGCGACAGCGCCGGGATCAGCAGCAGCGCGCCCAGCATGTTCCAGAGGAACATGAAGGTCAGCAGGATGCCCATGTCGGCCTGGAACTTGATCGGTGACCAGGCCCAGCCGACCACCCCGGCGGCCAGGGTGATGCCCACCAGCCCGACCACCCGGCCGGTGAAGGCCACGGCGTTCTGGTAGGCCTCGCCCAAGCTGCGGCCCTGGCGCTGGTAGTGCAGCTGCACGCTGAGTAGGTACAGCGCGTAGTCCACGCCGATGCCCACGCCCAGGGCGATCACCGGCAAGGTCGCCACTTTCACGCCAATGCCCATCATCACCATCAGCGCCTCGCACAGCACCGAGGTCAGCACCAGCGGCAGCAGCGCGACCAGGGTGGCGCGCCAGCTGCGGAAGGTCACCAGGCAGAACAGCGTGACCGCCAGGTAGACGAACAGCAGCATGGTGCGGTTGGCGTCGCGCACCACGATATTGGTGGCGGCCTCGATCCCGGCACTGCCGGCGGCCAGCAGGAACTGGCGGTCGGGGCTGCTGTTGGCGCGGGCGAAGCGCTCGGCGATGGCCACCACGTCGTCCAGGGTCTGCGCCTTGTGGTCCTTGAGGTAGGCGATCACCGGCATCATCGAGCAATCGGTGTTGAACAGCTCCGGGGCGTTGACCGAGGCCTGCTGGGCGGCGTAGTTGAGCATGTCCTGGTTGCGCTGCAGGCTGCTCATCTTCGGGTTGCCTTCGAAGGAACCGGCGGTGATCTGGCGCACGGCATTGACCAGCGACACCGTGGTCTGCACCCCCGGGTACTGCTGCAGTTCCCAGGCCAGGCGGTCGGCGAGAATCAGCGTCTTGTAGCTCAGGCAGCCTTCGGGCGGGGTCTTGATCATCACCGCGAACAGGTCGCTGGACAGCGCGTAGTGGCTGGTGATGTAGGCGTTGTCACGGTTGTAGCGCGAGTCGGCGCGCAGCTCCGGCGCGCCGCTGTCGAGGTCGCCGATCTTCAGTTGCAGGCTGACCCAGAAGCCGCCCAGGCCCATCAGCGTGGCCACCAGCACGGCGCCGGTGGCCCACTTGCGCGTGGTGAAGCGGTCGAGCGCGTCCCACAGCTTGCCGAAGCCGCGGTGCTCGGCGGCGCGGCGGTCGATGCGCAAGGCGCGTTCCGCCGCCTTGCGGCCGACACCCACATAGGACAGCGCCACCGGAATCAGCAGCAACGAGGTGAAGATCAGCACCGCCACGCCGATGCTCGCGGTGATCGCCAGGTCCTTGATCACCGGGATGTCGATCAGCATCAGCACGGCAAAGCCCACGGCGTCGGCCAACAGCGCCGTGACCCCGGCCACGAACAGGCGGCGGAAGGTGTAGCGCGCCGCCACCAGCTTGTGGGTGCCGCGGCCGATGTCCTGCATGATGCCGTTCATCTTCTGCGCCGCGTGCGACACGCCGATGGCGAAGATCAGGAACGGCACCAGGATCGAGTACGGGTCGATGGCATAGCCCAGCCAGCCGACGATGCCCAGCTGCCACACCACCGCCGTCAGCGAGCAGAACACCACCAGCAAGGTGCTGCGCACGCAGCGGGTATAAAGGAAGATGATCACCAGCGAGGTGACCACGGCCAGGGCGAAGAACATCATCACCTGGATCAGGCCGTCGATCAGGTCGCCCATCAGCTTGGCAAAGCCGATGACCCGCACCTTGTACTTGCCCTCGCCCTCCTTGCCCGAGGCCCGCGCCTTGCTGTCACCGGCGTATTCGTACTTGTCGCGCAGCTGCTGCTCGAGCATCTGCGAGAACTGCCGGTAGTCGATGCCGCGCCCGGTGGCCAGGTCGTGGTCGAGCAGCGGCACCACCAGCATGCTCGACTTGAAGTCGGTCGCCACCAGGCTGCCGACGATGCCGGCGCGGTTGATGTTCTGGCGCAGCTGCTCGATGTCGGCCGGCCGGCCCTGGTAGTCATCGGGCATCACCGCGCCACCCTGGAAGCCTTCCTCGGTGACCTCGGTCCAGCGCACGCCCGGGCTCCACAACGACTTCATCCAGGCACGGTCCACGCCCTGGGCCAGGAACAGCTCATCGTTGATCTTCTTCAGCACGTCCAGGTACTGGGGGTCGAAGATGTCGCCCTGGGTGTTCTCCACCACCACCCGCACCGAGTTGCCCAGGCCGCGCAGCGACTTGCGGTTGTCCAGGTAGTTCTGGATGTAGGGCTGGCTCTGCGGAATCATCTTCTCGAAGCTTGGGCGCAGCTCCAGGCGCGTGGCCGCCACATACCCGAGCACCAGCGTGGCCAGCAGCATGAACAGCATGAACAGCGGGCGATAGTTGAAGACCATGCGCTCCAGCAGGTTGCCCGAGCGGCGGTCGAAGTCCCGCAGGTCGCGGATCACCGGCATGGTGTCTTGCTTGATGTTGGCCATCACGAGGCTCTCTTAGAATGCTTGTGGGTCTTAGCGTGCCGGCAGCACGCGCACGCCGCGCTCGCCGACCAGCACGGTGCCGTTGCCGCGGGTCTGCAGGGCGCCGGCCACCGGTGCCAGCGGCACCTGCGGCTGCAGGGCGAAGCTCAGCCCGCCGTCGCGGCTGCGCAGCACATGCCCGGCCTGGCTGAACAGCCAGAAGTCGCCGCTGCTGTCGAGGGTGGCGGCGGTGATGCTCTGGCCCAGCCCGGTGTCGACCTTGGCCCAGCTCTGGCCGCCGTCGAGGCTGCGCGCCAGATGGCCGCGCAGGCCATAGACGAGCACTTCGCCAGGCTTGCCGAGGATGCCGAACCAGGTGCCCTGGTAGGGGCTGGGCAAGGCAACGAAGCGTTGCTGCTCGGCGTTCCACTTGAGCAGCAGGCCCTGTTCGCCAGCCACGAACAGGTCGTCGCCGACTGCGCGGATGGCGTTCAGGTGCAGGCCTTGCGGGTTGTCGGTGCGGTCCTGCATCGGCACCCAGCTGGCGCCGCCGTCGTCGGTGCGCAGGATCAGGTTGAACACGCCCACCGCGTAGCCGTGCCTTGCGTCGGCGAACCACACCCCGAGAAACGGCTTGTCGGCGCCCTCCTGTTCCAGGCGCTGGCCTTCGGCGGCGAACTGCGCCCACTGCTCCTCGTCCGGGTGGGCCTTGGCCAGGGCCTGGTAATGGGCCGCGACCAGCGCGCCGATGGTTCGCCCATCGAGCTGCACGGCCCAGTTCACACCGCCGTCGGCGCTGTGCAGGATCACCCCATCGTTGCCCACCGCCCAGCCATCCTCGGCGGTGGGGAACGCCAGGGCATTGAGGTCGGCACTCACCGGCACATTGGCCTGGTGCCAGTCCTGCCCCTGGTTGTCGGAATACACGATGTGCCCGCGCGGCCCCACCGCCACCAGCCGCTCACCAGCCCGCGCCACATCGCGCAGGGCGCTGTGCACGGCCAGCGCGCTGGGCCTGGCCGGCAAGTCGAGCACATCGACATAGGCCGCCCGGGCCACACCGCAGGTGCCGGCCAGCGCCAGCGTGATTGCCAGCGCCCACGGCGCATACTTGTTCAAAGAAGCCATGCCACATCCTCTGCAAAACCTGACGGCGGCCACGCAAGGGCCGCCGTCAGGCGTACCGTCGGGGTCAGCGAATACCGGCGCCGGCCAGGGCTTCCGGCGACCACTGCGCCTTGGACAGAGGGGCGATGTACTCGATACCGCCGTGTGGGCCGATCAGGCCGTTGACGTTGTAGGTGCCACCAACCAGGTCGTAGACCACGTGCGGGTTGCTGTTGGGGATCTGCACGTCGTAGCTCTGGGTGAAGAAGGCGAACGAGCCGCGGTACAGCTGGCCACGGGCGTCGTACTGGTCGGAGGCCAGGGCGAACCAGCTGTCCTCGTCGAGGTAGAAGCGGCGCTTGGCATAGATGTGCCGGGCGTTGCCCTTGAGGGTGCCCTCCACTACCCACACGCGGTGCTTCTCCCAGCGCACCTGGTCGGGCGACAGGTGGTTGGGGGTGGTCAGGGTTTTCGGGTCGTGGATGTAGGTCAGCTTGTAGGTGTTGTACGGCACGTACATTTCCTTCTTGCCCACCAGGTGCCAGTCGTAGCGGTCCAGCGCGCCGTTAAACACGTACACGTCATCGAAGGTGCCGGAGCCTGCGGTGCCCGGGTTTGGCGTGTCGTAGGCCAGGTTCGGCGCCAGCTTCACCCGGCGCTGGCCCGGCAGGTACTGCCAGGCGCGGCGTTCCTGCACCAGCGGGTTGGCGGCGTCCTTGAGCATCATCGACTCGCCGGCACGGCGCGCCGGGCCTTCGAAGTAGAGCTTGGTCTGGAAGTAGATGTCCTTGGGCTCGATGACCTTGTTCAGGTCTTCGTAGATCGGGTAGGCGTTGTAGGCAAGGCCGGTGGTGGCCAGCGCCGCGACGCCGGCGGAGTCGACGTTCCAGGAATCGTACTTGGCCTTCTGTGCCACGCCCTGGTAGCGCAGCAGGTGGTTCCACATGGCCTCGGCACCGGACTGCGGGATCGGGAACGGCACGCCCGGCAGCACATTCTCGATGGCCATGCCGTCCTGCAGCGACTTGGCATTGGCAGCGTTCTTCAGGCTGTTGTCGAGCAGCGCCTGGGGCAATGCCGCGGTGCGGTGGCTGGGGTACACGTCGATGCGAAAGGTCGGGAAGCGCTTGGCCAGCTCCACGGTGGTGGCGGTCAGCGAATCCTTGTACTGGTCGACGTTCTTGGCGTCGATCACCAGCACGGGTTTTTCCGAAGCGTAAGGGTCCGGGCGCAGGGTATCACCCTGCTTGAACCCGGCTGGCGCGGTGTTCAGGCCACCCTGGTAGGCCGGGATCGCGCCGTCGGCGCTGGCCGCCTTGTCGGCCCCGACCAGGGTCAGGTCCTTGCCCAGCCGGGCGACATCCTGGGCCGGGGCGGCCGCATGGGCATTACCGGCAATCACGACCGCAAGCGAGGCCGACAGCAGGCTATTGAGATACTTCATCGCGTTTCTCCGCTTGTTGTTGTACTAGGAGCTTTTCAGAAGGTGGTCTTGAACGAGGCAGTGACCATGCCGCGATCCTTGAGCAGCGGCGCCAGGCCCGCCTGCGAAGTGATCTGCCCGGGGATGCACTGGTAGCGCCCGTTGGTGCCCGGGGTGTTGTTGTCGGTACCGGTTTCGCAGGTATCGAACTTGCCGAAGGAGTCGACGTACTTGAGGTCGAACTTGTACTTCTGGTAGACGTCGGCGGCGATGCCGACCGAGTAGCTGCCGGAGTCTTCGTTACCCCCCAGCTGCACCGCCGAGTTGCCCTTCAGGCCAACGTTGTAGGACAGCGGCAGGGTGATATCGACCCCCGGCAGCGCCTGGAACCAGGTCGGGGTGAAGTTGACCGCCAGGGTGTAGGCGTTGGTGGTGACCTTGTCGACGCCTTCGTAGCTGGAGTCGCCCTTGAAGGTCTGCTCGCCCTTGTCGACGCTGACCAGGTGGGTCATGGCGCCTTCCACGGCCAGCGACGAGGCGTTCCACAGCGGCGTTGCGCCGAACGACACCAGGCCGTTGAGCACCACGTGCAAGGTCTTGCCGCGGGCCAGCCCGGTTTCCCCGTGGCCTGGCACTTCACCGATCAGGTTGGTACCGCCGGCAGTGCCGGCCAGGGCGTCGTACAGCGGCCCGTTGATGGTGGTGAAGTTGCTGATCAGCGGCATGTTCTCGCGGTAGTTGACGTCCAGCCCGACGCTGACCGGGCCGATGTTCTTGGCCAGGCTGATGCCGTAGATGTCGATGTCGTCGGCATAGGCGGTCATGTAGCTGGTGCCGGCCAGGCTGCCGGTGTGCAGGTTGGGGGCGTTGATCAGCACCGCCGGGGTTGGGTCGGAGGTGTTGCGGTAGTAGAAGCCCAGGGTGCCGTCGAGCCATTCCGGGCTCCACTTGGCCATCACGCCGAAGTCGCCGGAGTTGTGCGGGCGGATGTCATGCCCGCGGGGCGCGCCATAGAAGGCGCCGGCGCCGCCCACGGCATTGGGTACCGGCAGCCAGAAGATGTCGGCGCCTTCGCCGAGCATGTCGTAGGCACCCATGTAGGTGCCGCCTTCGGGCAGGCGCGAGTTTTCGAATTCGAGGAAGTACTGGGCCGCCAGGGTCAGCTCGGGGTTGACCGTGTAGCTCAGCGACAGCTGCTTGCGCGGCAGGAACAGTTCTTTGGTTTCGGTGCCGGGTACGTTGTACAGCTTGGCCAGGTCCAGCGCCGACTGGCCGTAGTTGATGCCGTTGGCGGCGTTGAACAGCGTCTCGCCCCAGTACACCGAGTGCCAGCCAAGCTTGCCGCTGAGCATCGATTCGTCGCCGATTTCGGTGTTGTAGAACACGAAGGCATCAAGGAACTCGCCGGACGGGCCGTTGTAGTAGCGGTCGGTGTAGTTGCTCAGGCCATGGCGCCTGGACGGGCCGCCCTGCAGCACGGTGCCCGCCGGCAGGCCGCCGGCCGGGCGCGCCAGCACCAGGTTGCCGGCGTTGCCGGCCTGGCCCGGGAACGGGTTGGAATTGGAGCCGACGTCGTCATAGGCGTGGTCGTACCAGCTGGCGGCACTCACGCGCATGCCCATGTTGCCCTGGTACACCACGTCCAGTTCGGTCAGCAGGTCGACCCGCTGGGTCACCGCACTGCCGACGCTGAAGTTGTTGTCGCCGTCGTTGAGGTTGGCGGTGCGCGCGACCTTGGCGTTCTGCCCTTCGACCCGCTGGCCGTAGCTGAGCTTGGCTGTGTTGTCGAAGCGCACGCTCCAGTCGGGGTCGGCAAGGTCCAGCTGGAAGGCCTGGGCAGCCGGCGCGCCGGCCACCAGCAACAGGGTGGCCATGAGTTTGCGGCGGTGAAGGCAGAAGAGAACGTTCTTATTGTTGTTCATGCGATATCTCTGCTTGGGATGTGCAAGGTGCCAGCGACGATCGGGCGCCGGCCTGCCTACGCGTACCTCGCGCGGGTCAGCGATCGAGTTGCTGGATCAACGCCTCGGCGTGCGGCCATGGGCCAAAGCCCGAGGCAGGGTTGAGGTGGCCGACCGCGCCGAGTTCGAGCAGCTCGCTGCCCCACTCGTCGGCCATGCGGGCGACCGCTTCGAAGCTGGCCAGGTGGTCGTTGCTGCTGGCGGCCACCACGCTTGGGAACGGCAGGCGGCCGCTTGGCAGCGGTGCCCAGCCATTGGCGCGCAGGGTGTCGGGGGTGGGGTAGTTGGCCGGCCAGTCGATCTCAAGGTCGGGCGGCGCGGCCAGCAAGGCGCCCTTGATCGGGCGTTGGTAGCGGGCGGCCCAGTGCGCCACCATCAGCACGCCGGCGCTGTGCGCCACCAGGATCACCGGGCCGTCGATGCTGGCCAGTTCGCGTTCGATGGCCTCGACCCGGGCGCTGCAGCTGAGCTTGTCGGTTTCCAGTGGCGGCACCGAGCGCACCTTGGCCAGGCGCGCTTGCAACAGGGTTTGCCAATGTTCGGGTACATGGTCGCGCAAGCCAGGCACGATCAGCACGGTTGCGGCGGTTTGCAGTTTTTCCACGTCAGGGCCCTTGCTCTGGTCAATTCGGTCGAATGCCGACTGCTTGGGGCCAGAGTAATGAGTCGCCCTGCCAGGCGCTTTACATTGCGCGTCACGAACTTTTCAGTTGATGACACGGCCGCCATGGCGCGCCACACCGGGCCCCGCCGCTCGGAAATGGCTTTGCATCTGACGACACAACCGCTATAAGAGATTTCCCGCCAGCGCAGCGGGAGCTCATCAAGATCACGTGGAAAACAATAAAATGACCGTGCTCGCCCGTGCTGCAACCCTGACCAATTACCTCGAAGTTTCACGCCACCTGGGCCTCAACGGCCACGGTTTGCTGGCCCAGGCCGGCCTCAGTGCATCGCTCCTGGAAACCCCCGACCAACGCATCCCCGTGGCCGCTGCCATCAGCGTGCTGGAGGAGTCGGCGCGGCTGAGCGGCTGCGAAGCCTTCGGCCTGCGCATGGCCGAGCTGCGCCAGTTGTCGGATTTCGGCCAGGTCAGCCTGCTGATCAGCCACCAGCACTCGCTGCGCGATGCGCTGCAGGTGATCGTGCAGTACCGCCATGTGCTCAACAACGCACTGGCCATCCACATCGAGGAAATCGGCAAGACCGTGATCATCCGCGAGGAGGTCATCACCGACCAGCCGATGCACAGCCGCCAGGCGATCGAGATGGCCATCGGCGTGATGCACCGCTTCTGCTCGGCGCTCCTGGGGCCGCACTGGCACCCGATCAGCGCCAACTTCACCCACGCAGCCCCTGCGGACCTGGCCATCCACCGGCGCATCTTCGGCTGCAAGCTGGAGTTCAACAGCGACTTCAACGGCATCGTCTGCTCGGCGGCCGACCTGGACACCACCAACCCCCAGGCCAACGCCGGCATGGCGCGCCTGGCCCAGCGCTACGTGGGGTTGCTGCAGGATGAGAACCTGCCGTCGCTGACGCTGGAGGTGCGCAAGGCGATCTTCCTGCTGATGCCCATGGGCCGCGCCACCATCGAGCACATCGCCCAGACCCAGGGCATGAACGTGCGCACCCTGCAACGCCGGCTGGAAGAAGAAGGCGCGACCTTCAGCGAGCTGGTCAATGGCGTGCGCCGCGACCTGGTGCTGCGCTACCTGGAAAGCCCCGGCTATTCGCTGGGGCGCATCGCCGACATGCTCGGCTATTCCATGCACAGCTCGTTCACCCGCTGGTTCATCAGCCAGTTCGGCCAGCCGCCGGCCAGCTGGCGCGCACAGCATGAGCCGCACACGCAAACCAAGCGCAGCCGCAGCGCCGCCCAAGCCGCCGTCAGCGCACGCTGACGGGGCGGTTGCCGGTGCCGGGGCTGCGGGCTACAGGCCCAGCAGGTGCATCAACCCCAGCACCAGCAGCACCAGGAACACCGTTTCGCCCACCATCAGCACGATCGGCTTGATGCCCACCGCGGCCAGCTCCTTGAGCTGGGTCTTCATGCCCAGGGCGGCGATCGACACCACCAGGCACCAGCGCGACAGCTCGTTGATGCTGCCCTGCACCAGCAGCGGCACCCAGCCGCTGCTGTTGACGCAGGCCAGGATCAGGAAGCCGACCGCGAACCACGGCAGCAACGGCGGGCGCTTGCCGCTGCTGTCGATGCCCTGCTTGCGGCCGATCATGGCGGCGACGACGATCACCGGCACCAGCATGGCCACGCGCATGAGCTTGACCACCGTGGCGGTATCGCCGGTGTCGGTGGACATGCTGTAGCCCGCCCCCACCACCTGCGCCACATCATGGATGGTGGCGCCAAGGAACACCCCGGCCGCTTGCGGCGACAGGCCCAGGGCGTTGGCGATCATCGGGTAGAGGATCATCGCCAGGGTCGACAGCGCCGACACCCCGATCACGGTGAACAGCGTGGCGCGTTCCTTCTGCGGGTGGCCGGGCAGTGCCGCGGCCAGCGCCAGCGCCGCCGAAGCGCCGCAGATCGCCGTGGCACCGCCGGTGAGCATGCCGAACAGGCGCTGGAACCCCATGGCCTTGGCCGCCACCATCGACACGCTGATGGTCACCACCACCAGGATCACCACCAGCGCCAGCGCCTTCCAGCCAAGCCCGGCCATCTGCTCCAGGGTGATGCGCATGCCCAACAGGGCCACGCCCAGGCGCAGCACGGTGCGCGCAGTGAACTCGATGCCGGCCTTGCACTTGCCGTCCGCGCTCAAGAAGTTGAGCGCCAGGCCCAGCAACAGCGCGAACAGCATCACCGGGGCGCCGTAATGCTCGGCCAGAAAGCTCGCCGCGCCGGCGGCGATCAGGCTGACGATCAGCCCGGGCGCCAGTTCGCGCACGCGGTGGTTGACCTGGGTCAGTGCCAGTGTGCTCATGCCAGCACCTCCTGGCCGGCCAGCACGATGAACACCCGCTCACCCTCGACCTGCACCGGGTAGCTGGCCACCTTCAGCGCCTTGGAATTGAGCAGGTAGCCGCTTGCCAGGTCAAAGCGCAGGCCATGGGCACGGCACTGGATCACCGCGCCTTCCAGCTTGCCGGCGCACAGCGACGAGCCCTGGTGCGGGCAGCTGTCGTCGATGGCCAGCAAGCGCCCGCCGACGTTGAACAGCGCCACGCTCCGGCCCTCGCCTTCGACCAGGCAGCGCTCGCCGACAGCCGGCACACGCTGTGCCGGCACTTCGATGCGCAGGCTCATGGCTGCACCTGCGCCAGGCGCGACAGGGCCATGTGCATGGCTTCGAGCAACTGCTCGGCCGGCTGGGCGCCGACCACCTGCAGGCGGTCGTCGAAGACGAAGCACGGCACGCCGCGCCCGGCGATGTCGGCGCTGGCACTGACGAACGGCAGGCCATCGCCGCGCAAGCTGCCGGCCAGGGTATCGGTGGCAAAGCCGCATTGCTCGGCGATGCGCAACAACGTGGCGCGGTCACCCAGGTCTTCGCCGTGCTTGAAATACGCAGCCAGCAACCGCTCCAGCAGCGCCTCGACCTGGGTTTCGCTGCCCAGCTCGCTGGCGTGCAGCAGCAGGCGATGGGCATCTGCGGTGTTGGGCATGCGCTGGATGCGGCTGAAGTCGATCTGCTCGCCCACCGCGCTTGCCGCCAGGCGCACCTGGGCCTGGCGCTGCTGCACGGCCTGCTCGCTGCCCAGGCGCCTGCGGTAGAACTCGGCGAACGGCTGGCCGTTGAACGGCAGCTCTGGCAGCAGTTGCACGCCCTGCCAGGCCAGGTTGACCTCGACCTGCGGCTGCGCCGCCTTGAACTGCGCCAGCGCCGCTTGCAATTGGCGGCGGCCGATCAGGCACCACGGGCAGATGAAATCGAAGTACACATCAATCGACAACGAACGCTTCACGAGCGGGCCTCCAGTACGGGCTGCACGGGCGCTTGCGCGGCTTCGCCGTGCTGCAGGCGCGCCATGTCCAGGTGGTAGTAACGCTTGGCGTAGAAGAACACGGCAGCGGCGCCGATGCTGATCAGCGGCACCAGCTGGAAGGCCGACTGCAGGCCGATCAGGTCGGACACCTTGCCGGTGATCAGCGGGCCGGTGGCCAGCCCCAGCAGGTTGTTGCTCAAGGTCAGCGTGGCGAACGCGGTGCCGTGCACGGTGTAGTGGGTCAGGTTGGCGACCATGGCGCTGGACGGGCCATTGGTGCCGGCGGCGATCATCATGCCCAGGCAGATGAGCACCAGCTGCGCCACCCCCGGTGGCAAGGCGAAGGCCACCGACAGCAGCAGGCAGCTGCCCAGGCAATAACCGATCGCCAGGCTGATCTTGCGGTCCGGGCAGTTGCGCCCCAGGCGGTCGCAGAGCATGCCGCACAGGATGATGCCGACACCGCTGCACAGCACGATGATCGCGGCCACCGCGCCGGCCTTGTCGGTGCCCATGGCGTAGTAGCGGTTCAGGTAGCTGGGGAACCAGACGATCACCGTGCCGCCGACGAACAGCTGCAGGCCACTGCCCACGTAGGCGCTGATGACCGAGCGGCTGCAATACAGGGTCCGCAACGGGCGCAGTGCCTTCAGCGCCGCCTTGTCGGGCTTGGCCGCCTGGCCTTTGGGGGCGATGCGCGCTTCGCGCACGATCAGCGGGTACAGCAACGCCAGCACCAGGCCGAACGCCGCCATGCCGGCGAATGCCCAGCGCCAGCCCAGGTGCTGGGCCATCACCCCGCCCAGGGCCATGCCCAGCACCGAGCCGAACATGCCACCGGCCATGAACGAGCCGGCCAGGGTGGCGCGCATCTCACGCGGGAACACCGCCACCACCACGGCGATGCCGACGCTGCCGTAGGCGGCCTCGCCAACGCCGACCATGAAGCGGGCGATGAACATTTCCTGGTAGTTGTCGGCCAGGGCGCAGCCCAGGGTCGCCAGGCTCCACATCACGGCCATGAAGGTCAGGCTCTTGACCCGGCCGATGCGGTCGGCGAGCAGCGACAGGGGGAAGGTCAGCAGGCCGACCATCAGCGCGACGATGCCGCTGAGCAGGCCGAGCTGGCTGTCGCTGAGCTGCCATTCCTGTTTCAGCAGCGGGAACACGGCGTTGAGCACCTGGCGCGACATGTAGTCGGAAATCAACAGGCCGAAGGTCAGGGCGAAGACGATCCAGGCGTAGCGCCGTGGGATGCCCAGCGAAGTATCAGTGCCTGGTTCTGCCGCACTGGCGTGATAGGTGGCCATGCTGCCTCCTCGGGTATCTGGCTGAGTTGCTTTTGTTGTTATGGGAACTTGCCAAAAACGGTGCTGCTTGTTCCGGCCTCATCGCCGGCAAGCCGGCTCCTACAGGTTCGGTGGTGTTCCTATGGGAGCCGGCTTGCCGGCGATGGGGCCGGCGAGCCTATCAGCCGCGCTGCGGCACGCCCTTTTGCCCCGACCGGCGGTTGGGCGCCATGCCGTTGGCCAGCAGCGTTTGCTCAACGCTGGCGTACTGCTCGCCGATGCGGTAGATCGCCCGGGCTTCCTTGCCGCTGGCGATTTCGCGGCCCAGCTCATGGGCCACACGCACGGTCTGCTGGATCTGCTGCACGGAACTGAAGCGCTTGCCGTGCTGGTCGATGATGGTGTCCTCGATGCCGCAGCGTGGGTGCAGGCCCATGGCCAGGGCCATGGTGTTGAACGGCAGCACGTTCTTGAGCAGCGATTCGGCGGTCAGCGTGCAGCCATCCGGCGCACGGTGCACGAAGTTGAAGAAGTTGAACGGGTTGGGGCCGTCGAAGCCGCCACCGATGCCGATCCAGGTCAGGTTCAGCGGGCCTTTGTAGACGCCCTTGCGCACCAGGCGCTCGAGGGTTTCCAGGGCGTGCATGCCGGTCAGCTGGAAGTGCGGCTGGATACCGCTGGCCTGCAGCCGGCGCAGGTGCTCCTCGACCCAGGCGGGGCCGGCGGGCACGGTCATTTCACTGTAGGCGGCGATGATCGCAGGGTTGGCCAGCGAGGTGCCTTCCAGGTACTCGGGGTACAGCAGCTCCATGATGTTCATCTGGGTGGTGTTGATCGCCACCGTCACCTGGTCGGGCTTTGGCGTCAGCTCGGCCAGCATGTGCCGGGTGTCGTCGCTCAGCCACTTGGCCGCCTCGCCCTCGCCTTCCGGGGCGAAGGAGATCGAGCCGCCGACCTGGATGATCATGTCCGGCACCGCTTCACGCACACCGGCGATCAGCTCGTTAAACTTGGACAGGCGCTTGGAACCGGTGCCATCGAGCTCGCGCACGTGCAGGTGGAGCACGGTGGCGCCGGCCTCGTAGCAATCGACGGCCTTCTGCACCTGCTCGTCCATGGTCACGGGGATGTCTTCAGGGAAGTCGTCGGGCATCCACTCGGGGCCGTAGGGGGCCACGGTGATCACCACCTTTTCCATGTTTTCCGGGTGCAGCGAGTCGTCGAAAAATTGCATGTGCGGGTCCTCAATCTTGTTCTTGTAGGGTCAGAAAGTCGCGTCGCCCATGATCCCGGCGCGCTCCATCTTGCGGTGGCAGGCGGGGTAGTCCATGACGGCGTAATGCTGGGTGCTGCGGTTGTCCCAGATGGCGATGCTGTTGGGCTTCCAGCGCCAGCGCACCTGGTACTCGGGGATATAGGCCTGGCTGATCAGGTAGCGCAGCAAGTCGCCGGCGCCGGGGTTGGCGTCCTGGCCGAAGCGCACCCGCTCAGGGGTGTGGTAGTTGCTGAAATGGGTGGCGAAGGCGTTGACGAACAGCACCTTTTCGCCGGTTTCCGGGTGGGTGCGCACCACCGGGTGCTCGGCATCGGGGAAGCGCGCCTTGAGCGCCAGGCGGCTCTCGATCGGCATGGCCGCGCCAAAGCTGGCCTCGATGCTGTGGCGGGCACGCAGCCCTTCGATGCGCGCCTTGATCTCGCTGGGCAGGTTGGCGTAGGCCAGCACCATGTTGGTCCACATGGTGTCGCCGCCGACCGCCGGGGCTTGCACGCAGCGCAGCACGCAGCCCATGGGCGGCGCCTCGCGCCAGGTGGCGTCGGTGTGCCAGGCGTTTTCGTAGCGGTCGATCGGGGTGTCCGGCGACTTGTAGATCTGCACCAGGCCCGGGTGCTCGGGGTCGCTGCCGACCACCGGGTGGTCCTCCAGCTCGCCGAAGCGCCGGGCAAAGGCCACGTGCTCGGCGCGGCTGATGTCCTGGTCGCGCAGAAACAGCACCCGGTGCCTGAGCAACTGGGCGCGGATCTCGGCGAACAGGCCGTCATCGTGTATGGCATCGGCCAGCCTGACGCCAACCAGCTCGGCACCGATGGCGCAGGTCAATTGTTCGACTTGCATGGCGCTGCCCTCCTCAGATGACGAAGATCGACGAGCCGGTGGTCTTGCGCGATTCCAGGTCACGGTGCGCCTGGACCGCGTCCTGCAGGGCGTAGTGCTGGTTGATCTCGATCTTGATGCGGCCGCTGGCCACGTGGTCGAACAGCTCGCTGGAAAGCCTGGCCTTTTCCGCAGGGTCGGCGATGTAGTCGGCGAGCGCCGGGCGGGTCATGAACAACGAGCCTTTCATCGCCAGGATCTGCGGGTCGAACGGCTCGATGGTGCCGGAGGCGGTGCCCACGCAGACCATCAGGCCACGGCGCTTGAGCGAGTCCAGCGAGCCCATGAAGGTGGTGCGACCGACGCTGTCGAACACCACATTGACGCCCACCCCATCGGTCAGCTCGCGCACGCGCTTGGCCACGTCTTCGTGGCTGTAGTTGATGGTGTGGTCGCAACCGTGGGCGCGGGCCACTTCAGCCTTGGCGTCGGTGGACACGGTGCCGATCACGGTCAGGCCGAGCAGCTTGGCCCACTGCGAGACGATCAGGCCGACACCGCCGGCGGCGGCGTGCAGCAGGATGCTGTCGCCTGGCTTGAAATCGTACAGGCGGCGCATCAGGTACGACGCGGTGAGGCCGCGCATGGTCATGGCCGCGGCGGTTTCGAAGGCGATGGTTTCCGGCAGCTTGATCAGCGCCGCGGCCGGGATCAGGCGCTCGGTGCTGTAGGCGCCGAGGGTGTTGAGAAAGCCGGTGTAGGTGACCCGGTCGCCGACCGCGACGTGGCTGACGCCCTCGCCCACCGCCTGGACCACGCCCGAGGCTTCCACGCCCATGCCGTTGGCCAGCGGGATCGGGTAGGTGCCGTTGCGAAAATAGGTGTCGGCGTAGTTCAGGCCGACCGCCACGTGGCGCAGGCGCACCTGCCCCGGGCCCGGTTCGCCGACTTCGACGTCTTCGTAGCGCAGGACCTCAGGCCCTCCGGTTTCGTAGAAACGTACCGCTTTGGCCATGCCAATCTCCCTTCTTGTCGTTATTGTCGAACTGCAACATTCGTCTTGAAGGGCAATTTAGGCCGTTGCGCCTTGCGCCGCTTATCATCGGACGACAACGGTTTTTCAGTTCATGACAGCGCCCTCGGTTTCAGTGCCGAGGGCGCCTGGGGCAAGGCTCAGAACGCCGAGATGCCGCCATCCACGGCAATTGCCTGGCCGGTCATGTAGCTGTTTTCGCGGGCGCACAGCATCAACATCGCCGCAACGATTTCCTCGGGGGTGCCCAGGCGTTTCATCGGCGAGCCCTGGGCGAGAAACGCCTGCTGCTCGCCCACTTCGCTGCCGGTGACCATGGGCGTTGCGCTGTAGAACGGGCACAGCGCATTGACGCGGATGCCACGGCGGGCGTACTCGACCGCCGCGGTGCGGGTCAGCCCCACCACCGCATGCTTGGCCGCGGCATAGGCGGCCAGCTTGGGCGCACCGCCGAGCCCGGCCATGGAGGCGACATTGAGGATCACCCCGCCCCCTTGCAGCAGCATCTGGCGGATCTGCTGCTGCATGCAGAAGAACACGCCCTTGGTGTTGACCGCGTGGCTGCGGTCCAGCTCTTCTTCGGTGGTGTCGACGAAGCGCTTCATCGGCGTGAGGATGCCGGCATTGTTGACCCCCACATCGAGCCGGCCAAAGGTGGCCAAGGCCGCGTCCACCAGGGCCTTGACCTGCACCTCGCGGGTCACGTCGCAAGGCACCGCCAGCACCGTGGCGCCGGCCTCGCGCAGGGCCCCGGCCACCCGCTCAAGGCCCGTGACGTCACGGTCGCCGAGCACCAGCCGGGCACCCAGCCCGGCCAGGCGCTCGGCCAGCAAGGCGCCAAAGCCGCTGGCGGCGCCGGTGATCATCACCACCTGGTCGCGATAGCTGTCGAGGTTCATCCGGCCACCTGCGTGCGGGCCAGGATCTTCTTCGCCAGGCTCATGCGGTGCACCTCGTTCGGGCCGTCATAGATGCGGAAGCTGCGCGCATCGCGGAAGATCCGCTCGACGATCGATTCGCCGGTCACGCCCTGCCCGCCCAGCACCTGCACGCAGCGGTCGATCACCCGCCAGATGGCCTCGGAGCTGAGCACCTTGGCCACGCTCGACTCGAAGTTGCCGCGCTCGCCCTGGTCGAGCACCCAGGCGCAGTGCCAGATGGCCAGGCGCGTGGTGTGCAGGTCCAGCTCGTTGTCGGCGAGCATGAAGCCCACGCCCTGGTGCTCGCCCAAGGGCTTGCCGAACGACACCCGGCGGCTGGCGTAGCGGCAGGCTTCGTCGTGGGCGCGGCGGGCCTGGCCCAGCCAGCGCATGCAGTGGGTCAGGCGCGCCGGGGCCAGGCGCACCTGGGCGTAGCGGAAGCCCTTGCCCACTTCGCCCAGCACGTCGCTGGCGGGGATGCGCAGGTTGTCGAAACGCAGCACCGCATGGCCGCCGGCGAAGCAGCTGTCGAGCGAGTCCATCATGCGCTCGAGGATGAAGCCTGGGCGGTCGGTGTCGGTGAGGAACAGGGTGGCGCTGCCGTCCTCCATGCGCGCCATGATGATCGCCAGCTGCGCGCCCTCGGCACCGGTGATGAACCATTTCTGGCCGTTGATGACGTAGTCGTCGCCGTCACGCACGGCCTGGGTGGTCAGCATCGAAGGGTCGGAGCCGGCGCCCGGGCTCGGCTCGGTCATGGCGAAGCACGAGCGGATGCGGCCCTCTACCAGCGGCTTGAGCCAGCGCGCTTTCTGCGCCGGCGTGGCCACCTGTTCGAGCAGGTGGATGTTGCCTTCGTCGGGGGCATGGATGTTCAGCGCCACCGGGCCCAGGGTGGAGTAGCCGGCCTCTTCGAAGACGATCGCCTTCTCGATGTGGCTCAGGCCCAGGCCGCCCATGCCCCGCGACGCATGCGGGGTCAGCAGGCCGTGTTCACGGGCCTGGTCGAGCAGCACCTGGCGCAGCTCGGCGCTCGGGCCGTGGGGCGTCTGGCGCGGGTCGCGCTCCAGGGGGATGGCGACATCGGCGACGAACTGGCGGACTTTGGCTTGCAGGGCGGTCAGCTCGGCAGACAGGGCGAAATGCATGGCGGTGTTCCTTGTAGGCAAATGGGTTCAGGCGTGCAGGCGGCGCGGGTCGATGGAGGCGTGCACATGCTCCATGACGGTCTTGTCGATGGTCGCCTTGCCCGGGTCGTAGGCGCTGTAGTTGAGGGTGCGGATGTAGGCGCGCAGCACCTGCGGGCCGACCATGTCGATGTCGACGATGTTCAGGCAGGCCGGGTCCTGCTCGAAGGCGGCCAGGGCGCCGAGGCCGGCGCCGCAGGCCCAGGCCAGGAGGATGCGGTTGACCGCGTCGTGGCTGACCAGCAGCAGCGCGTTCCAGTGCGGCTCCTGCAGCAGTTGCTGGAAGCTGCCCAGCACCCGTTGCTGGAACGCAAGCCACGGCTCGCCGCGCAAGAACGCAGCCTCGGGGCGGTCGGCAAGCTGGTAGGCCTGGGCCACTTCGCGATGCAGGCATTCGCGGGGGATTTCCCGCAGGCGGCCGGCGCGGATCTCGCGCAGTTCGGCGCGTTCTTCCACCGGCAGTTCTCGGCGGCCCAGCAGCTGGTCGAGGGTCTGCCGGGTACGCGGGTAGTTCGAGCACACCGCGCGGTCGAACGGCGCCTGCGCCAGCACCTGGCCCAGCGCCTGGGCCTGGGCCAGGCCCTGGGCCGACAACGGCACGCTGCGCGGGTCGAGGGGGCGGCCGCTGGCGTCGAAGTAGTCGACGTGGCCGTGGCGCACCAGGTAGCAGCGGCGCCGGCGCACGGGTTGGGCGGGTTGTTCAGTCATGGGCCAGTACCTTGGGGTTGCTGATGCACAGCTGCGCGCGGTTGATGCGGCGCAGCGCCGCCAGCAGGCGCTCGCGGGCCTCGCCGGGCGCGTCGTAGGCGCCCTGGCGTATGCGTCGGGCGAGCTCGCTGCGGGCTTGCTCCGGGGTCGCCTGGCCTTGCAGCAAGCCGCCCAGGGCCTGGCGCTCGGTGTCGGCACAGGCCGCGCCCTGGGCCAGCTCGCGGCTGGCGATCAGCAAGGCGCTGGCCACCATCCGCGCTTCGTAGTGCAGATGAGCCGGCAAGGCGGGCAACAGCTGCTGGAGCACGGCATCGCGGGCGGTGAGCAGCAGGTCGTGGGCATCGGGCTGGTTCATGGGCGGCCTCCTTGGGTGAGCAACAGCAGTTCCTGTTCCAGTTCGCTGACCATGCGCCCGGTCAGCGCCAGCTCCAGCGAGCGTTGCTGGCCGCAGAGGTGGCGTTCGGCCTGTTGCAGGGCGATCAGTGCCCAGCGCAGGTGCGCCATCACCTGCCAGAAGCGCAGCGTGTCGCGGTCCAGGGCCAGTGGCGCGACGCTGCGGTAGCCGGCCAGCAGGTCGTCGAGGTGGCCGATGCCGCCCGCCTCCAGCTGTGGCCGGGCGAAGCGCCAGCAGCGGGCGGTGAACCAGCCCAGGTCTTCGCGCGGGTCGCCCCAGCCGGCGAATTCCCAGTCCAGCACGCCGCTCAACTGGCCTCCCTCGACCATGTAGTTGCCGGTGCGGTAGTCGCGGTGGATCAGGCAGGCCGCCAGGGGTGCGGGCTTGTTCAGCTCGCACCAGCGCAGGCCCCATTCGATGATCGGGTGGCTGCCCGGCAAGGCATCGAGGTAGCTGCGGTACTGATCGACACTGGCCTGCACCGCATCGGCAACCGGCGCGGGCAGGAACGCCAGCGCCGCCTGCGGTGGCCGCAGCTGGTGCAGGCGCGCAAGGTTGGCCCCCAGCTCCCGGCAAAGGGCCGGGTTGCCTTCGCCGCTGGTCAGGCGGTGGCCAGCGGCGCTGCCGGCCAGGGCCTGCATGATGAAGAAATCACGCCCGATCACTTCCGGCACCTGGCACAGCCACAGTGGCTCGGGCACTTTTACCCCGGCCTGGTGCACGGCGCTGAGCACGGCGAACTCCTGCTCGCGGCTCATGCTCGCCGCCACGGCGGTGGCTGCGTCGGTGCGCAGCACCCAGCGCTGGGGCACGCCGGCTACTTCGGCCTGGAGCAGCCAGTTTTCCTGGATGGCGCCACCGGACAGGCGCTCGCTGTGGGTGATGCGCACCGGCTGACCGTGGAGGCGCGCCTGTAGATAGGCAGACAGCACCTCATGGGCGTCTGCGACGTCGATGCGAGCGCTGGCTTGCTGCGCGAAATGACTGCTTGGCATGGTCGATCCAACTCACTGTTCACACGTGATGGAGCAGTAAGCAAGATGGTTGCCAGATTGTGTTTTATTTTAGAAATACCTTACAGATCAGTATTTTGGGATTCATTTTCGAGTGTGTAGATTGTGTTTTATTGCAAGTGTGAACAGCGTCGTTTCAACGCTGAAACTGCTGTTCATTCTTGCGCTCGACGGGGGATTTTCAGTGTCGGTGAGATCGCGCGCCGCCCGCGCGGCGCATCGCGGATAAATCCGCTCCTACATTTGTTGCAACGTGCCACGGTCTGTCAGGCCATGGTTGTCCGCCTTTGGCGCCCGCCGAGAAATCGCGTCGTGCCACCCAGGCTGGCAACCATGGCCTATCAGGCATAGGTAGCGGTGTGGCGGTGGGCCTGTCTTGAGGTTTGCGGCGCGCGATGGTCGCCCTCACACAACTCCCAAGCCAGCCCCCCATACACCAACAAAAATCCACACGCCCCGCTCCCATGCTCGGCTAGGATGTCTGGCCGACCCGATGGAACCTGCTCTTCATG
>NZ_BQIP01000039.1 GCF_021602585.1 Pseudomonas faucium
CATCTACAAGACCGACGCCAAGGTCAAGGAACTGATCCCCGACGACGCCCACCTGCACCGCTGGCTGGACATGGCCCGCGAGCGCATCAGCTTCCAGGGCCTGCCGGCGCGCATCTGCTGGGTTGGCTTGGGCCTGCGCGCCAAGCTGGGCCTGGCGTTCAACGAAATGGTGCGCAGCGGCGAGCTGTCGGCGCCGATCGTGATCGGCCGCGACCACCTGGACTCCGGTTCGGTGTCCAGCCCCAACCGTGAAACCGAAGCCATGCAGGATGGCTCCGATGCCGTGTCCGACTGGCCGCTGCTCAATGCCCTGCTCAACACTGCCAGCGGCGCGACCTGGGTCTCCCTGCACCACGGCGGCGGTGTCGGCATGGGCTTCTCGCAGCACTCTGGCATGGTGATTGTTTGCGACGGTACTGATGAGGCGGCTGAGCGAATTGCTCGCGTGCTGACCAACGACCCGGCCACCGGGGTGATGCGCCATGCTGATGCGGGGTACCAGATTGCAATCGATTGTGCCAAAGAGCAGGGGTTGAACCTGCCGATGATTACTGGCTGACCTGGATTGGGGGCTGCTTTGCAGCCCTTTCGCGACACAAGGCCGCTCCTACAGGGAAGCGCGGTCGTCTGTAGGAGCGGCCTTGTGTCGCGAAAGGGCCGCGCAGCGGCCCCCAAACCCAGCATTTCCTTGCAAGGACTGCCGATTTCCACTTTCAAGTTTGGGAGCGTCACGCAATGAAAACCAACAAGACCTTGCTTGCCTCGCTATTCACCCTTGGCCTGCTCGGCTTCGCCGGCAGCAGCCAGGCGGCTGGCTGGTGCGAGTCTGGCAAGCCGGTGAAGTTCGCCGGGCTGAACTGGGAAAGCGGCATGCTGCTGACCGACGTGATGCAATTCGTATTGAAGAACGGCTACGGCTGCGAGACCGATAGCCTGCCCGGCAACTCCATCACCATGGAAAACGCCCTGGGCACCAACGATATCCAGGTGTTCGCCGAAGAGTGGGTCGGCCGCAGCGAGGTCTGGAAGAAGGCCGAGGCCGCCGGCAAGGTGGTCGGCGTCGGCGCCCCGGTGCTGGGCGCGGAGGAGGGCTGGTACGTGCCCCGTTACGTGATCGAAGGCGACGCCAAGCGCAAGCTCGAAGCCAAGGCGCCGGACCTGAAGAATGTCGCCGACCTGGCCAAGTACGCCAGCGTCTTCAAGGACCAGGAAGAGCCGAGCAAAGGCCGCTTCTACAACTGCCCGGCCGGCTGGACCTGCGAGCTGGACAACAGCCAGATGCTCAAGGACTACGGCCTGGAAAGCAGCTACACCAACTTCCGCCCCGGCACCGGCCCGGCGCTGGATGCCGCGGTACTGTCGAGCTACAAGCGCGGCGAGCCTATTCTGTTCTACTACTGGACCCCAACCCCGCTGATGGGCCAGGTCGACCTGGTCAAGCTGCAGGAAAAACCGGGTGTGGATAAATCGGTGTCGATCAAGGTCGGCCTGTCCAAGACCTTCCACGAGCAAGCTCCCGAGCTGGTCGCGGTGCTGGAGAAGGTCAACCTGCCGATCGACCTGCTGAACCAGAACCTGGCACGCATGACCAAGGAGCGCATCGAGTCGCCCGCACTGGCCAAGGCGTTCCTCAAGGAACATCCTGAAGTCTGGCAGGCCTGGGTCAGCGATGAGGCTGCCAAGAAGATCAACGCGGCGCTTTGAGCGTCCACAGCTGATGAGTGGAACCTATGTTTCCTGACAACCTGACATTTTCCATCGCCGACTGGGTCAACGGTTGGGTCGACGCCCTGGTGACCAACTATGGCGACGTGTTCCGGCACATTTCCGACACCCTGCTGTGGGCCATCGTCAGCCTCGAAGGCGCCCTGCGCGCCACCCCCTGGTGGCTGATGCTCGGCGTGGTGGCGCTGATCGCCTGGCACGCCACCCGGCGCATCCTGCCAACCCTGGTCATCACCGGGTTGCTGTTCCTGGTCGGCGCCGTCGGCCTGTGGGACAAGCTGATGCAGACCCTGGCGCTGATGCTGGTGGCCACGCTGATCTCGGTGCTGGTGGGCATCCCGCTGGGCATCCTCTCGGCGCGCAGCAACCGCCTGCGGGCGGTGCTGATGCCGCTGCTCGACATCATGCAGACCATGCCCAGCTTCGTGTACCTGATCCCGGTGCTGATGCTGTTCGGCCTGGGCAAGGTGCCGGCGATCTTCGCTACGGTGATCTACGCCGCACCGCCGCTGATCCGCCTCACCGACCTGGGGATTCGCCAAGTGGATGGCGAGGTGATGGAGGCGATCAACGCCTTCGGCGCCAACCGCTGGCAGCAACTGTTCGGCGTGCAGCTGCCGCTGGCGCTGCCTAGCATCATGGCCGGCATCAACCAGACCACCATGATGGCCCTGTCGATGGTGGTGATCGCCTCGATGATCGGCGCCCGTGGCCTGGGCGAAGACGTGCTGGTGGGCATCCAGACCCTCAACGTCGGCCGCGGCCTGGAAGCGGGCCTGGCCATCGTCATTCTCGCGGTGGTGATCGACCGCATTACCCAGGCCTACGGCCGGCCACGCCATGAGGTGAGCAAATGAGCACGCAGGCGATCAGCAAGATCGAAGTGAAGAACGTCTTCAAGATCTTCGGCGACCGTGCCGACGAGGCCCTGCAGATGATCCGCAACCAGCAGGGCAAGGAGCAGGTGCTGGCGCAGACCGGCTGCGTGGTCGGGGTCAACGACCTGTCGCTGTCGATCGGCAGCGGCGAGATCTTCGTCATCATGGGCCTGTCCGGCTCGGGCAAGTCGACCCTGGTGCGCCACTTCAACCGCCTGATCGACCCCACCAGCGGGCAGATCCTGGTCGATGGCGAAGACATCCTGCAGTACGACATGCAGGCCCTGCGCGAATTTCGCCGGCGCAAGATCAGCATGGTGTTCCAGAGCTTCGGCCTGCTGCCGCACCGCAACGTGCTGGACAACGTCGCCTATGGCCTGAAGGTGCGCGGCGAGAGCAAGCAGCTGTGCGCCGAGCGTGCCATGCAGTGGATCGAGACCGTGGGCCTGAAGGGCTACGAGAAGAAGTACCCGCACCAGCTCTCCGGCGGCATGCGCCAACGTGTGGGCCTGGCCCGGGCGCTGGCGGCGGACACCGACATCATCCTCATGGATGAGGCGTTCAGCGCCCTCGACCCGCTGATCCGCGCCGAAATGCAGGACCAGCTGCTGGAGCTGCAGAAGACCCTGCACAAGACCATCGTGTTCATCACCCACGACCTGGACGAGGCGGTGCGCATCGGCAACCGCATCGCCATTCTCAAGGACGGCCGCCTGATCCAGGTTGGCACGCCGCAGCAGATCCTTCACAACCCGGCCGACGAGTATGTCGACCGCTTCGTCCAGCGCCGCGCGGTCGCGGTATGAGGAGCCCCATGTCGCAAGTTGCAACCGTGGTCATCACCGGCGCCGCGCTGCGCTGGCAGGACATCGCCGCCGTGGCCCGCCATGGCGCGCGCCTGGAGCTGGCGCCGCAGGTGTGGGCGCGCATCGACAACGCCCAGGCCATCGTGCGCCATATCGTCGACAGCGGTGAGCGCGCTTATGGCGTCAACACCGGGCTCGGTGCGCTGTGCAACGTATCCTTGCAGGGCGAACAGCTCGCGGCGCTGTCGCGCAATACCCTGCTCAGCCACGCCTGCGGCGTCGGCCCGGCGCTGCCCGATGAGCAGGCGCGGGCGATCATCTGCGCTGCCGTCGCCAACTACAGCCACGGCAAGTCCGGGATCCAGCGCGGCGTGGTCGAGGCGCTGCTGGCGCTGCTCAACCACGGCATCACCCCGCAGGTGCCGTCCCAGGGCTCGGTGGGTTACCTGACCCACATGGCCCACGTCGGCGTCTGCCTGCTGGGCATCGGCAAGGTCAGCTACCGCGGGCAGGTCGTCGAGGCCGCCGCAGCGCTGGCCGCCGAAGGCCTGGAGCCGGTGCAGCTGGGCGCCAAGGACGGCCTGTGCCTGGTCAATGGCACGCCGTGCATGACCGGTTTGGCCAGCCTGGCGCTGGACGATGCCAGCCGCCTGCTGCAATGGGCCGACGTGATCGGCGCCATGAGCTTCGAGGCCCTGCGTGGGCAGATCGCCGCCTTCGACCCTGAAATCATCGCGCTCAAGCCGCACCCGGGCATGCAGGTGGTGGGCGAGAACCTGCGCGCCCTGCTCGCGGGCAGCGAAGTGATCGCCTCCAGCAAAGGCATCCGCACCCAGGACGCCCTGAGCATCCGCTCCATCCCGCAGGTGCACGGCGCCGCCCGCGACCAGTTGGCCCACGCCGCCCGGCAGATCGAGGCGGAGCTCAACGGCGCCAACGACAACCCGCTGCTGCTGGGCACCCCAGGCGACTTCCGGGTGGTCTCCCAGGCCAACCCCCACGGCCAGTCGGTGGCCATGGCCGCCGACCTGCTGGCGATCGCCATGGCCGAGATCGGCTCGATCGCCGAGCGCCGCCTGGATCGCCTGGTCAACCCGCTGGTCAGTGGCCTGCCGGCGTTCCTGGTGAGCAACCCAGGGGTCAACTCGGGGATGATGATCGCCCAGTACGTGGCCGCCTCGCTGTGCGCGCAGAACCGCCAGCTGGCGCAACCGGCGGTGCTCGACAACTACGTGACCTCGGGCCTGCAGGAAGACCACCTGAGCCTGGGCACCAATGCCGCGCTCAAGCTGCACCAGGTGCTGGAGAACTGCACGCAGGTCCTGGCCATCGAATACCTGCTGGCCGCCCAGGCCTTCGAATTCCTCAAGGAGCAGCGCTTCGGCGCCGGCACCGAGGCCGCCTGGCGCCTGCTGCGCGAACAGGTGCCGGCCTACTTGGAAGACCGCTGGCTGGCCCCCGACATCGCCCGCGCCGCCGCGCTTCTGAAAGCTTCGCAAGGGCCGCAGCCGGTGCTGCCGGCGCTGCACTGAACACGCAAAGGAGTCTGAACATGGAAGCGTTGAACCTCGTGCCCGGCCGCCTGACCCTGGCCCAGCTGCGCCGTATCCACCTGGCGCCGGTGCAGCTGAGCCTGGATGCCAGTGCTGGCGCTGCCATCGATGCCAGCGTCGCCTGCGTCGAGCGGATCATCGCCGAAGACCGCACGGCCTACGGCATCAACACAGGTTTCGGCCTGCTGGCCTCGACCCGCATCGCCAGCCATGACCTGGAAAACCTGCAGCGCTCGCTGGTGCTGTCCCACGCCGCCGGCATCGGCGCGCCGCTGGACGACGCCATGGTGCGCTTGATCATGGTGCTGAAGATCAACAGCCTGGGCCGTGGTTTTTCCGGCATTCGCCGCAAGGTCATCGATGCGCTGATCGCCCTGGTCAACGCCGAGGTCTACCCGCACATCCCGCTCAAGGGCTCGGTGGGCGCTTCCGGCGACCTGGCGCCGCTGGCGCACATGTCGCTGGTGCTGCTTGGCGAAGGCAAGGCGCGCTACCGGGGTGAATGGCTGCCTGCCAATGAAGCCCTGGCCGTGGCCGGCCTCGAGCCGCTGACGCTGGCCGCCAAGGAAGGCCTGGCGCTGCTCAACGGCACCCAGGCTTCCACCGCCTACGCCTTGCGTGGCCTGTTCCAGGCCGAAGACTTGTTTGCCGCCGCCATTGCCTGCGGCGGCCTGACGGTGGAGGCCGTGCTGGGTTCGCGTTCGCCATTCGATGCGCGCATCCATGCCGCCCGTGGCCAGCTTGGCCAGATCGATACTGCGGCGTGTTTCCGCGACCTGCTGGGCGAGTCCACCGAGGTGTCGCAGTCGCACAAGCACTGCGGCAAGGTTCAGGACCCGTACTCGCTGCGCTGCCAGCCGCAGGTCATGGGCGCCTGCCTGACCCAGTTGCGCCAGGCTGCCGAAGTGCTGGGCGTCGAGGCCAACGCTGTGTCGGACAACCCGCTGGTGTTCGCCGCCGAAGGCGATGTGGTGTCGGGCGGCAACTTCCACGCCGAGCCAGTGGCCATGGCCGCCGACAACCTGGCCCTGGCGATTGCCGAAATCGGCGCGCTGAGCGAGCGGCGCATCTCGCTGATGATGGACAAGCACATGTCGCAGTTGCCACCGTTCCTGGTGGAAAACGGCGGGGTCAACTCCGGCTTCATGATCGCCCAGGTCACCGCAGCGGCCCTGGCCAGCGAGAACAAGGCGCTGTCGCACCCCCACAGCGTCGACAGCCTGCCGACTTCGGCCAACCAGGAAGACCACGTGTCGATGGCCCCGGCTGCCGGCAAGCGCTTGTGGGAAATGGCCGAGAACACCCGGGGCGTATTGGCCATCGAATGGCTCGGCGCCTGCCAGGGCCTGGACCTGCGCGAGGGGCTGAAAACCTCGGTGAAGCTGGAGCAGGCGCGCCAGGTGCTGCGCCGCGAGGTGCCGCACTACGACCATGACCGCTTCTTCTCGCCGGATATCGAGGCGGCCAGTGCCTTGCTGGCCGAAGGCAAGCTGACCGCGCTGTTGCCGGCCGGCGTGTTGCCAAGCCTGTAAACGCGGCCAGGGCAGATGTGGGAGCCGGCTTGCCGGCGATGAATGCACCGCGGAGCATGGCACCGGCTGTGCCGGTGATCGCCGGCAAGCCGGCTCCCACAGCTCCCACAAGTGCCCCGGCAGAACAGCGATGAACATCGGAGTTTGTGTATGAGAACCCTCTGGCAGCATTGCCACGCGGCCACCATGGCCCAGGGCAGCTACTCGGTCATCGAGGACGCCGCCATCGTCAGCAACGCCGGCCTGATCGAGTGGATCGGCCCGCGCGCTGACCTGCCGTCGCTGGATTTCGCCCGCACGGTCGGCCTCAATGGCGCCTGGGTCACCCCGGGCCTGATCGACTGCCACACCCACGCGGTGTTCGGCGGTAACCGCAGCGGTGAGTTCGAGCAGCGCCTGCAGGGCGTGAGCTATGCCGAGATCGCCGCCCAGGGTGGCGGCATCGCCAGCACCGTGCGCGCCACCCGCGCCGCCAGCGAAGACGAACTGTTCGCCAGCGCCCGCCAGCGCGTGCAGGCGCTGATGCGCGACGGCGTGACCACCCTCGAGATCAAGTCCGGCTACGGCCTGGACCTGGCCAACGAGCGCAAGATGCTGCGCGTGGCCCGGCGCCTGGCCGAGGAGCTGCCGCTGGCCGTGCGCGCCACCTGCCTGGCCGCCCATGCCTTGCCGCCGGAATACGCCGGCCGGGCGGACGACTACATCGCGCACATCTGCGATGAAATGCTCCCGGCCCTGGCCGAAGAAGGGCTGGTGGATGCGGTCGACGCCTTCTGCGAGCACCTGGCGTTTTCCCCGGCGCAGGTCGAGCGGCTGTTCATCAAGGCACGCGAGCTGGGCCTGCCGGTCAAGCTGCATGCCGAGCAGCTGTCGTCGCTGCACGGCTCCAGCCTGGCCGCGCGCTACCAGGCGTTGTCTGCCGACCACCTGGAATTCATGACCGAAGAAGATGCCATGGCCATGGCCAAGGCTGGCACCGTTGCCGTGCTGTTGCCGGGCGCCTTCTACTTCCTGCGCGAAACCCAGCTGCCGCCGATGGAGGCCTTGCGCCGCCACGGGGTGAAAATCGCCCTGGCCAGCGACCTCAACCCCGGCACTTCGCCTGGGCTGTCCCTGCGGCTGATGCTGAACATGGGCTGCACGCTGTTTCGCATGACCCCGGAAGAAGCCCTGGCCGGCGTCACCGTGCATGCCGCCACGGCCCTGGGCCTGGGCCACAGCCATGGGTCGCTGGAGGCCGGCAAGGTCGCCGACTTCGTCGCCTGGCAGATCGAGCGCCCCGCTGACCTGGCCTACTGGCTGGGCGGCGACCTGCCCAAGCGCGTGGTGCGCAAGGGCCACGAAATCTCCAACTGAGCGAGGCGAGATGGACAAGGTATTGAGTTTCCACCAGGGCCGTTTGCCCCTGCTGATCAGCATGCCCCACGCGGGCCTGCAACTGACCCCGGCCGTGCGCGATGGCCTGGTGGACGAGGCGCGCAGCCTGCCCGACACCGACTGGCATATCCCGCGCCTGTACGATTTCGCCCGCGAGCTTGGGGCCAGCGTGGTGGCGGCGGAGTATTCGCGCTTCGTCATCGACCTGAACCGGCCCGATGACGACAAACCGCTGTACGCCGGCGCCACCACCGGCCTGTACCCGGCCACGCTGTTCGAGGGCGAGGCGCTGTTCAAGGAAGGCCAGGTGCCGCCCGCCGACGCGCGCAAAACCTACCTGGAACAGATCTGGCGGCCCTACCACCAGACCATTGAAAACGAGCTGGCGCGCCTGCGCGCCGAATTCGGCTATGCCCTGCTGTGGGATGCCCACTCGATCCGTTCGCTGATCCCGCATCTGTTCGAGGGCAAGCTGCCCGACTTCAACCTGGGTACCTTCAACGGTGCCAGCTGCGACCCTGAACTGGCCGAGCGGCTGCAAGGCGTTTGTGCCCAGGCGCGGGCCTACACGCATGTGCTCAACGGGCGTTTCAAGGGCGGCCACATCACCCGCCATTACGGCGACCCGGCCCGGCATGTCCATGCGGTGCAGCTGGAGCTGGCGCAAAGCACCTACATGGAAGAGGTCGAGCCTTTCGCCTATCGCCAGGACCTGGCGCAGCCCACCCAGGCGGTGCTGCGCACGTTGCTGGAAACCGCGCTGGCGTGGGGCCGCGAGCGTTACGCTCGCTAGGTGTTTGAGCGGAACCTGCGCGGCCTGTGAACAGCAGCCGCGCAGGCGGGCGAGGGGCTTACTCTGTGGATGAGCGCGGCCGGCGATCGGGGTTTGCAAATGACGTGAGTTCGCGAATCAGGCGGGCTTCACGTGCCTGCTTGCTGCGTTCCAGCGCCTTGAACTGCTCTTCGAGCGCCTCGAGCGGCCTGTCCGGGTACTGGTCGGGCAAGGCTGTCACCTGCTCCTGGTAGGCCTGTTCGATCTCGGCAAAACGCTGGGCATGGGCCTGGCGCAGGTGCTGGACCCAGCGTTCGTTGCCTGCGGCAAAATTCAGGAAGCCCTCGCCCAGCTCGCCTCGCTGCACTTGCAGTTCGGCATGAGCCAGCTCATCGATATTGGCCTTGATCGCATAGCGCAGGGTGTCGTCGGGCTGGCCCAGTTCCAGCATCGCGTTCAACTCCCGACGATAAGTGAGGCGCACTTCTGCCTCGTCCCTGTTGGCCGCTTCGCTCTTGGCGACGTCATCCAGGGCCTGCAGGCGGTACAGGCGGCGCAGTTCGCGATAGAGGTTGGCCTCGGTGTCTGCGGCATCGATCTGCAGGCGCCGGTTGGCGATGAACAGCTCGATGTTCTGGAACACCAGCAAAGCGCCGTCGTGGCACGTCTGGTCGCCATTGTCCTGCAGCAACGCTTCCCTGGCCTGGTGGCTGAACAGCGCCAGGTCGTCCGGGTCGACCACCGCGCTCACCAGTATCTTGCGCACCCGTTCGCACAGCGCCACGCGCGTCTTGCCGTTCTGGTAGGGCGCCGAATTGCGCAGGCGCCCGACCAGGGCCAGGAGGTTTTCGGCTTCGGGCATCGTCTGCAGGGTGGCCCAGCAATCGCGCAGGCTCTCGTTCTCCACGTCCGAGGCAAGCAGCCAGTCATTCACATTGGGCAGGTCGGCGATAGGGTCGAGGAAGGGCAGGTGGAAATGGCCGCCGGCGAACATGCCTTCATCCGATGAGTCGCTCATGCTGTCCGACAGGTCGATGGCGAAGGTGACATTGCGTTGGCTGTCCGACGAGGCTCGGGCACGGCTGACGGTTTCTTCGGTCAGCGGGTTGCCGAACAGCAGGATCGAGCTGATGGGGAAGTCGTGGTCCAGGTTGGCCAGGATGTGCGGGGGCAGGTCGGTGAGCCGGTTGTCACTGAGGTCGAGCATTTCCAGGGGCAGCAGGCTGTCCACCCAGGCCGGCCATGCGTCCAGCCCCATGCCGTTCAGGTCCAGCCGGCGCAGCGCCTGCAGGGCCGGGGGCGCGCTGCTGATCGGGCCCATGCGGTTGCTGGTCAGGTCCAGCGAATTGAGCGCGGGCAGGCGGCCGAGGGTGTCCAGCACCTGCTGGTCGATCAGCAGGCCCGAGCGGCGCAGGGCAATGTCGGTCAGCCCCGGCAGGCGCAGGAGGGCGGTCGGTAATGTCTGCTCTGCGCGCACGTAATCGTCGATGGTCAGGCGCGTGACCCTTGGGAAGCGCCTGAGCAAGGCCTCCAGCTGCGCCGTCGAGCCGCTGACCCGCTCCAGCGCAAGGTTATGCACTTGCTCGCTGAAAAACGGCGGCAAGGACCTGGGGAAGTGCTCCAGGGAAACATCGCTCAGGCGCAACGCCGCCCGGGTGAGGCCGACCTCCTGGTAGTGCCAGAACGCGTTCAGTTCGGTGGCGATCCGCGTGCGCGAAGCCATCACGGCCTGGCTCACCGGGGCGCTCGAGCTGGAGGCGTTGACGTAGTTGTCGATGGCATCGCGCAATTGCTGGCGTTGCTCCAGCAACGTGGCCAGGTGCCTGGTAAAAGCCTGCGTCTGGTCCATCTCGAAGCGCGCGGCGCGGCCGTCTGCGCTGAGCATCACGCGGCGGATATCGTCCTCGAACAGCGGGTTGCCCTGCAGCGAGATCAGCGCGTGGTCGGCGACGCTGATGCGGTTTTCGCGCAGGAAGTACGGCAGCACCCTGATCTGGTTGTGGCGCAGGCCGATGTGCCGCACCTGGGTCACCGGGTTGTGCCCCAGCCCTGCAGGCCAATGGTCCAGGCCCATGTTGTCGAGGCCCAGGTAATCCAGTGCCAACTCATCGAACGACGGCACGAACTGCTCGGACAAGCGGTTGCCGCTCAGGTCGAGCCGTCGCAGCTGGCGCAGGCCCGCCAAACTGTCGATGTCAGTCGAGGACAACGAGATGTTCTGGTTGGTCAGCTCCAGCGACTCCAGCGCAGGCAGCTGCTGGGCAATCACCGGCAAGCTGAACTGGAAGGGCGACGGCGTGCCTTGCGGGTGGTAGGGGCGGGTGATCTGCAGGGTCCTGAGGTTAGGGAACTGGCGAAGCAGGCTGGTCAGTTGCGGACCGTGCTGGCCCCAGCCTTCATAGTTTTCGGGCGACGTCTGGATCAGCTGCAGGTCCGTCACGCTGGCGGTGAAGAATTCCGGCAGCGGAAGGGGGAATTCCGGCAATGACAGGCGTTCGAGGCGAAGTGGCGGGGTTGCATCGCTGGCTGCGATGAAGGCGCGGTCGTACCAGTACTGGCTGACGGCGCTCATGAGCCGTTCGAAGTCTTCTGCGGGCCGCTGCGGCGACAGGGCTGCCAGCTCTCGCCACTCGGCCAGGCTGCTTTGCAGCTGGTTGCGTTGGCTTAGCAGGTTCCGGAGCATTTCATCGATCTGCACGCGGGTCAGGTTTGTGTTTTCCAGCGCTGTGAGGGCCTGCTCGGCAGGCCGGGGGACGGGGACGTACTGGCCGACCTGGCGGATCGAATTGAGCAAGGTGTGCCTTGAAAGGCTGGTTGCCCGCGGGCGCGTGCCGCCCAGTGGGTAGCCCGGCCGGCCGTCGGCCAGGCGCATGGGCGAGCGGTAGCCTGGGCGCACGCTCTGCATGGCCAGCAGCTGGCGCAGGGCCGTGCGCGGCAGCGGCGGTGCTTGTTGAAGCAGGTGCTCCAGCGCCCTGGCATTCTCGACCGCCAGTGCCTCGCGCTGCGCGGTGGTCAAGGCCTCGAACACCGCGTCAGGCAGCGAGGCGTGAAGCGAAACCAGCTGCTCAGGGTTTTGGCGGTCCATGACCACATAGCCTGCCTGCACACGGATGATCGACGTGGCTGCCGGCCCGTCAGCGCTGCCGATGTGGGTGGCCTGGGCTGGCGAGTACTGGTGCTGTTCCAGGGTGATGCGTATGTCGGCGGGCCACCCGTCAAGTTGCTCGAGGGTGTGCAGGAGCAGTACATCACTGTCCCAGTTGCGCACCTTTTCAAGGTAGAGCCCTTCGTAGGCGCGGTTCAGCCTTATGTGCTGCTGCAGTGGGCGAATCTCTTCAGCGAGCCGCAGGGGCACCTTGCCATTGGCCAGGTCCTGCAGCTCGGCTGGGCTGGCATGGCGCAGCAGCTCTTCGATTACGGGCGCCGGAAGCTGCGGGTAGCGCGCCTGGATGGCTGCGGCGCCGGGGCCTTGCGGCGTGGGCAGCTGCTGGTAGTGGCGCTCGAAGGTCGCCTGAAACACGCTGCGCTCGCTCAGCTCGGGTGCTGCCTGCAGCCTTTGGTAGAGCGTGAAGCGCGCCAGGGTATCTTCCAGTTGCGCGGGCAGGCGCTGGTTGTCGCAGAGTATCCGCCGCAGGGCATCTTCCTCGGTGCCGCTGGCACGCAGAATGCGCCGCGCCGTTTCTTCGCCGAACTGCCCGCCAAGGTGACTGGCACGGCGCAGCAGCGTCAGCTCCCCCCATTGTTCGGGCCTGTCTGCCGGGTGCAGCCAGGCGCCTGCGCCGTTGTGGCGCAGTGGCGGCTCGTAGCTCAGCGCCTTGCCCGGGTGCTCCAGGCGGTAGCCCGCGCCGTCGGCGGGAGCCTTGAGCGAATAGGTGTTGCCATCGAGTGCCAGCCAGGTCTTGCCTTCATGCTGATAGAGGCCGGATTCATCCGGCTGCAGGCCGGCAGGCAACACGATGTCGTGGGCGAACGGCTGGACGTCCGGCTGCCAGAGGCGGGCGGTGCCATCGGGCATGACCACAGGTTCGAGCTCTTCGATGAACGAGGGCACTTCCACGGCTATTCGCTCGACGGCCGGCGTGTCCGTGCCTGCGCCGGCTCCAGCCAGCGCGGCGGTGAGCACGAGGTTGTCGACGATGTCCATCAGGTAGGCGAAGGCTTGCTGGCGATCGCCCTCGGCCCATTGCTCGACGCCCTCGTACACCTCGTAGCTCAGCTGGATGAACGACAAGCCCAGCATCAGTGGCCCCAGGCCAGGGACGACGAAGGCGCCGACATTCAAGGCGGCGAACGCCAGCTGGGCGAAGTAGGCCATGCGTTTTTCGGCGCTTTTCTGGTCTTCCTGCGCGGTGGCCACGGCGTGGAACGCGGTATCGTCCAGGCGCCGCTGGCGCTTCTGGCGGGCCAGTTCGGCCAGCAGCGGCCGATTGAAGGGCTCCAGCGTCACCTCCACCCAGGCCTCGGGGTCGCGTATCCGCGTGGCCTGGCCGCCCTGGTGCGCTGGCGCTTGTGCCGTGCTCCAGTCGATCGGCTGCAGGCAGTCGCGCAGTTTTTCCATGAACTGCGCACTGTCGCGGGCCGGTACGCCTTGCTGCAGGTGTTTCACCTCCAGGGTCCACAGTTGTTCACGCAGGTGCGCCTGGGCTTGGTGAACGGTGTTGTGCACTTTCAGCGGCACTTGTGCACCGGGCAGGTAGGTGACCAGCACATCCTTGTAGGGCAGCCGCGCCACGTCGTAGCTCAGCAGCCACTCGGGGGAGGGCACGAGGCCTATGAGCAGTGCGCCGGTAAAGGGCGTGCCGAACAGGTTGAGGAAGGCGCAGCGCAGCGGGCTGTCCAGATAATCGGCCGCGCCGTCGCGGGCGAGTTTCAGCAGGGCCTCATGCAGGGGTGGCTCGATCATGCCGTTCAGGCAGGCCCTGTGCAGCTCCAGGCGCAGGGCGCAATGTTCCACCTCGGCGAGCGTCTGGTCGGCGCCAGGTGCGTAGGCCGCCTCGAGCAACGCCTGGTAACGGCCGCCCAGGTCCAGCTCGCGCACCAGGCTGGCAAAGGCCTGCGGGGCGATCGGCAGCGGCTGGCCGGTGGGTTGCAGGGCATGGAATTCATCGCTGTCGAGCACCAGCGCCTGCAGCGCTTGGCCATCCAGCCCCCCGGGCTGCGCCTCGGCCGCCTCGAAGTTCTGCAAGGCACAGTGCAGCAAGGGCTGGGTGGCGAGCTTGAAGGCCCGCTGGGCGCCAGCGATCGGGTCGCCCTCGATGTTCGCCTGGTAGGCCTCGGCCTTGGCGGCGTTGAACAGGTAGGTGCGGGCGACGTCCAGCGGCAGGCCGAAGCGCTCCTCGATGGCCGACGCCAGCTGTTGGCTGGCGAACTGTTCCAGGTCGGGGACCGAGGCGAACAGCGCATCGGCCTGTTGTTGCGCCTTGCGAAGGGCCGCGTAGTCCTCGGCCAGCGTGCGGGCGAGCGTCGGCTGGGCATGGGCGGCCTTGGCGAACCAGGGCGGCACGCCGCCCAGGGCCGCGCGCATGTGTTGCTGCTCCAGCTGGCTGGTGTGGGCAACCCAGGCCGGCGCCTTGTCACTGATCAGTTGCTGAGGGTGGGGGATGCTGGTCATAAGAGAGCCTCGCTTGATGGAGCGGCGAGGCTATCGGGCGCGGTGCCGGGCCTGTGGGTAGCATGATCTAGCGTCAGACACATGCTCTGAGCGCAATTCAGGTTTATGATGCCCAACGGCAGTCAATATCCTCACACGGAGTGCGCAATGCAGACCCTCTACCCGCAGATCAAACCCTACGCCCGGCACGATCTGGCCGTGGAAGCGCCGCATGTGCTGTATGTCGATGAGAGCGGCTCGCCAGAAGGTCTGCCGGTGGTGTTCATCCACGGTGGCCCGGGCGCGGGTTGCGATGCCCAGAGCCGTTGCTACTTCGACCCCAACCTGTACCGCATCATCACCTTCGACCAGCGCGGCTGTGGCCGCTCCACGCCCCACGCGAGCCTGGAGAACAACAGCACCTGGCACCTGGTCGAGGACATGGAGCGCATCCGCAAGCACCTGGGCATCGACAAGTGGGTGCTGTTCGGTGGCTCGTGGGGTTCGACCCTGGCCCTGGCCTACGCCCAGACCCACCCCGAGCGCGTGCATGGCCTGATCCTGCGCGGCATCTTCCTGTGCCGCCCACAGGAGATCCAGTGGTTCTACCAGGAAGGCGCCAGCCGCCTGTTCCCTGACTACTGGCAGGACTACATCGCGCCGATCCCGGCGGAGGAGCGCGGCGACCTGGTCAAGGCCTTCCACAAGCGCCTCACCGGCAACGACCAGATCGCCCAGATGCATGCCGCCAAGGCCTGGTCCACCTGGGAGGGCCGCACCGCCACCCTGCGCCCCAACCCGCTGGTGGTCGACCGCTTCTCCGAGCCGCAGCGGGCCTTGTCGATCGCCCGCATCGAATGCCACTACTTCATGAACGATGCCTTCCTCGAGCCCGACCAGCTGATCCGCGACATGCCCAAGATCGCCCACCTGCCGGCGGTGATCGTGCATGGCCGCTACGACGTGATCTGCCCGCTGGACAACGCCTGGGCGCTGCACCAGGCCTGGCCCAACAGCGAGCTCAAGGTGATCCGCGACGCCGGCCACGCCGCGTCCGAGCCGGGCATCACCGACGCGCTGGTGCGCGCGGCCGACCAGATGGCCCGGCGCCTGCTAGACCTGCCCCTGGAAGAAGCATGAAGGGGCTGTTGCAGCGCGTGCGCGGCGCGCGGGTAGAGGTGGCCGGCGAAATCGTCGGCGCCATCGACCAGGGCCTTCTGGTGCTGGTGGCGGTCGAGCCTGAAGATACCCGCGAGCATGCCGATAAGCTGTTGCACAAGCTGCTCAACTACCGGGTGTTCAGCGACGAGCAGGGCAAGATGAACCTGTCGCTCAAGGATGTGGGCGGCGGCTTGCTGCTGGTGTCCCAGTTCACCCTGGCCGCCGACACCCGCAGCGGCATGCGCCCGAGCTTCTCCAGCGCCGCACCGCCGGCGTTGGGCGCCGAGCTGTTCGACTACTTGCTGCAGCAAGCCCAGGGCCAGCACCCGGTTGTCGGCAGCGGGCGTTTCGGGGCTGACATGCAGGTGCACCTGGTCAATGATGGCCCGGTGACATTTCTGTTACAAATATGAGGTAAAAAAACCCTTTGTTTATAGGAAAACAAGGGGTTTTGTACGATAAATAGTTGGTTCAGCCTGATGCGTTGTAACGCATCCTGCTGGATAATCGCGCGCTGCGTGGGCCTGCGTTCGCAGGTTCGTTTCACTCTGACTCGAGCATTGTCTGGATCCGTTTGGGGAATCATTACGCCCTCACGGGGTCCGAACAGTGCTCGCCAACCCGGCATTTGTCGCTGGCCGTTGGTTTCATGATCTGTTTTCGGCGAGGGTTGCTCGTGATTGTTAGTCCCCAAAAAGCATCAAGTATCCCCGGCACTCGGCTGCGCAAGGCCCTGATGGCCAGTGTCGCACTGGTCGGCCTGATGAGCGCGGGCCAGCTGTGGGCATTCAATCTTGACGATGTTGCAGCCAAGGCAAAGGATCTCGCCGGCCAGAAGTACGAAGCACCTAAAAGCAATCTGCCGGCAGTCTTCCGTGACATGAAATTCGCCGACTACCAGAAGATTCACTTCCTGCAGGAAAAGGCCGAGTGGGCCAAGGACAAGACCCCGTTCAAGCTGTCGTTCTATCACCAGGGCATGCATTTCGACACGCCGGTGAAGATCAACGAAGTCACGGCGAGCAAGGTCGAGGAAATCAAGTACGACCCGAGCCGCTTCGAGTTCGGTGACGTGCCGCACGACCCGGAAACCACCAAGAACCTGGGTTACGCCGGTTTCCGCGTGCTCTACCCGATCAACAAGGCCGACAAGCAGGACGAGATCATGACCCTGCTGGGGGCCAGCTACTTCCGCGTGGTCGGCAAGGGCCACGTGTACGGCCTGTCGGCCCGTGGCCTGGCGATCGACACTGCACTGCCATCGGGCGAGGAATTCCCGCGCTTCACCGAGTTCTGGGTAGAAAAGCCCAAGCCGGCCGACAAGCACCTGGTGATCTACGCCCTGCTCGACTCGCCACGCTCCACCGGCGCCTACAAGCTGATCCTGCGTCCGGGCAGCGACACCGTGGTCGACGTGCAGTCGCGCGTGTTCCTGCGTGACCACGTCAGCCGCCTGGGCATCGCGCCGCTGACCAGCATGTACCTGTTCGGCCCCAACCAGCCGTCCAAGGTCCTCAACTACCGCCCGGCCCTGCATGACTCCGAAGGCCTGTCGATCCACGCAGCCAACGGCGAGTGGCTGTGGCGCCCGCTGAACAACCCGAAACACCTGGCCGTGAGCAACTTCAGCGTCGAGAACCCGCGTGGTTTCGGCCTGATGCAGCGTCAGCGCGCCTTCAGCGACTACGAAGACCTCGACGACAACTACCAGAAGCGCCCGAGCGCCTGGATCGAGCCGAAGGGCGACTGGGGCAAGGGCACCGTCGACCTGGTCGAGATCCCGACCGCCGACGAAACCAACGACAACATCGTGGCCTTCTGGAGCCCCGAGACGCTGCCTGAGCCAGGCAAGCCGATCGAGTACGCCTACCGCCTGCACTGGACCATCGACGAGCAGCAGTTCCAGGCACCGGACCTGGGCTGGGTCAAGCAGACCCTGCGCTCCACCGGTGACGTCAAGCAGTCCAACCTGATCCGCCAGCCAGACGGCAGCGTGGCCTTCCTGGTCGACTTCGCAGGCCCGGCCCTGGCCGCCCTGCCGGAAGACACCGCGGTACGCAGCCAGATCAGCGTCGGCGACAATGCCGAGGTGGTCGAGAACAATCTGCGCTATAACCCAGAAACCAAAGGCTGGCGCCTGACCCTGCGGTTGAAGGTCAAGGAAGCCAACAAGGCCACCGAAATGCGCGCCGCGCTGGTACGTGACGTGCCGGTCGAGCCGGCCAAGCCTGCCCAGGAAAGCAAGCAGGACAAGGCCGCTGCCAAGCACGCCAAGCACGAAAAAACCGCCAAGGCGCAGGAGCCAGCCAAGGCCGAACAACCTGCCGCCGATGCGGCGCCCACCAACGGGTCGCCGGCCACCACCGAAAAAGTGCTGACCGAGACCTGGAGCTATCAGTTGCCTGCCGATGAGTAACTCAAGCGCAAGGCCAGAATCGCTTGGCGAGTACCTGGCCCACCTCCCACTGAGCGATGAGCAGCGCGCGGAACTCGCCAGCTGCACGTCGTTCGGTGAGCTGCACCAACGCCTGGCGGCAAACCCTGCCGCCGACACCGCCGAGGCCGTCCAGGCCTCGGTGGGCGCGCGCCTGACCGTGGGCAGCGCCGCCGAGCTGGAAGACGCCGAAATGCTCGGCGTCGACGGCAGCGGCCGGCTGTGCCTGAAGATCGCGCCGCCAATCAAACGCACCAAGGTCGTGCCCGAGCCATGGCGCACCAACGTGCTGATCCGCATGTGGCGGCGCCTGACCGGCCGCACCAACGCCCCGCAGCCGGAGCAGCGCGAGCTGCCCAAGGCGCGCTGGCGCACGGTCGGCTCGATCCGCCGCTACATCCTGCTGGCCCTGATGATCGGCCAGACCATCGTCGCCGGCTGGTACATGAAGGGCATCCTGCCGTACCAGGGCTGGTCGTTCGTCGACCTCGACGAAGTGCTCAACCAGCCACTGTGGGACACCGTGGTGCAGGTTTGGCCGTATGCCTTGCAGACGTCCATCCTGATTCTCTTCGGTATCCTCTTCTGCTGGGTGTCGGCGGGCTTCTGGACCGCGCTGATGGGCTTCCTCGAGCTGCTCACCGGGCGTGACAAGTACCGCATTTCCGGCAGCAGTGCCGGCAGCGAGCCGATCGCCCCTGAAGCGCGCACCGCGCTGGTGATGCCGATCTGCAACGAAGACGTGCCGCGGGTATTCGCCGGTTTGCGCGCCACGTTCGAGTCGGTGGCCGCCAGCGGCAACCTCGACCGCTTCGACTTCTTCGTGCTCAGCGACACCAACGACACCGACATCGCCGTGGCCGAGCAACAGGCCTGGCTGGACGTGTGCCGCGAAACCAAGGGCTTTGGCCGCATCTTCTACCGCCGCCGCCGGCGCCGGGTGAAGCGCAAGAGCGGCAACCTCGACGACTTCTGCCGTCGCTGGGGCGGCGAGTACAAGTACATGGTCGTGCTCGACGCCGACAGCGTCATGAGCGGCGAGTGCCTGAGCAGCCTGGTGCGCCTGATGGAGGCCAACCCGGACGCCGGCATCATCCAGACCGCGCCGAAAGCCTCGGGCATGGACACCCTGTATGCGCGCATGCAGCAGTTCGCCACCCGCGTGTACGGCCCGCTGTTCACCGCCGGCCTGCACTTCTGGCAGTTGGGCGAGTCGCACTACTGGGGCCACAACGCGATCATCCGCATGAAGCCGTTCATCGAGCACTGCGCCCTGGCGCCGTTGCCGGGCAAGGGTGCGTTCGCCGGTGCGATTCTTTCCCATGACTTCGTCGAAGCCGCGCTGATGCGCCGCGCCGGCTGGGGCGTGTGGATCGCCTACGACCTGCCGGGCAGCTACGAAGAGCTGCCGCCCAACCTGCTCGACGAGCTCAAGCGCGACCGCCGCTGGTGCCACGGCAACCTGATGAACTTCCGCCTGTTCCTGGTCAAGGGCATGCACCCGGTGCACCGTGCGGTGTTCCTCACCGGGGTGATGTCGTACCTGTCGGCGCCGCTGTGGTTCTTCTTCCTGGTGCTGTCGACCGCGCTGCTGGCGACCAACACGCTGATGGAGCCGCAGTACTTCATCGAGCCCTACCAGCTCTACCCGCTGTGGCCGCAGTGGCACCCGGAGAAGGCGGTTGCGCTGTTCTCCACCACCATCGTGCTGCTGTTCCTGCCCAAGCTGTTGAGCATCGTGCTGATCTGGGCCAAGGGCGCGGTCGAGTTCGGCGGGCGCATCAAGGTCACCTTGTCGATGCTGATGGAGATGCTGTTCTCCATGCTGCTGGCGCCGGTGCGGATGATCTTCCACACCCGCTTCGTGCTGGCCGCGTTCCTCGGCTGGGCCGCGACCTGGAACTCGCCGCAGCGTGACGACGACTCCACGCCATGGAGCGAGGCGGTGCGCCGGCATGGCCCGCAAACCCTGCTGGGCTTTGCCTGGGCTGCCCTAGTGGCGTGGCTGAACCCGAGCTTCCTGTGGTGGCTGGCGCCGATCGTCGGCTCGCTGGTGCTGTCGATCCCGGTTTCGGTGATCTCCAGCCGCACCCGCCTGGGCCTGGCGGCCAAGGACGAGAAGCTGTTCCTGATCCCCGAGGAATACGCGACCCCGCAGGAGTTGCTGGCAACCGACCAGTACACCCACGAAAACCGCTGGCATGCCCTGCATGACGGCTTCGTGCGGGCAGTGGTCGACCCGCGGCAGAACGCCCTGGCCTGCGCCATGGCCACCGCCCGGCATGGCCAGGCGGCACCGATCGAGGCACTGCGCGCCGAGCGTGTGGCCAAGGCGCTGGAAGTCGGCCCCAAAGGGCTGGACCTCAATACCCGCCTGGCCTTGCTCAGCGACCCGGTGGCGCTGACCCGCCTGCATGAGCAGGTCTGGGCCGAGCACAACGCGGCGTGGATCGATGTGTGGCGCGCGTCGATCAACAACGACCCGCATTCGCCGCTGCTGCCGCTGCACCCGGAGAGTGAAGGCCAACCGGCACTCGTCGGCGCCTGATCCAGCCTGGGGCCGCTTTGCGGCCCATCGCCGGCAAGCCGGCTCCCACAGGCACCCCACAGATGCAAAGCACTGGGGTGAACCTGTGGGAGCCGGCTTGCCGGCGATGAGGGCCCGCGAAGATTCCCGCCCAATCGGATTTTGGCCAACAAAGTCCCCCCCGGCTCTAGGTCCCAGGGCCGCCATGCGTTAGCATCCCTTTCCGATAAAACACGCCGGCCGTTCTGGCCGAGCCAACGATAAGATTCGCTACTTTTCTTGCTAGGGGACTTGGTGATGATGAAGAAATACCTTTCGCGCCTGCTGGTGGGCGTCACCGCGCTGGTCGCGGTCGCTTGCGCCCAGGCCGGCGCCATCGACGACGCGGTCAAGCGTGGCACCTTGCGGGTGGGCATGGACCCCACCTACATGCCGTTCCAGATGACCAACAAGCGCGGCGAGATCATCGGCTTCGAGGTCGATATCCTCAAAGCCATGGCCAAGTCCATGGGCGTCAAGTTCGAGGCTGTTTCCACTGCCTATGACGGCATCATCCCGGCCCTGCTGACCGACAAGTTCGACATCATCGGCAGCGGCATGACCCTGACCCAGGAACGCAACCTGCGCCTGAACTTCAGCGAACCCTTCATCGTGGTCGGCCAGACCCTGCTGATCCGCAAGGAGCTGGCGGGCGAGATCAAGACCTACAAGGACCTGAACAACGAGAAGTACCGCATCACCTCCAAGCTCGGCACCACCGGCGAGATGGTTTCCAAGAAGCTGATCGCCAAGGCCAAGTACCACGGCTACGACAACGAGCAGGAAGCGGTGATGGACGTGGTCAATGGCAAGGCCGATGCCTTCGTCTACGACGCGCCGTACAACGTGGTGGCAGTGGAGAAGGCCGGCGCCGGCAAGCTGCTGTTCCTCGAAGAACCCTTCACCTACGAGCCGCTGGCCTTCGGCCTGAAGAAGGGCGACTACGACAGCATCAACTTCATCAACAACTTCCTGCACCAGATCAAGCATGACGGGACCTACGATCGTATCCACGACAAGTGGTTCAAGAACAAGGACTGGCTGAAGGAAATGGAATAAGGCCCCAGGCCACAAGCCAAGGCTTTGACCCCGACGCGCAGGTAAACCCTGCGCGTTCGCATTTACGGAAGTACCCACGTGATCAAACACAAGAAAGCCCAGTGGCCCTGGCACGCGCTGACCGCGCTGGTCCTGGTGGGCCTGGCGATCAGCCTGTACCTGGCCACTTCGATGATGTCCTACGAGTGGCGCTGGAACCGCGTACCGCAGTACTTCGCCTACAAGGCCGAGGAAGTACAGCGTGCCAGCGGCTACGGCACGGTGCAGGAAATCGTCGTCTCCGGTGATAACGCGCGCGTTACCCTCAAGGACGAGAGCGGCGATGAGCAAGTGCTCGACGTGGCCAAGGACAGCCTGCAACTGAGCCGTGGTGACGACGTCGCCGAAGGCGACCAGATTGGCGTGACCCGCCACTGGGCGGCTGGCCCGCTGGCCTGGGGCCTGTGGACCACCTTGTGGCTTTCGGTGGTGTCTGGCGCGCTGGGCCTGGTGATCGGCCTGTTCGCCGGGTTGTGCCGGCTGTCGAACAACCCGACCCTGCGCGACCTGTCGACGGTGTATGTCGAGCTGGTGCGCGGCACGCCGCTGCTGGTGCAGATCTTCATCTTCTACTTCTTTATCGGCACGGTGCTCAACCTCTCCCGCGAGTTCGCCGGGGTGGCGGCGCTGGCGCTGTTCACCGGTGCCTACGTGGCCGAAATCGTGCGTGCCGGCGTGCAGTCGATCGCCAAGGGCCAGAACGAAGCCGCGCGCTCGCTGGGCCTCAATGCCAGCCAGTCGATGCGCCACGTGATCCTGCCGCAGGCGTTCAAGCGCGTGCTGCCACCGCTGGCCGGGCAGTTCATCAGCCTGGTCAAGGACACCTCGCTGGTGTCGGTGATCGCCATCACCGAACTGACCAAGAGCGGCCGCGAGGCCATCACCACCTCGTTCTCGACCTTCGAGATCTGGTTCTGCGTGGCAGGCCTGTACCTGCTGATCAACCTGCCGCTGTCGCACCTGGCCAGCCGGCTCGAGCGGAGGCTTGCGCAAAGTGATTGAAGTCCGTGACCTTTTGAAAGTCTTCGACACCCGTGGCCAGGTGGTGCGCGCGGTGGACAACGTCACCACGCAAGTGGCCAAGGGCGAAGTGGTGGTGGTGCTCGGCCCGTCCGGTTCGGGCAAGTCGACCTTCCTGCGCTGCCTCAACGGCCTGGAGCACTTCGACGAAGGCCACGTGGCCATCGACGGCCTGCGCCTGGACGACCCGAAGACCGACATCAACGCCTACCGCCGCGAAGTCGGCATGGTGTTCCAGCACTTCAACCTGTTCCCGCACATGACCGTGCTGGAGAACCTGTGCCTGGCACAGAAGGTGGTGCGCAAGCGCAACAAGGCCGACCGCGAAGCCAAGGCCCGGGCGTTGCTGGAGAAGGTGGGCATTTCGCAGAAGGCCAACGAGTACCCGTCGCGCCTCTCCGGTGGCCAGCAGCAGCGGGTGGCGATCGCCCGGGCTCTAGCCATGGAGCCCAAGGTGATGCTGTTCGACGAGCCGACCTCGGCGCTCGACCCGGAAATGGTCGGCGAGGTGCTGGATGTGATGAAGACCCTGGCCCAGGAAGGCATGACCATGGTCTGCGTGACCCACGAAATGGGTTTTGCCCGGGAAGTGGCGGACCGCGTGCTGTTCTTCGATCACGGCAAGCTGCTGGAAGACTCGGCGCCGGCGGCGTTCTTCGATTCGCCTAGAGACCCGCGGGCCCAGGCTTTCCTGCGCCAGGTGCTGTAACCACTAGGGCTGCCTTGCAGCCCAATCGCTGGCAAGCCGGCTTGTATGGTGATACTCGAAGGGGTGGTGGGACGACAAAGCCGATTCTGACTGTTAGCCGCAGTACAGACCGTGGGAGACCTCGCCCCACCCCTTCACCAAAGCGCCGATAAAGAAT
>NZ_BQIP01000040.1 GCF_021602585.1 Pseudomonas faucium
GCCGGGGTGGGGGCAGGCGCGGGCGGCTCTGCAGGGCGGCTCAGCATGAAGCCCCAGTACCCGGCCAGCAGTGCGCCAAACAGGAAGAGCGCAGCCAGAATCATGGTCATGCGACTGCTCATCTCTGGCCTCCCTGCAGTGAACGAATGCTGGCAAAAAGTTACTATTTCGCTATTGCACGTTAGTGCAACCATCGCCTTTCGCCATGAGGCTCGCGGGTTTTTTTAGCGTTTTTGGCTAAACCCAATCAAAACAGTTGGTTAAGTGAAGTCGCCGCATTAATCCCTAGGGATTATCACTAAATGACTAATGCTTTTTTATATTTGCGGTTGCCCCCAGCTTGGCGATTCTTTGATGGCAAAAGGGTGTCACTTTGACGCCATTGTCGCCGGCGATGACGCCGCAAGGAGCTGGTCATGAAACAGTTCGTCCGTCACTGCAAACAATTCCTGCGCCGTAAAGACGGTGCGTCGGGTATCGAGTATGCGGTCATCGCGGCGATGGTGGCGGTGGTGCTGGCGGGCTTCGTCACGCCGATCTCGGACAAGATCAAGACGATGTTCACCACCATCCAGGGAATTCTGTAACCGGCGCGCCGTTGCCGGTGTCGCCATCATCTGTGTGGATGAACAGGAGCCGAACATGCAGAACTCTTCCTCGCTTCAGCAAATTCTATTGGTGGATGATGAGGAAGAGCACCTGCTGGAGCTGGCTGAACTGTTGGAGAACGAAGGGTATTCGTGCCTGGCCGCAGGCTCGGTGAAAGCGGCGCTGCAGCTGCTCACCCTGCACCCCGACGTTGCCTTGGTGATCACCGACCTGCGCATGCCGGAAGAAAGCGGCATCGGCCTGATCAAGCGCATGCGCGATCACGTCGCGCGCCAGCATCTGCCGGTGATCGTCATGTCAGGCCATGCCGGCGCCGATGATGTGAGTGACCTGCTGCGCCTGCAGGTGCTGGATTTCTTTCGCAAGCCCATCTATTACGCACGCCTGCTGCAGACGCTGGACAACCTGTTCCCGCAGCCGCTGTTGCAGGTGGTCAAGTACTGAGCTGATTGCCCAGAAACGAAAAACGCCCGGCATTGGCCGGGCGTTTTTTTGCTGTTGCAATCAGGCGTCGGGGTCGTTCAGCTCCAGCACGCCGCGCTTGCTGCGCAGTTTGCCGTAGAAGTGCTCCAGCGCATTGTTCAGCTTGCTGGCGGCACCGTCGACCGCCTGGTCCAGCGAGGTGGCGGTGTGAGTCACGGAAATCGGTTGGTGGCCTTTGGGGCGAGCCTCCATCTGGCAACGTTTGTCATGCGGACCGGGTTTGGCACCGTTGTCGTCGCGCAGGTGCACCTCGATGCGGGTGAGGTCCTCCTCGTAACGTTCGAGCGTGGCTTCCAGCGTACTGCGGACCCACTCGTTGAGACGGATGTTGCCTTCGATATGGTTGCTGCTGTTGACCTGGATTTGCATGATTCAATCCTTATTCAGCTTGCTCGCATGGAGGCGTGCCTAGGCCCTTGAGGCCCCTGGAATTTCTTCGCCTCTTGACTCTAAGGTCAGGCAACGGTGCGATGAATTCAAGTCCTTTTTGAAAAAAAAATCGTAAGGCGTGAGGTGAGTGGTGAGGTTTAGATCGCGCGCCGCCCGCGCGGCGCATCGCGGATAAATCCGCTCCTACATTTGTTGCAACGTGCCACGGTCTGTCAGGCCATGGTTGTCCGCCTTTGGTGCCCGCCGAGAAATCGCGTCGTACAAAAAAGGCTTACAACCATGGCCTATCAGGCATAGGTACGTTGCAACAAATGTAGGAGCGGATTTATCCGCGATGCGCCGCGCGGGCGGCGCTCGATCTACGCAACACCACAAAACCTCAACCGTACCCCAGCCTCAGAACTCCACCGAAGTCTGCACGTACAAGGTCCGCGGCTCACCCACGTACTTGCCCTTGTTGTTGTCATCGAACGAGCGCGTGTAGTACTCGCGGTTGAACAGGTTCTTCACCCCCACCGCCACTTTCAGGTTCGACAGCTGCGGCCCGAAGTCATACCCGGCGCGGGTGCTCACCAGCATGTAGCCTGGGATGCGCCCGGTGCTGCCATCGGCGCTCTCGGCGCTGGTGTTGGCGTTGTCGGCGTACTGGCTGCTCTGGAAGCTGCCATCGAGGTTCAGCTGCCACGGCCCCTGGGTATAGCCCACGCCCAGGTTGCCCTTGTGGCGCGACGAGAACGGCACCTGGTTGCCTTTGTTCGGCCCGTCTTCGCGGATGCTGGCGTCGACGAAGGCGTAGCTGGCGTGCACGTCGAAGCCTGCCAGCGCCGGGCTGAGGCCATCGAGGGCATAGCGCACGCTGGTCTCGATGCCCTGGTGGCGGGTTTCGCCGCGGGCGATCACCGAGTCGTTGGTCTGGTTGCTTTCGTACTGGTTGTCGAAGTTGATCAGGAACGCGCCGATCTCGGCCTGCAGGTCGCCGTTGTCGTAGCGGGTACCGACTTCCCAGGTGCGCGCCTTCTCCGGTTTCACCTCGCCGCTGCTGACACGGTTGGGCATCTGGCTGTACTGCACGCTGCCGAACGAGCCTTCGGTGTTGGCGTACAGGTTCCAGCTGTCGGTCAGGTGGTACATCACGTTCAGCGCCGGCAGCGCGGTGTTGTAGCTGCCCTGGTAGCGCTGGCCATTGAGCTTGTTGCTCTGCTCGGAGTCGATCATCTCGTAGCGCACGCCCGGGGTGATGGTCCAGCGGCCGATGTCGATGCGGTCATCCAGGTAGATGGCATGGGCTTCGGTGCTGCCGCGGGTGTCGCGGTCGTTGCGGCTGGCGGTGGTTGGCAGGTTGCCGTTGACCGGCTCGCGGTAGCGCAGTTCGTGGCCGGCTTCGTTGACGTAGCGGTAGCCGATGCCCAGTTCGTGCCAGCTCTCGCCCAGCGCCAAGCCTTGCGAGAAGCGGGTCTCGATGCCGCGTACCCAGTACTCGCGCGGCGACAGCGAGACGAAGTTGCCCTGGTCCAGGTAGCCGCTGCGCAAGGTCTTGGTGAAGAAGCTGTTGACGCTGAACTGGCGCTCGTCCTGCTTGTGCTCGTAGCCGAAGTTGAACAGCGTGCGGCGGCCCCAGAACTTGTCCTTCAGGCGCGTCGACTGATACGGGTCGGCGTCGAAGGCGGCGCTGCTCAGGCCCCCGGGCATCTGCGCTTCGCCTTCGTAGTACTGGGCCATGGCATGCAGGCTGTTGGCCTCGTCGAGCTGCAGCTTGCCCTTGAGGATCAGGTCGTCGATCTGCGTGTCGCTGTGCTCGCGCCAGTCGCCGCCGCGCACGCCCGAGTACAGCAGCGCGCCGCCCAGGCCGTTGTCGTGGGTGCCACCGACCAGCAGGTTGGCGCTGTTCTTCAAGCCGTCCTGGCTGGACGACGGGCTGACCTGGTTCTGCATGGCGGCCTTGAAGGTCGCCTGCTGCGGGATGGCGCGGGTGACGAAGTTGACGATGCCGCCGACGTTCTGCGGGCCATAGCGCACGGCACCGCCGCCGCGCACCACGTCCACCGCGTCCATGTTGCCCATGCTGATCGGCGCCAGCGACAGCTGCGGTTGGCCGTAGGGCGCGAAAGGCACCGGTATGCCGTCCATCAGCACGGTCGAGCGCGAGGCCAGGCGCGGGTTGAGGCCGCGAATGCCGAAGTTGAGCGCCAGGTCATGGCTGCCGGTGCCGTTGTTGTCCGGGGCGTTGACGCCGGGGATGCGGTTGAGCACTTCGCGCGCGGTGGTGGCGCCGCTGCGTTCGAACGCCTCGCGGCGCACCACGTCGCGGGCGCCGGGGTGCTCGAAGACGTTGTCCTGCTGGGCCTCGCCCAGCCAGTCGCCGACCACGGTCGAGGCGCCAAGCTCCACGGCGGCGGGTGCCGACGCACCTGCCGGCTGCAGGCTGAAGGCGTTGTCGGCTTCCTGCCGCGCCTGCAGGCCACTGCCACGCAACAGCGCCTCCAGGCCCTGCGCGACCTCGTACTGGCCTTCCAGGCCTTGGCTGGCCAGGCCCTGGGTCAGCTGCGAGCCGAACGAGATCAACGCACCGCTCTCGCGGCCGAACTGGTTCAGGGCATCCTCCAGCGAGCCTGCGCCGATGTGGTAGGTGCGTGCTTCGGCAGCCTGCAGGGCTGGGGTGGCAAGGCCGAGGCTGGTGGCCAGCAGCAGGGCGTGGACGAGCGGGGTAGGGCGCGGGGGCATCGAGCAGGGTCCTGTAAGAAGGGGTTCTGCCTTCTCTGTCACGCGAGGTCGGAAAATTGGCTCAGCCAATTGCGAAAAATTTCACACCCGGGCTTCGAGGGTCACCCAGTAGCGGGTGAAGCGCCGCACCCGCACCGGCAACGCCACTTCCAGCATCTGCAAGATCCGCTCGCTGTCATCCAGCGGGTAGGAGCCGGACACCCGCAGGTCCGCGATCGACTCGCTGCACCCCAGTTGCCCCTGGCGATAGCGGCCAAGCTCGGCGAGGAAGTCCCCCAGGCGCATCTGCGAAGCCACCAGCATGCCGTCGACCCAGGCACCACTGTTGCGATCCACCGGCGCGATCGCCTGCCAGCCGCGCGGGGTGAAGCGGGCACGTTGCCCGGCCAGCAGCGCCTGGCCGGCGACACTGGCCTTGCCACTGAACACCGAAACCAGGCTGAAACCCTCGAACTCGCGCACGTTGTAGCGCCCGCTGTCCAGCTGCAGGGCGCCCTGGTCGGTGCGCAGCACCAGCGGCCGTGGGTCATCGAGCACATCCAGGGCCAGTTCGCCCTCGCGCAGCCGCACCCGGCGCTGCTGGCCATCGAAGCGCACATCGGCGGCGCTGCGGGTGTTGAGTTGCAGCACGCTGCCATCGTCCAGCTGCATTCGCCGGCGCTGCCCGAGCGGGCTGCGGTAGTCGGCCATCAGGCCAGGCAATGGGTTGTGCGACTGCAGGCCAAGGCCCGTGGCGCTGGCCACGCCGAGCAGCAGCAAGGCCTTGAGTGCACGGCGCCGGGCAGGGGACGCAGGGGCCTGCAGGGTGGCATGCACCACTGGCGAGGCAACCCCGCGCAGGCGCTGGTTGACCTGCTGGATATGCGCCCAGGCCCGCTGGTGTTCATGGTCGGCCTGCAACCAGCGCTGCAATGCCTGCTGCTGGGCCGGGTCGAAGTCATCGCCCTGGGACTCGATTAGCCAGTGCACGGCCTGTTCGGCCACCTGTGCGGAAAACGCCATGTTCACAGGGCGAAATAGCAGCGCAAGGCCGCCTTGTTCAGGTAGCGCTTGACCGTGGCCAGGGAAATGCCCAGCTCGCGGGCGATTTCGCTCTGGCCCATGCCATCGACCTGGGCCAGCAGGAACGCGCGCTTGACCAGCGGCGCCAAGCCATCGAGCAAGCGGTCGAGCTCGAGCAAGGTCTCGAAGATGATCGCCTTCTGCTCTTCACTCGGCGCCACGTGCTCCGGTACCTGGGCCAGCGCCTCGAGGTAGGCGCGCTCCAGTTCCTGGCGGCGCAAGTGGTTGCACAGCACGCGCTTGGCCACGGTGGCGAGGAAGGCGCGGGGCTCGATCAGTTGCGGCGCTTCACGCGCTTGCAGCAGGCGCACATAGGTGTCCTGGGCCAGGTCCGCGGCGCTGTGCGGGCAGCCCAGGCGACGGCGCAGCCAGCCGGTCAGCCAGTTGTGATGGGCGTGGTAGAGGCCTTCGACCGTGGAAGAGAGGGCGCTGGGCACCGTGCAGACTCCGGCGCCTGGATAGCGCAACTGGTAGTAAGAATTGTTCGCATTGTAGTGAGGCGCGTTGTGCTCGGCAATCCTTGCCCGCGAAAGACCGACGGGCAGGCTTTGCTTATGAGAATCCAAATCATTATTATTGCAGCCCCGCATTTTTCCGGACCTTTCGCCATGAAGCGCACTGCCGCCGGGCTTCCCCTCAGCTACCGCCTGGCCGTGACCTCTCGCTGCCTGGCCGCGCTGCTGGGCGGTTACCTGCTGGCATCCATGGCCAGTGTCTGCATCAGCCTGCTGTCGCCGATGGCACGGGTAGACGCGGCCATGACCGGGATGATGCTGTCGTTCGTTTTCTACCTGTTGGCCTTCATCTACTGCTTCGCCTGCCGCAGCGCAGCGCGGGCCTGGCTTGGCGTGCTGCTGCCAAGCCTGCTGCTGGGGGCGCTCAATGGGCTCGCGTACTGGATGAAAACCCCATGAAGGAAGGCTTCCGCCAGGCGATGGCCTGGCTGCACACCTGGGCTGGCCTGATCTTCGGCTGGCTGCTGTTCGCCATCTTCCTCACCGGGACGCTGTCGTACTTCAAGGATGAAATCAGCCACTGGACGCAGCCTGAAATCCGCCCCCATGCCCTCGACCCAGTGGCCAGCCTGGGCTTGGCCCAGCGCTACCTGCAGGCCAATGCCGGGCATGCCGAAAGCTGGATGATCCGCCTGCCCAGTGCCCGCGAGGCGGCGCTGAGCGTGAGCTGGCGCGAGCCCGGCGCTGGGCGCCGTGGCGGCGTCAGCAAGCAGCTCGATGCCCACACCGGGCAGCCGGTCGAGGCGCGTGACAGCCGCGGTGGCGAGTTCTTCTACCGCTTCCATTTCCAGCTGCAGATGCCGCACCCCTGGGGCCGCTGGCTGGCGACCTTCTGTGCGTTCATCATGCTGCTTGGCCTGGTCACCGGCATCATCACCCACAAGAAGATCTTCAAGGAGTTCTTCACCTTCCGCCCCGGCAAGAGCCAGCGTTCGTGGCTGGATGGGCACAACGCGATTGGCGTGCTGGTGCTGCCGTTCCACCTGATGATCAGCTACAGCAGCCTGGTGATCTTCATGTACATGGTCATGCCGGCCAGCATCATGGCCAGCTATGGCGGCAACACCAATGGCTATTTCAACGACCTGTTCGGCCGCGAAGAGGTGCCGAAGGTGGCCAACGCCGCCGCGCCCCTGGTGCCACTGGCGGCGCTTTACGCCAAGGTGCAGGCGCAGGTGCCCGGCGCGGGCATGGGCTACATCCAGGTCTACAACCCGGGCGATCGCAATGCGCGGGTCAGCTTCACCCAGGCTTCGGCCGACAGCATCGCCTACAAGCGCAGCGCCAACTGGATGTTCGACGGCGCCAGCGGCGAGCTGCTGAGCCAGGGCGCCCCGGAAAGCGCAGCGATGATGACCTCGTTCACCTTCGTCGGCCTGCACATGGGCAACTACGCCGGGCCCTGGTTGCGCTGGCTGTATTTCGTCTTCGGCATCGCCGGCACGGCGGTGATCGGCACCGGCCTGGTGATGTGGCTGGGCAAGCGTCAGCTCAAGCATGCCAAGAGTGAGCGCATGCCCGGCGAGCTACGTTTGGTCGAAGTACTGAACATCGCCAGCATGAGCGGCCTGCTGCTGGCCGTGGCCGCCTTCTTCTGGGCCAACCGGCTGCTGCCGGTGGCCTTGCCCGAGCGCGCCGACTGGGAGGTCAACAGCTTCTTCCTGGCCTGGCTGCTGGCGCTGGTGCATGCCGTGCTGCGCCCGGGGCGCAAAGCCTGGGGCGAGCAACTGGCCCTGGGGGCCGTGGCCTTCGCCTTGCTGCCGCTGCTCAACGGCCTGGTCACCGGGCAGGGCTTGAACCATTCACTGGCCGAGGGCGACTGGGCCATGGCCGGGTTCGACCTGACTGCGCTGGGCAGCGGGCTGTTCCTGGCCTGGGCGGCCGGCAAGATGCTGCGCCCGGCAAAGCCTGCGGGCAAACGCGCCCCGCGCGCAGCCAAGGCGGCGATTGATTCGGCCGAGGTGAACGGATGCTGAGCGTTGCCTTGATCGGTTTTGCCGGCTTCGCCGCCCTGTGCCTGGCCATGGACAAGCACTTCAACGAGCTGCTCGGGCGCAAGCCTGGCCCCGGCCAGTTGCGCCTGTTGCGTGGCCTGGGGTGGCTGTTGCTGGCGCTGTCGCTGATGCTGGCCGTGCACCTGCGTGGCTGGGCCTATGGCCTGGTGGAGTGGCTGGCGGTGCTGATGGCCGGCGTCACCCTGTGGGTGTTCGGCTTGCCCTATCAGCCGCGTCTGCTGCTGGGCCTGGCCGCTGCCAGCCTGGTGCTGGGGCCGTTGCTGGCGGTGCTGCCAGGGTGATGCCTTGATCGAACACGACAGCGACGGCTCCCGCGCGCGCTTCGTCCAGGTGTTCATGGCCCAGCGTGCGCGCATGGAGGCGCTGGTCAGCCGCCGGGTCGGCTGCCGCGCCACGGCCTCGGACCTGGTGCAGGAGTTGTTCCTGCGCTTCTGGCGGCGCCCGCAGGTCAAGGTCGAGGCCCTCGACACCTACCTGCTGCGCTGCGCCGGCAACCTGGCCATCGACCACCTGCGCAGCGAAAACAGCCGCGAGCGGGTGGCCGAGGCCGCGATTTTGCTCGACCAGGACGCCGCAGGGCCGGCGCCGGAGCAGGCCCTGGAAATCGACCATGACCTGCAGCGCATCGAGGCCGCGCTGCGCGCCTTGCCTGAACGCACCCGGCAGATCTTTCTGCTCAACCGCGTGCACGGCTGCAAGTACGGCGAGATCGCCAAGGCCATGCAGCTGTCCCAGAGCGCTGTGGAAAAGCATATGATGCGCGCCCTCGAAGCGTGCAAGGCGAGTGTTGCCGAGCCCGCTGTTTCCACGCGCCGGCCAGGGAGCGCCCGTCGATGAGCCACCCACACCCGATCACCGCTGAGCACTGGCTGAGCCGGATCATCGACCAGCCCGAGGTTGCCCACAGCGCGGCCTTCAAGCGCTGGCTGCTGGCCGACCCGCAGCATCGCCAGGCCTATGACCAGGCCCAGGCTGCGTGGCAGCTCAGCGCCGCGCCGGCGGCGCGCCTGGCTGAAGAAGAACAGGCGGGTTTGCAGCAGTATCTGGCTGCCATGGCCAGGCCGCCGGCGCGCAAGCCCTGGCTGCGGGCTCTGGCCACGGCCGCCTGCCTGGCACTGGCGGTAGGCGTGGCGGGCGGCTGGCACCCTGGGCATTGGCTGCAGGATTTGCGAGCCGATTATCGCAGCGGCGAGGCGGTGCGCCAGGTGGTGCTGGCGGACCAGTCGGAAGTGACCCTGGACGCCGGCAGCGCCATCGCGGTCGATTTCCAGCAGGGCGAGCGCCGCGTGCGGCTGTTGCACGGCGCTGCGTTCTTCCAGGTCACACATACCGGCGAGCCGTTCGTGGTGGAAGCTGCGGGCGGTGAAGTGCGCGTGCTGGGTACCCAGTTCGAAGTGCGCGACCACGGCGCGGGGGCGCAAGTGACGGTGCGCAGCGGGCGCGTGGCCGTGGCTGCGGCGCAGGGCCAAGCGCCCAGTGAGCTGACGGCCAATCAGCAACTGGGCTATGCCGATGGCCGCGCAGGTGCGGTGCAGGCGGTGGACAGCGACAGTCGGCTGGCCTGGCGCCAGGGCTGGCTGAATTACTACCAGGTGCCGCTGGCGCAGGTGGTCGAGGACCTGGGGCGCTACTACCCAGGGCGGATCGTGCTGCTCGATGGCGAGCTGGGGCAGCGCAAAGTCAGCGGCAGCTTCCCGGTGCAGGAGCCCCTGTTGGCGCTGGACTCGCTGGGCAAGGTGGTGGGCTTTTCGCGCCAGACCGTATTGGGGCGGTTGACCATCATCAAGTAATGGCTGTACCGGCCTCATCGCCGGCACCGACAAAAAAATTTCAGAAGGCGGGTGAGGTAACAGGACGTGACATCCGTGTAATGAGTGGAAGTGCGATTCATTCGCAGTAATAACCCTCTCACAGGTCAGCGTCCATGAAGTTCTCCTCGCGTTGCGTCCCTTTCTGGCTCGGTCTTTCCGTCTGCCCGGCCATGCTCATCGCCCCCCAGGCGCTGGCCGCCGAACAGGTGCAGGTGTATGCCTTCGCCCAGCCCAGCCAACCCCTGGCCCAGGCACTCAACGCCTTCAGTCGCAGCAGTGGCCAGAGCGTGGTCTACACCCTCGAACTGCCAGCCGTGCAGGCGCCCGCCCTGCAGGGCTCGTTCAGCGCCGAGCAGGCCCTGCAGCAACTGCTGGGCAACGCCGGCCTGACCTGGCGCCGGGTCGATGCGCGCACCCTGACCCTGGAACCTGTAGACACCTCCGGCGCCCTCAACCTGCAAGCCACCACGGTGACCTCGCAGATGGACAGCTACAGCTACCAGCCCCCGGCCAGCGCGTCGATCATGCGCGGCCAGGGCCCGAACCAGGACATCCCCCAGGCCATCAACGTGGTGCCGGCCCAGGTCATCCGCGACCAGGCGCCGCGCAACCTGGACGACGCGTTGTACAACGTCAGCGGCATCACCCAGGGCAACAACTTCGGCGGCACGTCGGACACCGTCATGAAGCGCGGCTTCGGCGACAACCGCGACGGCTCGATCATGCGCGACGGCATGCCGATCGTGCAGGGCCGCAGCCTCAACGCCAGCACCGAGCGGGTCGAGGTGCTCAAGGGCCCGGCCTCGCTGCTGTATGGCATCCAGGACCCGGGCGGGGTGATCAACGTGGTCAGCAAGCGCCCGCAACTGCAGCAGTACAACGCCCTCACCCTGCGCGGCTCCACCTACGGCAGCGGCAAGAACGGCAGTGGCGGCGGCTTCGACAGCACCGGCGCGCTGGGCGACAGCCCGCTGGCCTACCGCTTGATCGTCGACCACGAAGACGAAGACTACTGGCGCGATTTCGGCGTGCACCGCGAGTCGCTGGTGGCACCCTCGCTGGCCTGGCTCGGCGAGGACACCCAGGTGGTGCTGGCCTACGAACACCGCGAATTCCTCTACCCGTTCGACCGCGGCACCGCCTTCGGCAGCAACGGCCACCCGCTGGACATCCCGGCGACCCGGCGCCTGGACGAGCCTTTCAACGACATGGAAGGGCGCTCCGACCTCTACCGCCTGGAGCTCGACCACCAGCTCGCCGATGACTGGAAGCTGCATTTTGGCTACAGCTTCAACCGCGAAACCTACGATGCCAGCCAGGTCCGCGTCACCGGCGTGAACGAGGCCAAGGGCACGCTCACGCGCAGCATCGACGGCACCCACAACGCCATGAGCCGCGACCAGTTCGCCACTTTGAGCCTCAATGGCAACGTGCAACTGGCCGGCATGCAGCACGACCTGCTGTTCGGCGTCGACCACGAAGACCGCAAGATCTTTCGCGGCGACCTGATCCGCCAGACGGCGCGCTCGACCTTCAGCTACCAGCAGCCGATCTACGGCCAGGAAGTGGAAGGCAGCACGGTACGCGCCAGCGACAGCGACCAGACCGACAAGCTGCGCACCGACGCGCTGTTCGTGCAGGACGCCCTGCACCTGGACGAGCACTGGATCGTCGTGGCCGGCGCGCGCTACCAGCAATACGACCAGTACGCCGGCCGCGGCCGCCCGTTCAAGGCCAACACCGACAGCAGCGGCCAGGCCTGGGTGCCGCACGCAGGCATCGTCTACAAGGTGGACGATCAGCTGTCGTTCTATGGCAGCTACAGCGAGTCGTTCAAGCCCAATTCCAGCATCGCGCCATTGACCGGCGGGCTGGTGCTCGATTCCTCGATCGCGCCGGAGGAGGGCAAGTCGTGGGAGCTGGGGGCCAAGCTGGACATGCCGGGCAGCCTGACCGGTACGCTGGCGCTGTTCGACATCACCAAGCAGAACGTGCTGGTCGCCAACTTCGACACCGGCACCGGCGAGACGCTGTACAGCAATGCCGGCGAGGTCAGTTCACGCGGCGTCGAGCTCGACCTGACCGGGCAGCTCAGCGAGCGCTGGAGCCTGATCGGCAGCTATGCCTACACCGATGCCAAGGTGACCAAGGACCCGGACCTGGAGGGCAACCGCCTGCAGAACGTGGCAAGGCACAGCGGCTCGCTGTCGGCGGTGTATGACTTCGGCAGCCTGTTCGGCGGCGATCGCCTGCGCTTTGGCGCCGGGGCGCGCTATGTGGGCGAGCGGCCGGGCAACTCGACCAACACCTTCGACCTGCCCAGCTATACCGTGGCCGATGCGTTCGCCAGCTACGAAACCAAGCTGGACGAGCACAATGTGCGCCTGCAGTTGAACGTGAAGAACCTGTTCGACAAGGTCTACTACAGCTCGGCGGTGAACCAGTACTTCGTGGCCATTGGCGATGCGCGGCAGGTGAGCCTGAGCAGTACGTTCGAGTTCTAGCGGCAGAGGGAGAGGGTTCTTGCGACGCCTATGACGGGTAAGGCGCCGCAAGCGGCCAACAGTTGTCACTCAGTCATCATTGAAAATGAACTGACCGTTGGAAAACTCGAAACCTTCGTTGTTGCTCGCCTGATAGCGGATGGTCAGTTGTTTGCCCACTCGGGTGAGCGTCACGTCGCCATTGAAATCACTCCAGAAGCGCAGGCGGCTGCCATTGTGGAGCGATCCCGCCATCGTGGCGCGTTCTTTATCGCCGTCGTATTCGTTGAGCGGGATGATTCTGAGGCTCGAGCTCCCATCGGAGGTTGGAATCTTTACCGTCGGGATATTCAGCGAGATCCATTCCTGGGAGTTCAGGTCCGCAGCGAATTGAATGTGATCTCCTGAGGCGTTTGGGGTGGCCCAAGGAGTACCTTCGTTGTACGTCTTGTCAGGCAGAGCCGGGTGTGCCAGGTCAACAGTGAAGCTGTCGGACGCATTCAGTTTAAGCGGCCGGGCTGGCTTCTTTTCAAAGTCCTTGGGGTTGAACGCTTTGTTATTCATGCGGACTCCCTGCGTTGCCATCAGCAACGGTCATTGGTGTCCGGGCAGCGTAAGTTAGGAGCGTTTGGGCGTGCTACTGACAGAATTATCAGGTACCCAATGGGTGTTAATGGCCAGGTGAGGTGCGTTATTTCTGCCTGCGCGCGTTGGAAAGTGCCGAGCGATACTCCCCCGGTGTTGCACCCAGGGCCTGGCGGAAGCGATTGCTGAAATGGCTTGCGCTGGCGAACCCGCACAGCAGCGCCACCTGGCCTAGCGGCAATTGGCCCAGGCGCAACAGCCGACACGCCAGCTGCAGCCGCCGAGCGAGCAGGTACTGGTGCGGCGGCACGCCGAAGCTTGCGCGGAACATGCGCGCAAAGTGGTATTCGGACAGGTTGCAGCGCAAGGCCAGCTCACCCAGGGTGATCGGCTGGTCCAGGTGCGCCTCGATGTAATCGACCAGTTGCCGGCGCAGGTTCGGCGCCAGCCCGCCCTTCAGGCGCAGGCCCTGGCGCAGGCCCACTTGGCCGAGCAGCGCATGATCGACGATCTCCTGCGCCAGGCTGCTGGCCAGCAGCCGTTCGGCAGGCTCGTCCCAGTCCAGGGTGATGAGCTGGCGGAAGCGCACGGATTGCTGCGGGTCGTCCAGGAAGGTCGCCTCTTGCAGCTGCACCTCCCGTGGCTCGCGGTCGAGCAGGCGCACGCAGCCCAGGGCGAACTGCGCCTCGCTGATGTACAGGTGGGCCAGGCGGATCGAGCCGTTGACCACCCAGTTCGATTCCTGGCCGGCCGGCATGATGCACAGCTTGTCGGGCGCGCCCTTGTCGGCAGGGCGCTGGCGGCGGTGGGTGCCGGTGCCGTCGGCGATGTAGCAGGACAGCGTGTGGTGGCTCGGCGCCTGGTAGTCGCGGGCATCGTCGCGGTTGCTCCACAGCGCGGCTGCCAGGCCGTCGCCCAGGTGCGCGCTGTGCTCCAGCCGCGCGTGGGGCGAGGCGTGCATGGCGTTGAACACTTGCAGCTGGCTGAGTGGGGTCATCGGCGATTCCTCTGACGGCCATCGTACTGCTACTGAGCCCGGGTGGCAGCAGGCGGTGCGAGAAAACAGCAAGAATGTGCAAGCGCGAAGTGCAGGCCCGGGGAAGACTGGGGGCTCTGGCGAGGGCTGCGCCCTCGATCGCCGGCAAGCCGGCTCCTACAGGCTTGTGGGAGCTGGCTTGCCAGCGATGGGCCGCAAAGCGGCCCCGTGGTCGAACATCCTAGGAGCCCCACCGATGAATCTCTCCCTGTACCTGCTGACCGTGCTGATCTGGGGCACGACGTGGATCGCCTTGAAACTGCAACTGGGCGTGGTCGCGATCCCGGTGTCGATCGTCTACCGCTTCGCCCTGGCCGGGCTGATCCTGTTTGCCATGCTCCTGCTCACCCGGCGCCTGCAGCCGATGAACCGGCGTGGCCACCTGATCTGCCTGGCCCAGGGCGTATGCCTGTTCTGCGTCAACTTCATGTGCTTTCTCACGGCCAGCCAGTGGATCGCCAGCGGCCTGATCGCCGTGGTGTTCTCCACCGCCACGTTGTGGAATGCGCTCAATGCCCGGGTGTTCTTCGGCCAGAAGATCGCCAGCAACGTCCTGGGTGGCGGTGCGCTGGGCCTGCTGGGCCTGGGGCTGCTGTTCTGGCCGGAGCTGGCACACCACACGGCGAGCCGCGAAACGCTTTACGGGCTGGGCCTGGCGCTGCTCGGCACCCTGTGCTTCTCGGCCGGCAACATGCTGTCGAGCATGCAGCAGAGGGCCGGGCTCAAGCCGATGACCACCAATGCCTGGGGCATGGTCTATGGCGCGGCGATGCTGGCCGGCTATTGCGTGGTCAGTGGCGTGCCGTTCGCCATGGAGTGGAATGCGCGCTACATCGGTTCGCTGATGTACCTGGTGATCCCCGGTTCGGTGATCGGCTTCACCGCCTACCTGACCCTGGTCGGGCGCATGGGGCCGGAACGGGCGGCCTATTGCACGGTGCTGTTCCCGCTGGTGGCGTTGAATGTGTCGGCGTTTGCCGAGGGGTACCAGTGGACGGCACCGGCGCTGCTGGGGCTGGTGACGGTGATGGCGGGGAATGTGCTGGTGTTTCGCAAGCCCAGGGAGGCGGTGAAGGTGGGCGTGGTGCTGGCCAAGTAGGGAGTGTTTGCCTTCACCGGCCCTATCGCCGGCAAGCCGGCTCCCACAGGTACAGCGCAATCACCTGTGGGAGCCGGTTTGCCGGCGATAGGGCCGGTACAGCCATCAAAGAACGGTCAGCCCTTCCACACCTGCGGGTTCACCAGGTCCCGCGGCCGCTCACCCAGCAGCGCCGCACGCAGGTTGTCCATCGCCCGGTTGGCCATGGCCTCGCGGGTTTCGGCCGTCGCCGAGCCGATGTGCGGCAAGGTCAGTGCATTGGGTAGCTGGAACAGCGGCGATTGGCTCAGCGGCTCCTTCTCGTACACGTCCAGGCCCGCGCCGCGAAGGGTGCCGTTGCGCAGTGCCTCGACCAGCGCCGCCTCGTCGACCACCGGGCCGCGGGCAATGTTGATCAAAAAGGCGCTGGGCTTCATCAGTTTGAGCTCCCGCGCGCCGATCAGCTTGCGCGTGGCTTCGGACAAAGGCACCACGATGCAGACGAAATCGGCTTCGGCCAGCAGCTGCTCGAGGCTTCGGTACTGCGCGCCGAGTTCCTGCTCCAGCGCGGCCTTGCGGCTGTTGCCGGCATACAGCACCTGCATGTTGAAACCAAAACGGCCACGGCGGGCGATGGCCGCGCCGATGTTGCCCAGGCCGACGATACCCAGGGTCTTGCCATGCACATCGGTGCCGAAGTGCGCCGGGCCGACGGTGGCCTGCCACTGGCCCGCCTTGGTCCAGGCATCGAGCTCGGCGGTGCGCCGGGCGCAGCCCATGATCAGTGCGAAGCCAAGGTCCGCGGTGCTTTCGGTGAGCACGTCGGGGGTGTTGGTGAGGGCGATGCCGCGCTCGTTGAAGTAGTCCAGGTCGTAGTTGTCGTAACCCACCGAGACGCTGGACACCACCTCCAGCCTGGCCGCGCCTTCGAGCTGCGCGCGGCCGAGCTTGCGGCCCACGCCGATCAGGCCGTGGGCCTCGGGCAGGGCTTCGTTGAACTGGGCATTGATGTCGCCGAGTTTCGGGTTCGGCAGGATCACGTTGAAGTCTTGCTGCAGGCGCTCGGCCATGGCCGGGGTGATACGGCTGAAGGCCAGGACGGTCTTTTTCATCGGGCAACTTCTCTGCAAGGCGGGGTGGGGGCAACGATGGTTAGCAACCTACCATTGTCCACCACCGCAATGCAGCAGCTTTTTCAGTTGGCGATCAGCAGCTCGTGGGTTTTCAGGTCGGCCTCATGGGCCGCGAGGATTTCCGGCAGCGAGTTGCGCAGGTACTCGACCCAGGTCTTGATCTTGGCATCCAGGTACTGGCGCGAGGGGTAGATGGCGTACAGGTTCAGCTCCTGCAGGCGGTAGTCGGGCATCACCCGCACCAGGCTGCCATCGCGCAGCCCGTCGATGGCCGAATAGATCGGCAGCACACCCATGCCCATGCCGCTGCGGATCGCGGTTTTCATCGCATCGGCCGAGTTGACCTGGAACGGCGAGCTGGTGATGTTGACCAGCTCCTGCCCCTCGGGGCCATCGAACAGCCACTTCTCCAGCGGAATCACCGGGCTGACCATGCGCAGGCAGGCATGCTGGAGCAGGTCCAGCGGCTTGTTGGCAAAGCCATGCCGGGCCACGTACTCAGGCGATGCGCAGACGATGCTGTAGGTGATGCCCAGGCGCTGCGAGACGAAGCCTGAGTCCGGCAGCTCGGTGGCCAGCACGATGGACACGTCGTAGCCCTCGTCGAGCAGGTCGGGCACGCGGTTGGCCATGGTCAGGTCGAAGGTGACGTCCGGGTGCGACTCGCGGTAGCGGGCGATGGCATCGACCACGAAATGCTGGCCGACCCCGGTCATCGAGTGCACCTTCAGCTGCCCGGCAGGCCGGGCATGGGCGTCGCTGGCCTCGGCTTCCGCTTCTTCCACATAGGTAAGAATCTGTTCGCAGCGCATCAGGTAGCGCTTGCCTGCCTCGGTCAGCGCGATGCGCCGGGTGGTGCGGTTGAGCAGCCGGGTTTGCAGATGGGCTTCCAGGTTGGAGACCGCCCGCGACACGTTCGCGGTGGTGGTATCGAGTTGCGCCGCGGCGGCGGTGAAGCTGCCGAGCTGGGCTACGCAACTGAAAGCACGCATGTTTTGCAGGGTGTCCATGGGTCACTCTCAAGATAGAGGACAAAATTGTGTCACGAAGTTACTTCAAAAGAACGAAAAGTTGCCTTCGACCAAAGCCGGATTATCGCTGTTTCGGTAACAAAGATTCGCAGGAATCTGCGCTTATCGCCAGTGCAACGGCCCCCTAGAATTGCCGGGCCCTCCACCTCTTCCTCGGGAAATCGCAGCTGTGCCGCGTCGCATCATCAGAACGCTCCAAGCGTTCAGTGCCTGTGCCCTTAGCCTTACCTTGAGCGGCTGTATCGGAACCTGGGGCATCGCCCCGCACGACAAAGCGCTGCCAGCCAATACCTTGACCACCGACGCGGCCATCCGTGAAGCCGCGACCGACGCCCATTGGCCCGACCAGCAATGGTGGCACGCCTATGGCGACCCCCAGCTCGATCGCTGGCTCGCCCTGGCCGTTGCCGGCAGCCCGAGCCTGGCCATGGCCGCGGCGCGGGTGCGGGAGGCCAAGGCCATGGCCGGTGTGGTCGAATCGGCGGAAAAACTCCAGGTCAACGGCCAGGCGAGCCTCAAGCGCCACAACTGGCCAGAAGACCAGTTCTACGGCCCTGGCGCGCTGTCCGGTGCCAACACCTGGGACAACAACGCCGCCATCGGCTTCAGCTACGCCCTCGACCTCTGGGGCCGCGAGCGCAACGCCAGCGAGCAGGCCGTGGACCAGGCGCACATGAGCGTGGCCGAGGCCCGCCAGGCGCAGCTCGAACTGCAGAACAACGTGGTGCGTGCCTACATCCAGCTGAGCCTGCACTTTGCCCAGCGCGACATCGTCAAGGCCGAACTCGAGCAGCAGGAGCAGATCCTGGCCCTGGCCAAGCGCCGCCTCGAGGGCGGCATCGGTACCCATTTCGAGGTCAGCCAGGCCGAAGCGCCGCTGCCCGAAACCCACCGCCAGCTCGACAGCCTCGACGAAGAAATCGCCCTGACCCGCAACCAGCTCGCCGCGCTGGCGGGCAAGGGCCCGGGCGACGGCGCGCAGATCCAGCGCCCGACCCTGACCCTCGGCGCCGCGCTGAAGCTGCCTTCGGCGCTGCCGGCCGAGCTGGTCGGCCAGCGCCCCGACGTGGTCGCCAGCCGCTGGCAGGTGGCCGCGCAAGCGCGTGGCATCGATGTCGCCCACGCCGGGTTCTTCCCCAACGTCGACCTGGTCGGCAGCCTGGGCTTCATGGCCACCGGCGGCGGCCCGCTGGAATTCCTCACCGGGCGCAAGTTCAACTACAACGTCGGCCCGGCCATCAGCCTGCCGATCTTCGATGGCGGCCGCCTGCGCTCGCAGCTGGGCGTGGCCTCGGCGGGCTACGACATGGCCGTGGCGCGCTACAACCAGACCGTGGTCGGCGCGCTGAAGAACATTTCCGACCAGCTGATCCGCCGCGAGTCGATGAAAGAGCAGTCGCACTTCGCCGCCGAGTCGGTGGCCGCTGCGCAAAAAACCTACGACATCGCCCTGGTCGCCTTCCAGCGCGGCCTGACCGACTACCTCAACGTGCTCAACGCGCAAACCCTGCTGTTCCGCCAGCAGCAGGTGCAGCAGCAGGTGCAGGCTGCGCGGCTGGTGGCCCACGCCGAACTGGTCACCGCCCTGGGCGGCGGCCTGCAGGCGGGCGAGGACGTGCCGGACCAGGACCGCCAGGACGCGCCGAAAACCCCGGCCACCCTGGCCATCTTCGAGCGCAAGGCAGGCCACGCCGAATGAGCACATCAAGCCTGCCCCTGCGCTGGCTGCACAGCCTGGAGTGGCGCCGGGGCTTCTTTGCCTGGGCGCGCACCGACGGGGTGACCTGGGTCTACATCTTCAAGGTGCTGGCCGCCGCGTTCATCACCCTGTGGCTGGCCATGCGCCTGGAACTGCCGCAGCCGCGCACGGCGATGATCACCGTGTTCATCGTCATGCAGCCGCAGAGCGGGCATGTCTTCGCCAAGAGTTTCTACCGGGTGCTGGGCACCTTGGCCGGCTCGGCGATGATGGTGGCGCTGATCGCCATCTTCCCGCAGAACACCGAACTGTTCTTGCCCAGCCTGGCCGTGTGGGTGGGCCTGTGCTCGGCCGGCGCCATGCGCTACCGCACCTTCCGTGCCTACGGCTTCGTGCTGGCCGGCTACACCGCGGCGATGATCGGCCTGCCGGTGCTGCAGCACCCCGACCAGGCCTTCATGGCGGCCGTGTGGCGGGTGCTGGAGATTGCCCTGGGGATTCTGGTGTCGACCTTCGTCAGCGCCGCGATCCTGCCGCAATCGGCCAGTGCGGCCATGCGCAACGCCCTGTACCAACGCTTTGGCGTGTTTGCCGGGGTGGTGGTCGAAGCCCTGCGCGGCGACAGCCAGCGCGACCGCTTCGAAACCAGCAACGTGCGCTTCGTCGCCGAGGCGGTGGGCCTTGAGAGCCTGCGCAATGTCACCGCCTTCGAAGACCCGCACATGCGCAGGCGCTCGGGCCGGCTGGTGCGCATGAACAGCGAGTTCATGGCCATCACCACGCGCTTCAACGCCCTGCACCGGCTGCTCGAGCGCCTGCGCGCCCGCGGCCCGCTGCAGATCGTCAGCGCCATCGAGCCGGGCCTCGATACCTTGGTCGAGCTGCTGCAGCCCTACGTGGGCCGGGCCCTGACCGACGCCGACGCGCTGCGCCTGACGCTGGAGCTGGCCGCCTACAAGGAGGGCCTGCAGGCCCAGGTGCGCGGCCTGCGCAACGAGTACCTGCAGACCAACCCCAGCGAGTCGGACCTGCTCGACTTCCACACCGCCTTCGAGCTGCTCTACCGCTTCGTCGACGAGATGTTCAGCTACGCCGAAACCCACGCCTCGCTGGCTGCGCACAAGCACGAGCGCGAGCAGTGGGACGAACCCTATGTCGCGCAGACCAGCTGGCTGGTGTCGCTGGCTGCCGGGGTGCGGGCGGGGGCGGTGCTGTTGCTGCTGGGCAGCTACTGGCTGCTCAGCGACTGGCCCAGCGGGGCCATGATGACCCTGATCGCCACCGTCACCGTGGGCCTTTCGGCGGCCTCGCCGAACCCCAAGCGCATGTCGTTCCAGATGGCCTGCGGCACGGCCATCGGCGCCTTCATCGGGTTCTTCGAAACCTTCTTCGTGTTCCCCTGGATCGATGGCTTCCCACTGCTGTGCATGGTCCTGGCGCCGGTGTTCGTGCTTGGCGCGTTCCTGTCCTCACGGCCGGCCTACGCGGGTTACGGCATCGGCTTGCTGGTGTTCTTCGCGATCGGCTCGGTGCCCAACAACCTGACCGTGTACGACCCCTACACCTTCATCAACGACTACATCGGCATGGTCATCGGCATGTTCGTCTGCGCCGCGGCCGGGGCGATCATCCTGCCGCCCAACAGCCGCTGGCTGTGGTGCCGCCTGGAGCAGGAGCTGCGCGAGCAGGTGCTGTTCGCCATCAGCGGGCGCCTGCGCGGCCTGGGCTCGGCCTTCGAGAGCCGCACCCGCGACCTCCTGCACCAGGCCTATGGCCTGGCGGCCGGCAAGCCCAAGGTGCAGAGCGAGCTGATGGGCTGGATGTTCACGGTGCTGGAGGTCGGCCACGCCATCATCGAGTTGCGCAAGGAACAGGCCCGTGCCCCGGTGCACCCGGCCTATGCCGAGTCGCAGCCGTGGCGCCAGGCGATCCGGGTCATGGGCCGCGCCCTGGCGCGGCTGTTCCTGCAGCCCAGCGCCAGCAACCACGAACGCGCCCTGGTGGCGGTGGACCACGCCATCAGCCGCGTGCAGGCCACCGACGAGCCATTCGCCCGGCACTTCGACACCTCGGTGCTGCGCCGTGCGCAGAGCTACCTGCACTTCATCCGTTCTTCCCTGCTCGACCCACAGTCGCCGCTGGCACCGGCGAAAGGACTGCACGATGCTCCGTGAAATGCCCCGTGAAATCGCCTTCCATGGCGTGTACATGCCCACCATGACCTTGATGTTCCTGTTCGCCCTGGGCCTGGCCTGGGGCCTGGACCGGTTCATTGCCAGCCACGATGGCTACCGCTTCTTCTGGCACCCGGCGCTGTTGCGCCTGTCCCTGTTCGTCTGCCTGTTCGGCGCCCTGGCGCTGTCGCTCTACTGGTGAGAATCCTTCGATGAAAAAGTTTTTCAGCCTGATCGCCACCTTGCTGGTGCTGACCGCTGCCGTGGTGATCGGCCGCCAGTTGTGGCTGCACTACATGACCACGCCCTGGACCCGCGACGGCCGTGTGCGTGCCGACATCATCAACGTCGCCGCCGACGTGCCGGGCTATGTGGTGGACGTGCCGGTCAAGGACAACCAGCGGGTGAAGAAGGGTGACCTGCTGATCCAGATCGACCCCGAGCATTACCAGCTGGCGGTCGACCAGGCCAAGGCCATGGTCGCCTCGCGCAAGGCCACCTGGGAGATGCGCAAGGTCAACGCCAAGCGCCGCGCCGACATGGACAACCTGGTGATCTCCAAGGAAAACCGCGACGACGCCAGCAACATCGCCAACTCCGCCCTGGCCGATTACCAGCAGGCCCAGGCCGAGCTGGCGGCGGCCGAGCTCAACCTCAAGCGCACGCACATCGTCGCCACCGTCGATGGCTACGTGACCAATCTGAACATCCACAAGGGCGACTACGCGCGCACCGGCGAGGCGGTGATGGCGGTGGTCGACGAGAACTCGTTCTGGGTGTACGGCTTCTTCGAGGAAACCAAGCTGCCGCACGTGAAGGTCGGCGACACGGCCGAGCTGCAGATGATGAGCGGCGAGCGCATCAAGGGCCATGTGGAGAGCATCGCCCGTGGCATCTACGACCGCGACAACCCGCAGAGCCGCGAGCTGATCGCCGACGTCAACCCGACCTTCAACTGGGTGCGCCTGGCCCAGCGGGTGCCGGTACGGATTCATATCGATGAAGTGCCGCAGGGGTATCTGCTGGCAGCGGGGACGACCTGTACGGTGGTGGTGAAGCCGAGCGAGGGGTGACCCTTTTCAGCGGCCTCTTCGCGTTGCTGGCGAAGAGGCCCGCGGTGCACGATCAGTCACATCCAGCGCCAGCCTCCTGCAGCAATTGATCCCAATCGTCAGGAGGGTGGCCGCTGAGCAACATCTTCTGGAAGACCTTGTAAGCATCGTCACTGCTTTCATAGGCCCGCTTGCAGGTGTCGTCGTTCACCCAGGCCAGCACGATGATCCTGCTGGGGGTGTGGTAGCGAAAGAACAGCCGGTACTGTTGAAAGAACTTTGCCCGGAACCAGTGCTTGTGGTCTGCGCCCAGTGTTGCACCTTGGCGGTACTCTGCTTTGGTCGGGTCTTGTGGAATGACGTCAAAGGCCAGCCGGCTGATGGCTGCCAGTCGTTTGTACGCGTTCTTTTTCGTGTACCCGGCAGGGTCTTTCTGGCGCTGAGCCTCGACTTGCCTCTGGAGCGCGTCCAGGTTGGCTAGAAACAGCGGGTGGGCAAATACCGTCCATCCATGAATCGTTGAAGGCTTCCTCGCATCACTCATTCATCGTCCGCCGACAGAGGTTGATCCAGATCGATTTCAGCGTCGCCCACGAGGCTATCGAGGCGAGCGATGAGTTGCGCATCGACAACCTGCAGACGTTGCGGATTGGTAGCGATGTCGTGGGCCAGAAAGTTCAGGAACTGGCCCAGCACCGGATCGTCTTCGGTTGCTTCAGCGCGGGTGAGTATCACCCCCCCGTCGGGTTGGATCGAGTAATGGATCTTGTCGCGTTTTTTCAAGCCCAGGGCGCGTCGCACCGTCTCGGGAACGGTTGTCTGGTAGCGATCGGTCAATGTGGATTCAACGTCGAAGGTAGCAGCCATGGCCTGGTTCCTTTGCATTGCAGCGGTGGTTGCAAAGGTAATGCGAGTGCATTGCCTGGTCAATGCAGAGGCCCGGCCGAGCGGATGAATGGCTTATGCCACCCCCACCAGCACCGGCACCTGAACCCGATCGATCACCTTCGCGCTGATCGAAGGGTCCAGCAAACGCCCCAGCCGCGACAGATGCCGGTGGCCCATGATGATCAGCTCGCAGTCCAGTTCCTGTGCCTTGCTGACGATCACCTCGACCGGCTGCCCGGCGACCATGCAGCCCTGGCTGGCGAACCCGGCCTGCTGCAGCGCGGCGACCGCCTCGGCCACGGCGCGTTCGCCCAGGTGCTGTTCTTCGCAGGCAGCGGGGTATTCCTCCAGCTCCTCGGGGGTGTAGGGCGCGGGTTTGTCGTGCACGGCGAAGGTGGAGTCGATGGCCAGCAGCACGTGCAGTTCGTGGTCGCTTGGGCGGCAGTAGCGGCGGGCGAGGGCGAGC
>NZ_BQIP01000041.1 GCF_021602585.1 Pseudomonas faucium
AAGGGGGTGAAGCGCAGGTTGGGGCAGGCCGGGATGACGAAGCTGCCTTCGAGCTCGATGCGGTTCCACGTGAGGCCACCGTTCCAGTGGCTGAGCATGTTGAACAGCGGGAAGCCGGTGGTCAGGTCCTGGTGGACCATGTCGGTGCACCAGACCTGGTGCGGGCAGCCTTCGCGCAGGCTGAGCAGGCCGGTGGTGTGGTCGATCTGGCTGTCGAGCAGGACGATGGCATCGATGCCGGTGTCGCGCAGCGCTCGCGCCGGCTGCATGGGCGCAAAGGCCTGGAGTTGGGCGCGGATATCGGGCGAGGCGTTGCACAGGATCCAGTGTTCGCCGTCATCCGACAGGGCGATGGACGACTGGGTACGCGCCGTGGCGCGCAGGCTGCCCTGGCGATAGCCCTTGCAGTTGACGCAGTTGCAGTTCCACTGGGGGAAACCGCCGCCGGCGGCGGAGCCGAGAATCTGGATGTACATGGCGTGGCTCTCTGTGCGAAAAGCGTATCCGAAAAACGACGACGCCCCGGCGGGCCGAGGCGTCGAGCCGCAAGCAAGGCTTAGCGGTTGGCGAAATACATGGTGACTTCGAAGCCGATGCGCAGGTCAGTGTAAGCAGGTTTGGTCCACATGGGAGTCTCTCCTTCCGGATGGGTGGGTGGGGTCAGCTACTGTTGGGATACCGCCTGGCTCAGGAGGTTCCATTGGCTGGGATTGCGCTATCTTACAAGAAAAATTTGTACCGGAAGGTTAATTCTTCGAAAAGCGCTCTTGCAGCCAACGTAATAATCCTGATTGCGCCTACCACCACGCACCTGCTGGCGCGGCTGTATTGGCCAGGCACAGACAGGGGGTGTGGGGGTGGAGAATCTGCGCAAGCAGGCCATCCAGATCTGCTTGTTGCGTGTTGAGAATAGACGCGCGCAACGCGGCCAGCGATTGGCTATGCGCCGCCAGGTGTGTCTGCCACAGCCAATGCGCGAGATCGTCGTTGGCCATGGCCGCTTCGTCGAATTGATCGGCCAGTGCCTGGCGCGCGGCTGGGTCGAGCGTCACGCCCTGGCGCAGCAGGGTGCGCAGGTGGTCGAGGATTTCTGCCTGGCGAACGTGTGGTGATTGCACGCCGAACAGTATCCCGCCTACGCCCTCTACCTGACGAAAGGCACTGAATACCGCATAGCCAAGTTGCAGCTCCACCCGCAGGCGCTGGTACACCGGCCCCTGCAGCAATTGCGCGAGCAGGCGACCGCAGGCTTGCAGGTGGGGCGGCAGCGGGCAGAACAGCAGCAGTGCGTGTTCGCTGCCGGGTACCTCGGCGTGATGCCAGCGACCACCCTGCCAGGCAGGTGGCGCCTCTGCGTTGCCGACTTGGCCTGGGCAGCCTTGCAGCACTGTAGCCAAAGTCGCTCTTGCGGCTTCGTCGAAGCCCATGGCCAGCCCATGCCAGCGGCTGTGCTGCCAGGCGTCTTCGAGCACCTGCTGGTCGAGGGTATGGGCGGGCGCAGGTTTGGGAGGGGCGCCGAGCACGGCATCTGGCAGTTGTTCGAGCAGGGCTCTGATCGGGATCAGCGCAGGTGGCGCAGTGGCGGGTGCAGACCAGCTAGCGGGTGGGGGCGCGGCCAAGGTCGCCAGCGCCTGTTCCACGGCCCTTGCCACCGCTGCCGGGTGCCCCGCGCAGCGCAACTGCCAGAACTCGCCGGCAGCGTTGAATTGCAGTTGGAGCGAGGCTCGTTCGCACCGCTGCTGCAAGGGGCGCAGGGCGCGATCGAGTGCGGCGTGCAGCGGCTGGCGCAAAGCCGAAGGTACCTGCCAGCGCAGATAGAGTGCCGCGTACTGGCGCGTTATGGGCAGTTGGTCGCTGAACTTCAACGCGGCGGGCAGCGGTTTTACCGGGCCATCTGGCAATTGATCCAGCAGCAGTGGGTCGACCGCTGGCAGCGACCATTGCCCCTGCTCGCGGCTTGGCAGCTGTTCCAGCAGCGACGTGAAGGCGCGCAGCCCTTGAGGCGCCAGTGCCGCAAAAGGTTGACCGGTACTGTCCCGGCGCGCCAGCTCAAGCGCGCTGGCACTGCGTTCGCGGCGCTGTTGCAAGAGCCCGAACTCGGCATTCAGCTGCGCGGGGGCAAGCTGGCGAATGAAGCCGAACCAACCCTGCAGCAAGGCCCAGGCTTCATCGGCGCTGGCCTCGGGGCTCAACTGCAAGTCGATGTGCCAGAGCAGCTGCCCGGCGAAGGCGTACAGCATCTGCGCCTTGCACCCTTGCAGCCAGCCTCGCTGCTGGAGGGCGTCGAGCCAGCCGCCCGGCCTGCTGTCGTTCAGGCAGGCGAGCAACAGCTCCAGTGCCTGTTCGGCGCCTGCGGGCAGGTTGTCGTGGGCAACGATCCGTTGGCTGTGCTGCGCCGGCAAGGCAGGTGGCGGTGCCTGCGGCACGGGCGCGCCGGGTGCGAAGAGGCCCGCCGCCTGCCTGCCAAGCTGCTCGAGTGTGTCGAGCGGCTGGGGGCCGCACAGGCTCAAGGTGATCTGGCCGCCCTGGTAGAAGCGCTCGTGGTAACCGTCGAGGGCCTTCTGGAAGGCCGGGTCCTGCAAGGCCAGGGTGTAGCGGTTGCCTGCATGAAAACCGCGCAAGGGATGGCCTGCGGGTGCCGCTTGCAGCAGCGCATGTTGCTGTTGGGCTTGCGGGTTGCGCGACCAGGCGATGAATTCGGCGTGGATCACTTCCCGCTCGCGGCGCTGGCGCTCGATGCCAAGGTCGGGTTCGGCGAGCATCTGGCACAGGCGCTCAAGCCCGCCGGCCAAGGCTGCAGGCGGCACTTCGAAAAAGAAGTCGGTGGTGCGTTCGCGGGTGCTGGCGTTGACCTGGCCGCCCAGGGCTTGGACATAGCGCATCAGCCCGTCCGCCAGTGGAAAGCGCGGCGTGCCGAGGAAGAAAAGGTGTTCGAGAAAATGCGCCAGGCCAGGCCACTTCGCCGGGGCATCATGGCTGCCTGCGTGCACCCGCAGCGCCGCCGCCGAGCGCTGCAGACGCGGGGCGTGGCGCAGGGACAGGTGCAGGCCGTTGGCCAGGCAGAGGTGGCGGGTGGCGTCTGGCATGGCGGGGCTCGTCAGTGCCCGCGCCGGTGCAGTTCCTGACGCAGGTCGGTCAGGTAGGGAAACGCTTCGCGCCCCTTTGCTACCTGCTCATGCTCCAGTTTTGCCAGCAACTGGCACTCCTCGCGCCCAGCCATCGCCAGCAGGCTGCCGTCCGGCCCGATGATGCTGCTCTGCCCGCAGTACTGGATCTCGCCTTCTGCGCCGCAGTAGTTGGCGTACACCAGGTAGCACTGGTTCTCCTGGGCGCGCGAGCGCACCGTCACCTGGCAAACGAAGTCGTAAGGGGCCATGTTCGCCGTCGGCACCAGGATCAGCTCGGCCCCGGCCAGGGCCAGGCGGCGGGCATTTTCCGGGAACTCGATGTCGTAGCAGATCAGCAGGCCGACCTTCCAGCCGTCGAGCTCGACCACTGGGAAGTGGTCGGCGCCGGCGCTGAACATCGCCCGGTCCAGCTCCCCGAACAGGTGCGTCTTGCGGTAGTTGCTCAGGCTGCGGCCATGGGCGTCGATCAGTTGCACGCTGTTGTAGATGGCCCCGTCGTCGCCGCGCTCCGGGTAGCCATAGACGATGGCGATGCGGTGGGCCCGGGCGATCTCCACCACCTCCATGGCCGACGGGCCATCCTCGGCCTCGGCCAGGCGCTCTACCTGGGCCAGGCCGATGTTGTAGCCGCTCAGGAACATTTCCGGGCACACCAGCAACTGCGCACCGCGCTCGGCCGCCAGTTGCGCCTGGTGCCGCAGACGTTGCAGGTTGCCAGGCACGTCCAGCGGGTGGGGTGCGCCCTGGAACAGAGCGATGCGCATGCTGCCTCCTTTGTTTCAATCTGCCAGTGCGATGGGCCCGATCTCGTCGAACACATCGCCCGGGCCTGGGTTGTCCGGGTGGGTGTGGCCACCAAAGTGGTTCATGATACCCCACACCGCATTCAGCGAAGTCTGTACTGCGCCTTCGACCCAGGCCGGTGTCCACGACACATCGTCACCGGCAATGAACATGCCCCGCTGCTCGGCGGGCATGCCCTGCTGCATGAAGTGCGCGTACATGCGCTGGTTGTAGCGGTAGTGGCCCGGCAGGGCACCTTTGAAGGCGCCGAGGAAGTGCGGGTCGGCCTCCCAGGAAATGGTGATCGGGTCGCCGATGATATGCCCAGCGATGTCGGTTTTCGGGTAGATCTTCTTCAGCGCATCCAGGGCCAGCTGCACGCGTTTTTCCACCGGGTGCGGCAGCATTTTCAGGGCGTCGCTCATCCAGGCGTAGGACAGGCAGATCACCCCCGGCTTGTCGTCACCGTTGTCGAACAGGTAGGTGCCGCGGGTCAGGCGGTCGGTGAGGGTCATGCTCATCAGGTCGCGGCCGGTTTGCGGGTCTTTGTCCTTCCAGAACGGCCGGTCGACCATGACGAAGGTCTTCGACGACTGCATGTAGCGGGTGCGGTCCAGGGCCATCCACATCTTCTGCGAGAACAGCGATTCTTCGCAGTCGATCTGGGTGGTCAGCAGCCAGCTCTGGCAGGTGGCGAGAACCGCACCGTAATGGCGGGTGTCACCCCAGTTGTCGGTGACCGCCAGGCGCCCGTCGGCTGCGCGGGCGATGCGCTTGACCCCGGTACGCGGCGCACCGCCATGCAGCGAGCTCAGGCTGGTGCCTTCGGGCCAGTGGCTGCAACGCGCGGGCACATGGCGCCAGATCCCTTGCGGCACCTGTTCCACGCCGCCGACGATCAGGTGCTGGTGGTCATCGCAGTTGGTCATCACCACGCGGAAGATTTCCAGCATCGAGTTGGGGAAGTCCGAGTCCCAACCGCCGGTGCCGAAACCGACCTGGCCGAACACTTCGCGGTGCTGGAAGCTGAGCTTGGCGAACGAGCGCGAGGTGGCGACGAAGTCGTAGAAGGTGCGGTCGTCCCACAGCGGTACCAGCTTGTTCCACAGTTCTTTGAGGCGCAGCACGTCGCGGTCGCGGATCGCCTGCTGGATCTCGGCGAACTGGGCACCGCTTTCCAGCGCATCGGCCCAGGCATCGGCCACTTCGTGGAACAGTGCGGGCAGGTCGCTGGCCTTCTCGGCGTAGTAGGTCTGGCCTTCGAGGTCGATCACCGTGCTGCGCGAGGCCGGGGTCAGCGGGTTGGGGAAGGGTTTGGTCTGCAGGCCCAGTTTGTCGACATAGTGGTAGAAGGCAGTGGAGGACACCGGAAAGCGCATGCCACCCAGCTCGGCGATGATGCCGTCGGTGCCGTTGAAGGCTTGCGAGCGCAACCTGCCGCCCAGCTTCGATGCCTCGTACACCACAGGCTTGAGGCCCAGCTTCATCAGCTCGTAGGCCGCCACCAGGCCGGCGATGCCGGCACCGACGATGGCCACTTCCTCACCGTGTCGAGCCGCCGGGATGCTGCCCAGCCCCGCGGGGTGTTCCAGCCAGTCGTCGAAGGCGAAGGGAAAGTCCGGGCCGAAGATGGTGATGGGTTTCTTGCCGTCTGCGGGGTGGCGGTTTTTCTTGTTCATGAAGTGACCTTGCCAGAGCGGCTGCGCGAGGAGCGGAGCCTGAGTATAGGAGATGCCTGGGGGTCATTTTAGGGAGCGGGGTGTTCGTAATTAAGGAGCAGAGTGGTGGCTTAATGTGTGCTATTTCGTCATAACGACAGCAATTTTATCGCTTGTGACGACGCGGCCATCCTTGCATGCGTCCTAGGTCGGCTGACCGCGATCGACTTTGCTACTGAGAATGATCGAGGTGGTGGTCTTCTCGACGCCCTCGACACTGCCGATCTGATCCAGCAGTTGGTCCAGCTGTTCCGGCGTATCGCTGCGCAACCAGGCCACGTAGTCGAACTCGCCACTCACCGCGCACAGTTGCTGCACCTGCCCCATGGCACTCAAGCGCCGCACCACTTCCTTGCCGGAACGCGGCTGCACCTTGATCCCGACATAGGCTTGCAGGCCGCCCCCGATCAGGCGCTGCCCCAGGCGCACGCCGTAGCCGGTGATGACCTTGCCCTTTTCCAGCCGCGCCAGGCGCGAGTTGACCGTGGTGCGGGCGATACCCAGCTGGCGGGCGAGGGTGGCGACGCTCTCGCGGGCGTTGATCTGCAGCAGGGCGATCAGTTGGCGGTCGATTTCGTCGAGGGTGATGGGGCGTGAATCGGTCATGGAAAGCTCTCGGCAGTGGGCTGGCAAGCCTAGCCACGCAAGGGTTGGCAGGGCAAGGCCAAGTGCATCGAGACGAGTTTTGCGTCATCATGGTGGGCCCATTTGCTGGAGGCCCCGGTGTGAAGTTCGCCGACCTGCTCGAATGTTGGAGGATGGAAGTCTCCAACAAGAAACGGCCAGGACGCTCTACCAGCCTGTTTTTCAATGTTCTGCGGCGTGCCCGCAAGGACAATAAACTGCGCTTTCTCTTCGCCTTTCGCCTGGCCCAGTTCCTCGAAGCTCGCGGCGGCCTGGCCAGGCGCCATGCCCGGCGGATGCAGCAGCGCCTGAACCTGAAGTACGCCGTGGATATCGACATCGGCGCACAAATCGCCCCCGGCCTGCGCATCGCTCACCTGCCCGGTGTGGTGATAACCCGGCATGTGAGCATCGGCCGCAACTTCTTCATTCGCCAGAACTGCTCGATCGGGATCAAGACCCTGGGGCTGGAGGACTACGCCCTGCGCATCGGCGACAACGTGAGCCTGGGGGCCAACAGCTGCATCATCGCCGACCACATCAGCATTGGTGACAATGTGGTGATCGGCGCCATGTCGCTGGTAACCCGGGATATCCCGGCCGACAGCACCTTCTACAACCCTCGCCAGACGCAGTTGCGCGATAACGCGCAGTAGATTCGAGCAGGCACAAAAAAGCCGCGCATTGGCGCGGCTTTGTCGTGTCTGGTGGGCCCACACGGACTCGAACCGTGGACCAAAGGATTATGAGTCCTCTGCTCTAACCAACTGAGCTATAGGCCCTCAGTAAGCGCCCGGATTATAACGAGGGTTTGGAAAGGGTGCCATCCGAAAGATCGGATAGTGCTATGCGAAGAAAGCTCGCGGCGAACTCCTCGGGCGGCAGCGGCAGGCTGACGATGTAGCCTTGGATCTGCTCGCAGCCTTCGGCGGCCAGGAACCGCTGCTGCGCCAGGTTCTCCACGCCCTCGGCAATGATCGTCAATTGCATGCTGCGGCCCAGGGCGATGATGGCCCGGGCGATGGCGGCGTCGTGCGGGTCATCGGGCAGGCCGCGGATGAACGACTTGTCGATCTTGAGAATGTCCAGCGGCAGGCGCTTGAGGTAGCTGAGCGACGAATAGCCCGTGCCGAAATCGTCGATCGCCAGCTGCACGCCCAACTGCTTGAGCTGGTGCAGCACGGCCAGGGCCTCTTCGGCCTGGCTCATGATGAAGTTCTCGGTGATCTCCAGCTGCAGGTCGCCGGCCTTGAGCTGGTAGGTCTTGAGCAGCTGTTCGATGCGTTTGGCCAGGCCGCCGTGGCGCAGCTGTGCCCCGGCGAGGTTGATCGACAGGGGGCCGAAGGCCTGGTAATCCATCTTCCAGTGGTGCATCTGCCGGCAGGCCTGGTCCAGCACCCAGTCGCCAATCTGCAGGATGGTGCCGTTCTCCTCGGCCAGGTGGATGAAGTGCTCGGGCGGCACCTCGCCGAAGGTCGGGTGGCTCCAGCGGATCAGCGCTTCGGCACCCACCAGGGTCTGGGACTTGAGGCTGAACTTGGGCTGGTAGCTCAAGCTCATTTCGTTGCGCTCGATGGCGCGGCGCAGTTCGTGCTCCAGGGCGATGCGCTCGCTGGCCTGGGCAGTGAGGTCGCGGGTGTAGGCCTCGACGCGGTTGCGGCCCTTGGCCTTGGAGCGGTACATGGCGGCATCGGCGTTGCGGATCAGCGTGGCGACGTCGGTGCCATCCTGCGGGTACAGGCTGATGCCGATGCTGGCACTGGTGAAGAACTCGTGCTCGCCGGCCTGGAACGGTGCGCTGAAGCCTGCCAGCAGCTTGTTGGCGATGGCGCTGGCATCGCTGGGCTTGTGCAGGCCGGGCAGGAGGATGATGAATTCGTCGCCGCCCAGGCGGGCCACGGTATCGACGTCGCGCACCTGCTCCTTGAGGCGCTGGGCGATGCCCTTGAGCAGCAGGTCGCCAACCGGATGGCCGAGGCTGTCGTTGATGTGCTTGAAGCGGTCGAGGTCGAGGAACAGCACCGCGCCCTGGCGGTTGGACACCTGCGAGCAGGTGAGCACCGCCTGCAGGCGATTTTCGAACAGGGCGCGGTTGGGCAGCCCGGTGAGCGGGTCGTGGTGGGCCTGGTAGTCGAGCTTGGCCTGGGCGTGCTTGAGGCTGGAAATGTCGGCGAACACGGCAACGAAATGGGTGATCGCGCGCTCACTGTTGCGCACGGCGCTGATCGTCAGCCAGCCCGGGTACAGCTCACCGTTCTTGCGCTTGTTGAAGATTTCGCCCTGCCAGTGCCCTTCGGCGGTGAGCTGGTGCCACATGGCAGCGTAGAACGCGCTGTCATGCTGGCCGGAGGAGAGCAGGCGCGGGGTTTGCCCGAGCGCTTCGATTTCGCTGTAGCCGGTGATTTCGCTGAAGGCGCGGTTGACGGCGCTGATGCGCTGGTCGATATCGGTGATCAATACGCCTTCGGCGGTGTTTTCGAAAACGGTGGCGGCCAGCTGCAGCTTCTCTTGCATCAGGTGGCGTTCGGTGATGTCGCGGGCGATGGTCAGCATGCAGTCGACGCCGCCAATCGGCAGTGGCCGAGTGGACAGCTCGCACAGGCGAATCTGCCCGTCGCTGCGGCGGATGTGGCAGCTGAAGTCGCGCACGAAGCCGTCGCGGGCCAGCAGGTCGATCAGGCGCTTGCGTTCGTTGAGGTCGACCCAGATGCCCAGGTCGAATGAGGTCTGGTCGATCGATGGGTTGAGTTCGTAGCCGGTCAGGCGGCAGAAGCCTTCGTTGACCTCGACCAGCAGGCCATCGCTCTGGCGCGACAGCAGCAGGCCGTCGGGGGAGGCGTGGAAGGCCTTGGCGAACTTTTCTTCGGAAATTTGCAGCTGCTGCTGGGTTTCCTTCAGCTGGCTGATGTCGCGCACTGCCACGACGAAGGCCAGGGTGCCGTCGAGTTCGAAGGTTTCGGCGGAGGTGAGGCCGGTGAACAGCTGGCCATTGCTGCGACGGAAGCTCATCTCCAGGTTGCGGATGCCATTGCCCTGGTGCAGGCGCTCGAGCAGCAGCGGGCCAGTGCCTTGCACGCCCCACAGGTTCAGCTCGGTCGCCGTGCGGCCTACCACTTGGCCAGGTGAAAGGCCTATCTGTTCCTCGAACGCTTCGTTCACCTCCAGCAGGCAGCCGTCGCCGAGGCGGGCGATCAGCAGGATGTCGGGGCATTGCTGGAACACCGAGGCAAACTTTTGCTCGGACAGGCGCAGGGCGTCTTCGGTGTGCTTGGTTTCGCTGATGTCGATCATCAGCCCGCGCATCACCGGCCGGTGGCCGTGCTCGATCATGCTGACGATATTGCGTACCCAAAGCGCCTGGCCATCGGCGCGGATCACCCGGTAATCGAGGCTGTGGTCACGCCCGGCGGCGGTTTCGCTTTCGCAGAAGGCCTGGGCCCAGAGGGCGTCGTCAGGGTGCAGGATGCTGCGCCAGAAGCCGGGTTTGAGCCAGTCGTGCAAGGGGTAGCCAAGCAGGTCTTCGGCATGTGGCGAAACGTAGCTGTAGGTGAAATCGTTGGCGTCGGCCTCCCAGGCAATGGCCGACAGGCTCTCGATCAGGCCCCTGTAGTGGTACTCGCTGCTGCGCAGCTCCTGCTCCAGCGCGATGCGCCGGGAAATTTCCGAGCTGAGCCGGCGATTGATGCGGATGACCACGGCGAGGATGGCGACCAGCAGCAGCATGGCGGGCAGGCCGTAGATCAGCATGTCGTGCCAGAAGGTGCGTTGGTCCACCACGTTGCCGACCCAGCGTTGCTGGATCTGGCTGATTTCGTCGCTGGACATGTCGGCCATGACCTTGTCCAGGATGCCCACCAAGACCTTGTCGTCGCGCGGTGCGGCCATGGCCAGCTGATAGCGGTACGGGGTCTCGCCGCTGACGTACAGGCCCTCAAGCTTGAGCTGGCGCAGGCTCCAGATGCTCGAGGCAAGGTCGCCGACCACCGCGTCCACTTCGTCGGTGGCCAGCGCCTGCAAGGTCGAGCTGACATTGGGCATGGCCACCAGGTTGAGGTCGGGGTGGTGGGTGCGTAGCAGCTCATGGGGGGCGTAGTTCTCCACCACGGCGATCTTCAGGCCGTAAAGGTCCTTGAGGGTGCGCGGTTGTGCGCCGCCTTCATGGGCCAGGATGACGATGGGGAAATCCAGGTAAGGGCGGGTGAAGGCCAGGTAACCCTGGCGCTCCGGCGTGGACATGATGCCGGGCAGCAGGTCGATGCGGCTTTCCCGTGCCTGCTGCAGTACCTCGGTCCAGCTGCTGGGCTCGATCGGTTTGAGCGTTACACCCAGGCGCTCCTGGAGCAAGGCGATGTAATCGGCGGCCAATCCCTGGTACCGGCCTTCCTGGTCACGAAACTCGAACGGTGGCCAGGAAGCGTCGACGCCCAGCTTCAGCTGCGGGTGGGCAGCCAGCCAGGTTTTTTCCTCGTCTGTCAGGGTCAGGGCGCCGGCCGTCGTGTTCCACAGGATCAGGAGCAGCAACAGAATGGCCGGCATAGGCGGCATATCAGCCTCGCATTCAGGTGGTCTGAACTCGAGTGTAGACGGGCAATCGGCCCGGCGGGTAGCGAGTGGCCACGACCTTTTGTCACATAAGAAAAACCCCGGCCTGGGCCGGGGTTTTGTCTTCACTCGTCGAGGAAGGAGCGCAGATGCTCGCTGCGAGTCGGGTGGCGCAATTTGCGCAACGCCTTCGCTTCGATCTGACGGATCCGCTCACGGGTCACGTCGAACTGCTTGCCCACCTCTTCGAGGGTGTGGTCGGTGTTCATGTCGATACCGAAACGCATGCGCAGCACTTTGGCTTCACGTGCGGTCAGGCCCGAGAGCACGTCACGGGTCGCTTCCTTGAGGCTTTCGACCGTGGCCACGTCGATCGGGGACTGCATGGTCGAGTCCTCGATGAAGTCGCCCAGGTGCGAATCTTCATCGTCACCGATCGGGGTTTCCATGGAGATCGGCTCTTTGGCGATCTTCAGTACCTTGCGGATCTTGTCCTCAGGCATTTCCATGCGCTCACCGAGCTCTTCCGGGGTCGGTTCACGGCCCATTTCCTGCAGCATCTGGCGGGAAATACGGTTGAGCTTGTTGATCGTCTCGATCATGTGCACCGGGATACGGATGGTGCGCGCCTGGTCGGCGATCGAACGGGTGATCGCCTGGCGGATCCACCAGGTGGCGTAGGTCGAGAACTTGTAGCCGCGACGGTATTCGAACTTGTCCACCGCCTTCATCAAGCCGATGTTGCCTTCCTGGATCAGGTCGAGGAACTGCAGGCCACGGTTGGTGTACTTCTTGGCGATGGAAATCACCAGACGCAGGTTCGCCTCGACCATTTCTTTCTTGGCGCGACGGGCCTTGGCCTCGCCGATGGACATGCGACGGTTGATTTCCTTGATCTCGGCCACGGTCAGGCCGGTCTCGGTCTCGAGGTCGATCAACTTTTGCTGGCAAGCGACGATGGCGGCGTCCTTTTCACCCAGGGCGGCAGCCCACTTGGTGTTGCGCTTGGCCAGGTCACCGCTCCAGGTCTGGTCGGTTTCGTTGCTCGGGAACAGGCGCAGGAAGTCGGCACGCGGCATGCGCGCGTCACGCACGCACAGTTGCATGATGGCGCGTTCTTGCTGGCGCAGGCGATTCAGGGCGTCACGTACACGCTCGACCAGCACATCGAACTGCTTGGGCACCAGCTTGATCGGCATGAACAGATCAGCCAGGGCCTGCATTGCACCGATGCTCTCGGCGTGGTCACGGCCATGCTTCTTCAGCACCTTGAGGGTGATGGCGAGCTGGTCGGAAACGGCACCGAAACGCTGGGCTGCAACGACTGGGTCAGGACCGCTCTCGGTCTCTTCCTCGTCGTCACCGCTTTCCGATTCTTCCTCTTCGTCGTCGGACTCTTCCTTCGCGGCCGCGGCCTTGGCGCCAGGGATCGGCACCTCTTCGGTCGGGGCGGCGATGTTGTCGTCAGGGTCGATGTAACCGCTGAGAACATCCGACAGACGGCCACCTTCGGTGGTGACGCGGTCGTATTCGCCGAGGATGTAGTCGACAGTGCCCGGGAAGTGGGCGATAGCGCCCATCACTTCGCGGATGCCTTCCTCGATACGCTTGGCGATTTCGATTTCGCCTTCGCGGGTCAGCAGCTCGACGGTACCCATTTCGCGCATGTACATGCGCACCGGGTCGGTCGTGCGGCCGATATCGGTTTCAACTGCCGCCAACGCTGCTGCGGCTTCCTCGGCCGCGGCTTCGTCGGTGTCGGCTTCCGCCAACAGAAGGGCATCCGCATCCGGAGCACTCTCGAATACGTTGATCCCCATGTCGTTGATCATGCGGATGATGTCTTCCACCTGTTCCGGATCTGAAATATCCTCAGGCAGGTGGTCGTTGACCTCCGCGTAAGTCAGGTAGCCCTGCTCACGACCGCGGGTGATCAACTCTTTGATACGAGACTGCTGTTGCGCTTTTCCGGACATAACACCCTATCCACTGAAGGTCTTGGCGGGCAAAAAACAAGCCGAGGATTATACCCGAGCATGGGCCTCACGCGCCAGATGAGGTCGGCGTTTGTGCGGGAACATTCCGGCTCAGCAGGGCGAGGAGCTGTGATTTTTCCTCGCTGGTCAATTCGCTTTGACGTGCTTTTCTGAGCAGTTGTTCCAGGCTGCGCTCGCGTTGGCGGGCGGACAAGCTAGTTATGGTGTCGAAAAACTGTTGTTCAAGGTTGTCGGCCACGATCAGCCATTCCTTTTCCGCCAGGGCCCGCAGCAGGCGGCCTTGTTCGGTCCCATGCCAGCGTGCAATCAGTTGCATTGAGCTTAGCCCAGGATTTTTCTGCGCGGCTTCGATCAAGGCCACCAGCAACTGGCTGTAGAGGTGTTCTTCATCGGCGAAATGGCTGGCGTCTTCGACCTTGCCGGCCAGCAGCGGGTGGTGCAGCAAGGTGCGCAGGGCGGCCAGGGTCGGCGGTTCTACCGGTGCCGGCGTGCGTGGCGGTGCCTCGTCGCGTTGCTGCCAAGGCTTGCCGCCTTTGCGGTTCTTGTCCCAGGGCTTGTCGCTCCAGGGCTTCTTGGCGCCGCCCTTGTTCGGCTTCCAGTGCTGTTCCTGCTGCGCCGGGGCGTAGTCGTGCGCCGGCATGTCGCTGTAGTCGGGGGTGTAGCTGGCCATGGCGTCGTAATCGAAGCCAGGGTCGTAGTCGGGCACGCTGCTGGCGGCAGGGGCGTGCTGGGCCAGTTGCTCGACCTGCTGCGGGTCGAGGCCGGTGATTTCCTTCAGGCGGTTGCGCATCAGCTGGCGCAGGTTGGCACCGGGAATCTTTTCGATCAACGGTGCTGCCAGGGTCGCCATGTGCGCCTTGCCTTCCAGCGAACGCGGGTCGGCTTCGGCGCTCAGTTGCTCGAAGAAGTAGTCGGCCAGCGGCTGGGCGTGCTGGTTGATGCGCGCCATGAAGGCATCAGTGCCTTCGGCGCGCACCAGGCTGTCGGGGTCTTCGCCTTCGGGCAGGAACAGAAAGCGTGCGCGGCGCCCATCCTGCAGGGCCGGCAGGGCCGACTCCAGGGCGCGCCAGGCAGCCTTGCGCCCGGCCTGGTCGCCGTCGAAGCAGAACAGCACGCTGGGCACCACGCGGAACAGGCGCTTGAGGTGTTCTTCGCTGGTGGCGGTGCCCAGGGTGGCCACGGCATTGCGCAGGCCTTGCTGGGCCAGGGCGATGACGTCCATGTAGCCCTCGACGACGATGATCTCGTCGAGGTTGCGGTTGTGCTTGCGCGCCTCGTACAGCCCGTACAGCTCCTGGCCCTTGTGGAATACCGGGGTTTCCGGGGAGTTGAGGTACTTGGGCTTGTCATCGCCGAGCACTCGGCCACCAAAGGCGATGATGCGCCCGCGGCTGTCGCGGATGGGGAACATCACCCGGTCGCGGAAGCGGTCGTAGCGCTTGCCGCTTTCGGCGTTCTCGATCAGCAGGCCGGCATCGATCATCACCTTCTGTTGCAGGGTGTCGGCGCCCAGGTGCTTGAGCAGGTTGTCCCAGCCCGGCGGGGCGAAGCCCAGGCCAAAGTCGCGGGCAATTTCGCCTGACAGGCCGCGGCCCTTGAGGTACTCCACCGCGGCTTTGCGGGTGGGGTGGCTGCGCAGGGCCTGGCGGTAGAACTCGGCGGCGGCATCGAGCAGCGGGTAGAGCGGCGAGTCGGTTGGCTGGCGGGGTTTCTGCCCGCGCCGGCCTTCTTCGCGGGGCACTTCCATGCCGGCAGCGCGGGCCAGCTCCTCGACGGCCTGGGGGAAGTCCAGGTTGTCGTGGTCCATGACGAAGCCCAGGGCGTTGCCACCGGCACCGCAGCCGAAGCAGTAGTAGAACTGCTTGTCGGGGCTGACCGTGAAGGAGGGGGTTTTCTCCTTGTGGAACGGGCAGCACGCGGAGTAGTTTTTGCCGGCCTTTTTCAGCTGGACGCGCGAACTCACCACGTCGACGATGTCGAGGCGGTTGATCAGGTCGTCAATGAAGCTTTGGGGAATCAGCCCGGCCATGGCAGTCTCGTCATCTGGCAACTGGCAAGTCTAATCGCTAGCGCACCGGTTGGGGCGAGTGATGCTAGGGGGAAGTGCGAGGGAATGTGTGCTCGTCGGTAGCCACCGGGATTACCAGGGGCTCGTCAGTGTGACGTGCACGGCTGGCCGAAACCAGTTCTGACGCGTTGACACGATTGCCCGCTGCGAATTGCGACGGACGCCTTGGGCTAGCTGCTCAAGGGTGAAACAACCGCTGCCATCGGCCCGGCGGTGAGCCGGGCAGGGCAGAAGCTTTGCGTTGAACGTCTGTATTAGTACAGACGAACGGCGCGGCGCTGTTCGCGCTGAACTTTCTTGGCGTGACGCTTAACAGCAGCAGCTGCTTTGCGCTTACGCTCTGCGGTCGGCTTCTCGTAAAACTCGCGGCTACGAACTTCAGCCAGTACACCGGCTTTTTCGCAGGAGCGCTTGAAACGACGCAGAGCTACGTCGAAGGGTTCGTTCTCTTTAACTTTGACGGCTGGCATCCAGGGCTACCTTAATTCATTACCGGGGTAGACGTGCTCCTGGCAAAACAAAGGTGTGCTGGAGAACGTCGGTTTTCAAGGGTTGCGGATGTTAACCCTTAGTACGCCGGAATGCAAAGCCTCTGATCGAAAACCGCTGGTCGGCACCCGGCACGGGGACTATCATGCGCGGCTTCGAATTCAGCCCCCACAAGGGACGAGCCCATGCTAGTACTGGGATTGGAAACATCCTGCGACGAAACCGGCGTCGCATTATACGACAGTGAGCGCGGTTTGTTGGCCGATGCGCTGTTCAGCCAGATCGACCTGCACCGTGTGTTTGGCGGGGTCGTGCCCGAGCTTGCGTCGCGTGACCACGTCAAGCGCATGCTGCCGTTGATCCGCCAGGTGTTGGACGAGGCCGGCTGCGTGGCCACCGAGATCGACGCGATCGCCTACACCGCGGGCCCTGGCCTGGTCGGTGCGCTGCTGGTCGGCGCTTCGTGCGCCCAGGCCCTGGCGTTCGCCTGGGACATCCCGGCGATCGGCGTACACCATATGGAAGGCCACCTGCTGGCGCCGATGCTGGAGGAAAACCCTCCCGAATTCCCGTTCGTCGCTTTGTTGGTGTCCGGCGGCCATACCCAGCTCGTTCGGGTCGATGGCATCGGCCAGTACCAACTGCTGGGCGAGAGCCTGGATGACGCTGCCGGCGAGGCATTCGACAAGACGGCCAAGCTGATCGGCCTGAACTACCCCGGCGGCCCGGAAATCGCTCGCCTGGCCGAGCGCGGCGTGCCAGGGCGCTTCGTGTTCCCGCGGCCGATGACCGATCGCCCGGGCCTGGAGTTCAGCTTCAGTGGCCTCAAGACCTTCGCCCTGAACACCTGGCAGCAATGCCGCGATGCTGGCGACGACAATGAGCAAACCCGTTGCGACGTGTCCCTGGCGTTCCAGCAGGCGGTGGTGGAGACTCTGACCATCAAGTGCAAGCGCGCACTCAAGCAGACCGGCCTCAAGCGCCTGGTCATCGCTGGTGGCGTCAGCGCCAACAAGGCACTGCGTGCCTCTCTGGAGGACATGCTCGCCGGGCTCAAAGGCAACGTGTACTACGCGCGTCCCCAGTTCTGCACCGACAATGGCGCGATGATCGCCTATGCCGGCTGCCAGCGGCTGTTGGCCGGGCAGCAGCAGGACCTGGCGATCAGCGTGCAGGCGCGCTGGCCAATGGAGCAGTTGCCGCCGTTGTAAACGGACAGGCGAACGTCAGAAATGGCGTTCGCGCCCGGCGAACAGGTCGCGAAGGTTATTGCGATGACGCCAGACGATCATCACCGTGAGCACGCTGATCGGCAGCAGGGCCTCGGGCTCGCGCCAGGCCAGCAACGGCAGGGTCAGTGGTGTGGCGATCAGGGCGGCCAGGGAGCTGGTGCGGGTGAGGTAGAAGGTCAGCAGCCAGGCACCGATGGCCAGCAGCGCGGCCGGAAAGTACAGGGCCATGAGCATGCCGGCCGCAGTGGCGACGCCCTTGCCGCCCTGGAAGCGGAAGTACACCGGGAACAGGTGGCCCAGCACCGCGCAGACGCCGACCCAGGCCTGTTCCTGCAGGTCGAGGCCGGCCAGGCGCGCGAGCAGCACGGGCAACAAGCCCTTGCACAGGTCGCCAAGCAGGGTCAGGATCGCCAGTTTACGGCCCGCCAGGCGTAGCATGTTGGTGGCGCCGGCATTGCCTGAACCGCTGGAACGCGGGTCCGGGCTGCCCGAAAGGCGGCTGAGGACGATGGCGAAGGACAGCGAGCCAAGCAGGTAGGCGAGCAGCGCCAGTAACCAAAACATGCTAACTATTCCGGGCGAGGACGCCCTGATTCTAACGGCGCCAGTCGCCCTTGTCGTGTTGTGGAGAGAAGTGCTTGGACAGAGTGTTCATCGAAGGCCTGGAAGTCGAGACCGTCATCGGTGCCTATGACTGGGAACGGGATATTCGCCAATGCTTGCGCCTGGACCTGAGCTTTGCCTGGGACAACCGCCCGGCCGCGGCCGGTGACGATTTGAACCTGGCGTTGGACTATGCCAGCGTTTCGTCGCGCATCCAGGCCTTTGCCGAGCAGGCACGCTTCGAGTTGGTGGAAACCTTCGCCGAACGGCTGGTCGCGGTACTGATGGAAGAGTTCCACATTCCTTGGGTGCGGCTGAAGCTGACCAAGCCGGGCGCCGTTCCTGCGGCCCGTGGTGGTGTTGGCGTGGAGATCGAGCGCGGATGCCTCTGAGCACGGTTTACCTGGGCCTTGGCAGTAACATCGACCGCCACGCGCACCTGTGCGCTGGGCTCGATGCGCTGGCTGCCATCCTCACCGACATGCGCTGTTCTCCGGCCTTCGAGAGCCAGGCGGTGGGGATCAAGAGCGGCCCGTTCATCAACTTCGTGGTGACCGGCAAGACCGACCTGCCGCTGATGGAGCTGGACCGCCGGCTCAAGTTCATCGAGGCCGACAATGGTCGTTATGCCCCTGACCGCAAGGGGTTGCCGCTGGATATCGATGTGCTGATGTATGACGATCTGCACGGTAACCACGATGGCCTGGTGCTGCCCAGGGCCGAGATCCTGAAAAATGCCTTCGTGCTGTGGCCGTTGTCGCTGCTGGCGCCTGACCTAGTGCATCCGGGGGTAGGCAAGCGCATGGCGCAGCTGTGGCAGGAGGCGCGCATCGAACAGGTGCTGGCGCCGGTGCCGTTCGAGTGGCGCGGGCTGCAGCTGACGCTTGGGTAATTGTGGGAGCCGGCTTGCCGGCGATAGGGCACTGAAAGGCTACCCAAGGCTGCAACTATTCGCTGGCCTCATCGCCGGCAAGCCGGCTCCCACAGAGATTGCGCAAGCGATTAGGGCTGCTTCAGTGGCTAGCGCCGCCTTTGTAGTTTTGTAGCGCTTTCAGTCGTTCTTCCTTCAGCGCCTCCCCCAGTCCTTGCCCAGTCAACCCGGCCGCCACCAGGGGCTTCACGTCCACCGCCCTGGCTGCCGCGGCTGCGCCGCGCAGATATTCACCCTGTGGATAACTTAGTGCACCCGCACCTCGCGCATCCATTTCGCACGCGGCTATGAAGTCTTCGAACCGCTGCGGCCGGCGATACACATCGAACTTTTGCAGCAGCTCCAGCAGTGTCTGGGGTTCGAGTTCGAGGGCCTTGCGCCCATGCCCCGCGTATTCGTCCACCAGCAGGGCGAGTTCCTGGCATTCTCGTGGCGCCTTGAAGCGCTGGTTCAGTGCCTTGATCGATGCAGGATCAAGGCCCTGCAACAGGCACGCCCAGCGCACATGCAGGGGCTGATGATGCTTGGCGGCCTGGATCAGCGCAGCCAGCGAGGCTGCATCGGCGTCAAGCTCCGGCATCAGCTGTTGCAGGGCTGCGCAATCGTGCAGCACCTGGATGAATACCTGAGGTTCGTCCTCCATCAGAGCGCGCTCGATCTCTTTCCAGCTGCGCTCGGCGGTCAACGCCTGCAGCTCGCCGGATTCGCTGATCTGCCGCATCAGCGCCAGGGTTTCATCGGCGACGCTAAAGCCCAGCGGCGCATAGCGTGCGGCGAAGCGCGCCACGCGTAACACACGCAGGGGATCTTCGGCGAACGCCGGCGAAACGTGGCGCAGAATGCGCTGCTCAAGGTCGCCCTGGCCATGGTAGGGGTCAATGACGTTGCCGTGGTCGTCCTCGGCCATCGCATTGATGGTCAGGTCACGGCGAATCAGGTCTTCTTCGAGCGTCACGTCCGGGCTTGCGTGGAAGGTAAAGCCGCCATAGCCGCGCCCGCTCTTGCGTTCGGTGCGGGCCAAGGCGTATTCCTCGCCAGTCTTGGGGTGCAGAAAAACCGGGAAATCAGCGCCCACCGGGCGGTAGCCCTTGGCGTGCATTTGCTCGACGGTCGCGCCGACCACCAGCCAGTCGATATCACTCACCGGGCGCCCGAGCAGGCGATCGCGTACCGCGCCGCCGACTTTGTAGATGTGCATGTGCAACCTCCATTACTGCCCACAGGATACCCTGTCGGCAGCAATGGCGGTGCCTTGCGCTAGAGGTGATGAATGACGGCCAGGTCCATGCGGCCATAGTCGCCGCTTTCGCCGTGCTCGCCACGGGGAGGCATGTGATGGGTCTTGACCACCTGCTCGCCCTGCACGGTTTCCAGGTGGATGTCGAAGCCCCACAGGCGGTGCAGGTGCTTGAGCACCTCTTCGGTGGAGTCGCCAAGCGGTTTGCGGTTGTGCTGCTGGTGACGCAGGGTCAAAGAACGGTCGCCGCGGCGGTCGATGCTCCAGATCTGCACGTTCGGTTCGCGGTTGCCGAGGTTGTACTGGGACGCCAGTTGTTCACGAATGATGCGGTAACCCGCCTCGTCGTGAATGGCCGGCACCACCAGGTCGTCGCGCTGGTCGTCGTCGAGAATGCTGAACAGCTTGAGGTCGCGGATCACCTTGGGTGACAGGTACTGCAGGATGAAGCTTTCATCCTTGAAGCTGCTCATGGCGAACTTGATGGTCGACAGCCAATCACTGCCTGCGATGTCTGGGAACCAGCGGCGGTCCTCCTCGGTGGGGTTTTCGCACATCCGGCGGATGTCGGTGTACATCGCAAAACCCAGTGCGTAAGGGTTGATGCCGTTGTAGTAGGGGCTATCGAAGCCGGGTTGGAACACCACGCTGGTGTGTGACTGCAGGAACTCCATCATGAAGCCTTCGGTAATCAGGCCTTCGTCGTAGAGGTCGTTCATCAGCGTGTAGTGCCAGAAGGTCGCCCAGCCTTCGTTCATGACCTGAGTCTGGCGCTGTGGGTAGAAGTACTGGGCGATCTTGCGCACGATGCGTACTACTTCGCGTTGCCAGGATTCGAGCAGTGGGGCGTTTTTCTCGATGAAGTAGAGGATGTTTTCCTGAGGTTCGGAGGGGAATCGCGCATCGTCGCGGTCTCCGCCTTTTTCCGCACTTTTGGGGATGGTGCGCCACAGGTCGTTGATCTGCCGCTGCAGGTGCTCCTCGCGGTCCTTCTGGCGCCGGCGTTCCTCCTCGGCCGAGATCGGATAGGGGCGCTTGTAGCGATCGACGCCGTAGTTCATCAGCGCATGGCAGGAGTCGATCAGGTCTTCCACGGCGTCGATGCCATGGCGCTCCTCACACTGGGCAATGTACTGCTTGGCGAACACCAGGTAGTCGATGATCGAGGTGGCATCCGTCCAGGTGCGGAACAGGTAGTTGCCCTTGAAGAAGCTGTTATGGCCATAGCAGGCGTGGGCGATCACCAGTGCCTGCATGCACATGGTGTTCTCTTCCATCAGGTAGGCGATGCAGGGATCGGAGTTGATCACGATCTCGTAGGCCAGGCCCATCTGGCCGCGGCTGTAGGACTTCTCGGTACTGAGGAACTGCTTGCCGTAGGACCAGTGGTGATAGCCCAGCGGCATGCCCACGGAGGCGTAGGCATCCATCATCTGCTCGGCGGTGATCACTTCGATCTGGTTGGGGTAGGTGTCCAGGGCGTAACGCTCGGCCAGGCGGCTGATTTCCCGATCGTAGGTCTGGATCAGCTCGAACGTCCACTCGGACCCGGTGGAAATGGGTTGGCGTCTCTGTGCTCTGGCGGTCATGTGGCTAACCTGCGCTGGAAGAGTTCACGGAAGACCGGGTAGATATCGCCGGCCGAAACCAACTGTTGCTGGGCGAACGTGTCGGGGAAGGCCTCGCCGATTCGCTCGTACTCGTACCACAGCGCCTGATGTTCACGCGGGGTGATCTCGACGTAAGTGTAGTACTGCACGTGCGGCATGATCTGCTTGGACAGGATCTCGCGGCAGATCGGCGAGTCATCGTTCCAGTTGTCGCCGTCGGACGCCTGGGCTGCATAGATGTTCCAGTCGCTGGCCGGATAACGCTCGGCCATGATCTCCTGCATCATCTTCAGCGCGCTGGAGACGATGGTGCCGCCGGTTTCCCGGGAGTAGAAGAATTCTTCCTCGTCGACTTCGCGGGCACTGGTGTGGTGGCGAATGAACACCACTTCGATGCGGTCGTAGTTCCGCTTGAGGAACAGGTACAGGAGGATGAAGAAGCGTTTGGCGATGTCCTTGGTGGCCTGGGTCATCGAGCCGGACACGTCCATCAGGCAGAACATCACTGCCTTGGAGCTGGGGTTGGGCTGTTTGACCAGCAGGTTGTACTTGAGGTCGAAGGTGTCGAGGAAGGGCAGGCGGTTGATGCGTGCCTTGAGCCGATCGATTTCCTGTTCCACTTCCTGGATATCGGTGAAGTTGTCGGGCTCCTCGACCTTGAGCCGGGCCAGTTCCTTTTGCGCCTCACGCAGCAGCGCACGGCTGCTGCCGGTCAGGGCGATACGACGGGCATGGGCCGAGCGCAGCGTGCGCACGATATTGATGCGCGACGGGTTGCCTTCGTTGGCGATGCCGGCGCGCACGGTCTTGAATGTGTCGGTGCCGGTCAGGTGGCGCTTGACCAGGTTGGGCAGCTCAAGGTCTTCGAACATGAATTCGAGGAATTCTTCCTGGGTGATCTGGAAGACGAAATCATCCATGCCCTCGCCGGAATTGCCGGCCTTG
>NZ_BQIP01000042.1 GCF_021602585.1 Pseudomonas faucium
GATACCGCTCATGGCCCCCTCGCCGGCAAACCGGCTCTCACAGGTACTGCGCTGTTGTTGAAGCCAGCGCGGTAGCTGTGGGAGCCGGCTTGCCGGCGAGGGGCCCAGCCGTTGAATCAGGGCGCGACGGCGGCCGTGCTGTCGGCCGTCTTCGGCTGGCGATACAGGTCCAGCAGCACCTGGTCCAGCACCTGCGAGGCGCCCCACGGTTTCGGATCATTGAGGATCGCCGCCACAGCCCAGGTGTTGCCATTGCTGTCGCGGCTGAAGCCGGCGATGGCGCGCACGGTGTTCAGGGTGCCGGTCTTGATGTGGCCTTCGCCGGTCAAGGCGGTGCGCTTGAGGCGCTTGCGCATGGTGCCATCCATGCCCACCAGCGGCATCGAGCTGATGAATTCGGCCGAGTACGGGCTCTTCCAGGCCGCCTGCAGCAGCGCCGCCATCTCGCGGGTGCTTACCCGTTCGGCGCGGGACAGGCCCGAGCCGTTTTCCATCACCAGGTGCGGGGCGGTAATGCCCTTTTTCGCCAGCCACTGGCGCACCACCCGCTGGGCGGCGCGGGCGTCGTCGCCGTCGGCGTCGGTGCGGAACTGCGCGCCCAGGCTCAGGAACAGCTGCTGGGCCATGGTGTTGTTGCTGTACTTGTTGATGTCGCGGATCACTTCCACCAGGTCTGGCGAGAAGGCCCGGGCCAGCAGGCGCGCGCTCTTGGGCACGTTTTCGATGCGGTCACGGCCCTGGATGGTGCCACCCAGTTCGTTCCAGATCGCCCGCACCGCGCCGGCGGCGTAGGTCGGGTGGTCGAGCAGCGACAGGTAGGTCTGCGAATTGCAGCCATCGCCCAGCTGGCCGCTGACCACCACGCTGATGCCATCCGGCTGCGGCACCGGGTTGTAGCGCACATCGCCGGTGCATTGCTTGGAGGCCACGGCCTTGACCTGGTTGTCGATGCGGATGCTGGCGATCGGCGGCTCGACCGCCACGGTCACCTTGCCGCCGTCGTTGCGGGCGACGAAGCGCAGGGCCTTGAGGTTGACCAGCAGGGAGTCTGGCTTGACCAGGAACGGCTTGTTGACATCGCCACCATCGTCATTGAACTGCGGCAGGTTGGGCTGCACGAAATGGCTGCGGTCCAGCACCAGATCGCCGGTGACGGTGCGCACGCCATTGGCGCGCAGGTCACGCATCAGCAGCCACAGCTTCTCCATGTTCAGCTTCGGGTCGCCACCGCCCTTGAGGTACAGGTTGCCGTTGAGCACGCCGTTGCTCAGGGTGCCGTCGGTGTAGAACTCGGTTTTCCACTGGAAGGTCGGGCCAAGCAGCTCGAGCGCGGCGTAGGTGGTGACCAGTTTCATGGTCGACGCCGGGTTCACCGACACATCGGCGTTGAACACGGTCGCCGTGCCGGGGCCGTTCAGCGGCAGCATCACCAGAGACAGTGCGTTGTCCTGCAGCTTGTTGGCCTTGAGCGCCTGCTGCACTTTGGGTGGCAGGGTGGTATTGACGGTTGCCGCCTGGCTGGGCAGTGCGAACGGCAGCAGCAGGCCGGCGAGAACGAAGGGACGAAGCGTTTTGATCATAAGAGATTAATACCCTGCGCACGAGGGAAAAGGAGATTGGGGCTGTAAGAAGTGATGACCCCAGAACGAAATATAGTGCGCATTATGCCCCAAGCGCAGCGCTGATGCGCCACGTTCGACGGAAAAGCGCCGTTGCCCTGCGGAAACTGTTAAAGTGCCGCGCGTAATTACTCAAGAGGATTGTTTCATGGCTACCAACCGTTCCCGTCGTCTGCGCAAGAAACTGTGCGTGGATGAATTCCAGGAGCTGGGTTTCGAACTGAACCTGGGTTTCAAGGAAGACCTGTCTGACGAAGCCATCGATGCCTTCCTCGACGCCTTCCTCGCAGAAGCCATGGATGCCAATGGCCTGGACTATGTCGGCGGCGATGATTTCGGCCTGGTGTGCTCGGCCAAGCGTGGCTCGGTCAGCGAAGAACAGCGCGCTGCCGTCGAAGCCTGGCTCAAGGGCCGCAGCGAACTGACTAGCATCGAAGTCAGCCCGCTGCTGGACGCCTGGTATCCGGAAAAGCCGATCAACCCGGCTTCCTGATGCACGCTTGAGCGCCCGCCCGCACGGGCGGCGTTCGATCAAGCCCTGGCCAGTTCCCTGGCCAGGGCTTTCTCCACACGGCGCATGTGCCGTGCCAATACCTGCCGACGCAGCCTCAGCTGTGGCACCGGCAACGCCTCCTCGCCCATGGCCTCGCAGGCCAGCATCATGCCCTTGGCTTCCAGCATCCGCGCGGCGCTGAGGATCTTGTGTGCCTGCTCGCCCAGCTCGAGGGCCTGGGTGCCGGGGTCAAGGCTCATCAGTTCGGCCAGGTCCTGTTGCAGGCTCTGGTGCAGGGCCGTGAGCAGGCGGTCGCGTTCGCTTGGGTTGTCGCCGACGATGCTGCGCAGGCCCTGCAAGTCGAACGGCGCCGCTTGCCCGTGCCGGGCAATCACCGCCAGGCGCTGGCTGAGTGTGCGCAGGCTGATGGGCTTGAGCAGGCAGTCGTCCATGCCGGCGCTCAGGCATTTCTGCCTGACTTCCGGCTGGGCGTTGGCGGTATAGCCGAGGATGACGCAGGGTGGCCGCTTGCTGCGGCGTTCTTCGGCGCGAATGGCAGCGGCCAGCTGGTAGCCGTTCATGTGCGGCATGTTGCAGTCCAGCACCAGCACATCGAACTGCCCGTTACGCCAGGTATCCAGGCCTTCGCGACCGCCGCTGGCGGTGGTTTGGCGAAGGCCCAGATAGCCCAGCTGCTGGGCCATCAGCAGCAGGTTGGCCGGGTGGTCGTCGACCACCAGCACGTTCAGGCGCGGGTCGGGGGTGTCGACCTCGTCTTCGATCGGCGCAGGCAAGGGCGGCGTAGTGGCAGGCTGCAGCGGCAGGGTCATGCGCACCTGGGTGCCGAAATCCGGCAGGCTCTTGATGCTCAGCCTGCCGCCCATCATTTCGCACAGGCTGCGGCAGATGGCCAGGCCCAGCCCGGTGCCTGCGCGCGCTCCCTGGCTGTGCGGGTTGACCTGGACGAAGGGGTTGAACAGGCGCTGCAGGTCGTCGTCATGAATGCCGATGCCGCTGTCGCGTACCTCCAGCGCCAGGCTCGGGGCCGACCTTGGGCCTGCTTCGCGCAGGTTCAGGCACAGGCGCACATGGCCATGTTCGGTGAACTTGATGGCATTGCTGACCAGGTTGGAGAGGATCTGCTTGAAGCGCAGCGGGTCGAGCAACGCATGGCAGCGGGCGCTGGGGTTGATGATGACTTCCAGGGCCAACCCCTTGAGCCGCGCCTGGCCCTCGAAGATGCGGCCGACCGATTCGACCAGTGCCGCCACATCGACCGGTTCCGGCGCCAGGGTCAGGTGCCCGGACTCGATCCGCACGATGTCGAGGATATCGCCGATCAGGCCGAGCAGGTCCTTCGCCGAATGGTGGGCGACCTCCAGCGAAGTGCGGTCGACCTGGCCGTGGTTGGCACGCTTTACCGCCAGCTCGAGCATGCCAATCACGGCATTCATCGGCGTGCGGATCTCGTGGCTGATGGTGGCAAGGAAGGTGCTCTTGGCTCGGTTGGCCTCTTCGGCCTGCTGCTTGGCCTCGCGCAGTTCCTGCACCAGCTTGCGGCGTTCGCTGATGTCGATCCAGCCGCCGATGATGCCGCGTACTTCGCCCAGCGAATCGCGGTACGGCAGGATCCAGTGGTAGATGGTGATTTCCTGGTCCTTGAGCCGCAAGGGGCGGTCGACCACCAACGGCACGCCGGCGGCCATCACCTGCAGGTAGTCGGCCTGGATCTGCCGGGTTTGCTCGGTGGCAGCGAACAGGCTGTCTTCCAGGCGCTTGCCCAGCACCTGGTCGAGGTCCGCCTGCACCGCCTCCAGGTAACTGGCGTTGCAGCTTTGCAGGCAACCGTCGCGGTCTCGCACGTACATGGGGTGGGGCGTGCCGTTGAGCAGGGCGCCCATGAATTCCAGCTGGTCGCCGAGGGCGCGTTCGGCATGTTTGCGCTGGCGGATCTGCAGCCGCAGGTGGGCGTTCCAGATCAGCGCCAGCAACAGCAGCAGGCCGGTGCCCAGCAGCACTTGCAGGGCCAGGCGGCGAAACGGCGCCCAGCTGCCGTCGTCATGCCGGCTGAAGTCGCGCCAACGGTTGTTGATGCCGCCAAGCTCTTCCGGTGAGATGCTCAGCAAGGCTTTATCCAGGATCGACGCGAGCGCCGTGGCCTGGGCAGCGGTGGCCATGGCGAAGGTGGCCGGCTCGCTGCCCACCGTGCGGCGGATGGCCAGGTCGGCATTGCCGGCCAGGGCATGGTTGGCGTCGACCAGCGTGGTGATCACGCCATCGACGGCGTCACTGCTGAGCAAGGCCATGGAATAGAACGGGCTGTCCGTCTCGATCCAGCCGATTTGCGGGTAGCGGCTGGCCAGCAGCTCTGCCATGGCGCTGTAGCGGGTGATCGCGATACGGCGCCCATGCAGTTGCTCGAGCGATGCGTACTCGTTGTCCTCGGCGCGGGTCACCAGCACGTAGGGGCTTTCGAGGTAGGGGCGGCTCATCTGCAGGCGCAGGTCGCGCGCGCCCTCTACCGCCAGGGCGGCGATCATGTTGACGCGCCCGTCTTCAAGGCGGGCGACCATGTCGGCAATGCCATTGGCCCGCTGCACCTCGAAACGCAAGCCGGTGCGCAGGCGAATCAACTCCAGCAGGTCGGCCGTTATGCCGCGAAAATGCCCGTTGCTGTCGAAATAGGACAGCGGTGCTGCGGTTTCGTCGATGGCCACCTGCATGATCGGGTGTTCCTGCAACCAGTGCGCCTCGGCTGGCGTGAGGTGCAGATGGCGATTGTTCAGCAGCAGCTCGCCACCGGCGCTCCAGCGCTTGAGCAGGCTGGCGCGCACGCTGCCTGGTTGATGCTCGAGGGCTGCATTCACCAGCTCGATCAGCAGGTTGTCATCGGCCCGCATGGCGAAGCCGAAGCCGACGTTTTCGTGCTCGCCGAAACTGGCCATGCGCAAGCGTGGCAGGTGGCCGCGATTGAGTTGGTAATGGGTGGAGAGGGTATCGCCGATGAACACGTCGGCCTGGCCGAAGGCAACGGCATTCAAGGCTTGCGAGGAAGAACCGAAAGCCAGCAGTTCGGCTTCGGGGTAGGCGGCGAGGATGTCCTGGGTGGGCAGGTAGTGATACAGCATGCCCAGGCGCATGCCGTGCATGCCCGGGGCGAGCGCGCGCCGCTCGTCCTCGCGGGTGACCAGCACCGGCTGGTCGATGGCATAGGGGTGGGAAAGGGCCAGGCCATCGGTGGCGGCTTCATAGCCATTGGCGCTGCCGAGCAGGTCGATGTCACCGCGTTTGAGCGCCGCCACTGCCGCTTGCCGGCTGGAATAGCGCTTGACCTGGATCGGCAGCTGCAGGGCCTTGCCGATCAGGTCGGCGTATTCGGCCGTCAAACCCTGGTAGTCGCGGCCACCACTGGTGATGTCGAAGGGGGGATAGTCAGGCGCCGAGGTGCCCAGGGTCAGCTGTTGACGCTCCTGCAGCCATTGCTGCTGCGCCGGTGTGGGCTGCAGCCGCACCGCTGCCGCCGATGAGCGGGCGAGCAAGGTGTAGGGCATGGCCTCCTGTTCCGAGGCCTGGGCACAGCCTGCGCAAGCTGCCAGGCAAACGAGCAGGACGGCTAGAAATCGCGCCATGTCTGCCTCAGACCAGCGCGTTGCGTTTGGCCATTTCGATGAGGTCGACCAGGGTGTCGACCTGAAGCTTCTGCATCAGGCGTTTCTTGTAGGTACTGACGGTCTTGTTGCTCAGAAACATGCCGGAGGCGATTTCCTTGTTGCTTCTTCCCTGGGCAAAAAGTTGCAGCACCATCAACTCGCGATCATTGACTTGGCGGAACAGTTTGAGGTCGGCTTGCGCTGATTGCGGGCCATTGTTGACGGTCTGGCTGGGAAAATAATTGTAGCCGGCAAGTACGGCTTTTATTGCACTGAGCAATTCACTGAGGTCTTCCTGCTTGCACACATAGCCAGCGGCGCCTGAGTGCATGCAACGCAGGGCGAACAGCGCCGGTGATTGCGCGGTAAGAACCAGTACCTTGGAGGGCAGGGCCATGGCCTGGAAGCGTGACAGCACCTCGAGGCCGTCCAGCCGGGGGATGCTGATGTCGAGGATTACCAGGTCTGGAAGCGTTTCGCGCACCATCTGCATGGCGTCTACGCCATTGTCGGACTCGCCGACGATCTTGTAGCTCTGGTTTTCGAGCAACATACGGACAGCCAGGCGAATGACCGGGTGATCATCGACTATGAATACGGAATACATGTGCAAGTTCCCTGCGGCGGATGACGAAGGCAGGGCGCACCTTAACGCAGTTGAAAGTTGTCGGGGACGCGTGGAGAGGCGAATGCGGCGTTATGGGAAATTGCCTACAACACAAAGCAACTTGCGCCACGAAGTGTAATAAAACAATTCCGAGTTCAGGCTGTTTTCAATGCCCGTAACGTCGAGTTGTTCGCCAGTGTTTAATGATTAAACGTCGACTGTAGGAAGCATCCTACAAAAACCGCCCGGCAGTCGCGCCAGGCGGCATCGCAGGCATTCAGGACGGGGTAGATTGGCCAGTCATTTCCCGCGCCATCTCACTGGCATAGCTGTCGGTCATGCCGGCAATGAAGTCGATCATGCGCAGGAACGACTTGTACAGCGAGTCATGCGGGTTGGGCGCACTGTTGCCGAGCAGGTCGAGCACCCGGCGGCTCTTGAACGAGGGCATGCGCCCGCCTTGTTGTTCGAGGGCCGCGGCGCAGAAGGTGTTGAGCAGGATTTCCAGGGTGGTGTAGGCGCCGATCTCGTGCAGTGTCTTGCGTTTGTCCTGGAAGATCTTGTTGCGCGCCATGTCCTTGGCCTGCAGGACGCAACGCTTGGCCGGGCCATGCATGTGCTCGACCAGGTCGCCGCTCAACTGCCCGGCCAGCAGTGCCTGCTGCTGTTCGACGAAGGCGTGGGCGGCGGCGTTGGTCAGGTGCTCGATGGCCTTGCCACGCAGAATCGCCAGCTTGCGCCGCCGCGAATCGGACGGGCCGAGCTGGCGGTAGGTTTCCGGCAGGTCGTCACCCACCAGGTCGAGCAGCAGCGCCTCGACCTCGGCGTAGTGCAGCAGCTCCATCTCCAGGCCGTCTTCCAGGTCGATCAAGGCATAGCAGATGTCGTCCGCGGCCTCCATCAGGTACACCAGCGGGTGGCGCGCCCAACGTTGCTCTTCCAGAAGCGGCAGGCCCAGCTTGCGGGCGATCTGCTCGAGCAGCGGCAGCTCGCTCTGGTAGCAGCCGAACTTGTGCTTCTTGTAGCCCAGGGCGTCGGCGTGGCGCGCCGTCCAGGGGTACTTCAGGTAGGTGCCGAGGGTGGCGTAGGTCAGCCGGGTGCCGCCATCGAACTGGTGATACTCAAGCTGGGTCAGCACCCGAAAACCCTGGGCATTGCCTTCGAAATTGAGGAAGTCGCCGCGCTCGTCGTCGCTCATGTCGTCCAGCCAGCCACGCCCGGCGGCCTGCTGGAACCAGTGGCGGATGGCATCTTCGCCGGAGTGGCCGAAGGGCGGGTTGCCGATGTCGTGGGCCAGGCAGGCGGACTGCACGATCATGCCCAGGTCGCTGGGCGCGCACCAGTCGGGCAGGCTGTCGCGCAGGGTCTCGCCCACGCGCATGCCCAGCGAGCGGCCGACGCAGCTGACCTCCAGCGAGTGGGTCAGGCGGGTATGGATATGGTCATTGCTGGTAACGGGGTGGACCTGGGTCTTGCGCCCCAGGCGGCGAAACGCGCCTGAGAAGATGATCCGGTCGTGGTCCTTGTGGAAGGGGCTGCGCCCCAGTTCTTCAGAGCTGTACAGGGCTTTGCCCAGGCGCTCGCGGGTGAGCAGGGTGTGCCAGTCCAAGGCGCGGTCTCCTGTCGATCGAAGGGCATAGCATCCTGTGTCAGGCAGGGCTGCGCAAGGGTGGGCAGGCACCGCTGGCCAGCCAGCGGTGCACAGGGTCAGGGGCGCCGGCCTGCCTGCAGGTACAGGCGTACCAGCGGCAGCAGGCTGCTGCCCAGGCGCACCAAGCGCGACAGGTTGCCGCTGCGCACGCCCTTGCCGGTCAGAAAGCCCAGCGCCACCACGGCGCCAATGCCCCACAGCGGCGCGTGCTTGATGCCCAGGCCTTCGTGCAGCGAGCCGCCCATGCCGCGCAGGCGCTGCAACGGTTGCAGCAGCTGCCCGGATTCGTGGCGGATTTCCTGGCGGTGCATCTCCATGCGCAAACGCAGCAGGGCCTTGCGCAATTCTCTTGGGTTACGGGTGTTCGGCAGTTCAGGCAGGCTCATGGCAGCAGGCGCTCCCGGTCCTTGGCAAGTTCTTCGAGGGTGGCACCGAAGGGCGACGACTCGTCGAACACCGCAGCCTTGAGCCGCAGTGCGCAATACAGCGCAGCGATGCCGTAGAACACGCACAGGCCGACGATGCCGGCCAGGCGATAGCTGTCCCACAACAGCACCAGCAACAGGCCCGACAGCGCCGTGAGCAGCAGCAGCGCGAACACCAGCGCCAGGCCCGCGAACAGCAGCAGGCTCAGGGTGCGTCCCTTCTGCTCCTGCAACTCGATGCCGAACAGTTCGATATGGCTGTGCAGCAGCCCCAGCAGTGCCGCGCCCAGGCGCTTGCCCGAGGCGCCGCTGGCAATGGCGTCATTCTCCATGGGGGCTCCTCAACGCCGATTGGCCAGCAGGCCGATCAGCAGGCCGACACCGGCGGCGATGCCGATGGCCTGCCAGGGGTTGTCCTGAACGTACTGCTCGGCCGTACCCAGCGCCGCTTCGCCGCGCTCCTTCACCGACTCCTGGGTCAGCTGCAGGGTCTCGCGGGCCTGGGTCAGGCGGTCGTGAATCTGCCCGCGCAATTCGTCGGCCTGGTCGCCCGCCAGGTTGGCGGTGTCAGCCAGCAGTTTCTCGGTATCACGGACCAAGGCCTGGAAGTCAGCCATCAGTATGTCTTGTGCAGTCTTTGCCGATTTGCTGGCCATGGGGCTCTCTCCCTGTGTGGTGTGTAGATCATTCGAGTTTGCCGGTGCGCCGAAGGTTCAGTGCGGCCCTGGTACAGGCCTTGCTAAGCCATTGCCCGATGGCGTTTGCCACAACCCGGGGCAGTGCCTGGGGTTGTGCGCCGATTCAGGGCGAGCGCGCCCGGCGCGTACCGATAAACCTTAACCCAATCCACGACAAACCCAAGAAAAAACCCTGCAGGCTTCGCCCGGGCCGGAAAACCCGGGCGAGAAGCTGGCACCGATTCGGTGCAGGGATGCAGGCGCTTGAACTGTCCTGGTGCCTTTTCAGCAGGTCTGCCTCTTTCATGGAAAACACCCACAGCGCGATGGACTCCCTGGTCCATGGTTCCAACACCCTGTTCATCCTCATGGGCGCCATTTTGGTGCTGGCCATGCATGCCGGCTTCGCCTTCCTCGAAGTGGGCACGGTGCGCCACAAGAACCAGGTCAATGCCTTGTCGAAGATCCTCAGCGATTTCGCCATCTCGGCCTTGGTGTATTTCTTCATCGGCTACTGGATCGCCTACGGCGTGAACTTCTTCCAGCCGGCGGCGCAACTGGCGGCCGACCACGGCTATGCCCTGGTCAAGTGTTTCTTCCTGCTGACCTTCGCGGCGGCGATCCCGGCGATCATCTCCGGCGGCATCGCCGAGCGCGCGCGTTTCGTCCCGCAGCTGTGCGCAACGGCATTGATCGTGGCGTTCATCTACCCCTTCTTCGAAGGCGTGGTGTGGAATGGCAACCTGGGCATCCAGGGCTGGCTGCAGGCGCGCTTCGGTGCGCCGTTCCATGACTTTGCAGGCTCGGTGGTGGTGCATGCCATGGGCGGCTGGCTGGCACTGGCCGCCGTGCTGCTGCTGGGGGCGCGGCGCGGGCGCTACCGCGACGGCCGCCTGGTGGCCTTCGCGCCGTCGAGCATCCCGTTCCTTGCCCTGGGCTCGTGGATCCTGATCATCGGCTGGTTCGGCTTCAACGTGATGAGCGCCCAGACCCTGCAGGGCGTCAGCGGCCTGGTGGCGCTCAACTCGCTGATGGCCATGGTCGGCGGCACCCTGGCGGCCTTGCTGGCTGGCCGCAACGACCCAGGTTTCCTGCACAACGGGCCGCTGGCCGGGCTGGTGGCGATCTGCGCCGGCTCCGACCTGATGCACCCGATCGGTGCGCTGGCCACCGGGCTGGTGGCGGGGGTGCTGTTCGTGTGGAGCTTCACCGCGGCGCAAAACCGCTGGAAGATCGACGATGTGCTGGGCGTCTGGCCACTGCACGGGCTGTGCGGGCTGTGGGGCGGCATCGCCTGCGGCATCTTTGGCCAGGCGGCCCTGGGTGGCATGGGCGGGGTCAGCCTGGCCAGCCAGTTGATCGGCAGCCTGGCGGGGGTGCTGGTGGCACTGGCCGGCGGTTTTGCCGTGTATGGCCTCATCCGCCGTCTGCATGGCCTGCGCCTGAGCCACGAGCAGGAGTTCCAGGGGGCCGACTTGTCGCTGCACCGCATCGGCGCCACCAGCCAGGATTGACCTCGGCAGGGTGCGCAAGGGGCAGGGCGGGCCTAGAATAGGTGTCTGTCCCCTGCCTAGCGAGTCCTGCTCCATGCTGCCTGAATGCCAACTCTTCGGCACTGTCGGCTGCCACTTGTGCGAAGTGGCCGAAGCCGTGCTGATGCCATTTGTCGAACATGGCCTGCTGGTCGAGCTGGTCGATATCGCCGACAGCGAGGCACTGTTCGAGCGTTATGGCCTGACCATCCCGGTGCTGCGGCGCAGCGATACCGGTGCCGAGTTGCACTGGCCGTTCGATGGCGAACAGGTGGTGGCGTTTCTGGGGCAGTGAAACCCCTGGGGAATGGTATCCCTGCGCCATGATCAATGCTGCGCTGTGATGATCGGGTGCCGGCGCACCGATGCCGGCATCATTCATAGGTCGTCAGGAATCCAGCCATGTTCATCACCCCTCATTTCACCCTCGATGAAATGATCGTTTCGCAGCTCGCAGCCAGGGACGGGCTCGACAACACCCCACCACCCGAGGCACGCGCCAACCTGCAGTTGCTGTGCAGCGTACTGGAACAGGTACGCGCCCTGTTCGGTGTGCCGATTGTCGTCAGCAGCGGCTACCGCAGCGTGGCTGTCAACAAGCGCGTTGGCGGCGCGGCCACCAGCCAACATGTACAGGGGCTGGCGGCAGACTTCACGGTATTGGGAATGACCCCGCGCGAGGTGGTGCGCCAGGTCAGCGAGAGCGCCGTGGCCTTCGACCAGCTGATCCTCGAATTCGACCGTTGGGTGCACCTGTCGGTGGCGCAGGCCGCGCCACGCCGGCAGGTGCTGACCATCCGCAAAGGCACGGGCTACCTGCCGGGACTGCAATAAGCCGCATTGACGGCGGCAAGCGCTTGTTCGTATGCTGTATATAAATACAGTATCGAGGTGAATGCATGCTCAACGTCGAGCAACTCAAGTACAGCGTCAACCGCATGCCGGTAGAGCGGGTGGCCGAAGCTGTGCTGGAAATGCGCCTTGAAGGCCTGGTCACCGAGGACCGCACGCCGTTCGGCAAGGTCCATTTCAATACCTGCTTCGCCGAGATCGAAGCGCTGTTCCAGCGTGCCGGCTATCACCGGGGGTTGGATGTGGTGGGTTACGAGGGCTTGCTGTATGCGCTCTACGACCCTGGCCGCTGGGAGCCCGTGCAGGTATTGCGCTGGCTGAAGGCGCGCAGCGAGGGCGAGGCTGGTTGCGTTGCCGGGCTTGGGGGATAATGCCCGGCTTTGATCGATTCGAGTTACGCCATGACCAGCCCCTTCGACCCTGCCCGCCAGCAAGCCAGCACGGTGTGCCTGCCACCTGGCAACTGGGCCACGGTGCTCGATTGCCTGTGCGACCACTTCAAGGCCATTGGCCGTGAGCAGTGGCTCGACCGTTTTGCCCGTGGCCGGGTGCTCGACGCCCAGGGGCAGGCGGTCGCTGCCGACCTGCCTTACCGGCGCGGCATGCGCCTGCACTATTTCCGTGAGGTGGCCAACGAGCGGCCGATCCCGGTGGAGGAGGCCATCCTGCACGTCGACGAGCACCTGGTGGTGGCCGACAAGCCGCACTTCCTGCCCGTCACGCCGACCGGCGAGTACGTCGAGCAAACCTTGCTCCGGCGCTTGATCCGCCGCCTGGACAACCCGCACCTGGTGCCCTTGCACCGCATCGACCGGCACACCGCGGGGCTGGTGCTGTTCTCCGCCAACCCGCAAACCCGCAGCGCCTATCAGCGGCTGTTCCCGGAGCGGCGTATCGACAAGCGCTACCAGGCCATCGCCGCCGCCATGCCCCAGCACGCGTTTCCGCGGGTGCACAAAAGCCGGCTGGTGCACGGCGAGCCGTTTTTCCGCATGCATGAAGTGGACGGGGTAGATAACAGCGAAACCCACGCCGAGGTGCTGGAGAAGCAGGGTGAGCTGTGGCGCTACGGCCTGTCGCCGGTCACCGGCAAGACCCACCAGTTGCGGGTACACATGGCGGCCCTGGGGGCGGGTATCTGCAATGACCCGTTCTACCCCGACCTGCTCGAGGAACACGACGATTACCAGCGGCCCCTGAAGCTGCTGGCGCACAGCTTGCGTTTCAGCGACCCGTTGACGGGCGAGGAGCGCTACTTCGAAAGCCGCCTGACGCTGGAGTGGTAGGCGGTTGCAGCCCATGAGGGCCTCACCGCCGGCAAGCCGGCTCCCACAGAGCTGTCAGTGCCTGTGGGAGCCGGCTTGCCGGCGATGAGGTCCTGCGAACTTAGCGGTTGAAGCGCTCCACCAGCGAGTACTGGCCGCCTGCCGTGCTGCTCAAGGCTTCACTGAGCAACGCCGAGTGCTGGGCCTGTTCGGCGGTTTCGTCGGCCAGGGTGGCGATGGTGCTGATGTTGCGGCTGATCTCGTCCGCCACGGCGGTCTGCTCTTCGGTGGCCGCGGCAATCTGCGTGGCCATGTCGGTGATGTTGGCCACCGCCTCGCTGATGCCGACCAGCGCCTGGTCGGCCTGCATGACCCGCTCGACACCTTCCTGGGCCTGACGGTGGCCGCTTTCCATGGTCTGCACCGCGTTGTTGGCGGTTTGCTGCAGCTTGGCGATCAGGCCGTGGATCTGCCCGGTGGACTCGGCGGTACGCTGGGCCAGCTGGCGCACTTCGTCGGCGACCACGGCAAAACCGCGGCCCATTTCACCGGCACGTGCCGCTTCGATGGCGGCGTTGAGCGCCAGCAGGTTGGTCTGGTCGGCGATGCCTTTGATCACGTCTACCACGCCACCGATTTCGTCGCTGTCCTTGGCCAGCTGGGTCACGGTGGCGCCGGTTTCGCCCACGGCACTGGACAGGCGCTCGATGGCGTCGCGGGTTTCCCCGGCAATCTGCCGGCCCTGGGCGGTCAGGCGGTTGGCTTCCTGGGTGGCATCGGCGGTGCGTTGCACGTGGTTGGCCACCTCCTGGGTGGTGGCAGCCATCTGGTTGACGGCGGTGGCGACCTGTTCGGTTTCCACGCGCTGGCGCTCCAGCCCCGATGAGCTCTTGTGCGCCAGCTCATCGGACTGGCGTGCCTGCTCGCTGAGGTGTTCGGCGCTGTCCTGCAGGCGGGTCAGGCAGGTCTTCAGGCGTGCGTCCTGGCTGAGCATGGCCATTTCCAGGCGAGCCTGGACGCCCCGGCTGTCGGTGTACATCTGCGCGATCAGCGGGTCGGAGGTGGTTTGTTCGGCCAGGCGCAGCAGGCGCTTGAGGCCCCGTTGCTGCCAGCCCAGCCCCATCAGGCCAAGCGGCACCGACAGGCCAGCGGCTAGGGCGAAGCCCCAGGAGTGGCCCAGCCAGTTGCCGATCAGGAAGCCGACCTGGCTGACCAGGATGAACGGCAGCCAGTCCTGCAGCACCGGTAGCCATTTGTCGCGGCGCGGAATGGCGGTCTTGCCCTGGTTGATGCGCTGGTACAGCGCCTCGGCGCGGCGGATCTGCTCGGCGCTGGGCTTGACCCGCACCGATTCGAAACCGACCACCTGGTTGTTGTCGAAAACCGGCGTGACGTAGGCGTTGACCCAGTAATGGTCGCCCGACTTGCAACGGTTCTTGACGATGCCCATCCATGGCAAGCCTTGCTTGAGGGTTTGCCACATGTGGGCGAACACCGCCGCCGGCACGTCGGGGTGACGTACCAGGTTGTGCGGCGCGCCGGTCAGCTCCTCGCGCGAGAAACCGCTGATCTCGATGAAGGCATCGTTGCAGTAGGTGATCACACCCTTGGCGTTGGTGGTGGAGATCAACCGTTGTTGGGCGGGGAAGGTCCGCTCGCGTTGAGTAATCGGCTGGTTGTTACGCATGGGTCGTGTAATCCGCAAGGCTTTGAACAGGTATCGGCAGGCCAGCGGTTTTGTTGAATGATTAATTGCAAGGCAAGGTGGGGAAGGGGCCGCAGGGCGGCCCCGGAGGCTTCAGCTCGCGATCAATTGGCGCAACACGTAGTGCAGGATCCCACCGGCCTTGAAGTACTCCACTTCATTGACCGTATCGATGCGGCACAGCACCTCGATCTGCTGCTGTTGGCCATCCTCGCGGGTGATCAGCAGCTGCAGGCTCATGCCCGGTTTGATCTGCGCGCCAGCCAGCCCCAGCACATCGATCCGCTCCTTGCCGGTCAGGCCCAGTTGCTTGCGGTCGTTGCCCGGCTTGAACTGCAGGGGCAGCACGCCCATGCCCACCAGGTTGGAGCGGTGAATGCGCTCGAAGCTCTCCGCCAGCACCGCCTTGACCCCCAGCAGGTTGGTGCCCTTGGCCGCCCAGTCGCGGCTGGAGCCGGTGCCGTACTCCTGGCCGGCGATCACCACCAGTGGCGTGCCCTCGGCCTGGTAGCGCATGGCCGCATCGTAGATCGACAGCTTCTCGCCGGTGGGCACGTACAGCGTATTGCCGCCTTCTTCGCCACCGAGCATCTCGTTGCGGATGCGAATGTTGGCGAAGGTGCCGCGCATCATCACCTCGTGGTTGCCGCGGCGTGAGCCGTAGGAGTTGAAGTCGCGCGGCTCCACGCCCTTCTCGCGCAGGTAGCGCCCGGCCGGGCTGTCGGCCTTGATGTTGCCGGCAGGGGAGATGTGGTCGGTGGTCACCGAATCGCCGAGCAGGGCGAGGATGCGGGCCCCCTGGATGTTCTCGATGACCGGCAGCGGCCCGCCGATGTCGTCGAAGAACGGTGGGTGCTGGATGTAGGTGGAGTCGTCCTGCCAGACATAGGTGGCCGCCTGCGGCACCTCGATCGCCTGCCACTGGGCGTCGCCGGCGAACACCTCGGCGTACTCCTTGTGGAACATGGCGGTATCGACCTTGGCGACGGCTTCGGCGATTTCCTGCTGGGTCGGCCAGATATCGCGCAGGTACACCGGTTGGCCATCCTTGCCGGTGCCCAGGGCGTCCTTGGTCAGGTCCACGCGCACGCTGCCGGCCAGGGCATAGGCCACCACCAGCGGTGGCGAGGCCAGCCAGTTGGTCTTGACCAGCGGGTGCACGCGGCCTTCGAAGTTGCGGTTGCCCGAGAGCACCGAGGCGACGGTGAGGTCGGCGCTGCTGATGGCCTTTTCGACGGCCTCATCCAGCGGGCCGGAGTTGCCGATGCAGGTGGTGCAGCCATAGCCGACCAGGTCGAAGCCGAGCTGGTCCAGGTAGGGGGTGAGGCCGGCGGCGTTGTAGTAGTCGGTGACCACCTTGGAGCCGGGCGCCAGCGAGCTCTTGACCCAGGGCTTGCGCTGCAGGCCCTTTTCCAGGGCCTTTTTCGCCACCAGCCCGGCCGCCATCATCACGCTGGGGTTGGAGGTGTTGGTGCAGGAGGTGATCGCGGCGATCACCACGGCGCCGTGGCGCAGGGTGTGGGTCTGGCCGTCGTGGCTGTAGTCGATCTCGCCGGCCTGGTCGGCATTGCCCACCGCCACGCCACCGCCGCCTTCGCTTTCCAGGCGGCCGACTTCCTTGGCCAGCACCTTGGGCTGCTGCTCGATGAAATGGTTGAAGGCCTGGCTGACCTGGCCCAGCGCGACCCTGTCCTGGGGCCGCTTGGGCCCGGCCAGGCTGGCTTCGACCTCGCCCATGTCCAGCGCCAGGGTATCGCTGAAGATCGGCTCCTGCCCCGGCAGGCGCCACAGGCCCTGTGCCTTGCAGTACTGCTCGACCAGCTGCACGGTTTCGCTCGGCCGGCCCGACAGGCGCAGGTAATCGAGGGTGACCTCATCGACCGGGAAGAATCCACAGGTGGCGCCATACTCAGGCGCCATGTTGGCGATGGTGGCGCGGTCGGCCAGCGGCAGGTCGGCCAGGCCATCGCCGTAGAACTCGACGAACTTGCCGACCACGCCCTTCTTGCGCAGCATCTGCGTCACCGTCAGCACCAGGTCGGTGGCGGTGATGCCTTCGCGCAGTTTGCCGGTCAGCTTGAAGCCGATCACTTCGGGGATCAGCATCGACACCGGCTGGCCGAGCATGGCCGCCTCCGCCTCGATGCCGCCCACGCCCCAGCCGAGCACGCCCAGGCCGTTGATCATGGTGGTGTGCGAATCGGTACCGACCAGGGTGTCGGGGAAGGCGTAGGTGCGGCCGTCCGCTTCACGGGTCCAGACCGTGCGCCCCAGGTATTCCAGGTTGACCTGGTGGCAGATGCCGGTGCCCGGCGGCACCACGCGGAAGTTGTCGAATGCGCTCTGGCCCCAGCGCAGGAAGGCGTAGCGTTCGCCGTTGCGCTGCATCTCGATGTCGACGTTTTCGCCGAACGCCTGGGGCGTGGCGTAGCGGTCGACCATCACTGAGTGGTCGATCACCAGATCCACCGGCGACAGCGGGTTGATCCGCTGCGGGTCGCCACCGGCCTTGGCCATGGCGGCGCGCATGGCGGCGAGGTCGACCACCGCCGGTACGCCGGTGAAGTCCTGCATCAGTACCCGCGCCGGGCGGTACTGGATCTCGCGGTCGGAACGGCGCTCCTGCAGCCAGCTGGCGAGGGCGCGCAGGTCGTCGCCGCGCACGGTTTCGCCGTCTTCCCAGCGCAACAGGTTTTCCAGCAGCACCTTGAGCGACATGGGCAGGCGCTGCAGGTCGCCGAGCTGGCGCGCAGCCTCGGTGAGGCTGAAGTAGTGGTAGGTGTGGTCGGCTACCTTCAGGGTCTTGAGGGTGTTCAGGCTATCGAGCGAGGGCATTGCCAACTCCTTATGCACCGGTGCCCGGCCTTTGGCGTGGCCGGTGCACCGCTCTGTTTCGGCCCGCACGGCACGGACCTGGCTGAATGGTCAGGTTAGCCCGGTTTGGCGCCCCTGACCCTTTTCTGGACCGGCGGGGCGTGTCGCAGGTTCCGAACTTCCTTTATCATCGCCGCCCTGCCGGCGCCCGTAGCGCGCCAGCCGTAGTGGAGTGAGAGATGAATACCCTGTTCATGCATTGCCGGCCCGGTTTCGAGGGCGAGGTCTGCGCCGAGATCAGCGAACAGGCCGCGCGCCTGGAGGTTGCCGGCTATGCCAAAGGCAAGCCGCAGAGCGCCTGTGCCGAGTTCGTGTGCGCCGAGGCCGACGGTGCCGAACGGCTGATGGCGCAGTTGCGCTTCGCCCAGCTGATCTTCCCGCGCCAGTGGGCCCGTGGCAGCTACATCGAACTGCCGGAGAGCGATCGCATCAGCGTGCTGCTCGAGCACCTGGCCGGTTTGCCGGTGTTCGGCAGCCTGTGGCTGGAAGTGCTGGACAGCAACGATGGCAAGGAGCTGTCGACGTTCTGCCGCAAATTCGAGGTGCCGCTGCGCAAGGCGCTGGAGAAGGCCGGGCGCCTGGTCGATGACGCCAGCCGGCCGCGCCTGCTGCTGACCTTCATCAGTGGCCGGCGGGTGTTCGTGGGCGTGGCCGAGGCGAACAACAGCGCGCTGTGGCCGATGGGCATCCCGCGCTTGAAGTTCCCGCGCGAGGCGCCCAGCCGCTCGACCCTGAAGCTCGAAGAAGCCTGGCACCAGTTCATCCCGCGGGAGCACTGGGACCTGCGCCTGGGCGACGACATGACCGGTGTCGACCTGGGCGCGTCGCCGGGCGGCTGGACGTACCAGCTGGTGCGCCGTGGCATGCTGGTCACCGCCATCGACAACGGCCCGATGGCCGAAAGCCTGATGGACACCGGGCTGGTCCAGCACCTGATGGCCGATGGTTTTACCTGGCAGCCGAAGCAGCCGGTGGACTGGATGGTCTGCGACATCGTCGAGAAGCCGGCGCGTACCACCGCGCTGATCGAGACCTGGCTGGGCGAGGGGCTGTGCCGGGAAGCGGTGGTCAACCTGAAGTTGCCGATGAAGCAGCGTTATGCCGAAGTGCGGCGCTTGCTCGATCGCATGGAGGCGACGTTCAAGGCGCGCAAGGTGAAGGTGTCGATTGCCTGCAAGCAGCTGTATCACGACCGTGAGGAAGTGACCTGTCATCTGCGCAGGCTCGACCTGAAAGCGCGTTGAGCCTATCGCCGGCAAGCCGGCTTGTATGGTGATACTCGAAGGGGTGGTGGGACGACAAAGCCGATTCTGACTGTTAGCCGCAGTACAGACCGTGGGAGACCTCGCCCCACCCCTTCACCAAAGCGCCG
>NZ_BQIP01000043.1 GCF_021602585.1 Pseudomonas faucium
TCCTGTCGAAGGAAGAAGGCGGCCGTCACACTCCGTTCTTCAAAGGCTACCGTCCTCAGTTCTACTTCCGTACCACTGACGTGACCGGTAACTGCGAACTGCCGGAAGGCGTTGAAATGGTAATGCCGGGTGACAACATTCAGATGACTGTCACCCTGATCAAGACCATCGCAATGGAAGACGGTCTGCGCTTCGCTATCCGTGAAGGCGGTCGTACCGTCGGCGCCGGCGTCGTAGCAAAAATTATTGAATAAGTAGTTGATTTAATTGATCAGGCCGGTATAATGGCCGGCCTGATACAGCGTTACAGGTCAGTAGCTCAATTGGCAGAGCGACGGTCTCCAAAACCGTAGGTTGGGGGTTCGATTCCCTCCTGACCTGCCATTCACCTCAGTGTGATTGGCTTTCTTCTTACAGGATCCTCCCCGATGACTCCCAAAACTGAAGCCCAAGAATCGCGTTTTGATCTGTTCAAGTGGCTGGCTGTAGTGGCTTTGGTTGTTGTTGGTGTCGTGGGTAATCAATATTACTCCGCCTCCCCAATCCTGTACCGCGTTCTCGCACTGCTCGCCCTGGCTGCTGTCGCTGGCTTTGTTGCCCTGCAGACTGCGAAGGGTAAGTCGTTCTTTGCGCTGGCGAAGGAAGCTCGTACTGAGATCCGTAAAGTCGTGTGGCCGACCCGCCAGGAAACCACCCAGACCACGCTGATTGTCGTGGCTGTCGTGCTGGTTATGGCACTGCTGCTGTGGGGTCTCGATTCCCTGCTCGGCTGGGCGGTCTCCCTGATCGTTGGCTAAAGGTGTCCCGTGGCTAAGCGTTGGTATGTTGTGCATGCTTACTCGGGTTACGAGAAGCATGTAATGCGCTCCCTGATCGAGCGCGTCAAGCTGGCTGGCATGGAAGACGGTTTCGGCGAGATCCTGGTCCCGACCGAAGAAGTCGTCGAAATGCGCAACGGCCAGAAGCGCAAGAGTGAGCGTAAATTCTTCCCTGGCTATGTACTGGTCCAGATGGAGATGAACGAAGGGACTTGGCACTTGGTCAAGGACACCCCTCGTGTGATGGGCTTTATCGGTGGTACTGCAGACAAGCCTGCACCGATTACCGATAAAGAAGCGGAAGCTATCCTGCGTCGCGTAGCCGACGGCAGTGACAAGCCGAAGCCCAAGACGCTGTTCGAGCCAGGTGAAGTGGTTCGTGTTATTGACGGTCCGTTCGCTGACTTCAATGGTAGTGTCGAAGAAGTTAACTACGAAAAGAGTCGCCTCCAGGTGGCGGTGCTCATTTTCGGTCGCTCTACTCCGGTGGAGCTCGAGTTCAGCCAGGTCGAAAAGGTCTAGGCGGACGCAGCATCCCATACCCCGCAGCCCTGTGTGCTGCGGGGTTTTGTCGTCACTGGGATAAAACGCAAGTAATCCGGGGAGCCATCTGGCGTTCGTACCCGATATTGGAGTAGCTCATGGCTAAGAAGATTCAGGCTTACATCAAGCTGCAAGTTAAGGCCGGCCAGGCCAACCCAAGCCCACCCGTTGGTCCAGCACTGGGTCAACATGGTGTGAACATCATGGAATTCTGCAAGGCCTTCAACGCCCGTACTCAGGGTCAAGAAGCCGGCCTGCCGACTCCTGTGATCATCACTGTCTACAGCGACCGTAGCTTCACTTTCGAGACCAAGAGCACCCCTGCCTCGGTTCTGCTGAAGAAAGCTGCTGGCCTGACCAGTGGTTCGGCTCGCCCGAACACCGTTAAAGTCGGTACCGTTACCCGCGCTCAGCTGGAAGACATCGCCAAAGCTAAACAGGCTGATCTGACCGCTGCTGACCTGGACGCTGCTGTACGCACCATCGCTGGCTCTGCCCGCAGCATGGGCCTGAACGTGGAGGGTGTGTAATGGCTAAGCTGACCAAGCGCCAAAAGGCCATCGCTTCGAAAATCGAAGCTGGCAAAGTTTACAACTTCGAAGAAGCAGCCGTGCTGCTGGCTGAGCTGTCCACCGTGAAGTTCAGCGAATCCTTCGACGTTGCCGTCAACCTCGGCGTTGACCCACGTAAATCCGACCAGGTCGTTCGTAGCGCTACCGTGCTGCCACACGGCACTGGCAAGACCGTACGTGTTGCTGTCTTCACCCAGGGTCCAGCTGCTGAAGCCGCTCTGGCTGCCGGCGCTGACCGCGTAGGTATGGACGATCTGGCTGCCGAAATGAAAGGCGGCGACCTGAACTATGACGTCGTCATCGCATCGCCTGATGCCATGCGCGTTGTAGGTCAGCTGGGTCAGGTTCTGGGTCCTCGCGGCCTGATGCCTAACCCGAAAGTGGGTACCGTGACTCCAGACGTAGCCGGCGCTGTCAAAAACGCCAAGGCTGGTCAGGTTCGCTACCGTACCGACAAAAACGGTATCATCCACACCTCCGTTGGCAAGGTCGGCTTCGAAGCTGGCAAGCTGAAGGAAAACGTTGAAGCCCTGATCGCTGATCTGAAGCGTATCAAGCCGGCTTCCTCGAAAGGTATCTACGTCAAGCGCGTTACCCTGAGCACCACCATGGGCCCAGGTCTGGTCATCGACCAGAGCTCGCTGAACGCGTAAGACCATGGTGGCGCGATTCGTCGCGCCGCCAGCAAAAATTGGGGTCCCTGCCTGGCGGGGGCTATCCAAGACCGTAGGCGGCGCAAGCCTTAAACTACAAGCCTACGCAGATGGTGCTCCCGATTCGTTACCGAATCAGACACCAAAACGACATCCGGCTTCGGCCAGATGAAACGGTAAAAACCAGGAGTAAACCCGTGGCAATTAAACTCGAAGACAAGAAGGCCATCGTCGCTGAAGTCAACGAGGCTGCCAAAGTCGCTCTGTCCGCTGTCGTGGCTGATGCCCGTGGTGTGACTGTAAGCGCAATGACCGGACTCCGTAAAGAGGCCCGCGAAGCTGGCGTATACGTACGTGTCGTACGTAACACCCTGCTCAAGCGTGCAGTTGAAGGCACCGAGTTTTCGGTCCTCAGCGACGCGTTCAAAGGCCCGACCCTGATTGCTTTCTCCAACGAACACCCGGGCGCTGCTGCTCGTCTGTTCAAAGAGTTCGCCAAGGGTCAGGACAAGTTCGAGATCAAGGCAGCTGCGTTTGACGGCAATTTCATTGCCGCCAACCAGATCGATGTACTGGCTACCTTGCCGACCCGTGACGAAGCTATCGCACGTCTGATGAGCGTTATTCAAGGCGCTACCAGCAAGCTGGCTCGTACTCTGGCGGCCGTTCGCGACCAGAAAGAAGCTGCTGCTGCCTAAGGCCGCGTAACCTCTTTCAAAATCATATGTTTAATTTGATGGCTGCGTAGGCTGTCACCCCAATACAGGATTTAAGTCATGTCCCTGACTAACGAGCAAATCATCGAAGCAATCGGCCAGAAAACCGTTCTGGAAGTTGTTGAGCTGATCAAAGCAATGGAAGAAACCTTCGGCGTTACCGCTGCTGTTGCCGCTGCTGGCCCAGCTGCTGCTGCTGCCGTTGTTGAAGAGCAGACCGAGTTCAACGTTGTTCTGGTTGAAGCCGGCGAGAAGAAAGTGAACGTGATTAAAGCCGTTCGCGAGCTGACCGGTCTGGGCCTGAAAGAAGCCAAAGAGAAAGTCGACGGCGCTCCTCAGGTCGTAGCTGAAGGCGTTTCGAAAGAAGCCGCTGAAGACGCTAAGAAGAAGCTGGAAGAAGCAGGCGCTAAAGTCGAGCTGAAGTAATCTCGACCTTGCGACTCCAGCCGGAGCGTTGAGCGAAGGCTGATGGCTGGTGGCTTATGCCACCGGCCTTTTTCCGTTATTGGCGGTCGGCCAGGCCGGCCCCGATAACAAGCTGCAAGACACCCATGTGGGTGGCGCAAACCAAGGGGTTTGCACGATTTTCTGGCTGCTCCCGCCGGGAGAAGCCAAACAAGCAGGTGACCAAGCTGGGGAACGCTGATGGCTTACTCATACACTGAGAAAAAACGTATCCGCAAGGACTTTAGCAAGTTGCCGGACGTCATGGATGTGCCTTACCTCCTGGCCATCCAGCTGGATTCGTATCGCGAATTCCTGCAAGCGGGAGCATCCAAGGATCAGTTCCGCGACGTCGGCCTGCACGCGGCCTTCAAGTCGGTATTCCCGATCATCAGCTACTCCGGCAATGCTGCCCTGGAGTACGTAGGCTATCGCCTGGGCGAACCAGCCTTCGATGTGAAGGAATGTGTCCTGCGTGGCGTGACCTTCGCGGTCCCACTGCGGGTCAAGGTGCGCCTGATCATCTTCGACAAGGAATCGTCGAACAAAGCGATCAAGGACATCAAAGAGCAAGAAGTCTACATGGGTGAAATCCCCCTGATGACTGAGAACGGTACCTTCGTAATCAACGGTACCGAGCGTGTAATCGTTTCCCAGCTGCACCGTTCGCCTGGTGTGTTCTTCGACCACGACCGTGGCAAGACCCACAGCTCGGGCAAACTGCTGTACTCCGCTCGCATCATTCCGTACCGCGGTTCCTGGTTGGACTTCGAGTTCGACCCGAAGGACTGCGTGTTCGTGCGTATCGACCGTCGCCGCAAGCTGCCGGCCTCGGTACTGCTGCGCGCGCTGGGCTACAGCACCGAAGAAGTACTCAACACCTTCTACACCACCAACGTGTTCCACATTTCCGGCGAGAAACTCAGCCTGGAACTGGTACCTCAGCGTCTGCGTGGTGAAGTTGCGGTCATGGACATCCATGATGGCAGCGGCAAGGTCATCGTCGAGCAGGGCCGCCGTATTACCGCGCGCCACGTCAACCAGCTCGAGAAGGCCGGTGTCAACCAGCTGGACGTTCCAATGGAATACGTCCTGGGTCGCACCACTGCCAAGGCCATCGTGCATCCGGCTACCGGCGAAATCCTCGCCGAGTGCAACACCGAGCTGACCACCGAGCTGCTGATCAAGATCGCCAAGGCTCAGGTTGTCCGCATCGAGACCCTGTACACCAACGACATCGACTGCGGTCCGTTCATCTCCGATACCCTGAAGATCGACACCACCAGCAACCAACTGGAAGCGCTGGTCGAGATCTACCGCATGATGCGTCCAGGCGAGCCGCCAACCAAGGACGCCGCCGAGACCCTGTTCAACAACCTGTTCTTCAGCGCCGAGCGTTACGACCTGTCCGCCGTTGGCCGCATGAAGTTCAACCGTCGTATCGGTCGTACCGAGATCGAAGGTTCGGGCGTGCTGAGCAAGGAAGATATCGTCGAGGTCCTCAAGACCTTGGTCGACATCCGTAACGGCAAAGGCATCGTCGACGACATCGACCACCTGGGTAACCGTCGCGTGCGTTGCGTCGGCGAGATGGCCGAGAACCAGTTCCGCGTTGGCCTGGTGCGTGTCGAGCGTGCGGTCAAAGAGCGTCTGTCGATGGCCGAAAGCGAAGGCCTGATGCCGCAGGACCTGATCAACGCCAAGCCGGTTGCGGCGGCGGTGAAAGAGTTCTTCGGTTCCAGCCAGCTCTCGCAGTTCATGGACCAGAACAACCCGCTCTCCGAGATCACCCACAAGCGCCGCGTCTCTGCACTCGGCCCTGGTGGTCTGACCCGTGAGCGCGCGGGCTTCGAGGTTCGTGACGTACACCCGACCCACTACGGCCGTGTGTGCCCGATCGAGACCCCTGAAGGTCCGAACATCGGTCTGATCAACTCCCTGGCAGCCTATGCCCGCACCAACCAGTACGGCTTCCTGGAAAGCCCGTACCGCGTGGTGAAGGAAGGCGTGGTCAGCGACGACATCGTGTTCCTGTCGGCGATCGAAGAAGCCGATCACGTCATCGCCCAGGCTTCGGCCGCGATGAACGAGAAGAAGCAGCTGATCGACGAGCTGGTAGCGGTCCGTCACCTGAACGAGTTCACCGTCAAGGCGCCGGAAGACGTCACCCTGATGGACGTTTCGCCGAAGCAGGTTGTTTCCGTTGCTGCCTCGTTGATTCCGTTCCTCGAGCACGACGACGCCAACCGTGCACTCATGGGTTCGAACATGCAGCGTCAGGCTGTACCCACCCTGCGCGCTGACAAGCCGCTGGTCGGTACCGGCATGGAGCGCAACGTTGCCCGTGACTCCGGTGTCTGCGTGGTTGCTCGCCGCGGTGGTGTGATCGACTCGGTCGATGCCAGCCGTATCGTGGTTCGCGTCAATGACGACGAAGTCGAGACTGGCGAAGCCGGTGTAGACATCTACAACCTGACCAAGTACACCCGTTCCAACCAGAACACCTGCATCAACCAGCGTCCGCTGGTGAGCAAGGGTGACAAGGTTCAGCGCAGTGACATCATGGCCGACGGCCCGTCCACCGACATGGGTGAACTGGCACTGGGTCAGAACATGCGCATCGCGTTCATGGCGTGGAACGGCTTCAACTTCGAAGACTCCATCTGCCTGTCCGAGCGTGTGGTTCAGGAAGACCGCTTCACCACCATCCACATCCAGGAACTGACCTGTGTGGCGCGTGACACCAAGCTTGGCCCAGAGGAAATCACTGCGGACATCCCGAACGTGGGTGAAGCCGCACTGAACAAGCTGGACGAAGCCGGTATCGTCTACGTAGGTGCTGAAGTTGGCGCTGGCGACATCCTGGTCGGCAAGGTCACGCCAAAAGGCGAAACCCAGCTGACTCCGGAAGAAAAACTGCTGCGCGCGATCTTCGGCGAGAAGGCCAGCGACGTTAAGGACACCTCCCTGCGCGTGCCAACCGGCACCAAGGGTACCGTCATCGACGTACAGGTCTTCACCCGTGATGGCGTCGAGCGTGACAGCCGCGCCCTGGCCATCGAGAAGATGCAGCTGGACGAGATCCGCAAGGACCTCAACGAAGAGTTCCGCATCGTCGAAGGCGCAACCTTCGAGCGTCTGCGTAGCGCCCTGAACGGCCAGGTGGTCGACGGTGGCGCGGGCCTGAAGAAAGGCACCGTGATCACTGACGAAGTGCTGGACGGTCTGGAGCACGGCCAGTGGTTCAAACTGCGCATGGCCGAAGATGCACTGAACGAGCAGCTGGAAAAGGCTCAGCAGTACATCGTCGATCGTCGCCGTCTGCTGGACGACAAGTTCGAAGACAAGAAGCGCAAGCTGCAGCAAGGCGATGACCTGGCTCCAGGCGTACTGAAGATCGTCAAGGTCTACCTGGCAATCCGCCGTCGCATCCAACCGGGTGACAAGATGGCCGGTCGTCACGGTAACAAGGGTGTCGTCTCGGTGATCATGCCGGTCGAAGACATGCCGCACGACGCCAACGGTACTCCGGTCGACGTCGTACTGAACCCGCTGGGCGTACCTTCGCGTATGAACGTCGGGCAGATTCTCGAAACCCACCTTGGCCTTGCGGCCAAGGGCCTGGGCGAGAAAATCGACCGCATGATCGAAGAGCAGCGCAAGGCCGCTGAACTGCGTGGCTTCCTCACCGAGATCTACAACGAGATCGGTGGTCGTCAGGAGAACCTGGAAGAGTTCACCGACGAAGAGATCCTCGCCCTGGCGAACAACCTGAAGAAAGGCGTGCCAATGGCAACTCCGGTCTTCGACGGTGCCAAGGAGCGCGAGATCAAGGCCATGCTGAAACTGGCAGACCTGCCAGAAAGCGGCCAGATGGTGCTGTTCGATGGCCGTACCGGCAACAAGTTCGAGCGTCCTGTGACCGTTGGTTACATGTACATGCTCAAGCTGAACCACTTGGTGGACGACAAGATGCACGCGCGTTCCACTGGTTCCTACAGCCTGGTTACCCAGCAGCCGCTGGGTGGTAAGGCGCAGTTCGGTGGTCAGCGTTTCGGGGAGATGGAAGTGTGGGCGCTGGAAGCATACGGCGCGGCATACACCCTGCAAGAAATGCTCACAGTGAAGTCGGACGACGTGAACGGCCGTACCAAGATGTACAAGAACATCGTGGATGGCGATCACCGTATGGAGCCGGGCATGCCCGAGTCCTTCAACGTGTTGATCAAAGAGATCCGTTCGCTCGGTATCGATATCGATCTGGAAACCGAATAACACGTGACGCGAAGGGGAGTGGGGCAGGTAATGCCCGCTCCCTGCTCCGCCAGGAGGAAAGGCCTTGAAAGACCTACTGAATTTGCTGAAAAACCAGGGTCAAGTCGAAGAGTTCGACGCCATCCGCATCGGTCTGGCGTCGCCTGAAATGATCCGTTCGTGGTCGTTCGGTGAAGTTAAGAAGCCGGAAACCATCAACTACCGTACGTTCAAACCTGAGCGTGACGGCCTGTTCTGCGCCAAGATCTTTGGCCCAGTCAAGGACTACGAGTGCCTGTGCGGCAAGTACAAGCGCCTCAAGCACCGCGGCGTGATCTGCGAGAAGTGCGGCGTAGAAGTTGCCCTGGCCAAGGTTCGTCGTGAGCGCATGGCGCACATCGAACTGGCCTCGCCGGTTGCCCACATCTGGTTCCTGAAGTCGCTGCCGTCCCGTATCGGCCTGCTGATGGACATGACCCTGCGTGATATCGAGCGCGTGCTCTACTTCGAGAGCTACGTCGTTATCGACCCGGGCATGACCACCCTGGAAAAGGGCCAGCTGCTGAACGACGAGCAGTACTTCGAAGCGCTGGAAGAGTTCGGTGACGACTTCGACGCCCGCATGGGTGCCGAGGCTGTCCGCGAACTGCTGCACGCTATCGACCTGGAGCACGAGATCGGCCGCCTGCGCGAAGAGATTCCGCAGACCAACTCGGAAACCAAGATCAAGAAGCTGTCCAAGCGCCTGAAGCTGATGGAAGCTTTCCAGGGCTCGGGCAACCTGCCTGAGTGGATGGTCCTGACCGTCCTGCCAGTACTGCCGCCGGACCTGCGTCCGCTGGTACCGCTGGATGGCGGCCGCTTCGCGACCTCCGACCTGAACGACCTGTATCGTCGGGTGATCAACCGTAACAACCGTCTGAAGCGCCTGCTCGATCTGTCGGCGCCGGACATCATCGTGCGCAACGAAAAGCGCATGCTGCAGGAAGCGGTCGACGCCCTGCTGGACAACGGCCGTCGCGGTCGCGCCATCACTGGCTCGAACAAGCGTCCGCTGAAGTCCCTGGCCGACATGATCAAAGGTAAGCAAGGTCGCTTCCGTCAGAACTTGCTCGGCAAGCGCGTGGACTACTCCGGCCGTTCGGTAATTACCGTAGGCCCGACCCTGCGTCTGCACCAGTGCGGTCTGCCGAAGAAGATGGCCCTCGAGCTGTTCAAGCCGTTCATTTTCGGCAAGCTGGAAATGCGTGGTCTGGCGACCACCATCAAGGCTGCCAAGAAGATGGTCGAGCGCGAGCTGCCAGAGGTGTGGGACGTTCTCGCCGAAGTGATTCGCGAACACCCCGTACTGCTCAACCGTGCGCCGACCCTGCACCGTCTGGGTATCCAGGCGTTCGAGCCGGTGCTGATCGAAGGCAAGGCCATCCAGCTGCACCCGCTGGTCTGCGCCGCGTACAACGCCGACTTCGACGGTGACCAGATGGCCGTTCACGTGCCGCTGACCCTGGAAGCTCAGCTCGAAGCGCGCGCGCTGATGATGTCGACCAACAACATTCTGTCGCCAGCCAACGGTGAGCCAATCATCGTTCCGTCGCAGGACGTTGTACTGGGTCTGTACTACATGACCCGTGAGGCCATCAACGCCAAGGGCGAAGGTCGCGTATTCGCCGACCTGCAGGAAGTCGACCGCGTATTCCGCGCCGGCGAAGCCGCCCTGCACGCGAAAATCAAGGTCCGTATCAACGAGACCGTGAACGACCGTGATGGCAGCGTCACCAAGAACACCCGTATCGTCGACACCACCGTCGGCCGTGCGCTGCTGTTCCAGGTTGTACCGGCAGGCCTGCCGTACGACGTGGTCAACCAGCCGATGAAGAAAAAGGCGATCTCCAAGCTGATCAACCAGTGCTACCGCGTGGTTGGTCTGAAAGAGACCGTCATCTTCGCCGACCAGTTGATGTACACCGGTTTCGCCTACTCCACCATCTCTGGCGTGTCCATTGGTGTGAACGACTTTGTCATCCCGGATGAGAAAGCGCGCATCATCAACAGCGCCACCGATGAAGTGAAGGAAATCGAGAGCCAGTACGCCTCCGGCCTGGTAACCCAGGGCGAGAAGTACAACAAGGTCATCGACTTGTGGTCGAAGGCGAACGACGAAGTGTCCAAGGCGATGATGGCCAACCTCTCGAAAGAGAAGGTCATCGACCGCGAGGGCAAGGAAGTCGAGCAAGAGTCCTTCAACTCGATGTACATGATGGCTGACTCGGGTGCGCGGGGTTCCGCAGCCCAGATCCGTCAGCTGGCCGGTATGCGTGGCCTGATGGCCAAGCCGGACGGCTCGATCATCGAGACGCCGATCACCGCGAACTTCCGTGAAGGTCTGAGCGTACTCCAGTACTTCATCTCGACCCACGGTGCTCGTAAAGGTCTGGCGGATACCGCACTGAAGACTGCGAACTCCGGTTACCTGACCCGTCGTCTGGTAGACGTTGCCCAGGATCTGGTCGTGACCGAGATCGACTGCGGCACCGACCAGGGCCTGGTCATGACCCCGCACATCGAAGGCGGCGACGTTGTAGAGCCGCTGGGTGAGCGTGTACTGGGTCGTGTCATCGCCCGTGACGTGTTCAAGCCAGGCACCGAGGACGTCATCGTTCCGGCCGGTACCCTGGTCGACGAGCAGTGGGTCGAGTTCATCGAGCTGAACAGCATCGACGAAGTAGTCGTGCGTTCGCCGATCAACTGCGAAACCCGCTACGGTATCTGTGCCAAGTGCTACGGTCGTGACCTGGCGCGTGGTCACCAGGTGAACATCGGTGAAGCTGTTGGCGTTATCGCTGCACAGTCGATCGGTGAGCCGGGTACCCAGCTGACCATGCGTACGTTCCACATCGGTGGTGCTGCAAGCCGTACTTCGGCTGCCGACAGCGTCCAGGTGAAGAACGGCGGTATGGTACGTCTGCACAACCTGAAGCAGGTCGAGCGTGCCGATGGCAACCTGGTTGCTGTTTCGCGTTCCGGCGAGCTGGCCATTGCCGACGAGTTCGGCCGTGAGCGTGAGCGCTACAAGCTGCCTTACGGTGCGGTGATTTCGGTCAAGGAAGGTGACAAGGTCGAAGCTGGCGCAATCGTCGCCAAGTGGGACCCGCACACCCACCCGATCGTTACCGAGCTCAAAGGTACCGTGACCTTCGTGGGCATGGAAGAAAACATCACCATCAAGCGCCAGACCGACGAACTGACCGGCCTGACCAACATCGAGGTTCTGGACGTCAAGGATCGCCCTGCCGCAGGCAAGGAAATCCGTCCGGCAATCAAGATGGTCGACGCCAATGGCAAGGACCTGTACCTGCCAGGTACCGACGTACCTGCCCAGTACTTCCTGCCGGCGAACGCCTTGGTGGGTGTGGCTGACGGTGCACAAATCGGCGTTGGTGACGTTATCGCGCGTATCCCGCAAGAAACGTCGAAGACCCGTGACATCACCGGTGGTCTGCCACGCGTTGCCGACCTGTTCGAAGCGCGCCGTCCGAAAGAAGCCTCGATTCTGGCTGAAGTCAGCGGCACCATCGCGTTCGGTAAAGAGACCAAGGGCAAGCGTCGCCTGGTCATTACCCCGACCGACGGTAGCGATCCGTACGAAGAGCTGATTCCGAAGTGGCGCCACCTGAACGTCTTCGAAGGCGAACAGGTAAACCGCGGCGAAGTTATCTCCGACGGCCCGAGCGATCCGCACGACATCCTGCGTCTGCTGGGTGTGAGCGCGCTGGCGAAGTACATCGTCAACGAGATCCAGGACGTTTACCGTCTGCAAGGCGTTAAGATCAACGACAAGCACATCGAGACCATCCTGCGTCAGATGCTGCGCAAGGTCGAGATCTCCGAGTCGGGCGATTCCAGCTTCATCAAGGGCGACCAGATGGAACTGACCCACGTACTGGTAGAGAACGAGCGTCTCGCCGGCGAGGACAAGTTCATCTCCAAGTTCACCCGAGTGCTGCTGGGTATCACCAAGGCCTCGCTGTCGACCGAGTCGTTCATCTCCGCGGCTTCCTTCCAGGAAACCACCCGCGTACTGACCGAAGCGGCGGTAACCGGCAAGCGCGACTACCTGCGCGGCCTGAAGGAGAACGTGGTCGTGGGTCGTCTGATCCCGGCGGGTACCGGTCTGGCCTACCACAGCGAGCGCAAGCGTCGCCGTGATGCCGACAAGCCGCTGCGTGTGAGCGCCAGTGAGGTGGAAGCCGCACTGACCGAAGCGCTGAACTCCAGCGGTAACTAAGTACAGGGCAGGGCCCCGGCACGCCACGTGCGGTCATCGGTGACATCCAATGTTACCGATGATCGGACGGGGAGGGCCGGGGCCTTGTCTTGACTGGGTGCAAGATCCTCTTTAGACTTTTGTACCCTTAAATTTGGTGAGGCTCCGTCTCGCCAATTTTTGGCTTTCTTGCAAGACAATAGAGTCGCAAGACAATCAGTGGAGCTAGTAGATGGCAACTATCAACCAGCTGGTACGTCAGCCGCGTAAGCGTTCGGTCGAAAAGTCCGACGTTCCTGCGCTGCAGAACTGCCCGCAACGTCGTGGCGTGTGCACCCGCGTGTACACCACCACGCCGAAAAAACCTAACTCGGCACTGCGTAAAGTATGCCGTGTGCGTCTGACCAACGGTTTCGAGGTTTCCTCGTACATCGGCGGTGAAGGCCACAACCTGCAAGAGCACAGCGTCGTCCTGATCCGTGGCGGCCGTGTAAAAGACTTGCCAGGTGTTCGTTACCACACCGTTCGCGGCTCTCTGGATACTTCGGGCGTCAAAGGCCGTAACCAGGGTCGTTCGAAGTACGGTACCAAGCGTCCGAAGTAATCGGCCGTTTGCAGACATCCATTTTTTTGAGTCGATAAGAGTAAGGTCGGGCAGGGGTCGAAGACCCACGTCCCGGGCTAACCTGAAGACCGTTTGAGGGCTTATCATGCCAAGACGTCGTGTAGCAGCAAAACGTGAGATTCTGGACGATCCTAAATACGGATCCCAAATCCTCGCCAAGTTCATGAACCACGTGATGGAAAGCGGCAAAAAGGCCGTGGCCGAGCGCATCGTTTACGGTGCACTGGACAAGGTCAAAGAGCGCAAGAACAGCGACCCCCTGGAAATCTTCGAGAAAGCTCTCGACGCCATCGCTCCGCTGGTCGAAGTAAAGTCCCGCCGTGTAGGCGGTGCCACTTACCAGGTCCCGGTTGAAGTTCGTCCATCCCGTCGTAACGCTCTGGCAATGCGCTGGCTCGTAGACTACGCCCGCAAGCGCGGCGAGAAGTCGATGGCCCTGCGCCTGGCTGGCGAGCTGCTGGATGCTGCCGAAGGCAAAGGTGCTGCAGTCAAGAAGCGTGAAGACGTTCACCGTATGGCTGAAGCCAACAAAGCGTTCTCGCACTACCGCTTCTAATTCAAGCATCAATCATTTTGCGAGGGCTTTATGGCTCGTACTACAGCAATTAACCGCTACCGTAACATTGGTATCTGTGCCCACGTTGACGCGGGCAAGACCACCACTACCGAGCGGATCCTGTTCTACACAGGTCTGAGCCACAAGATGGGCGAGGTGCATGACGGCGCCGCGACCACCGATTGGATGGTGCAGGAGCAGGAGCGCGGTATCACCATTACCTCCGCTGCCGTTACCACCTTCTGGAAAGGTTCCCGTGGTCAGTACGACAACTACCGCGTAAACGTCATCGATACCCCCGGCCACGTTGACTTCACCATTGAAGTAGAGCGTTCGCTGCGCGTACTCGACGGCGCGGTCGTTGTGTTCTGCGGTACCTCCGGCGTTGAGCCGCAGTCCGAAACCGTATGGCGTCAGGCCAACAAGTACGGCGTTCCACGTGTTGTCTACGTGAACAAGATGGACCGTGCCGGTGCAAACTTCCTGCGCGTCGTGGGTCAGATCAAGAACCGTCTGGGTCACACCCCGGTTCCTGTTCAGCTGGCCATCGGTTCGGAAGATAACTTCCAGGGTCAGGTCGACCTGATCAAGATGAAGGCTATCTACTGGAACGACGACGACAAAGGCACCACCTACCGCGAGGAAGAAATTCCTGCGGACATGCTCGAGCTGGCCGAAGAATGGCACGCGAACATGGTGGAAGCTGCTGCCGAAGCCAACGAAGAGCTGATGAACAAGTACCTTGAAGAAGGTGAGCTGACCGTCGAAGAGATCAAGGCAGGTCTGCGCGCGCGCACCCTGGCCAGCGAGATCGTTCCGGCTGTCTGCGGTTCGTCGTTCAAGAACAAGGGTGTTCCCCTGGTTCTCGACGCCGTCATCGACTTCCTGCCTGCTCCGACCGAGATCCCGGCGATCAAGGGTATCCACCCTGACCTGATCGACGTGCCGAAGGACGAAGTCAAGCCAGAACAGTACGACGAGCGTCCTGCTGACGACAACGAGCCGTTCTCGGCTCTGGCGTTCAAGATTGCCACCGACCCGTTCGTTGGTACTCTGACCTTCGTCCGCGTCTACTCGGGCTTCCTGAGTTCCGGTGACTCCGTCATCAACTCGGTCAAGGGCAAGAAAGAGCGCGTTGGTCGTATGGTGCAGATGCACGCCAACCAGCGTGAAGAAATCAAGGAAGTACGTGCAGGCGACATCGCTGCTCTGATCGGCATGAAGGACGTCACCACCGGTGACACCCTGTGCAACGCCGACAAGCCGATCATCCTCGAGCGTATGGACTTCCCGGAGCCTGTGATTTCGCTCTCCGTAGAGCCGAAAACCAAGGCTGACCAGGAGAAGATGGGTATCGCGCTGGGCAAGCTGGCCCAGGAAGACCCGTCGTTCCGCGTCAAGACCGACGAAGAAACCGGCCAGACCATCATCTCCGGTATGGGTGAGCTGCACCTGGACATCCTCGTTGACCGCATGAAGCGCGAGTTCAACGTCGAAGCCAACGTCGGCAAGCCGCAGGTTTCGTACCGCGAGAAGATCACCAAGTCCAACGTCGAGATCGAAGGCAAGTTCGTTCGTCAGTCGGGCGGTCGTGGTCAGTTCGGTCACTGCTGGATCCGTTTCTCGGAGCCGGAAGTCGACGAGAAGGGCAACATCACCGAAGGTCTGGTGTTCACCAACGAAGTCGTTGGTGGCGTGATTCCTAAGGAATTCATCGCCCCGATCCAGAAGGGTATCGAAGAGCAGATGAAGAATGGCGTTGTCGCCGGCTATCCGCTGATCGGCCTGAAGGCTACCGTATTCGACGGTTCGTACCACGACGTCGACTCGAACGAAATGGCGTTCAAAATCGCTGCTTCGATGGCAACCAAGCAACTGGCCCAGAAGGGCGGTGGCGTGGTCCTCGAACCGATCATGAAGGTCGAAGTTGTAACCCCGGAAGAATACCTGGGTGACGTGATGGGTGACCTGAGCCGTCGTCGTGGGATGATCCAGGGTAATGAAGACTCGGTGTCCGGCAAGGTAATCACTGCTGAGGTGCCGCTCGGAGAGATGTTCGGTTACGCAACCGACGTTCGTTCCATGTCTCAGGGTCGCGCAAGCTACTCCATGGAATTCTCCAAATACGCCGAAGCTCCGTCGAACATCGTCGAAGCACTCGTTAAAAAACAAGGCTAATCCCCTTTAGGCAAGAGGTTCACTGTCGTGGCTAAAGAAAAATTTGATCGTTCCCTTCCCCACGTTAACGTCGGCACTATCGGCCACGTTGACCACGGTAAGACCACTCTGACCGCAGCTCTGACTCGCGTCTGCTCCGAAGTTTTCGGTTCGGCAGTCGTTGAGTTCGACAAGATCGACTCAGCTCCGGAAGAAAAAGCGCGCGGTATCACCATCAACACCGCTCACGTCGAGTACAACTCGAACATTCGTCACTACGCTCACGTTGACTGCCCAGGTCACGCTGACTACGTGAAGAACATGATCACCG
>NZ_BQIP01000044.1 GCF_021602585.1 Pseudomonas faucium
TGTCTTTGACGTCGGCAGTCGCAGTGGCTTTGCTCAGGTCAACTTCTTCGAAGTTGCCGCCGTTTACGGCAGTCACTTCGGCAGTCACGGTAGTGCCGTCTTTGTAGACGTCTTCGCCGTTAGTATTGGGGACTTCCAGGACGCCTTTACCGGTCGCATCAACTTTGACGGTGTAGTCAGTACCGCCGATATTCACGGTCAGCGTAGTGGTGCTGCCCGCTTGCGGCGGGTTGCTGAGCTGGAAGTGGAAGGTGACGTTCGCGTCGCCTTCTTTCGCTGGATCTGCCGTCACGGTGACCGTGGTGGTGTCGATCGTGTCTTTGACGTCGGCCGTTGCGGTGGCCTTGCTCAGGTCAACTTCTTCGAAGTTGCCGCCATTTACGGCAGTGACTTCAGCGGTCACGGTCGTGCCGTCTTTGTAGACGTCTTCACCGTTGGTATTCGGAACTTCCAGGACGCCTTTACCACTCGCATCGACTTTGACGGTGTAGTCGGTGCCACCGACGTTGACGGTCAGAGTCGTGGTGCTGCCCGCCTGCGGCGGATTGCTCAGTTGGAAGTGGAAGGTGACGTTCGCGTCGCCTTCTTTCGCTGGATCAGCGGTGACCGCAACAGTAGTCGTATCGATGGTGTCTTTGACTTCAGCAGTGACGCTCGACTTGCTCAGGTCAACGGCTTCGAAGTTGCCGCCATTTACGGCCGTCACTTCGGCAGTCACGGTGCTGCCATCTTTGTAAGCATCTTCACCGTTGGCGTTCGGGACACTCAAAGTGCCTTTGCCCGAAGCATCGACGTTAACGGTGTAGTTGGTCCCCCCCACGTTCACGGTCAGCGTCGTGGCGCTGCCCGCTTGTGGCGGATTGCTCAGCTGGAAGTGGAAGGTAACGTTCGCATCGCCCTCTTTCGCAGGGTCAGCGGTAACCACCACAGTGGTGGTATCGATAGTGTCCTTGACCTCGGCCGTGACGTTCGACTTGCTCAAGTCGACCGCTTCGAAGTTGCCGCCATTGACGGCAGTCACCTCGGCAGTGACGGTAGAGCCATCTTTGTAGACATCGTCACCATTGGCGTTGGGAACACTCAGCGTGCCCTTACCCGAGGCATCGACATTGACGGTGTAGTTGGTACCCCCCACGTTCACGGTCAACGTGGTGGTGCTGCCAGCCTGCGGCGGGTTGCTCAGCTGGAAGTGGAAGGTAACGTTCGCATCGCCCTCTTTCGCCGGCTCCGCCGTGACTACCACGGTAGTGGTATCGATGGTGTCCGTGACCTGGGTCACCGCCGGCGTAGTGCTCGGGGTCACCACCAGGCCATTGCCGCCGCTGGTGCCGGTGATGGTGGTGACGATCTGGCCAGCGTCGATGTAAGGCGTGTCATTGGGCGCGATCACGACATTGACGGCGCCGCTGGTCTGGCCGGCGGGAATGACGATGACGCTGCCGTTGGACAGCGTGATGGTCAGGTCGCTCAGGGGCGCACGCCCAACGGTGGCGGTATAGACGATGACGCCACCCGCTTCGGTGATCGAAGGGGTGGCGCTGAGGGCCACGCCGGTCGCAAACGGTGTATCGGTGGTCGAGGTGTTCTGCTCGAGGCCGCCCACCTCCTGGGTGGTCAGCCCGGCATTGAAGGCAAGTGGGCCGGTGGGGAAGCCGATGGTCGGGTCTACCGCCCCGGCGGTCTCCTGCAGCATGACGAAACTGTGGCCGCCACCCACGGCGCCGCCGCCAGCCGCCGCTGGGCCGGCTGCAGTCGCTTCGAGCTCGGTGGTCGGGTCGGCGCCAGCAGCAATTGCCTGCTGCAGCTCTTCCACCGACGGCGCGGCCTGAGCGGTAGCCTGGCTCAGGTCGGTGCTGCTGTCGGGCGCATCGGCGCTCCACTGGGTATCACGACCCAGATCGAGCAGGCGGCCGTCGGCCAGCTCCAGGGTAACGGCGCCGCCCGGGCCGGTAAGAACCTCTTCACCGGCCAGCAGGCGATCACCTTCGATCAATACGCGCCGGATGCCTTCTGGGGATACTGCGATGACTTGGCCAACAATACTTTTAACGATGGCTACAACGCTGCTCATTGGACTCTCCGGCTGACCCGATGTGATCTGATTCCAAGCTCCGAGCGGCGCGCAGGGGCCGCTGTCGGGGGAATTGTTTCAATAATGTTTTCGACGTATTTGACGTCAAAATTCTGTCTATAACTCTTGGCGATTAACTTTATGCCAAACTATTGACCTTATCTCCGCCATCCTAAACAATCGGCTATGTAATGTCACATTGATATTTGAACGTTTGCCATCCCTTCCTTTAGTACTAATACCAGTGCCCCCTCGGAAGTCTGCTCAGCGGTCAAATCAGGTTGCCATTTTTTCAGACCTGAACAGCTTCGGCCGTGATTCAGGACAACAGCGCCCCCGGGGGATCAGCAACAATGCGTGCGTCACTGTTTACCGCTCTACCACTAGCCTTTGCCGCCTCCTTGGTACAAGCACAAACCCTGCCCGAAGCCATGCAGAACGCCCTCGACGTACACCCGGAGATCCAGGCCGGGGTCAACGCGCGCGTGGCGGCCGACTACCAGGTACGTGCCGCCAAGGGCGGCTATTTGCCGCGGGTCGATGTGACCGCAGGCTATGGCCGTGAGCGCACCGACAGCCCCAGCACCGGCAATCGCTGGGAAAGCCTCAACCGAGGCGAGTCAGCAATCCGTCTTCGCCAAATGGTTTTTGACGGTTTTGCCACCTCGAGCGAAGTGGGCCGCCAACAAGCCACCGCCAATGCCCGCGCCTACTCGCTGATGGGCACTTCCGAGCGCACCGCACTGGATGTCGCCCAGGTTTACCTCGATGTCCTCTCGCGCCGCGAAATGGTGCGCCTGGCCGAAGAGAACCTGCGCAACCACGAACGCATCCTCGACCAGATCAAGCTGCGCACCAGCCGCGGCGTCGGCCGCCTGGCCGACCTCGACCAGGCCGAGGCGCGCCTGGCACAGGCCCGCAACAACCTGATCACCGAGCAGACCAACCTGGCCGATGCCAACACCAACTACCTCAGCGTCGTTGGCCGGATGCCGGAAGAACTGAGCGCACCCGCACCTTTCATCGACATGCTCCCGGCCACGCTGGAAGAGGCACGCGCGCAAATGGTAGAAAGCAGCCCCGTGCTGCGCTCCGCCGAGTCGGATATCGCCGCGGCAGAAAAGCAGTACGACGCTGCGAAGTCGAGCTTCTATCCACGCTTCGATGCAGAACTCGGACGAACGGCCGATAACAACATCGATGGCACGGTTGGCCACAACAACGAGTGGCAGGCCATGCTGCGCATGAACTTCAACCTGTATGCCGGCGGCAGCAACAAGGCCGACCTCGAATCGAAGTCGTACCTGGCCAACCAGGCGCTGGACATTCGCAACAATGCCCTGCGCCAGCTCAATGAAGAACTGGGCCTGGCCTGGAATGCTCAAGAGAACGCCAACGCCCAGGTGCCGATCGCCCAGCAGTACGTGGACCACAGCAACCGGGTGCGCAGCGCCTACCAGCAGCAGTTCAGCCTCGGCGAACGGACCCTGCTCGACCTGCTCGACAGCGAGAATGAAACCTTCACCGCACAGCGCCGTCTGGTAGAGGTGAAGAACATACAATTGTTTACTCAGTACCGAATCAAGGCGACCATTGGCCAGCTGCTCAAGAGCCAGGGCGTCGTAGCGCCGATGGCCACCGTTGTGCAGAACGATTTGAAACCGCGGGTGAACCTGCCAGGCATGAACTGAGGCGCACCCGATCCATCTACCACAAGGATGAAGAGAGCGCCGCGTGGAATCCGAAGTCAGTCGAGTTCAACTCAGCCACGATCCACGCAGTCAGCATGACGACCCCTTGCTGGATAGTCTGCTGACCCTGTGTGTCCTGCATCAGAAGCCCGCCAGCCGGGCGATGCTGACCACCGGCCTGCCCTTGCCGGCCCAGCGCCTGAACGCCGAGCTGCTGCCCCGTGCAGCGGCGCGCGCGGGGCTGCAGGGCCGCCTGCTGCAGCGCAAGCTGGAGCAGATCCCGAGCATCGCCATGCCGGCCATGTTGCTGCTCAAGGAGGGCCGCAGCGCCATCCTGGTGGGCTGGGAAAACACCGACACCGCGCGCCTGCTGCTCAGCGAGAGCGACGGTGGCGAGGTGCTGGTCAGCCGCGAGGCGCTGCAGGACGACTACAGCGGCAAGGTGTTCTTCGCCCAGCCGCAGCACAAGTTCGACGTCAACCACGGCAACCTCATCCCGCGGGCGCGCTCCTGGTTCCGCGACACGTTGCTGCGCAGCAAGTGGCTGTACATCGATGCCATCGCCGCCAGCCTGGTGATCAACCTGATCGCCCTGGCCGCGCCGCTGTTCGTGATGAACGTGTACGACCGCGTGGTGCCCAACCAGGCCACCGCGACGCTGTGGGTACTGGCTGCGGGCATCGGCTTTGCCTACGTCTTCGACCTGATTCTCAAAGGGCTGCGCGGGTTGTGCCTGGACCTTGCCGGGAAGAAGACCGACCTGATCATTTCGGCCACGCTGTTCGAGCGCATCGTCGGCATGTCGATGAAGTATCGCCCGGCGCGGGTCGGCAGCTTTGCCCAGAACATCCACGAGTTCCAGGGCCTGCGCGACTTCCTCGCCTCGCTCACGCTGACCACGCTGATCGATTTGCCCTTCACGCTGCTGATCCTGCTGGTGATCGCGATCATCGGCGGGCACCTGGTGTGGATCCCGATCCTCGCCTTCCCGCTGGCCCTGGGCATCGGCTATGCGTTGCAGAAACCGTTGATGGCGACCATGGAACGGACCATGGCCCTGGCCTCGGAGCGCCAGTCGAGCCTGATCGAAACCCTGGCGGGCCTGGATGCAGTCAAGGTCAACAACGCCGAGAGCGAACGCCAGTACATGTGGGAGCAGACCCTCGGCACCCTCAGCCGCCTGGAGTTGCGGGTCAAGGTGCTGTCGAGCCTGGCCATGAACATCACCATGCTCATCCAGCAGCTGGCGGGTGTGGCGATGATCTGCGTGGGCGTGTACCTGATCATCGACGGCAAGCTCAGCATGGGCGGCCTGGTGGCCTGCTACATGCTCAGCGGCCGTGCGCTCGGCCCGCTGGGTTCGCTCAACGGCTTGCTGGCGCGTTACCAGCAGGCCAAGGTGACCATGGTCTCGACCGACCAGATGATGGAGCTGCCGCAAGAGCGCAACTTCGAGGAGCGCCCACTGAGCCGCCAGGTGCTGCAGGGCGCGATCGAGTTCCGCGGCGTCGACTTCACCTACCCCAACCAGCAGAACCAGGCGCTCAGGGGCATCAACCTGAACATCCGCCCAGGCGAGAAGGTCGGCATCATCGGCCGCAGCGGTTCGGGCAAGAGCTCGCTGGCCAAGCTCATCGTCGGCCTCTACGAGGCGGACAATGGCTCGTTGCTGGTCGATGGCGTGGACATTCGCCAGATCGACGTCAGTGAACTGCGCCACAACATCGGCTACGTCCCCCAGGACATCCAGCTGCTGGCCGGGACCTTGCGCGACAACCTGGTCAGCGGCGCCCGCTACATCGAGGACGAGCTGATCCTGCAGGCCGCCGAGCTGGCCGGCGTGCACGAATTCGCCCGCCTGCACCCCGACGGTTACGAGCTGCAGGTCGGCGAACGCGGCCAGAACCTTTCCGGCGGCCAGCGGCAGAACGTCGCCCTGGCCCGGGCGCTGCTGCTCAACCCGCAGATCCTGCTGCTCGACGAGCCCACCAGTGCCATGGACAACACCGGTGAAGAACGCCTCAAGCAACGCCTGGGCGCGGTGATCGAAGGCAAGACCGTGTTGCTGGTGACCCACCGGGCTTCGTTGCTGTCGCTGGTGGACCGGTTGATCGTCATCGACCGTGGACAGATCGTCGCGGACGGCCCGAAAGCCGCCGTCATGGATGCGCTGAAGAAGGGGCAGATCAGTGTTGCATAAGCTGGATATGGGGCGTTTCAAGGACAGCCTGCGCCGCTACTTCAAGGGCTCCGAGTCACTTGCCGGGCAGCCGCTGCCCGAGGTCAACAAGGCGCTGATCGAAGACGCGCCGCGCATCGTGCGCCTGACCATCTGGGGCATCATCGCGTTCTTCGTGGTGATGATCATCTGGGCCAGCGTGGCGCCGATCGACGAGGTGACCCGCGGCGAAGGCAAGGCCATTCCCTCCTCCAAGGTGCAGAAGATCCAGAACCTGGAAGGCGGCATCGTCGCGCAGATCTATGCCAAGGAAGGGGAAATCGTCGAGGTCGGCCAGCCGCTGCTGCGCCTGGATGAAACCCGCTTTGCCTCCAACGTCGACGAAACCGAGGCTTCGCGCCTGGCCATGGCCCTGCGCGTGCAACGCCTGAGCGCCGAGGTGGACGACAAGCCCCTGCAGATCGACGAAGAACTGCGCAAGGCCGCGCCGAGCCAGGCGGCCAGCGAGCAGTCGCTGTACCAGAGCCGGCGCCAGCAGCTGCAGGACGAAATCAGCGGCCTGGAACAGCAACTGGTGCAGAAGCAGCAGGAGCTGCGCGAGTTCACCTCCAAGCGCGCCCAGTACGCCAACAGCCTGCAGCTGCTGCGCCAGGAAATCGCCATGTCCGAGCCCCTGGTGGCCCAGGGCGCGATCTCCCAGGTGGAAGTGCTGCGCCTGCGCCGCGCCGAGGTGGAAAACCGCGGCCAGATGGACTCGACCGCACTGGCCATCCCGCGTGCCGAAGCGGCGATCAAGGAAGTCCAGAGCAAGATCGAAGAGACCCGCGGCAAGTTCCGCAGCGAAGCCCTGACCCAGCTGAACGAGGCCCGTACCGAGCTGAACAAGGCCACGGCCACTGGCAAGGCCCTGGACGACCGGGTGCACCGCACCATGGTGACCTCGCCGGTACGGGGTATCGTCAAGCAGCTGCTGGTGAACACCGTCGGCGGTGTGATCCAGCCGGGCAGCGACATCATCGAGATCGTGCCGCTGGATGACACCCTGGTGGTGGAGGCGAAGATCCTGCCCAAGGACATCGCCTTCCTGCACCCGGGGCAGGAAGCCACGGTCAAGTTCACGGCGTATGACTACACGATCTACGGCGGGTTGAAGGCGAAGCTGGAGCAGATCGGTGCCGACACCATCACCGATGAAGACAAGAAGACCACCTACTACCTGATCAAGCTGCGCACCGAGAAGAGCCACCTGGGCACCGAGGACAAACCGTTGCTGATCATCCCCGGGATGGTGGCCACGGTGGATATCATGACCGGTAAGAAGACCATCATGAGCTACCTGCTCAAGCCGATCATGAAGGCCCGCTCCGAGGCCCTGCGCGAGCGCTGAGGCGGCCAGCCTGAGGGTGTGATGCAACCACCCTCAGGCTTCTTTGAGCTTTCAGCGCCAGGGCGCCGGCTCGCCCACCAGCTGGCCTTGAATGCCTTCCACACCCATCTCCAGCAGCACCTGCCGCTCGCCTTCGGTCTCGACCCGCTCGGCGATCAGCGGCAGGTCGATGCTGTGCGCCGCGCGCTGGATCGCCTCGATGAACAGGCGCTTGTGCTGTTCGTGGTCGATGTCGCGAATGTAGCTGCCGTCGATCTTCAGGTAGGCCAGGCCCAGGTGCGCCAGGTTGCCGATCATGCTGAAACGCCCGCCAAAACGCTGCAGCGCCAGCCCGAAACCGAGGCCGTGCAGGCGCCGGGTCAGTTGCTCGAGCACGGCCTGGACGGGCAACTGCTCTTCGCCGATTTCCAGCACCAGGCGCGGCCCCAGGGCGCTGTGCTGGCCAAGCAGTTCGTACACCCGCTGCAGGGCCTTGGGGTCGGCGAGCGTTGCGGCGGAGAGGTTCAGCGCCAGCACCTGGTCATGGCTGCGCAGGTGCGCCAGCACCTTTTCCAGCACCAACAGGTCCAGCCGCGGCATCCAGCCGAAGCGCTCCAGCCAGGGCAGGAAGCGGCCGGCCGGCAGCGCCTCGCCCTGGTCATCGTGCAGCCTTGAAATGACTTTGTGGTGCAGCACGCGCTCAACCGCCCGGCAATCGACCACCGGCTGGAAGAACAGCTCGAACTGGCCTTTGACGAAGGCCTGGTCGAGCCGTGTGTGCCAGTCGTGATGGCTGTCACCGGCAACCGCTGCCGCACCCTGCTCCAGGCACACCCAGCCTGGCGTCGGCTGGTTTTCGGCACGCGCCAGGGCCTCGTCGGCGAGCTTGAGCAGCGCTTGCGGGGCGTCGCCCGGGCTGAACGGGGCAAGGCCGATGCAGGCGACCGGGTCGACGTCGGTGGCGCCGGTCTCGTGCAGGCTCTGCAAGGTGGCTTCGAGGGCCTGGGCGAGCTGCACGGCCTCTTCGTGCACCATGCCGGGCGCCAGCACCGCGAATTCACCGCCGCGGCTGCGGGAAATCAGGTCGTTGGTCTCGGGGAAGGTGGCACAGGTGCGCCGCAGCTGTTCGCCCACTGCCTGCAGCAGCTGGTCGGTGCGCTGGCCACCGAGGCGAGCATTGAGCCCGGCAAGGTCCTGCACGCGCAGCAGCAGCAGGTAGCCGGCGCGTGCATCTTCCAGGTTGCTGACCCGGGTGTTGAGCTGCATCTCGAAGTAGCGGCGGTTGGACAGCCCGGTGAGGCTGTCCTGGTACGACTCGCTACGCAGCCGCTCACTGCGTTCGGCCTGTTCGGTAAACAGCGCCTTGAGCTTCTCGACCATCTGGTTCATCGCCTGCACCACGCGCCGCAGCTCTGGCGTGCGCGGCAGCTCTGGCAGGCTGAGGAACTCGCGACGGGCAATGGCGTGGGATTGCTCGACCATGTAGTCCAGCGGGCGCAGCTGGCGGCGCAGCAGCAAGGCACCGAGCACAGCGCTCGCCGCCCCGCACAGCAGCAGCCAGCCAAGGCTGCCCAGTGCGCTCTGCCAAAGCTTGCCGATGGCGAACATCGGATGGCTGATCACCTCCACCCGCGCCGCCTGCTGCCAGCCGCGGCTGACGATGGCATCGCCGCCAGCCGGTTCCAGGCCGATCAGGTGGATGAACCAGGCCGGCACGCCACCTGGGTCTGGTTCGGCATGGCGCTCGACCAGCACGGCGTTGGAGCCCATGTCGATGACCTTGATGCTCGCGTAGTAGCCACTGTCGAAGATCGAGCTGACCATCAGCTCGACCATGGCCGGGTCGTCGATGTTCGGCGTCAGCGACAACGCCAGCGCGGTGGCTGCATCCTGGGCATGCGAGCGCAATTGGTTGACGTACTGGCTGCGCGAACTCTCCAGGCTGACCATGAAGCTGCCGCTGAACGCGACTACCAGGAACAGGCAAATGGCCAACAGCAATTGTTTGAACAGTGACATCTGTGCTCCTTCAGTAAACCGGTTCGGCCGGGAACCCTTCGGCCTGCATTTTCTTCAGCACGTCCTGCCAGCGTGACAGGCGCTTGGTGTCGCCGACTTTCTTGTTGCCCGCGGCCCCCGTCAGCCACAGGCCCTCGCCGTTGAAGGCATACACCGGCAACAGGTCGGTACGCTGGCTGGCCGGCTTGATCGCGTCCATCAGGCTGTCGAGCACCAGGGGCTGGGCCTGTGGGCTTGAATAATAGGTCAGCACCATGTGCGCCCGGTTCTGGCGCAGGGCCTTGACGTAGGTGATGCGCAGTTTTTCGCTGGGCACGCCCATGCGGCGCAGGCTGAAGTACTTGGCAATGGCGTAGTCTTCGCAGTCCCCGGCACCTTTGATCAGTGCCTGGATCGGCGTGGCCCAGTAATCGACCTCGTGCCACAGGTCGATGTCTTCGACATAACGCAATTGCTGGTTGAAGAACAGGTTGACCGCCTGCAGGCGCTGCAGTTCGGTGCCCTGGCCTTGCGTGGCCATCAGCTGCTGCCAGGCGTCGATCCGGCCCTTGCCGGCGCCCAGCGGGCCATACAGGGCCTGGGCCTTGCGGCTGATCTGGGCAAAATCCCAATCCGCATGCAAACCGCCCAGCAGCAAGCTGCCGAGCAGCACGGCAAGGCCGAGACGTCGCATGGCGGTTTTGAGCACCCAGGGTATCGCCACTGCGAAGACCTGTTCTGACCGATCGAAAGCAGCGATGGTGCGGTGTGCCAGCGCAAAAGACAATGGCACCCTGCAATCATGGCACCGGCAGTCGGCCGGCCATCACTTTCTTGCTAGCGCTTTAGTAGGTGTCGCTTCCTTTGCCGGCCGACTTCATCCACCATATCCGTGGTCTTGCTTCGCACGCCCCGTGCGTTGGTTTGACAAGCCCCCTTGCCAATCACTAGTGTCATTGGATCCAACTTTCTTCGTCGAGGCAGACTCCGCGTGGCCGAGAAAATCAAACTGAGTAATGTGCTGGTAAGCGAACAGGTACCGGCGCACCTGGCCCGTGGCGTGATCGAAGAGCGCCTGCGCAGCGCCATCCTCGATGGGCGCCTGCCGCCCGGCACCGCCGTGCGTCAACAGGAACTGGCCACCTTGTACGGCGTCAGCCGCATGCCTGTGCGCGAAGCCCTGCGCCAGCTGGAGGCGCAATCGCTGCTGACCGTGGAGATGCACAAGGGCGCGGTGGTGGCGCCGCTGATCGGCGAGGACGCGGTCGATACCTATGAGCTGCGAGTGCTGCTGGAAAGTGAAGCCCTGCGCCAGTCCATCCCGCTGCTCGAGCCCGAGGACATCGCCAGCGCCCGTGGCTACATCGAGCAACTGGAAAACGAAACCCGCCATGCCGAGATCGGCCGCCTCAACCGGCTGCTGCACATGGCCTTGTACAGCAAGGCGTCGAACCAGAAGCTTTTGCGCCTGATCGAGAACGAGCTCAACGAGGAAGAGCGCTTCCTGCGTTTTCACCTGTCATCGATGGGGCTGGGCAAGCTGACCCAGGACGATCACAACGCCTTGGTCGATGCCGCCAGCGACAAGCAGGTGGAGCTTGCCGTGAGCGTGCTGGAGCAGCATCTGAACCATGGCGCCCGGGTGATCCGCACTTATCTGGACAAGCAGGCAGCCCGCTGACGGCCCGGCCGGCAAATGACGGTTGCAAACCAACCCCGCCGCGGCAAACAATGAGACTAATTATCATTTATGCCGATGGCTCGTCATGCCCTCCAACGACTCCGTGCACGCGCTCTACAGTGACCACCACAGCTGGCTGAACACCTGGCTGCGCAGCCAGCTGGGCAATGCCGCCGATGCTGCGGACCTGGCCCAGGATACTTTCGTGCGCTTGCTGCAACGCCGGGATCAACTGCAACTGCACACCCCGCGTGCCTTCCTGCGCACCGTGGCGCGCGGCTTGGTGATCGACCACTGGCGGCGCGAGGAACTGCACCGCGCCTACCTCGAAGCCCTGGCTCAGCTACCCGAGGCCCAGGCACCCTCGGCCGAAACCCGCGAGCTGCTGCTGGAGCTGCTCGAACGCATCGCGCGCATGCTCGACGGGCTCAAGCCAAAGGTGCGCCAGGCGTTCCTGCTGGCCCAGTGCGAAGGGTTGAGCCACCAGGCCGTGGCCGAGCGGTTGGGCGTGTCGCTGCGTTCTGTGGAGCGCTATGTGGCCGATGCGCTGTATCACTGTTACCTGCTTCGCTACGCAGACGAGCCGTAACGTGGCGCCCTCCCCTGCGGCCGTGAAACAGGCCATCCACTGGATGCTCAGCCTGCGTGAACGGGGCAACGACCCGTCATTGGCGCAGCAGTGCGAGCGCTGGCGCAACGCCGCGCCGGAACATGAGCTGGCCTGGCAACGGGTGATGCGCCTGCACCAGGATCTCGACCTGCGCGCCATACCCGGCGCCGGCGTCGCCTTGCAGACGCTGGAGACCAGCCAGCGCCGGCTGCATCGGCGCCAGGCGCTCAAGCTGCTCGGCGGGGTGGCCCTGGTAGGCTCGGCGAGCTGGCTGGCCAGCGACCTGCAGAGCGTCAGCGCCTGGGCCTCGGACTACGCCACCGCAACCGGAGAACGCCGCAGCCTGCGCTTGCCCGATGGCTCGCTGCTGCAGCTCAACACACGCAGCGCCGTGGACCTGGCCTTCACCGAGCACCAGCGGCTGGTCCGCCTGAAGCAGGGCGAGTTGATGCTCAGCTGCAGCGAAACCGCAGACCCGGGGCGCCCGCTGCTGGTGCAATCACGCGATGCGCTGGTGGAGGGCTTTGCCGGGCGCTTCGTGGTGCGCCAGGACGAGGACTGCACGCGGGTCAGCGTCACCGCTGGCAAGGTGGCTGTGCATCAACCAGGGGGTGAGCTGCAGTGGATCGGTAACGGCCAGGACTGGCGGGTGGATGCCTTGGGCGCCAGGCGCCTGGAGCAGGTTGCCATGGACGCCGCAGCCTGGAGCGAGGGGCTGATCGTCACCCGGGACATGCGCCTGGCAGATTTCCTGACCCAGGTGAGCCGCTATCGCCATGGCTACCTCGCCTGCGATGAAGATATCGCCGACCTGCGCCTGTCGGGGGTGTTCCGCCTGGAAGACCCGGAGCAGCTGCTGCAGCTGCTCCCGCAGACGCTGCCGGTGCAACTGCGCCAACGTACCCGCTGGTGGATACGCCTCGAGCGCCTGAGTTGACACTCGCTACGGTAAATAACTGGCGGGTTTTGCTTCACCGTCCGGCAAGGACAGTAAACCAACCTTTCTGCCCTTGACCCCTCGACGGACCTCACGATGCCCATCGCCTCACCTTCTGCTCACGCTCTTCACAAGAATGATTTTCGACCTTCTTTAGATTCACCTTTGTTGCGCAAGGCGATACGCGCCGCCCTCTTCGGCACGGCACTGGGCCTGGCAGGCCTGCCGGTCATTGCATCCGCCGCCGAGCCGGTGCAGGTGAGCCAGCCCTATGCAATCCCGCCAGGGCCGCTGGATGACGTGCTCAATCAATTTGCGCGGCAGGCAGGCATCACCCTGTCGAGTACCCCGCAAATGACCGGCGAGCTGCGCTCCAGCGGCCTGCAGGGCCATTACTCGACAGACCAGGCGCTACGCCAGCTGCTCAACGGTACCGGCCTGGAAGCCGTCGGCCAGGGCGGCCACAGCTACGTGCTGCGTGCCCAGCCTGAGGATGCCGCGCTGTCACTGCCGGACACCGATGTGCGCAGTTTCAGCCTTGGCAATGCGCTGGGCAGCATGGAGGGCTACAACGCCACCCATAGCCAGGTGGCGACCAAGACCAGCATGCCGCTGGTGGAAACCTCGCAATCGGTATCGGTGGTGACCCGCCAGCAGATCGATGACCAAGGCTCGCAAACCGTCGCCCAGGCCATGCGCTACACCCCTGGGGTGCTGACCAACCCCTATGGCGCCACCCACCGTTATGACTACGTGGCCATGCGCGGCTTCAATGACGGCTCGGTGGACAACATCTACGTCGATGGCCTCAAGTCGATGGGCGACAACGGCACCTACAGCACCATGCAGGTGGACCCTTACTTCCTCGAGCGCATCGACATACTCAAGGGCCCCTCCTCGGTGCTGTATGGCCGCAGCTCGCCGGGCGGGCTGGTGGCCCTTACCACCAAGAAGCCGCTGTTCGAGGCCTATCACCAGGTGCAGGCGACCGTGGGCACCCAGGGGCAGCGAGGCATGGGCTTCGACTTCAGTGGCCCGCTGGATGACGACAAGCGCATTGCCTATCGCCTGACCGGGCTGGCGGACGCATCTGACACGCAGTTCGACCATAACAAGGAAGAGCGCTACGCCATCGCGCCGGCAATCAGCATCGACTTCAGCGAAGACACTTCGCTGACCCTGCAGGCCTATCTGCAGCACGACCCCAACGGTGGCTACCATGGCGGCAACCCGGCGGATGGCATGCTGCACAAGCGCAATGGCCAGCGCCTGTCGGATCACTTCTTCGAAGGCGAGCCGGGCATCGACAACTACGAGCGCACCCAGCAGTCGTTCAGCTACCAGTTCGAGCACCGCTTCAACGACGTGTTCACTGCGCGGCAGAACTTCCGTTACCAGGATTCCGACGTGACCATGGACCAGGTCTACTCGGCCGGGTGGGCCGATGCTGACAGCAATATCCTCAACCGCGCCTATACCGGCGGGGACGAGCGGCTGCATTCCTACATCATCGACAACATGCTGCAGGCCGAATTCTTCACAGGCCCAGCCAAGCACACGCTGCTGCTGGGCACCGACTATCAGCGGCGCAAGGCCGACGTGGCCTGGCGCTATGGCACGGTCGATCCGCTGGACGCCAGTCACCCACAGTACGGCAATGGCAACCTGCAGGTGCTGGGCGAAAACCGCTATCAGCGCCGCCTGCAACAGACTGGGGTATACCTGCAGGACCTGGTCGAGCTGGACCAGTGGCGCTTCTCGCTGGGCCTGCGCCAGGACTGGGTGAGGGTTTCGGAAGAGAACCGTGACAGCGATACCAAGGTCAGCGACGAGCGCAGCAAGTTCACGACCCGGGCGGGCGTGCTCTATCTGTTCGAGAACGGCATCGCGCCCTATGTCAGCTACTCGGAGTCGTTCAACCCCAACACCGTCTCCGACCAGGACGGGCGGCCGCTGGCACCGACCGAAGGCACCCAGTGGGAGGCGGGTATCAAGTACCAGCCACCGGGCAGCGACAACTTGTTCACCGCCTCGGTCTTCCACATCGAGCAGGAGAACCTGGCATCCAAGCAGCCGGACGAGAACTTCTATCGGCCTGTGGGTGAAGTGCGCTCGCAAGGCCTGGAGCTGGAGGCCCATGTACAGGTGACCGACAACCTGAAGCTGCTGGGTGGCTACACCTTTACCGATATCGAGTATGCCAAATCGATGCCGAGCCTGGTCGCCGGCAATCTCGACAACAAGGGCCATTCGCCGACCCAGGCGCCCAAGCAGATGTTCTCGTTGTGGGCTGATTACAACTTCCGCCAGGGCCCGCTGGATGGCCTGCGCCTGGGCGGTGGAGTGCGTTATGTGGGGTACAGCTGGGTGGATGCGGAAAACAGCATGAAGGTGCCCTCCTACACGCTGTTCGACGCTTCGGTGGGCTATGACCTGGGCAAGGTCGGGCTCAAGGGTGTGGACGTGCGCCTGAACGCCAACAACCTCACCAACGAAACCTACATCACCTCGTGCGCCAGCCTGAACTACTGCTACATGGGTGAAGAGCGCAATGTCAGCGCGACGGTCAGCTATCAGTTCTGACAACCCGGAAAAGACAAAGCCCCTGTCTGCAGTGCAGACAGGGGCTTTGGTTTTGAATCTTGACGATGACCTACTCTCACATGGGGAAACCCCACACTACCATCGGCGATGCATCGTTTCACTGCTGAGTTCGGGATGGGATCAGGTGGTTCCAATGCTCTATGGTCGTCAAGAAATTCT
>NZ_BQIP01000045.1 GCF_021602585.1 Pseudomonas faucium
TCAGCGTCGACCCGCAACGTGACGACGCCAAGCGCCTGCAGCAGTACGCCAAGGCCTTCCAGCACGGCCCCGGCTGGAGCTGGCTGACCGGCACGCCCTACGCCGTGAGCGAAACCCTCAAGGGCCTGGGCAGCTTCAGCGCCGACCTCAGCCAGCACCCGCCGCTGATCCTCGTCGGCGACGGGCGCAGCGGCCACTGGACGCGCTTCTACGGCTTCACCGACCCGGCGGTGCTGGTCGAAGAAATCAACCGCCTCAGCGCCCGCCGGGTGCATGCCAAGAGCACGGCCATCGCCGAACACCAACAAGAGGTGCAGCCATGAGCAGCCACTCCTCGGCCCAGGCGGGCATGCGCAGCTTCGACTGGCTGGTGCTGGCCAGTTGCCTGTGGATCATGGCGTCGGTCGCCATGGCCCACGAAGGCCACGCACCCAACCCGCAGCCGGCACCGCCGGCGATGACCAGCGGCGGCGGCACCCGCGATGCGCAGGCCTGGTTCACCGACACCGTGCTCGAGGACCAGGACGGGCGCGCGCTGCGCTTCTACAGCGACGTGCTCAAGGGCAAGGTGGTGATGCTCAATGTGATCTTCACCCACTGCACCGACGCCTGCCCGCTGATTACCCGCAAATTGCGCGACGTGCGCGAGGCCATGGGGCCGGACCTGGCCCGCCAGGTGACCTTCGTCTCGATCAGCAGCGACCCGCTCAACGACACCCCGGCAGCGCTCAAGGCCTTTGCCGCCAAGCAGGGCGTGGACCATGCCAACTGGCTGTTCCTGACCGGTGAGAAGGCCAACGTCGACCTGGTGCTGGGGCGCATCGGCCAGTTCCTGCCAAGCCCTGAGCAGCATTCGACGCAGTTGATTGCCGGTGATGTGGCAGGCAAGCGCTGGAGCAAGATCCGCCCGGATGCGCCGCCCGTTGCCATTGCCCAGCGCCTGCAGCTGCTGGCCCAACCTTTGGCAGGGCGGTAACCCTCATGAAGGCCACCGGCCCCTTCGCGGGCAAAGTGCCTGTCTACAGGGTGATGACTTTGTGGGAGCGGGCTTGCCCCGCGAAGAGGCCGGCATGAACCCAGCAGCCATCAAAATCATCAACGCCATCGCCATGCTCATCGGCCTCTGCCTCTGCGGGCCCACCCCAGCCCTGGACCTCACCCCCCAGGAGCAAGCCGGCAAACGCCTCTACCGCGAGGGCGCATCGAGCAGCGACGCCCAACTCACCGCCCGCGTCGGCGCCAGCGCCATGAGCGTCCCCGCCAGCGTGCTGCCCTGCGCCAGCTGCCATGGCCGCGACGGGCGCGGCCGCACCGAAGGCGGCGTGCGCCCGCCGAGCCTCGACTGGCAGCGCCTGGCCCTGGGCCAAGGCGCCCGGCAAGCCAACGGCCGCAGCTACCCGGCCTATGCCGAGGCGAGCCTTGCGCGCGCCATCGAGCAGGGCATCGACCCGGCCGGCAACCGCCTGGACCCGGCCATGCCGCGCTTCGAGCTGACCCTGGCCGACCAGCGCAACCTCACCGCCTACCTCAAACGCCTGGGCGATGAGCGCGACCCGGGCGTGGAGGAGGGCGTGCTGCGCCTGGGCACCTTGCTCCCCGGCAGTGGCCCGCTGGCCGAGGCTGGCCAGGTGATCCACGCCGTGCTCGAAGATGGCGTGAGGCAACTCAACCAGCAGGGCGGCATCAACGGGCGGCGCCTGCAGCTCGTGGTGCTGGACCCCGGCCAAGCCCCGGCCACTGCCGAGCGTGCCCTGCAGCGCTTGCTGGACGAAGAGCAGGTCTTTGCCCTGGTGGCACCGCTGGCACCGCAGCTCGATGAACGCCTGGCCGCCCTGCTCGAACAGGCAGGCGTGCCGCTGGTTGGCAGTACCCCGCGCAGCGGCGGCAGCGGGCAAATTTTCGACCCTTTGCCCAGCCTTGCCAGCCAGCTGCTCAGCGTGGCCAGCCACGCCCGCACCCACCTGGGCCTGCCCACCGATGGCGTGCGGGTGGTCTACGCCGGCGCAGACCAGGCCGCACTGGCCGAGCAGGTGCGCACGCGCCTGCAGCAACAAGGCTGGTCGCCCGCGCCGGTACACGCGTTCACCGGCCAGGCCGTGGCGGGCGAGGGCATCGTCTTCCTTGGCCGCGCCCAGGCCTTCGCCGAGCTTGCCACGGCGTTGCAGGCGGCAGGGCGCGATCCTTACCTGTTCGCGGCCTCCAGCCAGGTGGCCGGGGCCGTGGCCACGCTGCCGGCGCAATGGTCGCAGCGGGTGTTCCTGGCCTATCCCTTCGTGCCAAGCGACTGGACCGCCCAGGGCCTGGCGACACTGGCCGGCCTGCAGCAGCGCCAGGGCCTCGACCCGCGCCAGGCATCATTGCAGGTCAACACCCTATGCGCCTTGCGCCTGCTCAGCGAGGCCCTCAAGCAGATCGGCCGCGACGCCAGCCGCGAGCGCCTGGTCGCGGCCCTGGAAGGCCTGCACGATGTCGACACTGGCCTGACCCCGGCGCTGGGCTTCGGCCCCGGCCGGCGCCAGGGCATGAGTGGCGCGCACGTGGTTGCAGTGAGCCTGCCCGGGCCACGCTTCACCGCCGTCGCCGCGTACCGGCCTGTAGCGGACACCCCTTGAGCGGAGGTCACCATGCGTACCCTGTTGCTGTGCCTGTTGCTGACCATCACCACGGCGGGCTGGGCCGATGTGCCGGCGGCGCGGGTCAATGGCGTGGACATCGGCGTGCTGCGCCTGGAGCGCTACTTCAGCGAATACCTGCAGGCCCAGGGCCGCGCCCTGAGCAGCATCCGCAACCCAACCCTGTACAAGCGCCTGCGCGACCAGGCCCTGGCCGAGCTGATCGACAAGGAACTGCTGTGGCAGGAAGCCCAGCGCCGCGGCATCGTGGTCAGCCAGGCGCAGGTGGCGGCGCACATGGCTGAACTGCAGGCCGCCTTCGCCAGCCCGGCGCTCTTCGAGCAGCGGCTGGCGGACGCCGGTTTCGACCGGGCTGGCTACGCACTCTACCTGCACCACGAACTCGCCGCGCAGCAGGTGTATGCCCAGCTCAGCGCGGTCGAAGAACCCAGCCAGGGCGAGGTAGAGGCGTTCTACCAGGCCAATCGACAAATGCTGCAGCACGTGCAGAACCAAAGTGATAAGCCGCAAGTCATACCGGAACAGGGCCTGCTGTTGGCCAGGGACGCGCTCGTGGCGCAACGGCAGGCCCAACAGCGCCAAGCCGTGCGCCAACGTTTGCGGCAATCGGCTACAGTGGAAATCGCCGACTGAGTACCCCGATGACGTTGCCCCAATGCTGGGGAATAATGGCTTGGCAAAGTGCCATCAGGTTCCCCGGAAGTGGGGGGACCGAGGGCTCTGCTGATTTGGCGGCACTGGGGCATACCAGCAAGATCAATGACTTACGGTGGTGCAACATGACTATTCACGCCTGGCACGAAGCCTGCTCAAGCCTGTACAAGGGCGTACTTCGCAGACCGGGGAACCGGGCAGTATTGGGGAGTCGACCTTGGTGAACACAGTTTTGGTAGTCGATGACGAACAGACCCTCGCGCAGAACCTGCAAGCGTACCTGCAGGCGCAAGGCCTGGATGTTCATGTTGCCCACGACGGTGCCAGTGGCATTGGCCTGGCCGAGCGCCTGGCACCGCAAGTGATCGTGCTGGATTACCGCTTGCCCGACATGGAGGGGTTTCAGGTCCTGGAGACCGTGCGCCAGAACAGGCAGTGCCATTTCGTGCTGATTACCGCCCACCCGACCGTCGAGGTCCGCGAGCGGGCCGCCGAACTGGGAGTGACCCACGTCCTGTTCAAGCCGTTCCCGTTGGCGGAACTGGCCCGCGCGATCCTCGACCTGGTGGGCATAGAGCGCCGGCGCAGGGCCACTGACGATTCAGCCCAAGGGTACGTCGAACGACGCCACAACAGGAACGAGTCGTTCCCCTTGCAGTTGTACGATGGCAGCTGGGTGCTGGCCGACCGCCGCCGTAATGGCGCCAAGCCCCCAGGACCTGACGACGACCAACTGCTCACCGGGGAATAGCGGCGCCCGCAGCCCTGCCTGAGCCAGCCTGCGACGCGCCCCCTGAGCGGAGTCGCAGGCCATGTCCCAGGTACCCGATCACAGCGCTTGGCCCCCCGCAGCCTTCCCCCGCGAGCTGCTCAACCAGGCCCGCCTGCAAGCCGGCGACGAGCGCCTGCTCGACTGCCTGCAACGCCTGGCCGCCGAAACCCCCGACTGCTTCCTGCGCCGCCTCGGCCTGACTCTGCATTACCCGGTGCTCGACAGCCAGGCCCTGCTGGCCAGCACCCCGCGCTTCGACAAGGTCAGCCTGGCCCAGTGCCTGAAGCGCGAGTTCGTATTGCTCGAGCAAGAGGGTGAACTGATCGGCGTGTTCGCCGACCCCTTCGACCACGCCCGCCTGGCCTGGATCGACGACACCCTGCAAGGCGCGCCGCTGTACCTGGCCCACGCCGCCGACCTGGCCACTTTGCTCGCCCGCCACGAAGAGAGCTTTCACGCCGTCGATGCGCTGGACCCCGACGCCGAAGCCAGCCAGGAAGCCGGCCCCCTGCAACGGCTGTCGCTGACCAGCATCAGCGAAGACCAGAGCAAGGTGGTCAAGCTGGTCAACTCGACCCTCTACGACGCCCTCAAGCAGCACGCCAGCGACATCCACCTGGGCATGACCGGCCAGGGCCTGACCATCAAGTATCGCATCGACGGCGTGCTCAACGGCGCCGGCAAAGCCAGTGGCAGTGCCTTCGCCGACCAGGTGATCTCGCGCATCAAAGTGATGGCCGAGCTGGACATCGGCGAGAAGCGCGTGCCCCAGGACGGGCGTTTCAAGGTTGCCATCGGTGAGCGCCAGATCGACTTTCGCGTGTCGATCATGCCCAGCATCTTCGGTGAGGACGCCGTGCTGCGGGTGCTCGACAAACAGGACCTGTCCGACCGCGTCAGCGGCGTGCAGCTGCAGGCCCTGGGGTTTGCCGAGCAAACCCTGCGCGCCCTGCGTCGCCTGGCCGCCGAGCCCTACGGCATGATCCTGGTCACCGGCCCCACCGGCAGCGGCAAGACCACCACCCTGTACGCCATGATCAGCGAGATCAACCACGGCGTGGACAAGATCATCACCATCGAAGACCCGGTCGAATACCAGTTGCCGGGCGTGCTGCAGATCCCGGTCAACGAGAAGAAGGGCCTGACCTTCGCCCGCGGCCTGCGCTCGATCCTGCGCCACGACCCGGACAAGATCCTGGTGGGCGAAATTCGCGACCCGGACACCGCGCAGATCGCCGTGCAGTCGGCGCTTACCGGCCACCTGGTATTCACCACCATCCACGCCAACAACGTGTTCGATGTGATCGGCCGCTTCAGCCAGATGCAGGTCGACCCCTACAGCTTCGTCTCCGCGCTCAACGCGGTGCTGGCCCAGCGCCTGATCCGCCTGGCCTGCCCGCACTGCTGCACGCCTTGCAAGGTGGACGACCAGACCCTGGCCGCCTCGGGCCTGGCCCGCGAAACGGTGGCCGGCTGGCGCTTCGTGCGCGCCCAGGGCTGCGGCCAGTGCCGGGGCAGCGGCTACCGCGGGCGCAGCGCCATCGCCGAACTGCTGCACCTGGACGACGACCTGCGGCAGATGATCGTCGAACGCCGGCCGCTGGCGCAGATCAAGGCGCTGGCCTGCCAGCGCGGCCTGCGCCTGCTGCGCGCCTCTGCCCTGGACCTGGTCCGCGAGGGCCGTACCACCCTTGAGGAGATCAACCGTGTCACATTTATCGCCTGATCGCTTTTGCGCCGTGCTTGGCGCCGAGGGTGTCGGCCTGGGCCGCTGGCATGCCAACCAACGGCAATGGCTGGGCAGCCGCGCCTTCAGCGGCGACGCCGCGCAACCGGCCTGGCAGGCCGCCTTGCAGGCGCTGGCCGCGCTGTTGGCCGAACACGCCGTGCGCGGTGCGTGCTTGCAGGTGCTGCTGTCGGCCCGCTTCAGTCGCTTCTGCCTGGTGCCCTGGAGCGATGCCATCGGCACCGCCAGCGAGCTGCAAGGCTACGCCAGGGCTTGCTTCGAGCACCTCTACGGGCAGCCGCTGGATGACTGGCGCATCGTCCTGTCGCCCGAGCCTGCCGGCGCTGCGCGCATTGCCACGGCGCTGCCCCAGGCACTGCTGCAAGGGCTGCAGGCGCTGGGCCTGGCAAGCCGCCTGCAGCTGCGTTCGGTGCAGCCCTACCTGATGGCCGCCTACAACCGCTGCGCGGCGCAGCTGGGGCAGGGCGACTTCCTCTTCGTGCTGGCCGAACCGCGCCGCAGCGTGCTGCTGCTGGCGGCCGGCGGCGCCTGGCAGCAGGTGTTGGCGCAGGGCTGCGCCGATAACGACCAGGCGCTGCAGGCGTTGATCGAGCGCACCTGCGAGCTGTACGGCGCGCACCTGCCGCGGGTGTACCTGCATGCCGCCGGGCGCGGCGAGGTGTCGCAACTGGCGGCGGTGCCGCTGTGCCAACCGGCCAGCCACAGCGACCCGCTGTGCGCCATGTGGCAGGCGGTGGCGTGATGCGCCGCCTCGAGCTGGAATTCCAGCCCCGGCGCAGCAGCCCGCTGGCCTGGTCGCTGCTGGCCCTGGGCGTGGCGGTGGTCGCCGTGCTGGTGCTGTTGCAACAGCAGCTGCAGGCCGAGCAGGTGGAGCTGGAGGCCCGGGTGCACGGCATGGAGCTGCAACTGGGCCGCCGCCCGGCCACCGCCGCGCCGCAGAACAGCGCCGCCAGCCGCGAGCAGGCCGAACGCCTGGCGCAGATGCGCAGCGTTTCGCAGCAGCTGCAGCGGCCCTGGCAGCAACTGTTCGCCATGCTCGAAGCGCAGCCGCAGGAGGATGTCGCGCTGCTTTCGCTGACCCCGGATGCGCGCAAGGGCCAGGTACGCATCAGCGCCGAGGCGCGCAACCTGGAGGCGATGCTGCAGTACCACCAGCGCCTGGAACAGAGCGCCGAGCTCAGCGATGTGTCGCTGCTCAACCACGAGGTGGTGGCGGGCCAGGCCGAGCATCCGGTGCGTTTCAACCTCACCGCCACCTGGGAGATCGGCCATGGGCGCCCCTGACGCGTTTAACCGCCTGATCGTCGAAGAGCAGCTGCGTCGGCTCGGCCCGGTGGCCCTGGCGGCCGCCGCCGTGGCGCTGCTGGCACTGGGCGTGGCGCTGGCGGGCGTACTGCCGCAGTGGCAGGCGCTGCGCGAACTGAAGGCCAGCGCGGCGGATGCCGCTGTGCAGTTGGAAAGGGTCCGGCGTGGGGAAGTGAAGCTTGCCGTGAAACCCGAGCAGCAGGCGCTGGACAGCCTGCGCCAGCAGCTGCCGGGCCAGCCCGAGGCGAGCGAGTTGATCGAGCGCCTGTATCACCTGGCCAGCGCCGAGCGCATCAGCCTGGCCCGCGGTGAATATGCCCTGGGCATCGATCCCAAGACCCAGCTGGCGCGCTACCAGATCGTGCTGCCGGTGCGCGGCAGCTACCCGCAGATTCGTGGTTTTCTCAAGGGCCTGATCGGCCAGCTGCCGACCTTGGTGCTCGAAGACCTCGAGCTGCAGCGCAAACGCATTGGCGACAGCGAGCTCAATGGGCGCCTGCGCATGACCCTTTACCTGTCGAGGTCGTGATGAACACTCAGCGTGCGGTGCTGTGGGTGGGATTTCTGGGGCTTTCCGGGGCGTTGGCCTGGGCGCCGGGGCACTGGTTTGGCGAAGAGGGTGAGGTGGCGCCGATCGCCGGCAAGCCAACTGCCACAGGTTCCGCGGCGCCCTTGGCCACGGTGGGAGCCGGCTTGCCGGCGATGAGGCCAGCACAGCCCTCCCGCGACCTGTTCCCCCGCCAGCAATGGACCCCCGTGCAAACCCTGGCCAGCGTCAGCGAACAACCTGTGCTCGCAACCCCGGTGGCGGTCGCGGCCCCCACCGCCCCAGCCCTGCCGTTCCAGTTCGTCGGCCGCCTGGGCGAGCGCGACGACCTGCAGGTGTTCTTGCAGAACGGCGAAAAACTCTACGTCGTGCGCCAAGGCGACGTGATCGATGCCACCTATCGCCTGGACCGGGTTTCGGCCAACGAGCTGGACCTGGTCTACCTGCCGTTGCACCAGTCGCAGACACTGTCTGTGGGGAGCGCACCATGAAGCCATCGAAGTTGCTCAAGCCTGCTCCGTTCATGCTCCTGGCGCTGTGCGTGGCCATTGCCGGCTGCGGCTCGAGCGGGGTGCGCAAGGACAGCCAGGCACTGCTCAAGGAAGGCCAGTACGAGGCCGGCATCGCCCGCCTGGAAGAGGCCCTGCGCGACGACCCGCGCGACACCGAACTGAACATCGCCCTGGCCCACAGCCGCCAGGAAGCGGTCGAGGCGCTGATCACCCAGGCCGACAGCGACCGCGCCCGCCATGACTTCGCCGGCGCGCGCATCGGTTATGGCCGCGTGCTCACCTTCGAACCCAACAACCGCCGCGCCATGGAAGGCATCCGCCAGCTCGAGCTGATGCGCACCCTCGACGACCGCGTGGCCCTGGGCCAGGCGGCCCTGCGCCAGGGCGACCTGTTCGGTGCCGAGCGCTACATGCGCGAAGTGCTGCGCCTGGACCCGCAAAACCAGAAGGGCATCATGCTGCGCAGCGACATCGAGAACGTCCAGGCGCGCACCGCGCAGCCGTTCCCGCAACTGCGCAGCAAGCTGGAGCGCCCGGTCACCCTGGAGTTTCGCGACGCTGCGCTGAAGACCATCTTCGAGGTGCTGGCCCAGGTCGCCGGCATCAACTTCATCTTCGACAAGGACCTGCGCCCGGACATGAAGGCCACTATCTTCGTGCGCGACGTGCGCATCGAGGACGCCGTGGCGCTGCTGCTGGAGCAGAACCAGCTGCGCCAGAAGATCGTCAACGACAACACCCTGCTGGTGTATCCCGACTCGCCGCAGAAGACCAAGGACTACCAGGAACTGGTCATGCGCACCTTCTACCTGACCAGCATCGACGCCAATACCGCGCTGAACATGGTCAAGACCATGCTCAAGACCCGCGATGTGTTCGTCGACGAACGCCTCAACACCATGACCATGCGCGACACCCCCGACGCCGTGCGCATGGCCGAGAAGCTGCTGCAGTCCCAGGACCAGTCCAACCCCGAAGTGGTGCTGGAAGTGGAGGTGATGGAGGTGGCCCGCTCGCGCATCCTCGACCTCGGCCTGCAGTGGCCCAACACCTTCGGCGTGCTGACCGATGACGGCAACCCGGTCAGCGTGCTCGACCAGCTGCGAGGCATCAACTCCAGCCGCATCAGCATCGCGCCGGCGCCGCAAGCCAAGATCAATGCCTCGGACAAGGACATCAACACCCTGGCAAGCCCGGTGATCCGCGTGAGCAACCGCGAGCAGGCGCGCATCCACATCGGCCAGCGGGTGCCGATCATCAGCGCCACCTCGGTGCCTTCGACGCAAGGGCCGGTGATCACCGAGAGCGTCACCTACCTGGACGTGGGCCTGAAGCTCGAAGTGCAGCCCACCGTGCACCTGAACAACGAAGTGGCGATCAAGGTGGCGCTGGAAGTCAGCAACGCCACCCCGCTGGAGCCGACCCGCCAGGGCACCATCCCGGTGCAGGTCGACACCCGCAATGCCCAGACCAGCCTGCGCCTGCACGACGGCGAAACCCAGGTGCTGGCGGGCCTGGTGCGCAACGACAAGACCTCCAGTGGCAACAAGATCCCGGGCCTGGGCGATATCCCAGGGCTGGGCCGGCTGTTCGGCAGCAACCGCGACGACATGAGCAAGAGCGAGCTGGTGCTGGCGATCACCCCGCGCATCGTGCGCAACCTGCCGTACCAGAGCCCGTCGGACATGGAGTTCGCCACCGGCACCGAGTCGAGCATGCAGGTGCGCCAGCTGGCCCAGCCGGCGCCGGCCAATGCGCTGCCAGCCGATGCGCCCAGCGATGAATCGAGCGCCCCGGTGATCGACAGCCAGATGGCGGTGGTGCCGGCCACCCGGAGCCCACGGCCATGAACCGCCGCGCCCGGGGCTTCAGCCTGATCGAGGTGGTGCTGACCCTGGCCCTGCTCGGGCTGCTCGCCAGCATGGCCGCGCCGCTGACCGAGACCGTGGTGCGCCGGGGCAAGGAGCAGCAGCTGCGCGAGGCGCTGTACCAGATCCGCGATGCCATCGACGCCTACAAGCGTGCCTTCGATGCCGGCTATATCGACAAGCGCCTGGATGCCAGCGGCTACCCGCCGAACCTGCAGGTGCTGGTCGATGGCGTGCGCGATGTGCGCAGTGCCAAGGGCGCCAAGTTCTACTTCCTGCGGCGCATCCCCCACGACCCGCTGCTGGCGGCCAAGGGTGACGACGACGGCGGCTGGGGCCTGCGCACCTACGCCAGCAGCGCGGACAACCCGCGTGAAGGCGAGGATGTCTTCGATGTGTACTCCAAGGCCCGTGGCAAAGGCCTGAACAACATCCCCTACGGGCAATGGTGACGGCCATGAAACGCAGCCGCGGCTTCACCCTGATTGAACTGCTGGTGGTGATGGCGATCATCGCCACGCTGATGACCATCGCCATGCCGCGCTACTTCAACAGCCTGCAGAGCGCCCGCGAAGCCACCCTGCGCCAGAGCCTGGCGGTGCTGCGCGAGGCGCTCGACCACTACTACGGCGACACCGGCCACTACCCGGACTCGCTGGAGCAGCTGGTGGAGCAGCGCTACCTGCGCAACACCCCGATCGACCCGATCACCGAACGCAGCGACGCCTGGCAGCTGGTGCCACCGCCCGAAGGCGTGGCGGGCGGGGTGGCCGATATCAAGAGTGGTGCCACAGGGAGGGCGCGTGATGGCAGCCTCTTCGCTCAATGGTAAGGCCTGCGCCGGTTTCACCTACCTGGGTGTGCTGCTGCTGATCGCGGCCAGCTCGATGGCCCTGGCCGCCAGCGGCGCGCTGTGGTCCAGCGTTGCCCAGCGCGAGCACGAGCGCCAGCTGCTGTGGGTGGGCGGCCAGTATGCCCAGGCCCTGCGCAGCTATTACCGCGCCTCGCCAGGCCTGGCCCAATACCCCCAGGCGCTGGCCGAGCTGCTCGAAGACAACCGCTTCCCGCAGGCCCGGCGCCACTTGCGCAGGCTCTACCCGGACCCGATCACCGGCAGCGACGACTGGGGCCTGTTGCATTCGATCGACGGGCGTATCACCGGCGTGCACAGCCGCTCGGACGCCACCCCGTTCAAGCGCAGCGGCTTCGACAGCCAGTGGGCCGGGTTCGAAGGGCTGGAGCACTACAGCGACTGGCAGTTCGTGGCCGAACAGGCGTTCAACGAAAGCGCCGCCGGCGCGCAAACCCATGGCGGCCCGGGAGGCAAACCATGAAAGGGCTCAACCTGTTCTGCCTGGGCCTGCTGCTGGCTTGCGGCGTGGCGCAGGCCGATGCCGAGGACGAGATGAAAGGCTTCATCGTCGACAACACCATCTCGCACATCGGCCACGACTTTTACTACTACTTCGCCGACCGCCTGCGCGCCACCAGCCGCCTGGATTTCAACCTGGTGGTGCGCGAGCGCCCGGATGCGCGCTGGGGCAGCCTGGTCACGGTGGAGTTCGACCGTGACGTGCTGTACCGGCGCTTTCTGCCACCCAATGTCACCCAATTGAAAGAACAGGCCATCGCGGCCGCCGACCTGGTGCGCCAGGAGGTGATACAGCGCAAGCTGCAGCGCCTGCTGCAGGACACCACCGACCTGGAGAGGGACGAGCTATGAACCCGCGCACCCTGCACTGCATCGCGGCAGGCCTTGTGGCCTGCGCCTGCACCGCCCAGGCCACCGAGCTTGTGTACACCCCGGTCAACCCGGCGTTCGGTGGCAACCCGCTCAATGGCACCTGGCTGCTGAACAACGCCCAGGCGCAGAACGACTACGACGACCCGGACCTCAAGGACCGCGCCTCGTCGCTGTCCGGCACCACGGCCTTGGAGCGCTTCAGCAACCAGCTGGAGTCGCGGATGCTGTCGCAGCTGCTGGACAACATCAGCAATGGGCGCACCGGCAGCATGGCCACCGATTCGTTCCTGATCGACGTGATCGACGACTCCGGGGCCTTGAGCATCAAGGTCACCGACCGCGCCACCGGCGAAATCTCGGTCATCGAGGTCAGCGGCCTGAACCCCTGAGAGGGAAGGGCTTCATGTTGGGGAGAGAACACCATGAAACGTCTGCTGAGCACGCTGCTGATCGTCACCGCCCTGGGCCTGCAAAGTGGCTGCAGCCTGCGCGAACCCATGTCGGCCGAACAGGACTCGGAAACCCCGACCCTGACCCCACGCGCCTCGACCTACTACGACCTGATCAACATGCCGCGCCCCAAGGGCCGGCTGATGGCGGTGGTGTATGGCTTTCGCGACCAGACCGGGCAATACAAGCCCACCCCGGCCAGCTCGTTTTCCACCAGCGTCACCCAAGGGGCGGCGAGCATGCTGATGGACGCCCTGAGTGCCAGCGGCTGGTTCGTGGTGCTGGAGCGCGAGGGCCTGCAGAACCTGCTGACCGAGCGCAAGATCATCCGCGCCTCGCAGAAAAAGCCTGACGTGGCAGAAAACATCCTGGCCGAGTTGCCACCGCTGCAGGCGGCCAACCTGATGCTCGAGGGCGGCATCATCGCCTACGACACCAACGTGCGCAGCGGCGGGGAAGGCGCGCGCTACCTGGGCATCGACATCGCCCGCGAGTACCGGGTCGACCAGGTGACGGTGAACCTGCGCGCGGTGGACGTGCGCACCGGGCAGGTGCTGGCCAACGTGATGACCAGCAAGACCATCTACTCGGTGGGGCGCAGCGCGGGGGTGTTCAAGTTCATCGAGTTCAAGAAGCTGCTGGAGGCCGAGGTGGGCTACACCACCAACGAACCGGCGCAGCTGTGCGTGCTGTCGGCGATCGAGGCCGCGGTGGGGCACCTGCTGGCGCAAGGGATCGAGCGGCGCTT
>NZ_BQIP01000046.1 GCF_021602585.1 Pseudomonas faucium
ACCCCACCCGGCTTCATCCGCGTCCGTGGCGCCCGCGAGCACAACCTCAAGAACATCGACGTCGACATCCCGCGCGATGCCCTGGTGGTGTTCACCGGCGTCTCCGGCTCGGGCAAATCCTCGCTGGCCTTCTCCACTCTCTATGCCGAAGCCCAGCGCCGCTATTTCGAGTCGGTCGCGCCCTATGCCCGGCGCCTGATCGACCAGGTCGGGGTGCCGGACGTGGACGCCATCGAAGGCCTGCCCCCGGCCGTGGCCCTGCAACAGCAGCGCGGCACACCCAGCGCGCGCTCTTCGGTGGGCAGCGTCACCACCCTGTCCAGCTCGATCCGCATGCTCTACTCGCGCGCCGGCAGCTATCCGCCCGGCCAGCCGATGCTGTATGCCGAGGACTTCTCGCCGAACACGCCGCAAGGCGCCTGCCCTGAGTGCCATGGCCTGGGCCGGGTCTACGAGGTGACCGAGGCGAGCATGGTCCCGGACCCGTCGCTGACCATCCGCGAGCGGGCCGTGGCGGCCTGGCCGATGGCCTGGCAGGGGCAGAACCTGCGCGACATCCTGGTGACCCTGGGCTATGACGTGGATGTCCCTTGGCGCGATTTGCCCCAGGCACAACGCGACTGGATCCTCTACACCGAAGAAACGCCGACCGTGCCGGTGTACGCCGGCCTCACCCCGGCGCAGACCCGCGCCGCGCTCAAGCGCAAGCTCGAACCCAGCTATCAGGGCACCTTCAGCGGTGCGCGGCGCTATGTGCTGCACACCTTCATGCATTCGCAGAGCGCGCAAATGCGCAAGCGCGTCGCCCAGTTCATGCGCCCCAGCCCCTGCCCGCTGTGCCAGGGCAAGCGGCTCAAGCGCGAGGCGCTGCAGGTGACGTTCGCCGGGCGTGACATCGGCGAACTCTCGCGCCTGCCGCTGCAGGCCTTGGCCGAGGTGTTTCGCAAGGTTTCGGCGCACGGCTACCTGGAGCAGCACGACGACAACCTGACCCTGGAAAAGCGCCTGGCCGCCCAGCGCATCAGTGTCGAGCTGCTCGAGCGCATCGACACCCTGATCGACCTTGGCCTGGGCTACCTGGCCCTGGAGCGCAGCACGCCGACCTTGTCGTCCGGCGAGCTGCAGCGCCTGCGCCTGGCCACCCAGCTCAACTCGCAGCTGTTCGGCGTGATCTATGTGCTGGACGAACCCTCGGCGGGGCTGCACCCCGCCGACAGCGAGGCGCTGTTCGAGGCCTTGCAGCGGCTCAAGCAGGCGGGCAACTCGGTGTATGTGGTGGAACACGACCTGGACACCATGCGCCGCGCCGATTGGCTGGTGGACGTCGGCCCGGCGGCCGGCGAGCACGGCGGCCAGGTGCTGTACAGCGGCCCCCCCGCGGGCCTTGCCCAGGTGGCGGCCTCGCGTACCGCCGCCTACCTGTTCGCCGAGGCCCGGCCCGCCCGTCGCACAGCGCGCCAGGCGCAAGCGTGGCTGCAGCTCGAGGGCATCAGCCGCAACAACCTGCGCGAGCTCAGCGCGCAGTTTCCACTGGGTTGCTTCACCGCGGTCACCGGGGTTTCCGGGTCGGGCAAGTCGAGCCTGGTCAGCCAGGCCTTGCTGGAGCTGGTCGGCGCCCACCTGGGCCACGCCGAACAACGCGCCGAGGCCGAAGAGCAGAGCCTGGAAGATGAACCCGAGCAGCTCGGCAGCGGCTACGTGAGCGCGGGCCTTGAGCACATCAAGCGCCTGGTGCAGGTCGACCAGAAGCCCATCGGCCGCACGCCACGCTCCAACCTGGCCACCTACACCGGCCTGTTCGACCACGTGCGCAAGCTGTTTGCCGCCACCGAGCAGGCCAAGGCAAAGGGCTTCGATGCCGGGCGCTTCTCGTTCAACGTTGCCAAGGGCCGCTGCGAAAACTGCGAGGGCGAAGGCTTCGTCAGCGTCGAGCTACTGTTCATGCCCAGCGTCTATGCACCCTGCCCGACGTGCCATGGCGCCCGCTACAACCCCCAGACCCTGGCCGTGACCTGGGCAGGCATGACCATCGCCCAGGTGCTGCAGCTGACCGTCGACCAGGCGCTGCAGGTGTTTGCCGAGCAGCCACCGGCGCGGCGTTGCCTGCAGGTGCTGCAGGACATCGGCCTGGGCTACCTACGCCTGGGCCAGCCGGCCACCGAGCTGTCCGGCGGCGAGGCGCAGCGCATCAAGCTGGCCACCGAGCTGCAGCGCATGGCCCGGGGCGCCACCCTGTACGTGCTGGACGAGCCCACCAACGGCCTGCACCCGCAGGACATCGACCGGCTGCTGGTGCAGCTCAACCGGCTGGTGGACAGCGGGCACAGTGTGGTGGTGGTCGAGCATGACATGCGCGTGGTGGCGCAGAGCGACTGGGTGATCGATATCGGGCCGGGGGCTGGGGATGCAGGGGGCAAAGTTGTTGTGAGCGGGCCTCCTGAGGAAGTTGCCCGATGGGGTGACAGCCGCACGGCCGCGTTTCTGGAGAGGGCCTTGTAGCGGCTGTAGCGGCCCTTTCGCGGGGCAAGCCCGCGAAAGGGCCGGTATTGCCGGAACATCAACCTCGGACAAAATCCTTCCTATACTTCCCCTGGCATCCCTGCATGCCAACCTGCCCAAAAACGCGAAACCTCACAAAACAACAATCGAGGTGGCAAATGGTCTGGCAGCAAATCTACGACCCGTTCGCAAGCCCCTGGCTCTCCACCCTCATGGCCGCCATCCCGGTGGTGGTGATGCTGGCCGCACTGGCCTTCTTTCATATCAAAGCCCACATCGCCGCCCTGCTCGCCCTGGGTTCGGCATTGCTGATCTCGATCTTCGCCTTCGGCATGCCGGCCAGCATGGCCGGCTCCGCCGCGCTGTACGGGGCGGCCAACGGCTTGCTGCCGATCGGCTGGATCGTGCTCAACATCATCTTCCTGCACCGGCTCACCACCGAGAACGGCTCGTTCAAGGTGCTGCAGGACTCACTGGCACGCATCACCGATGACCGCCGCCTGCAGCTGCTGCTGATCGCCTTCTGCTTCGGCGCCTTCTTCGAGGGCGCGGCGGGCTTCGGCACGCCAGTGGCGGTGACCGGGGCGATTCTCATCGGCCTGGGCTTCTCGCCGCTGGCAGCCTCGGGCCTGGCGCTGATCGCCAACACCGCGCCGGTGGCCTTCGGTGCCTTGGGCACGCCGATCATCACCTTGGCCAAGGTCACCGGGCTGGATGAAATGGAGCTGTCGGCCATGGTCGGCCGGCAATTGCCGTTCTTCTCGGTGATCGTGCCGTTCTGGCTGATCTGGGCCTTCGCCGGCTGGCGCAAGATGCTGGAGATCTGGCCGGCGATCCTGGTGGCCGGGGTGAGCTTCGCGATTCCACAGTTCCTGGTGTCGAACTTCCATGGGCCGATGCTGGTGGACGTGATCGCCGCGCTGATTTCCATGGCCTGCCTCACCGCCTTCCTGCGGGTGTGGAAGCCCGGCACGGTACACACCTCGGCGGCGCTGACCGGGCGCGTGGACAACTCCAAGGTCGAGGCCGACGACCGCCCCGGCAGCAACGCCGCCTTCGCCCAGCGTGACCAGCGCAGCGTGCTCAAGGCGTGGATGCCGTGGATCATCCTCACCGTGTTCGTGTTCGCCTGGGGCACGGCGAGCTTCAAGAACCTGTTCGACACCCGCGCAGCCATCGACCCGGCCAGCGGCGCGGCCATGCTCGACCCGCAGGGCAAGCCGCTGCGCGAGGCCAACCCGGTGTTCGCCCCGGTATTCACCTTCGACACCATCCACCAGCACATCGAGAAGGTGCCGCCAGTGGTACCGGCGCCGAAGAAAGAAGACGCCCAGTACAAGTTCACCTGGTTCACCGCCACCGGCAGCGGCATCCTGCTGGCGGCGATTCTCGGCGGGTTGCTGATGGGCTATTCGCCGCTGGAACTGGGGCGCCAGTACCTGCGCACGCTGTGGGTGGTGCGCTATTCGCTGATCACCATCGTCGCCATGCTGGCGCTGGGCTTTCTCACGCGCTACTCGGGGCTGGACGCGACCATGGGGCTGGCGTTCGCCGCCACCGGCATCTTCTACCCGATGTTCGGCACCCTGCTCGGCTGGCTGGGGGTGGCGCTGACGGGGTCGGACACGGCGTCCAACGTGCTGTTCGGCGGGCTGCAGCGGGTGACGGCAGAGCAGCTGGGGCTGAGCCCGGTGCTGATGGCGGCGGCCAACAGCTCCGGTGGCGTGATGGGCAAGATGGTCGATGCGCAGTCGATCGTGGTGGCGTCCACGGCTACCCGTTGGTATGGGCATGAGGGTGAAATCCTGCGCTACGTGTTCTTCCACTCGATCATCCTGGCGATTCTGGTGGGTTGCCTGGTGACCTTGCAGGCGTATGTGGCGCCGTTCACCTCGATGGTGGTGGGTGGTTGATGCGCTGACGGGTATTGGCCCCATCGCCGTCTTGCCGGCGATGGGGTCAGGTGATTAGAATGCGATCCATTCTTAATTACAACCTCATTCCCCATGCCGCCCGCCGACCCCACCCTGAACCTGCAGGTCAAGACGCTGTACACCGAGCACCACAGCTGGCTGCAGGGCTGGCTGGGGCGCAAGCTGGGCAATGCCTGCGATGCCGCGGACCTGGCCCACGACACCTTCGTGCGCCTGCTCGGCCGCCAGGCCACGGCGGGTTTTGGCAGCGAGCCGCGGGCCTTGCTCACCCACATCGCCAAGGGCCTGCTGGTCGACCGCTGGCGGCGCCAGGACGTCGAGCGCGCCTACCTTGAGACCATCGCCCACCTGCCCGAGCCTCAGGTGCCATCAGCGGAAACCCGCTGGCTGATCCTGGAAACCCTGTACCGCGTCGACGCCATGCTGCGGGAAATGCCCGCACGGGTGCGCCAGGTGTTCCTGCTGTCGCAGCTCGATGGCCTGACCTACGGCGAAATCGCCGAGCAGCTGAGCGTATCGCTGATTACCGTCAAACGTGACATGCGCACGGCCTTCCTGGCCTGCCTGAGCCTGGATGCATGAACCCGCGCATCGACCCGCACATCCTCGGCGAGGCCGCCGACTGGCTGGTGCAATTGCAGTCGGGCAGCGCCACCGAGGACGACCACCGCGCCGTCCAGGCCTGGTGCCAGCGCAGCGCCGAGCATGCCCAGGCCTGGCAGCGCGCCGAGGCGCTGCTCGGCGATTTCCGCCGCCTGCCCACGCCGGTTGCCGGGCAAACCCTGCGCCGCCTGAGCCAGCAAGGCAGCGTCAGCCGGCGCCAGGCCATGCAGCGCCTGGGCCTGTTGCTGCTGGGGGCGCCAGCGGCGTGGCTGGCCTGGCGCGAAACGCCCTGGCAGCAATGGCGCGCCGACGCCCGCACGGCGGTCGGCGAGCAACGCCCGCTGACCCTGGCCGATGGCAGCCAGGTGCTGCTGAACACCGACAGTGCCATCAATATCGACTTCAACGCCCAGGCGCGGCACATCGAGCTGCTGGCCGGCGAAATCCTCGTCACCACTGCCAAGGATGCCCGGCCACTGCGGGTGCGTACCCTGCACGGCCAGGCACAAGCCCTGGGCACGCGCTTCAGCGTGCGCCTGGACGGCCCGCTGACCCGCGTGGCCGTGCTCGAAGGCGCGGTGGATGCGCAGCCCCTGCACGGCAGCGGCCATCTTCTGCTGCAGGCCGGCCAGCGCAGCGCCTTCGATGCCACCCGGGTGCAGCCGGCCATGGCGCTGGACAGCGACGCCCTGGCCTGGCAGCACGGCATGCTGCTGGCCCGCGGCATGCGCCTGGCCGACCTGCTGCAGGAGCTTGGCCGCTATCGCCCTGGGCTGTTGCGCTGCCACCCGGCGGTGGCCGATTTGCGCGTCTCGGGCGCCTTCCCCGTGACCGACAGCGACGCCAGCCTGCGCTTGCTCGGCGAGACCCTGCCGGTGGCGATCCACGGCCTGACCCGCTATTGGGTGACGGTCGAGCCCAGGGTGTGAAAATTATTGCCGTTGCCTGATACCTTTTCCTGCGTCGTCCGGTGATGAGTGCAGAACCCACGTTTTCTGCTCCCACAGGACCCTCGCATGACGCCTCGCCCCCACTTGCGCCTCAAAGCCCTGAGCCTGGCCATGGCCCTCGGCACCCTCGCCCCGGCGCCCCTGCTGCTGGCCGCCGAACCTGCCGCCAGCGCGCGCAGCTACCACATCGCCGGCGGCCCGCTGGCCGATGTGCTGGCGCGCTTCGCCGCCAGCGCCGGGGTGCCGCTGTCGTTCGACCCGGCGCTGCTCAAGGGCGCGCAAAGCCAGGGCCTGGACGGCAGCTACAGCGTGGCGGACGGCTTCGCCCACCTGCTCGCCGGCAGCGGCTACAGCCTGATCGCCACCGACAGCGGCGGCTACACCCTGGCCCCGGCAGTGGAACTGGGCGATGCCCTGGAGCTGGGCGCCACCACCATCAACAGCGACCTGGCGGCCAGCAGCGACACCTGGCAAGGCGGCCAGGTCGCCCGCAGCGCCCGCCTGGGCGTGCTGGGTGACCAGCCGATCAGCGACGTACCGTTCAGCGTCACCAGCTACACCGCCAAGACCATCGCCGACCAGCAGGCGCGCACCCTCGGCGACGTGCTGCTGAACGATGCGGCCGTGCGCCAGTCGGCCGGCTTTGGCAACTTCTCCCAGGTGTTCACCATTCGCGGCTTGCCGCTGAACACCGACGACATCAGCTACAACGGCCTGTACGGCGTGCTGCCGCGGCAGATCGTCACCACCGAGGCGTTGGAGCGGGTCGAGGTGTTCAAGGGCCCGAATGCCTTCCTCAATGGCGTCGCGCCCCAGGGCAGTGGCATTGGCGGCGCGGTGAACCTGGTGCCCAAGCGCGCCGAGGACACCCCGACCCGCCACGTCACCTTCGACTACGCCACGGGCGCCAACATCGGCGGCCATCTCGACCTGGGCAAGCGCTTTGGCGAAGACAATCGCTTCGGCGCGCGCATCAACCTGGCCCAGCATGACGGCGGCACCGGCGTGCACGACGAAGCACAGCATTCCACCCTGGTTGCCGTGGCCCTGGACTACCGCGGCGAACGCCTGCGCCTGTCCACCGACCTTGGCTACCAGAAGGAGCGCATCAACCAGGGCCGCGCGGTGATCTACCCCACCGGCAGCAAGGTGCCCCATGCGCCCTCGGCACGCGACAACTATTCCCAGGACTGGACCTGGTCGCAGCTCGAAGACACCTATGGCATGCTCAACGCCGAGTACGACCTGGACGACAACTGGACGCTTTACGCCGGCGCCGGCGCCAAGCACACCCGCGAGAACGGCGAGTATTCCTCGCTGTACGTCAGCGACGAGAACGGCACGGCACGCGGCGGCTACCTCTATCCGCCCCACGACGAGGACAACAAGAGCGCCATGGCCGGCCTCAACGGCCGCTTCGCCACCGGGCCGGTCAGCCACCGGATCAACTTCGGCCTGTCGGGGATGTGGGGCGAACAGCGCTCGGCCTACCAGGCGATCACCGCGGCCAACCGTTTCGACTCCAACCTGTATCACCCGGTGAAGGTGCCGCGCCCGACCAACACCTACTCCGGCAGCGACCTGCACGACCCGCGCATCGTCGGCAAGAACCGCATCAAGAGCGCGGCGGTGTCCGACACCCTGGGCTTTCTCGACGACCGCGTCCTGCTGACCGTGGGCGTGCGCCGGCAGTCGATCGGCGTCGACGGCTGGGCCACTGCCACCGGCGTGCGCAATGCCAACTACGACGAATCTGTGACCACGCCGGTGTATGGCCTGGTGCTCAAGCCCTGGGAGCATGTGTCGTTCTACGCCAACCGCATCGAAGGCCTGGCCCAGGGCCCGACCGCGCCGTCCAGCGTGAGCAACGCCAACGAAGTGTTCCCGCCCAGGCGCAGCAAGCAGGTGGAGGCTGGGGTGAAGCTGGACTGGAACAGCTTTGGCGCGACCTTGGGCGTGTACCGCATCGAACAGCCCAACAGCACCACCTTCCGTGCGCCGGGCGAAACCAAGGACACCTTCAGCATGGATGGCGAGCAGGTGAACAAGGGCGTCGAGCTGAATGTGTTCGGCGAGCCGATCGATGGCCTGCGCCTGCTCACGGGCGCGGTGTTCATGCACATCGAGCTGGACAACACCGCCAATGGCCGCAACGACGGCAACCGCGCACCGGGCGTGCCGCGCTTCCAGTACAACCTCGGGGCGGACTGGGATGTGCCGGGTATCGCGGGGGCTGCGCTCAGTGCCCGGGTGCTGCGTACCGGTGGGCAGTACGTCAATACCGACAACAGCCTGAGCATCCCGGCCTGGACGCGGGTCGACCTGGGCGGGCGGTACAGCTTCAAGGTGGATGACAAGCAGGTGACCCTGCGCGCCAATGTCGAGAACGTGGCCAACAAGGCGTACTGGGCTTCGGCGTCGACCTCGAACAATTACCTGACCCAGGGCACTCCGCGGGTGTTGCGGGTGTCGGCCAGTGTAGATTTCTGATGGCCTGTTCCGGCCTCATCGCCGGCAAGCCGGCGACAAGGCCCGGGCAGATCTTTTGTGAACCCGGTCGAGATGCCGTCCTGCCACGATTGCGCCGCTCTAGCCCGTGGGTTCTAATGCCGCCCACCGCGCAATCCAAGGACGCTTGATCATGCACAGGAAGATCGTACCGCTGGCACTGCTGGCCACCCTGGCCGGCTGCTCGGACACCAAGGACGCCAGCGAGGCCAATTTCCACAAAGCCGCCCAGGCCTACCTCGATACCCAGTACCCCCACTGCTTCGTGGTCAGCAACTTCCCCACCAAGACCCAGGATTTCGATGTCACCGGCACCAACAAGGCCCTGCATGCCCTGGCCAAGGTCGGCATCGTCAGCGAACGGGAAATCTCCCGCGTGGAAATTCCCGAACGCCTGTGGCAACCGGCGCGCACCGACATCTACTACGCCTACGACCTCACCGACGAAGGCCGCAAGCTCTACAAGGCCGACGCGCAGAAGATGCTCAACGGCAGCACCCGCGGCGGGCTGTGCTTCGGCAAGGCCCAGGTGACGGCGATCGAGCAGTTCAGCGAGCCGGGCGAGATGATGGGCCGGACCATTTCCGACGTGACCTATGCCTACAAGATCACCGGGCTGCCGGACTGGGCGGGCAATGAAGAAGTGAAGGCCAATATTCGCGACCTGGGCAAGGCCGTTGCCACCCACGACACGCCGGCCAGGGAAAAGCGGGTGATGGTGCTGACCAACCAAGGGTGGGTGCACGAGCGCCTGTTCGCCAAATGAGCTAGGCCTTCACTGGCCCCATCGCCGGCAAGCCGGCTCCCACAGGCCTTGTGGGGGCCGGTACGGGGTCACATCCACCAGGCCAGCACCAGCGGCAACCAGGCAAACGACAGCAGCGTCGAACACATCACCAGGTTCGCCACCTGCTCCGGCGCACGGTTGGCCCTCACCGCCATCAGGTAGTTGAACACCGCCACCGGCATCGCCGACTGCACCATCAGCACCGCCCGCTGCAGCTGTTCCAGGTCCAGGGCCACGCCCACCGCCCAGCCCACCCCTGCCCCCAGCACGATCCGCACGCCGCCCAGCAACAGGCCGCTGGCGATGTGCTGCGGGCGAATGCTGGCCAGCGACACGCCCAGGGTCAGCAGCATCAAGGGGATGCACATGCCGCCGAGCAGGTCTGCCGTGTTGGCCAGCCAGCGGGGCAAGTGGATGTCGAAGAAAATCATCGGCAAGGCCAGGGCCAGGCTGATGACGATGGGATTGCGCAGCAGTGCCTTGAACGAGGACGCCGTGCCGGCAATGGCCATGCCGACGGTGAACTGCACGATCGACAGGCCGAGGAAAAACGCCATGGCCAGCGCCAGCCCGTGCTCGCCAAAGGCGTACAGGCTGATCGGCAGGCCCATGTTGCCGGTGTTGGGGAACATGAAGCCGGGCAGCAGCACCCGCCAGTCCTGGCGGCTGAGCCGGCAGACCAGCAACCCCGCCACGGCCATGCCCAAGGTACACAGCAGGCAGGCCAGGGCCATGCTGGTGAAGGCGGCGGGGTCGAGCTGGGTACGGTTCAGGGTCGCCAGCACCAGGGCCGGGGTGCCGACGGTCATGACCATGCGGGCAATGAACTGGGTGGGGTAATCCTGCGCCGTGCGGGCCCATCCATAGCCGATACCGGCGACGATGAACACCGGTGCCAGCACCGCGAACAGCGAAGCGAACATAAACCTTTGCCTTCCCTGGGTCAGTTGCGCAAAAGCGTCATTATGCCGCAGGGCCTTGCCCCTTGGGGAAAAGCTTGCCTGGCCTTAGAATCGCGCCTCCTTTTCCCCTGTGCCGCGCCGCCGGCCACTGCGCAACTCCCCTTTTTGAGGTTTTTATGTCTCCGCGTTTGCTGGCCATGGCGCTGGCACCCCTGCTCGGGCTGTTCATCATTGCCCTGGGCAACGGCTTCATGTCTTCGTTGACCACCCTGCGCCTGGGCGCTGCCGGCGAATCGGCGACCACCATCGGCATCGTGTCGTCGAGCTACTTCATCGGCCTGACCCTGGGCGCGGTGTTCAACGACCGGCTGATCCTGCGCATCGGCCATATCCGCGCCTACACCAGCTTCGCCGCGCTGATCGCCGCCACCATCCTGCTGCAGGGGCTGTTCTACGACACCACCTGGTGGTCGATCCTGCGCCTGATCAACGGCTGGGCGGCGGTGGGCGTGTTCCTGGTGATCGAGAGCTGGCTGCTGCTGGCGGGCGACGCGAAGATCCGCGGTCGCCTGCTGGCGCTGTACATGATCGCCTTCTACGGCGCCGGGGTGATCGCCCAGGCCGGCCTTGGCGTGATCGCCAACCTCAACGACAGCGCGCCGTTCATGCTGGCCGGCATGCTGGCCGCGTTGTCGGTGCTGCCGATCGTGATCTTGCCGCGGGTATCGCCGCTGCTGGAGCAGGTGGAGCCGCTCAAGCCGCGCCAACTGCTCGGCGTGGCGCCGTCGGGGCTGGTCGGCTGCTTCGGCTCGGGGGTGGCGATCGCCGGCATCTATGCCCTGCTGCCGCTGTACCTGCAGCGCATCGGCCTGGACGTGGGTGAAGTGGGCAGCATGATGGCCTGGGTGATCCTCGGCGCGATGCTGCTGCAGTACCCGGTGGGCCGCTGGTCCGACCGCAAGGACCGCCAGGATGTGCTGATCGCCCTGGCCGCGCTGTGCGTGGTGCTGTCGCTGGTCACGGTGTTCCTGCCTTCGCACTCGGCGTTGCTGCCGGCGATGCTGTTCTTGCTCGGCGGCGGGGTGTTCGCCCTGTACCCGGTGGCGGTCAGCCATGCGGCCGACCGGGCGCCGTCGGATGCGCTGGTGCCGATGATCCAGGGCCTGCTGTTGATCAACTCGCTGGGTTCGGCGATGGCGCCGCTGGCGATTTCGCCGGTGATGACCGAGTTTGGCGAGCCGGGGCTGTTCTGGGCCTTTGCAGTGGTCAACCTAGGCATGGTGTGCTTCTTCCTGTGGCGCCGCGGCAAGCGCCCGGCGGCCGAACACCCGGCGCCGTTCACCGCCTCGACCACCTTCTCGCCGACCGGGGCCGAGCTGCGGGTGACCGAGGACCTGATGCATGCGGCGCAGGAGCATCCGCCGCTGGAGCCGGTGGACACGCCCGCTCATTGAGTGGGGCTGTTGCACAGCCCTATCGCCGGCAAGCCGGCTTGTATGGTGATACTCGAAGGGGTGGTGGGACGACAAAGCCGATTCTGACTGTTAGCCGCAGTACAGACCGTGGGAGACCTCGCCCCACCCCTTCACCAAAGCGC
>NZ_BQIP01000047.1 GCF_021602585.1 Pseudomonas faucium
GGGGTGCCGGCCGGGTACAACTCGGGGAACAGCGCCGCCAGCTCGACCCCCTCGGCGAGCGTGCCCAGGCACAGGGCGGCGCGTTCGGCGATGTTGTCCAGCTCACGGATATTGCCCGGCCAGGCATGGCGCAGCAGCAGTGCCGGCAGGGCCTGCAGGTGCTCGGCGCTGGCCGGTGGCAGGCCACTGGCGCGGCTGTGGCGCGCGAGCAGGGCATTGAACAGCGGCACGATGTCCGCCAGCCGCTCGCGCAGGGGCGGCACGGCCAGGCGCAGGATGTTCAGGCGGTAGTACAGGTCCTGGCGAAAGCGCTGGTCGGCGATGCGTGCGGGCAGGTCGCAGTGGGTGGCGGCAATCACCCGGATGTCCACCGGGGTTGGCTCGCAGGCGCCCAGGCGCAGTACCTCGCGCTCCTGCAGCACGCGCAGCAGGCGGGTTTGCAGCGCCACCGGCATGTCGCCGATCTCGTCCAGAAACAGCGTGCCGCCGTGCGCCAGCTCGATCAGCCCGGGCTTGCCGCCCTTGCGCGAGCCGGTGAAGGCGCCGTCCTCGTAGCCGAACAGTTCGCTTTCCAGCAGCGACTCGGGCAGCGCTGCGCAGTTGATTGCCACGAACGGCGCGTGCTGGCGCGCGCTCTGGTTGTGCAGGCTTTGCGCGAGCAGCTCCTTGCCGGTGCCGCTTTCGCCGGTGATCAGCACCGTGGCGTCGGTTTGCGCGTAGCGCTGGGCCAGGTGCAGGGTGGCGCGAAAGGCCGGGGCGTCGCCCAGCATCTGGGCGAAATGGTGGCGGGCCTTGAACGGGCGCGCATCGGCGTCGCGAGGCCGCCGTGGCGGGCGCCGCGAGGGTGTTTCAAGCGGCTTGGCGGCCAGGGTCACCAGGCTGTCGAAGGTGTGGCGCAGGCTTTGCGCATCCAGCGCCAGCACCCCCTGGGCACCGGCATCGTCGGCCAGCTGGCACACGGTGGGCGAGCCGATGATGACCTCGAACCCATCGGCGACCAGGCGCTCGACCTGCTCGCGCGCCTGCTCAAGGCAGGTGTAGGTGTGCTCGCGAATCTGCAGGGTGAACAGCGCCTGCATCGCGGCCAGCTCCGGGTAGGGCTGGGCGAAGCTGAGGATGCCGACCTTGCTGGCCCGGTCGCGGGCCTGCACCAGGGCGCGAATCAAATCGAACTCGCCCAGGTGCAAGGTGCGCACCGTGGTGCAAAGGTGCTGGCGCAGGTAATCGGCAGCGGCCCCGGAACACAGGATCACATCGGCCTGCTGGCGGCTCTCGAGCCGGCGCGCCAGCGGCAGCAGGTCGGCCAGGGTGGTTTCGATCACCTCGATCCGCGCCTGCTGGCGGTAATCGGCGCTTACCTGCTCGATCAGTTGCGCCATGCGGCTGGGCGCGGCGGGGCGGTGCAGGTGGGTGACCAGCGCGACCACCCGGGGCAGGTAAGCGGCAACGGACATACAGGCTCCTTGGGTAAGGCGAAGGCGTTACAGCGGGTTTACCAGATGCCCGCCATCCACCGCGACGATGCTGCCGGTCATGAATGCACCGGCATCACTGGCCAGCAACAGCAGCGGGCCGTCCAGTTCGTGCAACTGCCCCAGGCGGCGCAGCGGCACCTGGCCCTTGATGTAGGCCTGGCCGGCTTCGCTGTCGAAATAGTCCTGGTTCATCTCGGTCTTGAAGTAGCCCGGGGCGATGGCGTTGACGCGGATCTGATAGCGCGCCAGCTCCAGGGCCATGGCCTTGGTCAGCTGCACCACGGCGGCCTTGGCCGTGCAGTAGTGGCTCAGGCCACTGCCCACGCGCAGGCCGAGGATCGAGGCGATATTGACGATGCTGCCTGGCTTGGCGGCCTTCACCAGGCGCTGGCTGGCGCACTGGGCCACGTGGAACACGCCGTCGAGGTTGGTCGAGAGCATGCGCTGCCAGGCCTGCTCGCTCAGCTCGAGAAAACGCCCCGGGTCGCCGATGCCGGCATTGTTGATGACCACGTCGACCACGCCAAAGCGCGCCTCGGCCTGGTCGAAGGCCTGTTCGACGCTGTCGCGGCGGGTCACGTCCAGGGCCACGGCCAGGGCTTCACCGCCGCTGGCCTGCAGCGCTTCGGCCAGCGCCTGCAGGCGCTCGGCGCGGCGCGCCGCCAGCACCACGCGGGCGCCGGCGGCCTGGGCCAGGCGGGCGAAATGCGCGCCCAGGCCGCTGGAGGCACCGGTAACCAGCACAGTCTTGCCGGCCAGGGAAAATGTGTTTGCAAACATGCTATCGGTCCTTGGTTTCAGAGCACTTCGAACAGGCCGGCGGCACCCATGCCACCGCCCACGCACATGGTCACCACCACGTAGCGCACGCCGCGCCGTTTGCCTTCGAGCAGGGCATGCCCGACCATGCGCGCGCCGCTCATGCCGTAGGGGTGGCCGATGGCGATGGCGCCGCCGTTGACGTTCAGGCGCATCGGGTCGATGCCCAGCGTGTCGCGGCAGTACAGCACCTGGCAGGCGAAGGCTTCGTTGAGCTCCCACAGGCCGATGTCGCTCACCTTCAGGCCATGCTGGCGGAGCAGGCGCGGCACCGCGTAGACCGGGCCGATGCCCATCTCTTCCGGGGCCAGGCCGGCCACCGCGATGCCCCGGTACAGGCCGATGGGCTGCAGGTTGCGCTGCTCGGCCAGGCGCGCGTCCATCAGCACGCAGGCGCTGGCGCCGTCGGACAGCTGGCTGGCGTTGCCGGCGGTGATGCAGCCGCCGTCGAGCACCGGCTTCAGGCCGCTGAGGTCGTCCAGGCGGGTTTGCGGGCGGTTGCCTTCGTCCTGCGCCAGGGTCACCTCGCGGTAGCTGACCTCGCCGGTCTGTTTGTCCTTGATCAGCTGCTGGGTGGTCAGCGGCACGATCTCGGCGTCGAACAGCCCGTCGCGCTGGGCCGCGGCGGTGCGCAGCTGCGACTGCAGGGCGTAGGCGTCCTGGGCCTCGCGGCTGATGCCGTAGCGCCTGGCCACGTGCTCGGCGGTCTGCAGCATCGGCATGTAGGCGTGGGGCACGCGCTGGATCACCTGGCTGTCCTGCTCGGCCAGCGCCCATTCCAGGTTGCGCGCCTGCACCGCGCTGATGTTTTCCTGGCCGGCGCCGATGGTCGCCTGCATGCCATCGACGATGATCTGCTTGGCGGCGGTGGCGATCGCCATCAGCCCGGAGGCGCACTGGCGGTCCAGCGTCTGGCCGCTGACCGACACCGGCAGGCCGGCGGCCAGCGCACTCATGCGGCCCAGGTTCCAGCCGGCGGTGCCGGAGGGCATCGCGGTGCCCATCACCAGGTCTTCGATTTCATCGGGCGCGATGCCGGCGCGCGCGACGGCGGCCTGGATGGCGTGCGCCGCCAGGCTTGGCGAGCGGGTGTTGTTCAGCGCACCGCGAAAGGCCTTGCCGATCGGCGTGCGGGCAGTGGAGAGGATGACGGCTTCTTTCATGTTCGGGGTTCCTTGTGGGCCAGGGGTGAGCCGGTCAGAGGCTTGCGCTGCGCAGCTTGCTGCTGGAGGCCAGGCGGCGCAGCAGCGGGGCAGGTTGCAGCCACATGTCGCCATAGGCGCCAAGCTGCTCGCGCTGTTGCTCGATGCCAGCCAGCACGCGGTCCATGCCCAGCTCGCGGGCGTAGTGCAGGGGGCCGCCGCGCCAGGCCGGGAAGCCGTAGCCGTTGGTCCACACCAGGTCGATGTCGCCGCTGCGCAGGGCGATGCCTTCATCGAGCAGCTGCAGGCCTTCGTTGATCAGCATGAACAGGCAGCGGTCGTGGATTTCCGTGTCGCTGATGCTGCGCCGGGTGATGCCCAGGCTGGCCGCCAGTTGCGCCGCGATCTGCTCCACCTCGGGGTCTTCGATGCGCTCGCGGCCTTCGTAGCGGTAGAACCCGCGCCCGCTCTTCTGGCCGTGGCGGCCCAGGCGGTACAGCTCGTCGGCCAGGCGGAAGTAGCTCGGGTCGTGGGCGATCTCGCTGCGCCGCGCCTGGCGCACCAGGTAGCCGACGTCGATGCCGGCCAGGTCGTACATGGCGAACACGCCCATGGCCAGGCCAAGGCCGGTGAGCACCTTGTCGACCTGCGCCGGGGAGGCGCCTTCGAGCACCAGGCGGTGGGCTTCGCGGGCATAGGGTTCGAGCATGCGGTTGCCGATGAAGCCAAAGCACACGCCGGACACCACCGGCAGCTTGCCGATGCGCCTGGCGATCTTCAGCGTGGTGGCCAGCACGTCCGGCGCGGTCAGGCGGCCGCGCACCACTTCGAGCAGGCGCATGACGTTGGCCGGGCTGAAGAAGTGCAGGCCGACCACATCCTGCGGGCGTTGGGTGCAGGCGGCGATGCGGTCGACGTCCAGGGTCGAGGTGTTGCTGGCCAGGATCGCCCCCGGTTTGCATACGCGGTCGAGGGTGCGGAACACCTGCTGCTTGATCGACAGGTCTTCGAACACCGCCTCGATCACCAGGTCCGCGTCGGCCAGGTCGGCGTAGTCCAGGGTGCCCTGCAGCAGGCCCATGCGTTGTTCGAGCTGCTCGGCGCTGAGCTTGCCGCGCTGAATGCTGCTCTCATAGTTCTTGCGGATTTGCGCAAGGCCGCGGTCCAGGGCTTCGGGCTTGAGCTCCAGCAGGCGTACCGGGATACCGGCATTGATGAAGTTCATGGCGATGCCGGCGCCCATGGTGCCGGCGCCGATCACCGCCACCTGGGCAATGTTGCGCAGCGCCGTGCTGGCGTCGATGCCTGGCACCCGCAGCGCTTCGCGTTCGGCGAAGAACTGGTGGCGCAGGGCGGTGGCCTGTGGGTCTTGCAGGGCTTCGCGAAACAGCGCCTGCTCGCGGGCCAGGCCCTCGGCCAGTGGCAGCTCGCAGGCAGCGCGCACCGCGGCGAGTACGCGCAGCGGGGCGCGCTGGCCGGGTTTGCGCGCGGCCAGTTGCGCCTCGCGGCTGGTGAACAGGTCGCCTGCCAGCGCGTCGCTCAAAGGCGGGCTGGCCGGGCTTGGCGCGGCAGGGGCGGCCAGTTGCTCGCGGGCGAAGGCGCAGGCGGCTTCGAGCACGCCCTGGCCGGGTTCGGCGAGGCGGTCGACCAGGCCCAGGGCAAGGCCCTGGCGGGCGTCGATCGGGTCGCCGCCAAGCATCATGTCCAGGGCCGGGGCCACGCCGATCAGGCGCGGCAGGCGCTGGGTGCCACCGGCGCCGGGCAGCAGGCCCAGGCGCACTTCGGGCAGGCCCAGGCGGGCATTGGCGCTGGCCACCCGATGGCTGCAGGCCAGGGCCAGCTCCAGGCCGCCGCCCAGGGCCACGCCGTCGATGGCGGCAATCAGGGGTTTGCCGATGCGGGTCAGGGCATCGAGCAGGTGCGGCAGTGCCGGCTCCTCCCAGGTCTTGGGGCTGCCGAATTCGCTGATGTCGGCGCCGGCGCTGAACGGCAATTGCTGGCCGTGCAGGATGATGGCCTGTACCTCAGGGTCGGCGGCGGCCTGGCTGCAGGCCTGCATCAGCGCCTGGCGCAGGGCGTGGCCAAGGGCGTTGACTGGCGCATGGCGCAGGCCGATCAAGGCCAGTTGGTGGTCGCGGCGATAGTCGATCAGCTGCATGAGAGGGAACCTTGTTGTTATTGGCCGGGGGAGGCGTTGCAAACCTCGCCTTGGCTAAGACGAATGAAAAAACCAGGTGGCGGCCCGTAGCGCGGGCCGCCACCCGAAAAGTCCGCTGCCCGGAGGGAACAGGCAGCGGAAACCAGCTCGGTCGTATCAGCGGGCGAAGGCCGCCTCGCTGATGTCCATCAGGTTGTCGCTGCCACTGCGGATCAGCGTTTCATGCAGGCTGGCGCGCGGCAGCAGGCGCTGCAGGTAGAAGCGCGCCGTTTCGCGCTTGCCCTGGTAGAACGCCACCTCGTCGCTGCCGGCGGCCAGGGCGCGCTCGGCGGTGCAGGCGGCGCGCAGCCACAGGTAGCCGACCAAGGTGTAGCCGCTGAGCATCAGGTAGTCGAAGGCGCTGGCGCCGATCAGGTTGGCGTCGCTGGCGCTGGCCTCGCGCAGCCAGGCGCTGAGCTCGCGCCAGGCGACCACCTGCTTGAGCAGCGCCTGGGCCAGGTGGGCCGGGGCCGTGCAGCTCTGGATGAAGTCTTCGATCTCGCCCAGCAGTTCGGCCAGGGCCTCGCCGCCATCGGCCAGTACCTTGCGGCTCAGCAGGTCGAGGCCCTGGATGGTGTTGGTGCCTTCGTAGATCGCGGTGATGCGCACATCGCGGGCGATCTGCTCCATGCCCCACTCGCGGATGTAGCCGTGGCCACCGAACACCTGGATACCCAGTTGCGCGGCCTCGTTGCCGGTTTCGGTGAGAAAGCCCTTGGCAATCGGCGTGAGCAGCGCCAGGCGGCGCGCCGCGGCCTCGCGCACGCCGGCGCTGGCGCCGTGGTGCAGTTGGTCGACGCCCTTGGCGCAGGTGTAGGCGAGCATGCGCCCGCCCTCGGCGTAGGCCTTCTGGGTCAGCAGCATGCGCCGCACATCGGCGTGGCCGATGATCGGGTCGGCCGGCTGGCCCTCGCGCAGGCGCGGCGTGGCGCGCATCTGCACACGTTCCCGGGCATAGGCCAGGGCGCCCTGGTACGACGCCTCGGCGTGGGCCTGGGCCTGTTGCGACACCGCCAGGCGCGACTCGTTGATGTAGGTGAACATGGCGTTCAGGCCGCGGTTGGCCTCGCCCAGCAGGTAGCCGGTGGCGCCGTCGAAGTTGAGCACGCAGGTGGCGTTGCCGTGGATGCCCATCTTGTGTTCGATCGAGCCGCAGCTCACGCCGTTGGGGGCGCCGAGCTGGCCCTGGGCATCGACCTGGATCTTCGGCACGGCGAACAGCGAAATGCCCTTGACCCCGGCCGGTGCGCCTTCGATACGGGCCAGCACCAGGTGGATGATGTTCTCGGTCATGTCGTGTTCACCGGCAGAGATGAACATCTTGCTGCCGCTGACCTGGTAGCTGCCGTCGGCCTGGGGCTTGGCGCTGGTGCGCAGCAGGCCGAGGTCCGAGCCGCAGTGGGCTTCGGTGAGGCACATGGTGCCGCCCCAGCGCCCGGCGATCATTGCCGGCAGCAAACGCGCCTGCAGGGCCGGGTCGGCATGCTCGCTGAGGGTGCTGATGGCGCCGCCGGCGAGGTTGCCGTACATGCCCCAGGCATGGTTGGCGCTGCACACCATCTCGTAGTTGACGAAGCCCAGCGACGGCGGCAGGCCCTGGCCGCCGAAGGCCGGGGCCTTGTCCAGGCCCAGCCAGCCGTTGTCGGCGAAGCGCTTGTAGGCCGCGGCGAAGCCGGGCGGGGTGGTGACCTTGCCGTCCTGCCACTGGCAGCCGTGCTGGTCGCCCACCGCGTTGAGCGGGGCCAGCTCCTGTTCGGCGAACTTGGCACCTTCCTCGACGATGGCGGCGAAGGTCGCTTCGTCCGGGGCTTCACAGCCAGACAGTTGTTGGTAGTGGCGGCTCAGGTCGAGCAGCTCCTGGGCAACGAAGGTGATATCGCGCAATGGGGCGGTGTAGCTGGGCATGCCGAACTCCTGGCTGGGTGGACTCGGCATGTTGTAGCAGGCAGGCCTCGGCGCCGCGTCCACCCAGGGGGTGGAATGGCGGGTGGATTCGGCGCCGGGCCCAGGTGGAGGTCAGCTCAGCAGTTGCAGTTCGCGCGCCGCGCACAGGGCGCTGTCGCGGTCGGCCACGTCGAGCTTGCGGAACAGGTTGTTGATGTGGGTCTTGACCGTGCTCAGGCTGATGAACATGGCCTCGGCGATCTGCCCGTTGTTCTGCCCGCGGGCCATGCGCTGCAATACCTCGAGCTCGCGGCGCGAGAGCGGCACCAGCAGCGTGCCTTCGGCGTTTTCCCGGCTGGCCAGCAGCGGGCGGAACAGCGCATCGAGCTGCTGGCGCGAGGGCGCCGGGGCGGTAAGGCCCAGGCGCTCGCGCACTGCTGGCAGCAGCAGTTGGCGCAGGGCCTCCAGGCTTGCATCGCCCTCGTACTGCAGCAGCTGCCCCAAGCCTTGTGCGCAGGCCAGTTGCAGCGCCTGTTCGAGGCTCTGCAGGGCGTCGTCCTGGTCCTGCTGCAGGGCTGCCGCGAGCAGCAGGGCGTCGAGCAGCAGGCGGTGGTTGCCTTGCGCCTGGGCCTGGGCCTGCAACGCCTGCTGGATCTGCCGGGCCTTGTCGCGCTGGCCAAGGTGGCGCTGCACCCAGGCATAGGCCAGCCATTCTTCGGGCAGCAGCTGCTCGCCATACTGGCGCCGGCACCAGTGCCACTGGTCGAGCCAGTCGGGCAGGTAGTCCTGGTCGTTGTCGCGCAGGGCCAGGCGCGCCAGCCAGGCGCCGGCCTGGCGGTAGAGGGTGAACAGGCGGTATTGCTGGGCGAGCCGGCGCACCTCCATCCAGCGTGCCTTGGCCTGGGCGGTTTCGCCCAGCGCCCAGTGCAAGCACGCCTGGTGGTGGAACACCCAGGGCAGCGCGGCGCTGTGGGGGAAGCCCAGGGCCAGCACCTCGGCCTGGGCCAGGGCGTGGCGCGCCGGGGTCAGGCGGTTGGCCTGCAGCAGTGCCAGGCCCTTGCCCAGGTGGCGGAACAGTTCATAGAAGCGCCCCGAGCTGCCGGTGGCGGGCACCTCGGCCATGCCTTGCAGGCGCTCCCAGGCGGCGTCGTTGGCGCCCTGGGCCAGTTCGATCTGGGCCAGCAGCAGGTGCAGCAGGTTGGTGTAGCCGCTCAGGCCAAAGCCCTGCAGCTCGCGCAGGGCGCGGCTGGCTTCGGCGTGGGCCTGCGGCAGCTGGCCGAGCGCGGCCAGGCAGTTGGCGCGGTCGAAATACAGCACCGAGCGCGCCGCGTTGTGCTGGGGGAAGGCCTGCAGTGCCCGCGCCGCCAGGGCCAGGGCGTGCTCCAGGTTGCCGCCCAGGTAGGCCAGGCGGCTGCGCAGGAACATCACCGTCTGCTGCACCCGCTCGGGGTGGCGCGGCACCGCCTGGCGGCGCTGCAGGGCGTAGAGCTGGCGCAGGCACTGGCAGGCCTGGGCCATGTCATTGGTGACCATCACCGTGGAGGCTTCGGTCACCGCCAGGGTGAAGCTGTCGTTGCCGGTGTGGCCGGCAACCTCGTCGAGCACATCGACCAGGGTGTTGACCTTGCCTTCGCGCAGCAGCTCGAAGCCGTGCCGGTCGACGATGCTCAGCACCGCATCCAGGTCGCGGGCGCGGCCGAACTGGTAGATGGCCTCGGTGTAGCGGCGCTGGCCCAGCAGCCAGTCGGCGGCCTGGCGATGCAGCTGGCGCAGCTGCTGCGGGTCGCGTTGCTCCAGGCGCTGGTAGAGGCCGTTGCGCAGGGCCGGGTGGTAGCGGTATTCGGCGTGGCTGCCCTGGGGCACCTCGATGATCAGGTCCAGGCGCTGCAGCTGGCGCAGTGCGGCGGGCACATCGGCCTTGGCGGCCAGCTCGCGGGCAAGGCCGGCATCGAAGACCTGGGCCACGGCGGTGTGTTCGAGGAACGCGCGCAAGGGCATCGGCAAGCGCTGCAGGCACTCTTCTTCGAGAAACTGCCGGGCATGGGCGTAGGCCTGGCGGGTGATCGGGCGCAGGTCGGCGGGCGCCTGGCCGGTGCCGAGCAGGGCCTCGCGGTAGGCCTCGAGCCAGAACAGCACGCCACTGGGCCAGCCTTCGCTGCCGGCGCGCAGCTGGTACAGCGCATCGCTGCCCAGGTGGGCCTCGCGGGCCAGCGCCAGCTGCTGCGTCTCTTCGCTGTCCAGGGCCAGTTCACGGGCGCCCAGCACGCTCAGCCGGCCGTCACGGCGCAGGTGCGCCAGCGGTAGGGAAGGCGGGCCTTCGCTGGCGGCGACCAGGCGCAGCGCCGCTGGCGGGTGGTGCAGCAGCGTGTCCAGGTAGTGCCAGGCGGGGGCGGCGGTGAGCAGGTGCAGGTCGTCGAGCAGCAGCGTCAGGGGGGCTTGGCGGGCTTCCAGGTCGGCCAGGATCAGGCTCCACAGCGCATCGGCCGGCTGCGTGTCGCGCTGCTCGGCGGGCAGTTGCAAGGCCGCGTGCAGGTGCAGCAGCAGCGCCAGGGGCTGGTTCTCGGCGCGGGTCAGGCGCAGCCATGCCCAGGGTTCGGCCTGGCGGCGGGCGAACTGGCCCAGCAGGGTGCTCTTGCCGTAGCCCAGCGGCGCTTGCAGCAGCACGACGCCGCCCGCGCCCAGCGAGGTGGCCAGTTGCTCAAGCAGGCGCGCACGCAGTACCCCCTTGGGTGGCTCGGCAGGGGGGCGCAACTGGTTTGGTTTGAGCGTGGGACGGTGCATGAAGAGCAGGTTCCATCGGGTCGGCCAGACATCCTAGCCGAGCATGGGAGCGGGGCGTGTGGATTTTTGTTGGTGTATGGGGGGCTGGCTTGGGAGTTGTGTGAGGGCGACCATCGCGCGCCGCCCGCGCGGCGCATCGCGGATAAATCCGCTCCTACATTTGTTGCAACGTGCCTATGCCTGATAGGCCATGGTTGCCAGCCTTGTTTGTACGACGCGATTTCTCGGCGGGCGCCAAAGGCGGACAACCATGGCCTGACAGACCGTGGCACGTTGCAACAAATGTAGGAGCGGATTTATCCGCGATGCGCCGCGCGGGCGGCGCGCGATCTCATGCTCGCCGCAAACCTCAAGACAGGCCCACCGCCACACCGCTACCTATGCCTGATAGGCCATGGTTGCCAGCCTGGGTGGCACGACGCGATTTCTCGGCGGGCGCCAAAGGCGGACAACCATGGCCTGACA
>NZ_BQIP01000048.1 GCF_021602585.1 Pseudomonas faucium
TACCAGTCGCGTCGACTTTGACGGTGTAGTCGGTGCCACCGACGTTGACGGTCAGGGTCGTGGCGCTACCAGCCTGCGGCGGGTTGCTCAGCTGGAAGTGGAAGGTGACATTCGCGTCGCCTTCTTTAGCTGGATCGGCCGTCACGGTGACCGTGGTGGTGTCGATCGTGTCTTTGATGTCGGCCGTCGCGGTGGCCTTGCTCAGGTCAACTTCTTCGAAGTTCCCGCCGTTAACTGCAGTCACCTCGGCGGTGACGGTGGTGCCGTCTTTATAGACGTCTTCACCGTTGGTATTCGGGACTTCCAGGACGCCTTTGCCGGTCGCATCGACTTTGACGGTGTAGTCAGTCCCACCGACGTTCACGGTCAGAGTCGTGGGGCTGCCAGCCTGCGGTGGATTGCTCAGCTGGAAGTGGAAGGTAACGTTCGCGTCGCCTTCTTTCGCTGGATCAGCGGTGACCACCACAGTGGTGGTGTCGATGGTGTCTTTGACGTCGGCCGTCGCAGTGGCCTTGCTCAGGTCAACTTCTTCGAAGTTGCCACCGTTGACCGCAGTCACCTCGGCGGTGACGGTGTTGCCGTCTTTATAGACGTCTTCACCGTTGGTATTCGGGACTTCCAGGACGCCTTTGCCAGTCGCATCGACTTTGACGGTGTAGTCGGTGCCACCGACGTTCACGGTCAGCGTCGTAGTGCTGCCAGCTTGCGGTGGATTGCTCAGCTGGAAGTGGAAGGTGACATTCGCATCGCCTTCTTTCGCAGGATCAGCCGTGACTGCCACGGTGGTGGCGTCGATCGTGTCTTTGACTTCAGCAGTGACGCTCGACTTGCTCAGGTCCACGGCTTCGAAGTTGCCGCCATTTACGGCAGTCACTTCGGCAGTCACGGTCGTGCCGTCCTTGTAGACGTCTTCACCGTTGGTATTCGGGACTTCCAGAACGCCTTTACCAGTGGCATCGACTTTGACGGTGTAGTCGGTGCCACCGACGTTGACGGTGAGGGTCGTGGTGCTGCCAGCCTGCGGTGGATTGCTCAGCTGGAAATGGAAGGTGACGTTCGCATCGCCTTCTTTCGCTGGATCGGCCGTCACCACAACGGTGGTGGTGCCTTCTGGCGTAATGGTGTCTTCGACCGTAACGGTATGCGTGGCGTTATCGAGGTTAACGGCCTCGAAGTTGCCGCCATTCACGGCAGTGACTTCCGCAGTTACGGTGCTGGCGTCTTTGTAGACATCTTCCAGGTTGGTGTTTGGAACCTCCAGAACACCTTTACCGGTTGCATCGACTTTGACGGTGTAATCGGTACCGCCGACGTTGACGGTCAGAGTCGTGGTGCTGCCCGCTTGTGGTGGATTGCTCAGCTGGAAGTGGAAGGTGACGTTGGCATCACCTTCTTTCGCTGGATCAGCGGTGACCACCACAGTCGTGGTGTCGATCGTGTCTTTAACGTCGGCCGTTGCAGTGGCCTTGCTCAGGTCAACTTCTTCGAAGTTACCACCGTTGACCGCAGTCACCTCGGCAGTCACGGTGCTGCCGTCTTTGTAGACGTCTTCACCGTTAGTGTTTGGAACTTCCAGGACACCTTTACCGGTTGCATCGACCTTGACGGTGTAGTCGGTGCCACCGACGTTGACGGTCAGCGTCGTGGTGCTGCCAGCCTGCGGCGGGTTGCTCAGCTGGAAGTGGAAGGTGACATTCGCGTCGCCTTCTTTCGCAGGATCGGCCGTCACGGTGACCGTGGTGGTGTCGATGGTGTCTTTGACGTCGGCAGTCGCGGTGGCTTTGCTCAGGTCAACTTCTTCGAAGTTACCACCGTTGACCGCAGTCACCTCGGCAGTCACGGTGCTACCGTCTTTGTAGACGTCTTCGCCGTTGGTGTTCGGGACTTCCAGGACGCCTTTCCCGGCCGCATCGACTTTGACGGTGTAATCGGTACCGCCGACGTTGACGGTCAGCGTCGTGGTGCTGCCCGCTTGTGGTGGATTGCTCAGCTGGAAGTGGAAGGTGACGTTGGCATCACCTTCTTTCGCTGGATCAGCGGTGACCACCACGGTGGTGGTATCGATGGTGTCTTTGACTTCAGCAGTCACGCTCGACTTGCTCAGGTCCAGGGCTTCGAAGTTACCGCCGTTTACGGCCGTCACTTCGGCAGTCACGGTGGTGCCGTCTTTGTAGACGTCTTCACCGTTGGTATTCGGGACTTCCAGGACACCTTTGCCGGTCGCATCGACCTTGACGGTATAGTCAGTCCCGCCGACGTTGACGGTCAGCGTCGTGGTGCTACCAGCCTGCGGTGGGTTGCTCAGCTGGAAGTGGAAGGTGACGTTCGCGTCGCCTTCTTTCGCTGGATCAGCGGTGACCACCACAGTCGTGGTGTCGATCGTGTCTTTAACGTCGGCCGTTGCAGTGGCCTTGCTCAGATCAACTTCTTCGAAGTTACCACCGTTGACCGCAGTCACCTCGGCAGTCACGGTGCTGCCGTCTTTGTAGACGTCTTCACCGTTAGTGTTTGGAACTTCCAGGACACCTTTACCGGTTGCATCGACCTTGACGGTGTAGTCGGTGCCACCGACGTTGACGGTCAGCGTCGTGGCACTGCCGGCCTGCGGTGGATTGCTCAGCTGGAAGTGGAAGGTGACATTCGCGTCGCCTTCTTTCGCAGGATCGGCCGTCACGGTGACCGTGGTGGTGTCGATGGTGTCTTTGACGTCGGCAGTCGCAGTCGCCTTGCTCAGGTCAACTTCTTCGAAGTTACCACCGTTGACCGCAGTCACCTCGGCAGTCACGGTGCTGCCGTCTTTGTAGACGTCTTCGCCGTTGGTGTTCGGGACTTCCAGGACGCCTTTCCCGGCCGCATCGACTTTGACGGTGTAGTCGGTACCGCCGACATTCACGGTCAGCGTGGTGGTGCTGCCCGCTTGCGGCGGATTGCTCAGTTGGAAGTGGAAGGTGACGTTGGCATCGCCTTCTTTCGCCGGATCGGCCGTCACGGTGACCGTGGTGGTATCGATCGTGTCCTTGACGTCGGCCGTTGCGGTGGCCTTGCTCAGGTCAACTTCTTCGAAGTTGCCACCGTTCACGGCAGTGACTTCAGCGGTCACGGTGCTGCCGTCTTTGTAGACGTCTTCACCGTTGGTATTCGGGACTTCCAGGACACCTTTGCCGGTCGCATCGACCTTGACGGTGTAGTCAGTCCCGCCGACGTTGACGGTCAGCGTCGTGGTGCTACCAGCCTGCGGTGGGTTGCTCAGCTGGAAGTGGAAGGTGACGTTCGCGTCGCCTTCCTTAGCCGGATCTGCCGTTACGGTGACGGTGGTGGTGTCGATCGTGTCTTTGACGTCGGCTGTCGCAGTGGCCTTGCTCAGGTCAACGTCTTCGAAGTTACCGCCGTTTACGGCAGTGACTTCGGCAGTGACGGTGGTGCCGTCTTTGTAGACGTCTTCGCCGTTGGTATTCGGAACTTCCAGAACGCCTTTGCCAGTCGCATCGACTTTGACGGTGTAGTCGGTACCACCGACGTTCACAGTCAGGGTGGTAGCGCTGCCAGCCTGCGGCGGGTTGCTCAACTGGAAGTGGAAGGTGACGTTGGCATCGCCTTCTTTCGCAGGATCGGCCGTCACGGTGACCGTGGTGGTATCGATCGTGTCTTTGACTTCAGCAGTGACACTCGACTTGCTCAGGTCCACGGCTTCGAAGTTCCCGCCATTGACGGCAGTCACCTCGGCAGTCACGGTCGTGCCATCTTTATAGACGTCTTCGCCGTTGGTGTTCGGGACTTCCAGAACACCTTTACCGGTTGCATCGACTTTAACGGTGTAGTCGGTCCCACCGACGTTGACAGTCAGGGTCGTGGTACTGCCCACCTGCGGAGGGTTGCTCAGCTGGAAGTGGAAGGTGACATTCGCGTCGCCCTCTTTCGCAGGATCGGCCGTCACGGTGACCGTGGTGGTGTCGATCGTGTCCTTGACATCGGCCGTTGCGGTGGCCTTGCTCAGGTCAACTTCTTCGAAGTTACCACCGTTGACGGCCGTTACTTCGGCAGTCACGGTCGAGCCGTCTTTGTAGACGTCTTCACCGTTGGTATTCGGGACTTCCAGGACACCTTTGCCGGTCGCATCGACCTTGACGGTGTAGTCAGTCCCGCCGACGTTGACGGTCAGCGTCGTGGTGCTACCAGCCTGCGGTGGGTTGCTCAGCTGGAAGTGGAAGGTGACATTCGCGTCGCCTTCTTTTGCTGGATCAGCGGTGACCACCACAGTGGTGGTGTCGATAGTGTCTTTGACGTCGGCCGTCGCAGTGGCCTTGCTCAGGTCAACGTCTTCGAAGTTGCCGCCGTTTACGGCAGTCACTTCGGCAGTCACGGTCGTGCCGTCTTTGTAGACGTCTTCGCCGTTAGTATTCGGGACTTCCAGGACACCTTTACCGGTCGCGTCGACTTTGACGGTGTAGTCGGTACCGCCGACGTTGACAGTCAGGGTCGTGGTACTGCCAGCCTGTGGTGGATTGCTCAACTGGAAGTGGAAGGTGACGTTCGCATCACCTTCTTTCGCAGGATCGGCCGTCACCACCACAGTAGTGGTGCCTTCTGGCGTAATGGTGTCTTCGACCGTAACGGTATGAGTGGCGTTATCGAGGTTAACGGCCTCGAAGTTGCCGCCATTCACGGCAGTGACTTCCGCAGTTACGGTGCTGGCGTCTTTGTAGACATCTTCGCCGTTGGTGTTCGGGACTTCCAGGACACCTTTACCGGTCGCATCGACTTTGACGGTGTAGTCGGTGCCACCGACGTTGACGGTCAGCGTCGTGGTGCTGCCCGCTTGCGGTGGATTGCTCAGCTGGAAGTGGAAGGTGACATTCGCGTCGCCTTCTTTCGCAGGATCAGCGGTGACCACCACAGTCGTGGTGTCGATCGTGTCTTTGACGTCGGCAGCCGCGGTGGCTTTGCTCAGGTCAACTTCTTCGAAGTTACCACCGTTCACGGCAGTGACTTCGGCGGTGACGGTGGTGCCGTCTTTGTAGACGTCTTCGCCGTTGGTGTTCGGAACTTCCAGGACACCTTTGCCAGTCGCATCGACTTTGACGGTGTAGTCGGTACCACCGACGTTCACAGTCAGGGTGGTAGCGCTGCCAGCCTGCGGCGGGTTGCTCAGCTGGAAGTGGAAGGTGACATTCGCGTCGCCTTCTTTTGCTGGATCAGCGGTGACCACCACAGTGGTGGTGTCGATAGTGTCTTTGACGTCGGCCGTCGCAGTGGCCTTGCTCAGGTCAACGTCTTCGAAGTTGCCGCCGTTTACGGCAGTGACTTCGGCAGTCACGGTGGTGCCGTCTTTGTAGACGTCTTCACCGTTGGTGTTTGGAACTTCCAGGACACCTTTACCGGTTGCATCGACCTTGACGGTGTAGTCAGTCCCGCCGACGTTGACGGTCAGCGTCGTGGTGCTACCCGCTTGTGGCGGGTTGCTCAGCTGGAAGTGGAAGGTGACGTTCGCGTCGCCTTCTTTTGCTGGATCGGCCGTTACGGTGACCGTGGTGGTGTCGATCGTATCTTTGACGTCGGCCGTCGCGGTGGCCTTGCTCAGGTCAACTTCTTCGAAGTTACCACCGTTGACCGCAGTCACCTCGGCAGTCACGGTGCTGCCGTCTTTGTAGACGTCTTCACCGTTGGTGTTCGGGACTTCCAGGACACCTTTACCGGTTGCATCGACCTTGACGGTGTAGTCGGTGCCACCGACGTTGACGGTCAGCGTCGTGGCACTGCCGGCCTGCGGTGGATTGCTCAGCTGGAAGTGGAAGGTGACATTCGCGTCGCCTTCTTTCGCAGGATCGGCCGTCACGGTGACCGTGGTGGTGTCGATGGTGTCTTTGACGTCGGCCGTCGCAGTCGCCTTGCTCAGGTCAACTTCTTCGAAGTTGCCACCGTTGACCGCAGTCACCTCGGCAGTCACGGTCGTGCCGTCTTTGTAGACGTCTTCACCGTTGGTGTTCGGGACTTCCAGTACGCCTTTACCAGTCGCGTCGACTTTGACGGTGTAGTCGGTCCCGCCGACGTTCACGGTCAGGGTCGTAGTGCTGCCGGCTTGCGGCGGATTGCTCAGTTGGAAGTGGAAGGTGACGTTCGCGTCGCCTTCCTTCGCCGGATCGGCCGTCACGGTGACCGTGGTGGTGTCGATCGTGTCCTTGACATCGGCCGTTGCGGTGGCCTTGCTCAGGTCAACTTCTTCGAAGTTACCACCGTTGACGGCCGTTACTTCGGCAGTCACGGTCGTGCCGTCTTTGTAGACGTCCTCACCGTTGGTGTTCGGGACTTCCAGTACGCCTTTACCAGTCGCGTCGACTTTGACGGTGTAGTCGGTCCCGCCGACGTTCACGGTCAGGGTGGTGGCGCTGCCAGCCTGCGGTGGATTGCTCAGCTGGAAGTGGAAGGTAACGTTCGCGTCGCCTTCTTTCGCAGGATCGGCCGTGACCACCACAGTAGTGGTGTCGATAGTGTCTTTAACGTCGGCCGTTGCAGTGGCTTTGCTCAGGTCAACTTCTTCGAAGTTGCCGCCGTTGACTGCAGTCACTTCCGCAGTCACGGTGCTGCCGTCTTTGTAGACGTCTTCACCGTTGGTATTCGGGACTTCCAGTACGCCTTTACCAGTCGCGTCGACTTTGACGGTATAGTCGGTCCCGCCGACGTTCACGGTCAGGGTCGTGGTGCTGCCAGCCTGTGGTGGGTTGCTCAGCTGGAAGTGGAAGGTGACGTTCGCGTCGCCTTCCTTAGCCGGATCTGCCGTTACGGTGACGGTGGTGGTGTCGATAGTGTCTTTGACGTCGGCTGTCGCAGTGGCCTTGCTCAGGTCAACGTCTTCGAAGTTACCGCCGTTTACGGCAGTGACTTCGGCAGTGACGGTGGTGCCGTCTTTGTAGACGTCTTCGCCGTTGGTGTTCGGAACTTCCAGGACACCTTTGCCAGTTGCATCGACTTTGACGATGTAGTCAGTACCGCCGACGTTCACAGTCAGCGTGGTGATGCTGCCCGCTTGCGGCGGATTGCTCAGCTGGAAGTGGAAGGTGACGTTCGCATCGCCTTCTTTCGCAGGATCTGCCGTGACCACCACAGTGGTGGTGTCGATCGTGTCTTTGACGTCGGCCGTTGCGGTGGCCTTGCTCAGGTCAACTTCTTCGAAGTTGCCGCCATTTACGGCAGTGACTTCAGCGGTCACGGTCGTGCCGTCTTTGTAGACGTCTTCACCGTTGGTATTCGGAACTTCCAGGACGCCTTTACCACTCGCATCGACTTTGACGGTGTAGTCGGTGCCACCGACGTTGACGGTCAGAGTCGTGGTGCTGCCCGCCTGCGGCGGATTGCTCAGTTGGAAGTGGAAGGTGACGTTCGCGTCGCCTTCTTTCGCTGGATCAGCGGTGACCGCAACAGTAGTCGTATCGATGGTGTCTTTGACTTCAGCAGTGACACTCGACTTGCTCAGGTCCACGGCTTCGAAGTTGCCGCCATTTACGGCAGTGACCTCGGCAGTCACGGTCGTGCCGTCTTTATAGACGTCTTCACCGTTAGTGTTCGGGACTTCCAGGACGCCTTTGCCGGTGGCATCGACTTTGACGGTGTAGTCGGTACCACCGACGTTGACGGTCAGCGTCGTGGTGCTGCCAGCCTGCGGCGGATTACTCAGTTGGAAGTGGAAGGTGACGTTCGCGTCGCCTTCTTTCGCAGGATCTGCGGTGACCACCACGGTGGTGGTGCCTTCCGGGGTAATGGTGTCTTCGACCGTGACAGTATGCGTGGCGTTATCGAGGTTAACGGCCTCGAAGTTGCCGCCGTTCACGGCAGTCACTTCTGCAGTAACGGTGCTTGCATCCTTGTAAACGTCTTCCAGGTTGGTGTTTGGAACTTCCAGAACACCTTTACCGGTTGCATCGACTTTGACGGTGTAGTCGGTGCCCCCGACGTTCACAGTCAGGGTCGTGGTGCTGCCCGCTTGCGGCGGATTGCTCAACTGGAAGTGGAAGGTGACGTTGGCATCGCCTTCTTTCGCTGGATCTGCCGTGACTGCCACGGTGGTGGTGTCGAGGGTGTCCTTGATGTCGGCGGTCACGCTCGACTTGCTCAGGTCCACCGCTTCGAAGTTACCGCCATCAACTTTGGTGACGGTCGCGGTCAGCGTCGAACCATCTTTGTAGACGTCTTCGCCGTTGGTGTTCGGGACTTCCAGGACACCTTTACCGGTCGCGTCAACTTTGACGGTGTAGTCGGTACCGCCGACGTTGACAGTCAGCGTGGTGGCGCTGCCAGCCTGCGGCGGATTGCTCAGCTGGAAGTGGAAGGTGACGTTGGCATCGCCTTCTTTCGCAGGGTCAGCCGTGACCGCCACGGTGGTGGTGTCGGTGGTGTCCTTGATCTCGGCGGTGACGCTCGACTTGCTCAGGTCCACCGCTTCGAAGTTGCCGCCATCAACTTTGGTGACGGTCGCGGTCAGCGTCGAGCCATCTTTGTAGACGTCTTCGCCGTTGGTGTTCGGGACTTCCAGGACACCTTTACCGGTAGCGTCGACTTTGACGGTGTAATCAGTACCACCGACGTTCACGGTCAGAGTCGTGGGGCTGCCAGCCTGCGGTGGATTGCTCAGCTGGAAGTGGAAGGTAACGTTCGCGTCGCCCTCTTTCGCTGGATCAGCGGTGACCACCACAGTGGTGGTGTCGATGGTGTCTTTGACGTCAGCCGTCGCAGTGGCCTTGCTCAGGTCAACTTCTTCGAAGTTGCCGCCATTTACGGCCGTCACTTCGGCGGTGACGGTAGTGCCGTCTTTATAGACGTCTTCGCCGTTGGTGTTCGGGACTTTCAGGACACCTTTACCGGTTGCATCGACTTTGACGGTGTAGTCGGTCCCGCCGACGTTCACGGTCAGGGTTGTGGCGCTACCAGCCTGCGGCGGGTTGCTCAACTGGAAGTGGAAGGTGACATTCGCGTCGCCCTCTTTCGCAGGATCGGCCGTTACGGTGACGGTGGTGGTGTCGATCGTGTCTTTGACTTCAGCAGTGACGCTCGACTTGCTCAAGTCGACCGCTTCGAAGTTACCGCCATCAACTTTGGTGACGGTCGCGGTCAGCGTCGAACCGTCTTTGTAGACGTCTTCGCCGTTGGTGTTCGGGACTTCCAAGACGCCTTTACCAGTCGCGTCGACTTTGACGGTGTAGTCGGTACCGCCGACATTCACGGTCAGCGTGGTGGTGCTGCCCGCTTGGGGTGGATTGCTCAGCTGGAAGTGGAAGGTAACGTTCGCGTCGCCCTCTTTCGCAGGATCTGCCGTGACCACAACAGTGGTGGTGCCTTCTGGCGTAATGGTGTCTTCGACCGTAACGGTATGCGTGGCGTTATCGAGGTTAACGGCCTCGAAGTTGCCGCCATTCACGGCGGTGACTTCTGCAGTAACGGTGCTGGCGTCTTTGTAGACATCTTCCAGGTTGGTGTTCGGAACCTCCAGAACGCCTTTACCAGTCGCATCGACTTTGACGGTGTAGTCGGTGCCGCCAACGTTTACGATCAGCGTGGTGGTGCTGCCCGCTTGCGGCGGGTTGCTCAGCTGGAAGTGGAAGGTGACGTTCGCATCGCCTTCTTTTGCAGGATCAGCGGTGACCACCACAGTGGTGGTATCGATGGTGTCTTTGACGTCGGCAGTCGCAGTGGCTTTGCTCAGGTCAACTTCTTCGAAGTTGCCGCCGTTTACGGCAGTCACTTCGGCAGTCACGGTAGTGCCGTCTTTGTAGACGTCTTCGCCGTTAGTATTCGGGACTTCCAGGACGCCTTTACCGGTCGCATCAACTTTGACGGTGTAGTCGGTACCGCCGACATTCACGGTCAGCGTGGTGGTGCTGCCCGCTTGCGGCGGATTGCTCAGCTGGAAGTGGAAGGTGACGTTCGCATCGCCTTCTTTTGCAGGATCAGCGGTGACCACCACAGTGGTGGTATCGATGGTGTCTTTGACGTCGGCAGTCGCAGTGGCTTTGCTCAGGTCAA
>NZ_BQIP01000049.1 GCF_021602585.1 Pseudomonas faucium
TGGGCGGGGCGGGGGCCATGCTGGGGCTGGCGCGCAATAACTTGAGCAGCGCCGACTACGGGCAGCTGACCAAGGCCGTGCCGGGCCTGGACCTGTTGTCGGGCGCCAATGCGCTGGGCGGCCTCAATGGCCTGGGCGATTTGCTGGGCAAGAACAGCCAAAACCCGTCGGCGCTGAGCAATGCCCTGGGCAATGAGGTCGAGAACCGCAACGACCTGGACAATGCATTCAAGGCGCTGGGGATGGACAGCGGCATGATCGGCCAGTTTGCGCCCCTGATCCTGCAGTACCTCGGCCAGCAGGGCATCGGCGGGTCGCTGTTGCAGAACTTGGGTAGCCTCTGGACCACGCCGGCCCCGGTGAGCACACCTTCGGTTTGAATGAGCTGATTGTTCAACCCGATGGCAACAAATGTTGGGCTGGCAGGAGAATCAAGTCGTTGACGCACGGAGCCGAGCGATCAACTCACTTTGTTCGTTCATAGCCTTGGAAAACAGCGCTTGTGTTTGTGGCCCGAGTTGATCGATCGGATTAAGACGCAGTAGCTCGTTGGTTTCCTCGATGACGAAGTGATTGCTGAGCAACCGCTGAGTGTCTGAAGCCTTCTCAGGGGGTACGGACATCGTGATATGACGCGCCGAGACCGCCACCATCCCCGTTTCAGGTTTGCTGGTAGTGTTTGAGCGAGCAACGCCGGCCCTCTTGGTTACGCCTTCATGCTGCGGATCAGTCGGCATCCTGGCTTGCTGGGTAAATGCGCCAGCGCGTTGCTGCATCATTGCAGAGGACGGACCGGACACACGGACTTCGCGGAGGCTGTTTTTGCTTGTGCTGAAAAACCGCCCTGAAGCGAATGTCAGCGCATGGCCGGTGGGGTCTGCGCGGTTTACGGGGTCGTTTGCGCAATAGGCATAACTGTTGAGTCCCCCTGCAGCAAAGGGGCTCCAACTGTCAGGCGCCAGGAATCTCATAAGGGCTGGGCTGAACGCACGATAGCCGTTTCCCAGCAGATAGTTGCCGGTCAGTGGGTCAGCAGTTTCGCCGTTGAAAGCAAGTTTCACTCCCTGCTGGTCGATTGGCTTTAGCCCATAGGGTGTGTAACCGTTCGAATTCATCGTATGTCCTTCTCAGGATCAATGAGTGAAACAACGTCACGGTCTAACTTTGGCTCGAGCGCGTGCAGGAGGGCCCTTGGCATTCGAGACAGTAGGTGTACGCGTTTGCGGTGACTGTAAAGGCACCAAGCGCTACGCACGACGTATTGTGTTTGCCTGTAAATAGGTGTTGTACAGTTTTTCCATAGTTAGATAGCGGGAGGTTATCTTTCTGATGGTTTCACCATTTTCGGTTGAAACGGTTATTTGTTGACGACTCATGTAGTTGACATAGTTGCCGACGCGCTTGTTTTGCGTCTTACTCCTATTGTAAACGCTATAAAGTAACTCATAATCGGTAGGCGTCTCGTAGAAAGGACGCGGGGGCTCAAACGTGTCGGCGTTGATGGTGGGTCTCGTGATGAGTCTTTTAATGCGCCCATCGCGGCCTTGTGACAATTGCACCCGCTCAATGGGCTTTCTTGGCGTAAGGGCACTGGCGGCAGCGGGGGGCGGGGTGTTGTTGGATGACGCACGTGTTGCTGACTGTTTTCGCCTTCTATTAATCAGCTGCTTCACTGTGAAGTGCCCTGTTGGGTCTGAATAGTTGATGGGATCACCCTCGCAGTAACCGTAGGCATTCAGCCCACCCTCATCAAATGGACTGAGGCTGTCGGGTGCCAGGAAGCGCATCAATGGCGGGCAATAGCCACGATATCCCTGGCCCAGCAGATAAGCTCCGGTCAGCGGTTCACGGCATTCACCGTTAAAGCCCAGGCGAGGAGCCGCGGGTTCTGAGCGTGGGTCATGCCCATAGGCTGTGTAGGCATACGCCATTCGAGCTTGGCCGCTTTGCATCAGCAACAGAGAGTGCTGCACATCTGTCATCAACAACCGGGTGTCAGCTCCCGAGTTGATGCCGTGCCGTTCAGCCAATGGCTGGTCCGCACCCCGCAGCAGGGTCAGACTTTGCTCACCCTCGATTTCAAGCGTGAGCTGTTCAAGGTGGTAGAAATAAAGACGTTGATTCACCATGGCGGGCTCGCGTGGGGGACTGAGTTCCGTTCAGTCTCCCCGTCAAGTGCGACCGCCACAACTGGCAAAAATACCAGGCAGGCGTGATGAGTTTTCAGCCAGCTTCCGAGAAATCCACCACGCGCATCTGGCGCCGGAAGCCGGCGGTCAGCACGGTCAGGTACGCCAGCCCCAGGGCGAACCAGCACAGGCCGATCACCATGGTCAGCGCCGACAGGCTGGTCCACAGCCACAGCGTCAGGCTCAAGCCCACCAGCGGCACCGCGCCATAGCACAGCAGGCCTTTGAGGTTGCGCTGGGCGCGGTCGTCCATCAGGTGCGTCTTCACCACCGCCAGGTTCACTGCCGAGAACGCCACCAACGCGCCAAAGCTGATCAGCGAGGCGAGGGTGGACAGGTCGATCACCAGCGCCAGCAGCGAGAACGCCGACACCAGCAAGATGGCGAACACCGGCGTGCCCAGGCGCGGCGACAGGTGGCCGAAGGTGCGCTGCGGCAGCACCCGGTCGCGGCCCATGGTGTAGAGGATGCGCGACACCGCAGCCTGGGAGGCCAGCGCCGAACCCAGGCTGCCGGCCACGTAGGCGGCGGTGAAGAAGTTGGCCAGGAACTGGCCTCCGGCCTTGAGCATCACTTCGTTGGCGGCGGCATCGGCGTTGGCGAAGGTGCTGCCGGGCAGCACCAGCTGGCTCGCGTAGGCCAACACGGTGAACAGCAGGCCGGCGAACAGGGTGGTGAGGATGATGGCGCGCGGCACGTCGCGGCGGGCGTCGCGGCTTTCTTCGGCCAGGGTGGAAACCGCGTCGAAACCGAGGAACGACAGGCACAGCACCGCCGCGCCAGCCATCAGCGGGCCGAAACCGGGGGCGCTGCCATCACCGCGCAGCGGCGCCAGCAGGTCCATCGGCTGGCCGTTGCCCAGGGTCTGCCAGGACAGCGCCACGAACACGCCGATGAACACGATCTGCGCGCCGACGATCAGGTTGCTGGTCTTGGCCACCGAGTTGATGCCGACCACGTTGAGCACGGTCACCAGGGCGATGGAGGCGAGCACGAAGGCCCAGGCGGGCACTGCCGGGAAGGCGATGTTGAGGAACAGGCCGATCAGCAGGTAGTTGATCATCGGCAGGAACAGGTAGTCGAGCAGCAGCGACCAGCCGGCCAGAAAGCCGACGTTCTGGCCGAAGGCCATGTTGGTGTAGGAATACGCCGAGCCCGCGACCGGGAAGCGTTTGACCATGAAGCTGTAGGACGCGGCGGTGAACAGCATGGCCACCAGGGTGACCAGGTAGGCGCCGGCGGTGCGGCCACCGGTGAGCTCGGTGACGATGCCGTAGGTGGTGAAGATGGTCAGCGGGACCATGTAGACCAGGCCGAAGAACACCAGGGCCGGGAGGCCGAGGACGCGGCGAAGCTGGGGCGGGGCGGAGCTAGGTTGGTTGGCCATTGATCGATCCAGGCTTTTTTGTAGTTGTGCTTTGATCGATTTTTATCCACTTAGGTGGGGTGTGACAAAGAAGTATTCCTAATGGTGATTATTAGCCAGGGTTTTAATTGGGATGAGTGGGTGTGCATCTGGCTCCCACAGGTGTATCTGTGGGAGCCGGCTTGCCGGCGATGAGGCCCGATCAGGTCAACGCATCTGCGAGCGCAACTGCTCGATCCGCTGGTCTTTCTCTGCCCACAGCTGGTTCACCCAAGCCTGCACGGTCTGGCGGAAGGCCGGATCATTCTCGTAATCCCCCGCCCACAACGCCGAGTCCAGCTCACGCACACGAATGTCGATAATCACCCGACTGATGCTGCCGTTAAGCAGCGCCCAGAACCCCGGTGCCTGGTTGCCGGGGTAGACGATGGTCACGTCCAGCAGCGCATCCAGCTGCTCGCCCAATGCCGCCAGGACGAAGGCCACTCCCCCCGCTTTGGGCTTGAGCAGGTAGCGATACGGCGATTGCTGCTCCAGGCGCTTGGCCTCTGTAAAACGCGTGCCTTCCAGGTAGTTGACCACGGTCACCGGCTGGCGCTTGAACAGCTCGCAGGCGGCCTTGGTGATTTCCAAGTCCTTGCCCTTGAGCTCGGGGTGCTTGTCCAGAAACGCCTTGCTGTAGCGCTTCATGAACGGGTAATCCAGCCCCCACCAGGCCAGGCCCAGCAGTGGTACCCAGATCAGCTCCTTCTTGAGGAAGAACTTGAAGAACGGCGTTCGGCGGTTGAGGCTCTCGATCAGCGCCGGGATGTCGACCCAGGTCTGGTGGTTGCTCACGGCCAGGTAGGAGGTGTCCTTGCGCAGGTTTTCGACGCCGCGGATATCCCATTGGGTCGGGATGCACAAGGCGAAGATGGCCTTGTCGATTTCCGACCAGGTTTCGGCCACCCACATCACCGCCCACGAGGCATAGTCACGGCCACGGCCTGGCAGCACCAGTTTGAGCAGGGCGAAGACCAGCAGCGGGCAGATCAACACCACGGTGTTGAGCAGCAGCAAGGTGGTCGTGAGAATGCCGATCAGCAGGCGACGCATAAAGAGACTCTTGTTGTGGGACGTTAACGGTCGGCAATGATAAGCAGCGCCGTGGCCTACGCCAAATGTCCAATGCCCAGCGGCGGGGACAAATGTTTCACATTATGTTGTTTAACCTTGCTGCAGCGAACCTATCCTGCCAGTGCAGTCTAAGCACTGACCCTTTTCAAGGAAGCCTGCCTGTGAAATCCCTGCTTGCCCTGTTATCGCTTCTGGCGTTGCCGGTCATGGCCGCCGAGCCGACCCTCTATGGCCGTTACGAAAACATTGCCTTGCCAGAGCTTGGCGAAACGCTGAAGGCCAAGATGGACACCGGCGCCTATACCGCATCGCTGTCGGCCAAGGACATCGAGATGTTCACCCGTGATGGCGAGGAGTGGGTGCGTTTTCGCCTGGCGACCAAGGACGCCAGCGGCAAGGTTTACGAGCACAAGGTCTCGCGCATCAGCAAGATCAAGGGCCGTGCCGAGGAAGAGGACGAGGGCGATGCGCCGGAGGTCTCCAAGCGGCCGGTGGTCGACCTGGAGCTGTGCCTGGGTGACGTGAAGCGCACGGTCGAGGTGAACCTGGTGGACCGCAGCCATTTCAACTACCCGCTGCTGGTGGGGGCCAAGGCGCTGCGTGAGTTCAAGGCGGCGGTGAACCCGGCCAAGCGCTTTACCGCAGACAAACCTGACTGCTGATTGCTTCAGGCTTCACTGGCCCTATCGCCGGCAAGCCGGCTCCCACAGATACCTGTAGGCGCCGGCTTGCCGGCGATAGGGCCAGTGCGCTAAAAGTCCAGCTCTGCTCTCAGCAAGGCCGGACGCCATGCCCCATATCCTCATCGTCGAAGACGAAGCCGCCATCGCCGATACCTTGGTCTATGCCCTGCAGGCCGACGGCCACAGCACCGAATGGGTGACCCTGGGCAGCGCCGCGCTCGAGCAGCAGCGCCTGCGCCCTGCCGACCTGATCATCCTCGACATCGGCCTGCCCGACATCAGCGGTTTCGAAACCTGCCGCCAGCTGCGGCGTTTCAGCGAGGTGCCGGTGATGTTCCTGAGCGCCCGCGATGGCGAGATCGACCGGGTGGTGGGGCTGGAAATCGGTGCTGACGACTACGTGGTCAAACCCTTCAGCCCCCGGGAAGTGGCGGCCCGCGTGCGGGCGATCCTCAAGCGCATGGCGCCGCGGGCGCAGCCGGCCACCGAGGCGGCGCTGTTTCAGCTCGACACCCTGCGCATGCTGATCCACTACCGTGGCCAGCCGCTGACCCTGACCCGCCACGAGTTCCGCCTGCTGCAATGCCTGCTCGAGCAGCCCCAGCGGGTGTTCAGCCGCGAGCAGCTGCTCGATGCCCTGGGCGTGGCCTGCGACGTGGGCTACGAGCGCACCATCGACAGCCACATCAAGAGCCTGCGCGCCAAGCTGCGCCAGGTGGCCAGCGCGGGCGAGCCGATCTGCACCCATCGCGGCCTGGGTTACAGCTACAACCCGGACCACGCCTGATGCGCCTGGGCATCCGCATTTTCCTGGTGTACTTCCTGTTCGTCGGCCTGGCTGGCTATTTCTTGCTCAACACCGTTCGCGAGCAGATACGCCCGGTGGTGCGCCAGTCCTCCGAAGAAACCCTGGTGGACACCGCCAACCTGCTGGCGGAAATCCTCCACGACGACGTCAAGGCCGGCACCCTGGCCCAGGGGCGCCTGCCCGAGGTGCTCAAGGCTTACGGCTTGCGCAGCCCAGGCGCGCAGATCTGGGGCCTGGAGAAGACCCAGGTCAGCCACCGCATCTATGTCACCGACGCCAACGGCATCGTCCTGCTCGACTCCAGCGGCGCGGCCGTGGGCAAGGACTATTCGCAGTGGAACGACGTCTACCTGACCTTGCGCGGCCAATACGGCGCCCGCTCCACACGCGGCGTTGCCGACGACGAAAGCTCCTCGGTGATGCATGTGGCAGCGCCGATCCTCGACGATGGGCAGATCATCGGCGTGGTCACCGTGGCCAAGCCCAACAGCTCGCTGCAGCCCTATATCGACCGTTCCGAACAGCGCTTGCTGACCCTTGGCCTGGGTTTGATCGGCCTGGGCCTGTTGATCGGTGGCGTGTTGTCCTGGTGGCTGGCCCGCTCGCTGCGCAAGCTGGCGCGCTATGCCCAGGCCGTCAGCGAGGGCGAGCGCGCGGCGCTGCCGCACTACAAGGGGGGCGAGCTGGCCCACCTGGCCGAGGCGGTGGAGCGCATGCGCACGCAGCTTGAGGGCAAGGCCTACGTCGAGCGCTACGTGCACACCCTGACTCACGAGCTGAAAAGCCCGCTGGCGGCCATTCGCGGGGCATCCGAGCTGCTCCAGGGCGACATGCCGCAAGCGCAGCGGGCGCGCTTTGCCGGCAATATCGAGCGCGAAAGCGAGCGCTTGCAGCAGATGATCGAGCGCTTGCTCGACCTGGCCCGGGTCGAGCAGATGCAGGCGCTGGAAGATGAGCAGCAGGTGGCCCTGGCGGCGCTGGTGGAGGAGTTGCTGCTGGCCCATGCGCCGCGCATCGAGGCGGCGCAGTTGCAGGTACGCCAGCGCGTGCCTGCGGGGCTGCGGCTGCTGTGCGACCCCTTCCTGATGCGCCAGGCGCTGGCCAACCTGCTGGACAATGCGCTGGGCTTCACGCCACCTGAAGGGGCGTTGCTGTTCGAGCTGGAGCGTGATGGCGAGCGGCTGGCGTTGAGCCTGTTCAACCAGGGCCAGGCCATCCCCGACTATGCGCTGGCGCGGGTGGCCGAGCGCTTCTATTCCCTGCCAAGGCCAGGCAGCGGGCGCAAGAGCACGGGCCTTGGGCTGAACTTCGTGGCCGAGGTGATGCAGCTGCATGGCGGATCGCTGGCGGTGGATAACGTCGATGGCGGTGTGCGGGTGCGGCTGTGGTTGCCTGCCCGGCGCATCAGCTGAAAACACACAATCTCCACACAGCCTTCGCAAAGCCTCCATGCACGGCGCAGACACTGCGCCCACTGCCACAGGAGGCCTTATGAACAAATCCTTGAGCTACAAACTGGGCACCATCGCCTTGCTGATGGTCCTGCTGTTGATCCCGCTGCTGATGATCCACGGCCTTATCAGCGACCGCCAGGCCCTGCGCGACGGGGTGCTGCATGACATCGCCCGCAGCGCCAGCTACGACCAGCAGGTCAGTGGCCCGTTGCTGGTGGTGCCCTACCGCAAGTACCAGCGCCGCTGGATCGAAAAGGACGGCCAGAGCGTGCAGGAAACCAGCACCCTGGCCGGGCACCTGTACTTTCTGCCGGAAACCTTCGATGCCGACCTCGACGTAGACACCGAACTGCGCTCGCGCGGCATTTACCAGGCGCGCCTGTTCCACGCCAAGGGGCGCCTGTCGGGCCGCTTCGAATTGCCGGCGCGTTGGGGCATCGAAAAGGACTTCGACGACTACCGCTTCGACAAGCCCTTCCTGGTGGTCGGCATCAGCGATATCCGCGGCATCGAGAACGCGCTGGAGCTCAAGCTCGATGAGCAGCGCTACCCCTTCGCGGCCGGCACGGGCCTTGAGTGGATGCGCAGCGGCGTGCACGTTGCCCTGCCACAGCGCGATGACCAGCAGGCCTGGGCGTTCGATTACAGCTTCGAGCTGGCGCTGCAAGGCACCGGACAATTGCACGTGCTGCCGGTGGGCCGCACCAGCAGCGTCGACATGCGCGCCAACTGGCCGCACCCAAGTTTTGTCGGCAGCTACCTGCCGCGCCACCGCGAAATCGACGCCAAGGGGTTCACCGCGCACTGGCAAACCTCGTTCTTCGCCACCAACCTCGAAGATGCCGTGCGCCAGTGCGCCACTGCCGGGCAGTGCGCGGACTATGCCGAGCGCACCTTCGGCGTCAGCTTCATCGACCCGGTGGACCAGTACCTCAAGAGCGAGCGGGCGATCAAGTACGCCTTGTTGTTCATCGCCCTGACCTTTGCCGGCTTCTTCCTGTTCGAGGTGCTCAAGCACCTGAGTGTGCACCCGGTGCAGTACATCCTGGTCGGCGTGGCGCTGGCGTTTTTCTACCTGTTGCTGCTGTCGTTCTCCGAGCACATTGGTTTTGGCCCTGCGTATGGCCTGTCGGCGTCGGCCTGTGTGCTGTTGATCGGCTTCTACCTGAGCCATGTGCTTCGCAGCCGCGGGCGCGGGCTGGGCTTCGCGGCCGGGCTGGCGGCGCTGTACGCGATGCTCTATGGGCTGCTCAGCGCCGAGGACTACGCGTTGTTGATGGGGGCGTTGCTGTGCTTTGGCTTGCTCGGCGTGTTCATGGTGCTGACCCGTCGCCTGGACTGGGCGCGGGTGGGGAGGGCGGCATGAGGGAGGACCGAGAGGTGGGGCGCTGGTTGGCGCAGAGAATCGGGGAGTTGTTTGCGCCAGTACCGCGTTGAGGGGTGGGGCTGCTGTGCAGCCCAATCGCCGGCAAGCCGGCTTGTATGGTGATACTCGAAGGGGTGGTGGGACGACAAAGCCGATTCTGACTGTTAGCCGCAGTACAGACCGTGGGAGACCTCGCCCCACCCCTTCACCAAAGCGCCGATA
>NZ_BQIP01000050.1 GCF_021602585.1 Pseudomonas faucium
GAGCCCGCGCCGGCCCCTTTCAACAACCTGGCACGGCTGTTGCCGCTCCCCTCCCAGACGCCCCAAGTCCATGGGCCCGTTTGCAGGAGGAATCGACTCATGCACCGACCGCTCCCCACCCCGCTGGCTGTGGCGATCCTCGCCAGCCTGCTCCAGCTCCCCGCCCAGGCTGCGCTGTACGCAGTCGACAGCGGCGCCCCCAACCTCGCCAACGGCAACTTCCCCGCCTGGTACCAGGACAGCCACGGTCGCACCCTCGACCTGTGCCTGAGCAAGGCCGTGAGCTCACGGGTAGCCGGTGCGCCGGGCGCGCCGTCCTACATGTGCACCCTGCTGCCCACCCCCGGGGTGTTCGACGACACCAAGCCCATCGCCTTCCCCAAGAACTTCCCGGATGAAGCCTTCTGGTTCACCGCCGACGCCGCCATCGTCGATGCCGCCCGTGGCATCGACCTGAGCTACGGCACCGCCATCGAGGCGGCGTTCGCCGCCGAAGAGCCCAAGCAAGGCGACCAGCAAAGTTTCGCCCGGGTGCGCATCCGCGTCGACGTACCCACCGCCGGCACCTATGTCATCACCCACCCCTACGGCGTCGAAGTGTTCGAGGTGGCCGCCGCCGGGCGCCGGGCGATCAACATGACCCGCGACATCGGCATCGCCGGTGCCGGCGATTTCAGCGGTGCCCTCAAGGGTGATGTCGGGCCGTTCCTGCGCAGCGTCAACGGGCCCTACACCGAGGGCAGCGAGCGCTTCATCGGCGACCCGAACCTGGATGAACGTGCAACCGGCAGCCCGTTCAACACCAACTACGTGCGTATCGAAGGCCCCAACGGCATCGACCTGCGCACCGAGCTGTTCGCCATTTCCGGCAAGCTCTCCACGGTGGCCCGGCCAACGCCGTTGATCCCCCAGCGCAGCACCTATTCGCGCCACGCGGAGAACGGCGACCTGCGCGCCCAGCAGGACATGTTCGTGCTGGCACCGCCGCCACCGGCCAGCGCCACCCTCACCAGCCAGACGCCCAGCCTGGCCCTGAACGAAGCCAACGGCACCGGCACCTGGTACGCCCAGTCAACGCTCAATCCGGCGCCCGGCAGCAACCTGCTGATCAGCGCCGACAACAGCGTGGCGATCCCAACCAGCACGGTCACCACGGCAAGCCTGGCGCTGACTGACCTTGTCACCATCAGCCGCGCCGAATACAGCCTGAGCAAGGGCGAGCTGACCTTGGTGGCCAGCAGCAGTGACGAAACGTCCCCCCCCGCCCTCACCGCCAGCACCGGCAACGGCACCGCGATCGGGCCCCTGGAGGGTGACGGCGCGGTGAGAACGTTGATCGCCAAGTTGTCCCCGCTGCCCCCGGCCAAGGTGCAGGTCACCAGCGCCGCCGGCGGCAGCGACAGCGAAGACGTGGTGCTGGTGCCATGAACAGACAAAGGCTCAGCCTTCAAGGAGGCAGCATGAACACTTGGCCGCGCCGTGCGCTGTTCGCCGCCGGTTTTACCCTTACCGTCACCAGCTCGGCCTGGGCCGCGCTGACTCAGGTCGCCCCGGGGCCCTACACCTTCGCCACCGGCGGCTACCCGATGTGGTACATGGACGCCTCTGGCCTGGCGCTGGAGCTGTGCCGCTCACGTGCCACCAGCTCGCGGGTGGCGGGGGCACCGGGGGCGCCGTCCTACATGTGCACCCTGCTGCCGGAACCGGGCATCTACGATGACGCCCTGCCGTTGGTATTCCCCGACAACTGGCCGCCAGAGATGTTCTGGTTTTTGGCCGAGGCCACCATCCCGGCAGTGGGCAACAGCGGCTACGAGCTGGACGCCTACGTGGCCGGCGTGGAAGCGGCCTTCGCCGCCGAGAACCCGGTGAACGGCGACCAGCAGAGCTTCGCCCGCATCCGCATCCGCGTGTCGGTGCCCACCGCCGGCACCTACACCATCACTCACCCTTACGGGGTCGAGCGGGTCGAAGTCACCAGCCCTGGGCGGCGGGCGATCAACATCACCCGCGATGTCGGCATCGGCGCCCCGGGCAACTTCAGCGGGGCACTCAGCGGCGCGATCGGGCCGTTCCTGCGCCGTGTCGGCCCCCTGTACACCGAGCTCAACCCGGACACCGGCGTGGTCGATACGTTCATCGGCGACCCGAACCGCACGGAGGCGGTGCTTGGCAGCCCGTTCGGCACCAACTTCGTGGAAATCAAGGGCCCTGCGGGCACCATCCGAACCAACCTGTTCACGCTCTCCGGCAAGGTGCTCGACGCGCGCACCCCCACCCCAGTGTCCCTGGAGCGGGCCACCTACTCGCGCAATGGCCAAGGCACCCGGGTGGAAGTCTTCGCCAAGGCGCCGAACAGCGCCACCCTGTGCCTGCGCAATGGGCTGGCACTGGTCGGCTCCCCGCCCGCACCGTGCGAGTTCAACCTGAGCAGCGACAACAGCGGGCTGTTCTTCAACCAGCGGCTGAGCACCGACCCGTTGCCGGCGGTGGTGGTAGTCACCGCCAGCAACGGCACCACGACCCAGCCCACCGCGGTATCGAGCAAGTTGACCGACGTGGTCAAGGTCAGCACCGCGCGCTACGAATGGGCCAACAAACGGCTGGTCATCGAAGCGAGCTCCAGCGACGAAGTGGTGCAACCCGACCTGCTCGCCCAGGGCTATGGCCGCCTGTCCAAGTCCGGCAACCTGCAGAGCTTGACGGTCAACGACCTCAACCAGCCGCCGGCCAGCGTCACGGTCAAGTCTTCCCATGGCGGCAGCGATGTGGAGCCGGTGGTGGTGGTTGGCACGGCCCCCGTGGAGGGTGCCAACAAGCCGCCGCTGGCCCAGGCCGATGTTGGCAGCACCAGTGTCGGCGTGCCGCTGACCCTGAACTTGCTGAGCAACGACAGCGACCCGGACGGCAACGTACCGCTGAGCATCACCGACCTGACCCAGCCGGGCACCGGCCTCGGTGGCGTGGTGCTCAATGGCAGCACCGCGGTGACCTACACCCCACCGGCCGGTGCCACGCAACCGCTGGTGGCCAGCTTCAGCTACCGCGCCATGGACGCCAAGGGCCTCAAGTCGGAACCGGCCAACGTGACCATCAACGTCGCGCCCAACCAGGCGCCGACCGCCAACCCGGAAAGCGTGACCACCCTGGGCGTGGCCCTGCCCATCGACGTGCTGGCCAACGACACCGACCCGGAAGGCAACCTGCCGCTGGCGGTGGCCAACTTCACCCAACCGCCTGCCGGCCGCGGCACCGTGGCCAGCAACGGCACCCTCATCACCTACACGCCACCGAACAACGTCACCACGGCGTTCACCACCACCTTCACCTACCGCGCGCGTGATTCGCTGGGGGCGCTGTCCGCCAGCACAACGGTCACCGTCAACGTGCAGCCACGCCCAGCCGCCGAAACCTTCACGGTGACCGCCGCCACCGTGCTGGCCCGCTCGAATGACCGCTACAACTGGGACATCAGCGGCACCTCCTCGGTGACCACCGGCAACACCATCACCGTGCGTGTCACCACCACCACCGGCAACCAGGTGCTGGGTACCACCACGGTGCCGGTCACCGGCCGCTGGCGCCTGACGCTCAGCAACAGCACCACGCTGGTGCCGACGGCCAACCCACGGGCGACCATCACCACCAGCCAGGGCACCAACCGCACCGTCGATGTGACCGTGCAGTAAGGAGGCAGAACGCCATGAACCGCCTGTACCCACTGCTGCTGTGCCTGGCCCTGGCCGGCCAGGCTCAGGCCGACGACCTGATGGACAACGCCGACCTTGCACCTGGCAGTGACCTGGGCGAGCCGCTGATCATCCGCCTGCTGCCGGCCGGCGCCGGCCAGGCGGCGCTGATCGAGCAGCAAGGCGCAAGCAACCGCGCTGCCCTCGACCAGAACGGCCAGGCCCTGCTGGGCCGCATCGTCCAGGCCGGGGGCGCGCAGGAGGCGTACATCCTGCAAGAAGGCACTGACCTGATGGCCAGCATCAGCCAACAGGGCTATGGCAACAGCGCGTCGATCCGCCAGAGCGGCACCGGCAACAGCGCCAGCATCGAGCAGGTCGGCAACGACAACAGCGCCAGCATCGTGCAGGCCGGCTCGGGCCTGAGCAGTTCCGTGACCCAGGCTGGCAATGGCCAGCATGTTCAGATCACCCAATACCGATAGACCTGGAGGCACCACCATGTTCAAGCTCGCTCCCTTAAGTGCCGCTATCGTCCTGGCCGTGGCCGGCCAGGTGATGGCCGACGACAGCACCTCGAACCAGACGCAAAGCGGCAACCAGAACATCGCCGAGGTCAAGCAGACGGTCGCGCCTTTCGCTGCCGCCACTCAGGACCAGGCCGGCAAGGGCCACAACCACCTGGCCGTGCAGGAAAACAGCACCAGCTACATCGACCAGAGCGCCACCGGCGCCTTCAACGCAGGCTACGCCGAGCAACTGTTCGAGAACGCCAGCCACATCAACCAGCAGGCCGCAGGCAGCTACAACGATGCCTTCAGCAGCCAGTCGCTGGGCGAGAACAACCAGGCGCTGCAGATCCAGCAAGGCGGCGAGAACCGCTCGACCCTGTGGCAGGACAGCCAGCTCGGCAGCCAGGCCAACACCCAGCAGAACGGCCAGCGCAACGAAGCCTTCGTCGAGCAGCTGTTCGGCGGCAGCAACAACCAGAGCCAGATCACCCAGGGCGGCCAGGACAACTACGCCGCCGCCGAGCACATGACCCATAACGACGGCCACATCGAGATCTACCAGCAGGGCAAGGAAAACTGGGCCTATGGGGACCAGCGCGACGGCACCGGGGGCATGCTCATCATCGACCAGCAAGGCACCGGCCATTCGGCAGAAGTCTGGCAGGACAACCAACGAGGCAGCCACGCCAGCGTCAGCCAGGCCGGCCAGCTCAACGAAGCCTACATCGACCAGAGCTTCGGCCAGGGCAACGCCGCCAGCCTGTATCAGCAAGGCAAGTCCAACGCCAGCTGGTCGGACCAGTTCGAGACCAACAACGCCACCACCAGCATTTCCCAGAGCGGCACCGGCAACCTGCACTTCACCTACCAGACCGGCGACAACCAGCACCTGACCGTAACCACCCAGGGTACCGGCAACAAGGTGATGGCCAGCAACTGGAAGGGTGAGAAGCTCGGGGGCCAGTTCGGCAACAACCAGAGCGCCGTGATCAACCAGAAAGGCACCGGCAACGGCGTCAACCTGACCCAGAACGGCGCCTACCAACAGGCCACGCTGAACCAGAAAGGCAGCAACAACTCGATGCAGACCAAGCAGGCCGACAGCAACAACGAGCTGTATTTCGAGCAGAACGGCAGCGACAACATCCTCGTCGCCGACCAGCGCGGCACCGACAACTACGCCTTCGGTGCCTCCAACGGCAGCAGCAACACCATCACCCTGGACCAGTCCGGCTATGCCAACCAGAGCTACACCAACCAGCTCTACGGCAGTGGCAACAGCGCGACCATCAAGCAGGCCGACAGCGCCAACGTCGCCTACGTGACCCAGGGCGGCACCGGCAACCAGGCCTTCGTCGACCAGGCCGGTGCCAACCAGAGCGCCACCATCAGCCAGATGGGCAACGCCAACATGGCCACTGCCACCCAGCGCTGAACGCTCCCCCTTGGACCGCGGCGCCGCCTCTCCCTGGCGTCGCGGTTCCTTTTTCATGCCTGGGTCTTCGATACCTGCGCAGTACCTGTGGGCGCCGGCTTGCCGGCGATAGGCCAGCCAAGCCAACAGCGCTACAATGGCCCGACCCAACGCCAGCGCCGCCACCATGATCCAGTCCGACCTCGACCTGTTCGGCCCCCAGCCGCAACGCCTGGCCAGCCACACCGTGCTGCTGCCCGGTTTCGCCCTGGCCGAGATCGAGCCCATACTCGATGCCCTGCGCCCGGTCCTGCGCGCCGCGCCCTGGCGCCACATGCAGACCCCAGGCGGCCTGAACATGGCCGTGGCGCTGACCAACTGCGGCGCGCTGGGCTGGGTCAGTGATGCCAAGGGCTATCGCTACAGCCCCACCGACCCCGTCAGCGGCCAACCCTGGCCCGCCCTGCCGCCGATACTGCTCGACCTGGCTGCCCGCGCAGCCGCAGCCGCCGGCTTCGACGGTTTCGTACCCGATGCCTGCCTGGTCAACCACTACCTGCCCGGCACCCGCCTGAGCCTGCACCAGGACCGCGACGAAGCGGATTTCGGCCAGCCGATCGTGTCTATATCACTGGGCCTGCCGGCGGTGTTCCTGTTCGGTGGGCTCGAGCGCTCGGACCGCACCCAGCGCATACCGTTGAGCCATGGCGATGTGCTGGTCTGGGGCGGCGAAGATCGGCTGCGTTTTCATGGCGTGCTGCCGGTCAAGCCAGGAACCCACCCGCGCATGGGCGAGCGACGCATCAACCTGACCTTGCGCAAGGCGGGGTAATTTCGCCCTCATTTCTCAGGCAGTTTCTGCACGATGAGGTTGTCGAACACCAACAAGGCATCGTCCTCCTCGGTGTCCACCGTCAACGTCAACACCTCCGGCCCGTCGATGATCAGCTCCTTGGTGCCGTAGTGCATGGCCCCCGGCCCCTCTTCCGACAAGTCTTCGTACTCACCTGCGATTGTCGTCTGAACGGCGCAATAGCTGTTGCAACCCCACGCGAAGGTGACCAGCCGACGCCCGGGGCCTTCGAGCACCAGCTTGATCGAGGAGTCCGCTTCCAGGTGATGCCCCTTGATCAGGCCCTTGCTGCCTTCGTGCGGTTTGTCGCTGACGCCTCGGGTCTGCCGATCGAGCTGAAACTCGACGCCGTGGGCGACCAAACGCGCGTAGTGCCCAGGCGCCACGTCTTCGAAATCAATGTGCGGCGTAGGCGTCGGCCGGCCCACGGCCTGGTCCTGTTCGGCATAGCTGAAGGCCATGCTGCCCGCCTTGTCTGCCGGAAACTGCACGCTCACCACCGGGATCAATTGCTCGTAGAGCTGCTGGTAGCGAATCTGGTCGTACTGGGCTTTGGCCAGCGCTTCGCGCTCGCCTTGCACGTAGAAGAACGAATGCACCGGCAGTGCACCCCCTTGGCCCTTTTCCCACACCGACAGCAACACTTCGTTGTTGATCGACCAATGCGCATCGGGCAGCCCCTGGCGAACCTTGAGTGCAGTGTTGAACGCCGCGGCCGACGCCGCTGGCGTGTGCCGCAGATCCCAGCCGCACACCCGGTAGTTGCTGGCCTGCGGATACTTGTCCAACCACTGCTGCGCCGTGTTCACAGCCAGGGCCTGGCAGGTGTCGGTGGTTTCCTCGAAGCCCCTGATCGGGCCACAGCCCTGCAAAGTCGGGCGTTGGTTGGTGTTGGCATTGATGGGAAAGGTGCACAACATACTCAGGTGGGCAAGGCTGCCGGGCGGGGCGTACTGAGGTGGGTACAGCAGCAGCCCATTCTGGTTGCCGAAAGGCTTGCCGAAGTTGCTGTCACGACGCGCCCAGGAAAACGCCACGCTGCCCTTTTCTATCTGGCTGTCGCTGGGCTCCCAAGGCAGGAAGCCGACACTGCTGGTGGTTGTGCGCAGCGCGATGCCGCTGCACAAGTAGCCAGGTTTGTCCGGGCCACCGCAATCATCGGTGGTGCTGTTGTACCAGGTGTTGAGTTGATCCACTGCTGCCTTCGCCCGCTCGTTGAGCATGCGTGTTGCGTCTGCGGCCAGCAGTGGTGGGGTCGAAAAGGCAATCAAGAGTGCGGCGATCGGGCGGGCCAGGTGTCTCATGACGGATTTCCTTTGTCATCCGTGGAATGTCAGCCCATTAATTCATCCGCATCAGGTTGCTGCTACTGGCAGAAATGATAGGAGGCTGTGCTGAAACTACGGGCCCAATCGCCGGCAAGCCAATCTAAAACCCACCCCCGAACCAACGTCGCCCCTCCACGCCTCCCCTCACTGCTGCTGATACTGGCTCAGGTACTTGTCCACCCCCGCCTTGCCCTCCCCCGCATCCCCGGCCACCTGCCACAAGCGCCGCTCGATCC
>NZ_BQIP01000051.1 GCF_021602585.1 Pseudomonas faucium
TCGCCGGCAACGCCTCGGTCACGCGCCGTGGCGGCATCGTCGACGAAACGCAGCGCGCCGATCAGGCCATCGCGGGTGGCATAGGCGAAGTCGTCCCACAGGTACTTGTCGCCTTCGAAGTTGATCTGCGTGGTCAGGTGCCGGTGCCCCGGCGCCGAGATGAAGAAGTGCACGTGGGCCGGGCGCTGGCCGTGGCGGCCCAGCAGGTTCAGGCATTCCTGGGTCGGCCCCTGGGGGTCGCAGCCATAGCCCGAGGGCACGATGGAGCGCGCCCGGTAGCGGCCCTCGGCATCGGTGACGATGCGCCGGCGCAGGTTGTATTCGGACTGGGTCGAGTCGAAGTACGAATAGGTGCCCTGGGTATTGGCATGCCACAGGTCGACGGTGGCGCCGGCCAGGGGTTGGCCTTGGGCATCGAACACCTGGCCCTGGAGGAACATCACCACACCCGGGTCGGTGCCATCGTCCATCCGCGCCTCACCCTCGGACAGCGGCGCGCCGGCCACGTACAGCGGGCCTTCGATGGTGCGCGGGGTGCCGCCGCCAAGGCCGGCTTCGGCGTCCTTGGCATCCTGCAGCAGGTCGATGAAGTGCTCGATGCCCAGGCCCGCGGCCAACAGGCCGGCCTCGTTGCGCCCGCCCAGGCGGTTGAGGTAGTCGACGGCGTGCCAGAACTCGCCCTCGCTGACCTGCAGGTCTTCGATCAGGCGCGCGGTGTCCTGCAGCACACGCAGGATGATCGCTTTGCAGCGTGGGTTGCCTTCGGCCTGGCCAAGGCCGGCCACTTGCTCGAAGAAGGCCTGGACATCGGGGGTGTGGGAGATCTTCACGGTCATCTTGCTTACCTCGTATTGTTCTTGTCGGGTAGTCGTGGCGCAGGGTGCGTTTCAGCGGTCGTCGGCATGGATCGACGAGGGGTGGCGGCACAGGCCGTCGACCTCGATGTCCATGTACGGGAACAGCGGCAGTTGCATCAGCGTGTCGTGCAGCGCCTCGACGCTGGGCAGGTCGAACACGCTGTAGTTGGCGTAGTGCCCGGCGATGCGCCACAGGTGGCGCCAGCTGCCCTCGCGCTGCAGGCGCTGGGCCAGTTCCTTCTCGTCGGCCTTCAGTTGCGCGGCCTTGGCCGGGTCCATGTCGACCGGCAGTTTCACGGTCATCTTCACGTGGAACAGCATGGGGTTTCTCCTTGGGGTTAGCGGCGGGCAAACCGCGCCAGGCGGGCTTCGTCCAGGCTCAGGCCGAGGCCTGGGGTGCGCGGCACGTGCAGTTGGAAGTCGTGGTACTGCGGCGGCTCGTTGACGATGTCTTCGGTCAGCAGCAGCGGGCCGAACAGCTCGGTGCCCCAGGTCAGCTGGCGCAGGGTGAGGAAGGCGTGGGCCGAGGCCAGGGTGCCGATCGAGCCTTCGAGCATGGTCCCGCCGTACAGGGCGATGCCGGCTGCCTCGGCGATCTGCGCGGTGCGCAGCACGGCGCGCGGCCCGCCGTTCTTGGCGATCTTCAGGGCGAAGATGCTGGCGGCGCCGTCGGCGGCCAGGCTGAAGGCGTCCTCGACGCTTTCGATGGATTCGTCGGCCATGATCGGCGCCGGGCTGCGCTGGTTCAGGCGAACTTGCCCGCCGCGGTTGATGCGCGAAATCGGCTGCTCGATCAGGTCGATGCCGTTGTCGCCCAGCACCTGGCAGGCGCGCAGGGCCTGGGACTCGTCCCAGTACTGGTTGACGTCCACGCGCACGCTGGCCCGCTCGCCCAGCTCGCGCTTGATCGCCACCACGTGCTTGAGATCCTGCTCCAGCGGGTTGGCGCCGATCTTCAGCTTGAACAGCCGATGGCGGCGGATGTCCAGCATGTGCTCGGCCTCGGCGATGTCGCGGGCGGTGTCGCCGCTGGCCAGGGTCCAGGCCACTTCCAGGCTGTCGCGCACGCGCCCGCCGAGCAACTCGCTGACCGGCAGGCCCAGGCGCTTGCCCTGGGCGTCGAGCAGCGCGCTTTCGATGCCGGACTTGGCGAAGGTGTTGCCCTTGGCCAGCTTGTCGAGCTTGAGCATGGCGGCGTTGATGTTGTCGGCCGGCAGGCCGATCAGTGCCGGAGCCAGGTGCGCGTCGATGTTGGCCTTGATGCCCTCGGGGCTCTCGTAGCCGTAGGCCAGGCCGCCGATGGTGGTGGCCTCGCCGAGGCCTTCGATGCCGTCGCTGCATTGGAGGCGCAGGACCACCAGGGTCTGCTGCTGCATGGTGTGCATGGCCAGCTTGTGCGGGCGGATGGTCGGCAGGTCGACGATGATCGCGTCGATGCGCTCGATCAGGGCGTTTGTCATGGTTGGAAAGTCCCGTCAAATCGGGCTGCAGAGCGCAGATCCGATACTACATTTACTTGATTATTCAAGCATTGCGCGAGAACCTGAGGGCCGTCCAATATCAAATGAATCTCCCACCATACCCAGGAGGTCTCGTGGAGCTGCGCCACCTTCGCTACTTCAAGGTCCTGGCCGAAACCCTGAACTTCACCCGCGCCGCCGAGCTGCTGCACATGGCCCAGCCGCCGCTGAGCCGGCAGATCGGCCAGCTCGAGGAACAGCTGGGTACCTTGCTGGTGGTGCGCGAGCGGCCGCTGCGCCTGACCGAGGCCGGGCGTTTCTTCCACGAGCAGACCTGCACCCTGCTGCAGCAGCTGGACAACATCAGCGAAAACACCCGGCGCATTGGCCAGGGCCAGCGCCAGTGGCTGGGCATCGGCTTTGCCCCCTCGACCCTGTACACCGTGCTGCCGGAGCTGATCCGCGAACTGCGCCAGGACAGCGAACTGGAGCTGGGCCTGAGCGAGATGACCACCCTGCAGCAGGTCGAGGCGCTGAAAAGCGGGCGCATCGACATCGCCTTCGGCCGCATCCGCATCGACGACCCGGCGATCCAGCAGCAGGTGCTGCGCGAAGACCCGCTGGTGGCCGTGCTGCCCAAGGGCCACGCCCTGGCCGGTGCGCCCCTGTCGCTGGCGCAGCTGGCGCGCGAGGCCTTCGTGCTCTACCCGGCCAACCCCAGGCCCAGCTATGCCGACCACATCCTCGCGCTGTTCGCCCACCACGGCATGAGCCTCAAGGTCAGCCAGTGGGCCAATGAGCTGCAGACCGCCATCGGCCTGGTTGCCGTGGGCCTTGGCGTGACCCTGGTGCCCGAATCGGTGCAGCAGCAGCACCGCACCGATATCGAATACGCAAGCCTGCTCGACACCGGCGCGGTCAGCCCGATCATCCTCAGCCGGCGCAAGGGCGACATGAGCCCGATGGTGCAGCGCTGCCTGGCGCTGATCGCCCAGCAGGCTGCACCTGACGCAGCATCATCCATGGCCTGAGCAGCCGTCGTTTGTCAGCCTTGGCGCAGTGTTTTCTAATGCCTGCGAACAACCCGACCCCAGCACAGGAAACGCCTGCGATGATTCACGGAAAAACCCTCGATGCATGGTGCGCCTCCCACCCGTTGATCGAAGACCTGGTCGCGCTGCGCGAAACCCAATGGTTCAACCCGGCCATCGCCCCGGCAGCCGAGGCCCTGGGCGACGTCGGCCTGGGCGCTGCCGATGTGCAGGCTGCCAGCGCCCGCCTGCAGCGCTTTGCGCCGTACCTGGCCACGGTGTTTGCGGACACCGCCGCCAGCGCCGGGATCATCGAGTCGCCCTTGCGCGCGCTGCCCAACCTGCAGCGCACCCTGCTGCAGGAAGCCGGCCTTGAGACCGCCGGCAAGCTGTGGCTCAAGGCCGACAGCGAGTTGCCGATTTCCGGCTCGATCAAGGCCCGTGGCGGCATCCACGAAGTGCTCAAGCATGCCGAGGACCTGGCCCTGGAGGCGGGACTGATCACCCTGGGCAGCGACTACCGCGTGCTGGCCGAGGCGCCGGCGCGGCAGTTCTTCAGCCAGTACAAGGTCGCGGTCGGCTCCACCGGCAACCTCGGCCTGTCGATCGGCATCATGAGCGCCAAGCTGGGTTTCCAGGCCACCGTGCACATGTCGGCCGATGCCCGCCAGTGGAAGAAGGACAAGCTGCGCGCCAACGGCGTGAGCGTGGTCGAGCATCCGTCCGACTACAGCGTGGCCGTGGCCCAGGGGCGCCAGCAGGCTGCGGGCGATCCGCTGTGCTACTTCGTCGATGACGAGAACTCGCCGCACCTGTTCCTCGGCTATGCCGTGGCGGCCGAGCGGCTGGCGCTGCAATTTCAGGCGCAAGGCATCGCGGTGGACGCCGAGCACCCGCTGTTCGTCTACCTGCCCTGCGGCGTGGGCGGCGGCCCTGGTGGCGTGGCCTTCGGCCTGAAGCTGGCGTTCGGCGACCACGTGCATTGCCTGTTCGCCGAGCCGACCCACTCGCCTTGCATGCTGCTGGGGGTGTACACCGGGCTGCACGACCAGGTGTGCGTGCAGGATTTTGCCATCGACAACGTCACCGCCGCCGACGGCCTGGCGGTGGGCCGCCCGTCCGGCTTCGTCGGCAAGGCCATGCAGCGTTTGCTCGATGGCTACTACACCGTCAGCGACGAACAGCTGTACCGCCTGCTGGGGCTGGCCCACGACCAGGAGCAGGCGCGCCTGGAGCCCTCGGCGCTGGCCGGTGTGCCGGGCATGCTGCGGGTGCTGCAGGCCGCCCCCTACCTTGAACGCATGGCGCTGACAGCGGCGCGCATGGCCAATGCCACGCACCTGGTCTGGGGCACCGGCGGCAGCATGGTGCCGGCCGAGGAATACGCCGCCTACCTGGCCAAGGGCCGGGGCTGAGCACATGCGCGAGCTCAGCGGTGCCCACCTGGCCAACCTGCATACCTTCCTGGTCGCGGCGCGGCACCTGAGCTTCGCCCGCGCCGCCGACGAGCTGTGCCTGACGGCCAGTGCGGTCAGCCACCGCATCGCCCGGCTGGAGGCCGAGCTTGCGCTGAAACTGTTCCAGCGCCTGCCGCGCCAGGTGCTGCTGACCGAGGACGGCGAGCGCATCTACCGCAGCATGCAGCAGGCCATGGACACGTTGAGCGAAGCGCTGCAGGCGCGCTCGGACGAACAGGTGGCCGGGCAACTGACCTTCCATGTACGGCCGTCGGTGGCGCAGTGCTGGCTGGTGCCCAAACTTGCCGACTTCAGCGCCCGCTACCCGGATATCCAGCTGGATGTGCGCGTGGGCAACGAGCGCATCGACTACCGCACGCGGCAGGTCGACCTGCTGTTGTGCTATTCGGATGGCGATTACCCAGGCCTGGTCAGCACCCGCCTGATGGCCGAACGCATTGCCCCGGTCTGCTCGGCGCACTACGCCCGGCAACAGGACCTGAGCAACCGGCCAGACGCCCTGCGCGGCAGCACCCTGCTGCACGATGTGGCGGCCTGGGACAACGCCGCCTTCGATGCCGAGTGGCAGTTATGGCGGCGTGCGGCCGGCTGGCCCGAGGTGCAGGCGGCGCGCTTTCTGACCTTCGACCGCTCCGACCTGTGCAGCCTGGCGGCCGTGCACCATGCCGGTATCGCCATGGGCCGCGAGCAGCTGGTGCGCGAACAGCTGGCCGATGGCCAACTGGTGCTCCCCTTCGGCGACTTCCTGACGGTGGGCAAGCACGGCTACTACCTGGTGCACCCGGCCCATGCACCCATGCCGCGGCGCCTGCAGGTGCTGATCGAATGGCTGCTGGGCATGGCCGCGCGCTGAGCCGTCAATCGCGCTCGAAGAAGCTGCGACCCTGCTCCTTCAACAACACGACCAAGGCCTGCGCCGCCGGCGACAGGTAGCCATCGGTGCGCACCGACACGGCCACGGTCCTGCGCATGGTGGTCTGCGGCAACGGCACTTCGCGCAACCACGATGCGCCCAGGCCATGCTCCAGGGTTTCCCGGGCGGCAAAACTCAGCAGCTGGGTGCGGGCGATCAGGCGCGGCAGCAGGGAAATCGCGTTGGTCTCGACCTGCACCTGCGGCGCCGGCAGCTGGTGCTCGATGAACACGTTGTCGATCCAGCGCCGGGCGGTCACGGTCGGGCCGGCCAGCACCCAGCGGTACTGGCACAGGTCCTTGAGGGCGATGGGGCCGGCGAACACCGGGTGTTCGGCGCTGGCCACCACCACCGCCTCGTCTTCGAGGATGGGGTGGCTGGTGAACTGCGGGTCGTCGGCGATCTGCGGCGCAATGATCACATCCAGCCGGCCGGCGCGCAGCGATTCCTTGAGCACATCGTCCTGGGCGATGGACAGCTTCAAGGTCACCTGCGGCGCCCGCTCCAACAGCGCCGCCGTGAGGTGCGCCAGCAAGTGGTCGGCCATGCTCGCCGCGCAGCCCAGGCGGATGTTGCCAACCAGCCCGTTGGCGAAGTCGCGCACCTCGCGCTCGGTTTCGGCGATGTTCAGCTGCAACTGCTTGCCACGGGCCAGCAGCAGCTTGCCGACATCGGTGAGCTTGATGCGCCTGCCGTCACGCTGGAACAGGCGAGTGCCCAGCGACTCTTCCAGGCGCTGAATGCTCTTGGTCAGGGCCGGCTGGCTGCGGTTGAGGCGCTCGGCGGCGCGGCCCAGGTGGCCGAGTTCGGCGATGGTTTCGAAGTAGGTGAGGTCGCGCAGGTCCATGATCGATGAATTTCAGTTATGGATTTATCAAAAGTAGAAAATAGACTTGATCGATTGGCCCGTCGATAATTTTCTCCGCTGGCGCTGCCAGCCCCGCGTTATCGCTGCGCAAGGAGTATCGACATTGCCCAACGCCCTCTCCACCTGCTCCAGACCCTCTCTGCAATGGCTTGCCCTGTTGCTCTGCGCCGGCGCCGCCGGCCAGGCGCTGCATGCCCTGGCCGTGCCGGCCGGGTTGTTTCTCGGCCCGATGCTGGTGGCCATCGTCTTCGCCGTGTGCGGTGCGCGCCTGAGCCTGCATCGCCAGGTGTTCCGCTTCGGCCAGGGCTGCGTCGGGCTGCTGGTGGCCCACTCGGTGAGCTGGGCGGTGCTGGTGTCGATGGCCCAGTCCTGGCACCTGATGCTGCTAGCCACCTTGATTACCGTGCTGCTCAGTGCCTTGGTCGGCCTGGGCACCGTGCGCCTGGGCGGCATCCCCGGCAGCACCGCGGCGTGGGGCACGGCGCCGGGGGCGGCTTCGGCGATGGTGTCGATGGCCGAGGAGAACGGCGCTGACGGGCGCGTGGTGGCCACCATGCAGTACGTGCGGGTGGTGTGCGTGGTGATGGTCGGCTCGCTGGTCAGCCACCTGCTCGGCGCCACCCCTGGCGCTGCGCCTGCCGCCAGCGCTGCGCTGGCACCTGCTGCCACGCCCTGGCTGGATACCTTGCTCAGCCTGGCGGTGGTGCTGGTTGGGCTGCTGGTGGGCAAGCGCATGCCGGCGGGTGCGCTGCTGATGCCGCTGCTGCTGGGGGCGGCCCTGCAGTTGAGCGGGTTGCTGACCATCCACCTGCCGGAACCCTTGCTGGCGTTCGCCTATGCAGCGATTGGTTGCTACATCGGCTTGCGCTTCGACCGGCAGACGCTGCGCTATGTGTGGAAGCGGCTGCCGGCCATGATTGCCGGGGCGTTGGCGCTGATCGTGCTGTGCGCGGTGTGCGCCTGGGGCCTGGCCTGGGCGATGGGGGTGGATTTTCTGTCGATGTACCTGGCCACCAGCCCGGGTGGGCTGGATGCCATGGCGATCATTGCGGTGGAGACCCATGCCGATGTGGGGCTGGTGCTGGCGATGCAGACGTTGCGGTTGTTCGGGGTGATTCTGACTGGGGCGTTCTGTGCTCGGCAGATCATTCGCTTGAGCAGGGTTTGAGGCGCTTGGCTTGAGCCTTTGGGTGTTCATGAGATCGAGCGCCGCC
>NZ_BQIP01000052.1 GCF_021602585.1 Pseudomonas faucium
TCTCCATCCACAGCGACATGCCCCCCACCGACGCCCTGGCCCACGCCAGCGAACTCCTGCGCGGCGTCGCCGAAACCATCGACGAACACTGCCGCACCCATTCAGGCGAATCCGGCCTGAGCATGCTGGGCAACGCCGCCCATGCATCCGAAACCTCAAGGGCGCTGATCGAACATGCCTTGACCGGCCTGCACACCAAAAAAGCCCGGGAGTGCGCCCATGAATGACCTGGTCAGAAACTCCAAAACCGCCGGCCACGAAACCTTCGACCTGTTCCGCCTGCAGCCCGGCGTCCCCTTCGACCACGCCTTCAGCCAACTCTCGGTGCTGCTCGGCTGCATCCGCCACCTGACCACCGAAGCCGAAATGGAAAACGACCGCAAGGCCGGCAGCGCTGCGCGCATCCTCAGCGAAATGGCCAAGGCCCTGATCGACGACATGGAACTGGGCATGAACAAATCCCACACCAGCAACTGACTTGCACCGTTTGTAGGAGCGGCCTTGTGTCGCGAAAGGGCTGCAGAGCAGCCCCAACCATTCCAGCTGCACCGCAAAAACCCTGGGGGCCACTGCGTGGCCCTTTCGCGACACAAGGCCGCTCCTACAGCCTGCAATAACCTGCAATATAAGACCCATCACACACCATCATGTCGCCAAGCCACCACCCCGATTGAACCCTCGCCAAATCCCGACAGTCCACCCTTACAGGCCCACCTTCCAGAGGCCTTGAAAGGAGACACCCATGAAAGGTACTGCGCTTTCCGCCCTCTTCGCGGCCGCCACCCTCCTGGCGTCCCCGGTGTTCGCCGCCGACGACCTCTGCGCCGCCAACCTGCAGAAGATCGACGACAGCATGGCCACCGCCGGCGCCACCTCCGAAGGCCTCGACAAAGCCCTGACCGAGCACGTCGACGAAGCCAAGGCCGCCCAGGCCTCCGGCGACACCAAGAAATGCATCGCCATCACCAGCAAAGTGCTCGAGCGCCTGGAGAAAACCGAAAAAGGCAGCGGCTCGTCCGGCGGCGCCGGCGCATGAGCCTTGAGCGGGCGGCACGAACCCGCAGTCGACGCCGCCCGCGCAAAGGCGTATACTCAGCGCCACGTGCCGAAAGGTACGTCAGCTAGAGCTGAGTGTGGGGCCGATCAGGATTCGACGCCGGTAGCGAAACTCTAGGTGCATGCCGAGTTGGTAACAGAACTCGTAAATCCACTGTTGCAACTTTCTATAGTTGCCAATGACGAAAACTACGAGGGTTACGCTCTCGCTGCGTAAGCAGCTGAGCCCGCTCTCCTGGTAGCTTCGGCTCCAGCAATCATCAGGGGATGCCTGTAAACCCGAAATGATTGTCATACAGAACAGGATCGTCGCGTAGCACGTTGGGGGCAAAGCGACTAAAACTTACCCAACTCGTCCAAAGCACCCTGCCCGTCGGGCGGCTGCGGATTAACTCAGTAGACACGGCTAAGCATGTAGTACCGACAGCGGAGTACTGGCGGACGGGGGTTCAAATCCCCCCGGCTCCACCAAATTGACAATCAAAGACGTCCTTGGACGTCTTTTTTTGTGCCTGCGATTCGGTGAATGCGCGGCCTCCGACGCTTTTTTCGGTCTTTTGAGAGGTTTTGAATTTCAGCCTAATCCCCCTTCAAAGTTGACTCACCCTGAGAGCGATATTTCCTCCAAAACCCGGTGGGCCAGATGGACGTGCCTTTTGGTGGTCTGCTATCGATCAGCCCATATAGGACCGCTCACCTATCGTGCAAGCACAAATAGCCGCCACGTTGAACGCAGCTAGCGAACACTGGCAAGCAATCCGTGCAGCAGGTGAAACAGCACAAAAAAACTGCGAAAGGTGCAAAAACTCTTACAATCCAAGGCCTGATTTCCTACACATTTTCCCCACCGATGCCCAAGAGATAGCCCCGTGAGTGACTCAGACAACTCATCCGCGCCATTGGTTGACGTAGTGAAGCTCGCCGCATCCCTTCAACAGTTCGCAGATGATCGCGACTGGCAGCAGTTCCATTCCCCCAAAAATCTCATCCTGGCTCTCACTGGAGAGGTAGGCGAGCTGTGCGAGATTTTCCAATGGATGAGCGATGCCGACTCGATCTCCGCCGCAACAGACCCCGAAATCGGCCAAGCCGTCAAGGATGAACTGGCGGACGTATTCATGTACCTCGTTCGCCTGAGCAGTGTGCTCGGCATTGACCTCGACGAGGCCGTGACACAGAAACTCGCCTCGAATGGCCAGAAGTACCCCGTGGATAAAGCCAGAAGCACCAGCAAAAAGTACGACCGACTCTGACCAACACGCACCTAAGGACAACCCGTGATCGTTTACGCTGCGACCAAACAGCAATTTCTTAAAGACAACGATAACGATGACATTGAGGAGGTGATCCTCAGGCACTACAAGGAAGCTACCGGCAAGAACGTTGGCTCCTCGGAAATCAGGTCGTGGCAAGGGTCCCTGACGTACATGGCCAAGGTCCTTAGAGATGAGGGCCTCCCGAGCGATGCAGGCCTGGCCATTGAATTACACATTCCGCAGTCCTCGAAGCGAATCGACTTTCTACTCACCGGTCGCGACGAAAACCAGGCAAAAAAGGCCGTACTGATCGAGCTGAAGCAATGGAGTAAGGCCAACGCCACAACCAAAGACGCCATCGTCAAAACGGCATTGGGTGGCGGCCTCGTTGAGACCATTCACCCGTCCTATCAGGTATGGTCCTATGCAGCGCTGCTGGAAGGCTTCAACGAGGCGGTGTATGACAAAAGCATCGAAATCCGTCCGTGTGCCTACCTCCATAACTACGTCAGCGACGGGGTCATAGATTCAGCCCACTATGAGCCCCACATCAACAAGGCTCCGCTGTTTCTGAAAGGCCCGGAAGAGCTCAGTAAACTCAGAACCTTTCTGAAAAAGCATATAAGTCATGGCGACAACAAAGAGGTTCTTTACGAGCTGTCCGAAGGAAAAATTCGCCCGTCCAAGGCACTAGCCGAAGCGCTCGGGGGGTTGATGAAAGGCAAACCCGAGTTCGTATTGATTGACGATCAGAAAGCAATTTTTGAGTCGGCGCTGGCGGCGGCAAGCGAGGCCTCGGACCAAGCACCCAAGGTGATGATCATCGAAGGTGGACCGGGCACCGGAAAAACTGTTCTGGCTATCAATCTGCTGGTGAAGCTCACCGAATTGAAGCTGATGAGCAAATACGTCTCCAAAAATGCCGCCCCTCGCAAGGTCTACGAAAGCAAACTGGTTGGCACCATCAAGCGCAGCCATTTCTCGAATTTCTTTTCAGGCTCTGGGGCATTCATCGACACTGAGCCCAACACATTCGATGCGCTTATCGTGGACGAAGCTCACCGGCTGAATGAAAAAAGCGGGCTTTATGGAAACCTTGGGGAAAACCAGATCAAGGAGCTGATTGACTCAGCGAAATGCTCCATATTCTTTATTGATGAGGACCAGCGTGTAACCTTGAGCGATATCGGCAGCAAGCAGGCGATACGCGCCTTTGCAAAAGCCAAGGGTGCTGTGGTGGAAGAACACGTGCTGTCTTCGCAGTTTCGCTGCAGTGGTTCTGACGGTTACTTGGCATGGCTGGATGACACGCTGGGCATTCGCTCGACGGCAAATCCGACGCTTGAGACTCAAGAGTACGAGTTTAAAGTGTTCGACTCACCTCAGGCGATGCATGACGCAATCAACGAGAAAAACCACGGAAACAAAGCTCGTGTGGTCGCGGGCTATTGCTGGCCTTGGTTGAGCAAGAAAGACCCCACCGCTGCTGATATCGTCATTGGTGACTACAAACGCCAATGGAACCTGGATCAGGATGGCAGCCTATGGATCATCGCTGAGAACTCCATCGAGCAGGTTGGCTGCATTCATACCTGCCAAGGTTTGGAAGTCGACTACATCGGAGTGATTATCGGGCCAGATCTAGTCGTACGTGACGGGGAGGTAGTGACATCCCCGGATGAGCGCGACAAGCACGATAAATCGATTCGCGGCTGGAAAAAAATGATGAAAGAGCAACCTGCCCTCGCGAAGAGTGAAACAGATCTGATTATCAAAAATACGTACCGAACGCTGATGACACGCGGGATGAAGGGTTGCTACCTGTACTGCACCGACAAAGAGACGGCGCAATACTTCGAGAGCCGGCTTAACCAACACAGCAATCGTTGACTGTATCGTTTGCTAGGAGCCCCTGTACCGGCGAGCGCAGGGGCTATGATCAACAGTGCGATCATTTGCTTGATAGATTCGGCCCCGATTCGTTTTGGGACGGTTCTCAAAAAGGCACCGTCCATCGGAATCCAGACCACGCTACGTTCCAACTGGTATTTCAAGCAAGTTGACCAATAAATTATTAACTAGAAAAAACAGATAGATACCGACTTATTTCAAACTACCCCGCCCCACCAAAAAATATTGATAAAAACGTCCATGAACATTTTTTGTACATGGGCCCAGCAAATACACGGCCGCCAGCAACTCTGCGCCCTGCCGATTTTTTGAGTTCGAGCCATGCGGATATTGCCTTGAGCCGGCCGGCTCACGGTCAACGTACCAAACTTCACCGACGCGAGAAATCTTACAAAAGCACTTAACCAGCCGGCCTCACCACAATCGGTGGTATGAGAGCGCACCTTCAGAACGCGCGGTAGGAAATTTCCTAATTTTTGATAGGCTTTTGCCATCGATCGAGAGGAAATGACATGCCCGTCGTCATCGTTGAAAACGACACATCGCAGTGGGAAGACGAGACAGGCGCTGTCTATCACTTCCCCAAGCGCTACCAAACCTGGCTCACCCAGGGAGCCGAAGTGCTCTACTACAAAGGGCGCATCAAGGACAAAGCCTTTGCTTCTGTCCGCCTCAGCACCGATCCGCATTATTTTGGCACGGCACGCATCGGCAAGGTCTACTCAGATCGAAACAGCGATAAGGGTGACCTTTTTGCACTGATCGAAAACTTCACTCCGTTCGAAACCGCTGTCCCCTCGAAAATCGACGGAGCGTACCTAGAGACTATTCCCGCCACACGCGTGAGCAACTATTGGCGCGACGGTGTTCGGCCCATTTCCCAATCCGATTACGATGCCATCCTAAGCCATGCGAAGCTCCTGCCTTCGCAAGCTGACGCGGTAGTGCCGAACAGCGAAGACGATCCATTGACCTTTGAATCGGCCAATGAGGGCAGCAAGTCCACCTACTTTGGTACCCGTTACGAGCGCCGAAAAGACCTAAGGGTAAAGGCCATCGCTATCCACGGACTTGACTGCAAGGCATGTGGGTTTGACTTCGAACAGGTTTACGGCGAACACGCGAAGGGATTCATCCACGTTCACCATGTAGTACCGATTTCGGACTTTGGTGGGGAGAAAGCCGTGAATCCTGAGACCGACCTCGTCACGTTGTGCGCTAACTGCCATGCGGTGGTCCACCGCAAGCGGGATATGACCCTGAGCGTTGATGAGCTGAAAGGAATGTTGCGAGGGCGATGGGTATTCGAGCCTTAGTTGTCTGCCGTTTGGTTAAACGCCACCAACTATTACGGCGACCCGCGCAACTACTCCGTTACCCTCAGGGCCGATTTCTGAGGCCGGAAGGCGCCTGTCAGCCAGGTGCCTTTTTCTTCATGCTCGCGCGAGCGCGCCATGGCTCGGCAGCGGCCGCCCCAGCAGTACACCTACCCCCACGGCAAAGACCAACGCCACACAGCCCGCCGTCAGCAACACCGCTTCGAACCCGCCGGCAAAGGCTTGCCGCGCCAGCGGTGCGACCGTGTCCTGCAGGCTCGGGTCTAGCATCGCCAGGGCCGCAGGCAGATCACCCGCAGCCACGCGCGTCGCCATGGCGCTGACCTTGCCCAGTTGCTCCGGCGCCAACCCGGCCATGGCCTCGCGCAACAGCTGCGCGCTACGCGCCGCCAGCACCCCACCCAACACCCCAATCGCAATCACAATCGCGCCAAACCTCGTAGTCGTACTCAACCCCGAAGCCATCCCCGTACGCTCACGCGGCACACAAGCCATGATGTTCTTCTGCGTATCACCATTAAGCAGCCCC
>NZ_BQIP01000053.1 GCF_021602585.1 Pseudomonas faucium
GCAAGCACCTGACCGTGAGTACCGGTGAGGATGTCAGCATCGCCAGCGGCAAGTCGCTGCTGGCCAGTGTGGTGCAGAGCATCAGCCTGTTTGCGCAGAACGCCGGGGCCAAGTTGTTTGCGGCCAAAGGCAAGGTGGAGTTGCAGGCGCAGAACGACGAAATGCTGCTGACCTCGCTGCAGAACATGAAGCTCAGCTCCACTGCGGCGGGCATCGAGATTGCGGCCAAGGATGGCATCTTGCTCACGAGTGGCGGCGGCTATATCCGCATCAAGGGCGGCAATATCGAAATTCACGCGCCGGGGACCATTGATGTCAAGGGGGCGAAGAAGACCTTCAGTGGCCCAACCAGTTTGTCGCACAGCTTCAATGACATGCCGGATGCGAAATTTGAAAAACGCGTTGCGCTCAAATATCAAAATGGGGAAGTGGCACGCAATGTGAAATACGAAATTCATCGAGAGGACGGCAGCATCATCAGCGGCATTACTGATGCCGAAGGCCGCGCCCAGCAGCAAAAGAGCGACATGCTAGGCAAGTACCTCCTCAAGATCATCGAATAATCAAGGGTGTCGTATGGAACAGAAACAAACTACGCTGCGAACCGAAATAGGGCCCGATGGGCGCGAACAGGCATCGGCTCCGTTGGAAAACACAGGTTGTGCGGACAACTTGTTGTATATAAGCCCTAGGCAGGCGATACCCATCGTGTTCGTTCCCGGCATCATGGGCACCCCGCTGCTTGCAACCGGCAAAAATAAGAACCTTGTCAAAAAACTCGAGGGCCGTTGGAGCTGGTTTCCTGACAGCCTGGGGTGGATGGGTGTCAAAAGTCTCGTTGGCGGCTTCAATCGACTCACCCCTGCTGAGAAGAAGGCCTTACTCGACCCGGACCAAACGAAAGTGCCCCGCGCGCCGGGCGAGGCCGATTTTTCCGGATTTGACCTGGACAGCTGTCCGCTGCCGAAAGCAGAGATAGAAAAGCGAGGTTGGGGTACTGTTCTCTTGAGTGATCTAGGCGGCTACGGTCCTATATTGAGCTTTCTAGAGGCTGAGCTCAAAAATCTCTATCATGATGACGGCAAGAACAAACCGAGAATAAAAGGCGCCATGCTTGCCTTTGAAGGAAGTATTCAAGCCATCAAGGGATATCAAGCGCTCGACCTGGATGCTTACAAGAAGGCGTCGTCATGGAGTTACCCGGTCTATGCCTGCGGCTACAATTGGCTAAGGAGCAACGAAGAGTCTGCGGATGATCTGGCGAGCTATATTCAATTCGTACTCAACGACTGCAGAACACGTCTGCAATTGAAATGCGATAACGTCATTCTCGTCACTCACTCCATGGGCGGACTGGTTGGGCGGCGCTGTGCCCAGAAGCACCCAAAAAATATTTTGGGCGTTGTACACGGTGTGCAACCGGCAATTGGTGCCGGTACCGCGTACAGGCGTGTGCGAGCAGGTTGGGAAGACTGGAAGGGCCGTATGGCGATCGGCGCAAATGCGGATGAGGTCACGCCGGTTTTTGCCGCACCCGGCCCATTGCAACTACTGCCTAATCAACTTTACGGCAATGGCTGGCTGAATGTCCGCTGGGAGAAGGAAAATGGCCCGCTGTTGATGTCGATGCCCAAGGCCAACAACCCGTATGACGAGATCTATTCCAAGACGACAGCCTGGTGGCGACTGTGCGATCCACGCCTGGTGGAGCCTCGCGCCAAAGACATGCAGGCCCTTCAAAGTGGCTGGTATCTTTACCTGAAAAATCTCAAAATGGCCCAGAATTTCCATATGACGCTGGGCACCTATTATTTCCCAGAAACCTACGCGCACTTTGGCGCCGACGGCAAACATCCAGCATGGAACAAAATCGACTGGATTTTGAAAGCGTTCCAAAACAAGACAGGGCAATTCTCGCCGAAGGCGTCTGAAGACGTGACGGCTAATTTGCGATTGAGCACGGATAACAGAATCAATTATTTAACGCTTAACAATACTCAAACCGCCGGGAAAATCGCCTACCAGCCATTGTATGGGCCTGCCGTCATTGGCGCTGATTACGGTGGCGATGCCTACCATGCGGCCATGGCTTCTCAAGATGATTCAGGCGATGGCACCGTCCCCACGCACTCTGCTGATGCTGTCACTCGCCATATCAAGTTTTCAGCGCGCCTGTCTGGCTTCGAACACAGCGCTTCCTATAACGACAAGTCGGCCCGAGCGATCACGTTGCACTCCATTCTCAGCCTTGCCAAAAGCGCCAAAAGCCTATGCTAGAGTTTCTCAATTTTGCCAAGCGCAGCCTTTGCCTGCCCATTCACTGCGGCCTGCTCGCCGTCGCATTGACCTCCCCATTCGCTTCTGGAGCATCGCCAATAATGGAAAACCCTGAAACTATTTCCAAGACGGTTCTGGTCGGACGTTACACGCTTGATCTGCCATCCGATGCGGTAATGAGCGGTGCTTCACTGGATTTGGACGGCCTTCCTTTGACCATTACACCGGGTTACATCAAGGCCCGGGCAATGCGTGAGGCTCAAAAAGCCTGGCTGGCTATCGAAAGCCGCAATTCGGGCAATGCTGAACACCCCGCAATTCAAGAGAAGCTGTCCGACGGTGCCCTCCTCTACAAATATGACTACACGCGAATTACAGGTGAAGATCTCGACGGATCGCCTATCAACAAGGTTGTCTATTCGACGGTGGCTTATCAGTGGGCCAACAATCTGAAGTTCGAACTGGGGAATGACAGCACACTCAACAAAGACGAGCAAATCAAATCAATACTTCAACGCATTGACCGCAACGGCGAGACGCGCAACTCAGGGGTGTGTTTTGTTGATGGCTGCCTACCCCATTCGACCGGTGACGAGGGTGTTTATGTTCACTTCACATTCGCCGAGCGCCCCAAGCTTCGAGCAAAATTCACCTCTAAACAGTATGCCGGTGAAGCCAACCCAGCGTTGTCGGAAAGAAACGGCAGTGAACCATCGCCCAGCGACCAGGCTGCTTGGCAATTGAAATCGGAAGCGGAACACCGGATATACCGAAATACGAAGCGTACTGTCAATGGTGTCGTGGGTGAAGAAGTCATTGAGGCGAATACACAAAAAACAGATGGCGGTTATTTGACCGAAATCAATGCTATCTGGTATTTCCCTGGCATCCCTAACAGCGAGGACAAACCTGAACTTCGCCTGGACTTGGACTACAGCTTTACTTCCAAGCAAAAACCGGCCGCTGGAACAGGGTTCTCTAATCCGGATGAGCCCAACGCGTTGACAGAAACCGAATTCATGTCAATTTGGGATACCGCGCTCGATTCGCTGGCTGCGAGATAACTCAAGGATCCAACCGAGCCGCCCCATGCAGCCCGTCATGGGGCATTCGTTCACCTAGTAAGCGCACGTAATTTCAGCGCTAGCGAATCGAATCTGCCATTTAATGGACAGAGGCGATGGCGCGTGCACTCCCACGACGCAAGCAACCACGAATGGACCGTTCGATGCATGCATTCTGATACTTGTCTTTTGCCTATTCGATACCGCCGAAGCAGCCAATATAACTGAAAGCAGCAGAATGGATAATAACAACTGGAGCACCCATTATTTCGGCCGCTTTCAGATCGCCCTGCCAAAGGAATCAGAAATTTCGCAGATAGCGGGGCACCCAGAGACCTATATCAGCCTTCTCACTAAAGGCATCGTAAAAAAAGAACCCAACCTCTTGCAGCGATTTGATGACAAACACTATGACCATTCCATCAGCGACCTGGCCAACTCAGGCAAGATAAACCTACTTCGAAAACGTAATCGCAGTGTCGGTGGAATACATGGCGAGGAGGTGGCCGTCAGCGCAACCTTTGACGGCAAAACGTTCTATGCTTTCCAATTTGAGTATGAAGGCACCTTGGAATCTAACACCCGCCCCTACATTGCCATCGAACTGGGTACGCATGAGCAAGGCACCCATTTCCAGTCGGACGATCAGGCACTAGCGTTTTGGGACCATGTCCTGCAGAGCTTCAAACCTTTATCCGAATGAAGCAAAGCACCCAGATTTGCGGGCCATTCCCAAGCGTTCGGTATCGCCTGTGGCACTGGTGCCTGTCCCGGTCTTGCCTTGAAGTAAAGGTTATCCGCCAGTCTTCCCGCACAAACCAAGCCCCGTCGCCCATGCCAATTCAAATACTGCTAACTTAGCTTCCCCACTGCCAAGGACAGCCCCCATGCCGCCCCGC
>NZ_BQIP01000054.1 GCF_021602585.1 Pseudomonas faucium
CGAACTCAACGACTGCCGAACCGAAAACTTCGGAGCAGACGCGAGTCAGAGCTGCGGTCAGAGTGGTCTTACCGTGGTCAACGTGGCCGATAGTGCCGACGTTAACGTGGGGAAGGGAACGATCAAACTTTTCCTTAGCCATCGATACAATCCTCCGCAGAAGAAATAGTCACAACGCTGATAAAACAAAGGCAGATATTTTCATATCTGCCTTGTTTATATGGAGCTCTTGAGCGGACTTGAACCGCTGACCTCACCCTTACCAAGGGTGTGCTCTACCAACTGAGCTACAAGAGCGAAACACATTGTGCAAAAACCAGCAAACTTGGAGCGGGTAGCGGGAATCGAACCCGCATCATCAGCTTGGAAGGCTGAGGTTCTACCACTAAACTATACCCGCGGAGCTTGCAGCTCTCGCTAAAACTGGTGGAGGGAGAAGGATTCGAACCTTCGAAGCTCTCGCAACGGATTTACAGTCCGTCCCCTTTGACCGCTCGGGAATCCCTCCAGATGTGGCCGGCATTCTACTTGTCTGCCGTCCTAGTGTCAAGCGTTTTTTCAAATTTTTTCAATCAAATCTGAAACTTAGCTGCTTTGACACCGCTTCCAGTTCTGCCACCTGAGTGGTGTTCCCTGTGAAGCGGGCGCCATTCTATCAAGCTATTCGCCAGTTGCAATACCCTGGCAGAAAATAATTTTATGTTTTAAGTCTTTGAAATCATTGGAAAGAGTCGCGAGCACGGTTTGGTCCAGCAAACGCTCGCTATCAGGGGCTATCTTGAGCCACAAACCCTCGGCGCCTGGCAGCTGCCCCGCCACTGGCGCAGCGCTGATATCCAGGCTCAACAGCCGCTGGCGAAGCGCATCGAGCTGCTCCCGACCAGGCAGGCCACCCACGACCAGGCATTCATCGCGGCGCTGAGCCGGCGCCAAAGCTCCGGTTTCGCGTAACAGACGGATCTCCTGCTGACTCCCTTTGTACAGCGACAGCGGGGCGACATCCTTGGCTTTCAGCGGGGCTTCCTGTTGGTGCCAGATGTAATAGAAGGCATTGAGCACCAGCAACAGCAGAAACAACCAACGCATAAGCACCTCAGTCCAGCGGACAGGCCATTGCCAGGCCAACGAATACCAGGTCGGGAACCACGCGCGCCTGTGGTATGGCATCACGTACCAGGGGCGCATCGCCGCCGGTAAGGAACACGGTGAAAGCTTCGCCCCACAGCGCACGCGCCTGCTCTAGCTGAGCGCAGGCAAAGCCCTGCAACATCAGCACGCAACCACGCTCCACGGCCTCGACCGTAGAACGCCCGGGACCGAGACTGGCCAGAGCCCGCTCAGCCGAGGCATCGTCGTAGCGGATGCGGCGGGTGTGGGTACGCAACTGGCTGCGCATCAGCGGCATGCCGGGGCAAATATACCCGCCCAGGTGCTCGCCATCGGCAGAGACGAAGTCGGCCTTGGCCGCGGTACCCAGGTCGATCACCAGGCAAGCGCCTTTGGCCAGGTGGTAGGCACCCAGTGCGGCCAACCAGCGGTCCATGCCCAGGCGCTGATAGTCTTCGTAGCCGTTGCGCACGCCGGCCATCGACTGAGCTGGCTGCGCAACTCGCGCCGTGACACTAAAGGCATGTGCAATCAATGCGCACAGTGCCGCGGTTTCTTCTTCGCTGCGCACGCTGACGATACGGCAAGCGGATAGCCGCACCGAGGCCAAGGCACTCACCTGGGCAATCAGCGATTGATCGGAATCGACAATGCCGCCGCGCACCATGGTGGCGTCACCAGTGTGGATCACGCGCCATTTGATGAAGCTGTTACCGCAATCGAGCTCAAGAATCATCTCGCAACCTCAAACTGAGCTCTCCACCACTGAAGCTCTTTTCAACACCGTCGACTTCCAGACGCAAGCCGCCCTGCCCGTCCACCCCCAGCACCACACCTTCTATATGAGTGCTGCCGGCGATGAGCGATACGTTACACCCTTGCCAGAGATGCGCCTGCTCCCATTCTTCCTGGAAAGCGGCGAAACCATAGCGGCGATGGCGCGCCAATTCATGCTGCAGCTGCTGGCTGAGCAGTGCCACCAAGCGGTTACGATCAATCGCTGCGCCCGCTTCCCGGCGCATCGAGGTCCACGCCTGGTCAACCTGGTCATTGGCTTGCATGTTCACATTGATGCCGATACCCAGCACAACATGGCAGACATCAGCCGGGTCGCCGACCAGCTCCAGGAGGATGCCGGTTATCTTGCGCCCGCGCACAAGTACATCATTGGGCCATTTAAGCCCGACTTCCTTCACGCCGAAAGCCTGCAGCGTACGCATGACCGCCAAGCCCACTACCAGGCTCAAGCCTTCGAGCTGGCGCATGCCGCCGTCTACCCGCAAGACAAGGCTGTAATAGAGGTTTTCACCAAAAGGACTTACCCAGTGACGACCGCGGCGACCGCGCCCGGCGCTCTGACGCTCTGCCAGCACCAGGAATGGCGCGGCCTGACCAAGGCCGGCGAGCCTCAAGCCCTCCGCATTGGTCGAATCGATGCTGTCATGGATGAAAACGGGCCACTGCTCACCCTCGCCGCACTCGGCAATGGCCTGCGCATCGAGCAGCGCCAGGGGAGCCGCAAGCTGGTAACCGCGCCCGCGAACCTTGTGAATGGTGAGGTTCAGCTCACTCTCCAGGTGCTGCAGCTGCTTCCAGACGGCGCTGCGACTTACACCGAGGGCTGCCCCCAAGGCTTCACCGGAATGGAACCGGCCATCCTTGAGGAGATTCAACAACTTCAGCATGCCAGTCTCGACTTGGAATAAGGCTGGCATGATAGCTATGGGTCGTGGGCTTGCATAGGAAAAGGGCACCCGGGCAAAGCGCCGGAAGGCCAGATTTTCTGCACGCCAAAGACAAAACCCCTACCTGCTCGCGCAGATAGGGGTTTTGCGAAATGAATCTTGACGATGACCTACTCTCACATGGGGAAACCCCACACTACCATCGGCGATGCATCGTTTCACTGCTGAGTTCGG
>NZ_BQIP01000055.1 GCF_021602585.1 Pseudomonas faucium
GGGGCTGAAGAGTGGGTTATTCCAGGGCCTTGATGGGCGGGTCCTGGTAGTTTTCATCGATGGCGATGCCCATCTGCTTCAAGCGTGCTTCGGTTTGGGCGCGTTCCTGGGCCATGCGTTTGAGTTCGGCGGGGAGAAGGGTTGTCCATTTCTCCCTATCTTCACTTTCAAAGTAACCTTTGTAGAATTCAGATTCGGATTCGACGGTGAGAGTGAATAAATAGGAACCCTGTTCCTCAGGAGCAGTCTCGCTCTTTTCACGTTGGACGAAAAGTGTCAGATAGATACCATCCTTGTAAAAATACCAGTTGCTGAACATTGGCATGGCCAACCATTCTTCCTGAGTAAGCACTAATGCGGGATCACTCCAAGGACCTGTCCCGATTGGTTTGCCCAAGACCGACCTGGGGTTGTCGAATTTTTTCGCCTGATCCCCCGAAATCCTGGCTTCGTTTTGCATGATAAATCGATGCCATCCTTGGTCGAGTAAACCGTTTGCCAGCTTGCGAAAATAATCCATAGCAAGCGAATGTGAAGAGTCTTGGTTGACGCCCCCTAGGGTAATGTTAGCATCATTTATAATGTCGCTATTGTAAGTGCCTAGCGTAACAGCTACGGCATCATCGAAATGAAGAGATGTCGATGAGTGAGGGTTCATGGTAAGAACCGCCCTCTGTCCCTCAGCAAATGACAGCGAATATTCGTAGAGACAGATGCCGAGCATGCAATCCTTTTGAAATTCAACAGAAGAATTAGAGGCTGCACTTTCGATACTTTCGTTAATTTTAAATTCTATAGCTGGCTTATTGTTGCCCATCTGTGACTCTCCACACGCTGCAAGGAGGATAAATATAGCAAGCCCTGAGATCTTATACATTGTCACTCCAGTTTGCGATGGTGCGGATGCTTTCATGCATATAAGGGGCTTGAATATTCATAAGTTTGTGGTATTTTTTGGCGATGGCTGTAATAAATTTCATGCGATCGTTTTTGTTGTGCAACTTCCCTTCGGTCATTACAACGTCGTAATCGGGGTTATTTGTCTCACATAGGGTGCTCATTGCAGCAAGCCGCCGAGGAACTCCGAAGTGCCCCTCCATCAAGGCTTGCAGGTCGAGCAAGTGTTGAAATCCCTCGCTTTCGTAAATTAATGGTTGCAGAATCTTGATCTGCTCGTGTTTTGCTATGGCCATGAGCGACAACAACTGCGTGTCACTTCGTGTTTTTCCTGGGGAGAGTCGCTCTGTTTCAGATATCAGATTGAAACCTTCCACAAGCTCTGGTGTCTTTTTGAGGTGATTTATTTTTGGCAGGGCGTCGTCAAGCCATGGAAGCTCTTGGAATGTTGTTTTGAAGTTGCATAGGTAATCGTCCCAATTTCGTGCGGGCGTTGCATCTTTAAAGTCATTAGGGTAATTAATATAAAACCAGTGCCATACGAAGATGTCCTGAAATAACCAAAAATTCCCTTCCCCCAAATGCATTTTGGTAATTTCAAAGTAAGGCGTGGGGGCTCCAGCGTATCGCCACTTGCTATTGCTAGCATAATCAAGTGCGCACATGACTTGCTTGCTGGCGAACGCAGCGAGGCCGGTCCAATAAAATCGTCCCCTTAGTTCAGGCTTGCCGTTGCGCTCAAATTCAAGATAAATCTTGGCATAATTTCCGGCGATCCGTTCAGCCCGTGTGCTGAAGTCCTTGATCAACTGATAGCGTGCAGTTTCCTTGAATTCGACACGCGTTTTCACCGATAAACGTCGCACCGCCTCTTGTTGGCCTAACGTCCATAGCTCTAAATAATGAGGATCTGAGTCATTCGTGGAGCACGTTTGTTCGTTGAATCGGAAGTCTTGTTTCATGCTTTTGTTCTCGGCACATATTTGTCGGCACCCGCTGGCACTACCAGTTCATCGGGGACAAGTCGCATCTTGGCCGTACCGGGTTTGTCGCTGAAAAGTCGTGGAGTCATACCTTCCTGATCGGTGAAATAGACCCGCTTGCCTTTGCCAGGAATATCGAATTCGACAGCCACATTCTCAAGCGGAACACCGAAGCTGGTCATCAACCTATTTTGCTCGTCATACATACCCGAGGTAGGGCCGACGGGGAATTCTTTGAACGTGTGCTCCATGCTGGCCGGCGCATCCAGTGTCTTTTTCGCACCTTTGATATCAATAGTGCCGGGCGCATGGATCTCGATGTTGCTGCCCTTGATGCGGATGTAGGCACCGCCACTGGTGAGCAGAATCTCTTTCTGCGCCGCCATTTCGATCAACTGTTCCAGCGACGTCAGCTTCATGTTTTGTAGTGCAGTCAGTTCCATCGCATCACTTTGCGCTTCCAGTTCCACCTTGCCCTTGGCCGCAAACAACTTGGCCCCGGCGTTCTGCGCAAACAGGCTGATGCTCTGCACCACACTGGCCAGCAGCGACTTGCCGCTGGCGATGCTGACATCCTCACCGGTACTCACGGTCAGGTGCTTGC
>NZ_BQIP01000056.1 GCF_021602585.1 Pseudomonas faucium
CATGGACCTGACCTTCGGCACCCCGCTCTCGCAAAGCGGCCGCCTGCTGCAGCTGACCACCCCGCTGGGTGCCGACGCGCTCCAGGCCCTGCGCGCCCACGGCGTCGAGCGCCTCGGCCGCACCCCGCGCTACACCCTCGATGTGCTGGTGCAGGACACCGAGTACGACCCGGAGAAACTCATCGGCCAACCCGTCACCCTGGCGCTGCTCTGCGACGACGGCACCCAGGCCCCGCGCCACGGCCTGGTCGAGAGCGTGCGCTACCTGGGCAGCGACGGCGGCCTGCACGACTGGCAACTGGTGTTCGCACCCTGGTTCAGCCTGCTCGAATACCGCAGCGACTGCCGCATCTGGCAGGACAAGAACCTGCCAGCCATTCTCGAAGCCGTGTTCGCCCAGTACCCCCAGGCCAAGGGCAACTACCGCCTGGACCTGCGCCGCGAGTACGCGCCGCTGTCCTACGTCACCCAGTTCAACGAAACCGACGCCAACTTCGTGCAGCGCTGGTGCGAACTCGAGGGCCTGTTCTGGTACGTCGAGCACCAGGCCGACAGCCACTGCATCGTCTTCACCGACAGCGTCGACGCCCTGCCCGCCCTCGCCCCGCAAAGCCTGCCGTTCCATACCCAGAGCGTCACCGAAAAACAGGACAGCATCACCCAGTGGAGCACCGGCTCGCAGCTGCTCAGCGGCAAGCTCAACTGGCGCAGCGTCGATTACCTGGCGCACAGCCAACCGCGGGAAAGCGTGATGCCGGCGCTGCAGGCCGCCTCCGCGCCTGCCGCCCTGGAACGCTACGAATACCAGGGCCAGTACACCTGGCAGAAACAGGAGCGCGGCGAGTGGCTGAGCCGCGTGCAGATCGAACAGCGCGAATCCCAGGCCCGCCGCGTGCACGGCCAGGGCGGGGTGCGCCAGTTGCAGGCCGGGCGCTGGTTCGAGCTGACCCAGCACCCGCTGTACGCACGCAAGGCCGCCGAGGCGCGGCAATTCATGCTGATCGAGGTGCAGTTCTTCGCCGAGAGCAACCTGCCCATGGCCCAGCAGCGCCGTGACGCGCCCGGTAGCCTCGCAGCCCTGTTCAAGACCGTGCGCCCAGCGCCGGAAGATTCACTGCTTGGCTCGGCGCAAAGTGCTGCGTCCTACGGTTTCTTCACCAGCCATTTCGAAGGCCAGCTGCACAGCGCCCCCTACCGCAGCCCGTTCGAACACGCCAAACCCACTTGCCCTGGCCCGCAGACCGCCGTGGTGGTCACCCCCAGCGGCCACGAAGTGTTCACCGACAGCCTCAACCGCCTGTGCGTGCGCTTCCACTGGGACCGCCTGAGCCAGGACGGTGAATTGAGTTCGTGCTGGCTGCGCATGCTGCAACCGAGCAGCGGCCCCGACTGGGGCTGCGTGCACGTGCCGCGCGCCGGCGAAGAAGTGGTGGTCACCTTCCTCGACAACGACATCGACCGCCCGCTGGTCATGGGCCAGGTGTACGGCGGCCACAAACCCGCCTGGCACTCCAGCGGTCTGATGAGCGGCTATAAAAGCAAGGAAGTCGGCGGCGGCGGTTTCAACCAGTGGGTGATGGACGACTCCACCGGCCAGGTGCGCACGCAACTCCACAGCAGCCACGGCCACACCCAGCTCAACCTCGGCTACCTGATCGACCAGCGTGGCAACAACCGCGGCGGCCTGCGCGGCACCGGCTTCGAGCTGCGCACCGACGCCTATGGCGCCCTGCGCGCCCAGCAAGGCCTGTACCTGAGCACCTGGAAGCGCAGCAACGCCGAAGGCGCCCAGCTCGACATCAGCGAAGCCCAGCAGCAGCTGCAGAACAGCGAACAGCGGCTCAAGACCCTCTCCGACACCGCCCAGCAGCACAACGCCGACGCCCTGCAAGCTGGCCTCGACAGCCTCACCCAGCTCAACGCCGACGCGGACGTCACCTACGGCAACGACAACAGCAGCCCTAGCCAGGGCCCGAGCGAACAGCAGCGCAACGGCGGCGACACCGCCTGGGCAATTCGCAACGGCGGGCGCGGCAAGACCCCGGGTTACCAGAAGCCGCTGCTGATCGCCTCCTCCCCGGCCGATATCGCCACCGCCACGCCGCAGAACACTCACCTGCACAGTGGCAAGCACCTGACCGTGAGTACCGGTGAGGATGTCAGCATCGCCAGCGGCAAGTCGCTGCTGGCCAGTGTGGTGCAGAGCATCAGCCTGTTTGCGCAGAACGCCGGGGCCAAGTTGTTTGCGGCCAA
>NZ_BQIP01000057.1 GCF_021602585.1 Pseudomonas faucium
TGCGAATTTTCGGCGAATGTCGTCTTCACAGTATAACCAGATTGCTTGGGGTTATATGGTCAAGTGAAGAAGCGCATACGGTGGATGCCTTGGCAGTCAGAGGCGATGAAAGACGTGGTAGCCTGCGATAAGCTTTGGGGAGTCGGCAAACAGACTGTGATCCAGAGATCTCTGAATGGGGGAACCCAGCCAGCACAAGCTGGTTATCTTGTACTGAATACATAGGTGCAAGAGGCGAACCAGGGGAACTGAAACATCTAAGTACCCTGAGGAAAAGAAATCAACCGAGATTCCCTTAGTAGTGGCGAGCGAACGGGGACCAGCCCTTAAGTTGGTTTGAGATTAGTGGAACACTCTGGAAAGTGTGGCCATAGTGGGTGATAGCCCCGTACACGAAAATCTCTTATCAATGAAATCGAGTAGGACGGAGCACGAGAAACTTTGTCTGAACATGGGGGGACCATCCTCCAAGGCTAAATACTACTGACTGACCGATAGTGAACCAGTACCGTGAGGGAAAGGCGAAAAGAACCCCGGAGAGGGGAGTGAAATAGAACCTGAAACCGTATGCGTACAAGCAGTGGGAGCCTACTTTGTTAGGTGACTGCGTACCTTTTGTATAATGGGTCAGCGACTTATATTCAGTGGCGAGCTTAACCGAATAGGGGAGGCGTAGCGAAAGCGAGTCTTAATAGGGCGTTTAGTCGCTGGGTATAGACCCGAAACCGGGCGATCTATCCATGGGCAGGTTGAAGGTTAGGTAACACTGACTGGAGGACCGAACCGACTACCGTTGAAAAGTTAGCGGATGACCTGTGGATCGGAGTGAAAGGCTAATCAAGCTCGGAGATAGCTGGTTCTCCTCGAAAGCTATTTAGGTAGCGCCTCATGTATCACTGTAGGGGGTAGAGCACTGTTTCGGCTAGGGGGTCATCCCGACTTACCAAACCGATGCAAACTCCGAATACCTACAAGTGCCGAGCATGGGAGACACACGGCGGGTGCTAACGTCCGTCGTGAAAAGGGAAACAACCCAGACCGTCAGCTAAGGTCCCAAAGTCATGGTTAAGTGGGAAACGATGTGGGAAGGCTTAGACAGCTAGGAGGTTGGCTTAGAAGCAGCCATCCTTTAAAGAAAGCGTAATAGCTCACTAGTCGAGTCGGCCTGCGCGGAAGATGTAACGGGGCTCAAACCATGCACCGAAGCTACGGGTATCACCTTTGGTGATGCGGTAGAGGAGCGTTCTGTAAGCCTGTGAAGGTGAGTTGAGAAGCTTGCTGGAGGTATCAGAAGTGCGAATGCTGACATGAGTAACGACAATGCGAGTGAAAAACTCGCACGCCGAAAGACCAAGGTTTCCTGCGCAACGTTAATCGACGCAGGGTTAGTCGGTCCCTAAGGCGAGGCTGAAAAGCGTAGTCGATGGAAAACAGGTTAATATTCCTGTACTTCCAGTTATTGCGATGGAGGGACGGAGAAGGCTAGGCCAGCTTGGCGTTGGTTGTCCAAGTTTAAGGTGGTAGGCTGA
>NZ_BQIP01000058.1 GCF_021602585.1 Pseudomonas faucium
TTAGGCGACGAAGTGGTTGATGCCATGCTTCCAAGAAAAGCTCCTAAGCTTCAGATAACTGGGAACCGTACCCCAAACCGACACAGGTGGTTAGGTAGAGAATACCAAGGCGCTTGAGAGAACTCGGGTGAAGGAACTAGGCAAAATGGCACCGTAACTTCGGGAGAAGGTGCGCCGGTGAGGGTGAAGCACTTGCTGCGTAAGCCCACGCCGGTCGAAGATACCAGGCCGCTGCGACTGTTTATTAAAAACACAGCACTCTGCAAACACGAAAGTGGACGTATAGGGTGTGACGCCTGCCCGGTGCCGGAAGGTTAATTGATGGGGTTAGCGCAAGCGAAGCTCTTGATCGAAGCCCCGGTAAACGGCGGCCGTAACTATAACGGTCCTAAGGTAGCGAAATTCCTTGTCGGGTAAGTTCCGACCTGCACGAATGGCGTAACGATGGCGGCGCTGTCTCCACCCGAGACTCAGTGAAATTGAAATCGCTGTGAAGATGCAGTGTATCCGCGGCTAGACGGAAAGACCCCGTGAACCTTTACTATAGCTTTGCACTGGACTTTGAATTTGCTTGTGTAGGATAGGTGGGAGGCTTTGAAGTGGGGACGCCAGTTCTCATGGAGCCATCCTTGAAATACCACCCTGGCAACTTTGAGGTTCTAACTCAGGTCCGTTATCCGGATCGAGGACAGTGTATGGTGGGTAGTTTGACTGGGGCGGTCTCCTCCCAAAGAGTAACGGAGGAGTACGAAGGTGCGCTCAGACCGGTCGGAAATCGGTCGTAGAGTATAAAGGCAAAAGCGCGCTTGACTGCGAGACAAACACGTCGAGCAGGTACGAAAGTAGGTCTTAGTGATCCGGTGGTTCTGTATGGAAGGGCCATCGCTCAACGGATAAAAGGTACTCCGGGGATAACAGGCTGATACCGCCCAAGAGTTCATATCGACGGCGGTGTTTGGCACCTCGATGTCGGCTCATCACATCCTGGGGCTGAAGCCGGTCCCAAGGGTATGGCTGTTCGCCATTTAAAGTGGTACGCGAGCTGGGTTTAGAACGTCGTGAGACAGTTCGGTCCCTATCTGCCGTGGACGTTTGAGATTTGAGAGGGGCTGCTCCTAGTACGAGAGGACCGGAGTGGACGAACCTCTGGTGTTCCGGTTGTCACGCCAGTGGCATTGCCGGGTAGCTATGTTCGGAAGAGATAACCGCTGAAAGCATCTAAGCGGGAAACTTGCCTCAAGATGAGATCTCACTGGGATCTTGAATCCCCTAAAGGGCCGTCGAAGACTACGACGTTGATAGGTTGGGTGTGTAAGCGCTGTGAGGCGTTGAGCTAACCAATACTAATTGCCCGTGAGGCTTGACCATATAACACCCAAGCAATTTGCT
>NZ_BQIP01000059.1 GCF_021602585.1 Pseudomonas faucium
GGCAAGCCGGCTTGTATGGTGATACTCGAAGGGGTGGTGGGACGACAAAGCCGATTCTGACTGTTAGCCGCAGTACAGACCGTGGGAGACCTCGCCCCACCCCTTCACCAAAGCGCCGATAAAGAATGCATCGTTTGCAAGCGACGATAGAAGCAAGCCAGCGCCTCTTGGTGAAACCCCTTCGAGTTCGAAAACCATACCGTGGGAGTTCAGGCGATGGCAATGCGAGTGGAGAAGTTCATCATCGGCGTCGATGTCGCCAAGGTTGAGCTGGTTAGCTATTACGAAGAAACCGCACAGCAGCACTCGTTTAGAAATACCAAGCCAGAAATCCGAAAGTGGCTGGCTCTTCAGCCCGCCAATACTGCCATCTGCGTTGAAGCCACCAATGTTTACCATCTGGACCTGGTTGAGATGGCTTACGAAACAGGTTTCGCGGTCTATGTCGTTGATGGGTTCCAACTCAGCAACTACCGAAAAGGAATTGGCGGGCGTGCAAAAACCGATGCCTCGGACGCTTGCCTGCTAGCCCGATTCCTTGACCGAGAGGGCAGCTCTCTCCGTCCCTGGTCACCTCCTCCAGCCGTCTACGGCAAGCTTCAAAGCCTGCTCCGGCGCAGAGCCGCACTGGTCTCGGCGCGGGTAAGCCTGACGCAAAGCTGGGGCAACGAAATGTCCCTCAAAGAGGCCTTCACCAGCTTTACCAAGCATTTCGACTCGATGGATCTGATGATCCAGAAGCGCTTGAAAACTTTGATAAGAGAGGCCGGCTTGGCCGAACAGGTAGCGCGATGCCAGAAAGTTGAAGGTATTGGCTTCCTGACAGCCGTTGCCTTGGTCACGGCATTCATCCGAGGGGAGTTCAGCCGCAGCGATTCGTACATCGCTTTTCTAGGTATGGACCTGAAAGTGACGGACTCAGGGCAGAAAACCGGGCGCCGACGATTGACCAAACGAGGTTGCTCGGAAGTGCGCCGGCTGCTGCATAACGCAGCAATGGCGGCTAGCAGAACTGCTGCCTGGAAGGAGGTGTACGAGCACTATCGCGGCACAGGCAAGGCAACCACGCAGGCCCTCGTCATCCTGTCCCGGAAATTAGCCAGAATTGCGTTCGCCCTGATGAAAAACCAAAGCGAATACATCAGTAACGGGGGCAAAAAACTTTGCCCCCAACCATAGAATCTCCCACA
>NZ_BQIP01000060.1 GCF_021602585.1 Pseudomonas faucium
CCGGCCACGGCGGCCTCGCCCTCGGCCATCATCGCGCGGATGGCGGTGGGCGCGGTGTAGAGGATGTTGACCTTGTGCTTGTCGACGATCTTCGACACGCGGGTGATGTCCGGGTAGTTCGGCACGCCTTCGAACAACAGCGTGGTCGCGCCGTTGGCCAGCGGGCCGTAGACGATGTAGCTGTGGCCGGTGACCCAGCCGACGTCGGCGGTGCACCAGTAGACTTCGCCCGGGCGGTAGTCGAACACCCGCTCGTGGGTCAGCGCGGCGTACACCAGGTAGCCGCCGGTGGTGTGCAGCACGCCCTTGGGCTTGCCGGTGGAGCCGGAGGTATAAAGGATGAACAGCGGCTCTTCGGCGCCCATCTCTTTTGGCGCGCAGTGGCTGGAGGCGACCTTCATCAGGTCTTCGTACCAGATGTCGCGGTGCTGGTGCCAGGCGATGTCGCCACCGGTGCGCTTGCACACGATGATCTTCTGCACGCTGCTGGTTTCAGGGTTGGTCAGCGCCAGGTCGACGTTGGCCTTGAGTGGCGTGCGGCGCCCGCCGCGCAGGCCTTCGTCGGCAGTGATGACGACCTTGGAGCGACAATCGATGATGCGCCCGGCCAGGGCTTCGGGCGAGAAGCCGCCGAACACCACCGAGTGGATCGCGCCGATGCGCGCGCAGGCCAGCATCGCCACCACGGCTTCCGGGATCATTGGCATATAAATGGTGACGACATCGCCGCGGTGCACGTCCTGGCCGCGCAGGGCGTTGGCGAACTTGCACACCTGCTCGTGCAGTTCGCGGTAGGTGATGTTGCGGTGCTCGGAAGGGTCGTCGCCTTCCCAGATGATGGCCAGCTGGTCGCCGCGCTCTTCGAGGTGGCGGTCCAGGCAGTTGGAGGACACATTGAGTGTGCCGTCGGCGAACCACTTGATGTCGACGTGGTGGTCGTCGAAGGAGGTCTGCTTGACCTTGCTGAACGGCTTGATCCAGTCCAGACGCTGGGCCTGCTCACGCCAGAAGCCGTCCGGGTTGATCACCGATTGCTGGTACATGGCCTTGTAGGTGGCCTCGTCGGTCAGGGTAGTGGCCGCAACCTCGGGACGAACGGGATACAG
>NZ_BQIP01000062.1 GCF_021602585.1 Pseudomonas faucium
CGCAGGCTACCACGTCTTTCATCGCCTCTGACTGCCAAGGCATCCACCGTATGCGCTTCTTCACTTGACCATATAACCCCAAGCAATCTGGTTATACTGTGAAGACGACATTCGCCGAAAATTCGCATGTTGCTCTTTCGAGCAGAACTCACAAATTTTACCTTAGCCTGATCACACACCAGTGAAAGTGCGTGTCAGTCTATATCTATCACATATCCGAATTTTTAAAGAACGATCTGACAAAAGTCAGAAATCAACATTCAAAGCGAATGTTCATTTCTGCGTTCTGCTCAGGAACAGCTTAAGACCCTTACAGGTCCGTCGCCTTCGACAAAGAATCAAGCAATTCGTGTGGGAGCTCATCAGCAGGCTGATGTCGTCGATTAAGGAGGTGATCCAGCCGCAGGTTCCCCTACGGCTACCTTGTTACGACTTCACCCCAGTCATGAATCACACCGTGGTAACCGTCCTCCCGAAGGTTAGACTAGCTACTTCTGGTGCAACCCACTCCCATGGTGTGACGGGCGGTGTGTACAAGGCCCGGGAACGTATTCACCGCGACATTCTGATTCGCGATTACTAGCGATTCCGACTTCACGCAGTCGAGTTGCAGACTGCGATCCGGACTACGATCGGTTTTGTGAGATTAGCTCCACCTCGCGGTTTGGCAACCCTCTGTACCGACCATTGTAGCACGTGTGTAGCCCAGGCCGTAAGGGCCATGATGACTTGACGTCATCCCCACCTTCCTCCGGTTTGTCACCGGCAGTCTCCTTAGAGTGCCCACCATA
>NZ_BQIP01000063.1 GCF_021602585.1 Pseudomonas faucium
GCCAACCCAGCAGATGCGCGCCGGCAGGCCCTGGAAGCTGATGCGCTCGCGGGCCATGTCCAGCCAGCGGTGCAGGTGGGCGTCGTCGGGGATCAGTTCCTTGACCTTGGCGTCGGTCTTGTAGATGTCTTGCGCATCGCCCGACAGCGCAGCCCAGCGGAACGGGCCGATGCCGCGGCAGAACAGCGGGCGGATGTAGGCCGGCACGAAGCCTGGGAAGTCGAAGGCATTGGCCACGCCCTCTTCCTTGGCCATCTGGCGGATGTTGTTGCCGTAGTCGAAGGTCGGCACGCCTTGCTTCTGGAAGTCCAGCATGGCTTGCACGTGCACGGCCATGGACTGCTTGGCGGCCTTGACCACGGCGGCCGGCTCGGTCTGCGCGCGGTCGCGGTACTGCTCCCAGGTCCAGCCGGCTGGCAGGTAGCCGTTGAGCGGGTCGTGGGCGCTGGTCTGGTCGGTGACCATGTCCGGGCGCACGCCACGCTTGACCAGCTCTGGCAGGATTTCGGCGGCGTTGCCGTGCAGGGCGATGGAGATGGCCTTGCCTTCGGCGGTGTACTTGGCGATGCGCGCCAGGGCGTCATCGAGGTCGCTGGCCTGTTCGTCGACGTAGCGGGTTTCCAGGCGGAAGTCGATGCGGCTCTGCTGGCATTCGATGTTCAGCGAGCAGGCACCGGCCAGGGTCGCGGCCAGTGGCTGGGCGCCGCCCATGCCGCC
>NZ_BQIP01000064.1 GCF_021602585.1 Pseudomonas faucium
GCTCCGGAAGAAAAAGCGCGCGGTATCACCATCAACACCGCTCACGTCGAGTACAACTCGAACATTCGTCACTACGCTCACGTTGACTGCCCAGGTCACGCTGACTACGTGAAGAACATGATCACCGGTGCTGCCCAGATGGACGGCGCGATCCTGGTTTGCTCGGCCGCCGATGGTCCGATGCCACAAACCCGTGAGCACATCCTGCTGTCCCGTCAGGTTGGCGTTCCGTACATCGTGGTCTTCCTGAACAAGGCTGACCTGGTAGACGACGCTGAGCTGCTGGAACTGGTCGAGATGGAAGTTCGCGACCTGCTGTCCACCTACGACTTCCCAGGCGACGACACTCCGATCATCATCGGTTCCGCTCGTATGGCCCTGGAAGGCAAAGACGACAACGAAATGGGCACCACCGCTGTCAAGCGTCTGGTTGAAACTCTGGACAGCTACATCCCAGAGCCAGAGCGTGCTATCGACAAGCCGTTCCTGATGCCGATCGAAGACGTATTCTCGATCTCGGGTCGTGGTACCGTTGTTACCGGCCGTATCGAGCGTGGTATCGTCCGCGTTCAGGATCCGCTGGAAATCGTTGGTCTGCGTGACACCACCACCACCACCTGCACCGGCGTTGAGATGTTCCGCAAGCTGCTGGACGAAGGTCGTGCTGGCGAGAACTGCGGCGTGCTGCTGCG
>NZ_BQIP01000065.1 GCF_021602585.1 Pseudomonas faucium
TGCCAGGTGCCACCGCGCTCAAGCCAGGCTCGGCGACCCGCCCGTTCTTCGGCGTGGTGCCGGCGCTGGTGGACAACCTGGGCAACCTGATCGAGGGCGCCGCCGAGGGCAACCTGGTGATCCTCGATTCCTGGCCGGGCCAGTCGCGTTCGCTGTACGGCGACCACGACCGCTTCGTCGACACCTACTTCAAGACCTTCCGCGGCATGTACTTCACCGGTGACGGCGCGCGCCGCGACGAAGATGGCTACTACTGGATCACCGGCCGGGTGGATGACGTGCTCAACGTCTCCGGGCACCGCATGGGCACCGCCGAGATCGAGAGCGCCATGGTCGCCCACCCCAAGATCGCCGAGGCGGCGGTGGTGGGCGTGCCGCACGACATCAAGGGCCAGGGCATCTATGTGTACGTGACCCTCAATGCCGGCGAGAAGTCGAACGAGCAGTTGCGCCTGGAGCTGAAGAACTGGGTGCGCAAGGAAATCGGCCCGATCGCCTCGCCGGACGTGATCCAGTGGGCGCCGGGGCTGCCGAAAACCCGCTCGGGCAAGATCATGCGGCGCATC
>NZ_BQIP01000066.1 GCF_021602585.1 Pseudomonas faucium
CGAGCAGAACTCACAAATTTTACCTTAGCCTGATCACACACCAGTGAAAGTGCGTGTCAGTCTATATCTATCACATATCCGAATTTTTAAAGAACGATCTGACAAAAGTCAGAAATCAACATTCAAACTGAATGTTCATTTCTAAGTTCTGGCAAGAGACTGTAAAAGTGGTGGAGCCAAGCGGGATCGAACCGCTGACCTCCTGCGTGCAAGGCAGGCGCTCTCCCAGCTGAGCTATGGCCCCGTTTTTACGGCTGAACCATGTAATGGTAGGTCTGGGCAGATTTGAACTGCCGACCTCACCCTTATCAGGGGTGCGCTCTAACCAACTGAGCTACAGACCTATAACAGGGTTGCGTTACAGCATCGTCTTTATACAAAGAATCAAGCAATTCGTGTGGGAGCTCATCAGCAGGCTGATGTCGTCGATTAAGGAGGTGATCCAGCCGCAGGTTCCCCTACGGCTACCTTGTTACGACTTCACCCCAGTCATGAATCACACC
>NZ_BQIP01000067.1 GCF_021602585.1 Pseudomonas faucium
GTGACCTGTCAGCAACAGGCGAGCGAACGCAGGGCGGGGTTATGCATGACCAAGGACCTTTTATTGTTATTGGAATGGTGTATGGCAGTGGTATTGGCTGGGCGTGTACCGGCCCTATCGCCGGCAAGCCGGCTCCCACAGGGTTTGCTGTGGGAGCCGGCTTGCCGGCGATAGGGCCGCTGCGGGCCGTCAGCCTGCTTGCAGCGCCCGTGGGCGGTGGCTGCGGGCTTCGGCTTCGGGGGCCGTGGCCGCTTGCAGGCGGAAGTCGAACGCCAGCTCGGCAAAGCGCTCGCCGGCAACGCCTCGGTCACGCGCCGTGGCGGCATCGTCGACGAAACGCAGCGCGCCGATCAGGCCATCGCGGGTGGCATAGGCGAAGTCGTCCCACAGGTACTTGTCGCCTTCGAAGTTGATCT
>NZ_BQIP01000068.1 GCF_021602585.1 Pseudomonas faucium
CAAGCACCCACACGAATTGCTTGATTCAATTTGTTAAAGAGCGTTTGGTTAAGAGCTTTTCGTCTCAACCGAGGCGCGCATTCTACGCTTTCCTCAGAGCCTGTCAAGCGTTTATTTTGAAGTTTTTGCGAAAAACTCGTTTAACTTCAGACACTTAACTCGCTTCGATCTCTCGTCGCGGGAGGTGAATAATACAGCATTCAAAAACACTGTCAACCACCTTTTTACCACCACCGGTTGGCTTTCAGCCTACCAGGAGAAGCGATAGCTTCTACTTAAAGACAAAACCCCTACCTGCTCGCGCAGATAGGGGTTTTGCGAAATGAATCTTGACGATGACCTACTCTCACATGGGGAAACCCCACACTACCATCGGCGATGCATCGTTTCACTG
>NZ_BQIP01000069.1 GCF_021602585.1 Pseudomonas faucium
CGCTGGCCTGTTCGTCGACGTAGCGGGTTTCCAGGCGGAAGTCGATGCGGCTCTGCTGGCATTCGATGTTCAGCGAGCAGGCACCGGCCAGGGTCGCGGCCAGTGGCTGGGCGCCGCCCATGCCGCCCAGGCCTGCGGTCAGTACCCACTTGCCCTTGAGGCTGCCGCCGTAGTGCTGGCGGCCGGCCTCGACGAAGGTCTCGTAGGTGCCCTGGACGATGCCCTGGCTGCCAATGTAGATCCAGCTGCCGGCGGTCATCTGGCCGTACATGGCCAGGCCCTTGGCATCCAGTTCGTTGAAGTGTTCCCAGTTGGCCCAGTGCGGCACCAGGTTGGAGTTGGCGATCAGCACGCGCGGGG
>NZ_BQIP01000070.1 GCF_021602585.1 Pseudomonas faucium
TACCATCGGCGATGCATCGTTTCACTGCTGAGTTCGGGATGGGATCAGGTGGTTCCAATGCTCTATGGTCGTCAAGAAATTCTGTGGCCAGAATGTCCAGATGGACAGCCCAGCGAATTCGGATATGCGATATTTGTGATGTTGCTTGCGAACTTTCGGTTCGTTTCGTCTTCACCACCGCAATCTGCAGGAGCAAATTGCTTGGGTGTTATATGGTCAAGCCTCACGGGCAATTAGTATTGGTTAGCTCAACGCCTCACAGCGCTTACACACCCAACCTATCAACGTCGTAGTCTTCGACGGCCCTTTAGGGGATT
>NZ_BQIP01000071.1 GCF_021602585.1 Pseudomonas faucium
CCGAGTTCTCTCAAGCGCCTTGGTATTCTCTACCTAACCACCTGTGTCGGTTTGGGGTACGGTTCCCAGTTATCTGAAGCTTAGGAGCTTTTCTTGGAAGCATGGCATCAACCACTTCGTCGCCTAATGGCAACTCGTCATCAGCTCTCGGCCTTGAGATCCCGGATTTGCCTAAGATCTCAGCCTACCACCTTAAACTTGGACAACCAACGCCAAGCTGGCCTAGCCTTCTCCGTCCCTCCATCGCAATAACTGGAAGTACAGGAATATTAACCTGTTTTCCATCGACTACGCTTTTCAGCCTCG
>NZ_BQIP01000072.1 GCF_021602585.1 Pseudomonas faucium
ATCTTGACGATGACCTACTCTCACATGGGGAAACCCCACACTACCATCGGCGATGCATCGTTTCACTGCTGAGTTCGGGATGGGATCAGGTGGTTCCAATGCTCTATGGTCGTCAAGAAATTCTGTGTGCTGGCCCGTCCCTCGGGACGTGCCTGCGAATCTCTATGGCTTCTACTTAAAGACAAAACCCCTACCTGCTCGCGCAGATAGGGGTTTTGCGAAATGAATCTTGACGATGACCTACTCTCACATGGGGAAACCCCACACTACCATCGGCGATGCATCGTTTCACTG
>NZ_BQIP01000073.1 GCF_021602585.1 Pseudomonas faucium
CGTAACAAGGTAGCCGTAGGGGAACCTGCGGCTGGATCACCTCCTTAATCGACGACATCAGCCTGCTGATGAGCTCCCACACGAATTGCTTGATTCTTTGTCGAAGGCGACGGACCTGTAAGGGTCTCACGCTGTTCCTGAGCAGAACTCAGAAATGAACATTCGCTTTGAATGTTGATTTCTGACTTTTGTCAGATCGTTCTTTAAAAATTCGGATATGTGATAGATATAGACTGACATGCACTTTCACTGGTGTGTGATCAGGCTAAGGTAAAATTTGTGAGTTCTGCTCG
>NZ_BQIP01000074.1 GCF_021602585.1 Pseudomonas faucium
TCCCAGTTGGCCCAGTGCGGCACCAGGTTGGAGTTGGCGATCAGCACGCGCGGGGCGTTGGCGTGGGTCTTGAACACGCCGACCGGCTTGCCCGACTGCACCAGCAGGGTTTCGTCGTCGTTGAGGTGGGTCAGGCTCTCGACGATCTTGTCGTAGCAGGCCCAATTGCGCGCGGCGCGGCCGATGCCGCCGTACACCACCAGTTCCTTGGGGTTTTCGGCGACCTGCGGGTCGAGGTTGTTCATCAGCATGCGCAGCGGCGCTTCGGTCAGCCAGCTTTTGGCCGTCAGCT
>NZ_BQIP01000075.1 GCF_021602585.1 Pseudomonas faucium
TAACAAGGTAGCCGTAGGGGAACCTGCGGCTGGATCACCTCCTTAATCGACGACATCAGCCTGCTGATGAGCTCCCACACGAATTGCTTGATTCTTTGTCGAAGGCGACGGACCTGTAAGGGTCTTACGCTGTTCCTGAGCAGAACGCAGAAATGAGCATTCAGTTTGAATGTTGATTTCTGACTTTTGTCAGATCGTTCTTTAAAAATTCGGATATGTGATAGATATAGACTGACATGCACTTTCACTGGTGTGTGATCAGGCTAAGGTAAAATTTGTGAGTTCTGCTCG
>NZ_BQIP01000076.1 GCF_021602585.1 Pseudomonas faucium
TACCTAACCACCTGTGTCGGTTTGGGGTACGGTTCCCAGTTATCTGAAGCTTAGGAGCTTTTCTTGGAAGCATGGCATCAACCACTTCGTCGCCTAAGGGCAACTCGTCATCAGCTCTCGGCCTTGAAATCCCGGATTTGCCTAAGATTTCAGCCTACCACCTTAAACTTGGACAACCAACGCCAAGCTGGCCTAGCCTTCTCCGTCCCTCCATCGCAATAACTGGAAGTACAGGAATATTAACCTGTTTTCCATCGACTACGCTTTTCAGCCTCG
>NZ_BQIP01000077.1 GCF_021602585.1 Pseudomonas faucium
CAGCACGCCGCCGGTCTCGGTCTGCCACCAGGTGTCGACGATCGGGCAACGTTCCTTGCCGACGGTCTTGTAGTACCAGTTCCACGCCTCGGGGTTGATCGGCTCGCCCACCGAGCCCAGCAGGCGCGGGCTGGAGCCGTCGGCGCCGGCCACGGCGGCCTCGCCCTCGGCCATCATCGCGCGGATGGCGGTGGGCGCGGTGTAGAGGATGTTGACCTTGTGCTTGTCGACGATCTTCGACACGCGGGTGATGTCCGGGTAGTTCGGCACGC
>NZ_BQIP01000078.1 GCF_021602585.1 Pseudomonas faucium
GTTGATTTCTGACTTTTGTCAGATCGTTCTTTAAAAATTCGGATATGTGATAGATATAGACTGACATGCACTTTCACTGGTGTGTGATCAGGCTAAGGTAAAATTTGTGAGTTCTGCTCGAAAGAGCGACGTGCGAATTTTCGGCGAATGTCGTCTTCACAGTATAACCAGATTGCTTGGGGTTATATGGTCAAGTGAAGAAGCGCATACGGTGGATGCCTTGGCAGTCAGAGGCGATGAAAGACGTGGTAGCCTGCG
>NZ_BQIP01000079.1 GCF_021602585.1 Pseudomonas faucium
AATCCCCTAAAGGGCCGTCGAAGACTACGACGTTGATAGGTTGGGTGTGTAAGCGCTGTGAGGCGTTGAGCTAACCAATACTAATTGCCCGTGAGGCTTGACCATATAACACCCAAGCAATTTGCTCATGCAGATTGCGGTGGTGAAGACGAAACGAACCGAAAGTTCGCAAGCAACATCACAAATATCGCATATCCGAATTCGCTGGGCTGTCCATCTGGACATTCTGGCAACAGAATTTCTTGACGACCATAGA
>NZ_BQIP01000080.1 GCF_021602585.1 Pseudomonas faucium
CGGTGATCATGTTCTTCACGTAGTCAGCGTGACCTGGGCAGTCAACGTGAGCGTAGTGACGAATGTTCGAGTTGTACTCGACGTGAGCGGTGTTGATGGTGATACCGCGCGCTTTTTCTTCCGGAGCCGAGTCGATCTTGTCGAACTCAACGACTGCCGAACCGAAAACTTCGGAGCAGACGCGAGTCAGAGCTGCGGTCAGAGTGGTCTTACCGTGGTCAACGTGGCCGATAGTGCCGACGTTAACGTGGGGAA
>NZ_BQIP01000081.1 GCF_021602585.1 Pseudomonas faucium
TACCTAACCACCTGTGTCGGTTTGGGGTACGGTTCCCAGTTATCTGAAGCTTAGGAGCTTTTCTTGGAAGCATGGCATCAACCACTTCGTCGCCTAATGGCAACTCGTCATCAGCTCTCGGCCTTGAAATCCCGGATTTGCCTAAGATCTCAGCCTACCACCTTAAACTTGGACAACCAACGCCAAGCTGGCCTAGCCTTCTCCGTCCCTCCATCGCAATAACTGGAAGTACAGGAATATTAACCTGTTTTCCAT
>NZ_BQIP01000082.1 GCF_021602585.1 Pseudomonas faucium
GCGTTCAGGATCCGCTGGAAATCGTTGGTCTGCGTGACACCACCACCACCACCTGCACCGGCGTTGAGATGTTCCGCAAGCTGCTGGACGAAGGTCGTGCTGGCGAGAACTGCGGCGTGCTGCTGCGTGGCACCAAGCGTGACGACGTTGAGCGTGGCCAGGTTCTGGTCAAGCCAGGTTCGGTCAAGCCGCACACCAAGTTCACCGCAGAAGTCTACGTCCTGTCGAAGGAAGAAGGCGGCCGTCACACTCCGT
>NZ_BQIP01000083.1 GCF_021602585.1 Pseudomonas faucium
AGACTCCTACGGGAGGCAGCAGTGGGGAATATTGGACAATGGGCGAAAGCCTGATCCAGCCATGCCGCGTGTGTGAAGAAGGTCTTCGGATTGTAAAGCACTTTAAGTTGGGAGGAAGGGCAGTAAGTTAATACCTTGCTGTTTTGACGTTACCGACAGAATAAGCACCGGCTAACTCTGTGCCAGCAGCCGCGGTAATACAGAGGGTGCAAGCGTTAATCGGAATTACTGGGCGTAAAGCGCGCGTAGGTGGTT
>NZ_BQIP01000084.1 GCF_021602585.1 Pseudomonas faucium
TATGGTGGGCACTCTAAGGAGACTGCCGGTGACAAACCGGAGGAAGGTGGGGATGACGTCAAGTCATCATGGCCCTTACGGCCTGGGCTACACACGTGCTACAATGGTCGGTACAGAGGGTTGCCAAGCCGCGAGGTGGAGCTAATCTCACAAAACCGATCGTAGTCCGGATCGCAGTCTGCAACTCGACTGCGTGAAGTCGGAATCGCTAGTAATCGCGAATCAGAATGTCGCGGTGAATACGTTCCCGGGCCT
>NZ_BQIP01000085.1 GCF_021602585.1 Pseudomonas faucium
CAAGTGGGGGATTTCCTGGCAGATCTGCCCACGGATTCTCATCGAGGCGCTGGGCAACCCGGACCGGGCCGCAGCCAAGCGCGCGTTCGAGGCGATGATGAACATGGGCAAGATCGATGTGGCGGCGCTCGATCTCATGAACACCCAAAGGCTCAAGCCAAGCGCCTCAAACCCTGCTCAAGCGAATGATCTGCCGAGCACAGAACGCCCCAGTCAGAATCACCCCGAACAACCGCAACGTCTGCAT
>NZ_BQIP01000086.1 GCF_021602585.1 Pseudomonas faucium
GGAGGCCGCTGGAGTATCGCGAGATCCTGGCATGCGAATTTGTCGTACACAATCGGCAAATATGCAGGGGGAGTCTGCGTTTTTGCCTGGGTCGAGTTTTTCAGCGTGGTCAAGATCGAGCGCCGCCTACCTCAAGCGGCCGCCAACCCTACGGTAACGTGCTCGCGGCGAATGCTCGCCAAGGGGATGGATACCAGCAGCAAGGTCAGCACCACGGTCACGCCAATGCCCCAGGCCGCCAGGCTG
>NZ_BQIP01000087.1 GCF_021602585.1 Pseudomonas faucium
CAGTTATTGCGATGGAGGGACGGAGAAGGCTAGGCCAGCTTGGCGTTGGTTGTCCAAGTTTAAGGTGGTAGGCTGAGATCTTAGGCAAATCCGGGATCTCAAGGCCGAGAGCTGATGACGAGTTGCCCTTAGGCGACGAAGTGGTTGATGCCATGCTTCCAAGAAAAGCTCCTAAGCTTCAGATAACTGGGAACCGTACCCCAAACCGACACAGGTGGTTAGGTA
>NZ_BQIP01000088.1 GCF_021602585.1 Pseudomonas faucium
TACCATCGGCGATGCATCGTTTCACTGCTGAGTTCGGGATGGGATCAGGTGGTTCCAATGCTCTATGGTCGTCAAGAAATTCTGTGGCCAGAATGTCCAGATGGACAGCCCAGCGAATTCGGATATGTGATATTTGTGATGTTGCTTGCGAACTTTCGGTTCGTTTCGTCTTCACCACCGCAATCTGCGCTAGCAAATTGCTTGGGTGTTATA
>NZ_BQIP01000089.1 GCF_021602585.1 Pseudomonas faucium
GTCAGCTGCAGCAGGCGGCCGCTTTGCGAGAGCGGGGTGCCGAAGGTCAGGTCCATGACAAGGGATCTCCTGAGTGGGGGCTGAAGAGTGGGTTATTCCAGGGCCTTGATGGGCGGGTCCTGGTAGTTTTCATCGATGGCGATGCCCATCTGCTTCAAGCGTGCTTCGGTTTGGGCGCGTTCCTGGGCCATGCGTTTGAGTTC